>JAPZUF010000035.1 GCA_027533395.1 Cyclobacteriaceae bacterium
TGAACGTTATTTTTCTATTTACCGAATCTAAAAGTAAAATTTCAGGCTGTTGATCAAGTTATCAACTTAGTTATCCACAAAAGTATTTTGACAGCTAAATCAAACTTTAGTTTTTCTAATGAGCAGTTGTGCAACAGCTACTTTTGTTGGCAGTAGTGTTTTTAATCTCGGTCAGATAAGGCTACTTTTATTCCAAGTCCAATCATTGTTAGTCCACAAATCTTATTTATCCAAGTTGATACTTTTTTGTTAGTCTTCAATTTACTAAAAATTGCAGATGCAAAAGTTGCCAATATCAAACACCAAATTGTTCCTGTCGCAATAAAAGTTGTGCCTAATGTAAGAAATGGAAAAATAGTATCCTTTAAAGTCGGGTCTATAAATTGAGGCAGAAATGCGATATAAAATAAAGCTACTTTGGGATTTAAAACATTTGTGAAAATTCCGTCTAGGTATATTTTCCAATAATCCGCAGAACTACTTGAAATAACATTATCTGTTTTAAGTTGCGACTTGTCAGTAAGCATTTTAAAACCGATATATAATAAATAGGCAGCTCCTGTAAATTTGATAATATTGAAGAGTAATATTGACTTTGCAATAATAAGAGAAAGTCCAAATGCAGCTAAAAGCGTGTGAACAATGTTACCTGTCCCAATACCTAATGCTGAGATAATTCCAGCCTTTTTTCCTTGCCCAATACTTTTTGTCAGTATAAAGATTGTATCATTTCCTGGTGTCAAGTTTAATAGTATACCAGTCAGTAAAAATGTTTCATAGTGGACTATTCCTGTCATAATAAATCATATTTTCTATTTAGTTTCACAACATTACTGCCAACGGTCAAAGCTATTTGTTGTGGCTTTTGTAGCTTGAAATGCTCGACACGTTCGCAGTTTGTAAAACTAAAATTATCTATTTCTTCTTCAATTGCCAAAACTAAAAGCCATAGCAAATAGCTGTTGTTAGCAGTTGTTTGGCCACGAAATATTTATCCACTCACTTAAACTTTTAAAATTTCTTTAAAGTAAACCTTAACTAAAAATCTCAACTAAGTCATTTTACTGAACGAAGCACACGCATTGCCAGACTAAAAATTGAAGTTTAACAATTGCAATGTGTGTGCGGACTTTTTAGCAATTGATTTTTAAAAGAACTTTTCAATAAAAGAATGTATTTCAATGCAATTATAAATTTGATTACAAATGACATTGTTTCGCGCAAAACTTTGTAATAAAACAATTTCAAACTAATGTTTTATTAAAGTAGCGCGTTTGGCTCTTGCCATAGCTTTTCACTAATCATTCAAATCAAAATTATAAAGCTATGGCAAGTGCCAAATGCTAAAACTAAGGTTACTTATAGTTTTAACGATTTTAACTTTTAAAATGCATTTTGATTTGTACAAACTTTGATTCATGTTTTCCACAACTATCAAAACTTGAAATGAACTAATGAAGTGCGGAGTTTTAATTTTTTCTAATTGACAAAATCACTTGACCTTACACAAAATTATTTGGCCAAATTACTGCTAACGTTTTGCTATAAGGCGTGGGGGCACACCAAAATATAAAAATTAAATGTCAACCGTGCCGCCATGACTTATAGCTTTTGTTGTGGGCCGTTTTTCTATTGATACTTTATTTCTGTGCTCAATTTGAATTGTCCCTCGATGTACCACGTCACCATGTCGCGAAATGAAAGATCAAGTGGCCGCTTCTCTCTGCCTGGTCGAAAAAGTTTGAGTCCAAAGTCAATTCTATTAAAGCTTAAAAGCTCAATTAGCTTTAGTGGTGCAAGAAATATCGCAGATAAAATTGTCAGCAGGATTGCGCCTGAATTGAATATTTCTCCTTCCGACTCAAAATGTTTGTCGTATTCAAAGGCCTGTGTGTCCAAATTGAATTTGGTAACAAACTTTGTTAGCAAGTCCCAATTGTCGTCACCCCAAAGTCCCAAGTCTTCGGCAATTTTTGTGTCCAAGGATGTAATTGTCTCACCCGTTTCTGACTCAACAAAGTCTTTAACAGTCACGTAAGACTGTCTGAGGTTAGCAAATCCAATTCGTTTTATTTCCATATCGTCAACTTGTCTGTCCGAAAATGGCCCACAACAATTATGTATCAGTATTGCTGATATATTCCTTTTATCAGAACCGTGTAAACAATTACACGGATACTTAAATTAGATTTAATACATTCAAAAAATAGCTTCTTGTTCAAAAAATGAAATAGAATGAAATTGTTAATCATAAACTTTCTATTAATTCAATGATTTATAAACCTCCGGCACCTCAGTCACAAATCTCCGTATTGCAATCTTTAAAAATACCTGACAGCAACGAGTTAACTTACTGATTAAAAAAGCTAAAATTTCCATTAATATATTATAACTCCATGGTACATACAAATATTCTAAAAGCAAATTTCATGAAATTCAAATTATGATAAATTCTAAAGAAAAGGAAGGCTTAAGTGTGTTTACTCAAGTATACTCGGCTTTTTGAAATTCCGAGTGAAATGATTACAATTATTCTTAAGCCTATGGTCACCAAATTTTGCATGTAATATCAACAGTTTCCAAACTAAACTGAGCATTCATACTTTGTTTATGAAGCAATTGTACTTTTATAATAAATCTATTCCTCCAAATAACCAATAATGGTCATGGAAGTGCAAAGAAAGATGGTCAAGCCTAATAATATTGTCATTACAAGTTAAATGCTTGATAGACTCAATTTTGAATCTTTTAACAACTTCGCTTTTCCTTGATTTACCAGATTATCAATTTTCATCCAGGCATCAGTCAATTCGAATATCTGGGTTATCAAAATTTTAAGTGAATTTGGTAGTAAATGGTATCTTTCTAGTAAATCCTTATCGCTAATTACATTTGGCTCAATAGAGTCCCCAAGAATGTGATTAAAGTCAACATTTAAAGCCTTAGCTAATGCAAGAATAGCTTTTGCATTAGGGACGATTTTGTTTTGTTCGTAGGCAGAAATAGTAGATTGAGCAATTCCTGTTTTTTCTCTTAATTCTACCATCGTTAGTCCTGCTTTTTTTCTAATTGTTTTTATTCTGGAACCAATAGTAAAAGTGTCATTCTTTGGCTTTTTAGCCTTTCTTGTCGCATGATTCATAAGTTTGTTCGGTTTCAAATATGAATCAATATTATAAATTATAATGGATATTTAAAATATTATATCGTAATAAATAATATATTTACCTATATGTTGATTAATTTGGTTTTAAACTACCTAAAAGAAATGAATGGATATTAAGTGAACACTGACCACTTTATTTCGTAAGCCGTTTATCACCAAATTTTGCTTTTGATGAATATGATTTTTACACTCAAATGACCACTTGCTGCCTTGGTAATGAACTATTTACATTGTTAAATCAAATCTAAACCTCCAAATAACTTAACATGATAATGTTGGCGCGAAAAGAGATGGTCAAGTCTAGTGAAATCTCAATCTGGTATTAAAAACAATTTTTATAAGGGCATTTATCTAATTGTATTAAATCAAGCGGTGAAAAAAATAGAATCATTAATTAAGAAATTGTTACTCACAAAATATCCAGAAAAAAGTAAAGACTCAGCTATTAACCAAGCTAAAGAAATTGCAGATGCTCTTGAAATATTCTCAAAAATTATCTACCGGCAATTCAAAAACAAAAAATAACTATTATGAAAAATTTTAAAGAAATCGTTAGTACCTTAATTAAGAAAGTTGAGGAGAATCAAAAGTCAACTTATCCCAATTGTGTAATCTACACACGTGTCTCAAGTAAAAAACAAGAGACACGATTTAGCCTAACTACTCAATTAGAGTCTTGTCAAAGTTTCTGCGCTTCAAGAAAACTTAATGTTCTTAAAATTTTTGGAGGCACATACGAGTCGGCAAAAAATGATGATAGAAAGAACTATAAGATGATGCTTGATTTTGTGAAAAAACCTTCAAACAAAGTATCATTTATAATCGTATCCTCTATTGATAGATTCAGTAGATCAGAAGGAGGTGATCCTCAAAGGTACGAATTAAAATCAAAATATAATATTAGTGTCATTGCAGTTAACAACCCACACGATGATGGTTATCATGGCGATTTTATCGATACAATAATGCTTGCAACCTCTAAATTAGAAAATGATCTTAGACGTGAAAAGGCCATTATCGGTATGAGAAAAAGGCTATCTCTAGGATTATTAATTGGACGTGCACCCAAAGGTTATTCTTACATAACGGGAAAAGATGGGAGCAGAAAACTGGAAATTGATAAAAATGGCAAACTCATTCAAATTGCATTTGAACTTAAAGCAAATGGAGTAGGTAATCAAGAAATTTGCTTTAGGTTAAAACAACTTGGATTAATAATTAAACCAAATAAACTATACCGAATTTTTAATAACTTTTTCTATGTAGGTTATATAAATCATAAGTTATTAGAAGGAGAAATTAAAAAGGGGCAACATGAGGCATTAGTCAGTGAAGATATCTTTATTAAGGCTAATGGTCTTATAAACAAACGTAACCCTTTAGAATCAAGAAGCTCATTATTTTTTCTAAATGGCTTCATTCACGAAAGCTCAACAGGTATAACCTTGACAGGTTACAATCGCCAAAAAAAAACATTATCAGGCACTAAAGTTTATGGATATTATAAAACAAATTATGGGCCACCACCTTTCAATATTAGAAGAGAAAAGCTTGAAGATGAATTCCTAAACCTTTTAAGTAAATACAAAGTTGAAGCCGAGATTAAATCAGTGCTTAAAGAACAGCTGATAATCACTTTCAAAAAAATGAATCAAATTGTAATTACTCAAACGAGAGAAGCCAAAGAGAATTTAAAGAAAATCGAATTTAAAATTGAAAAACTTCTAGAGGAAAGATACATAAAGGATACAATTGAAGAGCCTCATTTCAGTCAACTAATGAAGGCATACGAATCAGAAAAGACAAATTGCGAGAGTATTATCTATAGTTATACAAATGACTTATCGAACTTAGAAGATTATGTTGATTTAGGATTAAAAATAGCTGAAAATCTGACTGAATTGTACAAAAATGGTGATAACGAGACTAAAAGAGACCTTCAATTTTTAATCTTTCCAGAGGGTGTTGATTACGATATCAAAAAAAAGGAGTATCGAACTCGAAGAATAAATATGTTTTTCGAACTAAATTCCTCAGCATCAAATAATTGTGATGAAAAAAGAAAAGGGATAACTCCTTTTGAAATAGAATTATCCCCTTCAGCGGTCCGGACGGGACTCGAACCCGCGACCTCCTGCGTGACAGGCAGGCATTCTAACCAGCTGAACTACCGGACCATTTAAAATGGAGTGCAAAGATAGTTCTCTGTTTCGTTTATGCAAATACCTGTCGCCTTTTTTGTTATTGTTCTTTCAATTTTATCCAGTTTTTATCTGCTTCTTTAATGTATCCTTCTTTATCTTTTTGCCAAATTTCCCTAACTGATAAATCGTAATTCAGATAAAGTTTATTATTGACAATAGCCCAAGCCTCCGGTTCAATTTTCACCTTATACCCTTTCGATACACCATATGCACAATAGCCTCCAAAAGCTGGAGCATATTTCTCGGGATTGCTTTTGAATAAATTCAAATGTTCTGTGTTGGCAAATTTCCAAGTTGCTCCTTGCCATTTGTATTGATGGGTCTCACTTCCTTTTACTGGCTTTTGGTTGGTAAAATAAGCAACCACATCATAACCATCTACTGCACCATTTTTAGTGCTGAAGTACGTATTGGTTTTTTGAGCTTGTGCCGAAAAGGTTATCAGCAATAGCAGCAAAATCAAATTCTTTTTCATTGTTCTTTTTACACAATCAAACGAAAGTTTTTTAAGCTCGTTCTCATAATCAATTGCTTTGTATGCCAGCCGACAAAAATGAAAGCATACACCTATATTATCAGTTTATCAAGATTAAGTTTAATTTTACCATGTGATGCAAAGAATCATCCTCATATCTTTAATCATAGTAACTTCTTTGGCTGGTGTTGCCTGCCGCCATGATAAAGAAGTAATGGTGAAACCGCGCTATCATCACACGTGGTATAAAAAACATACTTATAAAAAGAAGTGGCGCATTGGACGTTTATGGTTCAGACCAGAAAAACAAGGCGTTAAAAAAGTAAGAGTAGTAAAATAGGCTAACAAATTCCGTTAAGTGTCCAATCGAGATAGCGCTTAAAAAAGATTTTAGGTGGTGCCAGTTGTGCCGTGTGGCAAATCAAAATACATCCCCATAAATTGGCAGTAATCAAATTAGCGATGTCGCGTGTAGCGGTTGTTTTAGTTATTTCTTTTTTGAGTATAGCTTCAAGAATAAATCTTTCTAACAACTGTTCTATAGATTGAATTTCTATCGCATTAATATTAGGTTCATCAGGATACAATAATTTCTTTTCTTCCGGTTTAACCGGAAAAGGTTTAATAGAGCGACCCATGTCGGCTAAATAAGCGATCAAACTTAATAAGACTCCTGGTCTAGTCTCCATTTCTTCGGCCATCTTCTCGAAGAAATAATAGATGCCTTGTAATCCTTCTTTTGGTTTTTGCTTTAACTCTACTGACCGATGTAAACACCAGATGCGAAAATAGTATAATAGCAAATCTTCCTTCTGCGGAAAGTACTTGAAGAAAGTAACTTTAGAAATCTTCACTTTCTTGCAAAGTTCATCAACATATAACTCAGAAAAGGATTTTACACCTACAGCTTTAAGGGTTTGATCTAAAATGTGTACTTTTAGTTTAGCTGCTTTTTCTTTTCTAACATTCATGATACCCGAAGCAAATGAATATGAATTACATCTTTAATTACCACTTAACCAAGTTTTATCGGTTTAATGGACTATTTCTTCTTTTAATCATCAGTATCGCTTCCTGTACTTCTAAGTCAGAAAGCGTTCAAGGATTAATGGCTGACTCCGCAATGGTTGTTTCCGCGCACCCACTCGCATCTGATGTTGGCATTCATATTCTCAAGAAAGGTGGCAATGCCATAGATGCTGCCATTGCAACGCAGTTTGCTTTGGCTGTTGTTTATCCTGTTGCCGGTAATTTAGGTGGCGGTGGTTTTATGTTAGTTCGTATGCAAGATGGCTCTGCACAAGCATTGGATTACCGCGAGAAAGCTCCAGCTGCTGCTACTACCAATATGTATGTAGGAGAAACCGGAGAAGTGATAGAAAATTTAAGCCGATACGGTCATTTGGCTGCTGGTGTGCCAGGCACAGTTGCTGGCTTAGTTGCTGCACATGAAAAATATGGTTCGTTGCCTTGGGCAGATTTAGTACAACCTTCAATCGATTTAGCATCAAATGGTTTTACTTTAACTAAGAAAGAAGCAGAAGGATTAAATGAGCTACAAGCAGAATTACAACAATATAATACCATCATGCCTGAAAACATGATAAAGACCAAGTGGAACGAAGGAGATACCATCTATTACAAAGATTTAGCACAAACGTTAATCAGAATTAGAGATAATAAAAGAGAAGGTTTTTACAAAGGTGAAACTGCTCAATTAATTACCGAGGAAATGCAACGTGGTAAAGGATTGATAACAGCCGAAGACCTATCTAACTATCAAGCTACGTGGCGAAATCCTATCAAAACAACGTACCGTGATCATACTATTATTTCAATGCCTCCTCCCTCAAGTGGTGGCATTGCTTTGTTTCAGTTATTGCACGCAACTGAAAATTTTTCGGTAAAACAATTGGGTTGGAATACACAAGCAACTGCGCATATCATGATTGAAGCTGAAAGAAGAGCTTATGCAGATAGAGCCTATTATTTAGGTGATCCAGATTTTGTAAGCGTTCCGGTAGAACAGTTAATTGATAAAAAATACATGACCGAAAGAATGAAATCTTTTAATCCATCTAAAGCAAGTTTAAGTTCAGCTATACAACACGGCAACTTAACAATGAAGGAAAGTGAGCAAACAACACATTTAAGCATAGTAGATGCGCAAGGAAATGCAGTTGCAGTTACTACTACTTTAAACGGTGGTTATGGCTCGGCTGTAGTAGTAGCAGGAGCAGGATTTTTATTGAATAATGAAATGGATGATTTCAGTGCAAAGCCGGGCACTCCGAACATGTATGGAGCCGTTGGTGGAGAGGCAAATAAAATTGAACCCAATAAAAGAATGTTAAGTTCGATGACACCCACTATTGTTGAGAAAGACGGAAAATTAAAATTAGTAGTGGGTACACCTGGTGGAACTACTATCATTACTTCAGTTTATCAAACTATTTTAAATGTAATCGACCACGAAATGGGTATGCAAGCGGCAGTCAATGCTAAACGTTTTCATTCTCAGTGGGCACCCGATGTTGTGTTTGTTGAAGAAAAAGCGTTGAAAGAAAAAGATAGCCTTGCCTTAGCAAAAATGGGGCATACTTTTAAAGCAAGAGGTCCAATTGGTCGCGTTGACGCTATTTTAATTTTACCGAATGGAAAGTTAGAAGGTGGCGCAGACTTAAGAGGAGATGATGCAGCGAGGGGTTATTGAGTAGAAATAAATCTTTTATTATCGATAATAGGTTGATTGAGATTCAACCTTACCCAATTACTTTTTATAGTTGACGAAGTAATTTGTAGGATGACAAATAATTGCCAAGTATCATTCCTACTAAACTTAGTAACGTAGCATAAAACATGGAAGGCAAAGAAGTAGGAAATATTTCAAGATAAATCCAAGTACTTAAACCGCTAACCATTGAAAGTAACGCACCAAAAGGAGTTGGTTTCTTCCAATACAAAGCGGCTACCATAGGTACAAATAATGAAACTAAACTCAAGATGGACGACCCTCCTACTAACTCATAGATGTTTGAATTTAAACATGCCATTACACAAGCAATAGCACTAAAAACTAATAGTGATAATCTAGTTGTCAACAATAAAGTTTTATCAGTAAAGCGGTTATTGGTTAATGGTTTGATAATATTCTCGCTTACCAAAGCCGCGGGTGCTAACATGGAAGAACTAGTTGTACTCATGATAGCAGATAATAAGGAACCAAAAAATAAAATCTGAACCCAAAGTGGTGTGTGTTGAATCACCATATTTAACAAAACAGTTTGTGTATCGCCATTTATCTCATCGGGATAAAGATGTTTCACACATAAACTGATACATAAAGGCAACATGGCTATTGTTAAATACAAAATGGCAGCGTAGTAACAAGAGCGCTCAGCTACATTTGCAGAGCCGGAGGACATCGTTCGCTGGAATACATCTTGCGAGGGAATTGAACCCAACCCCAATACTGACCACGCACAAACCCAATGAATGATGTGATGAGCGTTTCCTTCGGGAAAAAACCGAAAAGTTCCGGATGGTACTTCATTTAAAACAACAGATAAGCCTCCTGTTTTAGATAATAATACCACTAACAAAATGATCAGTCCTAAAACGATGATGATACTTTGTATAAAGTCTGTAATTGAAATGGCCCACATACCACCAACGTAGGTATATAATGTTACAGCGATAGCACTGATCACTACCCCTTGCCAAACCGGAATTCCCATCACGACATTAGATATTAATCCCAAAGCGACAAGCTGACCTGCAGTATAGCCAAAGTAAGCAGGTACCATAAAAAAACTCGCAATGATTTCTATTCTTCGTCCGTACCGTACTTTAAATAAATCACCCAGTGTTAATAAATTCATGTTATACAACTTGCGCGCAAAAAAATAGCCAAAAAGAAAAAGACAAAGGGCAGCTCCGAACGGATCTTCTATAACAGCGAATAATCCTCCTTCCAAAAAACGAGAAGAAGCACCAAAAACAGTTTCGGAACCAAACCAAGTGGCGAACAAGGCAGCAGTAGATAAAACAATGGGGAGAGAACGACCAGCAAGTAAAAAATCACCCGAACCTTTTACTTTTCGGGATGCCCAGAAACCAATAGCAATAGTTCCAGCTAAATAAAGAATGATAGACGTGAGTAACAATTCAAATTAAAAGCACAAAAATAGGATTTCGATGAATTGCGGCAAGCATACGCCTAAAATAGAAAATCCCCGGAGGTCGTCTACCCCCGGGGAAAGTCCCTGTCTATAGTTGGCTTTAATCCTACAACTAAAGTATGAACGTTAAATGATATTCTATTATTGCTTTCGCTTAGGTGAAAAAATGTAGGTCTAAAAGCAGATTATGGGGGATAAATTGAACTTCTAGAAAAAACAAATGCCCCCAAGAGTACACGACAGTGGAGGCATTTTGTCTATAGTTGGCTTTAATCGATGTAAATGTAGAAAAAAAGCCATTAAATACAAGCTAGGGCTTAATTTTTAATGTGTCTGTTTGGACAGAATCCTTATCTAAGAACTTTTCTTTGATTCTTTCCTGCAACTGAGGTTTAGAACCCGGAAAAGTTGTTCGTTTGCTTACATCGTAACTAAAATAAGCCATGCCTAGCACGAACAAAAAAACTCCGGTTAAAAAAAGCTTTTTCGATTTACTCATGTCTATCGCGTTAGTTCTACTTTAACACCTAAGTGATCGCCTAATAAATTAAACTGTTTCAACCATTCTTGTACATAACCTTCTTCACCTATCAAACTCTTTGAAATTTCGAAGTAAAGATTTTGGCTTCGATTTAAATCTGGCTGTATTTTAAATTTCTTTAATAAAGGAAATAATCGATTTAACCTTTCAATTCTTTTAACATTGTGTCTTTCAGAACCGATGAGGTTTAGTTCTTTTAAAATACTGATGCCGGCCAATTGTTCTACTTTTCGAGGATCTTCAATTTTTAAGTCCCATTTGGCAATCTCTCCGGTTATTCTTTCAAATTCCTTTATGTTAATTTTCTCGCTAAAGCATTTTAGCAAATCAGCATTTAATATATACTCGAACGTGGTTCGATAAGCATTTGGAATTGGAATTTCATTATTGGCTAGAGCCGTCACTAAAGGATAATCTCTGTTGTAAATTTTACGAAGCGAATCTTCCAAATCGCTCATACTTTGTTGCGTAATCTGACTGAATACTTTTCTCTTTTCATCTTGAAACAATTGCCAGATGGTGTATTTTTCAGGACCAAAATATTGCTGCATCAATCCAATTACCTCTCCCAGCCTGCTTTCTTCAAAAGCTTTTACCATACGAACCTGCATACTGGCAAAGCGATCTTCTTCCATATCGATAGAAATATTACCGATGATGTTATGCTTACCCATATAAATTACTGCAAAAGCAAATTTCTTTTCCGAGCGGGTTACGATTGATTTTACTTTGGTAACTCCCAATACTAACTTTTGTTCTCCTGCTTCTTTCTTTACAAAAACTTCGTTCGAAGTATTATAATTGAAAACAGGAAATGCATCAGGATCATCTTCGAATATACTTGCAACTGCATAATGCATACCTACTCTTTGTAAGTTGGTTTTTGCAGGCAAAACAAATCTCTTATAAACTTGAGTAGCATCACCATAAGCCTTTATATTACTTTGGGCCAATGATAATCTACTTAAAAATTCTTCCTCTAAATCACGTTCTGCAATCTGGCTAACCAACTGCATGGCTCGGCAAGCATATTGCATAATTTGAGTTGTCTCTATTCCTGAAACTTCATCGAAGAACCAACCACAACTGGTAAACATCAACATGGCATGTCTTTGCATTTCGAGCAAGCGCAAAATCTTACTCTGATCTACATCTTGCACACCATATTCTTTTAAAAACTTTTTGATGGTCTCATCATTTCTTTTCAAAATGATTTTGATATAATCATTGCGGGCTGCCTCCGGGTCTTTGAAATATTCTTTTCCTTTTTGAAAATAAATTTGAGTTAACTCGTTTCGCAACCAATCTAAACTTTCTCGCAAAGGTTTACGCCACTCTTGGTTCCAATCTGATCTGCCTCCTGTATTACAACCACAATTGCTGCGCCAACGTTCTACTCCATGTACGCAACTCCATGAACTATTATCATGAATTTGTGCGTATTGTGTAGGTTGATGTTTGCTCAGATACTCAGCATAATTGGTTAACTCGCACGATGTACTTCTCTCAATAAAGTCTAAACAGTAAGCCAACGCCATCTCACCATGTTTGTGATGATGACCGTATGTTTCGCCATCTGTTGCTATATTAACAATCTGTGGTTCTGCATCAGATAAATCGAAAGATTGAGTTAAACTGTTTGCAAACTTAAGTCCGTCATTTAGCAGACCGTTAAAAGCAACACCTTGTGCGATATCGCCATCATAAAAAAATACAGCTATTTTTCTTCCAGATGGTAATTCAACCCAATAAGCTTTTTTTGTGTTGATACCTGCTTCTAACTTTTTATATTCTGCTTCACCTTCCTTACGAACAGCTTTTGCTTGGCGTGGCGCAAGAATGGTAAATTTGATTTCATGATCGACAAGTAAATCCAGTGTTTCTAAATCAACTGCTGTTTCTGCCAACCAAATTCCTTCCGGTTTTCTTTTGAAACGAAATTCGAAATCTCGAATACCCCAGATGATTTGTGTTTCTTTGTCGCGCTTGTTTGCCAAAGGCATGATGATGTGATTATACACTTGCGCAATAGCAGAACCATGACCTGAAAAATTTTTCTTAGATGCTTCATCTGCTTCTAGTATAGCCTCATACGTTTCAGGATCATAGGTTTCCATCCACGAAAGCAAAGTAGCACCAAAATTAAAACTGATTTTAGAATAGTTATTGATGATGTTTTTGATAACACCTTTATCATTTAAAATTCTAGACGCTGCATTTGGCGCATAACACTCTGCCGTTATTCTTTCATTCCAATCGTGAAAGGGATGGGCAGAATCTTGTACTTCAATTACTTCTAACCATGCGTTTTCGCGCGGTGGCTGATAAAAATGTCCGTGTATGCAAATGTACTTTTCCAAAATGCTCTTTCAATTTAATCTCCAAAAACTATCAAGATCCTAGTTCAAACTCTTTTAACTCTCTTTCAAGTTTGATGATGGAGATGGCTAAAGGTGGCAAAGATAATGAAATTGAATAATCCCTGCCGTGGTATCTTACTGGGCTGGTGGATAAAGATGCTTGGTTAAGAAAACCACTACCTCCGTATTTCAAATTATCTGTATTGAAGATTTCTTTCCAAATGCCGCGTGTGTTTACTCCTATTCTATAATTATGTCTTACCTCCGGTGTGAAGTTACAAATCACCAATAAAGAATCGTCAGGGTTTTCTGCTTTGCGCATATAAATCATGACAGAATTTTCTCTATCACTGTAATCTACCCATTCAAATCCTCTTTCTTCAAATGCAAATTGATACAAAGCTTTTTCTGTTTTATACAAGTGATTCAAATCTTGCATCAATCTGAATATGCCTTGATGGAAATGATAATCTAATAAATGCCAATCCAGACTGATATCATGTTTCCATTCAGATGTTTGTCCGAACTCACCACCCATGAACAGCAATTTTGTGCCAGGATGTGTAAACATATAACCATATAACAAACGAAGATTGGCAAAACGTTTCCACTCATCTCCTTGCATTCGGCCCATCAGCGGTCCTTTACCATGAACAACTTCATCATGCGATAAAGGCAACATAAAGTTTTCGGTAAACGCGTACATGATGCTGAACGTAATTTCATTCATGTGGTATTTACGATGCACAGGATCTTCTTTAAAGAAATGCAATGTATCGTGCATCCAACCCATCATCCATTTTTGTCCGAAACCTAAGCCACCTAAATAAGTGGGACGAGAAACACCCGGCCAGGCTGTTGATTCTTCTGCTATCGTAATTACATCAGGAAACTCTCCATATACGACTTCGTTGAGTTCCTTTAAAAAGGAAATTGCTTCTAAATTTTCTCTTCCTCCATATTGATTGGGTATCCACTCGCCTGCTTTGCGAGAGTAATCTAAATACAACATACTGGCTACAGCATCAACACGCAAACCATCAATGTGAAATTGTTCAATCCAAAACACTGCATTGCTGATTAGAAAAGATCTTACTTCGTTTCTGCCATAATTGAAAATATAACTTTTCCAATCTGGATGAAAACCTTTACGCGGATCGGCATGTTCATACAAATGTGTTCCATCGAAATAATACAAGCCGTGAGCATCACCAGGGAAATGAGACGGAACCCAATCGAGTATAACTCCGACTTCTGCCTGATGGAAAGCATCTACTAGAAATTTAAATTCTTCAGGATTTCCAAAACGAGAAGTTGGCGCAAAGTATCCTGTAACCTGATAACCCCATGATCCAAAGAATGGATGCTCCATTACAGGTAAAAATTCTACATGTGTAAATCCGGCATCTTTCACATACTGAACCAAATCAGTTGCTAACTCTTGGTAAGACAAACTTCTGTTGCCTTCTTCCACCTTTCTTTTCCACGAACCCATATGAACTTCATAAACAGAATATGGTTTTGGATTTGATTTGCTTTCCATGCGTTTATTCAACCATGGTGTATCTTTCCAATTGTATTCTTCATCCCAAATAATAGAAGCTGTTTTTGGGGGAATTTCTGCGTAACGCGCAAATGGATCTGCCTTTTCTAAATGTTCCCCATTATTAGAAATAATATGATACTTATATACCTCACCTTTATTAATGTTGGGGAAAAAGTTTTCCCAAATGCCACTGCCATCCCAACGAGGAAAAAGTTTATGCTGTGTTTTATCCCAATGATTAAAATTACCGATTACTGAAACTTCTCTTGCATTGGGTGCCCAAACAGCAAAATAAACACCAACTTGTCCTTGGTGTGTTACAACATGCGCACCTAACTTTTCATATAACTTAAAATGCTTTCCATTTTTAAACAGGTGAATATCAAATTCGCTGAGTAATGAAAAACTTTTTTCTTTCGTATCTTCTTTTTGCTTTGCCATGGCTTAAGCTTTGGATTTTTTTCTTTTTGATTTCTCTTCTTTTTCACCTACATAGCGATTAATCAAATAATCGATTCCGCGAAGTGGTATGACCGTCCAATCGGGGCGACCATTTAATTCGTAACCCAATTCATATATCGCTTTCTCAATTAAGAAGGTGCGTATCAATGTATCGTATTCTTCTGTCAACTCTGCCCCCATTCCCATGCGATCCATATAGGCACCAAGATAAAATCTACTTACATAATGTTGCCATTGTTCGGCCCAAGCTTCTAAAAATTCTAAGTCACGATCGCGGTAATTTTCGTTAAGCAAAATTTTTCCAAACGCTGCATAGTGGAATGAACGCATCATTCCGGCTACATCTTTAAATGGATTTTTTTTCAATCTTCTCTCGCTGAATGAAAAACCCGGTTCTCCTTCAAAATCGATGATGACAAAGTCTTTACCTGTAAACAATACTTGGCCTAGATGATAATCTCCATGAATTCTTGTTTTGATAGCATCGATTTTTATTTCATAAATTTCCTTGAAACAAGTAAGGATGGTGTCTTCCGAATCCAAAACTTTCTTTGCTAACTTTTTAGTATTGTCATCTAATTTATGTATCGATTGCTCTAACAGGTTAAGTCTGTCGCGAACTAATTTACGAAGCGAAGCATATAGTGACCGTTGGTAATTGGCATTAAAAGATTCAGGAGCAAATGCAGGATCTTGGTTATCGGATGCCAACGCTAAATGCATTTCGGCAGTTCGATGACCTAAACGCACTACACGTTCGTAAAAACCACGGCCGATAAATTCTTGTATCAACTCAGGTGCTTCTTCAAATTTAATAGCTGCTTTGTTGATTAAGCGAGGAAGTTTTTCATTTTTGGCTTTTGCCATCACGCGATCAAAAAATCGTCCTACTGAATCTACAGCCATACCCCATGCTTCTCCTTGGTTTTCAACTTTTACTTGCAAAAGACCAAACACCATCACTTTTCCAGTATTGTCTTTAAATTCTACGCTACCTGAGTAGCGAGGTGAATTAGAAAAACTTGTGCTTTCGGATAAGAAGCGCAAAATTTCTAGATCCGGATTGATTTCATTTTCAATTTTTCTATAAAACTTAAAGAAATACTCGTCATTGAAAATAATAGCTGTGTTACTTTGATCAGATTTTAAAATTTTTGAATCTATTCCGTTCTTAGAACTTAATTTAGCATATACACTGTTGTTAAATTCTAAAACTCCTTCTTCACTCTTTACTTTAAATCCTTTCTCCATACTGGCAAATAGAAAACTTCTGAATGCTTTGTCGTAGCTTGCATCGATAACAAAGCCTGGTTTTCCTTGTATTTCTACCCTGCACAAAACACTTTGTGGCGTAAAATCAAATTGTTCAACAACATTATCTGCAGGTGCAAATGAAAGTGGAATAAAATATAATTCAGGTAATCGCTGTGCATAACTAACTTCTACAACAACAAAATAATAAGTTACGCCATCGACCTTAACAGGAATAATTCTGTTAACGCTTACTTTTGTTACAACTTTTGCTTTGCCACCAAACCATCTGCATTTGCGCATAAAACCGGGGAATACTTTGCGCTCGAAAACTCTCAATTCATTATAGTTGGTCAACAATCTATCCCAACTTATATCTGTTTTGTGAAAATACAAATCAGCTTGTGTCTCTCCTGTTTTTAATTTTTCTGCGGCATCAACTTGCAACCAGAAATAACCATACGGTCCTATGGTTAAGGCATATTCACCTTCACCTACATTCATAAAACGATTCTGGCTGAACACTTCTGTTACATCACAGTCTTTGTAATCTGTTAACTTTAAAGTCGTGTATTGAGAGAATTGTGAAAGATTGGCAACTACAATCACTGTTTGCTTTTCGTGGCTGCGTGCAAAACATAAAACCTTTGCATTAGAAGACTCAATAAATTTCATGCTACCTCTTCCAAAAACATTGAGTCGCTTACGCATAGCCATTACTTGCTTCATCCACCAAATAAGTGATGAAGTGTTTTCTTCTTGTGTGGCAACGTTAACAGATTCGTATCGATAAACTGGATCAGTGATAACAGGTAAATGTAACTTTTGCGGATTAGCAGTTGAGAAACCTGCATTTAAATTCATGTTCCACTGCATGGGCGTTCGTACACCGAAGCGATCGCCTAGATAAACATTATCACCCATGCCAATCTCATCTCCATAATAAAGAATAGGTGTGCCAGGCAATGAAAAAAGTAAGGTATGCAAGAGTTCGATTTTTCTTCTATCGTTATCAAGCATAGGTGCTAATCTTCTTCGAATGCCTTTATTAAATTTTGAACTTGCATCCGTTGCGTAAGCTTTGAAGAGATAATCCTTCTCTTCATCTGTTACCATGTCTAAACCTAACTCATCGTGGTTGCGCAAAAACAATAACCATTGCGTTGATTCTGGTATAGTAGGTGTTTGTTCCATGATGTCAACAATGGGATAACTATCTTCCGTACGCAATCCCAAGAACAAACGAGGCATTAAGGGAAAATAAAAACTAAGGTGACATTCATCTTCACCTTTACCAAAATATGTCGCAGCATCTTCTGGCCACAAATTGGCTTCTGCCAATAAAACTCTATTCTTATAATGTTTGTCTATGTAAGCACGAAGTCTTCGCAAGAAAGCATGTGTTTGAGGTAAGTTCTCACAACTTGTATCTTCTTCTTCGTATAAAAATGCAATGGATGATAATCTAAAGCCATCAACACCTAGCTTCAGCCAAAAGTCAACTACTTTAGTTAACTCTAACTGAACTTCCGGATTTTCAAAATTTAGTTCAGGCTGATAAGAACGAAAGCGATGCCAGTAGTAAGCTTTAGCTTCATTATCCCAACTCCAATTCGAATTGGTTTCATCTGCAAAAAGTACACGCGCATCTTTATATTTTTCCGGAGTTTCGCTCCACACATAATAGTCGCGCAGCCTTGTTCCGGCTTTAGATCTTCTTGCTTTCTTAAACCATGGATGTTGATCGCTAGTGTGATTGAGTATTAACTCAGTAATTACTTTTATGCCACGTGCATGTGCTTCTTTTAAAAATTGTTTGAAGTCCGCCAAAGTACCATAATCCGGATGAATATCATTATGATTGATGACATCATATCCATCATCTTTTAATGGAGAAGGATAAAAGGGCAAAAGCCAAATAGCAGTTACTCCTAAATCTTCGAGGTAATCTAGTTTTTGAATCAAGCCTTGAAAATCACCTATGCCATCACCATTGCTATCGTAGAAAGAACGAATCGATAACTCATAAATGATAGCATCTTTATACCACATTGTATCAGTGTGCCGTATGTTCATAGGCTTTAAATTTTTATAGATTAGATTCGTGTATGCTTACTTCAAAAAGATGGAAAGGCATACGATTCGGATCAAGCTCTACGTAATTCCATTCTTGTGTCCAGGTGTAGTTTTCGCCAGTCATCACATCTTTTAACTTTACATTAATTCCCTTTTGAGTATTCTTCAAATCACTTGATAATTGAAGATAACCTGCTTGTTTATTATGTTGATCCAAATTGATAACAACCAAAACGCGGTTACTATTATCGTCTGACTTTTTATAGAATGCTAACAAATTAGGATTTTCGATATTTAAAAACTCGATATTCCAAGTGCTTTGCAAAGCTAAATTTGATTTCCTTGTTTTATTGAGAATCGTCATGATGTCAGTAATGCGATTGGTTTTCTTCCAATCATAATGCTTTACTTCATACTTTTCAGAATCGTTGAATTCTTCCTTGCCATTCCATGGCGTATTATCAAGCAATTCGTAAGCCGGACCATATATACCATAGTTAGATGATAGAGTTGCCGCCAAGGCCAAACGAATAATAAACATATTCTCTCCTTGATAATGCAAATGATAAGGAAGGATATCGGGTGTTGTTGGCCAGAAATTAGGTCGGAAATAATCTCTTGAGGATGTATGAACCAACTCATTCATGTATTGCATCAATTCAGCTTTGGTTACGCGCCAAGTGAAATAAGTATAACCTTGTGTGAAACCAACTTTGGCAAGCGATGCCATAATCTTTGGCCGAGTAAAAGCTTCGGATAAGAAAATTACATCTTCGTATTTTTTATTGGTTTCTGCAATAACCCACTGCCAGAATGGTATAGGTTTGGTATGAGGATTATCTACCCTGAAAACTTTAACTCCACAATCTATCCAAAAGAATACTACTGATTTTAATTCTTCCCAAAGTTCTTGCCAGCTTTCACATTCATAATCGAAAGGATAAATATCCTGGTATTTTTTGGGTGGGTTTTCAGCGTATTGAATACTTCCATCAGGTCTTTGTTTAAACCATTCCGGATGTTCTTTTACATAAGGATGATCAGGCGCACACTGAAAGGCCAAATCTAAAGCAATGTCAATTCCGTGTTCGTTTGCTTTTTTTATTAAATTCTTGTAATCATCTAAAGTTCCCAAGTCCGGGTGAATGGCTTTATGCCCACCTTCATCACTACCTATAGCCCAAGGTGATCCTGGTTCACCGCTCACAGATCGCACGTTATTGTTCTTTCCTTTTCTATTGATTTTACCAATAGGATGCACCGGAGGCATATAGAGCACATCGAAACCCATTGAGGCGATACGAGGTAACAATTTTTCTACATCTCTTAATGTTCCGTGTTTACCATTTAAAGAAGCTGAACGTGGAAATAGTTCGTACCATGTTGTGAAATTAGCTCTGTGTTCTTCGATTTGTAAGCTGTAAATATTTGACTCAGTTTGAAATTGCTTATCAGGATGATTAACAACAATTTCTTCAAATTCTTTGCTTTGTATCCAAGCTACGTTTTCAGCAAATTTTGTTTTATCTTCTAGTTGGTTGGCTAGCTTTACAATCTTTTTATCGGTGCTTAATTTTTTAAGAAAGATTGCTCCTTCTAATAATTCAACTGATACATCTACCTTAGCATTTGCCTTTTTGATAAAGCCATCGTACCAGGTTTCAAAATGATCTATCCAGGCATGAATTTGAAACTCATACAAACCTTTTTCAGGAATGAAAAGTGAAGTCTCCCACTCATCATTTTGTTTATGTGTTAACGATTGCTTTAACCATTTCTTCTCTTGCTTTTTTCTGTACAAAACTTCAGCTCTGATATGGTCGTGACCATCCGTAAAAATGTGAGCCTTAAAGGTTACAAGTTCTTTAACAGTTCTCTTTGCTGGATATAGTCCACTCTCTACTTGTGGTTGTACATTTTCAATAATTACTCGGGAACGGGTCATGTTTTATTGTAGGATTATAGTACCAAACGCTGGGACAAAAACTTGTTTATCTTTAAGCATGCCACCTCGCGTTTCAAATATTATTTCATTGTAATCAGATAATGAAGAAGGAATATCAATAGCAATTTCTACGTCAGCCAAATTGTGAAGAACCCATTGACTTTTATCTTGATATGATCGAGTAAAAGAAATGATTTCTTTAATATTCAAATTAGCTTCATCAATTGAGCCAAGACTTAATGCTGTTGATTGGTTTCTGAAAGCTATCCATTTTTTGTAATAATGATAAATGGAGGTTTGATCCAACACTTGCTGATTAGCTGGTTTAACCGTTAACGCTGTACTATATGTTGAAGGATACCAATTACTTTGTGCAGCATCTTTACCTGGTAAATCCCAAACGAATGATTCTCTTTGACCTCTGTCTTGATCTATTTTAGGACCTAACATCCCTATTTCTTCACCTTGGTAGATATAAGGTGTTCCAGGTAAGCTCATCAAGATAGAAACAGCTAACTTCATTTTGTCTACATCACCATTCAATTCAGTTAATGTTCTACTTTGATCGTGATTGCGGATAAATGTAGCATCAATAAAATCAGGTGTGATGCTGTGATAATAGTCAAAAATCTCCTTGTATTTTTTTACCAATCTTAAACTATCATTTCCTTTATTAACCACTTCCGTAATTGCATAGCCCATGTCGAAATTAAAAAGAGATGGAAGTCCTTTTAAATAAGGAGCAACAGTTTTAGCATCCGACCATACTTCACCTACTAAATAAGCATTAGGTTTCATCTTAATGATTTCCCCTCTGAATTCTTCCCAAAAAAGGTGATTGTCGGTAGCACGAACTGTTGGAAAAATATGTTTAGCCGCGTCTAAGCGAAAACCATCTACTCCAATATCTACTAACCAAAATTTAGCCGCATCATAAATCTCTTGCCTAACTTTCGGGTTATCAAAATTTAAATCAGGAGTTTGACCATTGAAATAACCATAGTATAACTCACCGTTAGCTTCGCCAGGTACTTCATGCCACTTTTGCACATTATCCGTATCAGGTCCTGCTACCTCATCTTGCTCTAACAAAGCGACTGAATCTTGCGATGCCCATACATAATAATCTCGGTATGGATTATCTTTTCCTTTTTTAGCTTCAATAAACCATGGATGATCATCTCCAGTATGGTTAATGATAAAGTCTGTAATGATTTTGATATTTCGTTTGTGCGCCTCTCGTAATAGTTCTTTAAAATCTTCAATGGTGCCATACTCCGGATCGATGCCTTTATAATCTATCACATGGTATTTGTGGTAAGTATTAGAAGGCATAATCGGCATCAACCATAAACCATTTACACCTAAATCAACAAAGTAATCGAGTTTAGAAGTTAAGCCTTTGATGTCTCCTTTTCCATCACCATTACTGTCGGCAAAAGCCATAACAAATAATTCATATTTTACACCATATGGAAATTCAACTGACATTTTTTCATCTTTTACACTACACGACAATAACAAGAAACAAAAGAGTAAACACTTTTTCATAGTTGCACTTTAAATATGTAACTCGAATAAGGTTTGAGAGAAAGTGAAGTTTTAAAATCTTTCACTTCCAATTCATTAGTTTGATTCAATTGATCTTTCCACTTCGAATCTTTTAATTTTGGTAATGTTACTTGCAGATTTTCAGGAATAACTAATTCAATCTGCATTGGAACGTCATTAAAGGAATTGATGATGAGTAATACTTCATTCTCAGTATATCTTAAAAAAGCATGGACGTCATTCCCAAAGTTGGCTTTTTCAACATTGTAAGTTGTTATATCGGCATACTTACCTCCTACTATAGCCTCGTTGCTCTGAGCAAAATTTAAAATCGTTTGATAATATTGTCGCAAATCTTTTTGCCCTTGCGATAGAAGTGAGTCATTGCAATTTCCGTTGTTGTACCACTTCTGATGTTCTGGTGCAGACCAATAATCAAAAATGGTTGTTCTTCCATCTTCTCCTCCAAAACCTTCTGCACCTTTACCGGGCTCTCCCACTTCTTGTCCAAAGTAGATCATCACCGGACCTTGATCAATGGTAGCACTGATTGTCATCGCAGGAATTGCTCTAAATGGATTACCTGCAAAGAAAGGCGAAGCGATTCGCTGTTCATCATGATTTTCTAAAAAGTGAAGCATGTGTTGGGTTACACCATTTAACCTTTCTTGAATTTCAGGGATATCACTTGTGTTTCTCTTTTTATCTATCAATAGACGTAGTGTATCATACAACAAAACTTTTTCATATAGATAATCGAATCCTCCAGTGGAAATATATTTTCTGTAGGCATCTGGATTATAAATTTCTGCTATGAAAAGAATTTCAGGATTTACTTTTTTGACTTGCGGAATAACCCAATTCCAAAATTCCACAGGAACCATTTCTGCAACATCACATCTAAAGCCATCCACTTTTTTGTTTGCCCAAAAAACCAGAATGTCGCGCATTTTTTCCCAAGTATTTGGAATGGGCTCAAAATAATTTGTTTTATTGTTGAGTATATCTACACCGTAATTAAGCTTAACAGTTTCAAACCATTCATTAATTCCTGGTGAAGAGGTGAATTGATCATTTCCTGTAACTTTTGCAGGACTTTCTTGGTAACGGCCATCTTTCTCAGGAAAAAATGTTTTGGTGATGGCTGCACTTTCTTCAGGAACTTTAAAAGATTCTCCCGGTAAATAATAAAAGTTATTGTTTGGCAAGAAAGCTTTTGTTTGATCATCTCCTTCTCCTAAATCTTTAACACCTGTTGGCTTTTGATCTGATTGGTAAGAACGAGCAACATGGTTAGGAATGAAATCGATGATCACTTTTAAATTTTGTTGATGTGTTCGTTCGATCAATTGCTCGAACTCATTCATTCTATTTTTAACATCAACAGCTAAATCAGGATCAACATCATAATAATCTTTAATCGCATAAGGCGAACCCGCTCTTCCTTTGATTACATCTGGGTCATCTTTCTTTATTCCAAACGCTGAGTAGTCAGTCATGATAGCGTGTTCCAAAACGCCTGTATACCATACATGCGTGATACCCAATTTTTTCAGTTCAACTAAAACAGTGTCTGTTATATCATTGAATTTACCTACACCATTTTCCTGAATTGTGCCATAAGGCTTATTGGTGGTGTTTTTATTGCTAAACAAACGCGTAAGCATTTGGTAAACGACTACTTTTTTGCTTGTTGTTGGTATCATCTCGCTTGGTATTTTTTCATCCTTGCTTTGGCAAGCAAAAAGCAAAAGAAAAATAAGGGTAAAAGAGAGTAAGTTTCGACATGTCATTCTTAAAGATAAAGAGGTGAACGTGCCGAAATGATAAAAAGCGAGTAAAAAAATCAGAAATCGATTGCAATAAACCCAAAATGGGCTAATTCACTTTAAAACTTAATATGTAAGCAGCCATTTCACGTGCATCTTCTTCGCTTATATCATTATGTGGTAACATGGCTATATCTCCCCAAACGCCAGAACCTCCTACAATAATTTTACGTGCTAAATAAGTTTGCGCTGTATCAACATTTGCATAACGTAAAGCTACAGCTTCGTAGGATGGTCCAATTAATCTGTTTTTTGTATGGTGACATGTTTGACAGTCGCTACTTTCAATCAAAACTTGTCCGCGTGGTAAGGTTTCTTCAGTTGAAATATTTTTCGTTTGTTCCTTTGTGGTTTCTTTTTTAGAACCACACGCCCACAAAAAAATGCTAATGATTAAAGAAAGAAAATGCAATTTTTTCATAACTCAAATATATCCCATTGCTTTGTAGGCAACAAAGCCAACCCATTCTTTTAATACTCTTTGCCAATGGTGAATAGCATCTACGGATGGCACTAACCACGCGTCAGGTGTTGCCCTAAAAGTTCTTGCTTTAAAATCGCAGGTGAAATAATCAGGATTGAAATTTTGTTTGCGAAAGCAAGCCAAAGCCCGTCTCATGTGTAAAGCAGATGTAATGATCACTGTTTCTTCTTGATGGATACTTAACTGATTTAAAATCTTTACAGTTTCAACAGCATTTTCGTACGTATTATCAGCAATTGTATCTAGTAAGATATCTTGTTCAGGAACACCTACACGTAGTAAGAATTTTTGTAATTCGAACGCCTCTTTAAACTTTGTGTTAACTAAACTACCATCTCCACCAGTTATCAAAATCTTTTCAATCTTTTTCAATTGATACAATTCGTATGCATGTACAATGCGATCGGCTGAATGACTAAAGTAAACTCTATCAGTAGGTGCATTAGCATGAGTGCTGGCAATGCCTGTAAGAACGACACCAACTTTGTATTCTTTAATCTCAGCGTAAGGTTTTGTTGGAAGTTCCCATTGATTTAATAATAAATTGATGATTAAGGGATTTGAAAAAAACAGAAGCAAAAAAAATGCTGAATAAAAAAATCTTTTTTTCCATCTCTCTTTTTTTATCAACAAACCTAAGAAAACTAAAAGAACAACGATAATTATCGGTTGCGTTAGGTATCCTAAAATTTTTGATAAAAAGAAAAACATTATTTGCTATACATAGGGTTAGTGATGTTACCTAAACCATCAATAATTCTTCTTAACAAATCAAAATACAATGCAATAGCTAGTAAAAGAGTCATTGCCCAGATAACTGATAAATTAAAATAAAGGGTATCTATATTGGTATTCAGAAAATGTTTCCTTGGCATGTAGAATTGGGCGTTAAAATCTACTAAGTGATCTGGTTCTGGATCTTTATATACTGGATAAATTTTTTGAATTAAGCGATGATCTTTTTCAATAATCCGATGTGGCTCCGCAGTATTTTTTACGAATTCTGCAATTGCTTCATTACGGTAAGATAATTTGAATTTTTCAAATGCTGCTTCTTCTTCAGATGTCTTAGTCAGAGATTGAATCTTCTTTTCTTTCTCCATATCTGCTTTATTAAAACGCTTGATATAAAATTGACGAATGGCGTTAATAAAATCTGTTGTTTCATTAAAAACCTCACCTGAAAATTTATTCTTATAAAGTTTATCAATAAAGGCTTTTCTTTCTACACCTATTATTTCAATTTCATTCAACAACTCATTTCTTAATAAAAGAAAATCATCTTGCACTTTGTTACTGATGTTAGGTTCTGTTGACTGATAATATTGCATACAATATTGCAATCGCGTTTCTAATTCCGGGATTAAATAAATTTTCTTAAAATCAGCATTCGACATTACTTTATCATAAGGATAAAATTCCTTTTCAAATTTATTGTCTTTAAACTGAGCCACCATAGCTGCCTCAAATGCCCAACGCGATGCCATTAAATCACCTACTAAAGGAACAGTGGACGTATTTCCAATTGCAGGATTGAGTTTATCAAATCGCACCACTACACCACTTAAAATTAATTGTGGAATAATTAACAAGGGTATCAAAATATAAATTGTAACAGCTGAATTAAAAGCTGAAGAAATATTCAATCCCAAAATATTAGCAAAGCATGACACTGAAAACAAAATTGCCCAATGTGTTAACAACATTCCTTCTATCCCCAGTATTGCGTTTCCTACCAAAACGAAAGTAAAGGTTTGAATAGCAGAGAGAATAAAGAGAATTGAAATTTTAGAAAAGATATAACTACTTCTACTTAAATGCAAAAATGCTTCTCTTTTCAATATTTTTCTATCTCGAATAATTTCTTCTGCACTTACTGTTAAACCCATGAAGAGAGCAACAATTACACTCATGAAAAAGTACGCAGGAATATTGAGATTAGTGCCAAATACATAACCTAAATGAATTTTATCATCAACATTATAATAGCGCACGATAAAAGCTAAGATAAAAGCCAGTAAAGGAGCCTCTAAAAAATTAATAATGAGATATTGTTTGTTGTGCAGTTTTGCCTGTATATCACGCATACTGAATAAATGCGCTTGTTTGATTCTGCCAGGTATTCTTAAGGTTGATTCAGGTTTTTCAGAAACTGTTTTTACAGGAGATAATTTTTCATTCTTTTTATAGGAACGGTTCCATGTCTCTGCTGAAATTTTTCTTTCTCCAGTAAAATTCCCAAACTCATCTATTACTTTGGTTTCGATGATATTAAAAATTTGTTCAGGATTAACATTACCACAAGTTGGGCATTCACCTTCGTTACTATCTAAAAGATTGATGCTCTTTTTAAAATAAATCACAGCATCAATCGGATTGCCATAATAAATCTGAAATCCGCCAGTATCTAAAATCAATAGTTTATCAAACATTTTGAAAATGTCTGATGACGGTTGATGGATAACCGTGAAAACTAATTTCCCTTTGAGCGAAAGTTCTTTTAATAAGTCGATGATATTTTCTGAATCGCGGGAGGACAAACCACTAGTTGGTTCATCACAAAATAATACAGCCGGTTCGCGCAATAATTCTAAACCAATGTTTAATCTTTTTCGTTGGCCTCCACTGATTGTTTTGCGCAAAGGAGAGCCAACTTTTAAATCTTTTGTTTCAGATAATCCTAAATCTTCTAAAACTCTTAAAACAAGTTTATCTATTTCTTCTTCTGATTTATTATTGAAGCAAAGTTTAGCTGCATAGTATAAATTTTGATATACAGTTAAATCTTCAATGAGTAGATCATCTTGCGGAACAAAACCAATAACACCTTCAATTTTTTCAGGCTCTTTATGTATATCTACACCGTTGATAAATACTTGACCTGCAGAAGGCTTCTCTGTTCCATTTAAAACATGCAATAAAGTAGATTTTCCTGCACCACTTGCGCCCATCAGAGCAATTAACCGACCGGATTCTTCTATTACATTGACATTGCGCAAGCCAAGTTTTCCATTTTTAAATTTGAATGAAATGTTTTTGGCTTCGAAAGAAATTTTTTGTCCCGCAGCAAAGTTTTTGTATACACTTAACACATCGCCATAATAAACGGGGTCGTAAAGGTCACTCCAACGCAATGTGCCACCCACAGGCAAAATTCTTACACCTCCGGATTTTAGAGGCACTCCATTTAGAAAAACATCTGCATGACCTGCGTATTTCAACACATACAAATTGGCTGATGCAATCCAAACTACAGCTACAAAGCCATGCAAACCATGTCGGTGTAAATGAAAGGCTTTATTAAGCTTTCCTTCACTTTCCAAATCAATAACCAAAACATTTTCAACATCTAATGCTGACGGTATTTGTGCTGCGAGAAATGTTTCTAATAATTCAGTCTCTTGGTCGTCTATATTGAAGGCGCGAGATACAACTTTTACCAGCTCATCTTCTCTTTTGCTGATGGTACCATCTGCTGCAATAATGCGAATAAGTTCAAGAACAATTACAACTTTTTGCTTTTGAGTTACTTCCAAGCTAACTTCTTTACAAGCTTGAATCAATTGTTGTTCTTCACTGGTAGATGCGTCTGTTTGACTTACTAAACCTTCAAAAATTTTAAGGTAATCTATAACTTTAGCCAGACTTACGTGGTCTTCTAAAAAACTTTTTACTTGTTCTTTTTCTCGTTCTGTAACTGAATCGATTTTAGCAACAATTGAAAAGAGTTTGAGTACCGTTTTTAATACGTCTTCGCTCATGGTTAAGATTTTATTTCTTTAAATATACAACCAAATAAAAAACCCTGAGCAGAAAATCTGTTCAGGGTTTTATTAAAATTTAAGGATGATTATTCTACAATTCCTTTTCTGATTTTTTCAACCACAGCTGTTATGCTTACCAATTTTGCATCGGTTAACACCATATTGGCTTTGTTATTTTTGATTTGCTCTTCAATGTTTAGTGCTGCGTAATCGGCTTCAAGTGTTTTTAAATCGTTTACTAAACCTGTAACAGGTTCAGACTGATCGATTGTTGCTAACATTTTTAATAGTTCTGAAACAGACTTTTTCTGTTCCAGGATTACACGCATTAAATTAGTGAGAACAAGGTTTCTCTGCTCGTCTGTTAGTCCGTTTTTAGGATACGTTTTTACTATACCGGTTGATATATACAAACCTTCAATAAAGCTTCCTGTTAATACCAAAGCAGCTAATCTGTTACGGCTATCGTCTTTCAAGAAAGATTCAGTTTTATTGATGGTCTGGTTTAATAAAAGAGCCAATGAATCTTTATTTGAAATATTCGATTCAAATCTTTTTAATACTTCAATGTCAAAAGAGCCAATTACACCTAAATTATCTGCTAAAAGTTTGCAAGAATTAAGGTAATCAATGGCTTCTTGAGACTTATCGTATGAACTTAAATATCCGATATCTGCTGCATAAACTCCAAGGTTCAAAGCAGCTTTATCGTTTCTGGTAGCATAAGAATTTGCTTTAGCATTTGGATTGATGAGACTTTGGTTGAACTCGGCTCCGGTAGCTTGCAGTAAATATGGGATTTCTGATGGTGACGGAATGTTGTACACCACTTCTTCTATCTGAGATTTCAAGCTCTCTTCGGCAGCTTTAAATTCATCAGCATTGTTGTTCTTATCTCCTGAAGAGCCACAAGATTGAAAAAGCGTTGCTGCGACTAAGAGTGTTAAAATGAAAGAGTTTGACTTTCTATTCATGGTCAGGTTTTCGTTTAGCTTTCAATTTTAACATATTTTTCCATCGTATGAAATGTTACTTGTTGAATTTTGAGTTTTTTTTAAATAAATGGGTATTTTTAGCCACTCTTACGATACTTCATGGCAATACTTCCTGTAAAAACTATTTTAATTGATGATAGCGAGATTGATTTATTCATTCAAAAGCGATTTTTAGAAGTTTTTCAATTTTCTGAATCTTTGGAAACCTATTCATCTGCAAGAGAAGCGCTGAAAATTTTAAAAAGTGAAGCGCAGGAAAATAAACCAACGCTAATTTTTTTGGATTTAAATATGCCAGATTTAGATGGTTTTGGATTTTTGGATGGCTTAAATTCATTACCTGAAGAGCAACTGACTAACATCCAGATTATTATTCTTACCAGTTCAAATAGCCAAACAGATTTTGAAAAAGCTTTTTCTTACGGCCGTGTTATTCACTTTATCACTAAACCTCTAAAACAGGCTGATTTACAATTGATTCAAGATAAAATTAAACCTTGGCGTTAAAATTATTTCAACAAATGAAAAAACTGACCGGAACAGGAGTAGCATTGGTAACTCCTTTTTTAGCTAACGGACAAATTGATTTTCCTGCTCTCAAAAAGTTATTGAAACACACTGCCAAAGGAGTAGATTACTATGTTGTAATGGGTACAACCGGAGAGGTTGCCACTTTGAATAAGGAAGAAAGAAAAGACGTATTGCAATTTGTGCTGAACAACAACGAAGCAAATTTGCCTATAGTTTATGGTATTGGAGGCAACAATACGGCAGAAGTTTTAAAGCAAATAGAAGAAACTGATTTTAAAGGAGTCACTGCTCTTTTATCGGTAAGTCCTTATTATAATAAACCTTCGCAAGCTGGCATTGTAACACATTTTAAAGCGGTAGCGGATGCTTCTCCTGTTCCTGTTATTCTGTACAATGTTCCTGGAAGAACAGGTAGCAACATGTTAGCTTCCACAACTTTAACTTTAGCACAACATTCCAATATTATCGGCATCAAAGAAGCATCAGGTAATTTAGAGCAATGCATGAAAATAGCTGCTGAGGCTCCAAAAAATTTTTTACTGATTTCCGGAGATGATATGCTTACTGTTCCTTTGTATGCAATTGGTTCTAAAGGTGTAATCTCAGTTCTAGCTAATGCTTATCCACTTTCATTTAAAAAGATGAAAGATTTCGCTTTTGCAAACGATTATAGAAAAGCATCCAAAGAGTTGTTCACGCTATTGGATATAAACGGACACATGTATGAAGAAGGTAATCCGGTTGGTGTAAAGCAATTGTTGGCAGAGATGAATGTGGTGAAACCTTTTGTACGTTTGCCTTTGGTTCCTGCCTCTGCTTCCTTAACAAATAAAATTAAATCTGTAGCACCCGGCTTAAGGAAGAAATAGCGATCGAATTTACCTGTAGAAAATAAAAAAGGGTAGCTAGGCTACCCTTTTTCGTTTAGGTTTAAATTCAGATTAGGCTTTATTTTTTAAGTCTTGAACCTCTCCTCTGATAGTTTGAGCTAGGTTTTTTAAATCCTGCATTCCTTTTCTGATGCGAGTACCTGCTGCACTATTTCCTTTGTTATAAAACTTGTCGAAATCTCCTTCCAGAGAGGCCAGCAAGTCTTTTAGTTCCTGGAGTTTTTCCATTGTTCTTTAAGTTTAAATCGTTAAAAATGGTTTCTTTCTGCCAATTTAATCAAAAAGTGCAAAAATCAAGGAATTCAATCGATTTTTTACGCAGTTTTCGTTACCGATACTAATGCCTCTTGCTTATAAAATCCATTATCAAGCTTGGTTTTTAATGCTGAGAAGGCGGTTAACGTCTCTTCCACATCGGCCATGGTATGCACCGCTGTTGGTATAATGCGGAACATGATAACGTCCTTAGGCACAACTGGATAGATAACCACAGAGCAGAAAATACCGTAGTTTTCGCGCAAATCCATCGACATATTGGCTGCTTCTCCTACTCCACCTTTAAACAAAACTGGAGTAACCGGAGAAGTAGTATTGCCTAAAACAAAACCTCTATCGCGTAAGCCTTGTTGAATGGCATTGGTTATCTTCCAAAGATTGTCTTTTAACTCAGGTTTTGTTTTCAGCAATTCTAATCTTTTCATACCACCAACAACTAACGGCATTGGTAAAGATTTGGCATAAATCTGAGATCGAACACTGTAACGTAAGTATTTCAAAATCTTCTTATCACCGGCTACAAATGCACCAATACTAGCCATCGACTTAGCAAAAGTAGAAAAGTATAAATCGATTTGGTCTTGCACGCCTTGTTCTTCACCCGTTCCTGCTCCTGTTTTACCCATAGTTCCGAAGCCGTGAGCATCATCTACGAATAATCTGAAATTGTATTTTTCTTTTAAAGCTACAACACCTTTCAAATCACCTTGCTTACCTGACATGCCGAAAACGCCTTCAGTAATTACAAGAATACCGCCACCTGTTTCATTAGCTAATTTGGTTGCACGTTGTAGTTGCTTCTCAAGGCTTTCCATGTCGTTGTGCCCATAAACAAAACGCTTACCCATGTGCAAACGAACACCATCAATTATACAAGCGTGAGATTCGGCATCATACACAATCACATCTTTTCTATCGACAATTGCATCAATAATAGATACAACACCTTGATAACCGAAATTCAATAGCATCACATCTTCTTTCTTCACAAAGTCGGCCAATTGCTTTTCAAATGCTAAGTGATTTACAGAATTACCAGACATCATGCGGGCACCCATAGGCAAACCCATGCCATATTGTGCTGCTGCTTCTGCATCTGTTTTTCTCACTTCCGGATGGTTAGCTAAACCTAGGTAGTTGTTCAAACTCCAGTTTAAAACGGTTTTACCATTAAATTTCATTCTCGGACCAATTTCACCTTCCAGCTTAGGGAAAAAGAAATAATCATCGGGTAAGTGAGAATATTTAGCCAACGGGCCTGCTTCCATGCGAAGCTTTTCAAAAAGATCAACCATAATGATGTTTTATAAAGTGCCGCAAAAATAACTAAAATTGATTTAAAACAGTCGTTCGGATTTTCTTTTGCCAAAGGAATGATAAATGATTAGCATTGCGTAATTCTTTGCTTATGCCACAGATCAAAAAGATTTTAGTTGCCAACCGGGGCGAAATAGCTTTGCGTGTAATGCGCAGCGCCCGCGAAATGGGCATTAAAACGGTAGCTGTTTATTCAGAAGCCGACAGACAGGCCTTACACGTTCGTTTTGCTGATGAGGCAGTGTTAATTGGACCTCCTCCATCTTCAGAATCTTATTTGAAAATGGATAAGATTCTCCTGGCTGCTAAACAAACCGGAGCAGATGCGATTCATCCCGGTTACGGATTTTTATCTGAGAATGAAGACTTTTCTCAACTCTGCGAAGACAACAACATTGTTTTCATCGGTCCTTCTCCTCAATCTATCGAATTGATGGGTAGTAAATTAGGTGCGAAGGCAGCTGTCGCAAAATTTAATGTGCCGCTTGTGCCTGGAACAGCCGAACCCATAACCGACATTAACAAAGCAAAAAAATTAGCGATTGAAATCGGATATCCAGTTTTAATTAAAGCCAGTGCCGGTGGTGGTGGCAAAGGCATGCGCATTGTAGAAAACGAAAATGAATTTGAAGAACAAATGGAACGAGCAGTAAGCGAAGCCATTTCTTCTTTTGGCGATGGTGCTGTGTTCATTGAAAAATATGTCACTAAACCTCGCCACATCGAATTCCAAATTTTTGGAGATAAGCACGGAAATGTTGTTCACTTCTTCGAACGTGAATGTTCAGTGCAACGCAGACATCAAAAAGTAGTAGAAGAAGCACCGAGTTCAGTGCTAACACCTGAGCTTAGAAAGGCAATGGGCGAAGCGGCTGTTAACGCAGCAAAAGCTTGCAATTACTATGGAGCAGGAACAATTGAATTCATATTAAATGAAAACCTGGATTTCTATTTCCTAGAAATGAATACGCGCTTGCAAGTGGAGCATCCAGTTACTGAAGAAATAACAGGATTAGATTTAGTTCAATTACAGATTAAAGTTGCACAAGGCGAACCACTTCCTTTTAAGCAAGAAGAAATTACTATGAAAGGACATGCAATTGAAATTCGCGTGTATGCAGAAGATCCTGCCAATAACTTTTTACCAGATATTGGAACGTTACAAACTTATGTTCGTCCTCAAGGTCATGGTATCCGTGTGGATGATGGTTTTGAACAAGGCATGAGTATTCCTTTTTACTACGACCCAATGATTGCTAAACTGATTGCTTATGCTGAAACACGTGAGCAAGCGATTGAGAAAATGATCAGAGCCATTCGCGAGTATAAGATTACCGGATTAGAAACAACCTTAGGTTTCTGCGAATTTGTGATGCAACACGAAGCCTTCCGAAGTGGTCATTTCGATACCAAGTTTGTTGAAAATTATTTTAAGCCAGAAGTGTTGAAAAAAACACCCACTGTTGATGAATCTGAAATTGCAGCTTTGATTGCAACACAATTTTTCAACAAGCAAAAACCGACTGCACAAAATCAAAACAATACGCAGCAGCAACCTAGCCATTGGCGAACCAACCGTTTAAAGCATTCTTAATAATTTGTGGCACTGATTAAACCTTTACGAGCGTGGCGATATAACAATAATTTATCCGCTCAAATAGAAAATTTAACTTCGCCTTTGTTCGATGTGGTGTCGCAAAAGCAGCGCAATGCATTGTACCAAAATCCATACAACAGCATACATCTCTCTGTTCCACAACCACCCAATCCGGCACAACGCTCGGCTACTGTGTTAGAAGAGTGGAAAAAGAATGGGATTATCAAACAAGATGCTTTACCAGGCATCTATGTCTATTATCAATATTTCAGAATAGCAGGATCATCTAAAGAATTTTGCCGAAAAGGTTTCATCTGCAACATTTTTACTTACGATTGGGAAGATCATGTCATTCTACGTCACGAGAACACTATTCCACAAGCTGTAAATGATCGAATTGAAATTTTAGAAGCATCACAATTAAATGTTAGTCCTACACACGGTCTCTACACCGACACTGACCATATACTAGAAAGTTATATGGATGATGCCATCCACCAGCCCATTTACGAAGCAGAAGATTACCAAGGTGTGCGCGATGTGTTGGGTGTAATTCATGATGCAGATATTATTAAAAAGTTTATTACAACCATCAAGGATAAAAAAATAATTTTGGCAGATGGACATCATCGCTACGAAGGATCATTGGTTTATAAACAAAAATGCATAAGCAACAATCCTAATCATACAGGAAAAGAGGCTTATAATTTTCACATGATGTATCTCACGAATACAGAATCTGATGATCTGCGCATTCTTCCTACCCATCGATTGATCAATGGCTTACCCCATTTTTCGGAAGATGAAATCATTCAGAAATTAAATCCCTATTTTGAAATCCGCTTAATTGAAGATGCTGATACCATCAATGAAATTATAGTTGGCAAGAAGTGGGCGTTCGGTTTAATCTTTGCCAACAACTGTTACAAATTAAGATTGAAAGCTGATGCGTTAGCAAAAATGACTTGGCAATTTCCGGATACAGTAAAACAGCTAGATTTAACTGTGATGCATTATTTCATCATAGAAAAAGCATTGGGCATTGCAGGCAAAGAACAGCGAAAATCTTCTCACATACAATTCGACAGAAGTTTTGGCGATTGTTTATCCAAAGTAATTAAAGGCGAAGCGCAAATGGCCATCATTACTAATGAAGTAAGTATAGAAGAAGTAAAACAAGTTTGCGAAAGTGGAAGCACTATGCCACAAAAATCAACTTACTTTTATCCAAAAGTAATCTGCGGATTTTTATTTGCTAGCATCAAAGAAGAAGAATTCATGGAGAAACCTTATTCACCTTACGCATGAGTGTCCCCATCATTCTAGGATCTTCCTCACCAAGAAGGCAATACCTGATGCAACAAGCAGGATTTGAATTTACCATTCATAAGCCAGATGTTGATGAAAATTTTCCTGACGATATGCCTGTGCATAATGTAGCAAAGTATCTCGCAGAAAAAAAAGCAAATGCTTTACAACCATTTATCGTTAATCATATTGTTGTAACAGCTGATACAGTGGTGATTGTAGACAAAAACATTTTAAATAAACCTGCTGATTTTAATGAAGCGTTCGATATGTTACAAATGCTATCAGGCAGAACGCACCATGTAAGAACCGGTGTTTGTATTACTTTTCAAAAGGTAAAAGTTTTATTCGATGATGTAACGGTTGTTACATTCTCGAAGCTAACAAAAAAAGAAATCGAGTATTACATACATCAGCACAAACCATTCGACAAAGCTGGAGCTTATGGCGCGCAAGATTTTATTGGCATGATAGCCATAGAAAAAATTGAAGGTTCTTATTTTAATGTGATGGGTTTACCAATACATAAAGTTTATCAACAAATAAAGTTATTAGATAATAAATTTGAATCCACACGATCTAAATTTGATTAAATGAAAAAAATCCAAAAAAAGAAATTCAAACTTAAATCAGGAATTATTATTGGGCTAATTGCCATTTTATTAAACATCATTACGGTGTCTGTTTACATGTACCAAGCCAAAATAATGAAAGAGCAACTTCATGCTTCTTCTTGGCCTTATGTAGAATGGCAACTTATCTTTAACGAAGATACAGGAATTAGACTTGAGGTTAATAATAACGGAGTTGGACCAGCTCTGATAAAAGGAGTTAATGTTAGATTAAATGAAAAAAGTATTCAACCAGATTCAATTTTCATTTATCTATTAGGAACAAATTACTTTCCACATGTAACATCAAAATTGGATAATAGAGTATTGTCCTCACAAAATGGTATCAAATTATTTCAAATTACCAATCTTAATTGGGCACAGAAAGTCAAAACTAAATTTGATTCTATTAATTTTGAATTAGAGATTTGTTATGAATCCATTTATGGAGAAAAATGGACTACAGGAGGAATTACAGTAACAAAAGGAAGCCGTTGTGAGAATTAAAATAGTCAGAAACCAACATCATGAAGAAAGTAATAAGCTATTTAAAAGAACATTGGTCTTCTAATTTTCATCCAGCCTATTATGTTTTAACTGTGCTCTGGTTAATTGTCTTATTAGTTATCAATTTTAAATTCGGATTTAGAAGAACCTATCTTCTTCCATTAGAAGGCTTCACCAAAGTATTCGCTTACTTTTCTTTCTACGCAGTTGGTTATTTATTTACTTTACTATTGCTAAGCTTATGTAAATATAAATTTGCATTCTGGAAAGATAAATTCTTCTGGCTCAAATTTTTGATTGGTGTTTTTGTTTTGTCGTTCGATAGCGCAGTTCCTTTTTTAAGTCGATTTATTTCTCAGCATTTTGATAACCAAATATATTTATGGCTTTATAAAGTTTCAGTAAATGGAATGAGTTTATTTACCATTTTAATTCCATTGTTATTGCTTTACTATTTAGTAGATAACAAAGAGCAAAACAGGTATGGGTTACAAAGCAAAAACATTGACTTAAAAAAGTATTGGCTTTTACTGGCCATCATGGTTCCATTGGTTATCAGTGCTTCCTTCTTGCCCTCTTTTCAAAAACAATATCCGATGTTTAAAAGTGGCACAGCTCATGAATTTCTTGACATTCCCTTTTGGATAACGGTGGTGGTATATGAAATAGCTTATGCTTTCGATTTTGTTACGGTTGAATTTCTCTTTCGTGGTTTTTTTGTGATTGGTTTTGTAAAAATTTTAGGAAGAGATGCCATTCTACCCATGGCCGTTATTTATTGCCAATTACATTTTGGTAAACCCCTAGGCGAGGCCATCAGTTCTATTTTTGGTGGTTATATACTTGGTGTTATCTCCTATCAAACCAAAAATATTTGGGGAGGAGTTTTAGTGCATGTAGGCATTGCTTGGTTAATGGAACTTGCTGGTTTTTTTCAGAAATATATTTTCTAACTGATTTTGTAATTTTTGTATTCTCCAGGTCTCCATCCAGTAAGTTTCTCAATTAAGCGTTTCAATTTGTCTTTCAGCTTAAACTTATTCTGAGATAGATCGAAATCAAATTTCCAGTTGATGCGATCGATTCTGGTTTGCATAACAGCAGGATGCGTTCCTGTAAATTTTCTTAAAGCATCGATGCCTGAATAATCGAACTCATTTCTTTTGGCTACATTTTTCTCCATCCATTGATCATCGTGCCAGTATTTGTTAAAAGATTCTTGTTTGCCTTGCATGGCTTTTGGTTCTTTCACCCAGCCATAATGATACACATAAGCATCAATCAGTTTAACTGTTAATTTATCATTTGGTTTTTTTCTAAATCCTTGCGCATCTCTGTATGAAAAAATTTCAGGGTTATTTCTAATCACACGTATTTCCCTTCTGTACCATCTGTATGATTCTCCCACATAATCATAGGAACCATAAAAGTGTTCGTAGTTGAAAAGCAATCCATCTATTTTTTTATTTAATAAATTGGCTTCCATAGCATGGCGAATAACTGGATAGTATTTCTCATGAATAATTTCGTCTCCTTGAATATAAATTGCCCAATCTGTATCTTTAGATACTGCAGCAAAAGCTTTATCAGTTTCAACCGCTAATACTCTTCCACCTTCGCGTAAGGAATCGTCCCAAATGGTTTCAATTATTTTTATTTTATTTGATTGTATCCTCTCAATCAAACCGAGTGTATCATCATCAGAATTACCTACAGCTACAATAACTTCATCACATAAAGGCAGTATAGATTGAATGGCTTCAACTATCGGATAATCGTATTTAATGGCATTTCTTACAAAAGTGAAACCGCTTACCTTCATCTTGATTTGGTTAACTAAACTTGGTGTAATCCATTAGAACAAGTAATCAATTTTTCATTCAAAGCTTTTTCTAGCAAAGCCTGATTTTGCGGTAAAGCTGTACGAGGCTGTTCGTTGTGATAAAGATGGTATCCAAAGGCTTCAAATTTAACATGCTTCCTTTTTACACCTGCATTTTGCATGCGGATGGCAAATTCAGAATCTTCTCTCCCCCAACCTACAAAGTCGTTATTGAAACCATTAACTTTTTCTAAATCACTTTTCCAAAATGATAAATTCATGCCCCTGATTCTGTAGATATTATCACTTACTTTCGAAAACAAATTGCCGAGTAATTTGGAGTGAATGGTGTTTAACCTGTTTGAAAGTCCGCTTGTAAAAAAGCTAAATTTTAAATGTCGATGACTAATTGCTTGCTCCGTTAATTTTTGGCCTAACAATACTCTGGAACCTTGTAGATAAAATCCTTTTTTAGCATTTGCTTTATGATCTTGAATAAATCTCGGATGCAAGATAATATCTCCATCAATCATGATTATGTATTCTCCTATTGCTTTCCTAAAAGCCAAGTTACGAGA
>JAPZUF010000013.1 GCA_027533395.1 Cyclobacteriaceae bacterium
ACTTTCAAGCAACCGATCACTATACAATTACAGCATCAAAAGGGTGGTCAATTTGCCGCGAAAAACACTGGTCAGTTTGTCGCGAAAAGAGGTGGTCAGTTTACCACGAAAAAAGGTGGTCACTTTACGCGGAATCTCCACACCGTAAATAAAACCATTTTCAGAAATAACAGGTTTTGCCCTCTCAACTGGTCTTTCATCTATAAAAGTATGTAAGTTGGTATAAACACCATTAGCATATTTAAACAAATAATGGTTAGCATTTATACTGTGCTGAACCCGGTAACCAATTATGGAACCATCTGATAATTCAACAACATTTATAAAGTGGCCAGTTGTATTGGTATTGGTTGAGTTTAATAACTCCTGTGGGGCTGAAGCATTGTTAGATAATTCATATACAGAACCGTTAGTTGAGTTTGGTACACCGTTAGGCAATCCAGGAATGGTAAGCAAGAACTTACCGTCTTTCTTTTGTAACAATTCGGGAAAATAGACTTGAGAAGCCGCTTGAGGTAAATCCAAAATCTTCGTAAACTCAGAACCATCATCGTTGATGCTATAAACGAAACCAAAAGGTTCAGGATTTTCTACACCAGCTGTAACAGAAAAAAATTTAAACTTTGGTTGGTAGGCTGTTGCAGTTATGGTTTGTGTTACTTGATAAGAAGGAAGCGTAAAATCATTTCCTTCGGCTTCTGCGTAAATGGTAACATTACCCGCTGCATGTACAGTAGCCGTTGTTCCGTTAATTGAAACTATGTTGGGGTTCGAACTCGTAAACGTTACTGGCAAGCCTGACGATGAAGTTGCTACTAACTCAAATACATCGCCTACTTGTCTTGGAGTTGGAGCAGGAAAAGTAACTTGTTGTGGTTCACGAATTAATACGTTGGAATAAGGTTGTACAATTCCTGAAGCTGCGTCAAACTGCTTTATATAATAATAATTACTTCCATCGGGGTTCATGGTGAAGATGCCACCATTACCATTGAAAGCAGTTTGCAATGCACCCGCAATTCTACCAGAAGGAAGCAGTTTTAAACCTCCCCAAAGCACTTGTTCATTGATGCTAAAATGTTTGAGATATTGAAAGTTTGAGCCATCTGTTTTCACTCTATAAATAAATCCGAATCCATTTTGTCCGCCATTTAATCCGGATGCACTATATATATAACCATCTTCACCCATCATGATTGGATTTGCCGGATCTGGGGTTTCATAGTTATAGTTTTCTCCGAATTGATAAACAACAGAATAATCTGTTCCATCTTTTTTAAGCCTGATTATTGTACCAGAAGAACTAATCGTTGGTTTATAAACCCCTCCTTCTTGTGAAGTTGTATAGAGATAACCATCATTACCTTCCGTAATAACGCCAAATACACGCTCTACATCTAATTGATTAGAAGGAGTACGTGGGAATGTTTTTAACACGGTGAAGGCATAATTCGAAGCATCTATTTTAAAAATAGCTGATGAAAAGTTTGGATTAACATTGTTATCTAACGCCCAAGCCATAGCTCCATAAAAATTCCCATCCGAAGCCTGCATGATAGATTGAATCTCTACTTTACCATTATTATAAGATAAAGGAAACTCAAACAAATTAGTGTATTGACCTTGTGGAGTTAATCTAAAAAATTGAGAACGTGTATTGGCTTTCGTGGCTACACCGTACAAGTTTCCATCTGAGCCTTCAATTACTGCCGTTCCAAAATAAAATGCAGGGTTGATATTTTGTAAGTAACCTGAGTAAATGAGTTGCTTTTGACTTCCATCTGCTGAGATAGTATATAGTTGATTCTGAAAATTATTGTTATTGCCTGGGTTTGCTATATTATTTATATAAAAAGAACCATCTCGCTTCTGAATTAATACTGGCTGTACATAATCTCCAAAATCACTTTGTAGTATTTCAAAATTTTCTCCGTATTCATTGATAGAAAATAGTTTGCCGTTTGTTGAGGTTAGCAGCAATTTACTTCCATCGGGCTTAGCTTCAGGTATATCAAGTGTCAACATGCCGCCTTCTTCATACAAAATAGGGATGTATATATTTTTATCAATCGTTAAAACCAACGTTGCACTATGGGGAATATTTTGCCCTAGTTGTTTTACAGTTTGTGCATAACCCTCCTTAAATGTGTATAAGTTTCCATTAGATTGCAGTAAAGGGATTTCTTCATGAATCGTAAAAAGGACTTGTGCATTTTCAACTATTAAACCAGTAACATAATTGATATTATTTTTTTGTGGAGTGGGTACACGCTGCCAACTCTGAGCAGCGTCTACACTATAATATAAACCACCTTCTGCGCCAGCATATAAAGTACCTGAATCGGCAATCTTTAATGTATAAAAAGATTGGGGCTTATTTAAGTTAGTAGGCCTTATCCAAGTATTAGTAGCAATATCGTATATAACAACACCCATGCTATCATCAAATGCATATAGCTTGCCGTTATAATACTCAATGCCAAACAACTTCCATGCGTTTTGCGAAGTTTGAAAGGATTGATAACCTGTAGATTGCCAAGTTTGGCCATTGTTATTTGAGTAGAAAATCTCATCGAGTTCAGTTCCTCCTGACCAAGTTGCAAGAAATAAAGTATTGCCATTGAATGCCATCACATTGGTAAACCAATTACTTGTAAAAGTAGATGGTGGAAGTTGTGATAAGACATACCAATTTTCTCCATCATCATCCGAAGCATATATTTCGTTATCTCCAACTGTAATAAATAATCTGCCATTGTGTTTCTCAATGGTTTGTGCTGAAATGAAAGGAAGACCTTTGTCTTTCTTTTGCCATGTTACACCACTATCGGTTGATTTAGCAACAAACAATTTGGTGTTGTTTTCTAACTTACCTACAACCCATAAGGCATTATCTACTTTACATGCAGCTTCAATCGTAACTTCATGTAATCCTTCAATATTTCCCCAAATACTTTCTGGGTCTTCAATAGCTTTAGCTTGAAATTCCAGCTGAATGGAAGTGCCAGAAAAAGATGATGTTGCTTTTTGCTTGATGCGTTGAAGAAAAGTTTCATGCTTTTGAGATGCAGCAAAGAATGTGACAATCATCATTGCTGCTAACAGTACAATTTTTCTCATGATAGGTTATTTTACATTCGCGCAAACGGTGCGCTAACCGATCATAGAAATTAGAAGGAGTGGCAATTTATGCTTTTTACAATACTTAAGTAAGCAGCAGAATTTGCATCAAATTGATTTGAGCTTTATGCAATTTTATATAAACGATTTAAGATATTAAGAATCAGAAATCTGTTAATATCGCATCATTCATTACGCGCTGACTTTCCCTACCATTTTCGAAAAAAAAAATTTTCCCCCTTAGAAATAATTGAAATCTAATCAAAGAAAAAAATGAAACTGTTTACACCCATTGGGCATTCTATGATTTATAAAAGAAACCATAAAATCTTTACATGTGTCTGACAAAGAAGCAGCAGTTTTTAAACAATAATCCTATCAAAAGCTCTTACAAAATCTTGCATCTCTGCTTTTGTGCCGATGCTTACTCTGCACCATTCTTTGCCAGCATAATCCCACACACGAATTTGAAATCCTGCTTCCTCAGTTTTAGTTAGCATTGTTTTACCAGGAAGAGGCGAAGGAAAAAATAAAAGATTGATAACTGATGGTGCGTAATTAATTTTCTTCGATTGTAAATAATTTTCTAATACTGCTCTTGCTTCAGTATTCAATCTCTTCGTGCTTTCTACAAATTGAATATCATCTAATGCTGCTTGTACAGCTGCTAACACAGCTTGATTGATATTTACATTCGCACCCATTTGGTATTTCGCCATTTCTTTGATGCGATCGGGTTTACCAATTAAATAACCTAAACGCAAACCTGCTAAACCATACACTTTACTAAACGTACGCGAAACTAAAACATCACAATCTTTCTTTACCAACTCTACCATGCTGCGCTGTTGCTCGCGTGGTAAAAATTCTAGATATGCTTCGTCTGAATAAACTGTGCAAGACTTGGAAGCATTTTCACAAAACTGTGTGTATGCATTCCAATCGGTGAGTGTACCAACAGGATTGTTAGGGTTCACTACAAAAATCATTTTTGTATCTGGCTTGATGTTTTTTTCCATAGCCGGAAAATCAATTTGAAAATTTTCTGTGAGTGGAACTTTATCCCACGTTGCTCCCAACTTTTCAGCATAATCCATCATCAACCTGAACACAGGAAAAGGAGATAAAACTCTCTTCCGCTCTAACCCTAAACTGATGCCCGCCAAACACAACAACTCACTCGAACCATTTCCCAATAAAATATGATCGGGTGTTACACCTTCCTTTTGTGCAATTAACTTTTTAAAATTAGAGGATACCTCAAACGAATAACGATTTGCTTCCACCATCGAACCCATAATCGCATTGCGCGACATCGGTGAAGGTCCGTAAGGATTTTCATTAGAACCCAAGCGTATTAAACCTCCGGGCGGAATTATACTTTTATGATTTCGTTCTGCTTCACTTACCGGTGCTTGCGTCAACTGTTCGGCCAAAGCTGGAACCGTTAATAAACCAGCTGTTGAACCTAAGGCAAACTTTAACCAATCGCGTCTGTTCGTTTTCATAGTGAGTATTTGTACTTTCTAAAATAGAAAATAAAATCAGCCTTCGGAAGGAATAATGCCCATTTTCTTCATCAAAAATGTAGCATTCATTTTTTCGGCAATACCAGGCTTCAAACGGTAATCGAAATGCAATTCATCTCCCACAATGCTAGGTTCGAAATGTACATTTTGAATTTTATCCAGATAATGATTTTGCATTTCTCCCAAAGCCACATCGTGCGTAGCTATTAAAGACAGAGCTGGTAAATTTATCAATTGTTTAATCAAAGCTTGTGAACCCAATAATTTATCATTTGAGTTAGTGCCTTTTAATATTTCATCCAACAAAATCAATTGTGGAATGCCTTGCTGTAAAGTTTCGATAATATCTTTCAACCGATGTAATTCAGCATAAAAATAAGATTGATGATCATGAAGCGAATCATTCGTTCGCATACCTGTTCGTAAACTTATCCACGGAAAATGAAATGCTTTAGCAAACACATTTGCTCCTGATTTGGCTAAAATAAAATTAACACCGGTGGCTCGTAAAAAAGTACTCTTCCCTGCCATGTTAGCACCTGTTACCAATGCTAATGCCTGCGTTTGAGTAAAAGACAAACTATTGGCTACAACGTGTTGGTTGGCTAATAATGGATGCGCCACTTCTTGTAGCTGAAACGTTAATTGACTTGATACAGTTGGTGTAACAAATTGTGGATGATTAAAGGAAAGAGTAGCAAAGGTGATGGCAGCTTCCGTTTCGGTTACAGCAGACAACCAATTGGGTAAATTGTGTTTATACTTTTGCTTCCATTTTTCTATGGCATACACCAATTGAATATCATATAAAAACAAAGTATTTAAAAAGAAGGAAGCTGCCATGTTCAGTCTGGCATCGAACCATTCTAATAAGGTTGATAGTTTTTTAAGTTGGATGTTTGCTGCCATACATTGCTCTTGCAAGGCTTTACCTCTCTTATCTTCAAACTGCTTTCTTTGGATGATGGATAATAAAGAAGCGTAACGAAACAGTAATTTTCCTTTCTCACTGATTTCCTGATGAAAAAGTGAAACAGATTTGAAATAAAATCCGGTGATGCTCCAATTGATTAAAATAAAAAGTAAAACAATACCTAAAGGTAAAATACCCAATATAGTTCCAACGATAGATGCAATCGTTAATAATGGCAAAACAAAACGAATGAATGATAAAACTGCATGTTGCTTAAAAATCTCTGTTTGGTTTATCCAACGTTCAATCGCTGCTCTGTCTTCTTTTTTTTCACCGCTTAATAAGGCTTCGGTCTGAAAAGCCTGTCGTGCTTCCACATCACTTTCCCAAGCTTTATAAAATTGTTGCTGTGGAATCAGTTTACTTTCATCTTCCAAACCAAACAACAACAACGATGCCACACGGTTAGCTCCCGAAATCGTGCCACTTCTATTGATGTAGTGAAACAAAGAATGTTTTCCGATTATATCTAAATCATCGCGGTAAGGATGAGGAAGTAGAGGAATATCGCAGCTTGTAAATACATCACTGAAAACATCTTGTTTATGTTGAACTTCAGCTTCATTTATTTTTATCAATATGTTTAATCGTTCCGCTTCTTTTTTCCTTTTCTGATGGAGATAAAGTAAAAACAAAAACCCAATCAACAGCAAAACCAAAATGGCATACAAAAATAAAACTTGCTTGATAAAATAAATGGATATAAAAATAAAAGCAACCAGTGCTAACCTAAGTTTGCTAATGGTGCTGATTTGCTTTTGTATGTGTTGAAATTGTTGTTGAAAACGTTCTACTCTAGTTTGGTAGAATGCCATCAGATTATCTGCTTGCATCATCTTAATGGTAGAACTGCTCAACGATTCTCATCAATTGTTCAAGAAACACCTGATCGGTTTCATCGAAGTCATTCAATACATCGCTGTCAACATCTAACACCATGCATACTTTGCCATCTTTGAATCCGGGCACCACAATTTCAGATTTAGAAGCTGATGAACAAGCAATGTGTCCTGGGAAAGCATCGACATCAGGAACTACAATCGTTTTGCCTTCTTTCCAAGAAGTGCCACAAACGCCTTTACCAAAATTGATTCTCGTACAAGCAATCGGACCTTGAAACGGACCTAACACCAATTGATTTTCTTTTACCAAATAGAAACCTACCCAAAAAAAGTTCATCACTTGTTTAAGTGCTGCAGCAACATTAGCGAGGTTGGCGGTAACATCGCTTTCGCCAGAAACCAGTCCTTCAATTTGTGGTAATAAAGATTGATACTTTTCAGCTTTGCTTGCGCTTGTTACAATATTTAATTCTTCTGCCATGAATATACTTGGTTGGGATTCCGATAAATTTGAATGATATCTGTTTCTAACGTTTCGCTCGATAATAAGATTCCATGAAAATGTGGAGCACGAATACCTTTTCCAAAAAGGGTAGAAGATGTAAAAATGCGTGCTTCATCCCACAAACCTTGGTCAATAAAATGTTGCAAGGTTGTGGCTCCTCCTTCTATGATGATCGATTGAATTTTTCTCTTATGTAAATCTTTAATCAAATGCCACAGAAAGCTTTGTTCATCAATACGCGATAAAATCAAATTATGATGCTCTTCGTGTTTTATCACATTATAGACCAGCGTTGGTTGCGAGCGATCAAAAAGATGTAAACTTTCCGGCAACTTCAAAAACCGGTCGATTACAACTCTTTGCGGTTGCTTGCCGGGCCAATCTCTTGCTGTTAACTGCGGATTATCATGCAAAGCAGTTTGCCGACCAACAAAAATGGCATCTTCTTCCGTTCTCCACTTGTGTACCAATTGTCTGGATAACGTTCCACTAATCCATTTCGATTCGTAATTCTCTTGCGCAATAAATGAGTCGGCCGTTTGTGCCCACTTTAAAATAATATAAGGTCGCTCTTTTTGGTGATGCAGAAAAAAACGTTTGTTCTGCTCGGCACAAGCATCCGATAAAATATTTTCAATTACTTCTATCCCGGCTTCTCGTAGTTTCTTTATTCCTCTTCCGTTTACTAGTGGGTTAGGATCTCCGGCACCTACTACCACTCGCTTTACTTTTTTTTCGATGAGCAAATCAGCACATGGAGGCGTTTTACCAAAATGCGAGCAAGGTTCTAAGCTAACATACACTGTCGCTTCTTGCAGCAAGGTTTGATTCTCAACTGCTTCGATGGCATTTACCTCTGCGTGTTTACCTCCATGTTTTTTATGCCAACCTTCACCAATGATAGTTTCGTTATGCACAATTACACAACCCACCAGCGGATTCGGACTAACCCAACCGCGGCCATTTTCTGCCAATTGCATGGCACGTTGCATAAAAATTTCGTGATTGTGCACCTGTGTTGTAATATTGTTACAAAGATGCAAAATCGATTGTGATTGCGAAAGAACTTTGGTTAAAGACCGTAGCTGCTATTACGCTACCTAAAGAGGCAGATGAAAAAAATGCTATTGCTTTTGCTTGGGTAGAATTTTTAACACAACTCAACCGAACAGAAATTGTAACAGATAAAAAAGAAATCCGTTTGGATGAAAATTTTTGGCAACAAGGTATCGCGCGCATCAACCAACACGAACCCATACAATACATTACAGGCGAAGCTTACTTTTATGGTTTGCGTTTTTTTGTCGATCATCATGTTTTAATACCACGCCCCGAAACAGAATTATTGGTTGATATTGTTTTATTTTATGCTAAAAATAAAAATGAGATAAACATTGTGGATGCTTGCACAGGCAGTGGCTGTATTGGCATCAGCATTCAAAAAAAATCACCTACATCCAACGTATATCTAACTGATGTAAGTGCAGATGCATTAGCCATCGCCCAAAAAAATGCAGATGAATTGAAGGTGAATCTGACAATCCTTCAATCTGATTTATTAAACGAAAAATTACCTTTCTCCCAGATTGATGTACTGGTTAGTAATCCTCCTTATGTGCGTTTACAAGAAAAAGCATCGATGTTAGAAAACGTAGTTAAATACGAACCCCATCTTGCCTTATTTGTACCGGACGATGATGCACTTATTTTTTACAAAGCTTTGGCTCAGCAAGGACAAAATCTTTTAACTAACGGTGGACTATTAGCAGTTGAAATCAATGAAGCTTTGGCCGATGAGATTTGTCAATTATTTGCTTTACATCAATACACAACGATTACAATTCACAAGGATTACAGTGGTAAAAACAGAATCGTAACAGCTATTAAATGAAAGATATTATTTTAATACATGGTGCTATCGGAGCCGGAGAACAGTTGTTACCGATAGAAAAATTTTTGAAAGAAAATGACTTCCGTTGTTTTAATTTTACTTTGCCCGGTCATGGTAAAAAAAGCTTAGATGAATTTTCTCTTTCGATAGAAGGTTTTGCCCAAGCTTTGATTAGATTCATCGAAGAAAAAAATCTTTCACAAGTTTATGTTTTTGGCTATAGTATGGGCGGTTATGTTGCCTTAGCTGCAGCTTTGCAACAACCGGAATTGTTTCGTGCAATCGCTACCCTCGGAACTAAATTCGATTGGTCAATCGAAAGTGCTGCAACAGAAATTAAAAAACTGAATGCTGACAAGATAATTGAAAAAGTACCACACTTTGCAACTATACTGGCAAACAGACATGGTGATGAAAATTGGAGATATGTTTTAAAAAGTACAGCAGACTTAATGCTGCAATTGGGTGAAAAACCCATTATCAATCCGGAGATTTGTTCTTCCATTCAATTACCTGTATTAATTATGGTAGCGGAACACGATGATATGGTAGATCAACAATTCAGTCAGTTAATTGCAGTTTCTTTACCCAATGGAAGATTTCAGATTTTGCCGAACGCGCATCATCCCATAGAAAAAGTTTCCTTTACCGATTTAGGTGAACAATTGATGGCATTCTTTACTTACCTTTGATAAATTTTTTGATTATGCTAAATGCCAACCAGTGTTACGAAATTTTTAATCGCAGTATTCTCGATTATCACAAAACAGATTCTGTTGATGCACCGATTCAAAATCCTTATGCAACAGGAAGTTTCGAAGCTTTGTTGTATCATAAAAATTGGATTGATACGGTACAATGGCATTTAGAAGATATCATTCGTTTGCCTGACATTAATCCAACAGAAGCCTTGGCCATTAAACGCAGAATAGATAAAAGCAACCAAGACAGAACCGACAGGGTTGAACAAATTGATGATTATTTTTTAGAAGCATTTAAAAACATACAAGCTCCGGCCCATACACGCATTAATTCAGAAACGCCAGCCTGGTTGCTTGATCGCATGAGCATTTTGATGTTGAAAATCTTTCATATGGAAGAACAAACAAAACGTACAGATGCCAATGCAGAACACCTTGCGAAATGCCAATCGAAACTGACTATATTATTAGAACAAAAAACGGATATGCGTGCCGCTTTCGATGAATTGATGGAAGATATCGGCAAAGGTGCGAGGAGATTTAAAGTCTATCGCCAGATGAAAATGTATAACGATGCTTCCTTAAATCCGATGTTGTATCAGAAGAAGTAACGGGTATCTATTGACTAGACATAAGTAGCAAGATGTAAGACGTAAGTAGTAAGATATAAGAAGTAAGTAATACGATATTAGTTGTAATTAACAAGATAAAAGAAAATAGAAAATAACATTTAGATTATTTAATGAAGTAAAGCTAACAATATGATTTTTGTCGTAAATTTTGAAAAACTATTTCTTTAACTAAAAGTAAAAATCTCAACAAAGAAAATATTAAAAAAGGCTATCACGGTTTTGTCTTACGTCTTTTATCTTACTACTTACGTCTACTATCTAACGTCTAACTTCTTCCTTAAAAAAAACCATCTATGCCTCACCTAGTAGTTTTGCGTTTCTCTGCCATGGGCGATGTGGTGTTGCTAGCACCAGTTGTAAAAGCGTTTACGCAACACTACCCGGATGGACAAATTACCATCGTAACACGACCAAAATTTACTGTGTTCTTTAATAACTTCGAACGTGTACAATGCCTACCTGCCGATGTTGATAAAAAATATACCGGTTTCTCCGGCTTATGGAAACTGTCGCAAGAAATAAAAAAACTAAATCCAGATTTTGTTTTAGATGTACACGACCACTTGCGCACGCGCATGCTTAGTTTTTTCCTGCGGTTATCAGGCATAACCGTTGTTCGATTCAACAAAGGAAGGAAAGAGAAGAAATTACTCACACAAAAAGATAAAAATAACTTTATACAGCTTCAACATACAGTTGAGCGTTATCAGCAAGTATTTTCTCAAATTGGATTTCCTTTTGATATCAAAAAAGAAAAACATCTTTCTGCTTCTTCTATTCCCGATCAGCTCGTAGAAGATTTCTTACAAAAAGAAAAAGCAAATAAACAAGAAACCTGGATTGGTGTGGCTCCTTTTGCCATGCATGCATCTAAAATTTGGCCTGTACATTTATACCATCAACTCTTTTCAATTTTATTGAAAGAAAAAAACTATCGCTTTTTTCTCTTCGGTGGTGGCGCCAAAGAAGTCGCCTTTTTCGAAACTCTAAAGGAAGCATTTCCTGCTAACGTAAGCATTGTGGCCGGTCAGTTGAAACTCAAACAAGAATTACAATTGATGCAACAACTTCAACTCATGCTTTGTGTGGATTCATCCAATATGCATCTTGCTTCTTTGTTACAAGTTCCCCTTCTTTCTATTTGGGGTGGCACACACACAGCAACAGGTTTTGGTCCTTATCAATATACACAAGATGCCATTATCGAAATCAACAGAGCAACTTTGCCTTGCAGACCATGTTCTGTTTTCGGAAAAGAAAAATGTTACCGAGGTGATTTTGCTTGCCTGAATTTAATCACGCCTCAAATGGTGGCTGATAGGATAACTTCTGCCTTGCACTAATTTTATACCTTTGTGTGCCATGCACATTGATATCATTACTTGCTTACCCAAACTAGTTGAAAGTCCGTTTAGCGACTCTATTCTCTTACGTGCACAAAAAAAAGGTTTGGTAAGTGTTAACATCATCGATTTGCGAGCCTACGCCACCAACAAACACAAAACAGTTGATGATTATGCTTACGGAGGTGGAGCTGGCATGGTATTACAAATCGAACCTATCGATAATTGTATTACCGATTTAAAAAGCAAACGCCAATACGATGAAGTAATTTATATGAGTCCGGATGGAGAGTTGTTTAATCAGGCGATGGCAAATCAATTAAGTTTAAAGGGAAATCTTATTTTATTGTGCGGTCATTATAAAGGAGTAGATGAACGCGTGCGCCAACATTTAGTAACGAAAGAAATCAGCATTGGCGATTATGTTTTATCCGGGGGTGAGTTGGCTGCAGCTGTGGTGGCAGATGCTGTTATCCGACTTTTACCTGGTGTTTTAAATGATGAAACCTCCGCGTTAACCGATTCATTTCAGGATGGACTAGTGGCGCCACCTGTATACACAAGGCCAGCATCCTACAAAGGTTGGGACGTGCCTGAAGTTTTGTTATCTGGGCACGAGGCCAAAATAAACCTCTGGAAGCAAGAACAGGCCATAAAAAGAACAGCACAACGCAGACCAGATTTGTTAGAATAATCTGACAATCAATATTTTAAAAGATTGAGGAAAATTTTAAGATTACCTTCGGCAATTACCGATTCTTTCCCTACATTTGCAGTCCATTTTCAAAAACACCATCGAGTTATGGCAGATTTAATTAAAATCGTAGAGCAGGAATTCGCTAAAGTACGCGAAACCATCCCCGCTTTCAAAGCTGGCGATACCGTGAACGTTCACGTTAAAATAAAAGAAGGAAATAAAGAGCGTATTCAGCAATTCCAAGGCGTTGTAATTCAGCGCAGAGGTTCTAGCGCAAATGGTGAGACTTTCACTGTGCGTAAAGTATCGAATGGTGTTGGTGTAGAACGTGTATTCCCTATCATCTCTCCTTCTATCGACAAAATCGAAGTTATCAAGCAAGGTGCAGTGCGCAGAGCTAAACTATACTACATGAAAGGCCGTCAAGGTAAGGCAGCCCGCATCAAAGAAAAATTATAATCTTTTGATATAAATCAGGAAATCCGCCCAAAAAGGCGGATTTTTTGTTTTTAGAGCATCGCAATCCCTGAGTAAAAACAGGCTGCACTCTCAGATAAATTGATAACTTTGTCACCTTTCAGATTCAAACCTATGTCCAGAAACATTACAGATTTACTTGGCAAAGACGCTGAGTACCTCCTTAACCACAAAAGCAAAACCATTTCGAAAGAACAGTTGATAACGCCTAACCCGCACTATGTCGATCAGGTTTTTGCGCAAAGCAATCGCAGTCCACAAGTTTTAAGAAGCTTACAGCATTTATTTGATACAGGTCGTTTAGGCAGAACAGGTTTTCTTTCCATTCTACCTATCGACCAAGGAATTGAGCACAGCGCAGGTGCATCTTTCGCTAAAAATCCGGCTTACTTCGATCCGGAAAATATTGTAAAGTTAGCCATTGAAGGTGGTTGCAATGGTGTTGCCACTACATTTGGTGCATTAGCGATGATGTCGCGCAAATACGCACATAAAATTCCTTTCATTGTAAAAATCAACCACAACGAACTCCTCACCTACCCCAACAAGGCAGAGCAAATTCTTTTTGGTTCGGTAGATGATGCTTGGAATTTAGGTGCAGTAGCTGTTGGTGCCACTATCTACTTTGGTTCGGCAGATGCCACTCGCCAGATTGTAGAAATTGCAAAAGCATTTGAGCGTGCCCACCAGTTAGGCATGGCTACTATTTTATGGTGCTACATCCGCAACAGTGCGTTTAAGAAAGATGGCGTTGACTACCACGTTTCGGCAGACCTAACAGGCCAGGCCAACCATTTGGGAGTAACCATTCAGGCTGATATTATCAAACAAAAATTAGCAGAAAATAACGGAGGCTATAAGGCATTGAATACCGGTGGTAGCAGCTACGGTAAACTAGATGACAGAATTTATTCTGAATTAACTTCAGAGCACCCCATCGATTTGTGTCGTTACCAAGTTGCTAACTGTTTTATGGGCCGTGCAGGTTTAATAAACTCAGGTGGAGAATCGAAAGGAAGCAGCGATATGGCCGATGCAGTGCGCACAGCAGTAATCAATAAACGTGCAGGTGGCATGGGCTTGATTAGCGGAAGAAAAGCTTTCCAACGCCCGCTTAAAGAGGGTGTTGAAATATTAAATGCTATTCAGGATGTTTACCTCGATAAGTCTATCGATTTAGCATAATCATTTATTATCCCATTAGCCAATGAACAACCATTGGCTAATTTTTTTATAAACAAATTGTAAAATATCATGGCTTGGTTTAAGAGAAGTGATAAAGGAATTTTAACACCTACCGAAAGCAAACGCGAAGTGCCGGACGGACTTTGGTTTAAATCTCCGGCAGGAAAAATTATTCATACACGCGAATTAAAAAACAACGCATATGTGGTGCCCGAAGAAGATTACCACGTGCGCATTGGTTCGGCAGAATATTTTGAAGTGTTGTTTGATAACAATGAGTTTACTGAGTTAGATGAAAACATGGAGTCGGGCGACCCATTAAAATTTGTAGATACGAAAGCCTATCCAAAACGCATTAAAGAAACACAAGCCAAAACAGAATTGAAGGATGCAGTTCGCACTGCTTACGGCAAAATGAATGGTTTGGATTTGGTGGTAGCTTGTATGGATTTCGCTTTTATTGGTGGTTCGATGGGGTCGGTAGTGGGTGAAAAAATTGCGCGTGCCATGGACCACAGTTTGAAAAACAAAAAACCTTTCTTGATGATTTCGCGCTCGGGTGGTGCGCGTATGATGGAAGCTGGTTTATCGTTGATGCAAATGGCAAAAACCTCCGCTAAAATTGCACAACTCGATCAAGCAAAAATTCCATACATCTCATTGATGACAGACCCTACAACAGGTGGTGTAACGGCATCGTATGCCATGTTAGGAGATTTTAATATTGCAGAACCTGGCGCTTTAATTGGTTTTGCAGGACCACGCGTTATTAGAGAAACTATTGGAAAAGATTTACCAAAAGGATTTCAGAGTGCAGAGTTTGTACTCGACCATGGCTTTTTAGATTTTATTGTGGATAGAAGAAGTTTGAAAAGCAAACTCACCACATTACTAAAAATGCTTCAATAATAATTTTGATAAAATGATGAATTAAGAATCCGGTGCAAGCCGGATTTTCTATTTTGGGAATTCAGAAAATCGAATCGATTGGATAACAGGAAGCAAAAAATCAAGTGAACAATTTTCGCAACTGATTTGTAAAAAGAAACGCTCGTTGATACCTGCAAAAAATTGAGCAGACTTTTGATTAGGATTAAAAGATTGATATGCCTTTCCTTCCAACAAACTGTAATTTGAAAAATAAACTGAATCAACGGCTATCATTTTTTCACGGTCGCGCATCACTTGGGTGTACATGATAGGTGCATCTGCATAATCAAATAATAACAGTTTCACCTCTGTTTTATCTTTGATAAAATATTTCTCGCATAAATCGTATTGTATGTTTCCTATTTTGAGCTTGCGAGCAACCTGTTTACCATGTTTTTTATAACCGTAAACTTTATCAGGCAAAAGAAACTGAATGGGAGAAGAATCTCGTTTAGCTTGAGCATCTACAAAGTGACTCGCTCCTGTTGCAATAATTAAGATAATAAGGAGCGAGAATATTTTCATTTCGGCAATTGATTTAGCTTAAGCTGAGCGACCACATTTCTGGCAGTTTCCAATCCTTGGTTTGTATTAACTGTTAGAAGATAACGGTTAGCTATATAAATTAATAGTTGTGCCTGGTTATCTACTTTATTGAATTGCTCAAAGGCTTTATTATTTTGATGCAAAGCATGAGCAAAAAATTGCTTGTCATCTTCTACAATTGTTGCTTCCTTCCAACTTTTAGTTGGTCCCTCAACTTTTGCTGCATTATTGCCATAATCAAAAACAACCAGACTGATAGCTTTTTCTCCATCTGTAAATTGTTTAACAGCTATTAGGTACTGACCCTGATCGTTGTTTACTTCTTTAGAAAAACTTCTATTGTCTGCCTTCAAACCAACAAGTTCATCCGGAATCCAATTTTTTAAAGCGACCGATTTATCTTCAGCAGCTTTTTGAGCAGATAGATTGAATGAGAGCAGGCTTAAAAGAAATATTGAAAGGTATTTCATACAGTTAAATTTACGATTTATCTGTTAATCTAATGTAAAGTAACACTGTATTCCTTCACGGTGTCGATGAAACAACGCACTTTATCGGGATCTGTGTCAGGATATAAACCATGTCCTAAATTTGCGATGTGTGGATGTTTCCCAAATTGATTAAGCATAGCGATGGTTTCTTTTTTCACAGCATCGTATGAACCATACAAAGCACACGGATCTAGATTGCCTTGTAAAACTTTGCTCATTAGCATTCTTTTGGATTCTTCAATATCCATATTCCAATCTAAGCCAACTACCTGGCACGATAAATTGTTCATGCGTTCGCGGGCAAAAAATGCACCTTTAGCAAAAACAGTTTTAGGAACTTCGGGAATGGCTTTACATATTTTTTCGATGTAGGCTAAAGAAAATTCGTTGTATTGTTCCGGACTTAAAATGCCTGCCCATGAATCAAACACTTGAACAAGATTTGCTCCAGCCTCTACCTGGCCTTTTAAATAATTGATTGTACTTTGTGTTATCTTTTCTAATAAGGCGTGAGCTATTTCCGGATGGGTATATAAAAGTTTTTTTGCCTTGCTGAAAGTTTTGCTTCCTCCACCTTCTACCATGTAAGCCAAAAGTGTAAAGGGTGCACCCGCGAAACCAATTAATGGCACTCGGTTGTTCAATTCTTTTTTAGTAATACGAATAGCATCTAACACATATTGCAAATCGTGTGCTTCGGCAATGCGTAAATTCTCTACATCGGATTTAGTTTGAATAACTGATGGGAAAACCGGTCCTTTTCTTTCTTCCATTTCGTAAGGCAAACCCATAGCTTCGGGAATGACGAGAATATCGGAGAAGATGATGGCTGCATCAACCCCTAAAATATCTACAGGTTGAATGGTAACTTCTGCTGCGAGACTAGGATTTTTAACTAAGTTGATGAATGAGCCAGCTTTTTCGCGTACCTGGCGGTATTCCTTTAAAATTCTGCCAGCTTGGCGCATAAGCCATACAGGAGTTCTGGAAGTTGGCTGCCCCATTGCAGCTTGTATAAGGAGATTGTTTTGCAACATGGGGGCAAAGAAACAACCTAAAATTGTTAAAAAAAAAGCCCTGCAAAAGCAGGGCTTTAAGAATTATCAACACTAAAAACTAGTTAGCAACTTTGGTAAAGGTAAGCGTTACTTGAGTTGAGCCAGAAAATCCGCAACCACCATCATCACCATCTGGTCCTTCAACCAAGGTAACAGTAAAGGTTGTATCATCTGCTTCATCGTAAGCCCCCGCACCAATTGGGCCGACATAGATGCTACCAGCACCACAAGTTAAATTGGTAATTTGTTTAGGAAACTGTGTGGTTTCGCAAATGAAATTGATAGTCCACTCTTGAGCAGCGTTTCCTATTCCTAAATCACCAAGGTAAACTGCTTCGAAGACACGCTGATAGGCTTGACCTCCTTCAACTAGTTCTACAACAGTATTTGATGGAAATACAGGGTCGCCAAATTCTGATGCACCAGCAACTAAAGTGTATTCGCCTAAGAATAAATCTGGATCGAGAGGACAAACAACTAAAAGTTTGTAGGCAAAAGGTGAGCCATAGAAAGCGCCACCTAAAACATCACCACTTGTGTTATCAGCATTAAAAACCTGACCGGTTGTTAATTCTACTTCCATAGAAAAATCGAAACCATCAAGTGCTAATACATCAGAAGCTGACATGCCTAAAGCAGTAAGTACTTCATTAGCAGTTATAGTGACTGTTGCTCTAGGTAAGCCAGAGGTTGCATCTTTAGCGAAAGAAGCAGCTGGTACAGTTTTAACAATTGTAACTTCAGTTTCTATTTCGCCATTTCCAGGTGTGTTGTCTTCAAATGTTACAAAGAATTTTACATTATCTAACAAGTCACCTTTTTTGGCATCACTCACCTCAATAACTGTTCGGTATTCAGAACCGGCAACATTATTAGGATCGAAACTTCCTGAAGGTGTGCTAACGATACGAACAAAAGCACCATTTGAGTTATTGATTTTATCAAAATCAACAGGAAGTTTATCGTCATCGCGACAGGCAGTTATTACCGCCAAAAGTCCGAGTGCGCTTAAAAATATTTTCTTCATTTTAATTCAGTTTAATCTATAAATCCATCAGGGTTATTATCCCAGAAAACTTTAACAGCAGGTGTTGTTTTTTGAACAGCTGTATTATTTCTATTCACATACACACTAGGGTAAGTGAATGAACGATAAAAAGCACCTGGAGTAGCATTAAGAGCTGGTTGCAAAGTAGTAGGCATACCAGTTCTTCTGTAAGTATTATACATATCTACACCATTGCCCCATAACGCAATCCAATACTCAGTAACAATTGCATTTAATCTTCCTGCATCGGTAGTTTGCGCATCATAATCAGTCATTACACCAGTAACAAAAGCATCTACTGCAGTTGTGTTAGGGAATCTAGTCGAAGTTAATGGAATAAAATCTGTGTTGTAGCTTCTTACAAAACCTATGGAACTTCTTACTGCTTGTTCGAATAAGGTTCTAGGTACTCCGGTAGTACCAAGTGTTAAAGCAGCTTCTGCACGCATAAACAATACAAATGAAGGCAGCATAATAGGCAACATTCCTGAGCCTTTGGCACCAGAATCTTGCGTACCTCTTTCTCCTTGACTATCGTCCCACTGGCCACCGGCAGGGTACAAGCCATAAATTGTTCTAAGCAAGTTATCTGGAGGAATACCATCGTCATCTAAATGATCTCTACCCCAATATCCTTGACCAACAAAACAGAATACATCATTAGCACCGTAATGAGCAGGCTTTGTTTGTTCAATACAATCCAATACGTTAACATCAGTTGGTATAGCTAAAGTTTGTCTGTAGAAATAATGACGAATTCTTGGATCGCGTGTACCAGCCTTACCAACAAACATATGATTGATGTAGGAATTTGACATGTATTGCCCCGCACCATTTACATAGTTAGCAGAGAACCAAGGGTGACGAGAATCTGGCGCTGCGATGCTGGCGCTGCTGTAGTTGAATAAAAAAGCTTCATCATCAGAATCAATTAAGTTGCCTTCAGCAATCAAGTTATTGATGGCGGTAGTAGAAGCAGCTGCATTGATAAGTCTTGTTTGCAAGTGATATCTTAATTGCAAAGTCTTAGCAAGTTTAAGCCACTTAACAGACCAATCGCTTACTTCATCTTCAAATTCATAGTACAAATCAGTTTCAGGAACAACTGTTGTTTCATCTGCATTTTCGATTAACTCGATGGCATCACTTAAATCATTGAATGCAGCCTGATAAACACCTGATGCTGGATCTGCTTTTGGATTAAAGTTGTTCGGGTCTAATGTTTCTGTAAAAGGAACATCACCGAAATAATCTACCATCGACATTAGTGTGTAGGCTCTGAAAACTTTAGCCATAGCCGCATGGTATTCAAAGGTTCCCCTTTCCTCTTGCACTTGTTCAAGGTATTGAACATCGTTCAAAATGTTAGCGTAAGCAGTTGTCCAAACACCATCAAAAGTAGTTGCTTGGTACGCATTCGGATAATTATTTCCAAACATGGCAAGCATACGGGTATTGTCCATACCAAATTGGCTCATAGCCACGAAAAAATCAGCGAAATTTAATTGTACGCTGTTGAGCACGAAATCTGGATCTCCTTGCTCAGTAGAAACCTCATTTGGGTTATCTAATAAATCTAACTCGCAAGATGTGGCCATCAATAGCCCCACAGCTGCTAAAAATATTTTAAACGTCTTCTTCATATTATTGATGGTTTACTTATAATGTGATACTTAAAGTTGCACCGTATCTTCTTGAGCTTGGACCTGTTAAGAAATCAAATCCTAAACCGTTACCAACACCAGTACTCAACACATCTGTATCAAAATTGATATGCTTAGGTGTATTGATGGCATTGAACCAAAGGTTCTGTCCAGATAAGCTTAGAGATACTTTCTTAAATGGTGTTTTAGAAACAAGGCTACTTGGTAAATTGTAGCTTAGAGAAATTTCTCTTAATCTGATTGTGGTTCCGTCATACATCTGAAGTTCTGATGCACCAAAACCAACGTTGTCAAAATAGTAGTTAGATGATGTAATCTGAACAGTATTAGGGCTACCATCTGCCTGAACACCATCAAGGATGAAAGTGTTCTCACGGGTTATATCTGTATCTTTAGTTACACCGCGACCAAGTAAAGAAGCGATTGTTGTAGAGTAGATATCACCACCATGTCTGTAATCTAATTGAGCTGACAAAGCAAAACCTTTCCAGCTTAAAGTGCTTATTAAAGCAGAAGTCCAGTCAGGATTAGGATTTCCAATAATTCCAATATCATCCGAAACAACATAGTTACCATCAGCACCAACCAATCTTTTTCCTGTGGAAGGTTCGCGTACTACAGTTGAGCCCAATATTACGTTGAAAGGTTGGTCTTCAATTGCAAAGTTACCCAAATTAGTAAAGGCACCACCTGGAACTTGTACTTGCGTTAAACCACTTCCAAGTTCTTCAACAAATGATCTGTACAAGCTAAAGTTGAAGGTAAGATCCCATTTTAGTTCGCCAGTTTGTACAGGCGTACCAGTTAATCCTAATTCAATACCTTTATTTGATATACGACCAACGTTAATATTGGTAACTGTAAATCCAGTTGATGGATCCAATGGTGCAGCAGTTATTAAATCTTTTGTATCTCTGCTATACAAAGTTAAATCGATTCCTAATCTTTTGTTCAAGAATTGTGCTTCGATACCAATTTCAGTTTCTTCTTGCAATTCAGGTTTTAAATTAGGGTTACCTAAGAAATTTGATACTGAGTTTGAAGTTACAACAGTACCATCTTGTCTGATAAAACCTCTAGCACTAGAACCTAAAAAGTTTCTTGTGTTGTAAGGTGTAGGGAAACCAGCAGAAGTGGCGTAACCAGCTCTGATTTTGATATAGTTTAATACATCAGACTCTAATCCAAACGCTGTTGTTGGAATGAAAGAAGCACTCACGCTTGGATAAAATATACTGTTGTTATTTTCTTCAACTGTAGATGCCCAATCCTGACGACCTGAGATGTTTAAGTAAACATAATCTTTATATCCAGCTGAGAAAGATCCATACAATCCGTAACGATTGAACTCTTGGTTATACTGTAAGCTAACACCCGTAAAACTGTTAATGCCAGATTGTGTACGGAAGTTATCGTGATTAATTAAACCAAATACAACCTGATCTGAGCTTTCGATACCATTTTGTTTGTACTCATCCAAGCGAGCATTTGCACCAATAGTAGCCGTAAATGAAATGTCTTGACCAAAAGTTGTGCTGTAGTTTCCAATCAAGTCATGGTTCCATATGGTGTTTTCAATAAATACTGAGCGATACAAACCAATTGGGATGTTTGGACCACCTCTATTAACAATATATTCTTGCGTTCCTGAGTAGGTATCTAAACCTGTTCTATAACTGAAATTGAGTTTATCATTTGCTTTGAAAACAAACAAGTTGCTACCCTGAAAGCGTTTTACATCATCTGTTTGGGCGGTATACTTGGCAGTCCAGCGTGGGTTTTGAATGTCGTTACCGCTACGGTAATAAACACTTCTTCCATCTGGAGCTTCAAAAGGTAAACCCATTAAATCAATTGATCTTGGTGTATACAGAACATCACCAAAAATAGAAACAGCACTTGATACAGAACCACTACCTAAGCCTGCTGAAATTGGCGGAGAATCAACCTCTGTGCTAGCAAAGTTAAAGCTGGTCTGCATTGAGAATTTCTTAGATAACTCAGAATTAATACCTAATCCCAAGTTTCTCTTTTTTAATTCATTGCCAGGGATAAAACCTTCTTCATTTGTGCCGGAGAATGTTGCGTTGTAGCTTGTTTTCTCATTACCACCACCAACTGTTATGGATGTATTTCTTACACCACCTTGTTGAAAAAATCGGTTATTGTCATACGCTTTGTATTGATACCTAGCTCCTTGAAATTCTGGGAAGGCTGCTAATAAACTTGCATCGCTGAATCTAGAGTAAGGGTGATCAACTGTACCGTCTGCTGCAATACCAGCTGCACCTCTAGTATCAAATCGAGGACCCCAGTTCGAGAAAAAGAAACCAAAGTTTTGTTGGAAACCATTTCCATAGTTATCCTGATAGTTTGGTAGAGATGCTATTTCATTAACGAAATAAGATTGGGTAAGATCAACTGATAGTTTTTCCTTTTTCTTCGTTACATTTTTTGTTGTGATAACAATTACACCATTTCGTCCTTGTTCACCATAAAGCACAGCTGCGGAAAGACCTTTCAATACATCAACACGCTCGATGTTATTGGGATCCAAATCCAAGAAACGAGAAGATGCTACTTGATTTCCAGACGCAAAATCTGCACCAGGGGTATTTGTGTCAGAGTTAAACGGAACGCCATCTACAACAAATAAAGGTTGCTTGCTACCAGAAATAGTAGTGTAACCGCGAATGATAATGTTCGTACCAGTTCCGGATGTACCACCTGTAGAGGTTATATTTACTCCGGGCACTTTACCGTTTAGAATACGAGCTACATCCGTTTCTGGCTTTTGAGTAAGTGTGTTCCCAGAAACACTGGCCACAGCATATCCAACTGCTCTTTTTTCTTGTTGAATGCCTTGTGCTGTTACAACAACTTCTGTTAACTGTGTAACATCAAGTGTTAAAGCAACATCAATTACTGTTCTCTCTCCAACAACTATTTCCTCGGTGCGAAGACCGATAAATGAGAAAACAATTGCGCTGTTGGCACTTGGTACAGAAAGTTTAAAGTTACCGTCAGAGTCGGTAACAGTTCCATTGGTTGTTCCTTTAACAACCACGTTAACTCCCGGTAGAGCTGTTCCATCTTCAGCAGATGTAACCCGTCCTGACACGGTTCGTTCCTGGGCCCACGATATAGAAAACGTGAGCACCACTGCACTGCATAGCAGTAGAAACTTCTTCATAGGTTTAGGTTTAGGTTTATTTTAAAGCCCTAATATAATCCTATAAAGTCCAAAATAAAATATTGTTTGAGCTATTTGTAGTAAAATTATAATTGGGAGTTACTCCATTTTGTGGTAGTAATACTTTTAACTGAATTAAAATGAACTTATAATCAAGAAGTTAATGGCTGGTAAAAAAAATAGCTGACCGTTAGGTCAGCTATTTAAAAATTTAACTTTTTTGAACAATTATAACTTGGTGAGTTTCAAATAAACTCTTCTTGTCCATGTACAATAACCGTTTCTTCTACCATATTCATCGGCATCATCATCAACTGCTATAAAGAAAACATCTCCAGGTGTTAAACCATTTGAGCCTGTTAAATACATACCACGGTTAGGTAAAACTCCATCTGGTAAGAAGGCACCCAAATCAGTTGTTGCTGGATTGTTACCTGCAGCAGTCGATCCAAAAATACCTGCAATCGGTGTTACCCAATACAAACCACGTTCTGCACTACAATCTGCACCAGTATCTTGCAATTGAACAAATACGGTACCTCTTGCGCCAGTTTGCGCAGCTGCCGGTGCATAAGCTGTTGTAAGTGCTGCTGTAACGTTTGCTGCTGCCTGACCAGCCAATGGGTCGGCTTGTTCAAAGTTCAATAGCATACGAGAAGTTTGACCACGGTACGTAACATCTAGCTCTCTTTGAGTAGATAAGCCACCTGCCGGTGCCGACAAGGTTACGGTTTGACCGCTTTCAAACAATTCTTCGCGCATATAAGCTGGGAAGGATGATGCATGAATACCTACAGAATGGTTAGGCGACCAAATTGCAATTTGATCGAGTCTGTAAGTACCAACATAAGATCCAACAGGAAGCGAGCGCAATGCCATTGTAAACTGGAATGGTGAGCTGTAGTATTGACCACCTGTGATATTGGCTGTCATATTTGCTTGAGCCGGGATAGAACCTTGTGGATTATTTACAGTGTACTTGGTTCCATCTTTCATCACGATTTGCCAGCGATAAACAATTTGATCTCCAGCTAAAACAGAGCCAGCACCAGGGAAAGAGATTTTTCTGGCTAATGATGTCCAGAATTCTGTTCCTGTTTGGGTAGGAGCTGTAGCCAATGCTGTAAGGGTTTCAGCATAAGTAATTCTGATAGTTGCTCTTTTGTACTCAGAATAGGTAGGTTCTGGCACATCTTCGAACAAACCAGCAGCATCTATTTCTCTTATGAATACTTCGTCTGTTAAACCTTGCTCAATTAATGTACCGGTTGTCTTTCTGAAAGAAGCATAGAAGTTGATGGATTCTAATAGATTACCACCTTCTCTGTCAACGATTTCAAATTCTGTTTCGAAACCAGTGTCGTTCGTGTTGGCGTTCAAATCGATTACGTTGCTTGCAATGCTATACATTCTTAAGTAGGCAGCAAACTCACGATCGTTAAATGGCAAAGGATATAAACTTTCGTCTCGGCAAGATGTAACACCCACGAGCACTACGGCTAGTATCCAATAATATTTTTTCAATTTCATAATCATGGATTTTGAATTAATAGTCTAAGTTGGTGGTTGTGTTATCCCAGAAAACTCTACCTTCTAGGTTTGCTTTCTGCTCGGCATTTGCATTTCGTGCCTCATATACAACTGGATACCAGAAAGTTCTAGGGAACTTACCCGGATTAACAGCAATAGCTGGTTGCATGCCTCTAGGGAATCCTGTTCTTCTGATTAAGTTGTAGGCTTCAATTCCATTTCCGAATAATGCAACCCAATATTCACGGGCAACTAAGTTCATCAATTCATCAGTACCTTGTGCAACTGTTGGGTCGTACCCCAATGGGTTAGCACTTGGGCTAGTATCAACTAACGTTAATGCTCTATTTACATAGTCAGTAACAGATGCAGTAAATGCAGTATTGTCGTGACCAGTAAAAGCCTGAATTGTGGCAGATTGCGTAGGTGATGGACCAAAACCATTAGAACCATAAGTTCCGTTAATAGCCCAATCTCTTACATCAGCAATTGAATTTCTGATTCCATTTTCGAATTGTGTTCTAGCGGCACCTTCAAAAGCGCCAGGCAACGTTAGATACAAATCCGCTTCTGCCAACATAAAATTAACGAATGAGCGCATCATGATGGGCTGGATACCTGCACCTCTCATACTGTTTGCTGGTGTTGATGCATTAGAAACAGGTAAACCATTGTTAGCATCGAAACGACCACCAACCGGGTAAGCACCCCATGTTGTTCTTAATAAACCATCTGGTGGAATACCTTGAGGATCAACATGGTCTCTTCCCCAATAACCTGATCCTGTAGGATAGCAGAAAGTACGCGTCCAAGCTGCGTTTGTTGCGTTTCTGTCAATCGCAGGCGGGAAACCACCAGGTCCAGCTACAGGTCCAGTGGTAGGATAATGAGCAGGTATTTGTTCTAATATACAACGGATGTTGTTAGGGTTCGCATTATTAGCTGTTGTTTGGCGATAGAAGTAATAGCGCATGCGTGGATCTTGCACGTTATAGCCCCAGTTCATTTGCCACATGAGGTAATTGGCGATATAATCGTTAGCACCAGTTAACCAGTTGTTAATCCAACGAGGATGACGAGAATCAGGGTCAGCTGCATTGGTTGCATATCTAAAAACAAAATTCTGATTTTGCGCTGTAATTAAACCTCCAGGATGGTTCAAAACATTTGTAATGCTATCTCTGGCGCCATTCGCATTTATTAACCTTAAGTTTAAGAATGCTTTCAACTTAACAGAGTTAACAAAACGTATCCAGTTTGCACCTGAGCCACCATAATAAAAATCGAATGCTGTAGCGCCTGAAGGATTAGGTGCTAAGTTAAAGTTAGCTCTGGCATCATTCAACAGTTCGATGGCTTTATCGTATAAGCTGTCCATTTCATCGGCATTCGGATTTGGATTAGTTAAACCGCTAAACGATTCAGAATAAGGAACATTGCCAAAGTAATCTACTAATGTGAGTAGCACATATGCTTCTATGGCTTGGGCAATAGCAAGGTGCCTTGTAAGTCCTTGTGCTTCAGCAATAGGCTTTAATACATAAATATCATTTAGAATATTAGCATAAGCATTATTCCACAAACCATCGAATGCAGTAGGTGTATTGGTGTTAGGATAATCAGCACCGCCTGAATTCTGCATACGAGTCATTTGCATACCAAATGTACTTGCATTATTAAAGAAGGCAGCAAAGTTGATTTGGATACGATTCAAAATTAACGTTGGGTTAATTTGATCAAGTCGAATTGAGTTGGGATCGTCTTGTAATTCTAAATTACAGGATGATGCCACCACTATTGTTAACGTTAGAACTATATATTTTAAAAATTTCATAAGCTTCGTTTAAAAAGTTAGACGTAAAGCTACACCGTATCTGCGGGCACTAGGACCGGTCAAATAATCAAATCCGTTACCGTTACCCACACCTGTACTCAACACTTCAGGGTCGAAGTTCACATTCTTAGGAACGTTTACTGAGTTGAACCAAAGGTTGTTTCCATTAATCTGTATAGATGCAGACTTAATTGGCGTCTTAGATAACCAAGTCTTAGGCAATTGATAGCTAAGTGAAATTTCTCTCAAACGAATATTAGTTGCATCAAAGATGGCTGTTTCATCAATTCCATTGAACTGTGTATTAAAACCATAATCTGAAGCTGTAATAGCAATATCATTTTTAATGAAACCATCAGCCACACCATCATTATCATCAGCAACTGCAACTTGTCTTACACCTGGTAAAATATAAGCTTGATCAAGAGGATTGTTTCCTTCTTCTACTACACCACGACCTAATGTTGCTGAAGGTGTAGATGCGTACATATCGCCTCCATGACGGTAATCAATTTGTACCATTAAAGAAAATCCTTTATAAGAAAAAGTATTGATAAAAGAGGAGGTCCAATCTGGGTTAGGATTACCAATTATTCTTAGAATAGGATCAACAGCATATAAACCATCACTGTTACGTACTATTCTCTCACCACTTGGCGATCGTAACGCTGCAGTACCAATGATTACACCATAGGGTTGGTTAGCAACAGCAAAGTTACCTCTGTTTGTAAAACCACTGATTAATACATTTTCTAGCGAAGATCCAAGATCGGTAACTTCAGGGCGCAATACTGTAAAATTGAAGGTTGCATCCCACATAAAATCTCCCAGCTTGAGAGGTTGTCCTGAGATTGCCAATTCAATTCCTTTGTTTACTAAGGCACCAACGTTGGTTAAAGTTAAATTATAACCTGTAGAAGGATCAAGTGGTGTATCTGTAATTAAGTCTCTTGTGCTTTTGTTAAATGCAGAGAAGTCAACAGTTAATCTGTCGTTTAGTAATCTAGCTTCTACACCAATTTCTACCTCGCGAATCAGCTCTGGCTTTAAGTTTGGATTTCCTAAGAAGTTTGATACTTCATTGGTACCAATAGGAGAACCTGTTAAGTCCAAGTAATCGCGTGAGTTACCCAAGGCAAAAGTTCTTGTTCCATATGCACGTGGTGCAAAACCAGCAGATGTACCATATCCAAGTCTTACTTTCAAGTAACTAAGTGTTGATGACTTCAAATTGTCGAATGCATCGGTAGGAACAAATGCTACGCTGGCACTAGGATAGAAGATAGAGTTATTTGCTTTTTCTAAAGTAGATGTCCAGTCGTTACGACCTGCCAACGTTAAGAATAAATAATCCTTATAATCTAATTGTGTACTAATGTAAACACCCATACGTTGTTCTTCGCTGGTTGTATTTAATATTCTACCACCGAAAGCCACGCTTCTTGATGAAGCAGTAGAGAAGTTAAAGTGTCTGAATAAGCCAAACACACCTTGGTTTTCTGAATATAAACCATCGCGCTCGAAGGTATCGTTACGCGCGTTGAAACCAATCAAACCAACAAAGTTTAAATCGCTGTTAATTTCCTTAGAAACATTGAGGCGGAAATCATGGTTGATAATTGTATTCTTGATATCCTGTGTTTGGTAAATACCATTGATTACGTTTGGACCTTGAACACCACCACGATTGAATTTTCTTTCTTGGAATTCATTATAAGTATCGAAACCAAAAGCATAAGTTAAGCTAAACATGTCGTTAATGTCGTAGCTAAAACTTGCTGAATTAAAGAAACGATTAGTTAAGCTTGATTCATTGTAATTTTTGGCAGCCCACAGCGGATTGATGATATCGTTACCACCTCTGTAGAAAATACTTCACTCGCCATTAGGTGTTGCGAAAGGCCAGCTGTAAATATCCACATCACGTGGCGTATATAAAAATTGACCGTAGATAGAGGGTACACCACCAAAAGTAGCACCACCACCAGTAGCGGCATTTAGAGGAGGAGTTGCAACATCTGTTCGGGTAAAAATAAATGAGTTTTTAAAGGTTAATTTTTTGGTTAAGGCAGCATTGATTCCAGCACTTAAATTGAATCTGGTTAAATCATTGCCTGGTACAAATCCTTCTTCGTCAGCATAACCAACTGAACCATTGAACCCAACTTTTTCATTTCCACCAGTAAATGAAATTGATGTGTTGCTAACAAAGCCTCTTCTAAAGAAGTCTTTAATAGTTGGAGCTGCTTCGTAAGGAATTCTCTGAAAGAAGTATTCAGGATAAGCGTTTAACAAGGCAGCATCACTACTAAACTGGTAAGGATGACCCAATGAATCAATTTCACTAAACTCCGGACCCCAGTTACTAAAAAACGGACCCGCTAAACCTTGAAACCCATTACCCCACTTGCTCTGAAATTTGGGTAGAGAAGCAATTTCTGTTACAGCAAAGTTTTGTGAAAGCGTAATTTCTGAATTTTGAGATTTACCACGACCACTTTTGGTTGTGATTACAACCACACCGTTTCTTCCTTGGTCACCATAAGTAACTGTTGCCGCTAAACCTTTTAATACGTTGATAGAAGCAATGTTATTCGGATCTAAATCCAAGAAACGGCTTGTTGCTGTTGCAGCACCACCCGTTGTAAAATCAGAACCATTATTAGTAGCTGAACTAAAGGGTACACCATCCACCACAAATAAAGGTTGTGTGTTACCAGAAACAGAGCTATAACCACGAATCTGAATGTTGGTTGCAGAACCTGACGTACCACCAGTAGGTGTAATGTTCACCCCAGGAACTTTGCCCTGTAAAATTCTCCCTAAATCGTTTTGCGGTCTTGCTGCAATTGAACTTTCGTTAACAGAAGATACAGCATAACCTAAAGCTTTCTTATCCCTAGCTATACCTTGTGCCGTTACCACCACTTCCGAAAGCTGTGTTACGTCTAACGAAAGAGAAACATCAACAACTGCTCTATCTCCAATTTCTACCTCAGATGTTTTGAGGCCGATAAATGAAAAAACTAACGCTCCGCCACCAGATGGCACTGTTAGTCTGTAGTTACCATCAGCATCGGTAACAGTTCCGTTGGTTGTCCCTTTTACAACCACGTTCACACCCGGTAAGGCGGTTCCATCCTCTGTGGAGGTAACCCGTCCTGATACCGTGCGTTCTTGCGCTAACGTGTAGGAATACACGAAAGCAAGCATACTGCACAGCAGTAAAAACTTCTTCATAGGTTTAAGTTTAGGTTTACAATCTGTGATTTTTACATGAATGGAAATCCACTTCATAGTAGTATCACTATCAAACAAAGCTAACTTTATATCCTATAAAGTTCAAAGTTTTGAGAATAAAATTAAGTGCAATATTTTATTCAGATAAATTGCATTAATGAGATATAATATTCTGATTTAAGCCATGTAGACGCACAAATCAAAATAAAATAATAAAAGCCCCAAACTCTACTGAGTCTGGGGCTTCTAACTTATTAGATTATGTGAGCGGCTTATGCCTCTGCCGGTGTTACCGTAACGAAAGATTTGTTTTCTCTTCCTTTCTTAAAGGTAACAACGCCATTGGTTAAGGCAAACAAAGTATGGTCTTTGCCCATGCCTACGTTTTTACCTGGGTGGTGCTTAGTGCCACGCTGGCGAACAATAATGTTGCCCGCTACTACCTTCTGTCCACCAAATACTTTAATACCTAATCGTTTGCTTTCCGATTCGCGACCGTTCTTTACTTTACCTTCGCCTTTCTTATGTGCCATATTTTTAAATCTTTTCTGTTTTCAATTCTTACATTTTCACATTAACCAATTAAAAAATCGATTAACCAATGTTTTCTATTTGAACTTTAGTGAACTGCTGGCGGTGTCCGTTCTTTAGGGTGTAACCTTTTCTTCTTTTCTTTTTGAAAACGATAACTTTATCACCTTTTACGTGCTCAAGAATTTTCCCAGAAACCTTGGCTCCGTTCACAGTAGGGGCGCCAATCTCCACTTTACCTCCGTTATCGATCAGAAGAACTTTGTCGAAGCTAACGCTAGCTCCGGCTTCGCCTTCCATCTTAGGGGCATAGATATATTGGTCTTTAGCCACTTTAAACTGCTTTCCTGCGATGTCTACAATTGCGTACATATTTTTTAAAATCGGACTGCAAAGGTAGAAATTTATTCCATACGGGAAACTCTCCTCTTCAAAAATTCCTAAAATCCTCGAAATCAGCTTAAAAACAAGGTCTTTTAAAAAACATTATTAAATTTTTTGTGGACAACTTTCTGTTTAACATTCATACTAAGAGCAATAACTTTTTATTTAACAGTCACTTACCTTGCATTTCGCTATGCACGGCAATAAGTGTTTGTCAGTAATTGTCGTAACCTGACGTGTTGATTTACATGCACTCATTTTTCATATTTGCAGACTTGACACACATCGAAGCGACATCCTCTCAACAGATTCAGCTTCTACCATAGTCAACAAAAATTTTATTGCTTTTTTCCCGCACACCGCGAACCATTTTGCTGTGAACGGCTTTAATATTGATAAACCTAAACAACCCGTTAGGAGCTATGAGTAATTTACGTGAAGAACCTATTCTAAAAGAAAACAAAGATCGTTTCGTTCTATTCCCCATCGAACACCACGACATCTGGAAATTATACAAACAAGCTGAGGCTTCTTTTTGGACAGCCGAAGAAATCGACTTAAGCCAAGACTTAAAAGATTGGGCCAACCTCAATGATGGCGAGCGCCACTTCATTACTCACGTGTTGGCTTTCTTCGCGGCAAGCGATGGTATCGTAAACGAAAACCTGGCCGAACACTTTGTATCTGAAGTACAATATACAGAGGCTAAATTCTTCTACGGTTTTCAAATCACCATTGAAAACATTCACTCTGAAACTTACTCTTTATTGATTGATACCTACGTTAAAGATCCTAAAGAAAAAGATAAACTTTTTCATGCCATCGAAACCATGGATTGCGTGAAGAAAAAAGCAGACTGGGCTTTGCGTTGGATTAACCACGGCAACTTCCAGGAAAGATTAATTGCTTTTGCCGCAGTAGAAGGAATTTTCTTCTCTGGTTCATTTTGTTCAATCTTTTGGTTAAAGAAGCGCGGCTTGATGCCAGGCTTGGCTTTCTCTAACGAATTAATTTCGCGCGATGAAGGCTTGCACTGCGATTTCGCCTGCCACATCTACAATAACCACGTGGTCAATAAATTGCCGGTACAAACTGTGATCGACATTATTAAAGACGCTGTTGAAATCGAAAAAGAATTTGTAACCGATGCCTTACCTGTTAATCTAATTGGTATGAACGCAGCCCAAATGAGAGAATACATCGAGTTTGTGGCCGACAGATTATTACACGAATTAACCGGACAAAAAATCTATAACGCGACCAACCCATTCGATTTCATGGAAATGATTTCGTTGCGTGGTAAAACTAACTTCTTCGAAAGAAGAGTAGGCGAATACCAGAAGGCTGGCGTAAAAAATAGTACTGAAAAAGAAGTGACACCGAAATTTTCTCTTAACGAAGATTTTTAATCACATTATTTTAATATATTCAAACATCCAAAACATTTTTTAAACTTTAAACAACCCCTATCAACCCATGCTCGTCATCAAAAGAGACGGACACCGTGAGTCCGTAAAGTTTGACAAGATTACAGCGCGCATAGAAAAACTATGTTATGGCTTAGACCAGCGCTATGTAAATCCTGTTGAAGTGGCCATGAAAGTTATCAATGGCCTGTATGATGGCGTTACCACCCAAGAGCTGGACAACCTCGCTGCTGAAATTGCCGCCACCCTGACAACCAAGCACCCTGATTACGCAAAGCTTGCGGCCCGTATCGCTGTTTCTAACTTGCACAAAACAACTAGCAAGTCTTTTTCAAATACTATGAAAAGGCTCTACACTTATGTAGATTCTAAAACCGGAGAAAATGCTCCGCTTGTTTCGAAAGAAACATGGCGCATTGTGCAAGCTAACGCTGCCGAGTTAGATGAAGCCATTATTTACGATCGCGACTTCAGCTACGATTATTTCGGTTTCAAAACATTAGAGCGCTCCTACTTAATGAAAGTTGATGGCAAAACAGTGGAACGCCCTCAACATTTGTTAATGCGTGTGGCCGTAGGCATTCATGGAGAAGATATTCCGGCTGCTATCGAAACGTATAATTTAATGAGCGAGAAGTGGTTTACCCACGCTACGCCAACTTTGTTTAACGCAGGCACACCCAAACCACAATTATCCTCTTGCTTTTTGTTAACCATGCAAGAGGATAGTATCGATGGTATTTACGATACATTAAAACAATGTGCTAAAATTTCGCAGTCAGCAGGTGGTATTGGTTTAAGCATCCATAACATCCGCGCGAAAGGTTCTTATATTAAAGGAACAGGCGGAACATCAAACGGTATTGTTCCGATGTTGCGCAACTTCGACATGACAGCTCGTTATGTTGACCAAGGCGGTGGAAAACGCAAAGGAAGTTTTGCAGTTTATTTAGAGCCTTGGCATGCTGATATTTTCGAATTCCTCGATCTGAAGAAAAACCACGGTAAAGAAGAAATGCGTGCACGCGATTTATTCTATGCGTTGTGGATTCCGGATTTGTTCATGAAGCGTGTGGAGAATAACGAAAGCTGGTCTTTATTCGATCCGAACGAAGCACCAGGTTTGCACGAAGTATATGGCGAAGAGTTCGAAAAACTTTACGAGAAATACGAGAAAGAAGGCAAAGCCCGCAGAACGGTAAAAGCACAAGATTTGTGGTTCGAAGTATTGGAATCACAAATTGAAACTGGTACGCCTTATATGTTGTATAAAGATGCTGCCAACAAAAAATCGAACCAGAAAAACTTAGGTACGATTAAGAGCAGCAACTTGTGTACTGAAATTATTGAATACACTTCTAAAGATGAAGTGGCCGTATGTAACCTGGCTTCTATCGCTCTACCCAAATTTGTAACAGAAGAAGGTAAGTTTGATCACCAGCGTTTATACGAAATCACGAAAGTAATTACGCGCAACCTCAACAAAGTAATTGATATTAATTATTATCCGGTTGTAGAAGCGCGCAACTCGAACATGCGCCACCGCCCAATTGGAATTGGTGTGCAAGGTTTAGCTGATGCTTTTATCTTAATGCGCATGCCTTTCGATTCGGATGAAGCGAAAAGATTAAACGAAGATATCTTCGAAACCATTTACTTCGGTGCTATGGAAGCATCGATGGAATTGGCTACCCAACACGGTGCTTACGAAACGTTTAAAGGCTCACCTGTATCAAAAGGAATTTTCCAATTTGATATGTGGGGTGTTGAACCAAAAAGCAAGCGTTGGGATTGGGAAAAATTAAAGCGTGAAGTAAAACAAAATGGTGTGCGCAACTCCTTGTTGTTAGCGCCAATGCCTACGGCTTCTACTTCACAAATTTTAGGGAACAACGAATGTTTCGAACCGTATACCTCTAACCTGTATACGCGCAGAACTTTATCTGGCGATTTCATTTTGGTGAACAAATACCTGATGAAAGATTTGATTGATTTAGGTTTATGGAACGAAACCATGCGCCAGAAATTAATTGCTGCCAACGGATCTGTACAAGATGTGATGGAAATTCCGCAAAACCTAAAAGACATCTACAAAACCGTTTGGGAAATTTCTCAGAAAGTAATCATTGATATGTCTGCAGAACGTGGCGCATACATTTGCCAGTCGCAGAGCTTAAACATACACTTAACCGATCCTAATTTTGGTAAGTTAACTTCTATGCATTTCTATGCGTGGAAGAAAGGGTTGAAAACCGGTATGTACTACTTACGCTCAACTGCAGCAGCTGATGCTATTAAGTTTACCTTAGATAAAAACGCATTGCAACAACCAGCAGAAGCAACAGCAGCCGTAACAGCAGCGGTGGCACAACCTGTTGTTGTAGAAGCGCAGAAATCTTTAGACTACGAAGCCCGCGTGGCGGATTACGAACAGAAGAAGTCGGATATGGCTTGTTCGCTCGACAATCCGGATGCGTGTGAAGCGTGTGGATCATAAATTTATTATAAAAAGAAACGTTTAAAGAGTAATAGAGTAGAATCTATATTACTCTTTAAACAAAAAAAACCAGACAAGATTTCTCATGCCTGGTTTGTGGTTAAAAGAAAAATGAGGCTTAGCACCTCAAAAACTTTTTGTTTGACGATTTAAAGTTATGAATTCTTTTTTTTCCACAAACAATTAAGAGTAAAATCAGTCAAATATTTTGGGTTGTGGTTAAATCCTTAAATTAATTTCCAATTAAGGCTTAAAAGTAAATCTCTTTTGCTGTAGTCCTACAGTTTAATCCATCCTTCAAGGAAGGCATGTAGATATCCTTTTTTTAAAAAAATATAAATAATAATTAGTGTGCACAGGAGCACACTGTAAACAAGAAAACTATGCAAAAACCTAAAATTTCTGCAAACAAACTAGGCGAGTATATAACTGAAAAGCCACATCGCCAACAGCAAATCATAAAGGATCAAAAATATCAGAAAGGATTTATAATCAAGCGATATAATAAAGCAAGAAATGTTATTATAAACTTTCTTACAAAAAAAATTGATAAGAATGCTTTGCTATTAGAAATTCAAAATCTTATTACTGAGGAATATTCTAGAAATGCAAGTTCTTTTCAAAAGCAGGATAACAAGCTTTCAATAGAAGCACTTGAAATATTTGCTAATAGTGATTTACTAGAGTTACCTGAATTTGAAAATCTTGAGAACATTAGATTAAGAAAAAGTAACAATAATCTTCTTATTGAAGGAGTTGAAGTTTCAGTTCATCCAGATATTCTTATTTGCGGTAAAATTAGAAATAAAAAATTCATCGGTGGAATTAAACTCCATATATCAAAATCACATCCTTTAAAAAAAGAAGCAGGTGAATATGTAGCTACTGTTCTCCATGAATATTTAGAAAAAGAATTTCCTAAATCTAGAGTAAAAACTCAATTTTGTATATCGATTGATGTATTCACAGGCGAATACTTTATTGCGCCAAAAACATACAAAACAATGAAGAAGAATATAAAGGCTGCATGTAGCGCAATTCAACTCTTTTGGGAAAATATTTGATAAGCGTAGACTTTAAAGCCCGCGTAGTAGATTACGAACAGAAGAAGTCGGATATGGCTTGTTCGCTCGACAATCCGGATGCGTGTGAAGCGTGCGGGTCTTAACTCTTTAAGACTTTAGTAACAAAACAAAATTAGTAAGATGAAAATGAAATGGTCGGTGTTTACATCGACCATTTTTTATTTTAGCCTTTGTTGGTATAACGCAAGGGCACGCGCAGACTTGTACCAGTTAAGCAATACATAATTAAACAATGAACAAATGGCTGTCAGGTGATAACACCTGACAGGGCTTAATCAAGCTAAGGTTTCCAAGTTTTAGAAAAGCATGGAAACTAATATTCAGTTTAATTCTGTAAAGTATTAAAGAATTAAACATGTATGAAATGGTCGGTGTTAACATCGACCATTTTTTTCAAATGATTCTCCTTTGGTTAACCAACGGATGCCTATAGGAATGAAAATACTTGATGAGGATAAGCATCATACAAAATGGTGTAAAGGTTAAATTTTTATACAAATTGAACTTTTAATGTAAGTTATTGAGTGGGGATTTAGAGTTTTTTGTTTTTTAAATTTTATCAATATGAAAACGAAAATTTTAAGTCTTTTAGCAGGTGTTTTACTGCTAACCTTAACACAATGCAAGGAAGAAGATCCAGAATTGGTTGCAAGTTTGAGCGGCTTAAACATCACTCAAGGAAGAGTTGGCGATGAGTTTGTGATTACAGGCACTCACTTTGGTACACAAGCAAACGAGGTAAAAATTACCTTGAGCAAAACAGGCAGCAGCGCAGAAGCAGTAATAACAGCCCTAAGCGATACTGAAGTAAAAGCAACCGTTCCTAATTTACCGGATGGTGAATATGATGTAAAAGTTAAAGTAAGAACGCAAGATGAACTTACTTTAGCTGGTAAGTTTACCATTTTCACATCTTCTTTTACAGGTTTTACACCTTTGCAGGGAAGCATAAGCGTAAACAATACGATTACTATTGCAGCCGAAGGTTTGGGAACTGAAGCACTTGCGTCTTATAAAGTACAAGTTTATAAAGGCAACGTAACTAAAACGTATAACGCATCGGATAAAACCACCAATTCAATAACGTTTAGTATTCCTGCTAATGATTTTAGTGTAGCTGATGAATATAATATACGTGTAAGCTATGATGGCGGAGCAATTTATAACTTAGTTCCGGGTACATTTAGTATCAATGAAGTATTTTCTACTGCATCACCTCTTTCAATCACACATTGCTCAATTTGTCCAGATGGTTTCTTGGGTGAATTAGTGACTGTAACCGGTTTAGGATTTAACCCCAGCAAATTAACAGACTATAAATTACGATTATCTAGAAATGGAATAGATAGAGATTTTACAGCAGCTGAAATAGATGGCAATACAGCATTAAAATTTTACATACCTGTTGGGGATGGCTTTGTTATTGGTGGTTATACGCTTTGGATTAGCCATAATAATGGCCTAAATTTTATAGCAATTGGTGACCTTAGTATAGCCTTACCAATACCGCCAACTTTTACAGGTATTTCTCCGGAAAGTTTCAACAATAATGTTGTTACTGAAATTACTATCTCCGGAATAAATTTCAATACTAAATTTCCTAAGGATAATCGTATTCTGATTAGAAGACCGACAGTGCCAAATTCACCAATTGGTATTGAAAATTTTACAGTTGTTAACTCCAATACGATAAAGTTCAATTCATTTTTAGGAATGGCTGCGGATACTTGGCGTGTTGAAATAAAGACTAATCCAAACCAGGCAGATTACATAATCGGTCCAAACTTTACAGTGATTTTACCTCCGCCATCAATAACATCATTAAGCCTCGATGCTTATAATATTAAAGGCACAGACCAACAATTTATCTTGCTTGGCAGCGGATTTAATACAAACAATGAATCGCATAATCTTGTAAAGTTAATTGATGCCAACAACAATGAAAGAGTATTCCCACGATCCGGTGGCAATCCAACAGCACTTTCAATAATGCTTCCTGGAACTAACAACGCACAACCTTTAGCCCTTGGTGTTTACACTATTAAAGTGTCCAATGATAATGGTGTAACCTTTGGTGAAACTGGTAAAACCTTAACTGTTTTGGGCCCAACAAGTGTAACAGGTGTAACGCCTGCTACTGTAACCGGGTATGCACAAAATCCCGTGCAAATTGTGATAACCGGAGATAATCTTCTTTCGGTAACAAAAGTTAAGATTGATAGTAACTCGATTGACCCCATTGAAATTTCAATTCAAAGTAAAACCAATACAAGCATAACTTTACAAGCTACTTTACTATCTTCACTAAATATACCTCCTGGTCAATATTTCTTGAGATATTTTGATAAAACTGAAGTGCCTGTTCTTGTGGATTTTAATAATACAATTCAAATTATTAACTAATACTTATTGTTTTGAAGGATTTTATTAAGTTCAGCGAAAATATATTTTAAAAAAAACAGTCAGGAATTACCTGACTGTTTTCATTTATAAAAGCTTAAAGAATATTAGGATGTTTTTAAGCTAATGCTTCTACTGATTTTACTTCATCAGGCATCATTCGCGTAAACAAATTTTCGATGCCTGCTTTCAATGTAACTGTTGATGATGGACATCCACTGCACGAACCTTGTAACTTCACTTTTACAATGCCATCTTTAAAAGAATGAAAGGTTATCGCACCACCATCTTGTTCTACAGCCGGGCGGATGTATTCATCTAAAATGGTTTTAATTTTTTTAATTGATTCGGTTTCTTCTTGTGGTTCGTCTAAATCTCCTTCTTCTAACTCAATTATTGGTCTGCCAGATTCTAAAAAACTTTTGATGTGCTCTTTAATCTTGTTTTGTATCTCTAACCAAATCACCTCATCTTTTTTAGTAACCGTAATAAAGTTACTCATGTAAAAAACACGGTCAACCTCCGGATATTCGAAAAGTTCTAATGCCAATGGAGCTTTCGCTGCGGATTCTCTGTTGGGATAATCAAAGCTTAAACTTTCCGGAATCAGCATATCGTTAACCACAAATTTCAAGGAATTAGGGTTCGGGTTTGATTCCAAATAAATGGATATATGTTTGGGTGCTGCTTGTAGCATATTTTCAGTTTTTTGTAACAACAAAGTTAAACAGGAATAGTTCAGGATAAAATGGTATCCTTTAGCTTTCTACATCGGGTTGTTGGGCTTCCAACGAATTTTCCCATTTGCTTACTACGGCTGTGGCAATGCTATTGCCCACCACGTTGGTAGCACTGCGTCCCATGTCTAATAAAGGATCAATGCCTAGCAATAAAGCTAGACCGGCCTCAGGAATATTAAAGGTTACCAAGGTACCTGCAATCACAACCAAAGATGCGCGTGGCACACCGGCAATGCCTTTGCTGGTAACCATCAATACTAACAACATACTTAATTGTGTGGGAATGTCTAATACGATACCATAAGACTGTGCGATAAACAGAGAAGCGAAAGTCATGTACATCATGCTGCCATCTAAGTTGAAAGAATAACCGAGGGGCAAAACGAAAGAAACAATTTTGTCTTTGCATCCAAATTTTTGCAATCGTTCCATGGTTTTAGGAAAAGCTGCTTCGGAGCTAGATGTACTAAAAGCTAAGATGATAGGTTCGCGAACCGACTTGATTAGAGCGATTACTCTTTTGCCAATCACTAAAAAACCGGCAAAAATAAGTAACAACCACAATAATCCTAAACTAAAATAAAACTCGCTGATGAAGATAGAATAAGTGGTAAGAATACCAATACCTTGCTTCGCCACGATGGCCGTCATGGCGCCAAACACCGCTATCGGTGCAGCACTCATAACGTAGCCTGTTACTTTTAAAATAACGTGAGCTATAGCGTCCATGGCTTTGATGACGATTTTACCTTGCTCGCCAATAGCTGCAGTGGCAACACCAAAAAAGATAGAGAATACTACAATTTGTAAGATTTCATTTTTCGCCATGGCATCAATTACACTGGCAGGAAAAACGTGATGTAAAAATGTTTTTAGCGATAAGCCAGTGGCTACAATTCCTGTTTCTTCATTTACACTGGGCAAAGGTAAATTCATCGTTGTTCCAGGTTGAAACAAATTCACCATGATCATGCCCAACAACAAACTCATTAACGATGCGCCTAAAAACCAAAGCAAAGTTTTGCCACCAATTCTGCCTACTGCACTGATGTCGCCAAGTTTAGCAACGCCCACAACGAGCGTGCTGAAAACCAATGGAGCAACAATCATTTTAATCAATCGCAAAAAGATATCTGCTAAAAGTGCAAAGGGTTCTACTTTCTTCTCGCGTGCTGATAAAATGGTGTTTTTCTTTTTTTGCCAAACTTCTTTCTCTACCAGATTTTGCGCAGCTAAAGTAGAATCACTTACAACAACTGAATATTTTTTGATGTTACTTTCTGCTTCTGTTAGTGCGAGGTTATCGCTTTGCAAATACGTTTTATTCAAAATAAAACCCAGGGCAATTCCTATTACAAGTGCAATAACGATGTAAAGCGTTAATCTGGATTTTTTATTTGAAGCAGGTTTAATTTCCATAGTTCATTCAAGGATTGTCGATTGATTGCAATCGATTTCAACAAGGTGGCAATATAATTTTTATTCGGCTAATTGCCGTGTTATTTATCCATCGCGAAAGAGATTAAATTTTGTTGGTTCTGGCTAACAATACCATATCAGCCATTACCAAAGCGGCCATTGCTTCTACTATCGGTACAGCACGTGGCACTACACAGGGGTCGTGTCTGCCTTTACCGCTGACAATAGCTGCTTCACCTTGGTCGTTCACTGTTTCTTGATCTTGCATAATGGTAGCCACCGGCTTAAAAGCTACATTAAAATAAATATCTTCTCCATTGCTGATGCCACCTTGTACACCACCTGAGTGATTGGTTTTAGTTTTTATTTTTTCGCCATCTGCATAAAAGGCATCGTTGTGTTCTGAACCTTTTAATGTAACACCTGCAAAGCCACTGCCATATTCAAATCCTTTTACGGCATTGACACCCAACATGGCATAACCCAACGTTGCATGTAGTTTATCAAACACGGGTTCGCCCAAACCTACCACCGGATTCTTAATCACACCTGTAACCACACCACCGATGGTATCGCGTTGCAAACGGATGTCATCGATTAGTGCAATCATTTTTTCTGCTGTGGCTGCATCTGGGCAACGCACAATATTATCTTCAGTTTTACTCAAATCTAAATGTTGGTAATCAGGTGCAACAATGTTACCTACTTGTGAAACATATGCCTGCACCGTTATATCTAGTTGCATCAAAAATAATTTAGCAATGGCTCCGGCTGCAACTCTTGCTGCTGTTTCACGTGCAGAACTTCTTCCACCACCGCGGTGATCACGTAATCCATACTTTGCTTGATACGTATAATCGGCATGCGAAGGCCTGAACACGTGTTCGACATGGCTGTAATCTTTGCTGCGTTGGTCTTCATTTTCTATTACAATGGCAATGGGTGTTCCGGTTGCTTTGCCATTGATGGTCCCTGATAAAATTTTAAATTGATCTGCTTCTTTTCTTTGTGTGGTGATTTTTGACTGACCGGGTTTTCTTCTGTTTAATTCTAATTGAATAAAATCTTCATCAATTTCTAAACCGGCAGGGCAACCATCTATGATAACGCCAATCGCTGCTCCGTGCGACTCACCAAAAGTTGTAATGCGAAACAAATTTCCAAAAGTATTCATATAGGTGAGCGTTAAGAACTGGATTTTCTAAAATGTAAATAAAAAGATGCAACAACTAATAAACCCATCAAACCAAAAATAACGTATTGCATGGTTTGGATGCCACCTAATTTTACCAAAGTATTATCGGCATCATTGGCTTTATCATAAAAATCTCCTAAGTCATTTGCTTCAATAGTTGCATCCTTTAGGCTTTCGCCATTTACTTGTAAAACGAGGGTACTCTTTAGTGTATCATATTTACTTAATGTAGGATTAAAATAAACCCATTTGAAATAATCCTTTAATGCTAAAGCTCCAGGTTCTTTAGGAATCAAATAATAATTGAATGATTTAGTTCCGGTCACGCGCCCTCTATCACGCGAAATGTTTTGTGAAACATTCGGATCATATACATCAACGGTATCATTCTTATTAATCTTTGGTTTTTCAATGCCGGCAATATTGCCCTCACCGTAAATATTAAAAGAATAAGCTACGCTTTGGCCAGTTGTGGTTTCTCTTGTATTTATTTTTTCATCTAATCGGTAATCGCCAACTGCTACCACATCTTTTAAAGGATGCGGAGGTAATTGTTTTACTTTAACTGTTTTTGCTTTCGAAAAGAATGTCTTGTAATCTTCCTTTTTGTTATTGCCAAAGAAAGAAGGATTCTTAGCCACCTTGTATTTAATCATTTCCAATCCTATTGAAGGAAAGGTAACAGGTTGATCATTCAATGGATAAAAAACAGCTTGGTACAATTTGTATTGAGAATATGTTTTTCCACCTATTTCAACAGCCTCAGGTTCGATGGTTTCGATGTTGAAATTTTCTTCCCAACAAGTTGTTGGTTTAATTTTTTTGATAATCTCCGTTAACTGTTTTGATAATTCATAGAATTGCAAAGAAGCCTGGTTATTATCACTCACATAAAATGCGATGGTGGTTGTAAATCCTTCTCCAATATATACTTGATCTTTACTGGTGGTGATGGCAAAAAAGGCATCATCTTTTACATCAATAAACTCAGTGTTATTGTTTCCAAAAAATTCTTCGCGTGGGTCTCTGCCAAAAAATTTACTGAATGGGTCGTTGCTATTTTGTCTTTGCACAGGCGCGCCTACCCTTACTTTTTTTCCTGCGGAAGATAATTTTACGCCATTGACCGTCATGTTAAATGCTGGAACTGTAATTAATCCTTGTTTCAAAGGCATGTACGTCATGCTGATACTTTGCGAAGACGAAACCTGTCCATTGATGATGTTGGTGCTAGATTGAGAAGATGTACCGCGCTTTTTAAATCCATCGATGTCAGGAAAGTTATCGTAAGATTTTAATTGCTCATTTTTAACCGTAACAGTGATGGTCCACACCTGATTTTCTCCGATTTCATCTGGCCCGAGAGTGAGTTGCACTTGTTGTGCAAATGTTGCGCAATAAGAAAATAAAGAGAAACAAGAGAAGAGGACAAAAATCTTATGAAATTCTAATTTCATGATGCACCGAAACATGGGTAACTTCCGTTTAAAATATTGCTTTGCTATAGTTGTATCCTAAGCAAGGCGAAATTTACAACAAGACAAGCACATCCACTAAACAATTACAGGTATGGCTACATTTCTTAAAAAAACCGGAAAAATGTTACGGTATGCAAAAAAGATTTTAGTGAAAGTGAGTTTTGATGCCACCTTGTTTAAAAAGGAACTTCAAAAAGCCATTCGCCTGTTGGTAGCAGATGAAGTGAAGAAGTTAAAGAAATGGTGCTACCGTAAATTTGGTGGTCAATACGACCAGGTATTAGAAGAATGTTTTGTTTTACCTTCACAACAAAGTTTCCTTCAGCAAAATCCAAGAACCCATCAATAGCGTGAGCCAGCCAAAAGCCTTCCTTAAAACAACTCCTGAAATACGATTGGCATAATGATTACCAATAAAAATGCCGAGCACAGCTAGTGCAGAAATGCTCAGTAAAAAAATCCAATCGATTTGATAGTTCAATACATCTCCTAAAAAACCGGAAAGGCTGTTAATAGCGATGATGAATAATGAAGTGCCAACGGCCGTTTTAAATTTTAATCCGGTTAAAAATACCAAGGCAGGAATGATTAAAAAACCACCTCCGGCCCCAACTAAACCAGTCAGGAAACCGATAAGCAAACCCTCAATCACCACCCAAAAGGTTCTGAACTTTGTGCTATTGGACGTAATCTCTCTTCTGCCACGAATCATAGAAAAGGAAGCCAACACCATGAGTATGGCAAAAATGCCAAGGATAAGCATGCGTTTGCTTAGCAAGAAATAATCTGTTTGCCACACCATTTCAGGTACTGCCGGAACAACCCATTTTCGAGTAAAAAAAATAGCGATGATGGAAGGAATACCGAAAATCAAACCTGTGCGGATGTTGAGAAGTTGTTGCTTATACTTGGGCACAGCCCCTACCATTGATGTAGTACCTACAATAAAAAGAGAATACGCTGATGCTAACACGGGTTCAATGCCAAACAAATAAACTAAAATAGGAATTGATAGAATAGAACCACCACCACCTAACAACCCGAGTACAAAACCTACAAAAATGGAAGCGATATATCCCAGTATCTCAAGCATGCTCAAAGAGAATACAAAATACTGAGAAATAAAATTAACCTATATTACCGATAGACTTATAGATACCGTTATTTTGAAGGTTTTAATAGAAAGTTAATTTTATAACCTTCCGAAATCCACAATAAAGGCATCCGGAAATTTTTTCTTTACCTCATTGCGAAAATGTTCGGCTTTAGGTCTTGTGCTGAACTCACCTAAAATCAAACCGTAATATTTTATACCATTCAAAACCTTTACCTGCACCGTTACTTTTTTCTGATACGATTTTTTCAGGTTGTCAGTTAACCGCATTAGGTTTACCAATTCCTGATAGGTTCCGATTTGAACACCAAAACCTTTTGGTTGGTTTCTTTCAATTTCAAAATCATAGAATTCTTTTTCTTCTACTTCAACATTTCCGATAGGTTTGGGTTTATCACTTGTTTTTCCATCACCAGCATCTATTACTTCTACGGTAACATCGGCTAACCCAAGGTTAACGAATCCTAACTTTTCAGCTGCGGATTTACTTAAATCTACAATGCGTCCGTCTACATAAGGACCGCGGTCGTTCACGACTACTTCAACACTTTGGTTGTTAGCTACATTAGTCACTTTAATTTTTGTGCCAAAAGGAAGTGTTTTATGGGCCGCTGTTAATTTACTGTGTTTGTATTTTTCGCCACTGGCTGTTGGGCGACCTTCAAATTTATCAGCATAAAAAGAGGCTTTACCGGTTTGTACCTGAGCAAACATGGGCATGCTACATGCCAAAATCAAGATTAAAAAGATAGTTTTGTTCATGCCTCAAAATTAATGCGATTAATTTAAGATTAGGAAATGATTTCGGTTGGGTATTTATGCAAATACCTGTAATTTTGCCCGGCAAATAACCAATCGTAAATTATTTGCCATGGCGCACGATAGCTCCAAATTCCTTTTCGAAGCCCTCACCTACGATGATGTGCTTCTAGTTCCGGCCTACTCGGAAATACTTCCTCGCGAAACCACAACAGTAACACAACTCAGCAGAAATATTCAATTGAATATTCCCATTGTTTCGGCAGCGATGGATACGGTTACAGAAGCTGAAATGGCAATTGCTATGGCGTTAGAGGGTGGATTAGGTTTCATCCATAAAAACATGAGCATCGAGGCGCAAGCCGAGCAAGTGCGCAAAGTGAAGCGTTCGCAAAGTGGTTTAATTTTCGATCCGGTTACGTTATCCATTAATTCTACCGTGCGCGATGCAGAAAAAATCATGCGCGAGTATAAAATTGGAGGTATTCCTGTTATTGATGCACAAGGCAAATTGTTAGGCATTATAACTAACCGCGATTTGCGTTTTCAGAAAAACATGAATTTGCCTGTGGAGCAAATCATGACGAAAGAAAACCTCATCACTGCGCCAGAAGGCATCACCTTAGAAAAAGCAGAAGGAATTTTACAAGAACATAAAATTGAAAAACTCCCTGTAATCAATAAAAAAGGAAAGCTTACAGGTTTAGTTACCTATAAAGACATCCTGAAAAAGAAAAACAAACCCAATGCATGCAAAGATAAATTCGGCCGATTGCGTGTTGGTGCTGCCGTGGGCGTAACTCCAGATATATTAGATAGAATTGAAGCCTTAAAAAATGCCGGAGTAGATGTAATCAGCATTGATACTGCTCATGGTCATTCTAAAGGTGTGATCGATGCAGCTAAGCGCGTGAAGAAGAAATACCCTGAATTAGAATTGATTGTTGGCAACATTGCCACAGGCGAAGCGGCTAAAGCATTGGCAAAAGCAGGAGCAGACGCTGTGAAAGTTGGTGTGGGTCCTGGCAGTATTTGTACAACACGCATAGTAGCCGGTGTAGGTTTACCACAATTATCAGCAGTGTATGAAGCATCAAAAGCATTGAAAAATACTGACGTTCCGGTTATTGCAGACGGTGGTATTCGCTTTAGCGGAGATTTAGTAAAAGCAATTGCAGGAGGAGCCAACAGCATCATGATTGGTTCTTTACTTGCAGGAACAGAAGAAGCACCGGGTGAAGTAATTATTTTCGAAGGAAGAAAATTTAAATCTTACCGCGGTATGGGTTCGTTAGAGGCGATGGAAGATGGCTCGAAAGACAGATACTTTCAGGATGTTGAAGATGATATTAAAAAATTAGTACCTGAAGGAATATCCGGACGAGTGGCCTACAAAGGCATGGTAGCTGAAGTCTTATATCAGATGGTGGGTGGCTTAAAAGCCGGTATGGGATATTGTGGTGCAAAAGATATAGAATCACTTAAAAATGCTAAATTCGTAAAGATTACATCAGCTGGATTTACAGAAAGTCATCCGCATGATGTGACCATAACTCGTGAAGCACCTAATTATAGTAGAAAATGATGAAACTGATTCTCCCACTCGTTGTATTTGTTTGTTTATGTGTTAATTCTACTGCCCAAGATTTTAGATTAACTCCTGGTAGTTACGAAACCAATACAGGTGAAAAAGTCAGCGGTTTCTTTTTGTCTAAAGGAACTAACAAAAATTCTAATGCATACATTTTTCTAAAAGAAAAAGAAAGTGAGAAAATTATACTCAAACCTGAAGATGTAAAATCAATATCTCTTGATAACGGAGAGTATTTAATTTCAGTTAAAGATTCCTTAAAACAAGCAAACTTTTTTGCGACTAGGCTTTCCTATGGAACTTTAAATTTATACGAATTCTTTGATGGAGATCAAACTTCATTTTATCTAGATAACACAAACTATTCAGCTATCATTAAAGGAACTAATATTCAAACTAAAAAAGCTTCTAATGCATATAAAGGAACGTTAAACTATTTTATAAAGGGATGTAAACAAGCCGAAAACAAAATTGATCGAATGTATTTTAGGGCTTATGAAGTAATGCAACTTGTTACACTTTTCAATAAATGTAAGGATGATAATTACGTTGAACATAAAAGCAAGAAAAACTGGTTTCTTGAACTAAATGCTGGAACCGTTGTGAATCGTCATTATTTTAAAGCTCAATCATTCTATATAAATGAACGGCAAGAACCAAGAATTGGTCTTGCAGTAGGATTAAAATACTCTTTGTTTGTTCATCCTAAAATAGCAATTTACACAGGGTTAAATTATAGAAATTACCGTTCTGCAATTGAAAATTATCAATCGAAAACATCATCCCTTGTCTTTAATGCAGATTTTAGTATTAAAACCTTAAGCTTACCAATTGGCTTTAGCTATTTTATTCTTAACAAAGAAAACCTCAAACTTGCAATAAATTTAGATTATCAATTCGGCAGATTGATTGAAGAAGGCTTTACAGAAACTAGTAATATTTTTACAGATCCTGTTAAGAAAAAGAACGAACTAGAAAACATCTGCACAGTTTTTTCCTCAGGATTAAATTTCTCATTTAAAAAATATGTTGTCAATCTAAATTATCACTCCGGTAGTTTTATTGTAGGTAATCAACAAGCATTAAATACTAGTGGGGTTGAAATTCTAATGGGCTATCGATTGATAGATACAAGAAAATAATTCAATAATTAATTTGATTAGGAAGGGAACTGCCAAACAAAGCTCGATACTTACTTTTAGAAATATTTTTGGTAGTGTAAATTTTAACTTTCCTATTCCGAAAATTAATGTATTAGTAGTTAATATAATTAATGCATTTAAATTCATCAAGTACAAGGTCACGAATAATTGTAATAGTATACACACTACTGCTAATCCATCATAACTATACTTACTTTTATGAGCGATAAAAATATTACCGTCACCATTCATCAAATCCTCTTCAAACTCCAATTTGTTCAAGACAATAACATTACTCGCAGCTAAAATTGTTAATTGAATTATAAATAAATGTGTAGCAAAAGATTTAAACAAAGATTCATGGCTAAAAAATAAAGGCGATATTATTCCTAGTGTATATCCAAATGCAATCAACAGGGTACTAATAATAGGATACTTCCTAAGTAAAACTCGCAATAAAAAAATAACACCAACTATTGGCCCGAAACTATAAAAAAATGCAAAATCAAAATATCTTATTGCAATGATGCTTAGTGTAAAAAATAATAACAGCCATAAAATTAACAAGGTTGTTTTTTTATGATAAAATTTATGTCGAGCTAGTAGAATGATTCCTTTTTTGTTTGAATCGTAAATATGATCCCCAATATAAACCTGCCACATAAACAAAGAAACTAAAATTGGGTAGCTATTATCCAGTTGACAACCTATTAGAACTTCTGATACAAATTTCATCATTGCAACAATTCCAATTAGTACATCTAATGATAACACATCTAGGAAATAAAAAACTCTTTTTAAGAATAACTTAATCATGATGGTATTATTTCTCCTTTTATCTTTCTAATTTTCTACTTTCAAATCATCATGGCAGAAAAAACGCTTTTCCTTCTCGATGCTTATGCGCTTATTTTCCGCGCGCATTTTGCTTTTGTTAAAACACCGCGTATCAACAGCAAAGGTATTAATACTTCGGTACCTTTTGGTTTTACAAATACTCTACTCGAAGTATTGCAAAAACAAAAACCAACTCATATTGGCGTTGCCTTTGATACACCAGCAGCAACTTTCCGCGATGAAATTTTTGAAGCTTACAAAGCGCATCGGCAAGAAACACCGGAAGATATAAAAGCCGGTACGCCAACTGTTAAAGAAATAATCCGTGCTTTTAATATTCCTATCATAGAAAAAGATGGTTTTGAAGCTGATGATGTTATCGGTACTATAGCCAAGCGAGCAGCATCCCAAGGCTTTACTGTTTATATGATGACGCCCGATAAAGATTTCGGGCAAATTGTGGATGATAACATATTCTTATATAAACCCGCATTCGCTGGCAACGGTGTAGATATACTCACAAAAAAGGAAGTTTGTGAAAAGTGGGATATCAGCGATGTTTCCCAAGTAATTGAAATCTTAGGTCTGCAAGGCGATACGGCAGATAATATTCCGGGCATACCAGGTTTCGGACCAAAAACAGCTGCGGAATTAATTAAACAATATGGCACTATCGAAAATATTATCGCACATAGCCACGAACTAAAAGGAAAGAAAAAAGAATTGGTAGAAACGTATGGGGAACAAGCCATACTTTCTAAAAAATTAGCTACCATCATCACCGATGTTCCAGTTGATTTTGATGAGGAGGCTTTGCGTTACACCGGACCAGATGAGCAAAAGCTTAAAAGCATTTTCGATTTATTAGAGTTCAAAACACTGACGAATCGTGTTTTTGCAGATGCACAGAATAACAGCGCTCCAAAATCGGACGCTCCTGCACAACTTTCTATGTTTGGTGATGCTGCTGCCGCTGTAAACAAATCAAGTTTTGATAGTAGTAAAGTAAAGTACCAAAGCATTAAAACCGTTGAAGAGGCAAATGCACTTGCACAAAAGCTAAATGATAAGAAAATCATCACACTTGCCTATACATTGGATGACACACCTTGTGTGGCTATTGCTTGTCAGCCCGAAGAAGCTTATAGCATAACGTTAGATTCTTCTTATTCTTTATTGCAACCACTCGTTCAGGTATTAGCTAATCCTGCTATCCGTAAAATCAGTTATAACCTTAAGCCTTTTTTACTGACTTTAAAACAAAAAGGATTTGCTTTGCATGGAAAAATATTTGATGCTTTGCTCGCGCATTACTTAATAGAACCGGAAGCATCACACTATTTAGAAACGCAAGTGAGTTTGTATTTGGGATATGAGTTGCAAAGTCCTACTGCGCCACTCGAACAGCGCTTATGCGAACAAGCCGATGTTTTACTTTCCTTACAGCCAAAATTAGAGCAAGCTTTAAGAGAAAGAAAGCAAGAAAGACTGATGCGCGAAATAGAAATGCCTTTGTTAGAAGTGTTAGCCGAAATGGAAAACGAAGGTGTTAACCTCGATGTGCCTACACTTGAAAGCATGTCGAAAGAGTTAAGTATTGAGTCAGAAAAAGTACAGCAAGAAATTTTTGAACTAGCTGGCACCACTTTCAACATTGGTTCGCCCAAACAATTAGGTGAAGTGTTGTTTGATAAATTAAAGCTGACAGACAAAGCGAAGAAAACCAAAACAGGACAATACGCAACTGGCGAAGAAGTATTGGTAACCTTAGCTGATGAATTTCCTATTGCTAAAAAGATTCTTGACTTCCGTGAGTTAGAAAAATTGCGTTCTACGTATGTCGATGCTTTACCTAAATTAATTTCACTTGTTGATGGTCGTATCCACACCGACTACCGACAAGCAGTTGCCGCAACCGGACGTTTAAGTTCGAATAATCCGAATTTGCAAAATATTCCTATTCGCACACCAAAAGGTCGTGCTATTCGCAAAGCGTTTATTCCCCGCAGTTCCGATTATTTAATTTTATCGGCAGACTACTCACAAATTGAATTACGCATTGCTGCCGCTTTCGCCAAAGATGCAACCATGATCGAAGCTTTTAAAAACAAACGCGATATTCATGCAACTACTGCCGCCAAAGTTTTTAAAGTTGATTTAGGAAAAGTAACGCCCGATATGCGCAGAAAAGCCAAAGAAGTAAACTTTGGTATTTTATATGGAGGTACAGCTTTTGGCTTGTCGCAAAACCTGGGCATTAGCAGAACAGAAGCATCAGAAATTATTGAGGCGTACTTTAAGGAATTTGCAGGCATCAAACGATATATGGATGATTCCATCAAACATGCCCGCGAAACTGAATATGTAGAAACCATTTTAGGAAGAAGAAGATATTTGCGCGACATCAATTCTAAGAATGTAACTACGAGAGGATTTGCAGAACGCAACGCCATTAACGCTCCTATACAAGGAAGTGCAGCCGATATTATCAAAGTAGCGATGATTAATATCCAGGAATGGTTGAAACGTGAAAAACTGCAAACCAAAATGATTATGCAAGTGCATGATGAGTTGGTATTCGATGTGCACAAGCAAGAGGTAGACCATGTAAAAGAACAAGTCGTCCGTTTGATGAAATACGCCATTCAGTTGGAAGTACCCATGGAAGTTGAAGCCGGAGTAGGTAACAATTGGTTAGAAGCACACTGAGTTTACAAAAAACGAATACCGATTTTTGCACCTAACCAACTTTGGTAAGATGTGTTGTTGCTCAATTTTCCTTCATCTAAAAAAGTGGGCGTGTAGTAATCGAATACTTTAGCATGCTGCGTAAAATTTGTATCGTAAATTCTAAAATTGTATGTGATGCCAGCCGCTAATGAAAGTTGCTTAGCTAATTTAAAATCAAAGCCAACATAGATTTTATTAAGCAGATTGAGCTCTTCTACATTTCCTTTTACCAATTGATTTGCCGTTGCATCGATATTTAACGAAAGCCATTTTGTTATCTTAGGCGCAGTTCCTAAACCATAGCCAAACATCCACGACACAGTATCAGCTGAACTCGGCCTAACACCTGCTGTAAAAATATTGTATAAGCGATCTACCCCTGTTCTGAAGGAAACATGCACTGGCATTACTTCATCCGCAGCAATTTCAATTTTATGATAGCCTTTGCCCACGAAACTTAATAAACCAAATGGAACCCCAGAAACAGAATCGGCAATGTTTAATAACCCTACTTGCGAACCCTTTATCTTATTTCCAATATTAAGTAAACCAGTGACTTGTGAACCATATAGCCGACCGGTATTGATATTCATTAATCCTGCTACTTGTGCTCCGCGATGTTTCTTTGTAGAAAAGTTAATGAGTCCTGCTACCTGTGCACCGTTGTATCCTTTCATGGATGTATTGATTAATCCAGCTAACTGTGCGCCCGAACTATTCTCAGCGTTCATGTTGACTAAACCGGCCAACTGTATAGCATTTGTTGTGTCAACATTTACATTGAATAAACCAGCAGATTGAAAATCTTTAGTAGGTCCAAGATTAACATTGAAGAGTCCTGCAAATTGCGCCCCCTGTGTGACACCACCATTTAAATTAAACAAACCTGCAAACTGTGCAAATTGTACATTACCTCTGTCAATATTAAATAAACCACCAAACTCGGCCCCAGTTGTTCCTGCAGAATAACCACCTAAAATATTGAGCGAAAGATCATTCACTACGTTACCACTTAATTTGTGATTAGTGCCAACAAAAGGAACAAAAGAAACTTGCCAACTTCTATGTAAAGTATCTCTGATGTTGGTTAAGTTGATAGTACTGATAGATGATTTCGTTAGTTTCAAGAATCGATTTACCTTACTGTCTACGCTGTCAGTAAATTTTTTCCACTTATCCTTATCTATTCCCAGTGAGATGGCATTGAATGAAGATTTTTTTCCTGATACTTTCAAAGTTGATGTTTCGTATTGACTTTTTTGAACTGCAATTTCTAGTTGTTCTTTGCTCTTCGCTTTATCAATACTTAATTGAAAATACCCATACTCATCTGTTATAGCAGAACGCAAGGAAACAGGATCGTAAACACTTACCGCTTTTAATCTCTCTCCGGTTTTATTATCTGTTACATATCCGCTTACTACAATTTCTTTTTCAGGAGCTTTGCTTAAAATGATATAGTTTTTTTTCTGCTTGTACTGAATGGATGCATCAAATAACAGCTCTAAAGTTTCGCGAACAGATTTTTGTTGAATGAAAATGCTTTTAACCTCTTTAGAATCAAAAGCTTTAGATGAATATGAAAATGTAAATCCTCCCGCTTGACCTATTGATTTAATAATGTCGGCCACTTTTTTATCTTTTGCATCAATAGAAATTATTCTTTCAAGTGGTGGAGTTCCTTCTTGTGCGATGGCAAAATTGCCGACCTCTATAAATATTAAAAAAGTTATAATCCAATTTTTCATGTTATTGGCAGGCATTACCTTTCAAAACAATTTCATTTTCATTAACCTCAATTGCTAATCCTAACGTTTCAGCTATAACTTCAGCAATGGTTTCTATTTCTTCACCTTCAAATGTTACGGTTACTTTACAATTTTTAATAGCATCATCTAACTTAATTGGCTTATCATAAATCGCATTTAATGCCAGCACTACTTCTGCTAAACTGGTTTCTTCAAATACAAAATTTCTATTGGCATAAGCTACAACATTTGTATCTGGTTTATCGATTGCGAAAGATTTTGAGTTTCTGTTATACAAACCTTTCATGCCGGCTTTAAGGGTGATTCCTTTTTGGTCGGCCGTGTAAAACATTACTTCTCCATCCAATACGGTAACTTCAATTGTGTTTTGTTCCGGATAGGCCTTTACGTTAAAAACTGTTCCGATATCTTTGATAAAAGTTTCTCCTGCTTGCACAATCAGTTCATCCGATTTTTTATTGCTGACAATAAATTTTGCCTCACCTTTTAGTTTTACTAATTTTTTACTTCCTCCTCTTTTCAATTCAATCGCTAATGCAGTTTGTTTGTTCAGAACTACCGTTGTGCCATCGGGTAAGGTATCTTTCACAATAGCATTTGCAGCAATCACATTTAATCTTTCTACTTTAATAAATTGTTGATACAACAACCAACCTGAAATAAACAAAACACTAATCGCTGCAGCATATCTTAAAAACTGTGTTGGAAATAAAGTGCGTGTTTTCTTTTGATCTAAATGTTGCGCTACTTTTTGCCAGGCTGCATCGGCATCATAGACTCGGTCAGATTTTACTTGCGCAGCACGCTCAAAAATTGTTTTAAGTTGATTGAAATATTTTTCGTTTGCCTCACTTTCTTTACGCCATTGCAATAACCACTCAGCCTCTTGCAAAGTAGTTTCGGCATGTAAGTATTTGCCGATGAGTTCGTCAATATCGTATGGCAGTTTACTCAATCTAAAAGTCCTTTAAACAACAATAAAATAATGGGAAGATAATCGCTTAATTCTTCTCGCATGATTTTCAACGCTTTGCCAATTTGATTTTCTACCGTTTTAACTGAAATCTGTAATTGGTCGGCAATCTCCTGGTATTTTAATTCTTCGAATCTGCTCATCGTAAAAACAAGTCGGCACTGCTCGGGTAATTTCTGCATAGCTTGGCCAATTTTCAATTCTAATTCATCTGCCAATACTTTAGATGAAGTACCCTCGTAACCTTCTTTGTTTACCCACAAAGTGTGGTTGGCGTGTTCTTGCTTTACTTTTTCGTGTTTGATGATGTTAAGGCAACGATTTCGGATGGTTTGGTAGAGATATGATTTTAAAGAAACCGTAATTGATAACTCTGTTCGCTTGTCCCAGATACCAATAAAAGAAGCTTGCACCACCTCCTCTGCCTCGTCATGGTCGGCCAAAAAAGTATAGGCATAGCGGCATAAAGCTTGGTAATATTCTCGAAAAACCATTTCAAAAGCAGTTTCATCGCCTTGTCGTATGGCATCCAATTGTTGAGAAGGGAGAGCTTGCACTGCTTAGTTGGTTACAATGCAACATACGAAAAAGGCATATTTAGGTTATGACAATTGAGTTAGGGTTTACCCCTATTGTTAAAAGAAAATTTAAATCAATATTTTGACGCTTTTGGTGAGTTGATCATGACCCCACACTAAAAAGTAATGAATTCCATTAAAATCGATTGAAGCGTAAAGGCTAATTGTTAATAATTTTGAAATGATTTTACTTTTCTCAAGAAAAATGTTGGACTGAACAGAAAGCAAAATACTTGATCATTGTTAACATTTTATGAGCTGATCCTACTCAATTTCTAATTTTACTTTGTAAATCCTGCTCATACCATTTTCACCTTGTAGCAAGGTTTCTTGCAACTCGCGCAACGAAGAAAATTTTTGAGGTTTTATTTTGCTTCTTCGGCTTGTGAAGTAAAGTGTTTTTTCATTGGAATCGTAAAACGGGCAATATTCCATAGCCGAAGAATTGATGGCTTCACCTAGATTTTTAGCAGGTAACCAATTTCCATCTTTGTCTTTTTTAGCCACATACAAATCGCCACTACCAAAACCTTCATCGGTATTGTATTTTGTATAGAGAATAAATTTTTCATCTGCCGATACAAAAGCATTGAACTCATACCCTTCGCTATTGATGTTTTGGTTGAGTAACTTAGGTTTACTGTATCCATTACCCAACCAATAACTTACATAGATATCATCTTTACCTAATCCTTTTTTAGAGTCTTTTGTAAAATAGATATTTCCATTGGCAGCCACACTCGGATAGAATTCATCTTCCTCTGTATTCACACTATCACTTAAAAAAATGGGATCTGACCAGGCGCTCTTTTCGTTTTCTCTTTCTACATACCAAATGTTAAAATCGCCAACCTTTATTTGATTTTTTTCTCGCGGTCGGTTAGAGGCAAAAAATAATCGTTTACCATCGGCTGTTAAAAACGGTTCCAGATAATTGAATGAATCATTAAAAGCAAGCAAGAAAGCTTTCTCCCAATTGTTATTTTTTATACAGATGATTTGCGCGACATTCTCTTGCACACTTTGTATCGTTAAATAGATTTCCTTTCCATTGGCAGATTGACAATAATCTCGCACATTTATAAAATTCGCATTTGCAGGTGATACCAAACTAAGCGTTTGAGAGAATAGTGAAGTAGAAACTAATAAACCGATTGAAAGGAAAATGATTTTCATAAAGAAGAGTTTGATAAACAATACAATTTACAGACAATTAAATAAGTAATACGTTGCATGTGCTCAAACAAAAAAAACCGCATAGCGGGGTCATTGGTCATCCAATCAAATTATTTTTAATTTAGGTTTAAACTGTAATTTGATTATGATGTAAAACAATATTTTTAAATGACAGAGGTTTAAAGACTTAAAGCTTTTTATCTAAGTAATCATAAAAGTTTATACAATACAGCAAAAGAATTATTTACTGCCCCTACAATCTAAATGTAACCTTTTGTTACCTTTTTTTTTCGGCTTGTTAACCTTTTGTAACCTGAAATTTTAAGATTTAAAATTCTTTACAACAATCTTTAGCGATTAAATCTAATCAACATGAAACATGCAAGGTTCACCTTTTTACTTCTCATTGTTTTTTTAATTTCCTTTTCCTGCGAACAAAATCCAGAAACCGAACCTAACAAAGCCAACATTACTTTTGGTTTTACTAACAATGTTAATAGTAAAATATCCGACACATTTAATCCAAAAGCTATTTTAGTAAGTGTTGCAAACTCTGATGGCGTTTTGGTTGCTAATCTAAAGCGGATGCAACTCTATAGCTTCTCAGGTTCTTATTTAACAAATGAATCACTAGAGTTAGTGCCAGGCAATTATGCCATTACCCAACTGCTAGTTGTTGATGATGCTGATAATGTAACACACGTTTTGCCACTAGAAGGTTCACTTCACGAAAATTTGGTTGAAGATGCAGCTCCAATTCATTTTGCTATTGGTGCTGGTGAAAATAAGACTCAAAACATACAAGTTGTAAAAGTGGAAGGTAGCGCTAGTGAATATGGCTATGTTACATTTGAGATTGATGACGTTTCAAGTTTACCTAACTTAGTTTCTTTCACTTTTCAAAGTGATAAAGCTATACTATCAGCTGAAGTACGATTAGATAATGGCAATACCAATATTACTCAGTCTTTTCAAACATTGTCTAACCAACAATATCTTGCAGTTGTTAATGTGCCAAATGGAAATTGGAACGTAGAGATTGTTGCTCGCTATGCAAATGAGGCTGTTTCAACTTGGTATGGAAACCCAGATTGGTGGTCTGGTAACGAAGAAAATTTATCAGCTTTTAAGTACAGGTCGACAATATCAATTTTGGATAGCCCCCAAACAGTTAATGCTGGAGAGACTATGACTTCTAATCTTTGGAAAGATTATTTTTACAGGCGTGTTCAACCTGAAAATGAAGTTGATTTATACTTTAATAAAAATTCATGGGAAGGATTTCTTGAGGTTGAATTTCACCCCGCAGTAAACTTAAAATATCTTTATGTCGATAAATCCATCCATTGGACAGCCTTTGATGGTTCAGAGCACCAGAATCAGTTATTTGAAACTTGGAGTATTTGTGATAACGGCCATCCTTTTGGTCAATGTAAAGAGACCTTTTTGGGTAAAAGGAAATTTACTTTTAACATTCCTAAATCTGTTAAATTAAATGATATCAATTGTCACAATATGTTTTTCTATTACGAGAAAATTGATAGTCAAGGTCAATCCATTATATCAATTGAAAAAATTGCATTTTGCACAGATTTGTACTAAGAAATTTATAGCTAAAAAATTATTTTATTCTATCAAAAAAAGACCCCGCATGGCGGGGTCATTGGTCATCCAATCAATCAAAAAATTTCTATTTCGGATCTAAAATATTGTTGATACGCTGCACAGCATCTTCTAAATGTATTTTAGAAATGCTATCGCTTGTTCTGGCAATCGCAGCGTTAATTTGATTTTTCAAAGTCTTCAATTCAGCTCTGGCAATCGGGCGAATATCAGATTGACTAACATCGATTGGTGTGTAACCACCAAATGCTCTGAAACCCGCTGGTGGTGGAGCAGGATCTTCTTTCATCAAAAATTCTAATCTTTCGATGTGTGCACGCTGCAAGTTTCTTCTATAAGTATCAATTGCCTTACCACTCGCTAACTCCGACCATAAGCCATTGCGTAAATCAGCAAACATTTCTAGTGGTGTGTAAGTTTTATTTCCTAACACTGCTTCAGCTTCAATCAAGCGAGCAATGCGGCTTGGCTCAAGCAATGCATTTAAAGATGAAACTTGTGCACCACGAATTCTATCTACAGAACCGGCATGTTCAATCTTCTTTAAAATATTTTGATCGAGCATCCAAGTTGGTGTTGCAAAAGTTTCGCGCTGCAAGTATGCCATTGCATTTTTCTGTATGTCTTTAGGTACAGGCGTAAACACATTTCCGGTCTGCTCGTAAGTTTTAAAGGTTTCATATACACCACCGATATTCGAGCGAACGTGGCCGTTGTAACGGCTCCACTGTCCTAAAACTTGTCCGTATAGTTCTTGTAAGTCTTCGTAATCCTTTCCTTCCTCTTTCGTCCAGATGATTAGATTAGGAATAATGCGTTTTAAGTTCGCCACACCATACGTACTGGCTTTCATGGCATCGTTACCCAAATCTTCTGATTGCGAACGAGGATCGATCGGATTAAAGGTTTGACGTCCGAAGAAGTAAACCGGATTGTTAGCTCGCTCAGTTATCATCTTATTCAAAATAGCTTTTTCATCATCAGCTGATTTTGCCTCAGGAAAATACTTGTACCCCCACATGATCGAATATTTATCATACTCGCCAACATCAGGCATTAAAGAAACACCCTTATCTTCCGGTTGTGCCACGTAATTAAAACGCGCGTAGTCCATAATGGAGGGTGCGGTTCCGCTCTTGGTTGTAAACTTAGCCGAACGCAAAGAATCAACAGGATACGCAAAGCTCGAACCAAAGTTGTGAGGTAAACCAAGTGTGTGTCCCACTTCGTGCGCAGCAACGAAACGGATTAATCGACCCATTACTTCATCTTTAAACTTTACACCTCTTGCTTCAGGATTGATGGCTGCTGTTTGAATAAAATACCAGTTGCGCAATAAGTTCATTACGTTGTGGTACCACAAAATATCAGATTCAATAATTTCTCCTGAGCGTGGATCGTGAACATGCGGTCCTTGTGCATTTTGAATGGTTGTAGAAATATAACGGATTACAGAGTAGCGAATGTCTTCAGGGCTCCAATCCGGATCTTCTTCTTTGCTGGGTGGATCTTTAGCAATGATGGCATTTTTGAAACCGGCACGCTCGAAAGCTTTTTGCCAATCTTCAACACCTTGCTTTAAGTAGGGTCTCCATTTTTCGGGTGTGGCAGGATCGATGTAATACACAATTTGCTTTACAGGTTCAACCAACTCGCCACGCTTGTAAGCTTCTACATCTTTTGGAATGAGTTTCCAACGAGTAATGTATTGGCGTGTAGCCGAGCGTTGTTCATCCAATCCGTAGTCAACTTGTGAAATAGAAAAATATCCTACACGTGGATCGTATAAACGTGCTTGAGTGGGTTCTTTGGGCAACAAAACAAAAGACTGGTTCATCTCTAAAGATAAAGTGCCGCTGCTTTGGTTCACCGGAGGTGTTGTAGCGGTATACGTTAAGATGTGGCGAACTTCTGTGTTCAATGGAAAACTTTTTACACCAACCAAAGGAGAGCGTTTTTTATCTAAGGTACGCACGCCATATACCCTGCGTTGGTCTGCACTTAGCGGGCTAAGCATTTCTACATCGGTCGTAAAAAATTCTTCTACTTCAATTACATAAGCAGAAGAATCTTTCTTGATGGTTTTAACATCGAAACTGAAAATAACAGGTTCGAAGTTATTATTGCGCACACTTTGGTAAATGGGTTTATCGTTATCGGCCACATTGCTATGCGATACATAACGCAACATAATTTGCTTGCCAGATTTCTGTAAGCGTACAACTTGTTCGCCTTTAACTTCCATACCGGCACCTCCAAAATTCAAACCATCTACCGTTCCGGAAATTCTACCGATAACTAAAATTTCTCTATCAAATAGTGAATCAGGAATTTCGAAGTAATGTTTGCCTTCTACTTCGTGGTAAGTAAATAAACCTTTGTCTGTTTTTGCTTTGTTGGTAATAACCTTCTCATAAGGTTGCATTCCACCTTTATTCTCGTCTTTTTTCTCGGCTGGTGCAGGAGCAGCAGCAGGAGCTTTGGCTTCTTCTTTCTTCGATTTTTTCTTTTGTGCAGCAGCCGGGATACCCACTAAACAAAAGCAAAGAAACAAGTACACCGAGTTTCTACTCATGTAATTTTTCATCGTGCATAACAATTTTGAATAAGCAAAGTATCTTGCATTCGATTGCCAATGAAAACATTCCTTTCCGAAGGTTATTGCAATGGATGAATGGGCAAATTACATGAACAATGCAGAACATTATATGAACGAAATTACGATTAGAAGAGGTACTAAAGCAGATTTACCCAGAACTTTAGAATTGATTAAAGAATTGGCGCTATACGAAAAAGCCCCACACGAAGTAACCAATACACTCGAACGCATGGAAAAAGAAGGTTTTGGCGAGCAACCTGTGTTTGGTTTTTTTGTTGCGGAAGAGAATAATGTCATACTCGGTATATCCGTTTATTATTACCGTTATTCAACATGGAAAGGCAAGCGTTTGTATTTAGAAGATATTGTAGTTACGGAAAGCCAACGCGGTCGTGGCATTGGCAAATTGTTGTTCGACAAAACAATGGAACAATGTTTAGATGCCGGCTGCAGTGGTATGATGTGGCAAGTGTTAGATTGGAATGAACCTGCCATCAATTTTTATAAAAAATACAAGGCCAAACTCGATTATGAATGGGTGAATTGCCAATTAGAAGAAGGCCAGATTAAGCAATTGTTGGGTCGTTAAAAAATACGCGTAAGTCGGGCATAATCGCTGAACACTTTTCTGAAATCATCGGCTTCATTTTCTGTTTTAAAAACAATTTTTTTGCTAGGAAGAAATACGAGTGTATCCTTTGCTAATATGCTTTCATAAATCGAAGCGGAAAATGCCAACACTGCGTTTCTGTCTTTAGAATGTAAATGCAGTGTATCTACTTTGTTAGCATTTTTTATTTGAATGGATAAGGAATCATATTCCTGCGTAGCTTCCAGCAAGAGCAGGCAATCATAGGTTTCCCAATTGGCCACGATAACCGGAGAAAGAGCCAATCGGGTTGAATCCTGAGGCCGGTCTTTAAATCGATAAGCCACTACTTCTGTGTTTGGAATGGTTTGTCGCTCGTAATAAATACTGCGGATGTTATGAAAAAACGTTTTAGTGTCGTTTCCTGCTTTAAAAGTAAATCGGTTTCTATCCACTTTAGCGTGCCTTTCTAATTCGCAAGCCGAAAAGCAAGCAAAAAATAAAAGCATCATAATCATTTTGTAAACACTAATAGTTGGCATAATTTCGTCTCATAATAAAACAAAAATATGAGCAAAGGTTTAATCGCAACCCTTTCAATTGTTGGGGTAATTGTTTTGGCAGGTATTATTTTCTTTATGTGGGGAACGGGCATTTACGATAATGCAATTAAATCGCAAGAAGAAGTAAAAGCAGCCTGGGCCAACGTGCAGTCTTCTTATCAGCGCAGAGCAGATTTAATTCCCAATTTGATAGCAACCGTAAAAGAAGCGGCAGCCAACGAAAAAGGCATTTTAACTCAAGTAACAGAAGCAAGAGCAGGAATTGTAAACGCCCAAACACCAGAAGACATGGAATTGGCCGGTAGAAAAATTAACACTGCCATTAATTTAGCTTTCGAAGCGTATCCACAGATTCGATCAACTGAAAATTTCCAAGATTTACAATCACAATTAGAAGGAACTGAAAACAGAATTAATGTGGCGCGCGATCGTTACAACGAAGGTGTAAAGGTGTACAATTCGTATGTACGCGGATATTTCAAAAAAATGGCCTTGAACTTTTTTGGTGGCGAAGAGGATTTCACACCTCGCAAAGGTTTCGAGGCGGCAGAAGGCTCTGATGTAGCCCCAAACGCCAGCGATCTATTTAAGAAATAAACAATCTTCAAACTCTCTGCTTGCTTAGAGAGGTCCCCCGCGCGGTGCGGGGGATTTTTATTTTTAGGCCAATCCTGTATATTTGAAGGCTTCGGACTGGCTTCGACCCTATTTTTACAGCCCGGTTCATTTTTTTAATCGTTTACCATGAAAAAAGCATTCACTGGTTTTGTATTGGCTATTGCTGTTTTAACGCTTGCCTGGTTTTGGGATACACCAGCTAACCAGCATCAAGATGGCGATGCCATGACTTTCGCTGCTTATGAGCCGGTTTTTTTGTATGGTATTCCGGTAGATGATAAAATCATTATCGAAGAAAAAATTAAGAAGAATCAACTCCTTGGCGAAATCCTCCACGACTATAATGTACCAGCGAAATTAGTGCACCAACTTTCGGCTCTGCCAAAAAACATATTTGATGTGCGTAAAGTCGCCCCAGATAAAAAATATACTTTAATCTGCGAGAAAGATTCTTTATTACGCGCCACTGCCATGGTGTATGAACCTAATCCTATCGACTATGTTATTTTAAAATTTCAGGATTCTTTGGTGGTAGATGTTTGCCAACGCGATATTACCATTGTTGAAAAAGGAGTTTCTGGCATCATTCGTTCTTCCTTGTCTGAAACAATAGAAGAACTCGGTATCTCGCACGAGTTAACCAATAAGTTTGTAGATATTTTTGGTTGGCAAGTTGATTTTCAGCGTTTGCATAGAGGCGATCAATTCAAATTACTATACGAAGAAATTCAGGTGGAAGGAACTCCGGTTGGTATTGAAAAAATCAACGGTATCTATTTCAATCACATGGGCAGTGAATTATACGCTTACCCATTCGACCAAGGCAATGGATTAGATTATTTCGATGAAGAAGGCAAAAGTTTACGCAAGGCATTATTAAAATATCCGATTGAGTTTACGCGCATCAGCTCTCGCTATACCATGAATCGCTTTCATCCTGTACAAAAAAGATGGAAGGCACACCTCGGTACCGACTTTGCCGCACCTACCGGAACGCCTATTCGTAGTGTAGGAGATGGCTTAGTGGAAGAAGCACAATACAAAAGCAACAACGGTAACTATGTAAAAGTTAGACATAACGCTACCTATACTACGCAATATCTGCACATGTCGCGCATTGCAAGCGGTGTAAAAGCAGGCACACGAGTTAAGCAGGGGCAAGTGATTGGTTATGTAGGTAGCACAGGTTTAGCAACAGGACCACATTTGTGTTATCGTTTCTGGAAAAATGGTGTGCAGGTAGATGCCTTAAAAGTAGAATTACCACCTTCAGAGCCTATCAAAAAAGAATTTGAACCAAGTTTCAGGCAGGCAATCGAAGGTATCAAAAGTAAATTAGATCAAATAAAACTGCCAGTGCTTGAAGCCCAAGCTTCGATGTTTTAATTTAATGTTATCATTCTAACAACGAACACAACAAAAATTTCAAAACAACGTCTTATAGGCAGGATGGTCTACCTGCCTATGCATCGATTTTATCTCGCTTTATTCTTTTCAATTGTAACATTTCAAATTCATGCACAACAGAAAGTTGGACTTGTATTAAGTGGTGGCGCGGCCAAAGGCATTGCACACATTGGGGTATTAAAAGCTTTAGAAGAAAATAACATTCCTGTAGATTACATTGTAGGAACTTCGATGGGCGGAATTATCGGTGGCTGTTATGCTGCGGGTATGAGCCCGGAACAAATTGAAGCCATGATTTTATCTGATGATTTTTTACGCTGGGTAAATGGCCAACCAGAGCCTGGCCAAACGCCACATTATTTTGCACACGATGAAAATCCTGGTTTTATAAAACTAAACTTCAACCTTGATTCTACTTTTTCAGCCAAAATTAATTCCAGTTTAGCGAATGATGTTTCTTTAAATTATGCTTTGGCTGAAAAAATGGCACAAGCAGAAGCAATTGCCAACCGAAACTTTGATAGTTTATTTGTTCCTTTTCGTGCCATGGCCTCAGAAGTGTTTACCCAGAATCAAGTTGTTTTAAGCAATGGTTCTTTAAGCAGCGCTCTAAGAGCCACCCAAACTGTTCCATTTTTCTACAGTCCAATTCGAATTAATGATCAGTATTTATTTGATGGTGGTGTTTACAACAACTTTCCGGTAGATGTGATGCAAAAAACGTTTCAACCCGATGTAATTATCGGCTGCAACGTTTCAAGTAAAGTATTTGACGAATATCCTTACAAAAGTGATGATGCCTTGTTAAATACATCGATGTTATATATGTTTCTGGATAAATCTGATCCGGATCAAATTCCATCAAACAGTGTTTATATTCAGCCTGATTTAAAAGGTTACACAGCCATTGATTTTACTAAAGCTCGCGCATTGATTGATAGTGGTTATCATCAGGCCATTAGGCAAATTGATGAAATCAAATTGAAAGTTACGGCACGACAAAGCAAAACTGAAATCAAAGAATTAAGAGAATCTTTCTTAAGCAAAAGCACACCCATTACAGTTGACGAAATAAAACTTCATCGCTTTAACTCAAAGCAACAAGTTTTTCTGAATCGATTTTTTGATAGCAAAAAACTATCGAGAGAACCATTGAATCAAGCTGACTTAAAAAAGAAATATTACAAGCTCGTTTCTGAAGAATATTTTAATAACATCTATCCTACCCTTTCCTTCAATCAGCAAAAAAGAAAGTTCACATTAGAACTTACTCGAAGACAACAGAAAAATTTCACCCTTGATTTTGGAGGCGTGGTCGCTACCCGCGACATCAGTAATATTTTCGTGGGTATCAATTTTTTTCATTTTGATAAACAGCTTGTACATCACTACCTAGGTTTTCATGCCGGTAATTTTTACAAATCTTTAGTGGGTAGTTTACGCATAGATTTTCCCTTTCTAAATGGTGTTTTTGTTGAACCTAAATTTACTTACAACAATTGGGACTATTTAGAAAGTAACGATCTACTACAAGATGATAACGCAACTGTTTTAAAGAGAACGGATAGAGACTACTCCTTAAAATTGGGTTGGCCGGTTGGCGGAACCGGCAAAATGTATTTGCAAGCTGGCGGAATTAGCAACAACGATTTTTATAGTAATGAAAATGCTTTTCAATCGGACATCAAATTAGATGAAATCGAGTTAGATGGATTCAAGGGTGGCATATATTTTTCAAAGAACTCGCTCAATAGAAAGCAATATGCGTCTGAAGGCAGCCAGCTATCAATTTCCTTTCTATATTTTGATTTATTAGAAAAATACAGACCGGGTACTACTAGTGTAAATCTTGTTGGCAGTAAAACTTACCATCAATGGATTCAAGGAAAAATTCACTATGAACAATATTTGAGCAAATCCTGGTTTAAACCAGGCTTTATGGTAGAGGCTGCCTATTCTAATATGCCATTTTTAAGTAATTACCAAGGTACGCTCATTAACTTACCAGGCTTTCAACCTTTACCTGAAAGCAGAAGTTTATTGCTCGAAAACTACAGAGCTTTTAGTTATGTAGCTGGTGGAGCAAAAATAGTGGTATCCTTTTCCTCCAAGTTTGAATGGCGTGCTGAGGGTTATCTTTTTAAACCATTTGAAGGAATTTCTGGCATAGCTAATCAAAGAGCTGTTAAAGAAACAGACTTGCTTAAAACAAACTTTGTTGCCATGACAGGCCTAGTGGCGCATACACCGATTGGGCCAATTTCTTTAATGGGTAATTTTTATAACGATATTCAAAACCAGTATGGACTTATTCTTCATATTGGTTATCTTCTGTTTAATAAAACATCATTAGAGTAGGGAATATTTACAGTGTCCTTTCCTTTTTTTTAATTAATTTTATGTCAATTTCCTTACAACCAACCTTTTCATGAAAAGAATTTTTACTCTCTTATTCTTTTTTTCGTTGATGCCTGTTTTGAGTCAGGCACAAGTTGTGCAGTGGGCCAGTAAAGTGATAGGCTTTTCCAGCGAATTAACATCCGCACAATATGCTGCCGAACAAGCATTAGGAAAACCGAATGTTTTACCTGCAGGTGGGCAAAGCCCCAGTGCGTGGTCTCCTGATAAACCAAACCGCAAGGAGTTTTTAAAATTAGGATTTGACAACCCCATTCAGATACAACAAGTGGCGGTAGCGGAATCATTCAATCCAAGTGCTTTGTACCGTGTTTTGGCTTACGATGAAAGTGGCAAAGAATATGAATTGATGACCCTTAATCCACAAGTTGTGCCGCTTAAAGGGCGTATGTTAAATGTTTTTGTTCCAAAAACCTCTTTCAAAGTGGCCGCCATTAAACTTGAATTTGATGGCGCAGCGGTTGGCGATTACTTCGGTATCGATGCTGTTGCTATATCGGATTCTAAGTATGCCATCATACCTGATATTCCAAAACCACAGTTGTTGGCTTCAGGATTAGAAGTGGTGGGTTTAGATAAAAACGTGAATAGCGATTATGCAGAACTCAATCCCTTACTTTCACCTGATGGTAAAACACTTTACTTCAGCAGAAAAAACCACCCAGAAAATGTTGGTGGCGTTAACGATAAAGAAGACATCTGGTATTCTGAATTAGGCACAGATGGCAACTGGCAACTGGCCAAAAATTTAACACCGCTTAACAATCCTGGTCCTAACTTCATCAATTATATTTCTTCCGTAACTCCCGATGGAAAATCTGCTTTGGTTTTATTAGGAAACCAATATAACGAGAAGGGTAAAATGCTAGCCGGAGTTTCGGTTAGTACCAACGTTGGTGGTACATGGACAAAACCCGCAGCTTTGAAAATTGAAGATGATTATAACTTCAATGAAAAAGTAAGTTACTTTATGGCTAACAACCGAAGAACTTTATTAATGGCTGTTGAGAGAGAAGATTCAGAAGGTGAACGTGATTTATATGTAAGCTTTCTGAAAGCTGATAGCTCATGGACTCGCCCTCTTAATTTAGGTAAGTCAGTTAATACTGCCAGCGAAGAATCTTCACCTTTTTTAGCTGCTGATGATAAAACCCTTTATTTCTCATCGAAAGGTTTTAGTGGTTATGGTGGCAGCGATATTTACATGAGTAAAAGATTAGATGATACCTGGACACAATGGTCGGATCCTGAAAACCTTGGACCTGAAATCAATTCGCCACTAGAAGATGTGTTCTTTAACATTCCTGCCAATAGCGATTATGCCTATTATTCAAGAGGGGTTACAGAAACCAATACAGACATTTACCGCGTAAAGTTACCTATCATGAATTCACCAGAATTGTGGGTAACAGTAAGAGGAAAATTAATCGATGGCAAAACTGGTCAGCCCATAGCAGCTAAAATTATATACGAAAAATTACCTGATGGTGTAGAGGCTGGTATCACACAATCAGATCCCATTACCGGTGAATACGAAATACGTTTACCAGCCGGTTATTTATATGGCGTAAGAGCTGAAGCAAAAGACCACTTAACAGAAAATCAAAACTTAGATTTACGCGATGTTAAGGGCGATCAGGTGTTGAATCACAAAGACTTTAAATTAAATCCTGTAACTATCGACCCTATTGCTGTGGTGCCTATAGAAGACGGAGCCAAAATCGTATTGAATAATATTTTCTTTGACTTCGATAGTTATAACCTCCGCGATAATTCTAAACCAGAATTAAACAGAATTGCATCATTGATGAAAGAAAAATCAACCATGATTGTTGAAATCTCCGGCCATACTGATGCGACCGGTTCAGCATCTTATAATAGAAAGCTAAGTGAGAAAAGAGCCAAGGCAGTTAGTAACTATTTGGTTTCACAAGGTGTTGTAGCTGCCAGAATTAAAGCTGTAGGTTACGGAGAAGATAAACCTGTTGTGGATAACAATACTATCGAAAACAGACGCAAAAACAGACGTGTAGAATTCAAAGTTGAAAAACAATGAAAAAACTTATCCTAGTCTTAATTCTCATTATTATAGCTGAGCGTTATGCTTTTACTCAAACAGCTGACGCAAACTTAGTTTGGGCTGAAGGGAAAATCATTCATGCAGTTACTAAACAACCTGTTGAAGCAAAAATTATTTACCAAAGTTTACCTTACGGTAATAGAGTAGGATCTTTATCAGGAAGCAATTATAATTTTCCATTTTTAGATGGAGAAAAATATGCCATTATGGTGCAAGCTGAAGGCTTCGAACCAATAAAATTATTATTGGATCCGGCTGAAGCTAACGCTGATAAAAAAGTGGTAAAAGATATTGAGTTGACTGAAGGAAAAGTTCCAGAGAAACATCCTGTAGGGCATGTGATGAGATTGGATAATCTTATTTTCGACCAAGGCAAAGCACGTATCAGTCCGGAATCTTATCCTGAATTGGATGTTTTAGTTGATATGCTATCAACCCATAGAGGTATGGTTATTCAATTAGAAGGCCACACAGATTACCTTGGCCCGGCTAAACAAAACATGGACTTATCTGAGAAACGCGTAAATGCAGTAAAGAATTACCTAATCAGCAAAGGCGTTCATAAAAACAGAGTAAAAACTAAAGCATTCGGTGGAACTAAGCCGCTGTCTATGCAAGATACACCAGAAGCTCATGCAGCAAACCGAAGAGTGGAAGTACGCGTGTTACAAAACTGAAAAGATCAATTAATATCATTGAACGGGAATACATTTGAAACTGTATTCCCGTTTTTATTTTCTAACATGTCAATGATGAAATCCTTTCGACTCTCATTGCTAAAATTTTAATCTATAAAAATAAGCACAACAGTAATTAATCAACTTAAATTGTTACTTACTACATAAAGAATCCATGTTCTCTCAAAGAAAATTATATTGGTTTTGTCAAGTTTTAGGTTGGTTTGGCATGGTGTTTATTGAGATGATCAATTACACTTTTTTTATCATTCAAGAATTTAGAATAGAATATTTGACTTTGTTTAGCACAATGGCCCTAAGTGGAATATTATTCACGCATATGGCACGAGCTATCCTTCTTAAAATAAAATTGTTTGAACAACGGCCGGCAATAGTTTGGACTTGGGCATTTTTAAGCAGTTTAGCAGTCGCTATCTTACTTAGCATAACAGGATTTATCCCGTATCTTTTCGCCCAACCCATTCAAAAATTTATTAGTGACCTTACTTTTATTGAATTAGGAGCAAGTGTTATGAATTGGATGCGTTATACAGGTGTGTGGATGATTGTATATAGCATGTATGGCATTTTGCAACACAAAAGTCTACTAGAAAAAGAAAAACTCAATTTCATTTCTCTTGCTAAAAGTAATGAACTGGCTTTGCTTAAATCACAATTAAATCCACACTTTTTATTTAATGCTTTAAATAGCATTAAGGCATTGGTAACGGTACATCCTGAAAACAGCAAACATGCCATTGTGCAACTCAGTGAGTTATTGCGTTACACCTTGTGGAGAAGTCAGGAAGAAACAGTTCCGCTCGCAGAAGAAATCGAAGAAGTAAGAAAATACCTTGAACTTGAAAAGATACGATTTGGAGAAAAATTGTTAGTTACTTTTTCTATACAAATTGAAACTTTTAGTTACTTAATTCCTCCAGGTATCATACTTACTTTAGCCGAAAATGCCATTAAACATGGCGCATCGAAAAGCGAACACCATGCTTTTATACATGTAAATACTATTTTACAAAATGGCAAGTTGCTGATTGAAGTAGAAAACTCCGGTGAAATTCAAGCGGAAAATAAACAAGGCATAGGATTGTTGCACATTAAAAAAAGATTGGTACATCAATTTAATGATCAATTTACTTTTCAGCTTATACAGAAAAAAGACAGCGTTAGTGCAATGATCCAATTATTATAAATAAAGGATATGAAAACAATCAAAACAATTTTGATAGATGACGAACCTTTGGCTATTGTAGAAATGAAAAGTATGTTGGCGAAAAATTCTGACATACAAATTATTGGAGAAGCTAACAGTGGAACGCAAGCACAAATCTTAATTGAAAAAGAAAAACCGGATTTAATTTTTCTCGATATTCAAATGCCGGGAATGACGGGTTTTGAGTTATTAGAAAAGCTAGAACATATACCGTACGTTATTTTTGTTACTGCCTATGATCAATTTGCTATAAAAGCATTTGAAGTAAGCGCACTTGACTATATGTTGAAACCTGTTAATGCGCTAAGATTGGATGAAGCCATCCAAAAATTTAAAAAGATAAATGAAACCAAAGAAGATAAAAACAATAAACTTACAATTGATAAAAGAATCTTTATCAAAGATGGTGATCAATGTCATTTCGTAGCACTTAATGAAGTTTACTTGATTGAAAGCGTTGGAAATTATGCACGCATCTATTATCAAAATAAAAAACCGTTATTGCATAAATCACTGAATTACCTAGAAGAAAGGTTGCCTGAATCATCTTTTTTTAGAACCGACAGGCAACACATTGTTAACATCCATTACATTAAAAATATCTATCCTTACTTTAATAGTACGCTACAAATTGAATTGCAATCAGGTGAAAAAATTGAAGTAAGCCAGCGACAAAGCGTAAAATTCAAGGATTTGATGGGTATTTAAGGCGCAAAATTATCGTTCGATTTAATTTTCCTGCGTTGCTGTATTAGTTTTTCTCACTTAGAATGGTCTTGCCTTTTTTTGAAGAAAAAAGTATGAAGCGTCCATTCACAAGCTTTTTCAGTAACATTCCTTTTGTTGTAGCTCAAACCTTCATTGCGGGTATTTTATTAGGTTTTATTCTGACCTACAGCAATTTAGGTCTTTCTCAATCTTCAATTAGTCATCATAGTTTAATGGACGTAGACCTACAGACCATTAAAAAATCACAAAATTTGATAGAGAAAATAAAAACTTTAGTCAATTTCTAAGTGGCACGATTACATTGGAAATCTTTAGATCAACATTATCAACTTTTTGCAGATGACATTTTGTTGATTACATGCCAAGTACCAGAAAAAAAATTTATTGTTGATCAACTTTCTTACTCCATACATAATCATAACAATACTTTTACATGTTATGAAATAGATAATGCTATTGAAATGGCGAAACTTGAGCTATTTCAACATGAAGGATTCATTTATTTTAAAAATAAAATTACTTATAATTTTAAGTTAGAAACGTCAAACATAACTGTTTATTCTTTAGATAATTTAGTGTTTTCATTGCGGTATCAATCAAATCAATTTTTTATTCAAACAGGTATAGCATTATTTGAAGTTGATTTATTCCTTTTCTTAGTAGGATTTGTTTTTACCTTATTTGCCGACAAAAAACTAAAACAAACTATAAATATTTAATTCACTCTTTTTACTTTTTTCATTACATTCAACAAAAGATTGGTATGAAAAAGTTAATACTCCTATTTGTTTTTACCTGCTTATCAGTAATTGTATTTGCACAAAAGCAAGATGAAAACGTAAAGAAAGACTCAATTGCAAATTGGAAAAGAGATTCCGCGCGAATTGCTAATTCTTCTCCCATGAAATTACAAAACCAGAACTCACAAAAAACAAATTTGAATGTTCCTGCCAACAAACGCCAACGCTCTGAATATACCTATGATAAAGATGGCAGAATCATTGGTGGTTCAACAACTATTACCACTGGAAAAGGAAAAAAGAAAAAGAAAAATTAATGGCTCGTTTACATTTAGATCTTCCAGCCCAATTTCAATTCGAAACCAAATTAAACGTTCGCGTTAATGATTTAAACTATGGTGCGCATGTTGGTAATGATAACATTTTAACACTATGCCAAGAAGCAAGAATTCGCTGGTACAGAAGTGTAGGATTTAAAAATGAAATCAGTTTTGAAGGTAGCATTGGACAAATTATTGCTGATGCCCTCGTTGTTTACAAAGGAGAAGCATTCTTAGGCGATGAATTAAATATTTCTATTGCTTACACAGATGTACATAAGTACGGTTTTGATTTACTCTACCAAATCTTGAGGACAAGTGACCAAAAAGAAATTGCTCGTGCTAAAACGGGTGTAATTTGTTTTGATTATGAAAAAAGAAAAGTGGCTGCCATTCCAGCAATCGTACAAGAAAAATTGCTAAAACTAAACTAACCTTTAAAACCAATTTTTTGATGTGAGCCATCGCAGTAAGGTTTGTTAGCAGAAGCACCACATCTACAAAAAGCGGTTACATTGTGCTTATGTGCTAACTCGCCTTCCTTATTTTTAATAACAACATTGCCAAAAACCAAAAGAGGTCCATCTGCTACAGTTTCAATTATTGTTTCAGCTTCAATGTTTGTTTCTTGATTTGCTGTTTTATCATTTTTGTAATAACTCAAAGCACCAGAAGGACATTTTTCAATTTGATTAATGATCTCTTGCGAGCTGGCTTGCTCAGGTGTAATCCAAGGTCTTTTCTTCGGGTCGAAAACGGAATTCAATCCACGAAAACAAATACCGGAATGGATGCATTCACCTGGCTTCCACACTATGGTGATTTCTCCATTGCTGTATTTTTTTGTAATGTCTTTCATGTTGCTGAAAACTAATGGATTTGTGTTTCTATATGGATACTTTGGCTTAGTACTTTATGAACAGGACAAGCATTAGCAATTTGAAGCATGCGTTTCCGCTGTTCATCATCTAAGTTACCTTTAATTTCAATATTTCTCTTAAAAAGTGTTGAAGTATTTTCCTGGATTGTATCAACGGTTACTTTAATTTCATCAACATTCCATTCCTTTCTATTGGCATACATGCGAAGTGTTATTATTGTACAAGAAGCCAATGCCATGCGTAAATAATCACCGGGCGTAGGACCTTTATCTGTTCCGCCTAAATCAATTGGTTCGTCTGCAATTAAAATATGTTTGCCCGATGCAAGTGTTGTTGCGTAACCATTTCCTTGAATGGAGGCTATTGCCGGAAAGTTTTCAATACCTGCCATTGTTTATTGATTTATGGGAACTTCAATCAAAACAAATTCACATGCTTGTTTAGCTATTATGTTAATTGAATCCGTTTCCCAGAAACCAACTGAATAACGCTTACCTATGTGCAATTGATTAACCTCTGCTTCACCTTCTATCATAAACAAAAAGCTGCATCTATTTTTTTCTTGATAATGATGTTGCAAATTTGTTCCAGCTTCGGCTTGTCCTAAAAACAATTGCGCATCTTGATTAATTGGCAAAAAAGTAGAAGTTTTCTCAGGTCCAATTATTTTCACTAACTTATTTTTTCTTTCCGACAAAGGAAAAGACATAGCGCGATAAGCGGGCTGTGTGTTTTTAATCTTAGTGTTGATCCAAATTTGCAAAAAATTTACATCCTCATTTCCTATGTTGTACTCTGAGTGATGTAAGCCATAACCAGCACTCATAATTTGCACATCATAAGGACCAACTTCATTTTTATAACCCATCGAATCCTGATGATTCATTTTGCCCTTTAACATGATTGAAATAATCTCCATGTTATCGTGTGGATGTGTGCCAAAACCTTTTCCAACTTTTAGGATGTCATCGTTAAAAGCTTTCAGCTGACCAAAACCTTGTTTAGTTGGGTCTTGATAATTAGAAAAAGCAAAAGAGAATTTACTAATCAGCCAATCTTGTTCTTTAGTTCCACGTTCTTCTGGTTTTGTAAAGATGTATTTCATACTGAGAATGCTTGGTTCATCACAAAGGCTTCTTGAGTATATCTTTCTCTTGGTGCAAGTTCTCTTTCCTTTAAATTATCAGAAAGAATTTCCGGACTATCTGGATAACCGATGGCTAATACAACAACGGGTTCATGTGTATTAGGAATATTCAAATTTGCTATGGCTTTTTCCTTTTCGAAACCACCCATTTGGTGAACATTCAAACCTAGTTTAGTGGCTTGCAAAGAAAGAAAAGCATTCGCAGCACCTAAATCATACTTTGCAGATACATTCGGCTTTCCATTTCTTACAAAAGTTGTTCGTATCATGGCCATCACTAATAAAGGTGCGCGTTTAGCCCAAACGTGGTTGGCTTCAACCAATGTGTTTGCTATTTTTTGATAGAGTTCTGTTTGGTCAGCCGTTGCATAAATATACACCCACGGTTGCTCATTGCTGCTACTTGGCGCCCAACGAGCAGCCTCAAACAAAGATTGAATGGTTTCTTTTGCTAAAGGCATTGTGCTGTATGCTCGCAAACTTTTTCTATTGTAGATTTCTTCTAAAACTGGCGCTTCCTTCTGTGCATTTTTAGGAAATGATAATATTTCTTGCATGTTAAATTACTTTACTATTATTGAAACACACTTTGCATTAAACAGTTCACTTACTCCAGCGAATTATTCCTGCAATAGCTGTAATACCGGAAATAAAATGCATGGGTATCGTTAGCAATGCAAAACCTTCTGGTGTTGGTGAACCATCTGGCATGATAGGTTGTAAAGGACCATATAAACTAAAAAGTAGAAATAGACTTCCTAAAACAACAAATACTGATTTGCCCTTCTTTAAAAATTTAATCATCAGGTAATAAACCACAGCAGCAATTAAAATTGGAAATACTGAAGAGATGGTAACAGCCATAGTAAATCCTTCCGGTGCTACACTTCCTAATTGCTGGGCAACAATGCTCCACCCGTGGTTTAAACCCATGCCAATAAAACCGGAAATAGCACCAGCTTTTAAAGTTTGAAGTAAGGAAACAGTTTGGTTATCCATGATAGTTGGTTTTATGTTTTGTTTTAATCTTCAATTAGCATTCCCATTTTACCAGCCTGATAATCGCGCATGGCTTCTAAAATTTCTGTTTGGGTATTCATCACGCAAGGACCGTGAGTAACAACTGGTTCATTAAGTGGTTGCCCACTTAAAACAAGGATGCGTGTTTGCTCTATCGCTTGGATACTGATTCCTTCACCATCTTTTTTGAAATATACCGCATGATGACCTTCAACTAAACCATATCCATCTAATGAAATTTTACCATTTAAAACATATATCAAGGCTTGATGATGTTGAGGTAAAACAATCGATGTGTTTGAGTTTTCACTCATTTGCAAAGTTGCGGCATTTATCGGCCTTAAACTCGGAATACTTCCTTTCACACCTGATAACTCTCCAGCAAAAACACGCAAAACAACATTACCATTGTCACTTATCAATTGAGGAACATCTTCTGCTTGTAAAGGAAAATAACTCGGTTGATCCATTTTATTTTTTGCGGGAGAATTAATCCACAATTGAATAATTTCTTGGTATCCACCTCTCTCTATATAATCAACAGGTGGCCTTTCGCTATGGATGACGCCCATACCGGCATGCATCCATTGGGCGCCTCCTGCATATACTGTTGCGTTATTCCCGCGGCTATCGCGGTGATGCACACCACCTTCAAAAATAAAAGTAACAGGAGAAAAACCTCTATGAGGGTGCGGATCAACTCCTGCATGTTTGGGATTAACATGTTCCGGTACTTTCATTCTTGCATGGTGCAACAATAAAAATGGATCTATTTGCTGTACATTTTGAGTAGGGAAAGGCTGCCTCACTAACAAACCTCCCATATTGACATGGTTCGCATATAATAAGTGAGAAACGCTTCTTGTTTTCATTGGATTATCTTTTTTTAGTAATGAACAGACGGGATAAGCAAGCCTGATCATTATTCATAATATTTTTTGTAGGAATTATTCAGTTAATTCATTTGCATCGGCACTTCAATCACTAAAATATCTGCCTTGCTATTCGCTATTATTTCAAATGATTGAGTTTGGCTGATGCCCAAGCCATCGCGTTTGTTTAAAGTTTGTTCGCCAATAGCTATGCTTCCATCAATAACAAATACATAGGCTCCCTGGTTGGGTAAATGCATCTGGTAAGTAAGCTTTTTATTTGCGTCTAGTGCAGTTCTTGAGAACCAAGCATCTTGGTTAATCCAGAGAGATTGTTCATTTTTTTCTGGCGATACTAATGTTTGCCACTGATTTGATCTGTCGCTTACTTCAAATTTTTTTTGATCATAACGGGGAGCTATATTTTTTTCTTTGGGAAAAACCCAAATCTGTAAAAAATTAACTTCATCGCTGCGTGAAGCATTTTGCTCGCTGTGTTCAACGCCTGTTCCTGCGCTCATGATTTGTACTTCTCCCGCTTGTATGGTTCCCTTACCTCCGGTGTTATCAGCGTGAGCCAAGGCTCCTTTTAATGGAATAGAAATAATCTCCATGTTATCGTGTGGGTGACGACCGAAACCAAAGCCACCTTTTACGATATCATCATTCAAAACTCTTAAAGCTCCAAAATGAATACGGCTTGGTTCGTAATAACCTGCGAAGCTAAAAGTATGGTAAGAATCTAACCATCCGTGATTGGCATGGCCTCTTGTTTCTGCTTGGTGAAAAATTGTTTTCATGGTTTTCTTCTTGTTTATAGTCTGTGAGATTGCTTTTATATCATTGATAATCAAGCAAATAATTATAATTAATGGGTATTTAATCTTTTTCATCTGACGATAGAATAAACGAAGATATCATTTATTTGTTACAACATTTAATGTTTAAACATATATTTTCTGAACGCATATAACCACTCATCAAATCCGCTGTTTCTCAATGGTAGTGTTACTATTATTTAAATAGATAAAACTGTAATATTGATTTAATAAAAGATGGGCAAAATGGGCAAAGCGATTAAAAAGAAAAGTACGACTGTAAAAAAAGCAGCAAAAAAAATAATTGCATCTTCATTGCCTCACATTATTGGGGAGAACTTCCCAAATGGTTCAATCAGCTTAATCGATAAAGAACTCAAATTCATTTTTACCAATGGTAGTGGCTATAAAGCGTTTGGCTTAGATCCAAGAAAATATGTTGGTAAATCGATTTCTACTGCTTTAAATGCCACCGTGTTTAAGCAAATTCAAAAAGCTTTACCTAAAATTTTTGCCGGCAAATCGATTACACAAGAAATAAAAATGGATGATTATTATTTCTTGAATTCTTACAAACCTATTGTTAATAAAAATGGAAAAATTGATGCTTTTGTTTTAGTCGCACAAAACATTACTGATTTAAAAAAGACAACTCAAGAAAATGACAAACTGCAATACATCATCAAACGCAGTTTAAATGAAATCTACATTTTTCATGCTGATACTCTCTTGTTTGAATTTGTGAATGATGGTGCGTTAAAAAACTTAGGGTACAGTCAGCAAGCCATTAAAAAGTTAACACCAATTGATTTAAAGCCAGAATTTACATTAAAGTCTTTTGAGAAATTAATTACTCCATTGCGCAAGGGCAAAGAAGAAAAAATAGAGTTTGAAACTTACCACCGCAGAGCCAACGGAACGCATTATCCTGTTGAAGTTCATTTACAATTAGTGAATGCAGGTAACGAAAAAAAATTTGTTGCTATCATATTAGATATCAGTCAGCGTAAAACAGATCAGATATTCATTAAAGAAAAAAATGAAGAGTTAGCAACTATCATAGAAGAGTTGCAGGCATCTTCAGAGGAACTGCAAGAACAAAATGATCAACTTGCATTATTGGTAAAAGAAAAAGAAGATTTATTTAAAGAGCTGCACCATCGAATTAAAAATAATTTGCAGATGGTTATTAGTTTATTATTTCTAAAAGGAAACCAAACCCAAGAAACTAGTCTGCAGTTATTTATTAAAGAAACGCGTAATCGGATATTTTCTATTGCCTTATTGCATGAACAACTTTTGCAAATGAAAGGAATAGATAAGTTAGATATTGCCAAGTATTTACAAAAACTTGTAAAAAATTTAATCGACTCTTATTCATCCAATAATCAACAGTTTGAAGTAAAGTTAGATTTAGATAGTTATATGTTAAGTACTGAACAAGCTGTAAATGTTGGTTTAATAACAAATGAAATCTTGTCGAACATTATTAAATATGCATATCCTGCCGGGCAGGGTGGTCCTATTTACATTGCTTTCAAACAATCCAAAGAAGTACTAACCTTAAAAATTGCAGATGTTGGAAAAGGTATTCCTGACGAAATCATTAAAAACCATAGGAAATCTTACGGCATACAACTCATTGAACTTTTCACCAATCAGCTAAAAGGAAAATTGATTTTATCAAATAATAATGGAACAGCTTACGAAATAAATTTTAAAGACAATGGCTAAGGTTTTAATTGTAGAAGATTCCATGATTGTATCTTTTCATCTTCGAATATTATTGGAAGGAAGTGGATACGAAGTAGTTGCTTGTTTAACAAGTGGAGAAGATGTAGAAGATGCTTTTAAATTTTACAAGCCTGACATTATTTTACTAGATGTGATGTTAGATGGAACCATGAGTGGAATTGAAGCTGCTGTGATAATAAGGAAATCTTCAGCTTGTCCTATTATTTTTATGAGTGCACTTAGCGATGTTGCTTCACTTGAAGCCATCCAACATGTTGAAAACACTTTTCAAATTGGTAAACCATTTGATGATGAAGATGTATTGCGAACCATTCGGGAAGCCACTACTCGTTCATCTTTCATCAAGTAATCAATAAAATTTTAAATTTTAAACAATAAACTTAAACATATCTATTCTCAATTCTTTTTTAATTCATTTATCTTCTTACATATAACCAACTCAGTGTTCATAAAAAAAACCTCATCAATATTTTGATGAGGTTTTTGGTAAATTAAAAAGAAATAAAAATTATGGTTTTGTGCGTACTTGAATACTCAGTTCTTTCAATTGTTCTTCTGAAATAGTTGAAGGTGTATCAATCATCATGTCTCTTCCGGCATTGTTCTTAGGGAAGGCAATAAAATCACGAATAGAATCAGAACCTCCGAATAAAGAACACAATCTGTCGAAACCAAATGCAATACCACCATGTGGTGGTGCGCCAAACTCAAAGGCTTCCATTAAAAAGCCAAATTGTTTTTTTGCTTCTTCATCAGTAAAACCTAATTGTTTAAACATCATTTGCTGTGTATCACGGTCGTGTATACGAATAGAACCTCCGCCAATTTCTGTTCCATTCAATACCATATCATAAGCATTGGCTCTTACTTTACCAGGGTCGCTTGCTAACAATTGCATATCTTCTTTTTTAGGAGAAGTAAAAGGATGATGCATGGCGTGGTAACGTTGTGTTTCATCATTCCATTCTAACAATGGAAAATCTAATACCCACAAAGCAGAGAAAGTATTTTTATCGCGTAAGCCTAATTGTTCGGCAACTTGCAAACGTAATTCATTCATTTGCTTTCTGGTGGCTTCTGTTTCTCCTGCTAATATTAAAATCAAGTCACCAGGTTCTGCTTTACAAGTTTCAACCCATGTTTTCAAAACATCAGCATCATAAAATTTATCTACTGATGACTTTAAACTTCCATCTGTTTTATACTGAACATACACTAAACCTTTGGCGCCAACTTGTGGTCGTTTTACAAATTCTGTTAACTCATCAATTTGTTTGCGTGTAAAATCGCTGCACTTCTTGGCTACAATGGCAACCACTAACGAGGCTGCATCAAACACACCAAAATTTTTACCCGAAGTTAAATCGCGGTCTTCGCCTTTCAATTCAGTAAAGCGCATATCGAAACGGGTGTCGGGTTTATCAGAGCCATAATATTTCATGGCATCAGCATATTGCATGCGTGGCACAGCAGGTAATTCAATTCCTTTTACTGTTTTAAACAGATGGCGAATCAATCCTTCGAAAGTATTTAAAATATCTTCCTGCTCAATGAAGGCCATCTCGCAGTCGATTTGTGTAAACTCTGGTTGTCTGTCGGCCCGTAAATCTTCATCGCGGAAACACTTTACAATTTGATAATAGCGATCAAAGCCTGATACCATCAGCAATTGTTTAAAAGTTTGTGGCGACTGAGGCAAGGCATAAAATTCACCTGCGTGCATGCGCGAAGGCACCACAAAATCGCGTGCACCTTCCGGTGTTGATTTGATGAGCACCGGTGTTTCAACTTCAATAAAATTTTGTGCATCTAAATAGGCGCGCGTTTGCTGGGCCATTTTATGACGCAGTTGTAATTTTTCGCGTACGCTATTTCTTCTTAAATCGAGATAACGGTATTTCATACGCAAGTCATCTCCACCATCGGTATCATCTTCAATTGTAAATGGAGGAAGTTTAGCCGGATTCAGTATCTCGATTTTCTTTACACTGATTTCAATTTCTCCTGTTGGTATTTTATCATTTTTAGACAAGCGTTCGATTACCTCGCCAGTAACTTGCAACACAAATTCTCTTCCAGATTGGCGTGTCTTTTCTATTAATGACGAATCTGTTTTGCCTTCTTCCAGCAATAACTGGGTGATGCCGTAGCGATCGCGCAGGTCGATCCACAAAACGCTGCCTTTATCTCGCGTGCGCTGCACCCAACCGGCCAGCGTAACGGTTTGTCCGACATTCGACAGGCGTAATTCACCACAGGTATGTGTTCTTAACATATTGTTTCTTTAATTTGGCGCGAATTTAGCTGAACTAATTGTGCTATGCGACTGATTATTATTTTTTTACTGATTTCTCTCTCATCTTTTTCAGATTCTCCAAAACTTGTGAAGAATAAGGTGGGAACCGACATTACGTGGTCGATTCCGGCTGACTTTATTGCCATGACGCCTGAAGATATCATTCAACGTGTACCCAGCGTGCGAGCACCTTTGGCTGCTTTCTCGAACTTAGAGCGCGACATGGAGCTGACTGTCACCACTTCTGCCACACAGTGGCCGGATCAAAATTTAGCGGTGGCTCAATCGTTTTTCAGATCCGGTTTCAGAAATTTATTCGACAGAGTTGAAATTCTTAAGGAAGAAATAAAAGAAATAAACGGAAAGAAGTTTATCGTTTTTGAAATAGAAACGCGCATGAACGGCAATAAAAACAACGAGTCGCAAAAACAACCGATTTTAAAATACACCTACATTCAATATTTGGTGCAGAAAGACAGAACCTTAGTTTTCAGTTTTATTTGCCCTGCTCGTGTAAAAACAGATTGGCAACCTATTGCAGCTGCTGTTATGAATTCGGTGAGGGTGAAATGATTTTAATTGCTGGTTGTTAGTTGTTCGAATTTCGTAGTTTGTTGTAAAATTTATTTTTAAAAGACTTCAAGGTGAATCTTGATAAGTTTTTATTGTTCCTCTTTTAAATTGAAAAACGCAAAACGAGCAACGATCAACTAATAACTAAAAACGAAATATCTTATTCTCCCAATAACTTAAGTAAAGATTTATCTGAAAGTTGAGAATCTGTCAATCTGTTCTCATATACATTCTTCAACCATTGCGATCCAGGATTTTCTGATTTGAATGAAACAGCTGCGGGTTGACAAGTAATATAATCTACCAGCAATCTAAAATCAGGTTTGCCCAATTCATCAAAAGTTTGATTGTTGAAAGCAAAAGGATCACCCCATAAAATTTGTGGTGGTACTGCCATGCTATTGGTGTATGCATTGATACCTACTTGTAAAACCGGAGGTAAGTCTGCGATATAATAGCGATCGCGTACCGTCCAGGATTTGTCATCGTCCAACTTAGTTAATAGAATAAATGAATTACCTACGCGAACAATTCTTAAGGTAATCCATCCATCTTTAACATCACGTAATTTTAAATTTGATTTACTGTTGATAGTATATTTCGTTTCCACCACTCTTTTACCAGTTTCTTCAGCCACACCAGTTGTTAGAAACAACCAGTTTTCTTCTTTAGGTTTCCATTCATCTTTGTTTGTATTTTTAGGAACACGTACCATCAGTCCGCCTAACGACCAAACCGTTTCGGGCAATCTATTTTGCAAACCTGATGCTAAAACACGAGCTCTTACATCGAAATCACCTTTCACGAGTGTAAAAAGAAAAGGAGCATTTTTGTCTGCAAACCAACCGGAGGTACCGGGTTCGATGGTTAACACACCATTTTCCACAAATTGATTTTTTACTTTATTCGGCCAACCTTCGGTTTCGTGTAACCATTGCCAAGATTGTGGCATTTCTTGCTCATTAAATTCATAATGCCAAGTAGTAGTTTGTGCCGAAGCAAAAACAGAAACTAACAGGCTTAATAAAATTGTAACTATTCCAACCTTCATATTATCGTACCTCATGATGTCTTTTTCGTAATCCGCTCATTTTTGTTTCGTATTTTCGCCTGATTAACCATTAATTAACATTGGATATTGCTCAAACAGATGCGTGCTTTATGCAAGAAGCGCTTAAAGAAGCAGCCAAAGCATTTGATGCTGGCGAAATTCCTGTTGGTGCAATTGTGGTTTGTCAGAATAAAATTATAGCCAAAGCGCATAATCAAACAGAAATGTTAAGTGATGCCACTGCTCATGCCGAAATGTTGGCGATTACAGCAGCAGCTAATTATTTAGGTTCGAAATATTTAAACGATTGTACGCTCTATGTAACTTTGGAACCGTGTGCCATGTGTGCAGGAGCTTTGCATTGGACACAAATCGGACGTGTAGTATTTGGTGCCAGCGATACACAACGTGGTTACAGGCTTTGGCAACAACCATTGTTACATAAGAAAACAGCGGTAACTTTTGGGATAGATGAAAAAGCTTGCCAGCATTTGGTTTTAGAGTTTTTTAAAAGAGTAAGAGAAAAATAAATTAGATTGATAAAGATGGATGTAAAAGGAAAAGTGATTCAGATTTTACCTGAGCAAAGCGGAGCCGGCAAAAAAGGAACCTGGCGCAAGCAAGAATTTATTGTAGAAACCCAAAGCCAATATCCTAAGAAAGTTTGCCTTTCGATGTGGGGCGATAAAATTCAGCAGTTCAATGTTGCAGTAGGCCAAACCGTGCAAGTATCTGTAGAATTAGAAAGCCGCGAATACAACGGTCGTTGGTACACAGAAGCAAGAGTGTGGAAAGTTGAAAAGCAAGGACAAAGCAACGAAGGCTACGATGCACCACCAGCGTACGACACATTTGATAGCCCGGCTAGTTCGTCTTCTGCTGATGATTTACCTTTTTAATTTTAAAAACTCGTGAACAAATTCCGGCTTTAATGAGTTGATTAATAAAACGATTATCCTTTCATTTTAAAAACTAAAATTCAAAATCTATGGCATTCACCTTACCAGCGCTTCCTTATGCATTAAATGCATTAGAGCCACATATCGATGCACGTACGATGGAAATCCATCATGGTAAACACCATAATGCGTATGTTACTAACCTTAATGCTGCAGTAGCAGGCAAGCCAGAAGAAAATCTGAGCATCGAAGAAATTTGTAAAAACATTTCAAAATATCCGGCAGCTGTTCGTAACAATGGCGGTGGCCATTATAACCACAGTTTATTCTGGACGGTGATGGGTCCCAATGCTGGAGGTGCACCAACGGGTGCATTAGCAGATGCCATCAATGCTGCTTTTGGAAACTTTGATGAGTTTAAAACAAAGTTCGCCAACGCTGGAGCTACACGTTTTGGCTCAGGTTGGGCTTGGTTAATTGTGGGTGCTGATGGTAAACTTGCTTTAACATCTACACCTAATCAAGATAATCCATTAATGGATGTAGTTGAAGTAAAAGGAACACCGATACTTGGTTTAGATGTCTGGGAACATGCTTATTATTTAAACTACCAAAACAGAAGACCTGATTACATCGCTGCCTTCTGGAATGTAGTAAACTGGAACGAAGTATCGAAATTATTTGCTGCTGCAAAATAATTTTTGTGTAACTGACGTAAAGTTGTTTACTATTTCGCTAATGTTGTTTACTATTTGAATAAAGTTGTAAACTGAGATGCAAAGCAAGCCATAATAACAGGCTTGCTTTTTTCATAAAGCAAATGGAACTGTTGGGGGAAACTACAGCCACATTTTCATCGCCTTTCCTGTGCTTCGTTAAATCAATTATGGCATCACCATTTTTCCGCACTCCATTTTCCGCCCCTCACATCACTGTCTCTTAAAACGAATCT
>JAPZUF010000006.1 GCA_027533395.1 Cyclobacteriaceae bacterium
ACTGCTAGTCCGCAAAGATACCTAAACGTGACATAAGCTGTCTGGGTGTATTACGATCTTGAATAAAAATTAAGATCTATGAACTTACTTAGCTTCATTAAAGAATTTCCTACTGAGGACTCATGCAGAAATCATTTTAGAGATCATCGATTTGCCAAGGGAGTTATCTGCAAGAAATGTGGTGGAATCAATCATTACTGGCTTTCCGGCAAGAATCAATTTGAATGTAAAGGCTGTGGATTTCGGACAACTCTTCGCAGTGGCACTATTTTAGAAAGTAGTAAACTAAGCTATCGTTATTGGTATATAGCACTTCACTTAATGAGTTCAACCAAGAAGGGATTTTCTGCACATGAAGTTAGAAGACAGCTTGGACATAAGCGTTATGAACCTATTTGGGCTATGATGAAGAAAATTCGTTCTGCTATGGGTAGAGCCGATGACAATCAAAAACTTACAGGCATGATTGAGTTTGATGATGCTTACTTTTCTACCAGCACACCCAAGGGATTAAGAAAGAAAATAAAGCGAGGTAAGGGCAGTCAGAAAAAGTCAAAAGTCACTGTAATGGCTGAATCATTTCCATTGGAGATTGATGGGGTAGCTCAAAGATATTGTGGGCAGTTTAAAATGAAGGTGGGTAAATCTGAGATGAAATCATCCACTCAACGGCTGGTAGAAACATCTATAGACAAGGACAGTGTTGTATTTACAGATCAATCCACAAGCTATGTTGATTTGAAGAATTTAGTCAATCTACACGTGAGTTATAAATCCGAAAAGCAAAATGTAGATGAACTCAAATGGGTTCATATAGCAATTGCTAATGCGAAAAGAAACTTACTGGGAATCTATCATGTCATTAAAGAGAAATACCTGCAACACTATCTTGATGAGTTCTGTTTTAAACTCAACAGACGTTATAACTCAAATCTATTTGATAATCTTATCCTTAGCTTAATTTAGTGGTAAGCATGCGGACTAGCATATTATTTAATCATTAATGTAAGAAAACCAATCATTATTCTGCTGATATTGTTATTCTTTTCAACTTTAACATATAAAATAAACGCGATACTAGATTTAAAAGAAACTGCAAACATTAATTTAAGAAAACTACAATCAGTAGAGTTAGTTGACTTGGATAGCACTTTTTATAATTTTGATTTAAGTTCTGATTATGTTTTAATTCTTTTCGACCCAAATTGTGAACATTGCTATGATCAAGCATATTCGATTTCAGATACAATTAAAGGATTTTATGGCAGGAAACTAGTTTGGATTTCTAGTCGAAATATAAGTGAGATTAAATCATTTTCAGACTCAACAAGATTGGGTAGCAGTAATTTATGTGATTTCACAAAGATTGATCAAAATAAATTGTTTGGCACCTTTGGTTCGGTAGTTATACCCCAGGTATTTATTTATAGAAATGGTAATCTTTTAGCTCAATTTAAAGGTTACACTCAGCCTAAAATAATTCTTAAAAGTTTAGAGTGAAAAAAAAAATCTATAAATCCTTTGTACCACAGCATGATAAAAGCGATTGTGGTATTGCATGTTTGTTAGCAATAATAAGATTCTATGGAGGTCATAGTAATTTTGATGAATTAAGAAGGCTCAGTGGTACTACAAAGGAAGGAACTACTATGCTTGGTCTTAAGGAAGCAGCTCAGGAAAAGGGTTTTACAGCTGAAGGATTTGAAGCTTCTGATATAAAAGATTTATTTGAATTAGATTATCCAGCAATACTTCATTTTGAAATAGAAAATCATTTTCAGCATTACGTAGTTTTCTGGCCAAATCAAAATATTGAAAAAGATATATTAATTACAGATCCAGGAAAAGGAACAATAAAAATCTCATACCAAGAATTAAATAAATATTGGAAAACGAAAGCTTTATTGTTATTAATCAAGAATAATAATTTTACGCATTTAGAAAATGAAAATAAAAACAAAAGAAAATGGCTTTTTAATCTAATAAAAAATGATATTCCAATATTATCAATTTCACTTTTCCTTGGGATACTGATTTCTATAATAAGTTTAACAACAACAATTTTCACTCAAAGCTTAATCGATTCAATTTTGCCGCAGGAAGATAGATCTAAATTGATAATTTCTCTTGTGTTTTTTATACTATTGATAATAGGCAGATATTCACTAGGTTTTATTAGAGGAACTCTTGTTTTGAAACAAGGTGTGGATTTTAACAATAGAATAATTAGCTGGTTCTACAGTAAAGTAATTGGTCTGCCTAAGTCCTTTATCGATTCTAGAACTACTGGAGACTTACTTTATAGAATAAATGATTCAAAGAGAATTCAATCTATTTTAAGCGTAGTATTTGGAAACATTGTTATAGATTTACTATTAATTCTAGTTGCTATAATTTTTATTTCTTTTTATTCCACTTATATATTAGGAGTAATATTCCTTTCATTTATTCTAAATATTTTTTTCATATTTATCTTTCGAGATAAAATTGTTGAAGCCCAAAAAAGATATTTGATTTCATCTACTATTGTTGAAAGTAATTTTGTGGATACTTTTCAAGGTATATCAGAGATAAAGCAATTTAATAAGAAAGTATTTTTTGAAAATTATAATTCCTTATTGATAAGCATTTCTCAAAATAGATATCTTGATTTAGGTCGTTTGAATTTAAAGTTTGGGATTTTATCTGAGTTATGTTCGGCTTTATTAAATACAGTAGTTATTATAGTTCTTTCTCAGATGTTTTTATTAAAAGAATTGACACTCGGTGAAATAATAAGCATATTAGGAATGAGTAGTCTGGTTCTTCCAGCATCTACGCGATTAACTATTACATTTATGCAATTTCAAGAAGCATTTATTGCCTTTGATAGAATGTATGAATTTGCTTCTATAAAAGGTGAACTGAAAGGCTCAAATTTGAATAACGATGTTCTTAACATTAAATCTATTTCTTTTGATAATGTTTCATACAAATTTCCTGGTAGGCTATACGTTTTGTCTAATATTGTTTTCCGAATTAATCGGGGAGAATTGGTCTGCCTTTATGGGGAGAGTGGTTCTGGTAAAAGTACATTACTTCAGATATTACAAAAACTTTATACTCCTCAAAAAGGCAAAATTATAGTAAATGACAAATTAGACTACTTAACAATTACAAGTGATTATTGGCGAAGTGTTATTGGATCAGTAAGTCAAACTCCAAAAGTTTTTAATGGTAGTTTGGCTTTTAACATTTGCCTTGATTTTGATAAACAGAAAATTTTAGATGCAATTAATTTTTGTAATGAAAATGGATTTTCAAAATATTTTGATAAAATTCCAAATAGCTACAATTGCATAATAGGTGAGAGTGGGATAAGTCTTTCCGGAGGCCAAATTCAATTATTAGCAATTGCAAGGGCTTTATTTTTAAGTCCGCAGATTTTATTACTTGATGAACCGACTTCTGCTATGGATTCCAATATGGAGAATTTTGTATTTGAATTATTAAACTCAAAGAAACAAAACATGATAACTCTTTTAGTTAGTCACAATAATCAAGTAATTGAAAGATGTGACAGGGTTGTACCTATTAAAGTTTAGCTAATTGAATTTTTAATCTACCGTACTATAAGTTCGAATTTATATAAAAAAGGAATGAATGATTTTATGTGAATGAATTGTTAAAGGTTAATGATCGAAACACTGCACTTCAATCTATTAATTAACTTAAAGTTATTCATTGAAACTGCACTGACCTTTTTCTGAATTAACGATTACAAAGATTGATTACCAAAAATTGAAATTGGCTTTTCAGTATAAATTTCAACTAATGTCTGTATCTAATTTATTATTGATTTACAAAATTGACTTCTTATCATTAAACAAATATTTTTCTATTTCGTTAATCGATTGAATTTGTTTTTCAGATTTATTCTTCAAAGACTTCATATTTATCAAATCTAAAAAGAGCAAAGAGTCTAATTCTTTAGCTAAATTTTGAGTAATAATTGAGTCTTCCATTATTGTTCCTTTAAATTCCTTTTGAAAATAGGGCTCTTGAAATTGCAACAATTGTAATTTTTGATCTGAGTGCTTTGGACGATTTAATGTTGCCACATACACCTCTCGTACTCGGCTCATGAAAACCTTTCTTGGTACATAACAATATCCATTGTTTCCCCATTCTTTACCCCATGAGTTTAACAATAAAAATGCATCCTTTTTTTCATCAAAGGATACACATAAAATTGAATGATACTCTTCGGTATCATTTTGTCTTGGATTCCAAAAATACGGTTTAGATCAGGACAAAACTTCGACAGTAATCGCACAAGTAATAATTTATCAACCCTTCAAATGGCATTGACAAATTTTAATCTTGTCAAAATCAAATATTATTCGCCAGAAAATAACCAAACAACAGAAAGAACTGTAGAACCTTTTGCTATTTATACTTCACAAGAAAATTGGTTGCTCATTGCACTTTGTAGATTGAGAAATGATTACAGAGCATTTCGTTTAGATAGAATTGAAAGTTTGTTGGTGCAAAACCACACATTTGAACCTCATAAAATCACATTTGAGGAGTATTTTGACATTTGCAGAAAAAAATGTTCACCACCCTTGACATAGGGCTGTCGCAAAAGAATAAAAGCTTTGCAACCTAATCAACATTAAAAAATAATGAACGACAACTTTCACAACTTAATTCTTCTTGCATTAACACTAAGCTCATTCACAGCTCAATCTCAAATACAAAAAAATACCTATAGCACATTGAACAATCAAACTATTGAAAAATTTTATGTAATCGGAATTTCAACAAGAACAACTAATGAAAATGGACAATCAGTCAAAGACATCGAAGCTTTGTGGAGCAAGTTTTGGGGCGAGGAAATTCAAAAACAAATTTCCAATAAAGTGAGTGACGATATTTATGCAGTTTACACTGACTATGAAACTGATTTCACTGGACATTATACCACCATTATAGGATTACCAGTCATTTCATTAGAAGACATTCCAAAGGGTTTTGTAGGAATAACAATTGAAACTGGAGTATACCAAAAATTTGTTTCCAAAGGTAAAATGCCAGACGCTGTTTTCAATACTTGGTTAGAAATATGGGGAAATAAAGAACTAAACTTAAATCGAGCCTACAAAGCAGACTTTACTATTCACGGACAAAAGTATTATGACGGAGATAAAGCAGAAGTAGAAACTTTTATATCCATAAAAAAATAAATCGATAGAAAAGCACTTTCACCTAACAGTTTTTCAAAACCATCTTGCAGAAGGTGCAACACAGGCTAACTTCGCAAAGCTGTTGGATGTTAGCTGTTATGGTAGAATTCTCTGGCTTAAGTGAAATTTTTAAATTCAGAAAAAATGAAAAAACTAAATTTTATTTTAATTTTTTTAATTGGATTTATAGCTTATTACGTAATAGATGCTATTACATTTTCGCACCTTCAAAAGGAAATAACGGCTTTGACAAAGTCAAAAGCGATAGGACACATTCTGACCTACACAATTACTTTGATTCCTTTGTTTGCTACAGTTGCTATATTACATCGAAACTTCAAAAACATTTTTGAGAAGTTGGGACTTTCTGGTAATTTATTTGTTGGTTTTTTATTTGCCTTTGTTGTCACTTTACCTTCTTTGATTGCTTATGGATTAAAGTTCAGTATTAACTTTAAACTATCTTTTGATACCATCATTATTAATACAATTTCATCAGCATTTTTTGAAGAGATTATTTATAGAGCATTTTTAATAGGACAATTATATAGATTTACAAGATTAGGATTTTTATCATCAATACTAATAGGCTCAACCCTTTTCGGATTAGTTCATTTATATCAAAGTAATAACACGAATGAATTAATAGGTATTTTCCTAATCACATTTTTGGGTTCCATTTTATTTTTTTGGATCTATGCCGAATGGAAGTTTAACTTATGGACAGCAATTTTTTTGCATTGTTTAATGAATTTATACTGGCTTGTATTTGATATAGACAATAATGCGCTCGGAGGAACATATGCCAATATTTTTAGATTTGGAACTGTTTTTCTTGCGATATATGGAACAATCCTTTACAAGAAAAAAGCAAAAATTCCTTTTGAAATTAACAAGAAAACGTGGTGGTTAAAATCACAAAATAACAGCTAACATAGGAGAGCTTTGGCAAAATGGGGGAAGAAGTACTTAGTTTAACATTTGTAATTCTAATAAACATTTTTGCTTTTTATTCCCTCAAATCGCCAAGTCAAAAACCGAAAGCGGTCATTGTAAAGCTACACCCTACAGACTTTGAGAAAACGATATACAGACACTAAAAAAAATTTAAATGAAAGTATTTATAATTGACGCATTTACAAATGAGGCATTCAAAGGAAATCCAGCAGGAGTTTGCTTATTAGAAAGTGAAGTTAGTGTTCAGACAATGCAGGCTATTGCTTATGAACTTAACCTTTCTGAAACTGCATTTTTAAAACAGAATAAAAATTACGATACAGAATATTCAATTAGATATTTTACTCCAACTGTTGAAATAGATTTTTGCGGACACGCCACTTTGGCATCTGCAAAACTTATTCTACATCATTTGCAAAAGCCTTTCGTGAATTTTACAACATTTCACAACTTGAAATTAAGCGCAACAAGCCAAAACGAAAACATCAAGATGAAATTTCCAATTTATGAAGCAATTGACTTTACTCCAACGAGAGAACTTTATGAAGCATTCGGTATTACAAACCCAATTGCAACAAAATTTGCTAAGGATTTAGATATGTTGATAATTGAAGTTTCAGACAAGGAAACATTGTTAAGCATACAACCAGATTTTGCAAAAGCAATTCAATGTACAGACAACATTAAAGAATTAGTTGTTACAACAAGATCTTCTGATAACGATTATGATTTTTATTCGCGCTGCTTTTGCCCTTGGATTGGAATAAACGAAGACCCAGTAACCGGAGCTTCACACTCAGTTTTAGCAAAGTATTGGAGTACAATTTTAGGAAAAACAGAAATGATTGCATTTCAGTCTTCAAAACGTGGGGGATTTATGAAATTAAAAATCCTTAATGACACAGAACTTGAAGTTGTAAGTAATGCAAAAATTATTCTTGAAGGAACATTGAAAATCAAATAAAACAGTAACTTCCTAAAACAGATTAGCAATTATTGTAAATGAACACTAAACTACAATCGAATTTTTTTAAAATCTAAGAGTATGAATAATAAAGAATATGTTCACGGCTACTCAGGAAGAGAAGCTCTCAGACTAAATGACCAAGCCGCAACATTGGATAGCATTATTCATAATGACACATTGTTTCCTAAAGGCAGTTATATCCTTGAAGCGGGCTGCGGTGTTGGTGCCCAAACCAAGATAATAGCAAAAAAAAATCCAGACTCTAAGTTTCTATCAATTGACATTTCTCAAGTATCCATTGAAGAAGCAAAATTGATGGCTGACCAAATGAACTTAAAAAATGTTGAATTTGAGCAGGCCGACTTGTATAACTTGACATATAAAGATGAAACCTTCGATAGTATTATTATTTGTTTTGTTTTAGAACACCTTAAAAACCCAAAACAAGTTTTGAGCGAATTATCAAGAGTGTTAAAAAGAGGTGGCACCATCATAGCAATTGAAGGAGACCACGGTTCAACTTTTTTTTATCCAGACAGTATTGAAGCTCATAAAGCAATTGACTGTCAAGTAAAACTTCAAAGCCAGAACGGTGGAAATTCAAACATTGGTAGAGAATTATACCCACTATTTGAATCTGTTGGTCTTTCTGATACTTTCATTTCACCGCGAATGGTATATGTAGATGCCAGCAGACACAACCTTGTTGAAGGGTTTATAAAAAAAACTTTTACACCTATGATAGAGGGTGTGGGTGAACAAGCCATACAAGATGGTATTATTGATAGACTGACTTTTGAAAAAGGAATAAAAGATTTATATAGAACGGCTCAACCAGACGGAGTATTCAGTTATACATTCTTCAAAGGATTTGCAACAAAAAACTGATAAAAAAAACGAAATGCTAATATGGGGTATTATGCTTAATTACTTTTTATCTTCGTGTATCCTAATTCTTTGGCTTTTGCTTCACATAATGTAGCTAGCCAACCATTTTTAGAATGAAGAGCTCCATGATCCCCTGTAATCTCACAAATAGATAATGACTTTTTCGTTGCCTCATCAATTAATCTCTCTATCTCAATACCGGCTTTGGAAGTTTGAAATATTGGATCATATTCAAGGTAAAATTGAAGTCCGCCAAATTTTGATTTTACCTGCAACACCTTGGGAAGTGGACTATTATTTTTTTTGCAAGTTTCGCGAATATCTTCAAAAAGTTGTCTCACCAATCGGCTCCATCCAGTTGGGCAATCTGAAAAGCCTACATTTTTTAACATGTCACCATTATCAAGTAGAACTTGTGAGTCAAACTTAAATTCTAAATAATCTTCCATTTCTTCAGCATTTTAAATTCTTAAAATTTTACTAAACTAATTTTATATTGAGTTCCTAGCCGATTCAAGATGGTTTCTTTAAATAAGACTAAAGAATATTACGCATTTGACAAAATCAAATAAATCTTCAGTCACACATTGTCGCAATTTTTTAAAGATGAATTTGTGCAATTAAGAGCTGCCTCTCAATTTGCGGCATGAAAAAGTTTGACTTACCTCCCGGTTTTTATAAGATTCAAAAATCTGTTTCGATGCTTATGAAGCTAACCATAATCAAATTAAGCTTCTGTGTGTTATGAGCAGCGGTAGTGCGAAACGGTATTACATCAATGAAAATCATATTAGTAAAATGCACTCTGAATTGTCCGAACTTAACGATTACGGACTAATCCTTTAATAGTAAACAACTTTAAGTCAAAATTGAATAAGAATCTATTGATTTGGTTAAAGACTTTACTCCATTTTATTAGTAAACAACTTTAAGCCAGTTACACAATTTTTTGTAGTAAGCATATGGAGAAGGGTTGCCAGTGGCAACCCTTTTTTGTTATACAGATTAAAAAGAAAATATTATAAACTCTGATTAAGTATAGATTTAGCTTAAGTGAAAAAAATAAAAAATATTGGCAAGCATTTAGGCATCATCAAAATTAAATTATTACAACTTAGACTTCTCAACTCCTGTTACAAAATATTTGGTTTCGCCTCGCCAAGGAAAAGTTTTGTATCTCCTGATGAATCTTAAATTTACATGTTCGCCAGATGCTGCTACTTCTTCTAAAGCTTTTATAACCTCTGCTTGGTCTGACTCTATTGAAAAATCTCTAGTCTCTGCTAACGGGCTTACACCTTTTAATGAGCCAAAAGATTCTACACTTAGCTTGCCTTCGTAAGTTTTAAAAATCATGCCTCTTTGGGTTACACTTAATACTCTGCCTGCCATAACACCTTCTTCGTAAACTGCGAAGTAATAAAAAGAGAAAACAGAACCGATTACAACAAGTACAAGTAGGATAGTCCAGGTGATAAATTTTTTCATTTCAGTTTGGTATGCTTAAGCAAGATACAAAATTTGTTTAACTACTTTAAATATCTCCTGATACTTAAACCAACTACCAGTATGATACCAATTACCGAAACAATCCACGCCCATATATTTGCTTTTCTACTGCTAACTTCGAAAGTGTAAGGTTTTAAAAGAAATTTTAGGGAAGAAGGTTTCCAGATAGCAGTGTTATTATTTAGAGAATCTGCATTTTGTTTTACAATGTTACCTGGCATTTCAATCTCTATCGTAAAATGACTATCGCTTGCCCACATCAGATAAGCCAATTTTTCTTCAAATGCTTTATTTGCCTTATTGAAATTATCTTCATCTAAATACTTTCTGATGTTTAATGAATCAAGTAGTGGTAAAACATCTGTATCGTATGAAGACTCTTTGCTTGTTAATTTTTCGAAGACCTGCTTTTCATTTTCTTTCCAAATCAGGCGTGCTTCTTCTACTTTTAAATTTTGTAATACCATTTCGGAGATTTGATTGAAGTAGGCAACAGAACCATATTGATCTGAAATTTTTATATTCAGGTTCTCCAAGAAAACACTATCAGCTTTGCTTAAAGGTTTCCCTTCAGCAGGAAGTTTGGCAATGAAATCAAAATCTTGCGCATTGATAAAATCTTCTGCCGGAGTTGATAGAAAATTGATAGGGCCAAAAGTTTCAGCATAATCAAAGTAGGTGTAAAACCAACGGAATCTTTTGTTAAATGATGCTGATATAGGCAGATGATTCTTCTGCTGTTGTTGCTCTTTGTTAAATTCATCCGTACTACTAAATTTCTTAGAAAACTGATGATCATACGTAACTCTTTCGTGAACAATAGATGAATCCTTACTCACTTTTTTTAGAGGTATGGAACTAATTTCTTCTACTTTATTTAGTGTCGATGAAAGGGATGAAGTATCCTTTGTTACTTTTTTCACTAATTTATAATTCCAAACTAATGAATCGGATATTCCCAGATACTGATGATTTTTTGAAATAGAATCTGATGAAGTAACGGTAATTGTTTTCTCAAAACTACCATCTTCGTTCACCACTGTTTTAAATTTTGCCTCATCTGAACAGGATGCTAATAAGATCATCGCCATTATAATTATCAAACTATTTTTCATGACTTTATTTTTTTAATTTTTTTTCAATCAATTCTTTTAGGTTGATTTTCTTTTCTTTTTTCCTTTTTAAATTATTTTTTAATAAGGCAGAAGTATTTAATACACTAGCTTTAGAATACTTGGGTAGTTGATTGTTTTTACTTTCTTCAACAGAAAATAATTCTTGTCCGGCAAATAAAATCAACAACATAGCTGCCACTTGAAAAGGAAATAACAACCATCTGCTCAGAAAAGATATATTTAAATCAACCTGTTTATCTGAATGGTTGATGGCTTTCATTATTTTTTGCACCGCTTGGGCTTGATGACCGGAAGCAAATGCTGCACGTTGTACTATCTCAATTTGCGAAGTATAGTGTTGTACTTCTTCCAGTAAATCTTTGCAAGATTCGCACACTGCACAATGCCGCAAAACTCTTTCTTTTTCTGCTTCATTGAGTTCAATCCAATTCCAGATTTCTTCTTTCACGTGTTGCTCTTTCATGGCTTGGGTGTTTGGTACATCTTCTTCAAATACATACTTACTTGCTTACGGGCATGAAACAAATTGCTTTTAATTTGCTCTTCTGTTTGCCCGCTTATCTGCATGGTTTCTTCTGTTGTAAAACCTTGCAAATCTTTCAACACAAAAACAGTTTTCTGTTTTTCACTTAAGGTTGCTGCTGCCTTCTTAAAACGCTCTGCCAATTCGTTTGCTTCTAACATTTTTGCTGGAGTTTCTGTTGAAGCAATTTGCATGGCATGGGTTTCTGGCTGTTGAACTTTTCTTCTTTTGTAGGAAGCTGTTTTTGTATAATCTATGCATGTGCGAAGGGTTAAGGCATATAACCAGGTGCTGAGTTTAGATTGATGTTTAAACTGAGCAAAATGCCTCCACCATTTTACACATGCCTCTTGCACTACATCTTCGGCATCAGCCTGGTTGCCCAAATACCGAAAAGCCAAATTGAATACCAAAGGATAGTAAGCATCTACCAAATACCGAAAGGCTTGCTTATCGCCTTTTTGTGCCTGGGTTATCCAATGTGTTTCGTTGGTTGTGGATGTCATGCAGGGATAAGACGAGGTTTTTCGTCTGAAGTAAAAAGATACGATGAAAAAAGTTGAAAATTCTTTCTTCTATTTTTTCATCAATGAAATGATTTCATTGAGTTTAAGCAAGGCTTCAACCGGACTGATGGTATTGATATCCAACTTTTGGATTAACTCATCTACAGCTACAAAGCGCGGATCTGACTCAAATAATGAAATCTGACTCGTTACTTTAGGCACGTTTTCAAATTTCTTATTCGATTGATTTTTGTGTTTGTCTTTTTCTAGGAAATGTAAAATTTCGTTGGCGCGTAAAACTACTTTGTTGGGCATACCCGCTAATTGCGCCACATGTATACCAAAACTGTGTTCGCTGCCACCCGGCTTTAACTTGCGCATGAAAATAATTTTATCGCCCGCTTCTTTCACGCTAACATTAAAATTCTTTACCCGAACTAAATCTTCTGTGAGTTGATTAAGCTCGTGGTAATGGGTGGCAAAAAGTGTTTTCGGTTTATGGTCTTTGTGGTTGTGTAAGTATTCTACAATGGCCCAGGCAATAGAAACTCCATCGTATGTTGATGTTCCTCTGCCAATCTCATCCATTAAGATTAGACTTCTGTCGCTCAGATTATTGAGTATGCTAGCTGTCTCCGTCATCTCAACCATAAAGGTTGATTCGCCACGCGAAACATTATCGCTCGCTCCTACTCTTGTAAATATTTTATCGATGATGCCAATGTGTGCCTCTGCTGCGGGAACAAAACAACCAATTTGTGCTAATAAAACAATCAAAGCAGTTTGTCTTAGTAAGGCAGATTTACCCGCCATATTCGGTCCGGTTATTACTAAAATTTGTTGTTGTTCTGTATCAAGTTCTATATCATTCGGCACATACGATTCTCCAGTGGGCAATTGCTTTTCAATAACCGGATGTCTTCCTTCTTTAATTAACAGTTTTTTTGATTCGTTGATTAACGGTCGGCTATATTGATTAACACGGGCAACGGTTGCAAAAGCCAACAAACAATCGATGGTGGCAACGGTGCGTGCATTCTGTTGTATCAACGCAATGTAATCTGCTGCTTGTAATACCAATTCATTGAAAATCTTTTGTTCGATGGTACTGATTTTTTCTTCAGCACCTAAAATTTTTTCTTCGTATATTTTTAATTCTTCGGTAATGTATCTTTCTGCGTTTACCAAAGTTTGTTTGCGTATCCAATCAGCCGGAACTTTATCTTTATTGGCATTGCTTACTTCTAAGTAATAGCCAAAAACTTTGTTGTACGAAATTTTAAGAGATTGAATACCAGTTCTTTCTATTTCTCTTTTTTGTACTTGTAAGAGATACTCTTTACCACTGCCAGAAATGCCACGCAATTCATCTAACTCTTCATGAACCTGATCTTTAATGATACCACCTTGGTTGCTGTGGATGGAGGCATCTTCGCGTAACTCACGATCGATTTTCTCAATCAGAAAATCGCAAGGATTAATCTGATCGGCCAGCTTCGCCAACTGTTGCACCTGTGCAGTAGCCAAAGCTTGCTTTACCGGATGTAATCTTTGTAAGGATTTTTTCAATTGCACCATCTCACGAGGAGTAATGCGGGCAACTGCTACTTTCGAAATCAATCTTTCTAAATCTGTGATGTGTCGCAATTGTTCCGCTAACTTTTCAGCTAAGTCTTGTTGCGTAAAAAATGTATCGACAACGTGTAAACGTTCTTCTATCGCGGCTACATCTTTTAAAGGCAACACCATCCATTTCTTGAGCAAGCGCGAACCCATAGGGGTAGCAGTCTTATCGATGATATCGATTAAGGGTACGCCACCTTCTTGCGCTGGTAAAATTATTTCTAAGTTTCGGATGGTGAATTTATCCAGCCACACAAATCGATCTTCTTCAATTCTGCTGAGGCTGGTGATGTGTTGTGTGTCTTTATGTTCTGTTGCATCGAGGTAATGTAAAATGGCGCCAGCCGCAACAATAGCATCAGGCATGGCATCAATTCCAAATCCTTTTAGGGTAACTGTTTTAAATTGTTGCAACAGTTTTTCTTGTGCAAAATCGAAAGCATAAACCCATTCATCTAAAGCAAAAGTTGCGTGATTATTTTGTAATAATGCTTCTAACTTATTTCTCACACTCTTGCTGTAAATCACTTCAGCTGGCGAAAAGTTTTGCAATAACTTAGCGATATATGTTTCGTTGCCTTCTGCCACATAAAACTCGCCCGTGCTGATGTCTAACAAAGCCATGCCCCAGGTATTTTTCCCAAGGTGAATGGAAGCCAGAAAATTATTTTGTTTTCTTTCTAGAACATTATCGTTAAAAGAAACACCGGGCGTAACCAATTCTGTAACTCCTCTTTTTACGATTCCTTTTACAAAACGAGGATCTTCTAACTGATCGCAAATCGCAACACGATGGCCAGCTCTTACCAATTTAGGCAGATAAGAATCTAAAGCATGATGTGGGAAACCCGCTAACTCAATTTCAGATGCGGAACCATTTCCTCTTTTGGTCAATACAATATCCAACACACGTGCAGCCGTTACTGCATCCTGGCCAAAAGTTTCGTAAAAATCTCCAACCCGAAACAACAACAAAGCACCGGGATACTTCGCTTTGATAGCGTTGTATTGCTTCATTAAAGGAGTTTCGCTTGCCGATTGCCCTGCCATAGCCGACAAAGATAAGCTATGAATCGATTGGATGAATGCCTCAGGTTATGGATTAAAAATGCTGATTGAAATCAACCCATTTATTGAAGGAAAGCCGGATAAGACAATAGAAAATCTCTTTTTCTTTACCATATTTGCGCGATTAATCCGACCATAACCATCGCTGCATGAAATACAAACGCATTCTTTTAAAACTTAGTGGCGAAGCCCTGCAAGGTTCTTCTAAAACCACCAACATCGATCCGGCTGTGCTGGAGCAATACTGCGAAGAAATTAAAGCCGTGCATGAACAAGGTGTTGAACTTGCCATTGTTATTGGGGGTGGCAATATTTTCAGAGGAGGCCAGGCTGAAGCACTCGGCATTGAGCGTGTACAAGGCGATTACATGGGTATGTTAGCAACAGTAATCAACGCCATGGCCTTACAAAGCGCATTAGAAAAGCATGGTATGTACACGCGTTTAATGGCAGGTATTAAAATGGAACAAGTGTGCGAACCTTTTATCAGAAGAAGAGCCATTCGACATTTAGAAAAAGGGCGCATCGTTATTTTTGGTGCAGGCATTGGTAATCCTTATTTCACAACTGATTCTACTGCCAGTTTGCGCGCCATTGAAGTGCAAGCTGATGTGGTATTAAAAGGAACACGAGTAGATGGCGTTTACACCAAAGACCCCGAAAAATTCAGCGATGCAGTGCGATACGAAAAACTTTCTTTTCAGGAAGCGTATGAAAAGAATTTGAACATCATGGATATGACGGCCTTCACACTTTGTATGGAAAACAAATTACCTATCATTGTTTTCGATATGAATAAAAAAGGAAATTTATTGCGCGTTGCGCATGGCGAACAAGCCGGTACGTTAATCAGTTAATGCAATCAACGATTTACCTCATATGGAAGAACTTGATTTATTATTAGAAGAAGCAAAAGACTTAATGCAAAAAGCTTACGTACATGTAGGCAACGAACTTACCAAAATCAGAGCAGGCAAAGCAAACCCCAGCATGGTGGATAGTGTACAAGTTTCCTATTACGGAACGATGTCGCCTCTAAACCAGGTTGCTTCTGTTACGGCTCCAGAAGCCAGAACGTTATTCATCAAACCGTGGGAAAAAAGTTTAATTCAGGAAATTGAGAGAGCTATCATCAATGCAAATCTTGGTTTTAATCCGCAGAACGATGGACAACAAGTGATCATCAATATACCGATGCTAACAGAAGAAAGACGCAAGCAATTGGTAAAACAAGTTGGGCAGGAATGCGAACACGGCAAGGTGAGTGTACGCAGTGTGCGAAAAGAAATCAATGAGATGATTAAAAAAGTAAAAGGTGTTTCGGAAGACGACCAAAAAAATTCGGAAGGCGAAGTACAAAAACTGACTGATGATTACATCGCTAAAATCGATGCTTTAATGAAAAAGAAAGAAGCAGAAATCATGACGGTGTAAAACACCGTCTTTTTTTTTGTTTACAATTTTAAAATCAATTGCCTCTTCGATAGAGAAACTCTCCAAACGAAATTTACCGAATCTTGTGCTGATTTACTTTTTAAAATTTCAGGAGCAGTAAACAACAAAGAATCCGGCCCGATTTTCTGAATATTTTCTCCTACGTTTTGTTGCCCAATCATAGCATCCCAGAGTATTTTTTCACTTTCGCTGGCAAAGCTTGGTGCAGCACTTAGTTTTTGTGCGATGCCATATTCATTTTTAAAATAATGATTCTTCTGATCAGCTGCTTCTTTTTGTAATTCCCTTCCTTTCAGCAATGCTGCTTCAGTAATTTGCGCTTCAGTTATCTTTTTAATCTGCCCTGCTTCCATCTCAGCCTTAATCTTTCTTTTTTGTTCTTCCGTAAGGCCAGGACCACAAGCTACTGTTATCAAAAGTAAAATCCATAATTTCCGCATGTTGCAAATCTACTGTGCTTGGGCTATTCATTAGTGCTTGCGATTGATTAATTTTGCAAACTTTTTACTTGTATGATTGAAAAATTAGAAGAAATAAAGCTGCGTTTCGAAGAAGTGGGTCAATTAATGGTTCAACCAGAATTAATTAAAGACGCCAAGAAATTCTCGCAACTCGGCAAAGAATACCGCGACCTCGAAAAAATTGTTATCAAATACAACGAATACGCCAAGGCGATTGCGCATCAAAAACAAGCGAAAGAAGTATTAGAAAAAGAAAAAGATGCTGAATTGCGCGAGTTGGCTAAAATGGAATTAGATGATTTAGAGCCTAAAATTGAAAACCTGGATGCAGAACTGAAAGAAATGCTCATTCCAAAAGACCCGAATGACGACAAAAATGTTTTATTAGAAATAAGAGCGGGCACAGGAGGTGACGAAGCTTCAATTTTTGCTGGTGACTTGTGGCGCATGTATCAACGCTTTTGCGATAGACGTGGATTAAAAATGACAGCCCTCGATTTTACAGAAGGCACAGTAGGTGGTTATAAAGAAATTATTTGCTCTGTTGCAGGGGATGGCGCATATGGGTTATTCAAATTTGAATCAGGTGTTCATCGCGTACAACGAGTACCGGCTACTGAACAACAAGGTCGCGTGCATACTTCTGCAGCTTCTGTTGTAGCCTTACCCGAGGTTGATGAAGTTGGCGATGTTGTGATTAACCCGGCCGATATTGAAATACAAACCGCACGCTCCAGTGGTGCCGGTGGACAAAATGTAAACAAAGTAGAAACCAAAGTGCAGTTAACGCATAAACCTACTGGTATTGTTATTACGTGCCAGGTGGAACGCTCTCAACATGGCAACCGTGAACGTGCTATGCAAATGCTGAAAACAAAACTCTACGAAATGGAAGTAGAGAAACAAGAAAAAGAAATGGGCGCAGCCCGCAGGTCTTTGGTGAGAAGTGGCGACAGATCAGAAAAAATCAGAACCTATAATTATCCGCAAAGTCGTGTTACCGACCACCGCATTGGGTACACGGTGTATAACCTTCCTTCTGTAATGAATGGCGAAATCGATGATTTCATTGAACAATTGCGCATTGCAGACAGTGCCGAGAAAATGACAGAGAACAATCGCTAAAATTTATAGCACATACTACAAACCAATTCGACCAAGATGGGTTTGTATGGTATGAAAGGGAAAAGAGTGCTGTGCTGGTTTACAGAAAACTTGCGCCTACACGATAACGAAATGCTTTGGCAAGCCGCTACAAAAGCAAGCGCTGTTTTGCCAGTTTATATTATACCTGAACGTTGGTTTAAGTCAAATGCTTTGGGTTTCCCAAAATCCGGAGCATTTCGATTAAAGTTTTTGTTGGAATCCTTGACAGATTTAAAAGAACAATTAAAAGCAAAGCAAGCAAATTTATTGGTGTTGAGAGGCGAACCGAGCGAAATCATCAATAGGCTAGTAAAAGAACACAACATTCAACTTGTGGTGGCAAGCACTGCGGTAACGGCAGAAGAATGGCAAAACTTTAATCAAACTGAAAAAGAATTAAAAAAATTACAAGTGCCTATAGATTACTATTGGCAAAACACACTTTATCAGTTAAATGATATTCCTTGGCCCATCCATCGCTTGCCCGAAAATTTTACTGCCTTTAGAAAAGAAGCAGAACAAGAAGCCACGGTACGCCAATCCTTTCCTGTACCTGATATTATCCCTTTTGATTTTAAAGTAGAAACAAGTTTCATCCCCTCTCTCGAAGATTGGAATATACCGCAACCAATAAGTGATGTACGTACAGCATATCCCTTTCGAGGTGGCGAATCTGCTGCACTTCAACACCTGAAACAATACATTTGGGAAGATGAACGCATTGCTACGTACAAAGAAACCCGCAACGAATTAATCGGAACTGCTTATTCCTCTAAATTATCTGCCTGGTTGGCCGTAGGTAGTATATCTCCACGTTATGTATATGAAGAGATAAAAAAGTTTGAAGAAAAAAGAATTAAAAATGATTCTACCTATTGGTTGATTTTTGAATTGATGTGGCGCGATTATTTTCGCTTTGCCGCTAAAAAGTATGGTAATGCCATCTTCCTAAAAAACGGCATCCGAAACAAAAAATACTCTTGGCAGAATGATGTAGAAAAATTTGAGAAGTGGCGTTTGGGTAAAACTGGCGAACGCTTTATTGATGCCAACATGCGTGAGTTGTTACACACAGGTTTTATGAGCAACCGAGGTAGACAAAATGTAGCCTGTTACCTGGCCAAAGATTTAAAAGTAAATTGGACCTGGGGTGCTGCCTGGTTCGAAAGTCAATTGATTGATTATGATGTATGCAGCAATTGGCTAAACTGGGCATATATTGCCGGAGTTGGCAACGACCCGCGTGAAGACCGATATTTCAATACAGAAAGTCAGGTAAGAAAATATGACCCGAAAGGCTTATATATGGAACGTTGGTTAGGACCGATAAATGAAACTATTAAACCTTAAGGATTTTTTTCTAACTCCAAAACAGTTTGATAGGTTAAAGTTTTTACAGAAAAAATTTAATTACTTGCTAATAAACTTTTGCTAACGAAGTAAAAATAGGCCACCAATCTGCTTTGCCTGTTTTCTTACCTAAGCGAACGATAATTAAATTCTTCGCAGGATTTACATACACAAATTGTCCTAATATTCCTTCGGCCATAAAATCCTGACCGGGAGTTGGCATCCACCATTGGTATTGGTAATTCGCGATGCTTCCTTCAGTTGTATCTGATTTTGTAGATTCTTCCACCCATGATGGTGAAACAATTTGTTGACCATTCCAATTTCCTTTATTTAGATAAAGTCTTCCAATTTTAGAGAAGTCGTGTGCCCGGGCATTGAGACAACAAAAAGTTTTTTCTAATCCATTTTTCTTTTTATCGATGCTCCACGAAGCATCGTACTCCATACCTAATGGAGTCCATATTTTTTCTTGCAGATAGTGTGTTACTGTTTTGTTTTGTAAAGCACGCTCAAGTATAAGTCCGAGTAACTGTGTGTTACCGCTGGCATAAGCAAATTTTTTACCGGGCTCTTCTGCCAATTTCATCTTCGCAATTTGTTTTCTTAAGTTTCTACCATAATAGAAAGAGGCGGCATCACCAAAAGGATTATAATAACTTTCATTAAAATCAATTCCGGAAGTCATCTGTAAAGCATGTTTGATGCTTACTTTATCAAATCCGTTTTTCTTTAATTCGGGAATATAGTTTGTAATGGGTTCATCAACAGATTGAATCAAACCATCATCAATGGCGCAACCTATTAAAATAGAAGTTACCGATTTGGCCATTGAGAAGGAAGGAACAACACTCGCTTCGTTGTACCGATCAAAATATTGTTCGTATTGAATCGTATCGTTTCGAATGATTAAAAAAGCAACCGTGTGATTATCTTCTAAATACTGACTGAAAGGAACATTATCGATAGAAGTAGGTTTTTTCCCTTTTTCTGTTGTATAAAATTGAAATGGTTTTGCGCTGGCAGTTAATGGTCTTGCCTGAAACTTTTTATGGTCTTTAATGTCTGCAAAATTGTAGAAAACAAAACGACCAAGTTGACAAGCACCCATTAAAAAACACAAGCCAACCAACATCAGCAATCGGCTAAGAGTAGTATTTAAACTTGATTTTTTCATACAGACTATTTGTATCTTACTCTGTAAAAATATTTCATATCCTTTAATATTATTCATTTTAAAACTTTATTGTTTATTTTAAAGCTTCATTTTGAATAAAATAGTAGCTCCATAAATCGAATTGTATGTATTACCACAAATTAGGCCAGATACCTCCCAAACGCCACACACAATTTCGCCAACCGGATGGTTCTTTATACAAAGAAGAATTGGTGAGCTCCGAAGGTTTCTCCAGCATCTATTCTAATTTATACCACATCAATGCGCCCACGCGCATCAAAGGCATTGTTAAGCAAGAGCCATACGGAGCGAAACGAATCGATGATTACAGCTTGCGCCAAACGCATTTGAATACTTCTAAAGTTACAAACACCGGAAAAGATTATTTAAGCGCCAGAAAAGTTTTGTTAACCAACAACGATTGCTCCATATCAATTTGTTCTCCCGAAGAGAGGAAGATGGATTACTTCTACAAAAATGCAGAAGGAGATGAAGTCATTTACATCCACGATGGCAGCGGCACGTTAATTTCACAATTCGGAAAATTAGATGTGAAGCAAGGCGATTATGTTGTTATACCTAGAACTGTGATTTACAAATTCGAATTTAATGACGGGCCTTTGCGCTTGTTAATCATCGAATCGCCCACTCCTATCGAAACACCTAAACGTTATCGCAACGAATTAGGTCAGTTGTTAGAGCACGCTCCTTTTTGTGAACGCGATGTTCGTCCACCTCACGAATTGATTACCGACCGCAGCAAAGGAGAATTTTTAATGAAGATAAAAAAGCAAGGTTACTTGCATCATTACATCTATGATTATAGTCCGCTGGATTTAATTGGCTGGGATGGATTCTTATGGCCTTATGCCTTTTCTATTCATGATTTCGAACCAATAACAGGACGCATTCATCAACCCCCTCCGGTGCATCAAACTTTTCACACACGCAATTTTGTGATTTGTTCATTCGTGCCTCGTTTATTCGATTATCATCCGCTGGCTATTCCGGCACCATACAACCACAGCAACATCGATAGCGATGAAGTATTGTATTATGCCGAAGGAAATTTCATGAGTCGCAGAGGCATAGAAAGAGGTTCATTTACATTGCATCCAGGCGGTTTACCACACGGGCCACATCCGGGCACAGTAGAAAAAAGTATTGGTGCTAAAGAAACCCACGAGTTAGCGGTGATGATTGATACCTTCAGACCCTTGTATCTTACAACCGATTCTCTAGAGTTTTTGGATAAAAATTATCCGATGAGTTGGACAGACCCATCTACCGAACCTTTTAATGAGATTAATACGCCTTGATTTTTAGGTAAAGCACAAACAAGTTTTCCGAAAATCCATTGGTGCAAATAGCCTATCTTTGCAGGCTATGAACGTTTTGATTATCGGCAACGGAGGGCGCGAACACGCCTTCGCATATAAAATAAAACAAAGCAGTCTTTGCAAAAATGTATACATCGCCCCGGGCAACGCAGGCACTGCGCTAGAAGGAATCAACCTGAACATCGCTACAGATAACTTCGATGCACTTGCACAAGCATGTATCGAAAAAAATATTGAGTTAATCATTGTAGGGCCCGAGTTGCCATTAGTAAAAGGCATCCGAGATTATTTCGAACTACATCCGCAGGTAAAACACATACCAATGGTTGGACCAAGTAAAGTGGGTGCACAATTAGAAGGAAGCAAAGATTTCTCAAAGCAATTTATGTTGCGCCATCATGTGCCCACGGCACAAGCAAAAACTTTTACAAAGGAAAATCTTGCAGAAGGCTTGCGCTATTTAGAAACCTGCAACATGCCCATCGTTTTAAAAGCTGATGGTTTAGCTGCCGGTAAAGGCGTAATCATCGCGCAAAGTTTAACAGAAGCAAAGCAAGAATTAACAGAAATGTTAGCTGATGCTAAATTTGGTGCAGCCAGTGCTTCCGTATTAATAGAAGAATTTTTACAAGGCATTGAGTTATCTATTTTTGTGTTGACGGATGGTGAAGACTACATCATCTTACCCGAAGCAAAAGATTACAAACGCATTGGCGATGGCGATACGGGTTTAAATACCGGAGGCATGGGTTCTGTTTCTCCTGTTGTTTTTGCTGATGCTGCTTTCTTACAAAAAGTGGAAAGTGAAGTGATTATACCCACCATACAAGGTTTAAAGAAGGAAGGTATTTCTTATAAAGGTTTTATATTTATCGGTTTGATGAATGTAAAAGGAAAGCCTTACGTGATTGAATACAACGCGCGCATGGGCGACCCCGAAACACAATCTGTATTGAGCAGAATTGATTCGGATTTGCTGGAACTTTTACAAGCAGCTGCAACCGGTAAATTGAAACAGGTGCAATACGTGGCCACAAGCGATTATACTGTATCAGTAGTAATGGCTTCGGGCGGTTATCCGGGCGATTTTAAAAAAGGATTTGATATAAAAGGATTATCCAATGCGCAGACAAAAGTATTTCATGCCGGAACAAAGAACGTAAACCAAAGCATAGTAACAGATGGTGGTCGTGTGTTGGCCGTAACCGGAAGAGGCAAAACCCTAGCAGAAGCCCGCGAAAAGGCTTACGAAACTGTTGGTAAAATAAACTGGGAAGGAGTAACTTTCCGAAAAGATATTGGGCTTGATTTGATGAACTGGAAAAATGGGTAGGCTCACACTATTCAATACAAAATAAATATAGATAAGACATGGGATGTGCTTGTGGAACAACAAAAGGAACGAGTGTTAAAGGTTGCCAAAACAACGGCACGTGTGGCACAGGTGGATGTAATAAAATGAATGTATTCGACTGGCTATCGGATATGGACCAGCCAGCATCAGAAAAGTTTAATATCGTTGAAATCAGATTTAAAAACGGCCGAAAAGATTTCTTCAGAAATGAGGATAACCTTGAGCTATATGCGGGTGACCCAGTGATTGTTGAAGTCCCGAATGGTCATCATCTTGGGCATGTTTCTTTACAAGGCGAGTTGGTGCGCTTACAAATGCAGAAAAAAAATATTCCTTTGGATGATGAAATCAAAAAAATCTATCGGAAAGCCAACACACGCGATTTAGAAAAACTGGAAGAAGTTAAAAAACGCGAGCTGCCAACACTTTACAGAACACGCGAAATTGTAAAAGAAAAAAACCTGCAAATGAAACTCTCCGACATCGAGTTTCAGGCAGATAATACCAAAGCAACCTTTTATTACTCTGCAGAAGACCGCGTAGATTTTCGTGAGTTGATTAAAGTATTGGCTTCAGAATTTAAAATCAGAGTAGAGATGCGCCAAATCAATTTGCGCCAAGAAGCTGGACGTATTGGTGGCATTGGTGTTTGCGGCAGAGAGTTGTGTTGCTCTACTTGGCTTACCGATTTTAAAAACGTTACAACAGGTGCTGCGCGATACCAGAATTTGTCCCTTAATCCTACTAAACTCTCAGGACAATGTGGTCGCTTGAAGTGTTGCCTCAACTACGAGTTAGAAACATATATGGAAGCGTTACAACACATTCCAAAAGTAGAAGAGCCACTTCTTACCCTGCAAGGAGAAGCTGTGTTACAAAAAACAGACATCTTCCGAAAAATTATGTGGTTTGGCTATAAAAATGAAAACACTTGGTATCCTGTTTCTACACAAAGGGTGAATCACATTTTAGAACTCAATAAAAACGGTATTAAACCCGCCACACTAGATTTAGATAAAGAAGCAACCAAAGAACCAATAGCTGCACTTAACAGCGATTTGGTTAACATGGACAATAAGTTCAAAAGCAAAAACAAAAAGAAGAAAAAGAAAAATAATCGCCAAGGTAGAAACCCTCAAGGTTTTACTGACAATCGTAACCCGCAACAACCACCCCGTTCATGAAATACTTTTGCTTCATTTTAGTATTGTTTTTATGCTCATGCGACTCCACACGATTGTTTGAAGAAAATGAAGACTTTAAAGAAGGCAATTGGGCTGCATCAACAAAGCCTTCATTCACTTTTAATATCCAAGACAATACACAAGCCTACTGTATTTATAGCAACTTACGTTATTCCTCTGACTATCCTTATTCCAGAATTTTTGTTCACTATGCTATTGCTGATTCTATAGGAAATGTTATCACTCAACAATTAGCTTCAGGTTTTTTATTTGATGCCAAAACCGGAAAACCAACTGGTAACACAGGCATTGGCGATGTGTATGATACAAGAATTATTTTAGTCGATAATTTTCAATTTCCTTATCCGGGTAAATTTAGTATTCAATTGAAGCAAGAAATGCGAGATGAAATTTTAACAGGTATTCTTGCAGCCGGCTATCGTATTGAATTATCTTCTTTGCCTAAGCCTTAGCCTTTCCTAGTTTGATAATGGTTAATGCACCTTTTGCTACTATTATAAAAACTATAGCACCGATTACTAAATCTGCCCATCGTTGATTGGTTAGCAAAACAATAATACCGGCAAGGATTACTCCTCCATTCACCCAAATATCATTCGATGTAAAAATCATGCTGGCTTGCATGTGAGCTTCTTTGCTTTTACTTTTTTGCAATAAGTACAAACAAGCTGCATTACCCAAGAGTGCCAAAAACGAAATGCTAATCATCCAAGTATAATCTGGTACAACAGTTGGCGTTAGAAATCTCCTTGCAGTTTCTATAAAACCCATCACCGCTAATAACAACTGCGCATATCCACTGGCAAGCGCAATATTCTTTTTGGCTTGAATTGTTTTCCCTATTGCCCATAAACTTAAACCATACACAAAAGCATCGGCTAACATATCCAAACCATCTGCTACCAAACCCATACTTTTGCTCCATAAGCCAGCTAATCCTTCAATCACAAAAAATGAAGCATTGATAACCAATACTTGTATCAATAATTTTTGTTGATTAGCTTCTTCTCCATGTAAAAGATTAAAATCCTTTACTTCTAATTTTTCAACTTTTATAGCGCCAAAATTTAGCTGCTCTAATTTATTGGTGATGGAAGTATCCTCTCCAGTATGATAAACCAACAATTTTCTGGCTCCAATGTCGAATGACAAGCTTTTAATCTGTTCGTTCTCTTGCAATGAAAGCCGAATGATATTCTCTTCGGAAGGGCAATCCATGCCAGGTATTTTGTACTCAGTAACAAACATAAGGTTACGATCGAGTAGCCACAATATAATCTTTCATAATCGTTTGCAAGAAACGAATGGGTTCTTTGGGCTTCGTATCTAAATTTAAAGCAGCAGCTAGCGCTTCACTCATTTCCAATATTCTGGCTTTGTGAGCATCATTTTTGTACTGACGATAACGCTCTAATATTTGCTTTACAAGTAAGATATCTTCATCTTTTAAGTATTTTGCTTCAGGATACTGCGGTGTATAATTTTCTTTAGACTGAATGCCCAGTACATCACTTAGTTGCAAGTCTAATTTCGGAACCAATTTAATAACCGCAGTGTGCGCCACTATATCGCCTATGCGTTGCGCTTTAGCTGAAGATGCGACCAAAAAAGAAGCAATTCCACCCAAAGAGAAATAAATATCAACCATTCTAAAGGCCCACCGTGCTGCATAATCAGAAAAAGATGCACGACCACCCTTTAACCTAATCACTTGTATTTTCATGATCATTTTACCAAAGCTTTGACCACTGTTCCATACCTCCATCACCAAAGAATAAAAAATAAAAACACAACTCATGAAAACACTAAAAATCAAAGCTGAGGTGCCTTCTAAATAAAATAAACTAAAGCCAATAAGAGATAGTATACCAATAATAGCCCAGATGATGATAAAGTCTATCATAAAAGCTACGATTCTGTCTCTCAAATCTGCTAACTCATATTCGAGGGTTACGTTCTGTGTTGTTACAATTTCAATGTTCTTCATGTTGTCAGCAATTTGGCTTTGCTAAGGTTAAACAAAATAAAATGAAAGTATGTATAAACCATTTCATTTTTGAAGATAAAGATATACATTCAAACCATGAAAGAAACTCGTTTCATTGGCCAAAATAAAGAAAAGTGGCTAGAGGCTGAACAGTTATTAAAAAAAGAAGAAAAAGATCCCGAAAAACTATCCACACTTTTTGTTCAAGTTGTAGATGATTTGTCTTTCTCAAGAACTTATTATCCGTATCGTTCTGTAAGAGTTTACCTAAACAAAATTGCACGCAATTTTTTCGGTATCATTTATAGCAATCAAAAAGAAAAAACCAATCGTTTCAAATACTTTTGGCAAGAAGAACTGCCACAAATTGTCATTAAGTCAAAAAAAGAATTACTAGTATCTTTATTCGTTTTTAGTTTGGCGCTCACTATTGGTGTTTTCTCATCCATTCAAGATCCGCAGTTTGCTAATTCCATTTTAGGAGATTCTTACGTAAACATGACCATTGAAAATATTAAAAGTGGAGACCCGATGGCAGTTTATAAAAAGAGCAGCGAACTAGATATGTTTTTGAGTATCACTTTTAATAACCTGATGGTGGCTTTTCGTACATACCTTTTAGGCATTTTTATGTCCATCGGAACTTTGATTATTCTTTTGTACAATGGCATCATGGTGGGATGTTTTCAATACTTTTTTATTGAAAGAAACTTACTAGCCGAAAGCGCACTCACCATTTGGTTGCATGGTACACTTGAAATTTCGTCTATCATATTGGCCGGTGGTGCAGGATTAGTTTTAGGAAGTGGATTAGTTTTTCCGGGTACTTACTCGCGTTTACAGGCATTTCAACTCTCAGCTATACGCTCTTTAAAATTGATGCTAGGCATTACACCTATTTTTATTCTGGCCGCCATTATCGAAAGTTTTTTAACGAGATACACAGATGCGCCTGATATTGTGAGGTTGCTGCTTATACTTCTTTCAGCTTCTTTTATTTTAGGTTACTTTGTTGTATATCCGTGGTGGAAAAATAAAAAAGGCTGGACGAAACCTTTAGAAGAAGCCCGATTAGATGCGGGAGAAGATGAGCCAGTTCAATACGAAAGTTTAAAAAATAATGCGGATATCATTCGCGATTCTTTTACACTTTATAAAAAGTATTTTAAAAACTTAGGAGGTGTCATCTTCATCATTGCTTTTGTAGTTGCTCTAGCCAAAATGTCTTTCGCTGATTCGTTAATGGAAGTTCGCTACTTTACCGAAACATGGATTTATTTTGGAAACGAACTTTTTTCTTTTCTCAAAACAAATACTATTGAACTATTAATCATCAACTCTTTTGCTGTTAGCATCATCGCCTATCGAACATATAAATGGATAAAAGAAGATTTCACTACAGTGAAACAATCAAAATTTAACTTTATTGATTTTCTTCTGATATTACTTGTTTCATCATTTTCTTTTTTATTATTATTTGTATTAGAAGGATGGGGAAGTTTATTATTCTTCATAAGCTTTGTATTCTTCTTTATGTTGATGTATGCAGTTGTTATAAATAAAGGAAATTTATCACAAAGCATTCAAACCGCTTTTACTTTATTAAGAGAAGCAACGGGACAATATATGGGTTTACAAGTCATTCTGTTTTTATTGGCAACTTCTTTCTTTCTTATTTTAATGGCTCCGGTCGTTTTTATTTTTACAGAGTTTCTAACTTTCAATGTTTCAGAAAATGATGTTTGGATAAATCAAGTAGTTGATTTCATTGAATATTACTTGAAGACGCTAATCTTTTTATTAGTGCTGCCAATTGTACTCATAGCATCCTCTCTTTTCTACCATACAGGATTAGAAGTAAGTCGCGCAGAAAAATTAGGCGAGGAAATAGAAAAGTTCAAAAATAAGTATGCCAAAAATTAACATGAAGTATTTATTCTACTGCTTGCTGGCTTACTTTTTTTGTTTGGTTTTACCAACCTCTGCTTTCGCACAAGATGAAGAAACCGACAGCATCAATTATTATTATTACGAAGAAACAGAAGAAACAAATTACACTGTACTTCAACCAGAACAAACAGAGCAAGCCAAAGCCTACCAAAACGAAAAAATTGAAGTAAAAAAATTCGATGAAAAGCAGTGGCAAGAAATTGTAGGAGAAGAAACTTTTAGTGAAAAAGTTAGAGAGAAAAAAGAAAAAAATAAAAATGATAGTACAATTTCACCTGTGGCACCCTGGATAGGCTTGGTATTAAGAGTATTAGCTTATGTTTTTCTTATTGGAATTGTGATTGCCATTATTTGGCTCATCATCAAAAATACAGACGCCATTTCGGGTAGTTTACAAAAGCGAGATAATTTGTTTGCTAATCTTCAACAAAAAATAGAGGATATTAATGAAGTAGATTTAGAAGCTTGGTTAGCACAAGCAAAAGCAGAGAATAATCTTAAAGCCATCATTCGAATACATTATCTTATTACATTGAGAAATTTACAACGAAGTGGCTTTATCAAATATCAAAAAGATAAAACCAATCGCGATTATCTCTTTGAAATGTTAAGCAAGCCACATGCACAACAATTTAAATCTTTAACCTTAGCGTACGAATGGATTTGGTATGGCGAAATCTCATTTTCAAACGAACAGTTTAAATCTGTTGAAGAAGAATTCTTGCACATGAATCAATCTTTAACCCAAACAACACATGCAGCGTAAAAGAACAACCATTATTATTTTGGCTGTTATTTTTGCAGCACTTCTTATCGTTGTATTTGCCATCAATCAATACAATGGTAATCGCTATCGCTGGTATGAAAACTACGACAGCAAAAGTAAGCAACCTTATGGTTTGTTATTCATTAAAAAAATGATTGAAGGTTATGCCGAAAAGCAATACATTTATAATGATAAGAAACCAATCTTTACTTTACTAGACACCAAAAAATTTCCGTCAAATACTTCCTATATTCATATTGGTGAAGCCGTATATCAAGGTGAAAAAGATGTACAAGCTTTACTTAATTTTGTAAATGTAGGCAACACGGTTTTGTTTGTCACTAACTCTTCACCGTATGCCCTTCTCGAAAAATTGTATAAAGACGAATGTCTCGATGAAATTTTATTAGCAAGTATAAACAACACTAAGAGCGAATTTAGTTTTCTTCACGACACTCTAAATGTCAATCCAAATAATAGTGTTAAGAAATTTTCCTTTAACAAAAAATTTATTGATAGAGATGAACCATACACTTGGCAATACCTCGAGCCAGAGATATTTTGTACAGAGAATAAATCAATTACACCTATTGGATACATCCATAACGGTGGTGTAAACTTTTATAGGATACAATATGGTAAAGGATATTTTTACTTTCATACTAATCCTTTAGCCTTTACCAATTATCAACTAACCAAAAAAAGTTCGGTGGAGTATGCCTCCATCGTGTTCTCTCATTTGCATAAATCAACAATCATTTATGATGATTTCGCTAAAGTTCCATTTATCAACGATGGACAAAACATATACAACAGCCCGCTTTATATTATTTTACAAGAGCCAGCCTTAAAATTTGCATGGTGGTTATTGTTGGCTACCGTTATTCTATATGTTTTAATTGCTGCAAAAAGACAACAACGAATTATTCCAGTTTTAGAACCAAAAGCCAATACTTCTATGGCATTTGTTGAATTGATATCTACTTTGCATTTCCAAAATGGCAATCACTTAGAAGCCGCCAGAAAAAAAATGAAGTATTTCTTTCATTTTATTAAAACGCGATACGCCATCAACCTGCAACAAAATCATAAAGAAAATGTGAAATTATTGGCAGAGAAATCAAAAGTAAAAGAAAATGAAATTCAAGAAATATTGGATCACTACAAATTAATTGATCAATACTCTTACACAAATATAGAAGCCAACAAACTCACACAATTATATTTCAGCATAGAAAACTTTTATAAAAAATGTATTTAATCTTTTGTTCATGGAATCAATATTAGACAGCCCCTTACAACCCGAATTAAACAAATTGAATGAGCGCATTATGCGTATCAAACAAGAAATTGCTAAAGCCGTAGTAGGACAAGATCAAACTATCGAACTCTTATTGGCTGGTTTACTTACCGGAGGACATGTTTTGTTAGAAGGTGTGCCCGGCATTGCTAAAACCTTAACTGCAAAATTAGTAGCAAAATCTATCTCGGTTGATTTTTCGCGCATTCAATTTACACCAGACTTAATGCCAACGGATGTTACTGGCACCACTATTTTCAATACGAAAACCAATGAATTTGTTTTTAATAAAGGACCTGTTTTTGCCAACCTAGTCTTGATTGATGAAATAAATCGTGCTCCAGCTAAGACACAAGCTTCATTATTTGAAGTGATGGAAGAAAAACAAATTACATATGATGGACAAACTTATCTTTTAGGTTTCCCCTTTCTGGTAATTGCAACACAAAATCCAATTGAACAAGAAGGTACTTATCGCTTACCCGAAGCACAACTCGATCGCTTTTTGTTTCGCATCAAACTCAACTATCCCAATGCTGAACAAGAATTAGATATACTTAAAAAATACAAAGAAGATTTTACAGCTAAAACATTAGAAAATGTAAATGCCGTTGTAACTGCAAGTGAATTAATAGAGAGTTTAGAGTTGATAGAAAAAATTCACATCAAAGACGAAATTTTACAATACATTGCCAACATCGTTGTACGCACACGCAATAACGGGGATTTATCTCTTGGTGCATCACCTCGCGCATCATTGGCCATCTTGCGCGCATCAAAAGCGATTGCCGGTATGAGTGGCAGACCGTTTGTTACACCAGACGATGTTAAAGCTGTAGCAGGACCTGTACTTAATCATCGCATTCAATTGACTGCCGACCGCGAAATGGAAGGAATTGAAGCAGAAGATATCATCAAAGAAATTACAGAGAAAGTAGAAGTTCCACGCTAAGGCCTATGTACAAAAACTTTTTTTTGAGTGGAAGATTTTTTGCGGCTGCCAGTTTTCTAATTGGACTGCTAGTAACTGCTTACATTTTCCCAATTATTTTTCCTGTAGCTGAAGCATGTGTTGTTATTCTATTTATTTTGGTATTGCTGGATGGCATAGTTCTTTTCAATAAAAAAGTGGAAGTAAAAGGAAAAAGAGAATTAGCTCAGGTTCTTTCACTTGGTGATGATAATCCGGTCTCTATACTGATTGAAAACAATAGTTTCCTGACTTTGCGCATGAAAGTAATTGATGAGTTACCTAAAGAATTCCAATTGCGGAAAACGCATCATTTACTGAATCTAAAAGCTAGAGAACAAAAAAAAATTGAGTATACATTGCGACCGGTAGTTCGTGGTTTGTATAATTTTGGTTCGCTCTTATTTTTTGTACAAAGTAATTTAGGTTTAGTTAGAAGAAGAATAGAAGCACAAGCTGCTACAGATGTTCCGGTTTATCCATCTATCATACAAATGAAAAAGTATGAATTGAAAATGTTCATTAAAACCGCACGTGAATATGGCGTAAAAAAAGTAAGACGTATAGGCCATAGTTATGAATTTGAACATATCAAATTTTATACACGTGGAGATGATTATCGTTCTATCAATTGGAAAGCTACAGGCAGAACATCGCAATTGATGGTAAATCAATATGAAGATGAAAAATCGCAACAAGTTTATTGTTTGATAGATAAAAGTCGCGTAATGCACATGCCATTTGAAGGCATGAGTTTGTTTGATTACGCTGTAAATTCTTCACTTGTTATTTCTAACATTGTTTTGGCTAAGCAAGATAAAGCCGGATTAATCACTTTTGCGGAGAAAACAAAATCGGTTTTAAAAGCAGAAAGAAGTAAAATTCAGTTAAAAAAGATTTTAGAAGCTTTGTATAACGAAACCGAACAACCCGTAGAAGCTAATTATGAAAATTTATATCTCACCGTTAATCGCTATGTAAAAGGAAGAAGTTTATTGTTTTTGTATACAAACTTTGAAAGCACGTATGCTTTACAACGAGTTCTTCCTCAACTTCAAAAGTTAAATAATCATCATTTATTAGTAGTGGTATTTTTTGAAAACACTGAAGTAAGCCAGTTTACCAAACATAATACTGTAGAAAACTTAGAAGATTTGTACACTCACATTTTAGCGGAAGATTATACCCTTACAAAAATTCAATTAGCACAAATGTTGAAACAGATGGGTATTCATTGCATGCTAACCAAGCCCGAAAATTTAACAGTTAACTCAATCAACAAATATTTAGAGTTAAAAGCTAGAGGAATGATTTAGCGAAAGCGAATTGTTATCTAAAAAAAGGTCGGGATTCCCGACCTTTTTTTATTTTTTACTTGCTATAAAAAACATATGTGTTAGCAAGCTTATCGTGCAAGCCTTGCTTTTTATCATCCCAAGCAGCCATCAAATAGCCGATACATAAAATCAAGCTCGACAACAATTTTGCAAAATATCTACCTAAAGCATTAGCAAAAGAAATGGGTTCTCCATTTTCTTTGCCTATTTTAATACCTACCGCCATTTTACCTGGCGTTCCTTGTCTGGAAGAACTTTCAAATGCAGCAAAATAGATTAAATAAGTAACTAGTGTAACCGCATAGTAAACCAGAATTGAAGATGGATCGAGTAAAGACTCGAAACCGATAGCATAAATAACAACAAAGTTAATAGCATATAGAATAATTGAATCGATGATAAGAGCAGCAAGTCTTATCCAAAAGCCAGCATAATCTAATTTTCGCTCGGCTGATTCTGGTGTATCTAAAATGTTTTGCATGGTATAATGGTTTTAGGGTTAAACAACGATGACACAAATTAATAAAAGGTCATAAAAAAACCCTGCTTTCACAGGGTTTTTCATATTAAGTTTTAAGCTGTTGCTGGTTTCTTTTTAGTATCAGCCACTGGCTTTATGTCATCTTTATCTAAATCCAGCACCGTTGGCGCTGCAATAAATACAGATGAATACGTTCCCACTACAATACCTACAAACAAGGCGAAAGCAAATCCACGCATTACTTCACCTCCAAAGAATAATAGCACTATTACAGTTAACAATGTTGTGCCAGCTGTAATGATGGTTCTTGATAAAGTATGGTTAACTGCATCATTTACAATTTTTGCCTTGTCGTGCGAAGTTCCCATTGCAAAATATTCACGAATACGATCGAAGATAATCACCGTATCATTAATAGAATAACCGATAATGGTTAAGATAGCTGCAACAAAAACCTGATCTACTTCAAAAGATAGTCCACACACTCTCGCAATGGCAAATGCGGCAAATACAAACAAAGTATCGTGCGCTGTTGCAATAATAGCACCGGCACTGTATTGCCACTTGCGGAAACGAATTAAGATGTAAATGAAAATACCAATCAAAGAGAACAAACTTGCCTTCCATGCTGAGTTTTTAATGTCATCGGCAACTGTTGCTCCTACTTTTGACGAACTTGAAATGGTAAAGTTCTGATCGTTTAAGGCACTTTCGTTTTCTACAAAACTTAATTTAGTATAGTTTGAAACTCCTGCAATCAAAGCTTGTTTCACTTTTTCATCTGTTTGATCTGAGTCATCATCAATCAACCACGATGTTGTGATTTTTACCACACTGTTGCTACCATAGTTTTTAACTTCAGTACCAGCGTTTTCAAAACTTTGGCTCAGGGCAACTTTCATATCGGTTGCTACAACAGGTTTTGTAAAGCTTACAACATACGAACGACCACCTTTAAAATCTACACCTAGGTTTAAACCTTGAACAAAAATTAAAACAAAACCAATTAAGATTATAACAGAAGAAACAATGTAAGCTGGTTTACTGTACTTCACAAAGTTGAACTCTTTGCGTTTGCGAATAGCTTTTGCAATAAAGGTATCGAAGGTCAAGCTACTGTCGTCACCTTTTTTAGCAACCATCCAGTCCACAACAACTCTTGAAATGTAAACGGCTGTAAAGAAGGATGAAATAATACCGATGATTAATGTAATTGCAAAACCTTTAATAGGACCAGAGCCTAACAAGAACAAGAATAACGCTGTAATAAGTGTTGTTAGGTTAGAATCGAGAATGGTTGCAAATGCCTTTTCATAACCTTTTTTAATGGCTGCACGCAATTTCAATCCGTTTGCTAATTCTTCTTTTATACGCTCGAAAATCAATACGTTAGCATCGACTGCCATACCCATTGTTAACACAATACCAGCAATACCAGGCAATGTTAAGGCAGTAGCTAAAGTAGGTTGTGCTAAAATACCCAAGATGAAGAAGACGTTGAACAACAAAGCAAGATTAGCAATCCAACCGCCTTTTGCATAGTAGGCCACCATGAAAATAACAACCAAGGCTAAACCACATACAATAGAAATCAATCCTTGATTTTGCGCTACCTGTCCTAATGTTGGACCAACAATCGCTTCTTCCACAATTTTAGTTGGCGCTGGTAAAGAACCTGCTTTTAAAATGTTTGCTAAATCTTTGGCCTCTTCCGTTGTAAAGTTTCCAGTGATTTGAGAATTTCCAGTAGGAATTTCATCATTTACAACAGGTGCTGAGTAAACGCTGTTATCTAGCACAATTGCAATTCTTCCACGTGGCGATTTGCTGGCAGCTTCTGCTGTCATCTTCGCCCAAATTTTGGTTCCGGCAGCATTCATGTTCATGCTTACTGCTGGTTGTGCATTCTGACCTAAATCGTTGCGTGCGTCTGTTATTACTTCACCCGTTAATTTTGGTTTACCATTTCTGCCTAAATCAAGGAAGTTGAGTTCCATTGCTTCGATACCATTCTGATCCTTTTCTGGTTTTGCTGCCCAGTATAGACCAACGTTACGTGGCAAAATATTTTTTACTTCTTGTCTTTTAAAAATGGCATTAATCTCTGCTGTATCCTTAATGTCATATCGGAACGAACCAGGAGGTGTACTCAAAGCATATATTGGAGAGATATTCAAATTCTGTTGCAAAGAGTCTAATCCTGATTTCGTGCTGTCTGGTACTGAGGCTAATTGTTTTTCTAAATCTGTTCCAGCATCCGCATTTGTTTCTGTTGCTTGTGCATTGGCAGGTTTTGCATTAGTTAAAGCATTTGCTTTTTGTTCTTTTACTAATAAATCGTTGATAGCAATAAAAGAGCTACTGAGTGTTGATGGTTCAATTACATCCCAAAACTCCAGACGTGCAACACCTTGTAATAATTTACGAACACGTTGTGGGTTATCAGCACCCGGAATTTCAATTTGAATTCTTCCAGTACCAGGTAAACGCTGAATGTTAGGTGATGAAGTACCAAATTGATCTAAACGATTTTTAAGAATGGTATAAGAGCGATCGATGGCACTTTCAATTTCTTCATTCACTACTTTCATCACTTGCTCATCGCTATCTGAAATATTGATACGACCACGAGTAGAAGCATTGGCAAAAACTGAGGCTAAACTTTTGTCAGGATTGGCATCGCGAAATGCCTTGAAGAATAAATCACCAAAATTTTCTTGGCTATCTTTTTGCTGTTCTTTTGCTTTGGCAATAGCGGCAATGAAAGTAGAATCGTTTGTGTTGCCTGCCAAGCCACGTAATATATCAATTGGAGAAACTTCAAGTGTTACATGCATACCACCTTGTAAATCCAAGCCAAGGTGCAACTCGTTATCTTTTACTTCTTTATAAGTGTATTCGAAACCAAATAAATTATAAACTGGTTTGTTCCATACAGAATCGATGTAATTCTGTTTTTTGCTTAGGTTAACAATTCCATTGGCATCAGTCGCGTAGGCAATGGCATCTTGCTGTACTACACGCGATTGATAAGTGAAGGAGAGATAAAAAAGACATAACGCAGTGATGACAACCGTCAGCGTTATGACGAAACCTTTGTTTTGCATAATAATTAAGTATTAATTGATTGTAGGTTGATAAAAGAAAATGGCTAGTTTTTTAGCCTAAAATGAAATCAAAAATGAATCAGGGTGCGTTAGGTGAAATTAAAAACCTGAAAACAGTTTGAAAGAATTTGCTGCCAGTTGAAACAGCTTGTTTCACTACTTGTATTTTTTCTTCAGTCTTTTGTTTTAATTCTTCAATTAAAATAAAACCGGTTACTACTTGTGTATTCGCTTGCTGAGATTGCGCAGAAGGAAGGGATATAACTGTTACTTGCTTTTCTGTGTTGTTTGATTTTTCTTCCTGACCTTCTTTTACCTGTACAATTTCTGGTTGACGTTGAAAACAAAAAAGCTGACTTAGCACTACAACAATGGCTGTTGCGATGCCGAAAATCAAAGTTGTCGCTCTTTTATTTTTAGTCATGGGAAGGCAAAAGTACAGTAATTATGGAAAAATACAAGTCTTAATTTCTGATGGCTGTTGTTGGAAGCATGTAACTTAATCTGGATTTTAAAGAAAGCACCAACACCTCGATGGCTCTGTCAAAATGGCTGTTATTCGGAATCACCAAATCAGAGCTATGTTTGAGCGGTTCAATGTACTTTTCGTAAACCGGCATAACATGGTATTGATAGCGGTACAAAACATCATCTAAATCATAACCACGTTGTTCATTGTCTCTTCTAATTCTTCTGCTCAGTTTAACGTGATCTTTAGCCTCAATAAAAATTTTAAGATCGAGTTCGTTTTCAATCTCATTAAAATACTGAACAAAAATCCCCTCCACAATGATAATAGGGGCTGGATTTAAGATGATGGTCTTGGGCTTTGCGTTCGGATTATTAAAGGTGTATTCTAATTTTTCAACAGAACCACCGGATTTTAAAATCGAAAGATCGCGGTGAAAACGCTCATGATCAATGGCCGAAGGTAAATCAAAGTTTTTTACACCATTGTTATCTTCAATTTGTTCATCGCGCGAACGATAGTAATTGTCTTGAGAAATAAGACAGATTTCTTCTGGCTTAAACTGCTTCGAAAGGTTTTCAATCAGGTATGTTTTACCTGAACCGCTTCCGCCTGTTATACCAATGGTGTAAGATGTAAGCACGACTTTTATTTCTTTTCAAAAATACAAAATAGCATTATAGGTTTTATCTCGACTTTAGAAAAGCAAGTAATTTTTCCAACGCTTTAGCCCGATGGCTGATGCTGTTTTTCTCGTGCATTTCCATTTCTGCAAATGTTTTATTGTGGCCTTTTGGTAAAAAGACAGGATCGTAACCAAAACCACCTTTTCCTTTTCTTTCTTTGATTATTTCTCCTTCTACAATGCCTTCAAAAGTGTGTTGTAAGTTAGGCTCCACCCAGGCCATAACTGTTTTAAACCTTGCTTGGCGATTGTTTTTATTTTCAAGGTTTTTTAAAAGTAAGCTGATGTTATCTTCTGACGAACGTTGCAAGCCAGCATAGCGAGCTGAGTAAACACCAGGTTCATTATTAAGTGCGGGCACTTCTAAACCTGTATCATCTGCAAAGCATGGGATTTGATAATGATCGAAAACATATTTTGCTTTTTGCAATGCGTTAGCTTCTAGTGTAGTTCCAGTTTCAGGTAATTCTTCGGTACAACCAATTTCAATTAAACTTAAAAGAGAAAAGTCAGGCCCGAGTGCAGACCTGACTTCTTCTATTTTATGCTGGTTGTTTGTAGCGAAACAAATTTTCATAAGTCATCGAACCAACAAACTGCTCCACCGGTTGGTGGATAAAAATCGTATTCTCCAATTTGGTTTAGCTTAACACCAAAAACCAAAATAGAGTTGGCTGGAATTTCTGATTGTGCTCTTGAGCCATAAGCTAATACAGATGGAATATACAAAACAGCAGTATCGCCAACTTGTAATTTTTCAAATCCAATTTGCCAGCCTTGAATAACACTTGGTAGTGATAATTCAATGTTAGTGCCTTTATCGAATTCAGCATTGTTTGCAAAGAGCTGACCTTTGTAATTTACTTTCACACAATTCTCGTTTCGCTTTGGCGAAACTGTTCCGCTGCCTTGTGCTAAAACGATATACCGTAAACCGCTTTCGTCTTTAACAGCATCAATATTATTTGCTTCCAGAAATTCATCAATCAATGCAATATCAATAGCTAATTGCTCGGAAGTGCTTAAAGGCACTGAAGTTTCGGTACAGGCTATTGCCAGTGCAAATAGAAAAACAACTAAAAAGCCTTTTACTTTCATGTTACTTTAAATCTGTTACTTCCATATCGAATACCAAAATTTGGTTTTCGCCTATTTCAGGACTTCTTCTGCGAGGTCCATAGGCCAAACCTGATGGTATGTAGAACGTTCCTTTTGCGCCATTATTGAGTTGCTTTAATGCTTCGTGCCATCCTTGAATAACAGAACTTTGATCGATGGTTACTGCATAGGGTTCGTATGGTTCGCGTTGTGGATTGTAGACACCTTTTTCTTGTGCTACTTTTTTATCGCTTGTATCGAAATATTTACCTTCTAACGTGTAACCTGCATAGTTAACTGAAGCGGTTTGTCCGCTCTTGCCATTTTCTCCTTTGCCCGGCTTCGTAATTACAAAACGTAAGCCTGATTCTAATTTAACTGCTTCTATTCCTTTTTCAGCTAAATATTTATCAATGGCTTCGATATCTTTTTTCAATTGTTCAGCTGATTTTTCTTCAGCGATTTTTTGTTGTTCTGCCTGGTACTTTTCAACGGTTGTAATCTCTCTGATTTTGAAACTGTAGGTTAAAGTTAAAGTGGAGTCAAAGCCAGGAGGTACTGGTCCGCCTGTCATCTGATCAAAAAATTCTTTGATCGTTAAAGTAGTAACAATGCTATCGCCAGGAGATACCATACGGAACATTTGCATCAAACCTTTTTCGTTAGCCATCATAGTAGAGTCTTGTACCATTACAGGTGCAGGCTGACCATTTTTGAAGCTGTCATTCCAAGTTGAATCTTTTGAATCTTTCAAGACGAAATCAACGAGAAGTAACTGGCCAGGTCTGGCAACGCTATCAGCATCTCCTTTTTTTACAACTTTAAACTTGAAACCATTGGGTGTTTCTTTTTCTGATGAACATGCTGCAAGTGCAACAGCAAACAGGGCAACTAAAAAATAATTAATTCTCATGGATTTGATTTTAATTCTTACGGGTTAATTGTTCTTTGTATTGTGGCAAAAGCGCCAAAAATTTTTGTAAAGTTTCTTCTAAAGATAATTTTGATTGACCACCGGCTGCATTTTTATGTCCGCCACCTTCAAAGTGTGCCCGCGCAAATTCATTGACAGAGAAATCATCTAAAGACCTGAAAGATAACTTCACATCGTGCTTGCGTTTATACATAAGTGCAGCCATTCGAATATTCTTAACTGATAAGGCATAGTTAACCAACCCTTCGGTGTCACCGGTTTGCGATGCATACTGTTTCAGTTCTTCATCAGTTATGGTGATGTAAGCAGTGTTGTATTCCGGTAATACAACTAACTTATCTTTTAACACAAATCCCATCAACCTTAATCTTTCTAATGAATTGGTTTCGTAAACCAATTTAGAAATATGAGAAGGGTTTGCTCCTAGTGCCACTAAATCTGCTGCGATTAAAAATTCATCTCTCCTCGTATTGTTGTGTCTAAATCCTCCTGTGTCTGTCATCAAACCGGCATATAAACAGGAGGCAATGTTTTCATCAATAACGCTTTGGTCGCCTACTTCACAAATCAATCGATAAACCAATTGAGCTGTTGAAGCTGCTGTTACGTCCCATTGTTTGAATTTGGCAAAATCTTCCGGCTCGAGGTGATGATCGATCATCACTTTAACACCTGTTGCTTGTTTAACGGGGTCGGTTAAATCATAAATTCTGCTGAGAGACGAAAAATCTAAACAGAAAATTATATCAGCTTCGGCAATAATCGATTTTGATTTATTGACAATTGATGCGTTGTCGGGATTAAAAGCTAATACACTTTCATTGCCCGGCATCCAGGCTAAAAAATCGGGATAATCACTTGGGGTAATCACCTGAACCTGATGCCCCTTCTTTTTTAAATATCCTGCTAAACCTAATGATGAACCCAAGGCATCGGCATCGGGCTTAAAATGCGTTGTAACCACCACTTTTTTAGGTGTGGCCATCAATGCTTTAAATTCATTAAGGTTTTCCATGGCTATGAAAGGGCAAAAATAAACACTTAATGCAAGGGAACAGGAATTTTCTTGTTTGGTTATGAATAATTGAAGCAAATATTTTGCGAAAAGCCATTTTTGGCAGGAATAACACTATTTTTGCAGCCGATTTAATTGCTTTAACCAGAAAAACAATGGCAACAAACAGAACTTTTACCATGATTAAGCCCGATGCAGTTGCAGCCAACAACACCGGAGCCATTACAAAAATGATTGAAGAGGCCGGCTTTCGCATTGTGGCCATGAAAAAAACTGCCTTAACAAAAGAGTTAGCAGGAAAATTTTACGCCATTCATAAGGAACGTCCTTTTTACAATGACCTTTGCGCTTACATGAGCAGTGGCCCAATTGTACCGATGATTTTAGAAAAAGAAAATGCTGTAGAAGATTTTAGAAAATTGATAGGCGCTACTGACCCAACAAAGGCAGCTCCCGGCACCATCCGCAATTTATTTGCAAAATCTATCGAAGCGAATGCTATTCACGGTAGTGATAGCGATGAAAATGCAGCGATTGAAGGTGCATTCTTCTTCTCTCAATTCGAACAGTTTTAATTGTGCTTAAAATATGATTGATAAAAACCTCCTCATGGAGGTTTTTTTTATTTCACTTGTCAAGAAATCTAGTTAGAAATTGACGTCAATTTTTCTTCACGACTCATACTTTATCGTCTCTATTCTAGATAATTGAATTTGAGCGAAAGCTGATACAGTTTATTTCTTTCTCACATTTACCAAAAACCCAAAGGCTGCGGCTGTAAAAAACATTAACAAACTATAGATAGCCGGAGGCACTGACATTACAGAGTTGCCTATTACACTTAGTGCAATATAAATGGCAAGCGTTCCATTATGAATGCCTATTTCCATACCAATGGCAACAGCTTGCTTTTTCTGCACTTTAAAAATTTGAGGAACGTAAAAGCCGGTTGCCATACTTAGCACATTAAATAATAAAACAGGTAAACCTAAACTACCTGCATAATCTATCAACACTTGTTTTTCACGAATAGTGACAGATACAATCAAAACAAGTAACACCAATGCTGAAAGAATTTTCACCGGCTTATCCATACGGGTAGCAAAACCAGGACTTTTACTTCGCACCAGCATACCAATAGCAACAGGCACCAAAACAATAGCAAATACCTCCATTACTTTTTTAAATTGCATGGGCACGTATTGGCCTGATTCTAAAAAGTAATCGAGAGAAAAATTAACAAGCAATGGCAACGTAAATAATGTAAGCAAACTGTTTACTGCCGTTAAGGTGATATTCAGCGCTACATCGCCATTAGAGAGGTGGCTGTATAAATTAGCGGTTGCTCCTCCGGGAGAGGCTGCCAGTAACATCATACCCACAGCCAATACCGGGTTGAGATCAAAAACGACAACGATACCGAAACACAATACAGGCAACAGCACCATTTGGCAAATTAATGCGATGGTCATTGCTTTTGGATATTGTGTTACGCGCTTAAAATCTTCGAGCGTTAGCGACAGTCCAAGACCTAACATAATAATGCCAAGTGCTGTAGGAAGAAACAAAGTGGTTACAACAGACTCTTGCATAGTGTGTAGATTTAGACCAAGATAAAAAAATTATTTTTCCTTTTCTTCCTGAATTTGGTTCGTCATCGGTCCTAATTTTTTTCCGCCTAACAGATGCAAATGAATATGAAAAACAGATTGCCCCGCATCTTCGTTGGTATTCATGGCTACTCGATATCCACTTTCATCTACACCAAACTGTTTTGCTAATTTAGCCGCTGCTAGAAAAAGATGACCTAATCTTTTAACATCTTTCTTATTTACATCATTTAAAGTATTGATTCTTTTTTTAGGAACTATTAAAAAATGTAACGGTGCTTGGTCCTTTAAAGGTTTAAAAGCTACTACATATTTATCTTCATAAAAAATTTCTCTTTTCTCAGAACCATTCACAATCGCTTCAAATGGAGAAGGTTTACTTAATTTTTCTTCTTTCTGTTTTGCGTATTCATTCGATTGGCCATATAGTTGCAACGTGATAAACAAGGCAATTTTGCTAAGCAATAGTTTTAAAGTAGTTTGCATACAGTCAATAATTCGTTTTCCGCAAAATAGTCTTTTTTACCGGAAGCACGTATCTTTACCAACTAACCAACTGCCATGCAAAAATTTTCTATCCCCATACAAATTCGTTGGTCGGATATCGACCAGAACAGACATTTGCGCCACAGTGTATATTACGATTATGGCGCAATGGCGCGTATCGAGTTTTTGAATAACCATGGTTTAACCTCTGCCAAGTTTGAAGAACTACACATGGGGCCGATATTATTTAGAGAAGAAGCTATTTTTAAACGCGAGATAAAGTTTGGCGACAGCGTTGAGGTAAATGTAACGTTACTCAAAGCCACAAAAGATTATGCACGCTGGAGCATGCGACACCAATTTCTTAAACCGGATGGAACACTCGCGGCTATTATCAATATTGATGGCGCATGGATTAACATTGTAGAGAGAAAACTAGCCGTTCCTACAGCCTTCATCCAAGATATTTTTAATGATTTACCCAAAAGCGAAGAGTTTGAATGGGTGGAGTTGAAGAAGGGTTGAGTTGTTTATAATGCAATACTTTTATAAAAGAGATGTATCACAATCACTAATTGATTTTAATAAAATTAAAAACAAAAAAGGTCTCCATCGAGACCTTTTTATTTTTATCTTATAGTTAAACGTTATTAGGCTAGTTCGGCAATCACCGTTTCGCCACCGGTGGTAACTTCATCTATCTTCACTTTTACTTTTGCATCGAGTGGTAAGTAAATATCTACTCTTGAACCAAATTTAATAAAACCAAATTCTTGGCCTTGGTCTAATACATCACCTTCTTTTACATACCATTTGATTCTGCGTGCTAATGCTCCAGCAATTTGTCTGAACAATACTTCAGTGCCGCTTTGTGTTTTAACCACAACTGTAGTGCGTTCATTCTCTGTGCTGGATTTTGGATGCCACGCTACTAAATATTTTCCGGGATGGTATTTAAAGAAAGAAATTTTTCCAGCTGCCGGCATACGATTAACATGCACATTAAAAGGCGACATAAATATTGAAATTTGCTTGCGCTTGCCTTTAAAATATTCTGGCTCTTCGGCTTCTTCAATTACTACTACTTTCCCATCGGCAGGCGCAATAATATGGTTAGCATTTTTCACCGTGTTTCTGGATGGATTTCTAAAAAATTGTAAAACCAACAAAAAGAAAACCAATGCTATGGCTGTTACAATGTTTCTCAGCACATTCATGCCGGGTAAAAAATAATCGAAAGCGAAGATGATGGCTACAATTACTAGTAATAAAACAAATAATAATGTACGACCTTCTTTGTGTATCATATCAAGTATTTGGGTGTAAACAAAATCGGCAAGCCATTAAAGCCTGCCGACAAAGGTAATTCTAAAATTTCAGATTTATAGCTTAATATCCTCCTCTGAATTTGTATGTCTTAGCAACTTTATCGATAGCCACCATGTATGCCGCAATACGCATCGATACTTTATATTCCTGAGAAGTTTTGTACACATTATTAAAAGCATCTTTCATAATTCTGTCGCTTCTTCTGTTTACACGATCGGCTGTCCACTTGTACCCTAATCGGTTTTGTACCCATTCGAAATAAGAAACAGTAACACCACCAGCGTTTGCTAAAATATCAGGCACTACCATAATTCCTTTTTCGTTAATGATGCTATCTGCCTTTGATGAGGTAGGGCCATTCGCTCCTTCTACAATTAACTTTGCTTTAATGTTGGGTGCGTTGGTTGCCGTAATCACATCTTCCATGGCAGCCGGCACCAATACATCAACTGATAAGGTTAGTAAATCATCATTGGAAATTTTAGTTGCTTCTGTAAATCCGGCTAACGATCCTTTGTTGCTATCGCGATAAGCTACAGCTTTTTCAATATCAATTCCTTTCTCATTAAAGTATGCGCCAGATACATCGCTGATAGCTTGTACAATCAAACCACGCTCAGCTAAAAGACGCGCAGCCCAAGAGCCTACATTTCCAAAACCTTGTACGGCACACGTAGCTTTATACGGATTGATTTTTAATTTTTCCATTGCTGCTAAAGCAGTCACCATCACACCACGACCGGTTGCTTCTGTTCTTCCTAAAGAACCGCCTAATACAATGGGCTTTCCTGTTACAACAGCGTTAACTGTCATGCCTTGTGTTTTAGAATATTCATCCATCAACCAAGCCATTTCTCTTGGCCCTGTTCCCATGTCAGGTGCAGGAATATCCTGGTCAGGTCCGAAGATATCGATCATCGCGCTGGTATAGGCACGCGTTAATCTTTCAATTTCTCCTGCAGACATAGTACGTGGGTTACACGTGATGCCACCTTTCGCTCCACCGTATGGAATATCAACAACAGCACACTTCCAGGTCATCCAGGCAGCTAATGCTTTTACTTCGTCAAGGTTTACGTGCTCATCGTAACGAATACCACCTTTAGAAGGACCTAAAATAGTAGAGTGAATTACGCGATACCCTTCGAACACTTGAATGTGTCCGCTATCCATCGTTACCGGTAAGGAAACAATCACCTGCTTGGCAGGCGACTTCAACACGTTGTAAACTTCTTCATCTAATCCAAGTACTTGCGATGCCACTTTAAAACGCGACATCATCGCTTCGAAGGGATTTTCCTTATCTACAAGCGGTGCTGGTTCTATGTACGCCATATGTTTTAAGTTGAAATAAAATGCTGATGTTTGTGTTTTAATCCAAGGGATTTATCTTGCCCAAGGTGGCGCAAAGATAACAAAATACCCTTTCGAAACGCATTGCAATCGTGTGAAAGCTTTTGATGTAATCTATGAGGATAATCACCTGCTGGTTGTTAATAAAACCGCAGGTATTCTGGTGCAGGGCGATGCTACTGCCGATAAAACTTTAGGCGATTATGCTAAGGATTACATTGCAAAAAAATACCATAAACCAGGTGCTGTTTTTTTAGGAATTGTGCATCGACTGGATAGACCAGTAAGTGGTCTGGTGGTGCTGGCTCGCACGAGCAAAGCTTTAGAAAGAATGAACAAACAATTTCGAGAGCGAAGTACAGAAAAAACATATTGGGCAATTGTAAAGCAAAAACCGAAAAAAGAAAGCGATACGCTAATTCATTGGCTTAAAAAAGACCCTGATAAAAACAAAACAACTGCTTTTTCTAAAGAAATGCCTCAAACACAAAGAGCTGAGCTATCCTATCAAATTATTAAACCTGTTGGCGATCATTGGTTGTTAGAAGTAAAACCGATAACCGGTAGACCACATCAAATACGGGTACAATTAGCCAACATGGGTTGCCCTATAAGAGGTGATTTAAAATATGGATATCCGGAGCCTACTCACAATGCTTCCATTTGTTTACATGCTCGTTCTTTATCTTTTTTGCATCCGGTTAAAAAAGAAAAATTGAACCTGGAGGCTCCGGTGCCGAGCGAAAAATATTGGGATTTAATTTAATTTTTGAGATGTCGTGGATTAACCGATTACAAAAACGATGGCAGTTAAAAGACCATAAGCAAGTATGGATAGTGCTATTGGTTTTTGCTTGTACCGGCTTTACCGTTTATTTTTTAAAACCAGTTTTGCTTTCATGGCTAAACATTGGTGAAGACCGTACTTTTTGGGTTAGTGTATTGTACTACATCGTTGTTTTGCCTTTATATATTTTAATTTTGGTGGTGTACGGATTTATTTTCGGTCAATCTGCCTTTTTCCTCGCTTTTTCGAAGCGTTTTGTCAACAGGATTATTTCTATCTTTCGGAAGAAAACAAATAAATAATAAATATGAAACAGATTTTACTTTTTGTATGTGCGGTAGTTTTATTGGCCGCTTGTTCTACTCCAAAATATACTTACAACTTTAGCCATCATAATTACTATGCGGGCAAAAAAGAAAATGCAGAGAAGCAAAACGAACAACAAGTAAATGAACCAAGCGATGCTATCGCCTCAACTGAAAATATCATTGTTGAAACAAAAGAAACAGTTGCCACTCCTGCTGTTGCCACCGTTTCTAAAGAAACGATTAAGAAAACCTTAGCTCAGCTTTCTAAAGAAGAAAGAAAAGAATTGAAGAAAGAAATTAAGACTGAGTTAAAGCAGTACATCAAAGAATTGAAAAAAGCTGATACAAAATCAGTTCAAGAAGCAAAAAACATGGACAAAGATTTAAAGATGGCGGCCATTTTCGGTTCAGTCGGTTTAGTTTTAACCTTTTTAGGCGGTGTCAATTCTGTGTTTTGGGTACTAGGCGTTATTGCCGTTGTAATTGGTGTAGTATTTTTCATCCGTTGGTTATCGCGCCAGTAACGGATATATATATGTTTTAAAAGAAAAAGCTGCCCATCAGGCAGCTTTTTTGTTTTCAATTTAATAATAATGTTCATTGTGAAATTCTCTTCGATTAAACACCAACTCGAAGCTTAAAATAAACAGAGAAACCAAACTAAAAACTCAATTATTAATCGAATAACTAAGCACTAAAGCTAATTAACGAAAACTAATACCTCCAACTTTTTAAGTCTGCTCCTTTCGGTGCGCTTTCTTCTATGCGTTTTAAAATTTTAGGCAGATACATCGTATTATAACGCAAGCGAGAAACATAATTAGGATTAACCGGATCTCCGTTCCAGCAATGTTCAGCTCTGTCACCATAGGCTACTTCACCTCCATAAAATGGATTATTGGTCTTCTTTAAAAAATCTTCCATCAGGTATACTGCGTTGTTTAAATAATAATTGTCCATATCACCACAATAGATATGAATTTTTCCCTTCAGTTTGGGGCCGAGTGTTGCCCAATCACGTTCAAGTATATGGCGTAAGTCATAATTTTCTTTCCAGTAGGCAGCTACTTCTTTATCAATTTCGCCTGTTTCTTTATTGAATATTCTTTTTGGATAACCATCTTCTCCTTGTGGTGAATAAACTGCCTCCCAAATATCCCACTGTTGTCCGCTCCGCGATTTTGTGCCCAATGCTAACTCAAAATAATTGCTGTGTTGCATGGTAGATTGTATTTGTCCTAAATAATTGCGATGAGATGGAATAGGTAATTTTTTAAACTCGCTATCGTACCAATACGCATTCTTATCTTTATATATATCAACTAAACAATAAGCACGAAAATCAATCGGGTCGGGACAAGCAGCAAAGCATCCGTTAAATTCATCCGGATAAAACATTTGTACCGCTAAGGCTTCCCAGCCTCCAGTAGAACCACCATAAGTAAAGCGCGACCAACCTTCTCCTATACCTCTAAATTGTTTTTCAATTTCTGGTATTAATTCTTGCATGATGGCATCGCCATATGGCCCAACGTTGGCTGAGTTTACGGCATACGAATCATCATAATAAGGATTGGCATGTTGAATTTCTATCACGAGAAAGCGAGGGAAATTCTTGGATGTCCACTGTTTATAAAAATTGTAAGCTTCTTGTGCTTGAAATTTTTTATAGCCATAGATATCAAATCTGCTGCTGTAATCGCTCGTGTCCATGTCAGCAGGAGGTGGTGTTTCACTAAAGCCACCAAAATCGGCCGGGAAATGACCATGATAAATCATTAAAGGATAGCGAGCTTCCTGATGTTCATCAAAACCTTCGGGCACTAAAACGTGCGCACCTAAGTACATGGGTTTACCCCAAAATTCTGTTAAGAGTTTGCTTTGGATTTTAATGTGTTTAACATACTTCGTGTCTTTTGGTTCTTCTATTGGAGGTATGCTTTCTGTTAGTTCAATCGAAATGGTTTCGCCAGTTTTATGAATGGTAACTTTAGTTGGCTTAGAATAAAAATTGCCCGGCTTTTGATTCCATTGCTGACCTTCACCTTTATCGGGAGGAAGTTTTACTGTTTTTCCATTCTTAAGCGTAAAGGTTTCGTAACGGTTTAGCAAGGCTTGCACATAATAATCGCCAGCCGGAATTTCTTTTAACGATTGAATCGGATAACCAAATGCATTGTTGCGAATGATTTGTTGGCTGCCACTTGCCCAGTTTTCTACATCTATACCAAAAACCAACTGTGTTTTTAAATCGTCTGATATTTGAAAGCGCGGTTCTGCTGTACTATCCGTTGAAAGCAAGAGAAGCAAACGACCATCTTGTGCCTGCTCGCTTAACGCTTGGCTATAGGTTATTGAAAAATTAACGGATTCGTTTTGTTTGCAACAAGCAAATAAAATGGCAAATAGAATAAAGGCAAGTGTTCTATACATGGGTGTAGTGTTAAGGCGAACTTCAATTTAATGGAGTTTCTTAACAGTTCCAAATAAGGAGAATGCCAGATTATAACACTATCACCATCTCAGTTTAATTTCTTCTTCTTTATCGAAGGGTACCTTTACACGAATGCCTTTGTATTTTATAGTAGCTGTGCCAACATATTTCACTTTTACTTTTTTGGCACCAATCAAACCTAATAAATTGTTGAGCACGCCTTCTTCTTCTAAATCTACTTTTATTTCTAACGGCACAATAAATTCTGATTCACCTTTAACAGGGACAGCAAATTCCTGATTCACTACTGCCGATTTTTTTCCGGAAACATAAATAACAGCATCAATTTTCTTTAATTCTCCTTTTTGTTTATTCGGATTATAAAATACGACATCCGATTTGATAACAGGTTTATCATCAACTTCTGCCCGCATATTTCTGATGCCTCTGAACTCCACACTTTGTTTGGGTGCGCAGGCTGCTATCATCAGCATCATAAAAAAGAACATTAACCCATTATAAACAATTTTCATTTTCATTTCTTTCAGTGGTATTTAAATGTAAGTATAGACAAGTAAATCGTAATTTTGTTACATGGAACAAGTATTTGATGCCATTGCTGATGGATTGGCCGACAAACAATATGCCATTGTAGATAATTTTTTGAAAGAAGAAGAAGTTGTTGCTATTTTAAAGGAAGATCACTTTCAACATTATCAGCAGCATTTTAAGAAAGCTGGCATTGGCAAACAAGCTAATGCACAAATTAACGAAGCCATTCGCGGAGATTTAATTTCTTGGATTGATCCGCAAACAGCTTTGCCTTCAACACAAGTTTATCTTTCTCGATTGCAAGATTTGATTCAATTTCTAAACAGAGCTTTGTTTCTCAGTTTAAAAGATGTTGAGGTGCATCAAACAGTATATCCTATTGGTAGTTATTACAAACGTCATCTCGATCAGTTTAAAAAAGATGATGCGCGAAAACTTTCTGTTATCCTGTATCTAAACAAAAACTGGACAGCAGAAAATGGTGGACAACTAAGAATCTATTCAAATGATCAATCCTTTGATGTACTTCCAATAGCCGGTCGCTTGGTTTGCTTTCGTAGCGATGCTTTGGAGCATGAAGTAATGCCTGCCACACGCGAGCGTTTAAGCATTACAGGTTGGATTTTGGATAGGATTAAAATTTAAACCAATTGCCTCAATGCAATTTCGAAAGAAGTTTGCGCAATATTGGTTTTGTTTGGACTTGCTTTAAATGTTTTTACTAAAGCTTTGCGAATGGTTTGGGAGATGTCGTTAAAGATGGCATCATCTTTCATGCTTACTTCGCGTTCCATAAAATAAGCAAACACACGTGCCATGCCGCAGTTAGCTATAAAATCTGGGATAACAGAAACTTGCTGATCGGCATGTAATCCGGTTGAACCAAAAAATATTTCAGGGTCGGCAAAAGGAACATTGGCTCCACTCGAAATTACTTCTAAACCCGATTGAATCATGCTATCAATTTGATTGCGTGTAACCAATCTACTCGCAGCTGCCGGAATGAATATTTCGAAAGATTGTTTCCATAGTTTTTCGTTTACAATTTCAAAAGGTAATAAATCAGGCGATACTAGTTTATTACCATCTCGGTTTACCACTAACTCGTTGATTTCTTCTTGCGAAAAACCTTCGGGCTTTAACAATCCACCTTCTTTAGTTAATATACCTATTACTTTTACGCCCATCTTTGCTAAATAAAATCCTGCGGCCGCACCTACATTTCCCCAACCTTGCACAACTGCTCGTTTACCTGCTGCTTGTCCACCCCAAATTTCGTAATAGTGTTTAACTGCTTCTGCAACACCATACCCGGTGCACATATCGGCAATGGTATATTTTCTATTGAGGTTAGGCACATAGTTAGCTTCTTCAATCACTTTAACCACACCTTGCCTTAACTGACCAATGCGATTTACTTTTTGTGCTTCAGTTGGTTTATAGTGACCAGTAAATACACCTTCTTGCGGATGCCAAATGCCACTGTCTTCTGTAATCGGAATTACTTCATGTATTTCATCTACATTTAAATCGCCACCTGTTCCGTAATAATATTTTAGTAGAGGCATTACGGCTGCATACCAACGTTGCAACACCCCAGTTTTGCGAGGATCATTAGGATCGAAATTGATACCGGATTTTGCACCTCCAATTGGCGGACCGGAAACCGTAAATTTTACTTCCATGGTTTTAGCCAAGGATTCTACTTCGCGTTTATCTAAACCCACACGCATGCGTGTTCCGCCACCTGCCGCACCACCACGCAAAGAGTTAATCACTACCCAGCCAACAGCTTCAGTTTCCGGGTCTTTCCATTCAAAAACGATTTCAGGTTTTTTGTTTTCAAATTTTAATAACAGGTCTTTCATATTGAGCGATTTAACTCTTTAATTTTTCCTTTAACTTGCGTGTTCAACCAAGAGCCAATACAAGTGTATTTTTATTCATGCAGCACGTACAACAACTCGTACTAGATATTGGCAATTCGGTCGCGAAGGTAGGAATTTTCAATCAACAGGACCTTATTCAGGAACAAACGTTTGTTCACGAAGGAAACTTGATTTCTTTTCTACATACTATCAGTTTTTCGCATGCCATTTACAGCACCGTTCGCGCAAACAATGAGGCATGGATAGATGCATTAGATGGTAAGGGAAATGTTTTTCAACTCACAAGTTCATTACCTGTTCCAATACAAAATAAGTACGCAACACCACACACTTTAGGCATGGATAGATTAGCAGCAGTATGCGGTGCAAAACAAATGTTTCCTGCTGATGCTTGTTTGGTTATTGATGCCGGAACTTGCATCACCTACGATTACATATCTTCTGAAGGCATTTATTATGGCGGAGGAATTTCGCCTGGATTATTAATGCGATTAAAAGCCATGCATCAATTCACAGCAAAATTGCCGGTTGTTGAGTTTAATCCTGCTGCAGAACTGGTAGGTGACAGCACAATAACTTGTATGCAAAGTGGTGTAAGCAACGGCACTTTAGCCGAAATAGATGGCATAATTGAACGTTATAAAGAAAAATTTGGAGAAATGAAGGTGATATTATGCGGTGGCGACACGCAATTTTTTGAAAAACAACTGAAAGGGGCCATATTTGCGGTCCAAAATATGGTATTAAGAGGTTTAAACAGCATTTTACAACATAATGTCGGTCAATTTTAAAGTAATTTTTTGCACAGCACTTGTTGTACTGACATACAATTTGGTTTCGGCCCAAGCTGTTAAAAGTCCTTTCTCTTCCTTTGGAATCGGAGATGTATATGGCAGTGCGTTGGTGCATAACCAAGGCATGGGAGGTATAGGTTACAGTCAACCTCAATTCCTTTTTTTAAATAATCAAAACCCTGCACTTTTACCATACAATGTGTTTACAGTCTTTCAGGCTGGCGTGGTAACGGAAGAGGTTCGTTTAACGGATGGCACACTCTCTGGCAAAGCACGAGCAGGTAACCTAAATTACTTAGCAATTGCTTTCCCACTTAAATTTGGAAAAGCTGCCACTTCCTTAGGTATTAAACCTTATTCAAGAGTTAATTATAGTTTTTCTTACGAAGAAGAAGTTGAAAACGGAAGTGAGGGAGAAACTTTTACAGCTTTAGAAGAAGGCACAGGTGGTCTAACGGAATTGTATTGGAACAACGGTTTCAAGCTAAATCAGTATTTCAATATCGGTATTTCTACCTCTTATTTATTTGGAAATATTATACGCTCATACGATGGCTTTGCTAAAGCGCCCAACCAAGCATTAGGTTTTAGGGTAGGTATAAAAGATGATACTTTTTATAAAGGTTTTTCAGCAGCTTTTGGCGCGAGTTTTACTTTAGATTCCATAGGAAAAAATAACAATCGATTCAATGTTGGTGCTGTTTATAAACTTCAATCGAACCTGAGCAGTGATTTAACAACGGACCTCTACATGATGAATGCCATTAGTGGAGATACCGTTTTTTCTGACAGACAAAGAGCTTTAAATGGAACAACCAATTTACCCGGTTCTGTAGGCATTGGTATTTCGTATGGAAAGGATAGAAAATGGAATGCTGGAATCGATTTAACTATTCAAGACTGGAATACTTTTCGCTCGGTTAACGATGATGATGAAAGAAACCTGACTAATTCTTGGAGACTTGCCATTGGTGGAGAATTTATCCCTGATTATTTGGCGCTAAATTATTTCAAAAGAGTAGTTTACCGAACTGGAATCAGCTACGAACAACTTCCCTTTTTGGTAAACGGTAAAAACGTTACAGATTTTGGCATTAATTTTGGATTCTCTTTACCAGCGGGTCGATCTAGCATCGATCTCGGCTTTAAGACAGGTAGAAGAGGAAACGTAACCGACAATCTTTTAAGAGAAAGTTACTGGAAACTGTACCTGGGCATAAGCCTGAATGACCAATGGTTTATTAAGAGAAAATTTGACTAGAAACCTAAATGAAAATGAGAAACAAAGTTTTAAGTCTTGCCTTTGCAGCAGCAAGTTTTTTTGCGGCCGAGCAAGCACACGCACAGTGTAAAGAGTGGAAATGGCCAGATGCAGATAGACCAAAAGCTGAAGAATGCAATGTGTTGTATTCTGATGCAGTAAAGAATGGTCATTATAAGCAGGCTATTGCACCACATCAGTGGTTGTTAAAAAATGTACCCAACTTAAACACTAGTATTTACATACAAGGTGCTGAATTGTTCGATAAGCTGGCTGATCAGGAAAAAGATGCTGCGAAGAAACAAGTGTATGTAGATTCGTTGATGTTGATGTACGACATGCGTATTCAGTATTGCGGAGAAGAAGCAAGCGTAATGAACCGCAAAGCCATTTCATTTTACAAATACAACCTTAATGGCGCGAAAGCAGCCGAAGTACTTCCATTAATGGATAAAGCAATTGAATTAAATGGCAACAACACTAGTGACGGTTTATTGATACCCTATATGCAAGCTGTGCGAGTTGGTGCTACAAAACTTAAGAATTTGAATGAAGAACAAATTCTTATGCGTTATGATAAGATATCTGCCATAATTGATGCTAAAATAAGCAAGGCTACTACAGAAGGTAAGCCAACCGATAAAATACTCAAATACAAAGAGGACGTTGATGCTATTTTGATGACTTTAGTAAAAATCAATTGCGACTTCGTTAGAAAGAATTTAGCTCCGAAATTCAAGACAAATCCATCTGATATTGTACTTGCGAAAAAGATATTCTCATTTATGTTGAAAGATAAATGTATTGATGATCCGCTTTGGCTAGAAGCTGGCGAAGCAATCCATAAAGTTGAAAAAAGCTTTGTTCTTGCCAAGAACCTAGGCTTAAGATACTCTTCAATGGATAACATGGAGAAATCAGAATATTATCTTAATGAAGCATTTACATTAGCTCCAACTAATCAAGACAAAGCAGAAATTTTACTTGCTCAAGGCACTATTGTTGGCAAAAAAGGAAGCAAGTCTGAGGCAAGAAAATTATTCCGTCAGGCTTTAGAGCTTGATGCTTCTAATAAAGATGCTTACGAAAAAATTGGTGACTTATATTACAACAGTTTCAACGATTGTTCTAAGCGCGAAAACCAAGCAGACGACCGTGCAGTTTATTTAATCGCTTACGATTATTTTTCTCGTGCCGGTGCCACTCAAAAGATGGGTGCAGCAAAAGCGCAATTCCCATCTAAAGAAGAAATTTTCTTGGTGAATTATCAGCAAGGTCAATCCATCAATGTAGGTTGCTGGATTGGTGAATCAACTACTGTTCGCACTAGAGACTAAACATTTTTAAATAATTAAAGCCATCCTGTTTAGGATGGCTTTTTTGTTTGTTCATACTTATATAAATTCATTTACTTTTCACTAGAGCAACATGCGAATCACTTTCATCTTGTTGTTGGCACTAAACCTTTACGCTTGTGCTCCTGTCGAGAACAAGGAGCCGCAAGAGTATAAAGGACCGTTGCGAGAGGTGGAAAACATGGAATTGTTTTATACTGAAGATAATCTCGTAAAAGTAAAAATGAAAGCTGCTTTGGTTTATGAGTTCATTGAAGGCGACAGAGAATTTCCGAAAGGAATTTACATGGAGTTTTATGATGTAAGCGGTCGCCTAGAATCAACACTAAAAGCAAACCATGCTTATTTCTTTAAAAAAGAAAACCAATGGAGAGGAAGAGGCGATGTTGTGGTGAAAAATTTAATCAAAGATGAACAACTCAATACCGAAGAGTTATTTTGGAAGCCAATCGATAAAAAAATATTTACAGAAAAATTTGTAACCATCCGCCAACAAACAGATGTTATCTACGGACAAGGCATGAATGCCAAACAAGATTTGAGCGATTTTGAAATGAAAACGGTTACCGGTGATTTTGAAATGAAAGAAAACCAATGAAACTAATCGATGCTATTCTCTTAGCAGCTTCAGCTGCCTTCTTTATCATGGGTTTGCACCAAATCATGAATTATGGTTTTGCCAATGGCTATTGGGCAGTAATGGTTTCTACTGTCTTGTTTTTTCTACTAGTGTACAGAAGAGTGATGCGCAACATGCACAAAGCAGATCAAGAAAAGAAAAATCAAAAAGCGCAAACTAAAAAGAAATCAAAAAAACAATAACTCAATCAGTTAACAAACTCAATTGTAAATCAGTACAATTAAATTGATTGTAACAACAAGAACACGCAAGGTTCTTTCTCTAACTGAATCATTGATTTGCGCCACTCCAAAACTTGCTTGGTTTGTATAAGTTCTTTTTCACTTGTTATTGCAAATGCCAAAGTTAGATAAGTTTCAGGATGCAAATGTTTGATTAAATCTTCAAAAGTACTTTGATTACGATAAGGAGTTTCAATAAAGATTTGTGTCTGATTTTTTCGTGCTGAATCCTTTTCAATTTCTTTAATTGCTTTCGCCTTTTTATCTTTTTCTATAGGTAGATAACCTAAAAAAGCGAAAGACTGACCATTTAAACCACTTCCCATCAACGCTAACAAAATTGAAGAAGGACCTACTAATGGCTTTACTCTAATTTGATGTTGATGCGCAAAAGCAACTGCCAATGCTCCGGGGTCTGCCACGCCTGGACAACCTGAATCGGATAATATACCCATATCGTTATTTTGGAATATGGGCTGTAATAATTCCTGTAAATCTTTCTTGGCTGTGTTTTTGTCAAGCGTATTGAAATGCAAATTTTCAATCGTGCCCATAATTTTAAGGGCACTCAAAAATCTTCTTGCATTGCGAATGTCTTCTGCTAAAAAATATTTAAGTGTTGGCAAAACCTGCAAAACTTGTGGCGATAAGGTAGCCCACTGCTGTTCGGCAATCACATTCGGAATCAAATACAATGTGCCGGGCATTTTTATAAAGATTTTAAATACTGTATAACTATATCACAAAATACTTGTGGTTGTTCAGCTTGTACCCAATGCCCTGTTTCCATGCCTACTATTTTCGCTAATGGAAATCGTTTTACAATTTGCAATTCGTCAGCAGCTTTTACATAATTTGAGCGATTGCCTTTGATGAATAAACTCGGTTTTTCAAAACTACCTTCGTAAAGTAAATCAACCCCAACATTGCTCAATTTAGCGCTGATAACAGGCAAGTTTATTTTCCAAGTAAATCCTCCTTCAGGTTTTCTTTGTAAATTCTTTAACAGAAATTGTCTTACATCTGCTTCGGGTACATAACGACTAAGTTGTTCATCTGCTTCTTGTCGGCTTTGTAAGGAATTTATTTCCACTGCATTCAATCCATCTACAATGGTGTAATGTTCTAAATTATAAGCACGCGGTGCAATATCAACTACAATTAAAACAGATAACAAGGCAGGATGAGCCATTGCAAAATTCATAGCTGTTTTACCACCCATGCTATGCCCGATGATGATAGCATTCTCAATTTTGTGTTCTGTTATAAATTCTTTTAAATCATCTGCCATCACGGCATAATCAAAGGCATCGCTATGAGGAGATTGTCCGTGATTACGCTGGTCAATTGTGTAAACGTTAAACTCTTGCGATAAAATTTTCGCCTGTGTTAACCAATTATCGCATGAACCAAACAAGCCATGCAAAATAATGATGGTTTTGTCGTTTGGCTTAACGGATGGATAATGTCTGTAAAACAATTTCATACACAAAGATGCAAAAACAAAAAGAGTTCGGCTAAACCGAACTCTTCTCTTATTTCAATTATTCAATTAATTCTTTTTTAACTGATCCACTTTAGATGGCTCTTCTTTTTTAGGAAAATTATTATTGGTAGCGTTTACATCAGCAATTTCAAAATTTGGATCCACCAAAATGTTTACTACTTCCTTTTCTTTCACAAATACTTTGTTCACTTCATTTTCATTGATGCGCCAAATTTCAGCAGGTATTCTTTCAATTTCTTTACTGCCATCTTTGTAAGTCCATTCAATTACAATTGGCATTACTAATCCACCCAGATTTTTAAACTTAAGTTGATACAAGTTCTTACCTTCTAATTTTGCTCTTACTTCATTATCATTTAATCGCGAGCGGAACTCGCCATAAAAATCATCTGGCGTATTTAATAAAGTAATTTCCTGCGGACCATCAGAAAAATTATTGGCAGATTTTTTATCGTTTGACTTCAAATCACCTTGCTTGGTAACTGGAGTTTTGCGCTCAGGATCTTGTTGATTGTTTTTTACTTTAAACCATTTTACTTCTGCCAATTCTACATCCGCATTGTCTGTTGTAAAAAACCATCCTCTGAAAAACCAATCCAAATCAACTGCTGAGGCATCTTCCATTGTGCGGAAGAAATCTGCCGGTTTAGGATGTTTGAAAGCCCAACGTGTTGCATATTCTTTAAAAGCTTTATCGAACAACTCCGGCCCCATCACTGTGTTTCTGAGAATGGTTAAACCAGTTGCAGGTTTAGTATATCCATTCGGTCCGTGGTTGCCGCCTTGGTTATCTGCCGTAGCCATAATGGGTCTCATTTGGGTACGATCACCTTTCATAAAAGGAATCATTGATTTAGGCAAGGCGCGTTGATAATTTAATTCAGGATAACGCTCACGTATAGTTTCAGCTTCTAAGAAAGTATTCAAACCTTCATCCATCCAGGTGCTCTGGCGTTCATCACTGTTGATGATCATAGGGAAAAAGTTGTGACCTACTTCGTGCACCACTACACCAATCATACCTTCGAGTAAGCGAGGAGAATAAGTTCCATCATTATTAGGTCTACCAAAGTTGAAACAAATCATCGGGTACTCCATGCCTTGATCTGCAGCATGAACACTCGTTGCCTGTGGATAAGGATAATCAATAGTGCGAGCAGAATACACTTCTAATGTATTTTTTACTGCTTTGGTAGATTCCTTCGCCCACAAAGGATTTCCTTCTTTAGGATAGAATGATTGTGCAATAGTTGTTTTGCTTGGGAGCTTTACAGCCTGAGCGTCCCAAATAAATTTACGTGAATGCGCAAAAGCAAAATCGCGTACGTTCTCAGCATAAAATTCCCAAGTGCTTTTTTTGGTGCTTTTTTCTTTTTCTTTCTTGCGTGCTTCTTCTTCCGTAACAATGAAAACTTGTTTATCAAAAGTTTTTTGTGCGAGTGCCCAACGTTCTTGTTGAGTAGGCGTTAATACAGCTTTCGGATTTTGTAACCAACCTGTAGATGCTACAATATGGTCAGAGGGTACAGTAATTTTTACGCGGTAGTTTCCGAAGGTAAGTGCAAATTCTCCTGTTCCTAAAAATTGCTTGTTCTGCCAGCCTTCATAGTCATCGAATACGCACATGCGTGGAAACCACTGAGCAAAGGTGTAAACATAGTTTCCATCCTCAGGAAAAAATTCGTAACCTCCACGTTGACTAAATTGTAAACGATCGTATTCTTTGTAATTCCAATCAATGGAGAAAACAAACTTTTCTCCTTTGCGCAAAGGTGCAGGTAACTCAATACGCATCATGGTGTAATTAATCAAATAAGGTAAAGCTTTTCCACTTGCGTCCTTCACGGCAGTAATGTTATACCCGCCTTTGTAATCGCTTGTATTTACACCGATAAAGCCTAAGAAGCGACCTGGGATTGAATCACGCAATGCACCTCTTTGAGTTTGTTTAGTTAAGCTATTATCAGCTAAAATATTTTGATCGAGCTGAACCCATAGATAGGTTAAAGCTTCAGGTGCGTTGTTGTAATAGGTAATGGTTTCTTTTCCGGTTAAAACCTGTGTTTCGTCATTCACCTCCACATCGATCACGTAATCGGCACGTTGCTGCCAATATTCAGGCCCGGGTGCACCGGAGCCAGAGCGATAAGCGTTAGGAGTTGGAAGTTCGTTAGGGCCAAGTTGTTCGAACTTGCCTTTCCAGTTTTGAGCTTGCGAAACAGTAGCTAACAAAACCAGCGCAATAGATAAGTATTTCATAAGTGGGTTTATCTCAATGCAATAAAGTAAAAAAGTTGCTAAAATTGTTATGCTGGCAGGATGAAAGGCAAAAAGAGTATTTTATGCTTATTGAAAGTTAAAATCAAAGGCGATTCTCTCTCATAAAGAACAATAGTTTGATCAATTCATAAATTTTAAAAATAACTTGGGCGTTCCCAGCCTAGCCTAGCATTATAGCTAGGCTAGGCTAGGCCGCGCTATCCGCCACGCCTTTGGCGTGGCTACTATCGCTAACGCACTGACTAGTTTAGGCATGCCTTATCTCTGCTAATTAGATTAATTTATCATGACCTATTTTTTTGAACTTAGCTTAATCTATGATTGAATCAATGATTAAAATAAAAGCGCGAGCTCTAAACCCACGCTTTTTAAAGTGATTATTCTTTTAAACTAAATGCTTTCTCGATAAACGAACAACCAACAACTTCAATTTTTTCTTCATCCATCTAACTACTAAAATACTACTTCTTCACTTCAGGATATTGATAGCCATATAACTTCTCTATCTTTTTCTTTGACAATTCCTCTACGGTAATAAACATACGCACGTCTTGTGTGGGTCTGTCGGAACGGTCGCGTTGTACCGCTGCAATTTTATCCACTACTTCTAATCCTTTAATTACTTTGCCGAATACGGTATATTGGTCATCCAAATGAGGCGCACCGCCAACGGTGGTATATGCGTTTAGTCTGTCCGCGCTCATTTCTTTTATAACCGGCACACCGGTTTCTTTAACAATTCTGGGAACCAAACCTATGATGCATGCTTCGTAAGCTTTCATATCGCCAGCCTGATAAATTTTTACTATTGAATCGTACAAGGTTTTATTCTCGGGTTTAGCCAACATTTGTTGTAAACCCATTCCTAATTTTTGCTGATCGATTTTCAATTCGTTTTCTTTCCACACTTTGCCTTGCACAATATAAAATTGCGAACCGCTCGAAGCCTTTTGCGGATTTTGTCCATCGCCCAAACGCGCTGCTGAAAGTGCACCTTTGTGGTGGAAATATTGAGGAACAAACTCAGCATCTACTGTATAGCCCGGACCTCCTGTACCCAAAGGTTGGCCTGGTGTTGCCTTTTTTGAATTGGGATCGCCACCTTGTATCATAAACTCAGGAATCACTCTATGAAATAATGTGCTGTCGAAGAATTTTTCTTTAGCTAGTTTGATAAAGTTTTCTTTGTGTTTAGGGGTTTCATCATATAAGATCGCAATCATTTCGCCATATTCCGTTTTGATGGTTACGACATAATCAGTTTTTTTATTTTGTCCGCAACTGGTAAACAAGCTGAAAACAAAAATGGAGAATAATAAAATAGATTTTTGCATATAGCTAAACGTTATTTTGATTGTTGTATTTGTCTGATTGAATGTAGAATTTCTTTTCCTCCTTCTGCTAATACCTCCATGGCAACTTTCTTGCCAAGTTCCTTAGCATCAGCAGGGCTTGCACTTTCTTTTACCTTCACTACACGTCTTCCATCTAACGAAATGATGCCGGCTTTCAAAGTAATTAAATCGCCTTCGTAATGCGCATAACCAAAAGAAGGAATGCTGCATCCACCTTGTAAAGTTTTCAAAAAAGCGCGTTCGGCACGAAGACAATCTTCTGTTGCCGAATGGTTTACATATTGTTGAATGGCTTCTTTTTTTCTAAAGTCTAATTTTTTATGGCATTCCACAGCGATGCTTCCCTGCCCTACTGCCGGCACAAAATAACTGGTGCCAATGGTTTCTTTTATCAAATGGTTGTAACCCATTCTGTGTACACCGGCATAAGCCAGCATTAACGCATCGCACGCACCATCGTGCATTTTTTGTACACGCGTTTGTAAATTTCCGCGCACCGTTACGGCTGTTACATTCGGATAAAAATGTTTGAGGAATGCTATTCTTCTGGTAGAGGCTGTGCCTATGGTAATATTCGCCTGGTGCAAATCAAAATCTGACTTGTTGCTGATGATTACATCATTAACTAATTCTCTTTCAGTGAAAGCAATCAATTCTAATTCTTCCGGAATTTCACTTGATAAATCTTTAGCGCTGTGTACAGCAATATCGATGGAACCATCTAAAAGTTTTACTTCTATTTCTTCAGTGAAAACACCTTTGCTTCCTATCTTACCAATGGTTACATCCAGTATTTTATCTCCTTTCGTTTCGATGATTTCTATTTGTGTTTGAATACCGGAAGGTCTGAGCAAAGCAGCAACATGTTCCGCTTGCCATAGTGCCAGTTTACTTCCGCGCGTTCCTATTTTTATCACCATAGTTATTTAGGTTGAAAGGTTTTATGCAATTGGATAGAAAGGTCGAGGAAAATCATTTTAGCGCTTCCGTTTCTTTCTAAGTGATAGATGGCTTCGTTGATGAGTTTGGTTCCGGTTTCAATTTTTTTCCAGTCTAATACTTTACTGAAGTCTTGTACAAATTTTAATTCTTCGCCTCGAGTTCGGTTGATGCTGGTTGCTCCGGATAAGTTCAATAACGTTTCTCTAAATAAATTTAAACTGTAACTGAATAAATTTTTCTGACTGATTTTATCCAGATTATGAAAATCATCAGCCATAGCGAGTAATGAAATAAACTCTCTTCTGTAGCAAGCACGCATCCAAGCTGTAAATCGCTGTGTATTATCATCCTCTTCTCTTGCTAACAAGCGTAAAGCTTGGTTGATGTTTCCATCTGCCAATTGGGTGATTTGCGCAGCTCTCTTTTCATCAATTCCTTTTTGTGTAATTAAATAGTTTTCTAACTCATCATCTTGCAATAATGGAACAGTAATGATTTGTGTACGCGAAATGATAGTTGGCAATAACCGATCGGCAGCGTTGGTTATCAAAACAAAATAAGTATTGGGCGTTGGTTCTTCTAAAATTTTTAGAATACCATTGGCAGCAGTAGGATGCATGTATTCGGGCTGCCAGATGATCATCACTTTTACTTTGCTTTCAAAAGATTTTAACGCAAGTGTTTTGATGATCTCGCGGCTTTCCTCTTTTGAAATATTGAGTTGCTTATCTTCACCACCATAATGGTTAGCCCAATCTTCAATATTGCCTAAAGGATTTTCTAATAAGAAACTCCTCCACCATTTTAGCTTTTCTATTTTCTGTGCTTCTTCATCTTTATTCGCTTTTAAGTTGCCCATTGGAAAAACAAAATGCGTATCGGGATGAATGTATTTTAAACTCTTGCTACAAGCAGCACATTGTCCACAGGCATCATTTTCTTTTCTATTCTCGCAATGTAAGTAAGTTGCATATGCAAGTGCCAGTGGTAAATTTAGCGCGCCTTCAGCGCCTAAAAAAAGTTGTGCGTGTGCGATGTGTTGGTTAGCCACAGCTTGTGTTAACACATCTTTTACGCTTTGTATGCCCGGTATTTGTGCAAATAACATGGTTGTGGCTTAACTGGCTTTTTGGTGTTCTTCTGTGTTATCAAAAATATGCTGCAAGATGGCTTTATCTGTTTCGGTTAATATTACATGTCTTCTGCTCATTACACGTTCTGCGGTTTCAAATGCTTTTTTAGGCAAGTAAGCTGTTAATCCTGCTGCACCTCCCCACGAGAAGGAAGGGATAAAATTACGTGGATAACCATCACCAAAAATATTCGATGAAACGCCAACCACTGTGCCCGTATTAAACATCGTATTGATGCCACACTTGCTGTGGTCGCCCATGATGAGTCCGCAAAACTGTTGGTTAGTATTTACGAAACCACGTTTCACATAACTCCATAGTTTAACTTGTTCGTAATTATTTTTTAAGTTGGAGGTATTGGTATCGGCACCTAAATTACACCATTCACCTAAAACAGAATTTCCTAAAAATCCATCATGACCTTTGTTGCTGTAAGCATATAGCACACTGTTACTTACCTCGCCTCCTACTTTACAATAAGGTCCAATAGTGGAATCGCCTCGCATTTTTGCGCCCATGTTTACAGTTGCGCCTTCGCACAAAGCAAAAGAACCCTTAATAAGAGAACCTTCTTGTACTACACTGTTTTTTCCTAAATAGATAGGTCCGCTTTCTGCATTAAGTACGGAAGCTTTGATGTCAACACCTTCTTCTAAAAAAATATTTTCGATGCCATATACAATGGTATGTTTATCTGTAATCGGTTGAGATTTTCTTCCTTCGGTTATCAGCTTAAAATCATTTTTGATTTCGGCTGAATTGTACGTAAATATTTTCCAAGGTTGATCGATCAGCGTAAAAGCTCCATCGAAAGAAACAACGTTCTTACTTTGATGAATTTCTTTTGCTTGTGTGCGAACGGCTAATAATGTTGTGCCAGCTACTAAGCTTTGTTCTTTGCTCAAGTTTTGAATGGCTTTCACTAAAGATTCATTCGGGCATAAAGCGCCATTGATGAATAGATTATCGTCACCGAATTGGGTTGTAAATTTTTGACTTAAATACGTTTCTGTTAGAAAAGAATAATCTTGTTTGAGATGATGCTTCCATTTTTCCGCAAGGGTAAGGATGCCCACGCGCAAATCGGCAATTGGTCTGGTAAACGTTAAAGGTAAAAGTTGTTGGCGAAGGGATGCCTCATCAAACAAAATCATATTCATGGAGTAAAAATAAGATAAGAGCAGTATATAATGCAGGGTTCAGGGTTCTCTTTATCATAAACTTGAAAAAAGCTGAACATCCATAAAACAAAAAAGCCACCCGATTGAGTGGCTTCTGTATCGATAAAAAGCAATTAAGCTTTCTTGTATTTGTTTTTGAATTTTTCTACGCGGCCTGCAGTATCCACAAACAATTTTTTACCTGTGTAAAATGGATGTGACGCAGAGCTAACTTCCACCTTGATAACAGGGTATTCTTTGCCATCTTCCCACTTGGTGGTTTCTTTGCTCTTTAAAGTTGAGCGAGTTAAAAACTTGGTGTCGCTAGACAAATCGTGGAATATAACATCCTGATAGTCTGGGTGAATGCCGTTTTTCATGTATTTCTAAATTTTTGTTTCTTTTTTTCTATTTGGACTTTCTGCCCGAAAAAAGGGTTTTTCCAAAACGGACTGCAAAGATAAGGGGATGAGTTGAATTAACAAGCCTTACCTTCCAATAATCCAGCACTTTAACCAATTTTTCGCGGGAAAACATCTATTTTTAAGACTTATGAAAAAAACTTTAGGTTTTTTGGCTTTTTCACTCCTTTCTGGGCTTTCCATGGCCCAAAGTAACTTCGCGCCACTCAACGAAGAGTATTACCACCGCATCGATCGCTACGAAATCAAATCCGGAAAATTAAATCAACATTTCTTTACCGTAACCAAACCTTATAAAAGAAGCGACATCGTTGCTTTTTTCAAAGAGAATAGAGAAACCGGTTTAATCCAATCGAAGGCTGACCAATTTAATGATCAATATTTTAGAACAGACAGTTGGGAGTGGGACACCACAGCCGATTATCAATCTAAAAAAGCAATCGCCAAACATCTTTACCAATCAAAATCTGATTTTTACCACGCCCGAACAAAAGATTTCGATGTACACATCAGTCCGGTTTTATACGTTGGTGCAGGCCGCGATAATTTGGTAGATGATATGCTTTACACCAACACGCGAGGCATTGAAGTGCGTGGCATGATTGACAATAAAGTAGGTTTTTATACTTACCTCACAGACAATCAACTGCTATTGCCTGATTATGTGAATGATTATCGCACTAATTTAGTAGTACCACACGAAGGTTTCTGGAAAGGATTTAAGGAAGGACAAGCCGTAGATTTTTTGCAAGCACGAGGCTACATAACTTTCGAAGCGACCAAACATATCAATATACAATTCGGGCACGATCGTTTTAATGTTGGTCATGGTTTTCGCTCGTTGGCATTTTCAGATAATCCACCACCTGCTTTATTCTTAAAAGGAAATGCAAAAGTCTGGAAGTTGAATTACTTTTTTCTACTCAATCGTTTTACAGCCAATACAACCGGAAACATAAATGGATTAACCGGAACTGGTCGCTTTCCTGATAAATATGTGGCTATGCATCATTTTAGCTTTAACATTGGAAAGAAACTTAACATTGGCGTTTTTGAATCGGTTGTTTTTGCTGCCGACTCCACAACACAAGGAAAGTTTGATGCCGCATATTTGAATCCCATTATTTTCTACCGTGCCATCGAACAACAAAACGGAAGCAGTGATAACGTTATTATTGGTGCCGATTTTAAATGGAATGCTATAAAAAACGTTCAGCTATATGGCCAAGTTGCTTTAGATGAATTTTTATTGGATAACGTGAAGAAAGGAGACGGCTGGTGGGCCAACAAATTTGCTGCCCAGTTAGGTGTAAAATATGTAGATGCTTTTGGCATTGCCAATTTAGATTTTCAAGCCGAAGCCAATCGCATCAGGCCTTATACGTTTTCGCATGATTCGGATTTCGGAAGTTATTCCGGTTATCGACAATCTTTGGCACATCCGTTGGGCGCTAACTTAAATGAATTAATTGGTGTAGTGCGTTATCAGCCCATTCCCCGTTTACATGTAATTGGTAAATTGATTTTGGTTAAAACCGGAAGAGACGATGCTACTACTAACTGGGGTGGGGATATTTTAAAAATCAATACAACTCGTCAGCAAAATTTTAATAATGAAATAGCCCAAGGTTTTTCTAATACCATAACATTTGCCAATTTAACGATGAGCTATATGCTCAAACATAATCTTTTTGCAGAAGCCATGGTATTGGTACGCAACAGCAAAAGCGATTTGGCTTTTTACAATCAAAATAGCACGATTACTTCATTCTCCATACGCTGGAATATACCTCAGCGTTTATACGACTTCTAATCATGAAAATATATTTTCGCATTTTACGCTACGCACCTAATCTTGGTTTACGACTTACTCAGTTTTTTATCTATGCGGTATTGGCTGTTATTTTTAACGCCACTTACTTAGGATTAATCCAACCGATGCTTGATGTTTTGTTCAAGCAAAAATTAGGTCAGTCCATTCCACCTATACCAGAGTTTTCATACACTATCGATTATTTAAAACAAGTATTCAATCATTATTTTATTGGTATTGTTAACACAGAAGGGCCACTCAACGCTTTGATGTTCGTTTGCTTGTGTATTGTAATCGGTGTTTTTCTTTCCAACTTATTCCGTTACCTCGAACGCATGGCTGCTTCTATTGTAAAAGTAGATGTGGTGAAAAATATTCGCATGGATGTTTTTAATAAAGTTACCAATATGCACATTGGTTATTTTAACGACCAGCGCAAAGGAGATTTAATTTCCAGATTTACCAACGATGTAGCCGAAGTAGAAGGTGCGGTAGTGAATAGTTTAAAATCTGTTTTTAAAGAACCCATCACACTGATTGTTTTTATTGTGATGTTGTTTATGATTTCTTCGCAGTTGGCTTTGTTCACGCTAATCGTTCTTCCTTTAACCGGTGGTGTCATCGCAGAAATCATCAAACGTTTAAAGAAACGTGCAGAACAAAGTCAGGAAACCATGGGGAGAATTGTCAATATTTTAGATGAAGCATTCGGTGGCATGCGTGTTATCTATGCTTTCAATGCGCGCAATTTTCTATTAAAAAGAATTGATGATGAGAGTACCTTTCACCGAAAAGTAAATTTATCTATCTCCAGAAAAAATGAATTAGCCTCACCTTTGTCAGAATTATTGGGCGTTATCATCGTTGCTGTCATTTTGTATTATGGCGGCAGAACGGTTCTATCAGGTTCTGGTGAATTAGATTCATCTTCTTTCTTATTATTTCTTACCATTTACGCTTCTATGATTCAACCGGCAAAGAATTTTTCTAATGGTATTACCTCTTTGCAAAAAGGCATTACATCTGCCCGAAGAATTTTTGAAGTAATAGACGCGCAACCTGCTATTCAAGATAAGCCAGGTGCAGTAGCTTTACCCAGTTTTCAGCATAGTATAGAATTCAGACATGTAACGTTTGGCTATACGAAGGAGAAAACTGTATTAAATGATATCAACGTTATCATTCCGAAAGGAAAAACCATTGCTTTGGTTGGACCATCCGGAGGTGGAAAATCAACATTGGCAGATTTAGTTCCACGTTTTTATGATCCCCAACAAGGCGAAGTTTGCATTGATGGTAAACCTTTAACGGATTATCAGCTAGAATCCATCAGAAAAGAAATGGGCATTGTAACCCAAGAATCCATTTTATTTAACGATACTATTTTCAATAACATTGCATTCGGCTTAGAAAATGTAAGCGAAGAAGATGTTATCCGCGCTGCTAAAGTAGCTAACGCACACGAATTTATCGTCCGAACGGAAGATGGGTATCAAACCAAAATCGGGGAACGTGGCTCTAAGCTTTCGGGCGGACAAAGACAACGATTAAGCATTGCGCGAGCTGTGTTAAAAAATCCACCCATATTAATTTTAGATGAAGCCACTTCAGCTTTAGATTCAGAATCTGAAAAATTAGTGCAAGATGCGTTAACTAAATTAATGGAAAACAGAACATCAATCGTTATTGCGCATAGATTGAGCACTATACAACATGCTGATGAAATCTTGGTCATTCAAGACGGAAAAATCATGGAACGAGGTAAACACGAACAACTGATGCAACAGGGGGGATTGTATACTAAATTAACAGAAATTCAAAAAGTCTGAAGTTTTTCATTAACTTTCAAAATCCAATAACAATAACAAAAAAATGAATCGCACCCGCCTGATTTTTTACGCAGCCTTTGGCGCCTTTCACATCACAGCTTTTATCTTCACCATCTATCTACCAAAAATAATTTTTCAGATAGTTTCTTGGGTGCCATATTTTAAATGGTTGACTTTACTAGGTTTGGTTTTATTATTGGTTGATTTATTTTGGAATTATAGCAGTACCAAGAAAGCTGAAAAAGAAAAAGCGGCCTTGTTACAAGAACTCAATACATTAAAAGCTAAACTATTCGATTACCAAGAAGCTGAAAAAAAACAGAAACAAACTCCGCAATAACTTCTAACTGTTTTTAATTTTTCGTTTTACTTTTTGATGATGATTTGCCCATGGTGGCCAAAACGTACGGTAGTGCTGTTTTTGGTGTGGATGCCCGCACCATAACAGTAGAAGTTAATGTTGCACAAGGAACAAAATATTGGATTAGCGGATTACCCGATGGTGCGGTAAAAGAAAGCGAACACCGCATTGAGTCAGCTATAAAAACCTATGGCTATTTTATGCCACGCCAAAAAACAGTAGTCAATCTTGCCCCCGCTGATATTAGAAAAGAAGGATCAGCTTACGATTTACCTATTGCCTTAACCATACTGAAAGCCAGCGGCCAAATGATTGGCGAAACGTTGGAGCAATATGTAATTATGGGTGAGTTGGCTTTAGATGGCATGTTGAGACCCATCAAAGGCGTTTTACCTATAGCCATTCAGGCTCGTAAAGAAAATTTCAAAGGATTGATTATCCCGAAGGACAATGCACGCGAAGCTGCGATTGTTAATAATTTAAATATCATCGCTGTAGAAAGTTTAAACGATGCCATCGAATACCTTGATGGTAGATTAGAAATTGCACCTTTAACCATGGATACGCGCGAAGTTTTTGCGCAGGAATCCAATCAGTATGCAGCTGATTTTAAAGATGTGCAAGGACAAGAAAACATTAAGCGTGCCATGGAAATTGCAGCTGCCGGTGGACATAATGTAATCATGATTGGGCCGCCCGGTGCTGGTAAAACCATGCTTGCCAAACGTATTGCTAGTATATTACCACCGTTAACGCTGCACGAAGCATTAGAAACCACCAAAATTCATTCTGTGGCAGGCAGGTTAGGCAATAATGCCTCGCTTATTACGGCACGTCCATTTCGCTCTCCACATCATACCATTTCGGATGTTGCTTTAGTTGTTAATTCCAAAAGTATTTGCGATTTTACAAAAGTAAATGCGAATTGGGTAAGTTATGCAGCGAATAGACTCTCTGGAAATTGGGAAAAAGTATCGTCTTATATGGATTGGCGCATTCTATGAAGAGAAGGATAGTGGTGAAAAATTCATAGATATTTGTTTGATGGAGATAAGTAATTACAATGAATTTTTTACTGATTATAAAAATGGAACCGTTGAAAAGAATAAGTCAAATTTTAAAGGAAGACATGTTCTTTTTAAAGCTAATATCACCCGATTACCAGGGCTTGCATTAGGAAGCATATTTCAAAATGAAAAGACTATAAATTTTCAAGATGATTACTCAAGATATAGAGGTAAATTTTCTATTAATCCTCAAAACGGACGCGAAGAAAATTTGTTTGAAATAATAGGTCATTCCAGTATTAATGACAACAAAGTATCTGAATTGAATTCAAAAGTTTGGGCTTTTACAAATTTGAATGGGTTTTATCTAAACAATGAAACTAATGAGCCATGGCCCGTTAAGTTGTTACTTATTCCAACTTATGAAATTATTCGATTTTATTACGCAAATGATTCAAATTTAGCTTATGCTTTGTTTAATGCTGGTCTAGTAACTAAAGAAATCGTCTATCAAAAAAGTTGGACTAATGAAGAAAAGGCAAAAGGTAAAAATCCATTTTTAGTATTAGGCAAACGAATGAAAGATAGACATGCGGATATCATAGGAAGAATGGTATTTGTTGATGAAGCTTTTAGAAATGCAAAAAAAATACATGATTCATTGTTGGAAGAAAGTCCTTTCAAGTTTCCATCATCAGGATTCCCATTTACAGAAACCACAGAATTATTGTTTAACTATATAAATTATGAAATAAAAGATTTTGAACATATTAAGAACAAATTTCCTGAACTAAAAAAAGATGATAAGATTGTTATAGTCAATCAAATCTTATCTTGTTCTCAACCATTTCAATTTAATAAAATTGATTTTCTTAGAGAAAATGATGCTAGAACAATTGAAAAAAATCAAGAAGCCAAATTAAGAAATAGAAATTCTAAAAAAAATGTCGGGATAGGAAGTAATCCTGATACGAATCCTTTGGAAGGTAATGATAAAAATCCAGATGAAAATCGAGATGAAAATCCAGATAGTGAGAATAGCGAAAGAGATCCTAACGAAGAAGCTGTAATCGATGGCAAAGTTTTAAAAATTGAACCCTACCCAAATAGACCAAAGACAAATAAGCTTGAGAAGACAGAACAAAAAACAATTACAAGGTATTTACAAATAAAAAAAAGAGCTGATGGTAAAACAAGAGGTCGTCAACCTGGAGCGGGTGGAAATGGAGGTGTAGATAGCTTACTAATTCATGGACCCGAGGATTCGCAAACAGAAAAATCTTTTCTGCTTTTTATTAATTTTCTAAAAGAAAAATATTTTAAATGTGAATTATTGAATTTGAATAAAGGACAAATCAATCATTCTTTTTTCCCAGCTGATTCGTTAAGAGGTAGAACAGGTTATTTTTGGTGCTTTTTGTATTATCATCTCTCGTTTAGAGATTGGCCACTAAGAAAATGTTGGATTGCAAAGTTAAGCCACAAAGATTATGGTACTTTTTATCTCATAGAAATTCAAAGACGATTAGCAAATCCAAACCTAAGTAAGGAAATTGAAGCGAATAACTTAAAAGAAAATAGAACAACAGAAGCTTTTGTACTTTATATTCTATCTAGCAAAATTTATAAAAAAATAAACGGACATCAAGAAAATAAAAAAGAGTTAAAGGATAAAGAGTTAGAGGATTACGAAGAAAATTTACTTGATAATTTTTTGCTGAAGCTTGCTACTCATAGAGGGGTGTTAACTGCAATGCTTAAAGAAGAAGCATTCGAATTTAGTGGTTTAAGGCATCAAAAAAATGAGACACCCGATAAACTTTTAAAACGCATTCAAAATAAATTAGACCTATTTTCTTAATAAGATAAGTCCTTGCGCACCAAGTAAGTCGTTAAGAATTAAAATTTGTTCAATCGTTTCTCAATAGTTTTAAGGATGCTGATAATTTCAGATGCAGATTTTTTAAATTCATTTTTAGATTTCTCCCTATTCTCTATTGACCACTTAATTACTTCACCTATCAATTTTGATTTTGCCTGTCTTTTATCTTCTCCCTTAAGTAAACTTATTTGTTTAACATCCTGCTCAAATCTTTGAGGATAGTAATCTTCAATATTATTCTTAGTGAAATTTAAAAAATGGTTCTTATTCCAGGATGGAAAAGCTTTGACTAATGATGAGATTGAACGCTTACCAGCTTCATCACCATCTGCAATTACCCAAGCTCTTTTAAGGTATATTGGTTTTGTATGTACGAAAACAAATAATCGATGAAAATCACTAAACCTAGTCTCTAAATCATTTACTCCTTTAGCCGCTATTGTTTTTAGTCTTCCATAAAGATTAGGAGTAAAATATGGAATTAGTATATCTTTAATAATGCTTTCTGCTGAAGATTCTTCTAACAATAAATAACCATCATATAAATCGAAGTCATTAAAATCGTATCCTAATTTTTCTAAAACTTGCATTCTCGAGTTCGGGTCATTTTTAATAATTCTTAAATTTGTTGTTGGTAATTTTAGAGATTCACCTGTAAAATTTAAATCTGTAAATATGATTTTACTTTCTGGGAGTCCTCCTAGGTATTTGAGTATAATATTTGAGTGTGTAGATATAACGAACTGATTATTTTCTGACTTTAGGATTATAAGATTTAGTAATTTTTTTAGAGCTTTAGGATGTATATCATTTTCTAGCTCCTCAATTAAAAATAGCTTGTTATCTTCCGTTAATAAGGTAACTATAAAACCCAGTATATTGATAACACCTTCACCCATTGATCTAACTTGTATCATATCCTTACTTGAAACATAGATTCCCGGCTCAAATCCGTTTCCAATTTGTTGGTCTACTGGAATTATTCCAACCCTAAACCCAAGTATATCATTACATAAGGTGTTAAATTGGTCATGCTTTGGATGAGATGGGTTTTCTAGTCTTTGGATTCTTGTTGCAATATTTCGCATCCCCTCTTGAATTTTAAAAAATTCATCATGCTTTATAATAGGGTCATAATATTCAGTCTTACGTTTAGCTAAAAATGGAAATATAAAATTTGACTTTGTCTCGATATCTGGAAATTTGAAATATCCTTTAGCCATTTTAACCGTCTTGTCAAATTTATTTTTTGACTTTGATTTATTCAAATTCCAATAGTCGTAACGAGAATCTACGCAAAAAAATTCCGGCAAAACTTTGCCATCTTTATTCAATTTTAAAATCCAACAAATATCTATTTCCTTAGTATTACTACTCGAAATAAAATCCTTTAATGCGAATCTGTATTCATCTCCAATATCAGTTAACCTAATAACAGTCTTTAGCTGGGTTTCGTTTATGCGAATATCTTTTTTTCCTAATGATTCGTATTGAAGATTCATTAAGGCTTGAATAATAGTTGTTTTACCAGAGTTATTTTCACCAATAAGCAAATTAATACTTGGCGAGAATTCTAGCTTGGCATAATTAAAACTCTTCAGATCTTCAATTTCAAGAAGTTTTACTTTCATACTTATACTTTTCTTTTCTAAAATAAAATTCTTCCTTGATGGAAATCTTAATCCTAATTGTTGTCTTTTTATACTAAATGAAAAAGATTCTTCATAAATAGACAATAAGCCATACATGTTATTTTGAACATAATTTAAAGAAACTACTCAGAATGTTATACTGATATTTTATTTAAACTTAATTCTGTCAAACGTAAATTATAATGAAAACTCTATAAGTTATCTACAAAATAATTATTGCAAATTAATGTGGAATCAATGATACTACTATAGCTAAAATATTTTGCTTTTTGTTATTTATTAAATAAAGTATTTTGATGTGTGTTGTATAGAAATTATACATCACTGCTATAAAGTGACCAATTTAATTTTACTTCTGATTTTTTTTCAAATTCTACTATTTTTTCAGTTATTGTTTTTCGGTGAGCTGCTCCACACATAAAAATTGCAGTCTTAAATGGTTTCCGTTTACAATATGAGTAAATGTTACTTAACATTGAATTTTCATAAGCATCAATGCTGGAATTTACTAGTTGATGAAATTTTACATCATTAATAATACTATATTCTAGACTTCTCATCTCTTCTTGTAATTTAACACTTTGTATGCTATTTAGAAACTGAAAACCTCCATGGGTTTCCAATAATATGTAATTATCCAAAAGTCTTTGGTAACTAATGTTTTCGGATATGATTTTAGTTTTTATTTCAAACTCTTCTGATAGACCAATATCTAGGACTGGGACATACTCAAAAATATTACTTTGACTGTATATCTGCATGGTTTTTACCTCTAACCGATCGTTGAAGATACCAAATTGAGAAAACAACATCTGGTGATAATCAGAATAACTATTTTCAAATGCTTCTAAAAATATAACATCAGGTTTTATGGACTGGAGAATTTTTGACAATTCATCAGAATTACATTTTCCGATTTCGTTATGAACAGTTGATATGAGAATTATATTATGCAAGATGACGATTTTAATAACCACGTAGGTAAACATTCCAAATAACTAAACTATACCACAATTAAGTTTCATTCAACAATTGCGCAGACATTTGATGGAAGTCCTTATCAATTTTCCTACTATCCCCACATTTAACAAACATTTTGTTGCTGGATGTGCGGCCATTCTCTAAACTTAAATTTTTATCAGGGATTTCTTTAGACTCTTTTGTAGTCACTTTGTCCCCGAGCGCACTCTTTTGCAAGCTTTGATGTCGCATGAGGATTGCTGCTTACAAATGTGTGCACGTGTTAATCATCAGAATTTCTCATTTTCAAATGAATTGGTATTACTTTAAATTCGAACGGAACGAAGATGGAGAAATTGTGTTCCTCAAATTTTTGAAAGAACTCTTTAAACTCTTTCAGGTATGTCCACTTTTCTTCATCCATTTGACTTAGCAATTCTTTAAACGCAGTCCAACTATCATACATTTCTATACTGAATTCACTTACTCCAAATGATTTTTGTTTAAACACCTCAGGTTTTATAATTTCAAGTAAAAACGTGTCGAAGTTCTTCAAAATCACAGAACGCATTATCTCCTTAGCTTCTGGAAGAAATTCGTAAGTTCTAGTAAATCTACCGCCACCAACATCTTGACGATTAGTTCTTTGGCAGCTATAAAAGAGTCTCCATGTATTCTTGTCCAACGTTTCCTTTTCATTACAATATGTTCTAAAATAGTTAACCAATATTTTTTCAAACTCTTCTTTTGGAAGACCAAAATCATCTGAAAAATCATTATTTATTAGTGATGCTACCTCTGCTTCAAAAATGTAGGGGCTATTTGATTTTTCGAACAAACTTCTTACAAATAATTGATATTGCTCTTTCCCTCCCTTAGTTGAATAGAATTTTCTCTCAATGTTACTGTCATAGTTATTAAGCTTACTTAACAAGTCACGGCCTTCATAACCTACTAAGTCACGAGTGATAAAATTTGGGTTTTTTGTCTTTTGATTGGCAAGATGGAATATAGCTCGTATAACTTTTTCAAAGTCTTCCTTGTTATCAAATGACTTAATTCGACTAAATCTATCTTGCAACTCATATTCAAACCCATTTTCAACCCATCGAGTTATCAAGGAATTGAACTCCTCTTGTGGCAAGAGCCTTCCATTGCTAAAATCAATTTCAGAAAGATTTCCTTCCAAAAGATTATATGCAAAATATCGGTTGAATTTGCTAGGGTGAACAACTGATAAGTGAGAACGTGATGACCCAAAAGCCTTGGCACTTGTGAAGATATTGCCTATCAATTCAATAATTTTTTTGACTTCGTTGTCTGGTACAGATAGGTCTTTGTTGTATTTATGGAGATATTCCTCTATTACATAGGAATATTTTTGTGAGCTATCAGAATTATGCCCTCCATCTCTCTCAATATTCTTTAAATTGTAAGTAAACTCTGTATCGTTCCTTTTTGATGTCATCAAAAACTCATCTGTCCTTTTAAATAGCAATTCGTAAACGGATGGGTACTTTAGTCGAAGGAGTTCAAGTCTTAAAAAATCAAAGAACTCAACCTCGCCTATTAACTTGTTTAGATTTAATAATAGGGAATTTGTAAGTCTTGTAACGTCTCTCATCGTCTCCAGCCATTCATTTAGATAAGTCGGGACTGTTGAAGCAGTTCCAATTATTTCTCTTTCAATATCTGAATGAAATTGTTCTGGGAAGGCACCCTTTATCTTCTCCGCCAATTTGTGTCTAAATATATCCTTTTTGAAAAACGGCAACGTTACTTCTATTTGAAAGATTTTTTCCAAAAACTTCTCATGATTATATGGATTGTGCTCTTCAAGCGCGGAAGTCACATAATTTTTGTCGTATGCAACAATAAAGAATGTGTTATGAAAATTGGCTGTGTTTCTCATTAACCTTATTACTTCAATTATCTCCTCTTTATCCAGCCTATCTAAATCATCTATAAAGACAATAATTTTCTTTCCTATTTTTTTAAGGGTATCATTTATTTCGTTAAACAAGCTGTCAATGGATTCAAAGCCAGTTGCAAAGGTTACAGTAGCTTGAATTGACCTGCTCATTGCATTGTCATCAAGTGTGATTAGTTTATTTGAATATTGGATTAATAGTCTTGATAAGGATGAGTGATGAGGGCTTATTACTTGTTGAATTGTATCGAAAAAGTCCTGAACAATTGATTTCGGATTGCTACTATTCCATGGGTTGAAATTGACTTCAATTAAGTCATGTTCTGCTAGATTTCTCTTTAAAAGATCAATAAACGAGGTTTTCCCTAAACCCCATCTACCATTTATGCCAATCGCAAATGATTTATCGAAATGACTTGCTAGAATCTTTTTTGAAAGTCGAACTGCATATTCATTATAACCCAGTTCATCTGCTTTGTCTTTTCCTAATGGTTCGTCATCAAGAAAAGACTCTGAACTATTTTGAGGCAGAGGCGTTCCTCTTCTGATTAACAATAGCCAGTTACTAGCAAATACAAGTAAGATTAAGTCAGCATATTTGATACTTGGAATTGAGGCCAATGCTGTAAAAATCCAGACGTGTGCGTCAAATCTGTAGTAACAATAAACAATGGATAACAAAGAAAACAATAAGGCTAAGTTTAAAGAAGGTGTGTATTTCTTAAACCTGAGAATGGTAAGAATAAGTAGAAAGATTGAGACGGAATAGAAGAATACATCATTATACCAAACTGACTCAACATGACGTAAGATGTTATTAACAACAATGCTTGTGAGTAACTTTTCTAGCTGAACATGAAAAACAATAATTACGATTATCAAGAGAGCAATCGCGCCAAATCGTTTTGATACTATTAACTTCAAGAACTTACCAGTTATATTTTCAGAATTCATAAATGTTCAAGGTATAGTAAGCCTAATTTAACAATTACTTTGTCACCTTTGGCTGTTCCTTTGGTTTAATGATTTGCGGCCTACTGCTATTTGTTCAATGAATGCGAATAAAATGAAATACCGCACTGTGTTCTCATTTTGTAATAAACAACTTCTCAGCCAATCGTCAATAAGCAGAAGGGATGACAAAGCATAGTAAGTGTACCGCAGTCGTAAAGCCTCGGCATTATTGGTCCCATTACGGGTAAAAATTTATGTCAAAGTTCTTTTCAACTTAAGGTCAAGAATTTTGGCACGGTTAACAATCTATACATGTTACCGTTTCGGTGGTGGTGGTGGTGGTGGTGTTGTAGGCCGAATTTCTCTAATTTGTCTGTCCGGTGGCGGTGGTGGTGGTGTCGATGGTTTCTGTTCGTTTTGCATTTTCTTTTAGGTTATGGTCTAAAATATTTTCAAGAGTTTCAATTCTTTTATTTAGAGAGTCCAAATTAATTATTTCTACTTGTTGTGGTTTTGGCGGTCTGAAAAGAAGATTTGTTAAAAATGGAATGAAAGCAATCACTATAGTTATTATGGAAAGAAAGATGAATCTTTTCGAAATATTTAAGAATCTATACTTCTCGTCATTATTAAACGAATTCTTATCAATATGCTCAGCTAGTTTGTTTTGTAAATACTCTTCGAACTTACTTTCACCTGATACATTATCAAATTGTGAGCCATTTTCTTTATAGTATTCTACGAGTTCTTTTTCATACTTAATTAATTGTGTTGGATAAGGTATACCTCCATACTTGTATTCATGTGGGAACTTATGATAAGATTTAAATATAAACCATCCTGTTGCAAGTGACGACAATGCAGAAGCAATTACAAATACTAACAAGAAAATTCTCTCCCAGTTTCTGCACGACACAAAATCAAAATCCTTAACTAGATAAAATTGAATAGCAAAAAGCACTGTTAAAATACCAATTGGAATATTTAAAGAGTTTTCAACTGATGCTTTCCGGTCCTCTTCTTTATTGTACCAATCAATTAAAAATTGCAGTTTATCCATTTTAATAGCTCCAATATTTATTTGCGCAATTCAGATTCTAAATTCGGTTTTTTTTAACTAGTCTTCTATAGTGTTCGCCAAGTGGTGTCAGCTTGCATCCTTTACTTTGCATTGCTGCATGCCACATATGTGTTGCATCTACCGGAACTAACAAATTTAAGCGATTGAATTTTTGAAGTATAGAAAACTTTACTGTGTTCTCAGTGACTGGCAATGGCATTCCCGTATCTCGCCCCTTCATTTCTGGTTCATAAGTTGGATCAAGGGGATAAATAAATCCACTTGTCGGAAAGAACTCAATGATACGTTGTAACTCATCTATAGGAATTGATGGCTTTACTTTCCTTAGTGAAATAAAGTTTTTAACATTGGTTTTAAAAACAGGACGTTGTTCCCATGCACTTAAGGATTGATCAATATGTGCATATACACTTCCTGGAGTGATTTCACCAACTAGATTTGCTGCGCTGCCATTTAAAGCATCTACTAAAAGTGTTGTGAAAATTCCGCTACCGTCTTCTTCTGAAGCATATTGTTCCGCAGTAGATGCAGTGAGGATGGTTAACCCCTCAGATAACACTGCTGTATCCGCCTTCGATGGAGGAGTTCCAGCTATTCCTGAATGACAACTATCTAATATTATTACTTTGTTTGTAGCAGGAGACTCATTGGCCATGGTTAGGACTTCATGGAGTGATACACCTTCATCTCCACGTTTCGAGTCTGACCCCAAAAGATAACCACCAGTTGCCTCAATATGTCCATGTCCTGCAAAATAAAATAATGCTGTTTCTGATTTAGTTAAAAATAATTCTTGGATGCTGTCTTTTAGAACTCCCCTCGTGATTGCTCCATTTTTATCAGAAGCTGTCAATAAATTGCAATCGAAATTTTTTGAACCATCCTCATTTCGTTCGAGTATACCTTTAACGTTATTGGCATCGTTTACGCATCCAAACAGTCTATTACCTGTCTCATAAAAGTCGATGCCAACAATAAGTGCTTTTTTCATAACGCTTTTTTTACAGGCTATTAATAAAATCTCGAATATTTTCCCAACTCCATTCTTTCGTGTAAACGCCTTCAAGTCTTGTTCGGTCTTCCTTGTAAGCCCAAATAGCAAGTATTTTTTTGCTCTCTTCCTTTGCACATTGGATTTCCCACTTTTGACCTGATGATTGAAGGGAATTTTTACTTACAAGTACTATTACTCCATCTGATTTCTTTATTCTGATTCGAACTTTATCTTTCCATCCGGATTCGTATTCCTCTTTAACAGACATGTCAACATATTCAAACGGTGAACTTGTCAAAAGTGATTGTCCTTTCAGAAAATCTCTTTGCCTTTCGTCTTCAATTGCAAATGCAACGAATATTATTTTTTTGTCAGCCATTGTATTTAGGGTTTATTTAAATTGATAAATTTTTGAAATGCTATTAAAACTATATTTTATTTATGACTTTGGCTAAATTGTCCCAAGTCCAAGTAATTACTTTCATCCCTTTTAATTCTGGCGGAATTGCACCTTTTTTGTTCTTTTTTATATGCATTCCAATTACAGGAATCCCTTCTTCTCGGGCACACTTTATTTCCCATCTAGCACCACTTGAATGCCAAGTGTTTTTACTTAACAAAACAATAACTCCATCACATGATCTTATCTTAGTGCGACATTTTTGTTGCCATATTTTTTCAGTCCAAGGCTCTTTGACTGACATATCTACAAAAGAAAAAGGTGTCTTCTCGCTCTTAGCTTGAGCAACTAAGTGGTCTCTATACTTTACATCTTCGATAGCAAAGCTTATAAATATCCTTTTTTTGGAATTATCTGAACTGCTAAAAAGTTCCTTAAGGAGCAAGGCAGTAATTCCAATTCCAATTGCTAACGGTAACATACTACTTGGTTTCTTCTCGTCATTATACAATCATTTAGATTTTAGTTTTCCTAAACATTAAAGTCATCATTTATACTTAATTGATTATTTCGCTTGATTTGGTATAGCGTAGGAATGTGTGACAAGCAAATGTGCCAATGTTTGAATTCCAGTATTTGTATAGAGATATATTGGGTAACATCTTAAAACTATTTGAGAGTGGCTATTTTGATGTACTTCATTCTCTGTTTACCATACAGAAAAATTGATAGAATGGTAAGGCTTGATTTAACCATCCAACCACCACACTTGCGAAGGCATTGTTATGTGCTGTGGCCATTTTATCTTGTTGAATATATTTTATCAATTAGCGCTGTTATTCTGTCTGGTAGTTTTCCTTCAAAATATTCAAAGATTAATGGGTCACCCTGTAAATAATGACTTGATAACTCAATCCACTTGTCAATAGTAACTTGTCCATTCACTTTGAAAAGTTTTTGGGAAAGTGTTTTTAACTTTAAACTATTCTTATTGTTGTAGTTAAAGTCGCTATCTCGTCTTTGGTAATATTCATTTTCGGTGTAAAAATGAATAGCACCATCAAAATGTCTAAAAGTCCCCGCGTTCATATCAAACTCAGCATGCAAATATTTTGATGGATAAAATACTTCTTCATTTTTCTCAATTATTCTGTTATCGGATTTAAATTCTTCAGCTTGAAAAATCTTGATACCGTCTTTTGATGACCATTTGATGTCAAGAGAATATGTGCTTCCGAATAAAAAATCAGTATGAAAAGATTTCAGTTGAAGTGGTGGTCTAAGTTTAACTATTCCATCTTCAATATCTGAAATTTTATTTTTAAAATTGGCCCCATACCAAGTATCAAGTTCCATATATATAGAACTGTCTACATTTACTCTTACCCTGTCAATATCAATTGCAATGTATTTTTGAATGTTATCTGAGGTGTATTCCCAAAAAATCTCTATAAATCTCGGTGAAAAATTATTGTTTTTATAATGTCCACGTCTGAAATATTGATGAGCCATTAGCATATATTTTTCAGAATAGTAGTAGCCTGAAGCAAAGCGTTCTTTTCTATATTCTTTATCTAAAAAACCTACTTCAACTAATTGTTCCTTGTCTGTAAAAATTTTGTTGTTTAATAAACGGACTATATTCGGATATTCTGCAACGATACCAATGGTTTGGACATAGTCAAAATTGTCTAAAGTCAGATTAATTTTTTTGCTTTTGCAGAACTCAATAAATGATTGAATAAGAGTTGAGTTTTTTGATAACTTTTCTGCCCGTTCTTCAAGATGTTGCTGTTGAAAACTATTTAATGTGCCAGTTTCAATGTCCATTTTTTAAAATTAGTTCGTGTAGTTTTATCATAGTAATAACATTCCTTGCTTTTGCGTTTGGTTGGGTTTCGGAGCACAAAACTGTCTACCCAGCATTAAAAGTTAAATTGAAAAACTACCTTTGAATTTAAGTACTTTGCCTCGCATTACTTAAAAACGTTTTGGCGGTTCGTGCTTCTTCTTTGTCTGTTAATCTGCCGCCCATCTGTATTCAAAGTCCTCAGGATTTAATTCAAGAGTTGTTGTTAGTCGGTTTTTGATTTCATTTCCACCCGGCATAAGCGGAAGCATGCTAAAATAATTTCTAATTGCACCATTTATTCCTGCTAAGCAACTTTTTGCTTTAATCCAATTATGAGGACTGAAAACTCTGTTTTGAGGTTGTGGTTCATTAGCAGCTGCCTCTAGAGCCATGTTTAAGCTCACACCAGCAATTTTTATTATCTCTCCAACTATCCCCACTTCTTTTGCTTTTTCATAGCACTTGATTGGAAATGGAACTCTTTCAGCTTGGTTGTTTAAAATTGAAAAGCACATTGATACCGCATACAAATGGTGATATGGTGCGTAAGCTTTCATTGCTAAGAGAGTTTCATTAAGCCCGAGTGGGTTTTCCTTTCCCCATGTTTTCAGAATTTCTTGAAAGAAGAAGTTAAGAGCCTGTGCATTCTCAGGTCTATACTCTCTCTTGAAAAGTTGTTCAAAATATTTATCAAATATTTTTGTTTCACTATAAGATATATTTGGTCGCTGTGAATGCCAAGCAATTAAGAATTTGCCCAAATCTGAAAAGTCTAGAACATATGATTTATCTTTATCTGCTGATGGAACTTCACCGCGTTTTGTAATAAAGTAACCATTCGAGTATTTTTGTTCGAATTGCTTTTTAATATTTAGAACTCGCTTGTCGTTGCTTCTTAAATCTCTTGGTTTAACCGCACTTTGAGAGTTTGTATTAATACTTATCCTATCAGCTCTATCTCGTTGTGGAATTTCATAGAAACGGAAAAGAACGTATGTGTCATCAAGAGTTTTGACCTTTTCGCTGCAACTTAAAATTGTATTTAACGATTGACACCCATTTACAACACTAAGTCCATGTAGTTTCAATTGATTGTCTTTCTTTTCAATTCTATTGCAAATGGCCGTAATGCCATTATGAAAAAAGAAAAAGTCTTTATGCTTGTCGCTATATATTGTTTGTCTGATACCTTTATTTACTGTGTTACTCAGTCCTAAGCTCTGCCTAACATTTTTTTGAAAGAGTGTTCCATCTTTAATACCCGGTATTTTAATGCACTCATTCAATGGCAAAGCACCAATTGCAACTTGGGTGTTTGCTAATGTTTCATACATAAAGTGACCTGCTGAAAGGTCAATCACATGGTTAATGGAAGGGTTTTCTTTTTCAAGTGCAAGATCATAGCGTCTTTTGATTTCGTCACTATCTATTACTGAAATTGAACAAATCAAGTCATCTTTTTCAGACAATTCAGCAAGCTGTTGTTGAAAGGTCGCAAGGTCATTTTTTGCTGCTGTGGTTAAGTCTCCTGTAGTTATTAATTCAAAAGCTATCTCATAATCATCTTCTAATGCTCTTGCAACGTCTGATAATTTTCTTTTAAGTTTGTTGTTCCCTATTTCTTGAAGTCTAACAAGGTCACGAAGCTGTATCCAAGAAGACAATACTTCCCTTAATGGTTCTGCGTCAACTGCCTGCCCGCCAATAAACTTTCCTTGAATTATAAAAATAGCGTTCTTATCGTCATCAATAACAATCGCATCAATTTGTTTATCATCCGAACCATCTGTAGTGTCGTCTCGGGTTTCTACCATGTCACGCAAATGAATATTACGTAAATACCAAGCAACAAAACGTTGTCCGTTGTTTGGAAAATTGTCTTGATAGTAGGAAGTTTTGATTTCTTCGTTAATTTGTTCGAACATATTTTTCATCGTAGTTAATTATTTAAATTTAGTTTTTTAGCATGATTGACAACGCTACACAGCCTTGGTAGTACGCTTTGCCTTCTATCAACTTGTCTTAATCGACACAATTGCTAAAATTTGATATGGGAATCCTGAATCGTCAACAATTTTCTCTATTGATGCACCTTCACCAAGACCGTCTTTCACAGCTTGGTCAAAATGCTTATAAATTCTTGCTTTAATTTTTTCTTTAGGCTTTTTTAATAATTTTCTTTCTTCGTCTGTACTAGAAGCTATTGTAATTCTATAAATGTTATTGTTTGATAGAACGACTGAGTATTTCATAATATCCTATTATTAGTTAATTAGAGGTTTTATTAATCGCAATAAATAAATCAGATGATCTTATCACTGCTTTTCCAAAAATTCCTTTAGTTAATGTGACATCTACAATAGTCTCTATTAGTGTGGCTGCAAGCACAATCACATCGCAAACAGAAAGTTAGACATAAAATGATTTTTTATCATAGTCGAGATTTTTTTCTTCTAAGTCACGTTTCTTGATTACCAGTTATTTTGTCTTGGAAATTCACTTTTGTTAAATTTCATCATGTCTTTACAACAGTAATTATTTCTAATAAGGATATAAACGCATCGGTTGTTTTGCTCTTTATGTTATAAGAACAAACTAAGTGTAAGATTTTGTCCTTACTTTATTCTCTTTTCGTAATCTATTCTTTGTGTTTCTTTTCAATTTATATGTTAATTGTGAAGTTATCATTGTAATTGACAAACCTCCGGCCCTTCAATCACATTGGAAAGTAAAAAAATGCTTTTACTGGCAACAACGAGATTGAGTTGGCATTATTCTAAGATGGTCTCTAATTCAAATGTTTATTTAATTTAAGTGTTTATTTAATTTAAATCAAATTATAAGAAGTCTAATTTTTTTAGATTGCAATCTCTTTATTTCATTTCTTAGGAATTATATTACTAATAATAAAAATTAACATAAGAGCTATAAGAATTGAATGAATCATACCAAAACACTTGCATGTGATTGAAAAAAGATCATAAAATAAAAAGAGCCATACTTTCGTAAAGCTCTTAAGTCAAGTATGGGCTCTTGACAACATTAAGGCAATAAAACTAAATTATTCTTTTAAAATAATGTATAGATAAGTACAAATTAAATTATAATCTACACATTGAAATTATCTCTAATGCTTAATCTGAATATGATGACTGTATAATCCGCTTTTGTTTTTGATTATTAAATAATAAATACCATCTGGAATATTCACTGTTTCAATCTTAACAATTTTCTCTTTAGTTACTTTATCAAACATTATAACAAGTTTATCATTTTGGAGAGTTACTTGATATGGTTCTGTAAACTCTTCAGAATTATAAGATAAGGAATCTGTTCCAGTTGTAAAATCAATGTTCAATTCACTTGAAGATGGATTGGGATAAACCATGGCAGCCATTGGTGTGCCACCTCCGTTATTATACCCACAAGGACAATAAATTGAATTAACATTTGATACAGAAACAAATAATGAAGAAAAAAGTCCAGTTCCACATTGATTTACACCTCTCACTCTTACATAACCGCCTATTGGTCCAACCTGAGTACTTAAATTAATTGTATTCTCATTTCCAATTATTGACCATTGCGTACACGGACCAAAAGTTGCATTCACTGGTGGGGCCGGACATGATGGAGGTGGGGGCAACATCCAATCCAAGGTAGTAGAACCACCAGGAATTGCATTTATTGAATAAGTTTGATTTGAGTTATAATTAGGATTAGTTGAACCAGTAATTACTGAGGCTGTTTGCGGAATCCCAACCCAAAAGTTTCTTGAAATAGTCATCGTGGAGTTACATCGATTTCTTCTTATACTGTATGTGATAGTTGCTTCTCCTTGTACTGATGAAGATGCTGCTATTAATGAAGCCCCTGTACCGAAGCCACTGCTTAATTGGAAAAATGAACTAGGTGTAGCTTGCCAAGTAATATTACCCCCTACAGATGTATCTAAAGCAAAGAAACTGCTGCTGTTAGCGCACACTTCTGATAAATTTGTAATATAAGACATTGAAGCTTCGACAGCTGAACGCGCATTAACACGCCCCGATCCAAATATATTGTCGAAACAACTAACGCCCATATCAGTGGCTGTATGTCTTAGAATTTCTCTTATTTCATTTTCTCTAAGATTTTCATTTACTGAAATCATAAGTGCTGCTACTCCTGCTACTTGAGGGCATGCAGCTGATGTGCCTCCAAATCTTGTAGTATAGTTTCCTGTTTCATAGCCACTTGAACCCATTCTATCTATAGTTCTTACATCTCCATTTAAATTAACATCACCGCTAGGCGCAACTAAATCCATTTCAGGCCCTCTACTACTATAGTTCCAAATTAATCCTGATTTATTTATGGAACCTACAGTTATAACTCCATTCACATTAGCTGGAAAAGTAACTCCAGAAAAACCTTGATTAGAATTGCCTGAAGCAAAAACTACAACACTTCCTTTATTTTCTCTGCCTAATGTTCTTGCATTTGTTATCGCTTGGATTATTGCGTCAAAACCTGGTGCCGTTTGACTAGTAGTATTATATCCCCATGAATTACTTAAAATATCTGCATTTCCTAAGTCTGGATCCCAAGCCCAATTGATTGCTTCCGCCAAATCAGCCGTTGATTCAGAACCTGCGAAAATATTTATGGGTACAATTATTACATTTGGAGCAATACCCCTAATTCCATCTTGATTGTTATGAGAAGCCGCAATTATACCAGCACAAGCTTGACCATGACCATCAGAAAAATTTACAGGAGCTCCGTTGCCATTAAAGACTGGCGTAAATCCCTGCACTACTCTTCCAGTTAATTCCACATGATCTTCTACTCCATCATCAATAACAGCAACCCGTATGCTGTTGTTGCCAGTAGTAATTTGCCACGCCTCGGGAGCATTAATATCAATTCCACTTGTTCCACCGAATTGCCCAGTGTTATTTAGATAATACTGCTCAGAATAAATTGGATCATTAGTTTTTTCTATTTCTACGACAAAATTTGGATGGCACCACTCAACTAAATCACTCTCGTAAATAAGATTGGCAATTGTTAACAAAAGATTGACATTCTTTATCTCTATTATATGACTTCCCCATTTAGTACTTTTAACTAATTTGATGTCATAATTTTTAAACTTCTGAATAATTGATTCAATTTCAATGCCCAACTTTGGTTGTAAAATAATTTGGTTTGTAGGATAGAATGGTTTGTTACCTAATTTTAAAATAGGATAAACAGTATTTATGTCATTAAAAATTGATTTGATAACAAGGCTAAATTTTTTATTATCTCTCTTTGAATTTTTAAAAATTAAGACCTTTTTCCCACAAAAGTTTTTTTCTTGATAATCTTGAATTTCAGATTTCTTTGCTATCTCATTTCGAATTGAATTTTCTTCTAAATTATCATTAATCTGAACTACAAATTGGGATGAATCTACATCCAAATAAATTTTTCTATTCTCAGACCAATAATAATTACTTTGGGATTTTACAATAATCGGAATTGATAGGATAAAAAAAATCATTAAACTTTTCATATTATTTTACATTAATTATTTCGCATTTGTCGTTTGTCATTTCTACTACAACTAATGAAGTTTTAGCGGGAACGCCATCTGATGACATAGGTGGAAAGCCTGAAATATCATTTTCAGTTGCTAATCTAGCTTTGAAATATATGACCTTACCAATTACATTATCTTCCTCACTTAGATTAAAAACTTCGACTACGTTAGAATAAAATTCTGGGTCATTAAATATTTGCCGAGAATCCTCTGAATTGAAAGCTGACTGTACCAAACTAACAGCAACCCCACCTCCTTCACTTGAAAATTTGCCTATTATTGTTCCCTTTAAACATGTTTTTTCATTGTATATAAATTCCTTTTCATCACAGCTAGTCAATCCTATTACAAGTAAAATTATAAAGATTGGAATGCACACGAGGTTTTTCATATGTAAAGAGTTTTTGTGTTGTATAGTTAAGTGAAATTTACTTAAAATCTACTGCACAAACGAGTATTTAATATTTCTTAGTTAAATGTAAGTAAAATGTAACCTAAAATCAAAAACTTTTATTCTTTTTAATAACTTATTTTATAGTAAATTAAATAATTACATTTTAGACTCTATTTTAAGATAGAGTTACTATTAATAAAAATAAGAAAACGATGTTAAGAAAAGCAAAAGGAAGAAATCAAATAAAAAATCGCGTTTATATTTATCCAATCCAGGTCCATTGTATATAGAAATACAAGAGCTGTTTTCAAAAAAGAAGGTTCAAAGAAAATTATTGAAAAGCTGTAAATGTTCCTGTTGCTGCCCCCTGAGCTTTGGTTTGGATAATCATTTTATTTTTCTGCTTTGGTTTGTGTGTAAGGAAAAAAATAAAATCTTAATGAAAATACTTCGACTAATTTTCAATGTCAAATGTTATCTTTACAGGCTTGTCGTTTACAATGTTATCAATTGCTTTGTCTAATTTTTCTTTCAACTTTTTTGCAGTCTTGTCTAATTGATAAATACCTACTTGTTGATTGTATTTGCTGTCAGTCTGTAGAAAATTGTCATTATTGCAATTACTTGTTTTGTATTTGATTTCTGCATTATAATATAACTTTGCAATTTCATTTTGTTTAAAGTCATTGAAAAGTGGTGTTTCAATCAAATGAAAATAGGAAGGTGCACAATGTCCACCAGAACCACCTACACCTATAAAGTCTATCATTCCTTTTGCCCGCCAAAATGCAAGAAAACAACGAATAAAAATACTTTCGGTCAAATTGTTGTTTTTGTTTATGATTCTTATTCCATGGTAGTTTGTCGCGACATTGTTAGAGTTCTCTACAACAACATAGGTTCTACCTTTTCCAAAACCTTCACCACCAAAAATAATGTCTCCTTGCGAAATTGTTTTTAATTCAGTCGGTGTTCCAATGTATGTCGATTTATCTACATAGCCATACTGACTGATGTTTGTAGGTAATACCAATTCATAAAACCCCTTGTGATAAGTATCACTGTCAATTCTTGTTTTGATAAAGTTTTTCTCTAACGATGTTCCTCTTGACCAGTCAAAACCTCTTGAAAGTAAATCTTTACTACCATGCTTATAATTCTTTACAAGATGATTCCATTTTTTAAACTCTTGATTATACAAGCCTGTATCCAATCTTCCTTGTTCTTTTAATTCGTTGATATTAGGGTATTCAAATTTGAATGAATTTTTCTTTTGATTTTGTATGAGTTCTGATTCTATCGTTTCTAAAATTTTGTGATGCCTTTCTTTTATCAGTATTTCTTTATTAATTATAGCTTGAGTTAACAACTCTATATACTTTACTGTCTCTTTGGAATTTTTGTTTGGTAACGGAATTTTGCAATCTAAAAACATTGTTTTAGCATGACGGATAGTAGCACCTTTGGGAACCATGAAATCAATTTGCTCTCTAAAGATTTGGTGCTTGATAAATGCTAATAAGTAGTATTTATTTTCTGTTACCGGCAATCTATAAATTGCCCCAGAAGTCATAAGGTTGGGATAATCTTTATCTAAAATGATTACTTCTCCAATGTTACTGTCTTTTGAAATCAGTAAATCCCCTGCTTTAAGGTTTTGCTTGATGAACGCTTTGGGGGTTACAGGAATTGCAGTTTCTGAAGTAATCTCAGGTAAGTAAGTATGAGGCTGCAAAGCCTTAGTTCGTAAAAAACGAAAAGGTGATTTGCTAATGTAATTTATACTTCCAATTTCAGCTCCTAAATCTGATCTTTTTAAAGGTCGTGAAAGAAAATCTCTAACAAACTTGAAGTTTTTGTTAGGCATAATTAAATCCATATACTGTGAAGAAGAAAGAGTAAAATCTTTTTCTTCAATTGATTTGAAAGAAATGGATTCAGGTACTTTAATATAACTGTTATTCATTTCTATTTCTTTTTAATAAATAAATCTTGTAATGTTTTCTCTTGTCCTTTGCACCATTCTTTGAATTGTTGTATTGTCCCCGTAAACTCTTCATCTAACTCTACTCTTCCTTCAGAATCAATGACGGTTTCAAATGAATCATAATTGATTCTATACACAGGCGAAAAGAATTTTACTCTTTTGCTTGTCTTAACCTCATAGCCGACTTTTTCAATACCCTTAAAGAATACTTGATAATTCTCCGCTTTCAATTTATTTAATGCTTTCTCTGATGGTTTGTATGCAACAATTACAGAAGTATTTACACCTGTTTCACCAAATACATTTGCAGGCAAATCAAAAATAGCAACTATGCGCATTTTATCCATAAGCCATTTTCTTGCTAACTTATGTGTATCTATTGATGCAATTGAGTTTGATAAAACAATTCCCATTCGCCCGTTTTCTTTCAAAATTCTGTAAGCGTTTTCAAGAAAAACAACTCCTAAGTCTATTTTCTTTCCTCCATATAAGTTCCACATTTCGTAACACTCAATATCTTCTCTATCCTTTGTATCTTTAGGCTCAAAGGCTCTGTCTTCACCAAATGGCGGATTTGTTAGAACCACATCGAATTTTTTCAGTTTAGTTTGGTCTTTCCAATTATCCCAATTTCCGGCTTTATGTAAGTTATGATCTAACTTTACTAAATTATCTCTGTCGTCAAATTTCCAAACGATTGAACCTTTGTCAGGCTTGTGTTTTAGTCTTGCGTTTCCATCACCATTAAGTAACATATTTAGTTGTGCAAGCATAACCATTTGTTCGTCATTATCTAAACCGTAAATATTGTTGTCGTCCAATTTAGATTCGGAGTTTACATAAGAAACAGAAAGAAAGTCTGCAATTCCAGAGGTTGGGTCAATAATTTTTTCTTCACTTCTTGGATTTACAATTTGAACCAAAAAATCAATTATTGGAATTGGAGTTAAAAATTGTCCTTTCTCTGCTTTAGAAAATTCGCTTGCGAATTTGTGAAACACAATTTGATATAAATCTGTCTTATGGGATTTAACGAAACTGTAGTCTTGGAATTGTTCAACAACTTCTGTAATAATTTTTATATGTTCTTCTCGTTGCCAGTTGATTGTTTCAGTGTCAACTCTCTTTAAAATGAATTGATATTCTTGAGATGCATTATTGTAAAGTTCTCTCATCCTACTAATAAATGTTTGAATGTTGTCATCAGAGAGTTTGACATAATCTCTTTCTTTTTCTGTTACAAAAAACAGCAAGTCCAATCTTTCTTTTTCCTTGTCCGTTTTATGCCAGTCTAAAAACGAATCTATTTTAGCACTTCTTTTTTCGTCAAAAATTTTAAGTGCAATTATTTGAATTAATATTTCATATCCTCTTTGGTTCTTCAAACTAACCTTATCCATTGTTCTTAGGATAGCTGAGATACCATCAGTCAATTGTGTACTGTAAACTCCACTAATAATTTCTAAATCTTCTATTGTCCTTTTTGCTCTATCAATTTTTGGATGATAGATTTTTTGAAATAACTGATCGTAGTTTGGAATTGTATTGTACGAATCAGTTAAATGAAGTTGCAAATCTTTTGTTTGACTTTCATCCTTCTTTGTGTTGTAGCCTTCATTAAGTCGTAAAAATAAATTGTTCTGTTTCTTAAATAGATAAAGGCGTTCTGTATCATACAGAATTCCTAAACAGAAATCATTTTCTGATTCTTTTAATGCAGGCTTTAACTGCTGATTCCATACCGTTTCAATATCTTTGCCATCTTCTTTTTTTATCTCTACTACAGCAATTATATGTTTCCTAAGCCAGTCTAAGGATTCTTGGCTTTTAGTATTATGAAAAGAATTGTAGTGTTCAAACCAATTTTCATCATCAAAAATTGCACAGTCAAATTTTATTGGCGCAGAATTTTTATTTCCTTTTGGAAATAGCACTTCTGTTCCTATAAAGTCTTTAGCATACATACCAGAATTTACTAACGCATATAAAAACTGCCACTTGTAAAACTGTTCGTTTTTAGTTCCATTCTTTTTTTTGATTACAGTTTTTTTATTCAACGTTAAATGTTCTGACAAGAAGTTATTGAACTCTGTAACGGTGTTATATTTTTTATCAAACTCTAACTTGACTTGTGAAAATGATTTTGCCATATTGTTTATAGTTACAGTTTTTTAATTTTTAGATTTGATGCAATCAACCTTACCTTCTCTGATACTCTCAACAATTTGCTATCTGCGTATTTTTCAAAAACTTGATTTGCAATTTTATTTCTCATTACTTCTGAAATTATTGTCTTACTATAAACTTTAAATAACTCGGTAATTTTCAATATAAATTCTTTAGAGGTTTGTTTAACATTACGTTCATATTTAGTAACCAAGGAAGTGTCAATGTCCAGACCCTGATGTGTAGTAACTTTTCTTTGTCGCAAGTTTATTTCTAACCAAAGCTGATCAATTGTCTCGCCAAACGTGGTTGCTTTCTTTTTGAACATATTTTTATATCGTCAATTATTATCCAAATATAGGTCAGAGTTTGTTGTTGGCAAAAAGTCAAATCATTAAATGATTTTGTTAGTTTTCGTCTGTCTTTTCTTACAACATCCATTTGCTTTTTGTAATACCAAGCGGCTTATTGAATTGCTCTTGTTTTGTGTCGAATTGTTCGGCAATTCAATGGGCCATACTTCACTTCCTCAAGGCATGACGCGCAACCTTTCTGCATTTGACGTAGAGTGTTTTTGAAAGACGTCACCTTCCCACGAAAAATTTACAGTTTTACTCCATTCTTAAACCAAAATGGTAATTTCTTATCTTCGCCTAAAATTGCCTTCGATGTTGTATTCGTTTCCAACATTAGTTTTAACAACCTATATGGAAAATCAGCAAGCAACCAAATTGAAATATTGAATAAAATTTTTCTCTCTTTAAAATTGTAAAGTGAGAACAAATTCAACTTTTTCTTTGGCATTTTTTTTCTATATTTTTTAAAAATAGGATTAGTGTTATTTACTCTTATTTGAAACCTTGTTAATCTTTTATTTCTGCTTGTAAGTGTCCAGATTAGATGTAATACAACATCATAAAATTTCGGAGGATTATCTTTTAATCTTCCCACCACTAAATACTGCTCTAATAGTAACTGCGCTTCCACTTCATTTTTTTTTGCAATATTGCTTTTGGCCATTGTTAGATTAAAACCACAACTACTACAATTATTTAGGTTTGATCTAGGTATATCTGATTTGCTTATAAAATCATTTCTAAAAAAGGCTATGGGTGAGTGACACTTTGGGCAAGAATCTAAAAGCTCAACCTTACATTTGCTACATACAAAAGACATAGACAGTCTCCATACTTTTCTGTAGTAAGGTTGCTCGCCATCACTAGCTAAGCATTTGGGACAAAATAGAAGACCTTTGAGCTTTCTTTTTCTATGCCAAATTCCTGTTGGTAAAATGTAGTTACTATGGGTGACAGCATCGCTTTCAAATAATTTACCAGTATAACTTTTTAAAGTTGTTTCATAAACAACTTTGAACTTTGTATCTGTATAATATGCCAGCATGCTAAGCATTAATGGATTAGGGAAGCGATCTACATCTCTATTCCAAACCTCTAAGGCTGGCCAATTCGATGAGCAAAAAGTATGAACTTTTGTCAATTGTGCTCTTGAATTTCGAACAAGCCAGCTCGTTAGGAGTTCATCGCGATTTGGCTGAACATAAATCATCCATTTGTTTAATTCTTTATTCATCAATCATTATAGCCTTCTCTTCTTCGTGTTTCTGGAGTTTGCCAATTAAGTGTTTCTAAAATTTTTAAATCTATTTTTTCAGTGCCTTGATTTATTGCCTGTATTGATGCTCTTTTGAGTATCGTGGATATTTCACCAATCAAACCATCCGACATATCTAATATTTTTTGTGCAACTTCCTTTTCAGCTAACCCTGACTTATTCTTAAGTGGAATCATGTATTCAAAACTTGCCAGTAATCTTAAATAGTCCTTAGACATTTTCCATCTTGGAAGGATTACTGGTTCAAATCGATTTGTGAGTTGTGGATCAATTGTAATCGCTCTTAATGCTTCTTTAATCCCCGCTGCAACAATCGAAATTTTTAACTCATTTGCGAGATACTTAATTACATTTAAGTATGCTCTTTGTTTAGTTATTGTTCCTGCTAGTAAATTATGCAGTTCATCAATGATAATCATTTGTGTACTCAAATGCTCTAGCATTTTAGTTATTTGCATTTCCTTTTTTTCAACACGTTCATTTGCGCTATAGGAAATTAATAACTTATCTAAAATTGCGTTGTATAAACGTTTTTCATCAGGTACTGGTGGAGACTGTATATGAATAATAGGAAGTGTTAAATCACTTTTAGGCGTTACTCTATATGGCTTATGGGAGCTTGTAAAGCGCTTTAAAATTTCTGTCTTACCATTGTTTGTATCGCCAATAATAATAAGGTTTGGCATGCGGTTGGATTTAGGATAGTTCAAAAGGTCTTCCATCCTGTCCAGGATTTCTGAACATTTAGTATACCCAATCCACCGATTACCATTTATATACTTAACTCGATCTTTCGTAGATAAGCTTAATGCTTTTTGAGCTTCTTTAGATAGATGTTCCATTATCTAGATCTTCAAATGGTTTTATGTCAGAATAAGAATCTATATCTTCAACTTCAGAAATAGAAGTTGAACTTTTATAGTTAGAATGAATACTTTTTTTCGTTTCAGATTTTGGTTTTTCTATTTTCTTAGACTTTTGTGATGATAATTTTTTACGATTTGCTTCCCTTTTAATTTCTTGAATACGCTCATAAGCTTTAAAGATTGATTCTTCATCTACATTTTGTCTTCCAGCTTCTTTGACAGCTCTAAGTGCTTTTCTAAATTCCCAAATGCTAATTGAGGGCCTTGAGATTATCCTATACGGTATTTCGAAATAATCTTTCAATTCAGGATCCCAGAAATAAATTATACTGATGTCTCTCGGATCACGTTTGAAAATAAACTCTTTTTTAATTTTATGCTTACCACTTTTTGCATCTACAGCATGGATCCACTTCCTTAATACATCGTGGTAATAATCAATGTGGTCAATCTTAACACCATATTCTTGTATTGTTCTCTTGAAAAATGGCATAAAGTCAAGCCTGACTTTTCTTTCATCAAGAACTCTTGTAGGATAACCAATTCCTGGCTTATCTTTTGAACCAAAAATTCCCTCTGAATATTTTGCAATAGGTGTGTTGTTTATTCCTGTATGAAATCTTTTATGATATATTTCTGTAATATAAATAAGAAGTATTTCTTCAAACTCCCTTAAGCTGAATGTTGCCTTTGCCGCTGAATCATAGTTAGACTTTTCTTGTGTATTACTGAAAGTTGTGCCAGGTAAATTATGAACAAGTTCCTTTAATGTTCCCATAAGTCGTTCAATATGTCCACCATAATTTGGTCTAGCTACGAGTCGCCAATTCATTGTAATACCATACTCTTCACATATTCTTTTAATCATATTGCCTTTAAATTCACCCGCGTTATCAGCGTGAATTGTTCGCATTATTCCCCAACTTTGCCACTCTCCTTTAATATTGAATTCAGCTAATTTCTTTTCTTTAGGTAAAATTGAATTTGAAAGGCAAATGCCTGTCCCCATGGCTCCCGGAGGATCTAAAGAAACATGAAACCCAGTAACCAATCTGGAATAAACATCGATGCCAATTGTTAACCATGGCTTACCCAAGACTTCGCGTGTATCCTCATCAACAAGTAGTATATCAACTTTTGTATGATCAATCTGTACAACAGCAAGTGGATAATCTGCTCCAGGAAATTCACCTTCTATTTGCTTAAACTTTTGGTCTGAAATTTTTGAGCCATATCTAGCTTTCATTCTACTCTCTTCTGAAAGCTCCATTATTCTGTTTCTTATAGTGTTTGGATGTGGTGGTTTTAACTTAGCATTCTTACATCGATTAATTACTTCAATTATTGTATGTCCAATTTTATGCCTGTCTCTTGTTAGATATTCGCTTTTTATTGTATCCTTTAAAATGAATTCAATTTCTTCTGATAAGCGGCTCTTCCCTTTTCCTCCAGACCTTTCCTTTGCAACAAGTGATGATACTAAACTAGTTGATTGATATCTTTCTACCCAACGATAGAGAGTAGTTCGATTTAAATTTGATTTTTTTGCGATATCATTTAATAGTTTTCCATCTCCTGGATTTTCTAATATCGGTTTTATTAAAGCGAACCTTTCCTGTGCAACAAGCCATTGATCATCAGTAACCGCTAATAATTCAAGACTAGATTTCACAGACTCTGATATTTTCTGATCCAGTAAAGGTTCAATATCTTTAATTTCTAATCGAGCTAAACCACCTTTAGCATCTTCTGCCATTACGTTGTTAAGGTCAAGAAGTCTTGTGACATAGTATCGCTCACCTTTATAAAGAACTTCAATCCCAGGTTTTATTTGAATTGTCTTCATTCGATATGCCAAATTTCAGTGTTCATATTAAGTTTCGAATTTAAATCACAACCTATTGACCCTTTTGCCACTAATTTCCAAAGTGTGTGTAGCAACTGCCCTTGCATGTGTTTGCTTTTGGCTGCAGATAAAATTAATTCATTAGGCGTAGTCATAACTAACTGTTGTAATTGAGTTAATACAATTAACTCAAACTCAAGGTTAGCAAGTGTATTATTTGCTTCATGTTTATACTTCCATAAAAACTTTGCATTAAAAAGAAACGCAGTTCTAATCTCTTTTTCAGTAATGATTTTAAACTTCATATTATTTTCCGATGCATAGGAAATAGCTGCTTTGAATTTAGGCTTTAAGATTTTCCAATCTTTAAATAAGTCTTTTCGATACTTTACTTCAAAAATTGTTGGCTGCTGATTAACACAAAAGCCCTTTTTATATTTAACTAAAAAATCAGGCGTGTAGATTCGTCTTGCACCATTTTCATCTTTAAAATTGATTACTAATGGCTGTTCTATAAATTCTTGAACACAAAAATCAAAGTTTAAAATTGTAATGAAATCACTCTCTAGTGATGATTCAAATTGAGATGAATCTTCATTTTTAAAGGTTGGATGAATTCCAGTGATTGATCTATGGCTGAATCCTATCTTTCTTACCGGTTTAAACTGTCGCATCTTCTATATAATTTTCCTAATTCTGTCGCACTTACTATTATTAATAATCGCACTCTCTTTTGCTAAAATGAGCCCAAAACCCCTAGAAATATCGCAATTACTTTTGTAATTAACATTAGTGGGTGGCGGAGGAAATCCACAACCGGGAGAAATATCGTTGGCGCACAATGGCGTTTTATTTTTAGATGAATTGCCCGAATTTAAAAGAGCGGTATTGGAAGTGATGCGCCAACCGATGGAAGAAAGAAAGGTAACTATTTCGCGTGCGCGAGTTTCACTGGATTATCCGGCTAATTTTATGTTAGTGGCAAGCATGAATCCTTGTCCGTGTGGCTACTACAACCATCCTGAAAAAGAATGTGTTTGTGGCCCTGGTGTGGTGCAACGTTATTTAGGAAAAATAAGTGGACCGTTATTAGATAGAATAGATTTACACGTGGAAGTGGTGCCCGTTAGTTTTGATGAGATGACTGCCAAACGAAAAGTAGAAAGCAGCGCAGAAATCAGAACACGAGTTGTACGAGCAAGAGAAATTCAATCTGAAAGATTTAAAGATAACCCTGAGGTATACTCTAACGCGATGATGCCCTCCAATATGGTAAAAGATATCTGTGTGATAAGTGAAGCAGGCCGAACCCTACTCAAAACAGCGATGGAAAGATTGGGGTTAAGCGCGAGAGCTTACGATAGAATTTTAAAAGTATCGCGCACGATTGCTGATTTAGAAAATACCGAAGAGATAAAGATTGAACATTTAGCAGAAGCCATTCAATATAGAAGTTTAGATAAAGAAGGTTGGGCGGGGTGAGTTTGGTTTTTAGTTGTTTGATGTTTGAAATAAATCCATTTGCCATGTTTCGTTTCTTCTTCAGTTGGGGAAAAATCCATTCTGTTGATGAAGTTAAATTTTAGTAATACTGCTATTAGTTGACTATTTTCCCATTTCGTATAAATTGAATAACTTTCCTAATGCGCAAATCAGCCATCCTCTACGGTATTGCATTAGCCAGCATTTTAATATTCAGTCAATGGTTGCAAATACATTTCTGGAAGCGAAACCTGACGGTAGAAGTGTATGTAGGTTTAGCAGGTTTCCTTTTTTTAGGGGTGGGTATTTTTGCCGGTTATCAATGGCAACAACGAAAGAAAAAATCATCGGCTATTAATTTTAAAACTCAAACCGATGCTTCTTTGGCTGAGCAATATGGATTATCCAAACGCGAGACGGAAGTATTGCAAAAAATGAGTGAAGGCTTAAGCAACCAGGAAATTGCCGATGCTTTGTTTATTTCTTTAAATACTATTAAAACACATACGGCCAACATCTTCATCAAACTAGATGTAAAACGAAGAACGCAGGCAATCCAAAAAGCGCGTGAGTTAAAAATCGTGCAAACAACTATTGTAGCCTAAACTTTAGAACTATTTTCTTATCTTAATCTACTTTTCATCCTTTCGGGTGAGGGTTTTTGAGGCATAAACACAGTATTTGGCATCAAAAAAAACAATATGAAAAAATCAATCCTTATGTATGGTGCCTTAGCCGGCTTGTTTGCCGGTGGCATGTTGTGGGTTATGTGGCCTTTCCATCAAAGTGGCCAAGCACAGGAATATGGCATGCTTATCGGCTTTGCCTCTATGTTTTTGGGTTTCAGTTTAATCTTTGTAGCTGTAAAAAAATTCAGAGACAATATGAATCAGGGAGTTCTTAGTTTTGGTAAAGCCCTCACTATTGGTTTACTCATCACCTTGGTTGCATCTGTTGTATATGCAGTTTGTTGGGAATTGCTCTATAATACTTTGGCAAGCGATTTTGTTGAGGTCTACTCTAAAAACTACCTTACTCAATTAAATGCAGAAGGCGCTGATGCAATAAAACTAGAGGCTGCTACTGCAGAGATGAAAAGTTTTGGCGATATGTATGCCAATCCTTTTACGCGATTTGGTTTTACATTAATGGAGATTATCCCGGTTGGCATTGTGATGTCGTTACTCGCTGCACTCACTTTAAAGAAAAAATAAGATGACTTCTACAGCAGAAACAGTTAGTGCTTATATACAAGAACTACCTACCGAAAGAAAAAAAGCAGTTGAACAACTCAGAAAAGCCATTAAAAAAAATCTACCAAAAGGTTTTGTGGAAGAAATGAATTACGGTATGATTGGCTACGTTGTGCCGCATACATTATATCCGGCTGGGTATCATTGCGACCCAAAATTACCTTTACCATTTTTAAGTGTAGCCTCGCAAAAAAACTTTATTGCTGTTTACCACATGGCTTTGTATACAGGGGCGTTACTGGATTGGTTTTTAAAAGAATGGAATAAGGAGTTTGATAAAAAACCCGACATGGGTAAAAGTTGCCTTCGTTTTAAGAAGCCCGAAGAAATTCCATTTGAACTTATTGGCAAACTAGCGAGTAAGCTCACACCTCAACAGTGGATAAAAGAATATGAAAAAAACCTAAAGAGTAAATAATTTTATATAGAATCATTTGTATCCCCTATACATAATTGTGTAAAAACTTTAGGCTATTACTAATTAACAAAACCAATCTATCTTACCAGTATTTCGTTCTTGGTTATAATATGATTTTCGTCATTTGTAACCTACATCACAGACTTTGTGCAGTTCAGAAAGTTACTTCACTTACAGAAATAGAAAATTAAATGAAGCCACAAATTAATTGATGAAAGTCATTTTAAGTGTATAAAAGCATCATTTCTATTTCAATTTCAGATAAGTAATTTTCATTAAACCCAACCCGCTATGAAAACCATTCTCATTTTAGGTGGAGGAACTGCCGGCACCATGATGGCCAATAAATTGCGTAAGCAATTGCCAATAGATGATTACAAAATTCAGGTAATCGATAAAGATGAAAACCATTATTATCAACCTGGCTTTTTATTCATTCCCTTTGGTATATATCAACCGGAGGAAGTTGTAAAAAAGAAAAAAGATTTATTCTCACCTTACATCGATTTTATTCTTGCAGAAGTAGACCGAATTGAGGTTGAAAGCAACTTGGTAATTTTAAAAAATGGTGCAACTCTTTCCTATGATGTTTTAATTATTGCAACCGGTTCGCAAGTTGTGCCGGAAGAAACTCCACAACTAAAAGGAAAACTTTGGTATAAAGATATCTTCGATTTTTATACATACGAAGGAAGTGTGAAACTTGCTGAAAAACTAGCTAACTGGCAAGGTGGAAGATTAGTTATCAATTTGGCAGAAACTATAATTAAATGTCCGGTTGCTCCTCTAGAATTTACATTTCTAGCAGATGCCTACTTTACAGAAAAAGGAATTCGCGATAAGGTAAGCATTACTTATGTTACACCACTTCCCGGTGCTTTTACAAAACCAAAAGCAACCAAAATGCTAAGTCAATTATTGATTGAGAAAAGCATAGAAGTTATTCCTGATTTCTATCTTCAATCTGTTGATAACGAAAGGAAAGTATTAATTTCTTATGATGAAAAAGAAGTGCCTTTTGATTTACTAGTAAGTATTCCGGTTAATAAAGGATCAGATGTTATCGAAAGAAGCAATATAGGTGATGAAGACGGACTAAATTTTGTTCCAACGGATAAGTATACGCTTCAAGCAAAAGCAAAAGAAAACATTTTTATCATTGGTGATGCAACTAATGTGCCCGCCTCAAAAGCCGGTTCTGTAGCTCACTTCGAGGCAGAGGTATTAACAGAAAACATCTTAAGTTATATCAAAGGAGAACCCTTCAAAGAAAAGTTTGATGGACATTCAAATTGCTTTATCGAAACAGGATATGGTAAAGCTGCTCTTATCGATTTTAATTACACAACTGAACCACTGCCTGGAAAATTTCCTTTTGCCGGCTTAGGTCCTTTGGCCTTATTACAAGAAAGCCGCATAAACCATTGGGGTAAACTTGCCTTCAAATGGGTGTATTGGAACATGTTACTCACCGGGAAAAAAATACCAATATCTCATCAAATGAGCATGGCCGGAAAAATAAATGAAGAAGAACTAATTAAAAAATAACGTTTAACTATATGAATACGCTTACATCAGCCCCAACCTTACAAGTAAATGAGGAAGGCTATTTAAAAAATTACCAAGATTGGAACCGCGATTGGGCAACTGAAATAGCTCATCAATACAACATCAGTTTAACACCCAAACATTGGGACGTATTAAACTGGTTACGTGCAAAACAAGCTGAAGGAACAGCTCTTTCTGTTCGAAAAGTAGGTAACTCAGGCATTGTTGATATCAAAGAATTTTATGCGCTGTTTCCGGGTGGTCCACTTAAAATATCCAGCAGAATTGCAGGCATACCCAAACCAGCCAGTTGTATTTAAAAAAAACTTAATAGTTATGAAAGATATAATGGAAGCACCTGCTGTTTTAGAAACACCTGTGCAACTTAAAAAAGAGAAGTATCCTGTAAAGAAAGTACTCATCATCTGCTCTAAAGGAAAGTTAGAAGATGTTTATGCAGCTTTGGTTATGACGAATGGAGCACTAATGGAAGGAATGGAAGCCAAAATGTTCTTCACCTTCTTCGGACTTGAAGCCATCACTAAAAAACATGCAAACCATCTTCACACAGGTACAACAGGTAATCCTGCGATGATGCCGGGTGTTCCTGATATGATAAAAGGCTTACCAGGTTTAGAAACACTCGCTTCTTACATGATGAAACGCGAAATGGATAAATTGGAAATTCCTAGTGTAACAGAGTTTCTTGAAATTATCGAAGCCAGTGGAGGTGAAATTTATGCATGTAAACTAGCCGTAGAAATGTTCCATCTTAAAAAAGAAGATCTTGTTCCGGAAGTAAAAGGGATTATCACAGTTGGTGATATGTATGCTTTGGCTGAAGGAGAAGGAACTCAGATAATCTTCATATAAAGGGGTTGGTGATATCTGAGTGTTCTCAAAGGTTGCTACAGATGTGGCAACCTTTTTTATTTTTGACAAATTCTATCTTCTAACCAACCAAATAATTTAATACTTTTATAGAAGGTCCAAATTTAATTCCGTGAATAAACAACTTAATCAGGCTTTCGAAAATCTACTTCAAAAGCGAAACAGTTTACTCGATTTAGCTAAATCTTTACCAGAAGAAAAAATTAACCATAGGGTCAATCCCAATCAATGGTCAGTTCTCGAAATTCTCAACCATTTATATACAGCTGAAAAATTATCGCTTCAATACATTAAAAAGAAATCGCAAGGTATCGACAGCTTAGGAAATGCTGGATTTAAACATACTTTGATGATGTTGGTCTTAAAGATTTCTCAACGCCTTCCCATCCGATACAAAGCTCCCACAACCGTTCTTCAAAATACAGTTGACGTACTTACCCTTTCTGATTTAATTGCTCAATGGGATTTATTGTATCTCGAACTTAAATCTATGTTAGTGAATACACCGGAAAAGCATGTCCATAAATTAGTATATAAACATGTGGTGGCTGGTAGATTAAGTATGGTACAAGCCCTACTTTTTTTTAGAGAACACATGATTCATCATACTCCGCAAATTCTTAAACAAGTTAAATCGTAACATTATGTTTTTTCGATCAGCCGTTTTATTTCTTTTTATTTCCATCAATCATATTTCATTCGCACAAACGATTAAAAGTCCAGATGAATTTCTTGGCTTTAACCGTGGCGAACGTTTTACCCGCCATCACGAAATGGTGGATTACTTTAAATATGTTGATGCTCAACTCAGCAACGTTCAAGTATACGAATATGGTAAAACGTACGAAGATAGACCTTTGCTTTACACCATTATTGCATCCGAAGAAAATTTTAAAAAGCTTGAAGAGATAAGAAAAGATAACTTAATCCGTGCTGGCGTATTGCCAGGAACTCCATCTTCTAGCAAAGTTGCTATCGTTTGGATGAGTTACAACGTGCATGGCAACGAAGCCAGTGCCATGGAAGCAGCCATCACAACTTTGTATGAATTGTGTACGTCAGCAAAAGCCAAAGAATGGTTAAAGAATACGGTAGTCATCATCGACCCATGCATCAATCCTGATGGTCGCGACCGTTATGCCAACTTCAACAATGCATTTTCAAACACTACACCTAACACAAATGGTGAAGCTGCCGAACACCGTGAACCTTGGCCGGGTGGAAGACCTAACCATTATTGGTTCGACCTAAACCGCGATTGGGCCTGGTTGCAACAAAAAGAATCAGCAGCGCGCATTCCTGTTTATAACCAATGGTTGCCACATGTTCACGTAGATTTTCATGAACAAGGATATAACAGTCCATACTATTTTGCTCCTGCTGCGGAACCCTATCATCCAGTGATTAGCAAGTGGCAAAGAGAATTCCAGCATACAATCGGAAAAAACAATGCCAAGTATTTTGATAGTAACGGTTGGCTATACTTTACAAAAGAAGTTTTCGATTTATACTATCCTTCTTATGGTGATACTTACCCCACCTATAGTGGAGCTATTGGTATGACGTACGAACAGGCTGGAAGTGGCTATGCCGGATTGAGCATCCAAACTGAAGAAGGAGATCCGTTAACGTTAGAACAACGCATCAAACATCATCATACTACAGGGCTTAGCACAGTTGAAATTACAGCACAACATGCAACTAAAGTTGTAGATGAATTCGAGAAATACCACAAAGAAAACATAAACAATCCTTTCGGAACTTATAAAACATACGTTATCAAAGGAAATAATAATCCTGATAAACTGAATCGCTTAGCTAAATGGTTACAACATCACGATATCCAATTTGGTTTAGCCGGAAACAACAAACCAGCAAAAGGTTTTAACTATCAAAACCAAAGTGTAGGTAATGTAACAATAGAAAGTAATGATATCGTAGTTAATACCTATCAACCCAAGTCGAGATTTATTACCACTGTGTTTGAACCTCAATACAAAGTTCCTGATTCATTAACATACGATATCACAGCATGGAATTTAATATATGCCTACGATTTACAAGCTTATGCATTAACTGAGAGAATCAATCCAACAAAAAAGTTTGAAAGCATTCAACCTAAGCTACAAATCGGTGAACAAGTTTATGCTTATCTTTTCCGCTACGAAACAATTGAAGATGTACGTTTCGTAGCTGCTTTACAGAAGAAAAATATTAAAGTAAGAACGGCAGCCAGACCCTTCACAGTAAATGGAAATTCTTTTAAAGCCGGAACAATCATCATCACGCAAACCAATAACCAACACATTGGTAATTTTGATGCCACGATTAAAACCTTAGCTGATAACTACAACCGCTCCATTTTTTCAACACCAACAGGATTGGTAGATACAGGTAAAGATTTTGGTTCGTACGATGTTGTTTATTTACCTGCACCCAAGGTAGCCATGTTAATAGGCGATGATGTAGAATCTTTGAATGCCGGTGAGGTATGGCATTTTTTCGAACAACAAATTGATTATCCTATTACACAAATCAGAACAACTTACTTTAAACGCATTAACCTTAATCAATACACAGTTTTAATTGTGCCCGAAGGTTATTATAGTTTGTTTGATGAAGCACAACTCGATCGCTTGTCGCAATGGGTGCAAACGGGTGGAAAGTTGATTGTCATTGGGGATGCTTTAAACAGCTTCATGGATAAAAAAGGATTTTCGATAAAGCAATTCGCTTCTGAAGACATAGAAAAATCTATAGAGAAGACTGAAGATGAAATAGAGAAGAAAAGTGGCACTACACCATACGATGCAACCGAAAGAAAAGAACTATCGAATTACATATATGGCGCCATCTATAAAGCTAAAGTTGATAATACGCATCCATTGGCATATGGATTAAGTGATACTTATTATTCTTTGAAAACAAGCAACATACGTGTCGATCATTTAGAAGATGGTTGGAACGTAGCTTCGCTTGGAAAAGATGTTAAACCCTTGATTGGCTTTGCTGGATATAAATCAAATAAAAAGCAAAGTAATACCCTCACATTTGGTGTAGAAGAAAAAGGACAAGGTAAAATTATTTACTTCGTAGATAACCCTCTCTTCCGCTGCTTTTGGGAACAAGGCAAGTTTGTATTTGGCAATGCTGTATTTATTGTGAGATAAAATTCACACGAACAAAATAAAAAAGACTGGCTAACAACCGGTCTTTTTTTTAACATTTATTTGCCAGTCTTGTTACATGCATGTGGAAGCTTTACAAATCATTTGGTTTAAAAGAGATTTGCGTTTGCAAGATCATGCTTGCCTACAAGCAGCTTGTAATGGTGTTCCCACTCTTTTGATTTACATTCTTGAACCTTCTTTATTTCAACAACCCATTTATAGCGAAAGGCATAAAAATTTTATTTTGCAATCGCTTCATGATTTAAATAAACAATTAAAATCCTATCAAACTCAAATTCATTTTTTTGAAGATGAAGCCGAAACTGTTTTCATTCAATTGATAAAACAATATCGCATTCAACACGTATTGAGTTATGAAGAAACAGGCATACGCCATACTTACGAGCGTGATAAAAGGATTAAAAAACTATTTGATTTCAATCGCATTTCATGGATAGAATTTCCAACAAGTGGCATTATCAGAAAATTAAAAGACAGAAAAGATTGGGTTGACAATTGGAATGAAACGATGGAGCTACCTTTGCTTCCTTTTCAGCCTACTAAAATTAACTTTTTCACCTTGCCGCAACATGTCTCTTTTCCTGAATATTCTCAGAACAAAAACTTTCAACCGGGAGGTGAATCTAACGCTCAACTATATTTAAACTCATTTTTAACGCAAAGAGCTTTTGCATACAATCAATCTATTTCTAAACCTTTGGCATCCAGAACGGGTTGTAGCCGACTTTCGCCTTATCTAGCTTGGGGAAATCTTTCATTAAGGCAAGTTTATCAACAAACAGAAAAAACCAGAAAAGAGAATAAAAGTTTAAGTTGGAATTTGCAAAATTTTGCCTCTCGTTTACGGTGGCGCGACCATTTTATACAAAAATTTGAAATGGAAGACCGCATCGAATTCGAAAATTTTAATGCCGAATACAATACCCTTAGAAACGAAAGTAACCCTGAACTATATGAAGCATGGGCTGTAGGTAAAACAGGTTATCCGTTAGTTGACGCTTGTATGCGTTGTTTAAAAGAAACAGGTTATATCAATTTCAGAATGCGTGCCATGTTGGTTTCTTTTTTAACGCATCATCTTTGGCAAGATTGGAAAGAAGGTGCCACCTTATTAGGAAGTTACTTTTTAGATTTTGAACCTGGCATCCATTATCCGCAGTTTCACATGCAGGCAGGTGTAACAGGTATTCATACCATACGCATTTATAATCCTGTTAAACAAAGTGTAGAACAAGATGCTGATGCAGCTTTTATTAAACAATGGCTTCCGGAACTCGCACATCTTCCATTGCCCTTACAACATGAACCATGGAAAATGACAGGCATAGAATCTGGTTTGTATCAATTTGAATTAGGAAGAGATTATCCCAAACCACTTATTAACATTGAAGAAACTTACAAAAAAGCTTCGGCTATTCTTCATCAACATCTTAAGCGTGCCGATGTACAAAAAGAAGCTGGAAAAATTTTAAAGAAACATACCAACCGTGATAGGCAAGTGTGATGTTATCGCAATCTTTTAGAAACTTTATTTGATGATATAGCACGTTGTCGCGTGCATTTAAAACGATCAACTTCCTCATCTCTTAAGTTTTTATGTTTGGTTTTTCTTCCTTGTACGCGCGCTCTCCAACGCTTCCAACTGGATTGAGTAAGGTTGTTGCGCATCAATTCTATTACTTCCTTTTCTGATAAACCAAACTGCGCTTTGATTGCATCGAATGGCGTGCGGTCTTCCCAGGCCATTTCAATTATGCGATCAATATCTTCTTGCAACATGTTGGTAAAACAATCGCTTGTAAAAAAAGTTAAATCCTTAAAACAAAAAACCCGGCTGTTCACCGGGCTTTTCAACATCATTTCAAAAATGATTAAGCTGATTTCAACGCTTCTGCACCTGCTACAATTTCCAAAATTTCTTTGGTGATGGCAGCTTGTCTGGTTCTGTTGTATGTCAACTTTAATTCTTTTAATAACTCGCCAGCATTTTCAGTTGCTTTATCCATGGCTGTCATTCTTGCACCATTTTCTGCTGCGTTAGAATCTAACAATGCCTTAAACAACTGAACTTTCAATGACTTAGGAATTAATCCTGTGATGATTTCTTCTTTATCTGGTTGGTATATGTAATCTACTTCAGAAGTTGATTGACTTTTTGTAACAGGCACAACCGGTAAGAATTGTTCGGTACGTAAAATTTGCGTGGCTACGTTTTTAAATTCGTTATATACCACTTCTATTTTATCGTAGTTACCCTTTTTAAATTCTTCCATTAAATATTCACCCGCTTCAGCTACTCCATCAAAATTCAGATTGTGAATTAAACCTGAAAACTTACCCACAACATTCCCTTTTCTTTTGCTGAAAAACTCAAATGCTTTTCTTCCTATTGGCAAAATGGTAACATTGCCAGCCTGTGCTTGTTCCTGATAACGCTCTGTTAAAAGCTTTATAACACCTTTAAATACGTTCGAATTAAAGGAACCACACAAACCTCTGTCGGAGCTTACTGCTACAATCAAAACTTTCTTTACTTCGCGTTGTGCGCTATACCACGCATCAGCATTTTGCTCTTGCGAAGAAGAAAGATTTTGTAGAATAGCCGTTAGTTTCTGTGCAAAAGGGCGCATTTGTGTAATCCTGTCTTGAGATTTACGCAACTTCGCTGCCGCCACCATTTTCATAGCTTTGGTAATCTGTTGGGTAGAGATAACAGAATTAATTCGTCCTTTTACTTCTTTTAAATTCGGCATCTTAATTATCTTTTTATCAGCTCAACTTTTAGTCAAGCTATATTTCCAATTAATATTTAGAAGCTAAATCAGTTGCTACTTGTTTCACTGTTGCAACATCCGCATCTTCAAACTTACCCGCTCTGAAATTATCTAACACATTTTTGTGGTTAGCTTCCATTAATGCAGCAAACTCTTTTTCAAATTGCTTCACTTTATTTACAGGCACTTTATCTATAAAGCCACGTGTTGATGCAGTGATAATAGCTACTTGCTGTTCAACAGTTACCGGTGCGTATTGATCTTGCTTTAAGATTTCCTGGTTTCTTCTACCACGTTCAATAGTTAATTTAGTAGCGGCATCTAAATCAGAACCGAATTTTGCAAATGCTTCCAATTCGCGGAATTGTGCCTGATCTAACTTTAAAGTACCGGCCACTTTCTTCATTGACTTAATCTGCGCTGAACCTCCTACACGTGATACCGAAATACCTACGTTAATAGCAGGACGAATACCAGAGTTAAATAAGTTGGTTTCAAGGAATATCTGTCCGTCTGTAATAGAAATTACGTTCGTAGGGATATAAGCTGATACGTCACCTGCTTGTGTTTCGATAATTGGCAATGCTGTAAGAGAACCTCCACCTTTTACCAAATGCTTGATAGATTCAGGTAGATCGTTCATGTTTTTAGCAATCTCATCGTTGTTGATGATTTTTGCAGCTCTTTCTAATAAGCGTGAGTGCAAATAGAATACATCACCAGGATAAGCTTCGCGTCCGGGAGGTCTTCTTAATAACAAGGAAACTTCGCGGTAGGAAACAGCCTGCTTCGATAAATCATCATATACTACTAGAGCAGGTCTTCCGGTATCGCGGAAGAATTCGCCTATAGCAGCTCCTGTAAACGGTGCAAAGAATTGCATTGGTGCAGGATCTGATGCTGTTGCTGAAACAATGACTGTGTATGGAAGAGCACCTGCTTTTTCTAATGCTGCTGCCACGCTGGCAACAGTAGAACCTTTCTGGCCTACGGCAACATAGATACAAAATACAGGTTGTCCTTTTTCGTAAAATTCCTTTTGGTTGATAATGGTATCAATCGCTACTGCGGTTTTACCAGTCTGGCGGTCACCAATAATCAACTCGCGCTGTCCACGACCTACAGGGATCATGGCATCGATTGCCTTGATACCTGTTTGTAAAGGTTCGTTTACAGGCTGACGGAAAATTACACCTGGCGCTTTGCGCTCTAGAGGCATATCGTAGAGTTGACCTCCAATAGGACCTTTACCATCGATAGGATTACCAAGTGTATCTACCACACGACCTAACATGCCATCGCCAACTTTTACAGAAGCGATTTGACCTGTGCGTTTTACTGTATCACCTTCGTGAATGTCTTTTGAGTCGCCTAACAATACAGCACCAACGTTATCTTCTTCTAAGTTTAGTACAAGTGCTCTTAGGCCATTTTCGAATACAAGCAATTCACCTGCTTGTGCTTGTGTTAAACCATAAATACGGGCAACGCCATCACCTACGGTTAAAACAGTTCCTACTTCTTGTAATTGAGCATCAGTTTTTGCGCCCGCTAGTTGTTCGCGGAGTATTGCTGATATTTCTTCTGGTTTAATCTCTGCCATAACGGTCAAGTATATAATTTAAGTTTGCGGCTAGCCGCTTAAATTTCTTTGATATAAGGATTATAACTAAAGTTTACTTTTAGTGTATTTAGTTTACTTTTAATGCTTGCGTCAATTTGCTGGTCTTCCACATTTAAAATGAAGCCACCAATTAATTCAGCATCTACTTTTTCTACTAGCTCTACTTGCTTTTTATTGCTTAGTTGTTTCACTATTTCTTCAAAACGTTTGCGCAAGTTGGCGTCAATAGGTGCAGCTGTTTCTACTGTTGCTTTACCGATTCCTTTTTGCTTATTGTAAGCATTATGGAATTCAAGTGCAATGTCTGCCAATACTGCTTCGCGATTTTTCTTGGTGATGATATCAAAAATTGCCAAAGTAAGGTTATTCACTTTCCCTTTGAAAATCTTGCTTAGAATATCTCGCTTCTTGTCGTGTTTGATGATGGGATTTTTCAACATCAAAGCAAAAGCTCTGTTTTCTTCCACCACTTTGCTGAACAAAAGCATATCTTCATGCACAGCTTCTAAGGCATTTTGTTCTACTGCTAAATCCAGTAGAGACTTTACATATCGCGATGCAACACGAGATCCTGCCATAGCTTAGTTCAGTTTTAATTCTTTGATGTAGCCTTCCACTAAATCTTTCTGCTCCTTATCTCCGGCTAAATTTTTCTTCATTAGTTTCTCTGCTACTTCTAAAGAAAATAGAGCAACTTGTGTTTTCACTTCTTTTAATGCTGCCTGCTTTTCAATATTGATGGCAAGGCGAGCATCTTCAATAATTTTATCTGCTGCTTTCTTTGCTTCTGCCTTAGCTTCGTCTTGCATGCGGTTAGCTGCTTCGCGTGCTTCCTTCAACATTTTGTCGCGCTCTTCGCGCGCTTCTTTTAATAATTTTTCATTGTCGGATTTTAATGTGGCAATTTCTAATCTTGCTTTTTCGGCAGTCCCTAATGCTTCAGTTATTGAAGTTTCTCTTTCTTTTAATGAAGCTAAAATCGGTTTCCATGCTAAGAAGTACAACAGCACCACAAGCGGAAAGAAAATGATGGTTTGCCAAATGAAGAGACCAGATTCTGGTGTTAGTAATTCCATAATTTTTTACTGTTTCGTTGTTAGTAAAAACGAGTCCTGCCAATCGCAGGACTCAGTTTTATTAAGACTTGAATGAGATCAGTAGGCAAATAACCAAACCGAATAACGCGGCAACTTCGATAAGAGCAGCGATAACCAGCATAGCTCCTTGGATTTTTCCAGAAGCCTCTGGCTGACGCGCCATACCTTCCATAGCGGCACCACCGATTTTACCAATGCCAAGGCCCGCGCCAATTGCAACAAGACCGGCACCGATTCCAGCGCCCATAACTGCAAGACTCATGTCTGCTAAAAGTGCTAACAACATAAACTATTTAATTAAAGTGAAACAAATAAAGCCTTTAGTGGTGGTCATCGTGATGGTGTTCGGCAATAGCCATTCCAATGTACAATGACGAAAACAATGTGAATACATACGCCTGAATACCCGCAACCAACAACTCAATCAGGTTTATGAACATGATAATTAATGATGAACCAACACCAACATAGATGCTTCCAAATATGAAGGTTAAGCAAATCAAACTTAATAAAACGATGTGACCGGCTGTTATCGCAACAAATAAACGAAGCGCTAACGAAATCGGTTTTGTGATAATACCAGCAACTTCAACCAATAAAATAATCGGACGCAAAGGAAGCGGCACGCCAGGCGTCCAGAAAATATGACCCCAATAACCTGCATTTCCGCTAAGGTTAGTGATGATGAAAGTACCTATCGCTAATGTTGCAGTAACTGCAATATTACCTGTGAGGTTGGATGCTCCAGGTAATAGTCCTAATAAATTGCCGAATAGAATGAAAAAGAAAAGCGTTAGTAGATAAGGAAGAAACTTTTCGTATTTAGGACCAACATTCGGTTTTACAACTTCATCGCGAACAAACACAATGATAGGTTCGATAAATGCCTGAATTCCTTTAGGTGCTTTGCCTGCGTTATTCTTATAACCGCGCGCTACAGCAGTGAAAACTAATAAAAGAATGATGGCGTTGATAAAAAGGGTAGCAACATTTTTAGTAATGGATAAATCCAAAACTTGTTCACCTGTTGCTTCTAGGTAAATATGATTATGATCTAATTTATATCCGTTAAAGGGTACAACTTCGTGGTTTTCATTATAAAAATGGTGAGATGAAAAACTCTCTAATCCTCTTTCTTTTGTGTAAACTATTATTGGTAAATACCACGTACCATAGTGACCATCGAAGAAATGCCAGATATGATCATCTAATACGTGATGTAAAATTACTTCACTGGCATTAAATGCTTTAGTTGAGTCGGCACTTTCGGCCGCTTGTGCGGATTGAACCAGACCTGATGTGGCTATCAGGGCTATAACCAGTAAAATCAGCTTAATCCTCTTATAAACAGCGCTCATGGTTGGCGAAAAAGGGGGTTAAAAACGACCGCAAAGGTATGAATTAAACCCGCTGGAAAAAATCTTTTAAAAAATATTCTGGTTAAACTCTTTTTCCTCTTTCTAAAAAGAGCGAAACGGTCTGTAAACCTATGAAAATCAAAGTATTAATAAGAAAAACGATGGTGTTTTCTTTCCTTGAGAGTTCATCTAAAAATAGAATGGTGGCGAGATACCCAATCCAAGCAAGCATTTGTAAAACAATTGTTCCCAGATATGCGATGGTAAAGGCATGAACATCCTTAACATCTCTTAATTTCTGAAAAGCGAAAAAAGTACTGAAAGCCAATAGAAATGCTGTAAAAATCGGATAAAGCAAAGTTTGAATAAAGCCCATCTGTTTACAGAAAATGAGAACTACTACTTCTGCTACTAAAAGAACTAACCAAGTGAGCTTATATTTCATGCTACTTGCTGATTTCTTTGTAAATCTGATACAACATACCACCAAAGAAACTCAGCCCAAATACAATCATGAGTATAGGAATTTTAAAGCCAAAATATTGGTCTATCAGGTAGCCCACCCATCCGGTAAAAGCCATTCCAAGAAACAACTGCAAGGCCAGGTTGCTATATTTTAAATAAGCCTTAGATGGTTTTGGCTTGTTGTCCGAATCCATTTTCGGATGCGATTTTTATTTCTTTTACTGTTGCACCCATTTTACAGGTGCCATTAAAAACAGCGCCTGGTTCTACTACCAACTTTCCTGTGTTAATGTCGCCATGAACTACTGCAGTTGCTTTTAGCACTAAGGTTTCAGCAACATCAAGTTTACCTTTTACTTCACCTTCTATGTCAGCATTTTGCGCTGTGATGTTGCCTTCAATATGAGATGAATTACCGAGTGCTACCTTCGATTTTGATTTCACATCTCCTCTAATTCTTCCTTCTATTCTAATGTTTCCGTAGGTTTCAATATTTCCCTCTAAAAAAGTGCCTTTTCCGATGGTATTGCTCGAGCTGCTTAATTCTTCAGCTGCGCGCTTTTGTTCCTTGGTGTTTAGCATGGGCTTGGTGTTAAGGTTTAAAAAGTTACAAATTCTTCGGGGTTAAGCGAAGTGCCGTTATACCATAACTCGAAATGCAAATGCGGACCATTAGTAAGTTCTCCGCTGTTGCCAACAATCGCAATGATGTCTCCGGCATTTACAAAAGTACCAACTTTTTTATATACATAAGAGTTATGCTTATAAACTGAGATAAGATTGGCCTGATGCTGAATCATTACTACATGTCCTCCATCTCTTGTGAGCTCAGAAAAAACAACCATGCCATCAGCGATGCTTTTTACTGGCTCATTCGTTTTAGCGACTATATCAACACCTAGATGTCCTTTTTTGGCATCATATCGGTCAGATACAAAACCAGTAATGGGTGTAAAGAAAAACAACTGCTTTAATTCTGCATACTTCGAGCTTCCTTCTGCTGCAATCAATGCTAAATCCGATTGTTCGAAATTTTTTCTGAAAACAGAATCCTTTTGAGTTAATTTTAATTGTTCAGGATTAACGCCCAAAGGTTTCTCCTGATTTTTCAGTGCTTCAGCCGGATCATCAAAAGTAGCAGTATCGCCACTTAACACACGTTGAAAATTAGCTATGAACTGGTCCTTCCGATCTACTTCAATAGCAAGAGAATCTACTTTGCGTGATAAAACAAATAAGGCACGATTGGCTTCAGTTGTAGCATATTCAGGGTCGAACCATCTTGCTAAAATAGTTTTGCTTAAGAAAAGGCATAATACAAGCATGCCTACAAACAAGATTGCAGAGAATAAAATAGCTTTAGAGCCAGTGATATTAATGGAATGTTGCTCGGCTAAACTTTCTTCATTTCTCAGAATCAGTTTAAATCGAGTGGCTAATCTGCTTGAAAGTGTCTTTTTTGGTTTCAACTTCTGTATTTTTGACAAAATTAGTTAATCCTTTCAATCTTAATACTTCATACGCTGCTTATGCGTTTTTATCTGCATATACTTTTATACCTTAACCGTGTGAACAGGCTTTTTATTTTTTTCTTAGCTATCCTTTTTTTCAGCTGCTCCTCTCAAAAAGATGCCGTATTAAACCGTGCCTTTCATAATCTGGCAGCTCATTATAACGGTTACTATTATGCAAAGGAAGAAGTAACTAAAGTTGAAAAAGCTTATCAAAAAGCATTAACCGATGATTATAACAAAATATTGCGTTTGTTTCCTAAGCTAGATTCTGCGCAAGCAAAAGGCTTTGAAAAAGAATTACAAGAGGCCATCAAAATGGCATCACTCGCCATTCAATATCATCAAAATTCGAAATGGGTAGATGATAGTTATATCTTAGTTGGTCGCGCAAGACTTTACCAACTCGATTGGGGCAACGCCATTCAAACATTTAAATTCGTTAATACAAAAACTAAAGATCCGGAAGCCAGACACGAAGCCATTATCTGGTTAATCAGAACTTTTACCGAACACAAAGAATACAACAACGCACGCGCAGCCATTGATTTTCTTCTAAAGCAAAAGCTTTCAGACACACATTATAAAATGTTATTGCTAGAAATTGCTTATCTGGCTCAAACAGAAAATAATTTAGATGAGATGGTGAGGAGTTTGGCCATTGCTGCTCCAATGCTTAAGAAAAAATCTGACAGACCTGGACGTATTTATTTTATAATTGGTCAGGTTTACCAAAAACTTGGGTTCGAATCTGAAGCTTATAATTACTATCGCAAATGTTTGGGCACACATCCTGAATATGAAGTGGATTTTTATGCGAGGTTGTATCAGGCTCAAGTTGCTGAAATTTCTAAAAGCAAAAGCATAGCCAGTGCACGTAAATCGTATAATCGATTATTGAAGGATGCCAAAAACAAAGATTTCCAAGACAAAATTTATTTTGAAATGGGTGTTTTTGAATTAAAGCAAAAAAATGAAAAAGAAGGTATCGCCTATCTTCAACAATCCATTCGATTAGGTAATAATGCTTTAGTAGATGGAGAAGCTTTTCTAAAGTTGGCAGAACATTATTATCAAAAAAGAAAATATGAAAACGCGCAAGCTTACTACGATAGCGCATCAAAAGTTTTACCGAAGGATTATGAAAATCTGGCAGCAATAAACAAAAGAAAAAATATTTTAGATGAATTTGTTAAACACTTATCAACGCTTCGTTTACAGGATAGTTTATTGGTGTTGGCTAAAATGGACACAGCTAGTTTGAGAAAAAAAATTGAAGCTGATATCGAAAAAAATAAAAAACCAATTGTAGTCAGCAAAAAGAAAAAAAGAAATAGAATTGATATCGCTGCCAATGATAATCCTATTTTTAATACTAATGAATCAGAGACTGAAAACACAAGTTGGTATTTTGGAAGTGCAACAGCGGTAGCTGGTGGCCAAAGTGAATTTATTCGGGTTTGGGGAGAATTTCCTTTAGAAGACAACTGGAGACGATCGCAAAGAAGTACAACCAGAACATCAATTACCAACAACACAAATGAAGAATTATCTACTCCAACGAAGGAAGAAACAGCACCAACCGTTGCTATAAATAAGGCTGATGCTACCTTCAAAGAACTACTTACCATTCTTCCAACTACAACAGAAAAAGAAGCTGAAGCCCTCAAGAAAATTGAAGATGCATTGTACAACTTAGGTGATCTCTATTATTTACAATTAAATGAAACAGAAAATGCTTTGAGTGAATATGAAAAATTGATTCAACGTTTTCCTCAATCAAATTATGAAGCTGAAGTTTTATATCGCATCACTTTAATTTGTAAGGAAACGAATAAAGAAAAATCGGACCAAGCTGCGCAAGCATTATTAAACAAACATCCCGAATCTGCTTGGGCAAAACTTCTGCTCAATCCTAATTATCTTACAGAAGCTAGCAAAGCCGCAGTTAAACAGAAAAAAATTTATGAAGAAGCTTATCAGCTATGGCAAAGCAATCAGCTTGATTCTGCTTCGCTTTTAGTAAACCAAGCTCATGCTTTGGGTAAAACCAATTTTTCGCCTTACCTCGATTTGCTAGACATTCTGATTATCGGAAGTAAAAAAGAAAATGAGCTGTATGTTAAAGGTCTGGAAAAATTCATAGCAGATAATCCAGAACATGCATTAAGCGCTTATGCCAAAACATTACTTGATAAAGTTAAATCTTTGCAGAAAAATCAAAATCCGGATAACAATGCAATCATCTATAAAAGAAATGATGGTAGCTTACACCACTTCGTTATTTATTTTAAGAAGGATGAAAACTTAGAAACTTCACTTAAGAAAGCCGTCCCTGATTTTAATACCACTTACTTTAGTAATCAAACATTCGAGTCGTACTTTCAATCTATTGGGGAAGACCAGAGTTTACTCATTGTTGGTACTTTCGATAACAAAGAAAAAGCTGCGCAGTACCTCAACTTGTTTAACGACAAGTTAGCGGCAATGTCTGCACTAAAAAGATTTAATTTCAGTAATTTTGTTATCAATGCAGAAAATCTGCTATCATTAACCCGCACTCAAAAACTGAATGAATACCTCGTCTTCTACACGCGATACTATCAAACAGAAAATCCGTAGTTTTCTGTTTATTGAGCGAAGCTGGTTCAACAAAATTGTAAAATACTTTTGGATTCTTTTTATTTCCTTTTGTATCGGTTTCCCGTTTTACATTTATTCAGTCAGTATTAACTTATTTGGATTGTTTGGTGGCATGCCGAGCTATGTAGCTATCGAAAATCCTGAAAATGATTTATCATCAGAAATTATTTCTGCTGATGGCGTATCACTCGGTCGTTACTTTCGTTACAACCGAAGTCAGGTAGCTTTCAATGAACTAAGCCCTGATTTAGTTAATACTTTAATTTACTCAGAAGACCATCGCTTCTACGAACACAGTGGCATGGATTTCATCGCTTATCTCCGTGTGATTTATGGCGTACTAACACTCGATCCAAAAGGTGGTGGAAGTACGATTACACAACAACTGGCAAAAAATCTTTATACGCAAAACCCTGAGTTAGCTTTAGATGGTACGTTATCAAAATTAGGAAGATATCCGCGAAGACTTATTCAAAAAACAAAAGAGTGGATAATCTCCTATCATTTAGAAAAGAATTTCACCAAAGAAGAAATCATCGCCATGTATTTAAACACTGCTGAGTTTGGCAGTAACTCATACGGCATTAAAGTAGCAGCAGAAACTTACTTTGGTAAAACACCTGATAGTTTAAATGTTCAAGAATCGGCAGTATTAGTCGGCATGTTGCAAGCCATTACAAAGTTCAATCCAGTATTTAATCCGGAAAATTCTTTATCAAAAAGAAACGAAGTATTGGCCAAGCTATTGAAGCATGGCTATATACAATCCAAACAAGACTTTGATTCTATCAAAGCACTTCCTATAGCACTCAGTTATAAAGTACAAAATCAAAACGAAGGTTTAGCAACTTACTTTAGAACAGTTATCAGAAATGATTTAATGAAATGGTGCGAAGAAAATGGATATGACTTATGGGAAAGTGGATTAAAAATTTATACTACCATAGATAGTCGCATGCAACGTTATGCTGAAGAAGCTTTAACCAATCATATGCGTAACTTGCAAAAAGACTTTAAAAACAGCTGGAACGGTCGCGACCCATGGATGGATGAAAACTTTAATACCATCAAAGGTTTTTTAGAATCTCGCATTAAGCAAACCGATGCATATAGAAATTATGTAGCTAAGTATGGTGTAGATTCTGATTCAGTAAAAATCATGTTGAATGTTAAAAAACCCATGCGCATTTTTACATGGGATGGCGAGCGCGATACATTGTTTAGCTCAATGGATTCACTTAATTATTACAAAAGATTTTTACAAGCCGGATTTATGTCGATGGACCCACACACCGGTGAAGTTAAGGCGTGGGTTGGTGGTATCAATCACAAATATTTTAAATACGATCACGTTAAACAAGGCACAAGGCAACCAGGTTCTACTTTTAAACCATTTACATATGGAACTGCAATCGAAAATGGTTTTAGTCCTTGTCTAAAATTACCAGACATTTCACCAAGTTTTGATTTACCTAGTGGCACATGGCGACCACCCAATTCAGAAGGTGGTTATGGCAATGGAGAAAAATATACGCTAAGACAAGCCATGGCACGCTCGTTAAATTCCATTACAGCACAATTAATTCAAAAAGTAAAACCAGAAAATGTTGTTGATTTTGCAAAACGTGCAGGCATCGAAAGTCCATTAGATGCTGTACCATCTCTTTGTTTAGGCGTAAGTGATGTAAGTTTGTTTGAGTTAATTGGGGCATACTCAACATTTGTTAATGAAGGTATCTATACACAACCTTATTATATCAGCAGGATTGAAGATAAGAATGGAAACATTGTTGAAGTGTTTACACCTAAAACACGCCAAGCCATGAACGAGCAAACTGCCTACAAAATGGTTTACATGTTGAAAGGTGGTGTAGAAGAAGAAGGTGGAACATCAAGAGGCTTGCCTGCGGAATTAAAAATTGAAAACGAAATTGGTGGAAAAACAGGAACAACCAACAATGCATCAGACGGCTGGTATATGGGCATAACACCCAATTTAGTTTCTGGGGCATGGGTAGGTGGAGACGAACGCAGCATACATTATCGCTCGTGGGATAAAGGTCAAGGATCTAAAACGGCCAGACCGATTTGGGCTCAATATATGTTAAAAGTTTATGGAGACACAACGCTGCCCTATAAGAAAGGATTTTTTAAATTACCTTCTTCGGGCATGGATGCTACTTTAGATTGCGATCGTTATGAACAAAGTGATTCCGGAAATCCGGATGAAAGCTGGAATCCAGATGATAGCATATAAAAAATATGCCAGCGGTAGCGTTAAAAGAACAGCTCGATAATTTACCTGAAAGTCCGGGAGTATATCGCTATTACAACGATAAGCAAATTTTGATTTATGTTGGCAAGGCGAAAAACATTAAAAAAAGAGTTACCTCTTATTTTAATGCAAGCAGTAACCACAATCGTAAGACTAAAAAACTAGTTTCTGAAATCAAAAATATAGAGTATACAATTTCGAATACTGAATTTGATGCTTTACTTTTAGAAAACAATTTAATCAAAGAGAATCAGCCTAAGTATAATATCCTACTGAAGGATGATAAAACTTTTCCATATCTCTGCATCTTAAAAGAAAGGTTTCCAAGAATAATTTCTACTAGAAAATTCATAGCCGGACAAGGCGAATACTTTGGCCCATTCTCTAGTGTTGTAGCTATGAAAAGTGTTCTAGAGTTAGTTAGAAAATTATATAGCATCCGTACCTGTAGTTTTAATCTATCTAAAGAAAATATTGCGCACAAAAAATTTAAAGTTTGTTTAGAATATCATGTTGGCAATTGCAAAGGCCCTTGTGAAGGTTTACAAAAAGAAGAAGAATATTTAGAAGACATTAAGCAAGCAAGATATATACTAAAAGGAAATTTAGCTGCTGTTCAAAACTACTTTGAAACACAGATGAATATTCATGCAGAAAATCTGGATTTTGAAAAAGCACAATTTTACAAAGATAAACTTACTCTATTAGATAAGTTTCAAACCAAATCATTAGTTGTTAATAAATCTATTACCAACATCGATGTTATCACCATTATAACCGGAGAAGCAAATGCTTACGTTAACTATTTACAAATCATAGAAGGAAGTATCGTTTACTCTAAAACTATTGCCATACAAAATGTAGGCGATGAAACACCAGAAGAGATAATTAGTAGCGCTGCACAACAACTTCGCGAAAGTATTAAAAGCGAAAATAAACTCATCCTTTCCAACATAACCTTAGCCTATACTGAACCAGGAGTGGAGAACGCTATACCTGAAATTGGAGATAAGAAAAAACTTGTTGCTCTCTCTGCTAAAAATGCCTTAGAGCTAAAAAAAGAAAAGGAGATGAGTAAGCTCGCACGTAAGTCGCGTAACTTTGAAGTGCTAGATATTTTACAAAAAGATTTACAATTAAAATCTTTACCAGTCATCATCGAATGTTTCGACAACTCAAATTTTCAAGGTAGCAGTCCGGTTGCATCAATGGTTCGTTTTGTAGATGCAAAACCAGACAAAGCGGGTTATCGCCATTTTAATATTAAAACTGTAGAAGGTCCAAACGATTTTGCGTCCATGAAAGAAATTGTAACGAGGCGATACAAAAGATTAATTGAAGAAAATAAGCAACTGCCAGATTTAATTGTAATAGATGGTGGTAAAGGCCAACTTAGTTCAGCTATTGAAGCTATGAATGAAGTTGGCATTTATGGCAGAATTCCAGTGATTGGCATAGCTAAAAGGCTGGAAGAAATTTACACACCAGGTGATAACTTACCTCTAATGATTAATAAAAAATCAGCAGGGTTACGTTTGCTTCAACAGATACGAGATGAGGCACACCGTTTTGCGATTACCTTTCACCGATTAAAACGTTCGAAGAAAAACACTAGCTCAACATTAGAAGAAATAGAAGGAGTTGGTAAAGCAACAGCCGAAAAACTATTGAAACATTTTAAATCTCTTAAAAAATTAAGTGAAGCTGACTTGAAAACGATAGAAGCAATTGTTCCGCACCATGTTGCACAAAAAGTAAAAGAAGTATTAAGTAAAGAAGAAAGTAAATAAAAAAAGTCCAGCTGAACTGGACTTTTTTTATTCTATGAAATAACAGATTAATATTCCCAAAGATTGTGTTCTTTCTCCATTAAGAGATTTTCCTGTCTATAAACTTCATTAACTCCATCAATTCTACGGAATTTATCACCCATACTACTGCTTATCATTGTTAAGATATCAAGGTCATCCGGATTTTCTGTTTTTATGATATAACCATGAAACAATCTTAAGAGAAATGCATCAGCAAAATTCTTATTCTGTGCTGTGTTTTGTCTGTTAAACCAAACGGCTTTAGCAGGATATTGTCTGAATTTTACTTCAAGATCTTTGTACCTTACTATTCCAACAGGTTTAAACAAATTTTGCAAATCATCAAATACATACATTTGAATTGACTGGATATCATAGTACAAGCGAGATCTTCTTTTATCGAAAATCAAATCCTCCTTAATTACTAAACGCACTACATCTCTTGCACCAAAGGTTAAAGCTTTACCTTGCTGAGTTACAGCCCATTCACCACCAGGAGATTGCTCTGGATTTACACCAGTGTTATCAGCCTGAGCTTCATAATTTTTACCACCGAAAGCAACAATATCACCTTGATAGTAAGAATTACCTGGAGCCCACTCAGGATATTGAACTTCTTCAGAGCGAACTAAAGCAGCGGTCGCATCTTCTTTTGTAGACTTTGTTGTGAGAGAATCGTTTTTGTAAACATCAATTTCTCCTGACTGAATTAAATCGAGAATAAATTTAGTTACTTCACCATTAACTGAATAGAAACCCTTATTCTGCTTTTCGGTCAAATCCATTTGCCTCCACAAACGAACTCGATAATGTTGCTCGTATAGTGCGATTGGATCAATAGAGTTAGGATTATATTGATCTTCTTCGGTTTGAGCTAACGCTACACCAAAAAAGCTAAGGACAAAGAGGGAACAAAATAATTTTTTCATTCTAAATTTATTTTACAGGTATCAGGATAAAATCCTGTGCAGTTGTTGGAACAGGTTCGTCTGTACCTTTGTATGTTTTTCTAATTACTTGGCGCAATTCAACGATGATAACATCTCCAGCTCTTAATTGTCCTAAACCCTTCAAATCAACGATCTCTGATGTATAGTTAGATAATGTTGCAACAGCGTTGCCTCCACGATTTAACAATATATTCATCTGACGAATACGGAAGTTAGCATCTTTTGGTACTTCATCTTTAAAGTTAGCTTCAGCCTCAGCATTAACTTTTATCTGAGGAGAATTTGCTTTGATGCCTTGCTTAGGATCGATATCACGACCAGAGGCATCCTTAGCCAAAAATCTAGGGCGAGGGATAGGTTTAGCTTCGAAATTAACCGACCCAAGCGGTGCACCACCATTTGAAACAGTAACTGCAAATTTTCTTTGCGAAGGAATAATGGTTGTTACACCGGCTTTATCACCTTTCTGTACTTCAGCTCCATTGCTGCTAAAAGAAGGATTGAAAGCAGGACCTAAGCCACTAACTTCAAAAGTTACTGCGTTACCACAATTCATGTAAAGTCTTGGTGCGTTACCAGTTGTTGTTTTGATTACTGGCTCCGCAACATAATAATCGATCACTCTTGAAAAAGTTGTATCGGCTAATTTAATTTCTGCTTTAAACGACTTTTTAGCTAAACCAGTTGCTTTATCATATGAACCGCCACTAGCCGTAAACTCGACTTTACCTATTGGAATGCCCGCATCAGAGATAGCATTGTTTAATTTAGCACCATCTCTAAAGAATTCTGGAGTAACCGCTGAAGCTGCACCAGATATGAACATTTCTGCTTCATATTTAGTACCTGCAACTACTACTTGGGATTTAGGTAACACCATTGGTACAAACTTGTCAAAACGAATAGTTCCAACATTTGCTTCCTCTGCCAATTTAGCTAATGCTTTGCTTTCATATTCTAAAACTTCTGTTTGAATTTGAGTAACAGATGCTAAGGCAGCAATTGGTGGAGTGTTTTCAAACATGAAAGTTCTGAAGTCTTTATTATCGTGCTTATCATTATCCTTAAACATCTCAATTTCGTCAGGAGACTTCGTCAACTTCTCAAATTTTTCAGAAGGGCAAAGTTCAGAAACTTGTTTTACGTAATCATTGAGAAGCTTTTCAAAACCTACACCGTGAGGAGACCTTGGATCGATCATCATGGTTGCAACCTTTGAGCTATGGTCATTGATAAACTTATCATCGATTTTATCAGTACCTGAAGTTTTCATCATCTCCTTTTTAAGGTCGTCAATTGACTTTAAAGTAGACTTAGTCAATTCACGTACTTTAGTAGCATTTTCTTTTGCTCTAACAACCTTGGGATTCTGATTTTTACCAGCCTCTTCAATAATGTTATCGAGTGTCGTTTGGTTTTTACTACTTCCCTCAGCTATAAGACCATCCAGTGTTGATTGGATGATGGCAAATTTTTCGAGAACGGCACTACTTACCTGAAGGGCCAACAAAGCTGTTAGCACCAGGTACATCATACCGATGAGTTTTTGTCTGGGTGTTTCCTTACCACCTGCCATAATCGTTAGTTCGGTTGGTTATTTAAAATATATAACAATGAGCAATTTCAATTATTGTCCGCCTTTCATGGCAGTAAGCATGCTTCCGTAAACTTTATTTAATGAAGTAAGATTATCAGTAAGCTTACCAAGTTCAGTTGTGAATTTGGCAGTGTTATCACCTACTTTAGATAAACCGTTCATAGCGCCAGTTAAGCTTTCATAGAACTTGTTCATGTTTTTAACGTGGCTATCTGCATCCTTCAATTCCATTTCATATACAGAATTTAGTGCAGCTAGATTTTTTGTTACTTTCTGAACTTGAGCGTGGTATTCACCAGTATCTTTTGATGCATCAGCCATAGCGGAAACAGCTTTCATAGCTACACTGTAAGAAGCATTCATATCCGACAAAGACTTGCTCGCAGTTTGAACGTTTTTCGCATATTCATTAGTTGCAACTGCTGCATTAGCCAAGTTTGACATTTGAGATGTTGATGTGGCTAAGTTTGTTAGACCTTTACCAAGGTTATCCAAAAGATTTTGATCAACCTTAGCTGTTTTTAACATTTCATCGATTTTCAATAGCGCAGAATCATTACCTCCGGTTGCACCTGCTTTTCTAACAGTAGGCGTTGCAACTGGACCTTCGAAATCTTCAGCAAGTTCTGGATAAACTTTTGACCAATCGATTTCTTTGTGTGCAGGTTCGAATGCACTCAAAAAGAAAATGATGGCTTCGGTGATCAAACCAACCATCAACATTTGGTCTGCACCTTCTAAGTGAAGAATTTTAAAAAGAGCACCAACAATTACGATGGCCGCGCCAATACCGTAAACTTTTGGCATGATGGTTTTAAACATTAGCTCAACAAATCCGCCTTTTTTCTTGCTCATTGTAGTATGGGTTTAGTTCTGCGTTTTTTAGTAGGTTAAATATAGAGAGACTTTTTAATTATTAAAATTCTTGCCCTGAAGATCGGCCAAGGTGCGTCATAGCGCAACGGAAACCGATGTAAGCACGGGTAGAATCTTTAAATTCATATGTTCTTGTTCCTGTTTCTAGATAGAAGGCTACATCTTTCCACGAACCTCCTCTTATTACTTTTTTAGGGACAATTTTAGCGTTGTATTTTTTGCTTTCAGGATTTGTTCTTTCATCGATGTATTGGGGGTTTAAATCCCAAACAGTTGGAACCGAGGCTGCGTAAAAATCATCTAGGCACCATTCAGAAACATTACCTGCCATATCAAACAACCCATAGTCGTTGGGGAAATAGGAACTTACAGGAGCTGAGTATGCGAATCCATCATCATAAAAGTTACCTCGACCTGGTTTAAAATTAGCTAACATACAGCCTTTTGAGTTTCGGATGTAAGGATTTCCCCAAGGGTATTTTGCTAAATCGCGTCCTCCTCTTGCTGCATATTCCCATTCCGCTTCTGATGGCAGACGGAAAGCAGGCATAGGTGGTTCGCCATTGGTTTTTCTAAATTCGTTCCAATAAGCGGTTCTCCACTTGCTGAAGTACGTTGCTGCTTCCCAATTGATACCTACAACAGGGTAATCATCATAGCCAGGGTGCCAATAATAGTAATCTTGAAAAGGATCTCCCATGTGGTGTGAAAAGTCTTTCACCCAAACAGTAGTATCAGGATAATATTTTTGGCGAAAATCTTCTGTAGATGGCGCTTCAAAGCCCTCGATTGCACCATTTTCTTCCAGATGCCACATTGTAAATTGACGATACTCATTGTTGGTAATTTCAGTATCGTCCATAAAGAACGGACCGATTGTTACTTGTTTGTTGTAGTTAATTTGAGTTGAAGCAGGATCTTCATCTGCCTGACCCATGTGGAAAGTTCCGGCTGGTATTGGTACCATCCCTAATGGAATGACCATTGTCCATCCTTCGCGGCCGGCAACACCGATTACCTGACCTTCGTCTCCCCCACTTTTTCCGAGACCCAAAAGCCCGCAGGCCCCGGCAACAAAACCAGTAAGAATGAGTGCTATTCTTCCGAGGGTTAATTTATTCATAATCTAAAATTTGATAATAATAACACGTTTAAAAAAAGTCCTCCAAATTCAGTAAAAAGAAACGAAATGCAAAATAAATAAAATCGATTAATGCCTATATCTGGGCGTCCGAACGATTTTTTTGCCACTGCCAGGGTTAATTGGCAGTTCGTAACTTAACATAAACTCGTGAGAAGTTGGTTGTTTGGCATCCTGTGCTCTAACAATGTAGTCCATAGAATAACCAAAGCGTAATGATCTGTCTTTCAGGAAACTGTAACCTAATAATACTGAGGCGGCTTCTGACTGGCGAAAACCTAAACCACCCCACATTTTACTTTTGTAGAAAGCCAAAGCGCTTAAATCCACTGATGTCTTATTTAAATCTGTTTTAACTAAAGTTGAGAATTGAAAATTTAGGTCAAAACTCATTTCATAGAAATAACCTGCTGTAAAGTTTACGTGATTTTCTAATTGATTGCGCACTTCATTTACACCAAAATCAAATTGAGATTTCAACAAATGGTTAAAACCTACACCAGCATAATATTTTTCTGAGCGATAAAACAAACCAAATCCTAAGTCTGGCTTTACTTGTGAATCTATACCATCTTGCAGAACCGGATCATTTTGTTGAGTAGGTCTATATTTGCTCCAGTCGATTGATTGAGAAAATGCTCCTAGCTTTACCGCTATGCTTAGCTTATTATCTTTTATGCCTAAATGCTGCGCATACATTATTTGTGCTTCCAAATTATTTAGAGGACCTAAATCATCGTTAAGTACGTATGCGCCAAATCCTCCCCTTGTTTTATATATTGGTGTATTAAAACTCACCATTTGGGTTATAGGTGCGCCACCTGTTCCGCCAAAAGCTTGGTAACCTGTCCATTGATTTCTGTAAAATGCAGTTAACCGTGTTACCCCATCTACTCCGGCAAAAGCGGGTGTTACATATAAATTATTGAACATGTAATTTGTGAACAGAGGATCTTGTTGTGCTTGAACCCCTGAAGCCGCAAAAAGTAGTAACGCAAAAGCGATTAAAAACGACTTAACAAACATGTTTCTTTGAATAAGAGGATTTAAAGTAAGTGTTTTTTCTTGATACAACCAACATCGCTTGCTTAAAGTGTAATAAAAAACACTTAAATGTAAAATACCGAGTATGAAGTAGTTATCGGATCCCGTTTGCTTTCTTAATGTACAACTCTAATGCACCAGTCATAGAAGGTGCATTGGGCAGTGGGGCTTCAATATCTAAAATTAAACCGGCATCGCGTGCTGCTTTGGCTGTTGTAGGTCCAAACGCTGCTATTCTTGTATTATTTTGTTTGAATTCCGGGAAGTTTTGAAACAACGATGTTATACCTGATGGACTAAAGAAGGCTAGAATATCGTAAAAAACTTCTTTTAAATCCGATAAGTCTGCTGCCACCGTGTGGTAAATGATAGCTTCTGTATGATTATATCCGTTATTTTTTAGAAAATCTGGTATATCATTTTTTCTGATATCTGAGCAAGGGAAAAGGTATTTCTCGTTTTTATGTTTCTTTAGCAACTCTAATAAGTCCTGCGCAGTTTTAAGCCCAGTAAAGATTTTTCTTTTTCTAATTACAATATATTTCTGCAAATAATTAGATGTCTGTTCCGATACGCAGAAGTATTTCATTTCTGGTGGCATCTCTAATTTAAGTTCTGCACAAATGGTAAAGAAATGATCTACGGCATTACGACTTGTAAAGATGATAGCAGTATGCTGAAGTATATCAATCTTTTGTTTCCTGAATTCTTTTACCGGAACTGGCTCTACCTGAATAAAAGGCCTGAAATCAATTTTAAGATTGAATTTCTCTGCCAGCTTAAGATAAGGTGAGTTGGGATCAGATGGGGCTTCTTGGGTGACTAGAATGCTTTTAACTTTTCGCATTCTATCCGTTTGGGTTTCACTCATATCAACACAGGTCGGACTTTAATACAGAAGTTTAAAAATGATTAGTGAGGGTACAATTTCTGTGACACAAAGGTAAGAAAATAAATGAAACAGACCGAGTTGAACTTTATTAGCAACTTTAAAAATTGCGATTACATTCCAAATTAGTGTGCCAAATAATACAACCCGCATCAAAATTGATAACCAATTGGGATGTGTAAGCGCGGTAATATGACTGATAACCATTATAAATAAGCAAAAGCCCGAGAGTAGAAATACTGCTCTTACCCAATTAAAAAATTGAAGCCCTGCTACTTCCCTAGCATTGTAAAGCCAAGCTTGAAAGTATGTATTGATCATTCGGAGCGCAATTATGAGTAAGAGTAGACCTGTATAGCTAAACCATTGAAGAAAAAAATCAATTAACGTTTTTTCAGTTTTAGGTAGGGTTTCTACAAAAGGTTGAGAAAGAGTTAAAACTAAAGATAACGTTAGGGCCGAAAATCCGAAAAATAAAAAGTTTGTACTGCCGGTGATGCGGTTATAAACCTGACCTTCCTCTCTTTCGCGAAATGAAAATAATTTAACAACAGAAAAATAATCTGAAGCCAATTTTGGGTTCAACAAAATAATGGTCAATAACAAAAGTGAAATAACCAAAGCACTGATTACAACAAAATCTATAGGAACAACTGGGCTTGACTTCTTAACAAGTTTTGTATCTTCAATTTGATTATTCCTTACAAGCGAAGTTGCTAATTTTTCAATCTTTAATTGAGGATGAAATATTGTGATCTGTAAAGTTGTTGCAGATAATACATTCCTTATACTATCAATGGATAGTTCGATTTCTTTTTCGTTGTTGATAATGAGTTGCTGATTGATAAAGATGGAAAGCGGCTGCCGATATCTTATTTTAAGTTTAGCACCAGTGGCTTCAGTAGCTCTTAATTGAAAAGAGACAAACTGAGGCTGATGAATCTCTCCCTTAAAGTCTTGATACTTGCCTCCCTCAAAAACCTTCCATCTTTTGCTTAAATCTTCTTCCTCCGGTTGTGCTACAACTATGGTAAAAGCAAGAAAAAATAAAAAAGTAAGACTTAAACGCATAAGCAACAAAATTACCATAGTTTAGCGAGTACCAAAAATTTACTTTGCCAAATGGCCGGTATTTACTTACATATCCCTTTCTGTAAACAAGCTTGCTATTACTGCGACTTTCATTTTTCTACACAGGTAGATTACAAAGAGAAAATGGTGGCTGCCATCATTGATGAAATCCGTTTAAGAACAGAATACCTTCAGCTACAAAAAATAGAAAGCATTTACTTTGGCGGTGGAACACCTTCCTTGCTAACTGTGCAGGAACTCGAATTGATTTTAAATTCTATTCACAAAAATTTTACAATTTCTGAAAATCCTGAAATTACTTTAGAGGCTAATCCAGACGATCTTTCCTTATCCTATCTAAAATTAATACGACAATTTGGTATAAACAGATTAAGTATTGGCATTCAAACTTTTGATGATTCTTATTTGAAAAAAATGAATCGTGCACACAACCATGCCAGCGCATTACAAGTATTGCCAGATGCCCGCGAAGCAGGTTTCGAAAACATCAGCATTGATTTAATGTATGCTTTGCCCAATCAAAGTCAAGCACAATGGTTGACAGATTTAAATCAAGCTATTCAATTAAAGCCTGAACATATCTCTGCTTATACATTAACCATTGAACCTAAAACAGTTTTTGGAGTTCAAAAAGAAAAAGGTAAACTTTCTGTACCAGATGAAGATACCGCTGCCACATTTTTTGAAACATTACAGGAAGAGTTAAAGAAAAACGGTTACCTACAATATGAAGTATCTAATTTCTGTTTGCCTCATTTTTATTCGAAACATAACAGTAGTTATTGGTTGCAAAAACATTATTTAGGGGTTGGACCGAGTGCTCACTCTTATAATGGTGTAAGTCGACAGTTTAACATTGCAAACAATCATCTTTATTTAAAATCAATAGGAGAAGGGAAAATTCCAGCTACAATTGAATGGCTAAGTCGAGAAGAAAAAATTAATGATTTCTTATTAACTGGTTTAAGAACAATGTGGGGTATATTTTTACCTTTTCTTAGTAAAGAACTGAATTACAACTTGCTAACGATTAAGGAACAAAAAATTAACTATTTGATAGATAATCAACTTGCGATTATTGAAGATAATCACTTGATACTTACAAAAAGTGGTTTGTTAATAGCTGATAAAATTGCATCCGATTTATTTGTATGATAATCCAATTAACTTTTGAAGGCAAACATTACCGAGCCAACCTACAACATGGCATCGATATCAGCATTCCTATCCAAGAAGGTAAAAAAAATGTAAACTGTTATTATGCCGACCCGGTGACTTTTCAAACTATTGAAATGGGAAACTTTATTGGCAGTGTAGAAAAAGGTGGCTCTGTTAACTATCAAAAATTACTCATCACACCACACGGAAATGGAACTCATACTGAATGTTATGGACACTTAGTCGCCACTCCTGTTTCAATTAATACGTGCTTAAAAAATTTTCATTTTATTGCTCAACTTATCACCTTACCTCCCACCCAGCAAAGCAATGGTGATGCCATTATTACATTGGCATCATTTAAAGAAAAAGTTAAAAGCGATAATCTTCCTGAAGCCATCATCATCCGTACTTTGCCAAATACAGATGATAAACTATATCGTCAATATTCAGGAAGTAATCCTCCTTATTTCGATCCTGCATTAACGGCCTTGCTTGCTGAAAAAAAAGTAAAGCATCTTTTAATTGATTTACCAAGCTTAGATAAAGAAGTAGATGGTGGTTTGTTAGCAGCTCATAAAGCATTTTGGAATTTATCCCATCAACCCAGAAAAGAAGCCTGTGTAACAGAATTAACATATGTGCCGAACAGCATTACAGATGGATTGTACTTACTTAATTTGCAAATTATTTCTTTGGAAATGGATGCATCGCCATCGAAACCCATTTTATATCCAATTGAATTGTTTTAAATTGTGACCCATTCGCTCGTCTTACCATGGCTATGTCTCCTGAAGAAAAAAGAGTTTATCTGTTGTTGAAAGCGGTGATCTTTCATTATCATGGTTTAGACGATCTTGAAAAAAGAGATTTAGACAGAACTGCGGAAGATTTACAAGCTCCTGACGAATACCAATGGGCATTAGATTTTATTGCCAAAGATTACATCACTGCTTTTGATCGCGCGCGCGATTATCTCAACGACATCATTGCAGATTATACAAAAGAAAAACGAGTAGAATTAATTAACATGGTTTGGCAAGCCAACAACTTAAAAGGTTATGTAACTGAGATGGAAGCAACCGCCATGCTTAAACTCGCTAAAGATTGGAATGTGCAGAAAGAGTTAGTCGATTTGGTTTTAAAATAAACCTATCCTTATTTCAAAAAGAAAACTCCTTTTAGTCTTGCTTCCTCCCACGGTCTTTGATTACCGCCTGATAATTTCTCAACACTGTTACGCGTGTTCATGAACACATCTTCAATTCGTTGAGAAATTTTAAGTTGTTTTACTAACTCTCCTGTATATAATCCATTCACACCATCACCATCAGAAGCTACTGAACCAGGGTCGGTTGCGTAGGCAATCAATGTTCCACTTGGAGCATTAACTCTTGCTAAACCCTCGCCACCGCGTTTGCCGGAAGGGAAAGGATTGTTTCTACATGCATCGAGAATAATCATATTCAACCCTTCTTCATTAGCAAACTCCATGGTGTTGGTTACACCGCCCAATGGAATACATTTTTGTTTTATATCTAAGTGTGATTGAATGGAGGCATCAACCGGAACTAAATAATTGGCTCCATCTACTTCTAAACCATGACCCGCATAAAAGAAAAGAGAAACATCGGCATCTTCTATTTTATCTCCAAAAGAAAATATAGCATTCTTCATCGTTTCGTAAGAACCATTTTGAACAAGAATAACTTCAAAATCTAATGACTTCAAAGTTGCTTCCATGCTTTTTACATCATTTATGGTGTTACGAAGTTTGCTGCTGAATTGGTAATCGGCATTTCCTATAACTAACGCGATTCTTTTCTGACCGTGAGTTACAGGTTTTGCTGTTGATGATTTCGTTGAAGGTTGGGAAGTAAGGTAAATATCTTTTGTTACAACTTGCGATTTAGCATTTTGAGCCACAACTCTCACTCTGTTTTTTCCGGGTGCTAAATCTATTTTAGCAGAGAAAGTTCCATCCGGATTGATAGCGGCTTTTGCATCATTCACAAAAACAGTATTTACTTTATCTAATCCTGCAATTCTACCTTCTACAATTGAATTAACATCTTGAATAAGTGTTTCGCCATAACCTCGGCTTACAGGTGGATTGGTAATGCTTATTTCAGCAGGATTATTTTTGATTACTTCAAAAATTGAAACTTTACCTTCTGTTGTTCCGATGGCCAACCATTCTCCATCTTTTGAGGATGCTATTGCGCTGGGTCTTTCATCAACCGAAATTGGTTCTGTTACTTCACCCTTATCAATATCTACTGAAAAAATGGTGCGAGAATCGGAAGAGAAATAAAATAGATGATTTGCGCCTGCGCCTGCAGAAAAGCCATCTGGCCGAAATTGTACTTGTATTCTTTTGTTTTCGTTACCGGAAGTTAAATCGAAAGTTCCAATACTATTTCTTCTCTCAGGCTGCCCGCCTGGCCGAAGTCCTCCTTTCGGAATAAATATTTCTTGAAAAGCCACTAAAAATAAATCTGATCCTTTAGAGAGTGATGCTGTTTTAACCACTGACTTTGAGCCGGAAAACTCTTCACTCTGCAGTTTTAATTGTCTTATTAATTTTTGACTTAAAAATTCCCAATTGTAACAATCACCAAGGTTATTCAGACCGATTAATTGTTGACCAAATCTATCGTACCCCAAGAATAAAATATTTTTACCATTGATGTTACTCCCCATTCGGTTGTGCGTCATGGAAGCTACTAAATCAAAAGTTTCGATTTGACCTTCTTTATTGATGGCCGTAAGATAGGTTTGAGAAGGATCGATTACAGCTGTAACCGGATTTGAAAAGTTGATGCTTATATTTTTCTTTTGTCCATCTGCTATCGGTAGTGTAAACGCAGTTCCATTGGCTTTAACAACCAGTAAGGCTTTATCTCTTACTAAATACTCTATTAAGGTGTTTTTGCCAGAAGTTTGATCAGCTTTAATCAGTTTACCGGTTTCAAGTTCGAAAACTTGTAGTTTTCCTTTAGAATCTGAAACGATAACATACTTTGAATCTTGTGAAAAAGTAATCAGGTCAATCTCTGAATTGCCAACATTTACTTTCTTAAATGCACTTAGGGTTACACTTTGAGCAAAACCTTTGATGCTTGATAAGACGATTAATAGACAAAAACAAACTGACCTGATCATGATTAGATTAGTTATTTAAGCTTACCAAGTAAAACACCAATACCTAAAGTTGCACCAAAAAGAGTACCATCAAAATCACCAAAGCCCTTCTGTAAACTTAAACCGAAATCTACGTTTACTGTCTCATTAAGGAAATACTTTGAGCCACCATAAAGACCAACAGTATTTAGGTTGCTATCACCTAATGATAAAATTGAAAGCTGACCACCCGCATACGGTAGCAGCTTACCATCGGTTGTTAAAAAGTTATAAGTAGCATATGGACCAATCCCAAAACCTTCTGCACCTTCTGCTAAAAATACTTGCAAAGAAGTTCCGGCTTCTAAATTTTGAGTGAAGAAGTAACCACCTTTTAAAAACAACTGACCTGTACTACTAGAAAATCCATCGGATGAAAAGTTCTGATAGGACAATGAACCTGCTGCACTAAAATCTCCTTTTTCTACTTGAGCAAAAACTGTTGCAGAAAGAAAAATGGCAATAACTGAAAATAGGTATTTCATAGAGTTAAGGGTTTAATTAGAAAATGAAGTTAAACTTATTAAAGCATTCTACAAACTCATCATATCTTTAAACTTTGCGGCTTGCCTGCGGCTTACTTCTACTTTATCTCCTCCACGTAAACGAACCATTAATCCTCCGTTAAACCATGGTTCAATTCCTTCTACCCAACTTAAATTAACTATGTGTTTTCTGGAAGCGCGAAAGAATGCGCGCTCATCTAATTTCTCATCTAAAGCATTAAGCGATTTATGAATCATCGGTTTGTTGGTATCAAAATATACTTTGATATAGTTACCGTCAGACTCGAACATGCGAACATTTGATAAACTGACGAACCAACACTTATCTCCATCTTTTACAAATACCTGATCGTTTAATCCCAATTTCTTTTCGCCACTAGTTTGCTGTTCTTTTTTAGCCTTTTCTTTTTGCATCACTTTGCCAATGGCTTCTGCTAAACGTTCGGGTTGAATAGGCTTTAGTAAATAGTCCATCGCACTAACGTTAAACGCCTGCAACGCATATTCATCATAAGCCGTAGTGAAAATAACAAGTGGAACAGCATCAAGCATTTCCAATAACTGAAAACCTGTTTTGCCTGGCATTTGGATATCCAGAAAAAGCAAATCTGGATTTAAATTCTCAATCATCTCAAAAGCTTCGTCTGCATTTTGAGCTTCGCCAATCACCTCGATACCAGAATGATCTTCCAGTAATTTCATTAATTCTTTTCTGGCTAAGCGTTCGTCATCTACGATTAGTGCTTTCATTAGATTGCGGGATTATAATTTCAGTAAGCACAAATGTATCGGATTCGTTTACAATTTTAAAAGAAGCATTTTCACCATAGAGCAATTTAAGGCGTTGAGCGGTATTTTTAAGCCCTAAGCCTCCTTTTCGTTTAATTCCATTGATGTGATACTCTTGATATTGACCCGAGTTACGAATGCGAATTTGCAAACAATTATTTACAATGTTAGTCTGCAAAGTGATAATACCCCCTTCGGTAAGTTTAGAAATCCCATGTTTAATCCCATTTTCTACCAAGGTTTGAATCATAAGAGGTGGAACTAAAAACTGATTGGAATCAGGATGAATATCAAATTCTGTTCTTAATCTTTCTTCGAAACGTATGCTTTCTAAGCTGAGGTAATCTTTTACAATTTTTAACTCGTCTTCGAAGTTAGTTAACCCAATTCTATCAGCAGCCAATGAATTGCGTAAGATGTTTGATAAATAATTGATGGCTTGCTTAGATTTTTTCGGGTTTTCATCTACCAATGCACGAATACTATTTAAAGCATTAAAAATAAAATGAGGATTCAATTGGGATTTCAAATTACTCAATTCGATTTCGATGCGTGAAGCTTCGTACTTAATGGATTTGTTGTATTGCTCAACAAAGTAGTATGTGAAATAAAATAAAGTCCAAATAAAAAATACGATAGCAAAAAAAGACCAACCTAAAATAATCTGATCGGTTTGTAAAGCTTGTTCCAACGAAAATGCTCTACCTGAAACAACAATAGCGACTTGTTGCAGAGCATAGGCTGCCAGAGCCATTGTACTTAATAAAAATAACACGCGTGGAATCAATTTAGGAAGAGGTAAACTCATCCATTTAAATTGATGCACGATTAAAAATCTAAATAGATGAGTAAGAAATAATCCAATGCCAGATTCCAGCATAAAAAAGAAAAACCTTCTGCCGCTTATGCTATCATTTGAAAAAATGAAAAATGAAATTTGTAAGATGGCATAGATACTCCAACCACTAATTTGTAATGTCCAATATAGCCGTTGTTTGTTCACTTCTTAAAATGAATTTCGCAAAACATAGAAAAAGAAAACGCCTGTTATTAAAATGAAAATCCAGGTAGCGATGACAAGCATTTTTTTATATGCAAACAATTTTGGTTCAGCTGTAAGTTGATTGGTAATAAAAGATAAGCCAGCTAATACACATAACGTTCCTTCTATATCTCGTGCTTTAAAAAAATAGAATAAGGATAAAACGATAAAAGCTAGTCCAAATAAATATTGTCTTCTATTCATTGTGCTTAAGGATTTAAAATCAGAGTGTATTTTTTTTGCTGCCTAATTTTTTCTTTATTCAATAACATCGGTCTTGTTTTGCCAGTTACAAACATACTAGCTTGGTCTTGATAAAACTCAGAGGAAGCTACGCCACTTTGTCCACTTGGCGAAACTGTGATACCATTTTCTATATCACCAAGGTTAGTTACTTTTCTAAGTGCCGGACCAACTGTTACCGGAAAATAGCCGGTTGTATCCAATGAGAAAGTTAAATTGTTTACTACTTCCATTCCTCCAGGAGCTGGTAAAGGACCAACACTAAAAATTTTATCCAAAGGTTTTACTTTTCCTAAAGGATGATTGTGGGTTAATGTATGAAACCTTTGCCATTGCCATCCTTTAACATCCTTGCCTGATAATTTCTCTAAAAGCGATTGCGTTGCGGCCGCTGCTTTTAAAACAATATCAGTGCGCGTTTCCCTTTTATCTGTTTTTACATCATCATACCAAGGTGAGTTGGCATTGCTAATCAGCAGCTCGAAAGAATTTTTTGGCACTGATGTATCCATTAATGTTTTATAAGCCAAATCTCCTAGTTCATCTTTCAAAGTAAAATACATAACGTGTGATAACAAATTGTAATAAACAGAAGGCGCACAATCGGTTAGCTGATGGTTTCCATCCCAGGCATCTAACAAAGAAGTAATTTGTGGATATTGATTTTGTTCTTTTAATATAGCTGAGAGTTGTTTAGCAATGTTGGCATGAACTGGCGCGATTACATCAGTTTGCATTTTGGCCATTTCGTCAACAGTAAATTGAGTTTTACTTTTCAACAATTCTTCTACACGACCTGCGCGCAGTTTAGGGTAATAATAACCCGGATACAACACGCCATCCACTGAATCAGGTTGGTTATTGGCAGAATATACATACCCCCAAGGTGGATTGACCGCTTGCGGGTTTTTATCGAATGAATAAAATTCAGTGTAATCGTCTTCTCCGCTGGCTCCATTTAAAAATAACTTTGATTGTATATGCTTAGGCCTTACAGGAAGTTTAGCAGAAGCCCACCAGGCAATGTTGCCTTCAACATCTGCATACATCACATTTAAACCCGGAGCAGAAAATAATGATGCTGCTTTTTGTGCGGTAGCAATATCATCAGCATGATTCAATAGCCAAGCAGCTTCTAATGCCCTGTTAGGTTCGTGCAGCAAAAGCCACCACATAGAAATGGTTTGTGTAGAATCACTAAAGTTATCAACCAAGCCAGAGATTATTGGACCATGACGTGTAGTTTCTATCTCTAACACAACATCTTTACTATCCTTTACTTCAATTACTTCTTTTCTGGTTTTGAGACTTTCAAAACCATCTTTGTATCGTACATCCTTGCTGTTGTTCGGATTTCTTTCTTCTTTATAAAAATCCATGTCATCGTTCTCGAACATGGTTAAACCCCAAGCTACTTTTTTGTTATTGCCTAAAAGCCCAAACGGAATACCTGCTATGTGGTGACCATAAAATGAATGGCCTGGAAATTCTAGGTGGGCTTCGTACCATACTGCCGGTTGGCCAAAACCTATATGAGTATCGTTAGCCAAAATAGGAAAACCCGTTACTGATTTTTCTGCGGATACCGCCCAACCGTTGCTTCCTTGCCAAAGCGGAACTGGCAAATTTTGTAAGGCTGTGTTAATGAACGCGATTAATGAATCTGCTTGTTTATTTTTAAAATTACCTTTGTGGTTTTTAATGGTAACAGCATCGGTTGGTGTTTGAACAGCTAAATCTTTTAGGTACTCCTCTCCTAATTCGTTTTTAATTTTCTCTAACACAGGATCGGCTTGTAATCCTTCTGCAAAACCAAAGGACATAAAACCGATAGCGAGGTAAATATCTTTAGTCGTAAATTTTCGTTTGGGTAATCCCATTAAAGTAAACTCGATGGGTGTTTTACCTTTTTCTATAAAAGCATTAATACCTTTTTGGTAGGCCAGCGCTGCCTTTTGCCAATCGGCAGTATCGCTACTTAAAAATTTTTCAGCATTTTCTTCCGCAAACTTGTTTAAACTTAAAGCGCGAAATAATTTATCTACCGGAATTAAATCTTTACCCAACACTTCCGATAACTCTCCAGCGGCTGCTCTTCTCAGCATTTCCATTTGAAAAAGCCTGTCTTGAGCATGGACATACCCCAATGCCGTATAGGCATCCGTTAGATTTTGTGCATAGATATGTGGAACGCCAAATGAATCGTATTGAACTGTAACTTCTTCCTGTAAATCTTTAATTTTGATTGAACCTTTATATACGGGTTTGGAGTTTAACCAACCTAAATAAATAACCAAGGAAAAAACAGCTACTACAATTACAATTCCAATTGTTATTCGTTTAAACCATTTCATACGTTTACTTTATAGCATGTGTTAATCAACAAAGTTACAAAATAATCTGAGTGGTTTAAACGCTACGAACAGGTTTCCTTAATGCGGAATAATTTGCTCCCTTTTGTTATTGGCGTTGAAGAGAAAGGTGACTTGAGCTCCTATTCGATTGCTTGGCTTTATTCTTCCATCTGCTAAATTGTATTTTATAGGTTGATGAAAAACAAAACCAGCTACTACGGAATTATAATATACATCAATCCCGGTTTGCCAAAAGACAACTTCGCCACCTGTTTCCGAAATGTTTTTGTTCTTTTCTTTATTACGTATTGCCGATTCTAAACTAAATCCGGTTTGAGGCATGATGCCTACTTTGCTTACTTGAAGGAGATAAAATGCCTGTAAGCCACTTTGCAAATTATTTCCAAATTTATAGTTGTTGCTATTTTTTGTGTTGTATCGGTAGTTTATCTCTGTGTTTAATCCAAACCGATTCAGTCGCATAGTATACATAGCGTTCACCATAAAATCTATACTACCTGTTCCAGGCTGAAAATTTGCATTAGCAACATCATCACTGTTATCTGAAAATTTGTACTTCCCTGTTGGCAGCTTTATGCCAGCACCCAACCAAATGCTGTGGTTTACTTTTCTAATATTTTGGTGGGATGTGTTAAATAAGTTGTAACTCGTTAACAAACTTATATCACCTAATCCAAAATCGGTTGTTCGATTTTCAAGAGTTTGATGCAGGCTGTATTGAAAGGGAACAAAAACCAATGTTTGCCACTTAGGATTAATATACAACCTACTCCATAATTCTAATCGAGTAAATTCTTCTGAACTTGCTAAACTTGGGTGCAAACCAATATGCGATTGAAAACTCTGGTGTCTATACCGTATCCCTGCAAAGTTTTTATGGAATTGAGGTAAAACCCCTAAGTAAAAACCAGAACTACCACAACCGCAGATATCGCAGGCTTTAGTTGGTAGGCTTCCAAAAAAGCCGAGCATGACTATAAAAATAAATTTACCTTTCATTGTTTTGGCATTAAGGGTGCAGAGAATCGCTTGTCTTTTATAAAAGACTCGTCTGTTAAGGTTTGTAAAAAAGCGATAATGTCATTTTGCTCATCCTCTGTTAAAGATAAGCCCGGAGAATTATTAGTAAACAAGCTATTGTCAACTGTTGAAGAAGTTTTTATACCGTTACTGTAATGTTGTAATACTTGCTTTAAAGTATTAAATCTGCCATCGTGCATGTATGGATCCGTTAATGCGACATTTCTAAGAGATGGAACTTTAAACTTTCCTTTGTCTCCATTGAATTCTGTAATCCTCGCTCGGCCTTCATCCAGATTTTCATCTGTATCTAATCCATTGTTTAAAAAATCTCCATTGGTAAACAAATCTGTACTATGACAATTGGCGCAATTTTGTTTAAATAATAAAAGTCCCCTTTGCTCTTGCGTACTTAACAATTCGCCTTCGTTTCTTATATATTTATCGTAGCGGCTGTTGGCAGAAATCATCAAAACCATAAACTGAGATAAAGCATGCAGCACTTTCTGACTGGTAACTTCCTTTTCTCCGAAAGCTTTGTTAAACTGATTTTTATAAAATGATGATGCATTTAGTTTATCAACGATATCACCAACAGATTCATCAAATTCAACAGGGTTTGTTATGGCATTGATTGGCACAAAATCCAAATGATTAACGCCACCATCCCAAAAAAAGAATTGTTGAAACGCCATGTTTTGTATTGGCAATGCGTTGCGCGTGCCAACACGTTCGTCTACACCAATACTTAGTACATGCAATGGATCTGCAAATGCAACATGTTGTTGATGACAAGAAGAACATGAAACTGTTTCATCCCTTGACAGAATAGGATCATAAAATAACATTCGCCCTAGTTCGAATCCTTCTTTTGTTATTGGATTGTTCTGAAAACTATACTTGCTTTCAGGAAAATTATCCGGAATAACAAATTGATAAGGATTACTAACCTCTTGCTCTTTACATGATAAAATAAGTAAGGCAAGCCATACAACTAATATAACTCTCATAGTAAGATAAAATGTAAGATGACTTGCCTTTTGGCAAGTCATCTTTGTGAAGTTATTATTGATGGATATGATCTACATTAAATGCTGCTGCCATATTTTGAGCTACATCTACACAAGAAGCAGGAGAATGTCTCATGGAATTACTCGCGAAAGAAATATTGCCTGCGGGACCGTTAAAGAATTTCTTTAAGTCCATGATGATGTGTACTTGCGGATCTTCATCTGCATTTACTATCGGGTTGTCACCATTGAAAGTTAAAGTTATCTCTTTGATGTTATTTACCAAGTTGGGGCTTCCATCTAAAGTCTTGTAACCACCAACGTGGTATACCAGAGCGTTACCTTCGGCAGTTGAAACAGGAGATGCACCTTCCATGGCAAAGAAAATATATCCGCTATTCCAACTCCAAAACAAACCAATTGAAAGATCTAGAGGCCCTGTTTGTGCACCTTGTGTCATTTGACTGGCATCTACACCAATTTTAAAAGTTACTTCAGTATAATTACCTGGAGGAACATCCTTTAATTCAATTACATGGCTTTCAGCATCAGCTTCATCTATCAAGTAAAATCCTTTAGAACCATCAAATGCTACAGGGTCAACAAAATAAGTTCCGTCTTCTTTTTTCAATCGCACTTCGCTTATGTAATAACTCAACCAAGTAACTTTAAAATCTTCGCCTAATGCGTTTTCGAAAGCAAAATTACTTGTATTAAGTTGTAGGTTGCTAGTACCTACCACATTATCGAATTCTAATTTTAATGTTCCGTTTTCAGTTGATGTAACTTCATCTTCTGTACACTGTATAAATACAAAAGCAGAAAATAGTATAGTAATAGCAATTAATATGTTTTTCATATAGATAATAGTTTTTAATCCCCCACGAAAGGATAGTGTATTTTTAATAAAATTTAATAGAGAGTAGTAAGCCAGAAAGGCTAAAGAAATAATTAAGATTGAATTGCAGTCGGTGGTTGAAAGACAGAACGCGGATAACCCAAACTTAAGTTATCAGTTATGTGTAGTGCAGAACTAGTACATATTGAACTATTACTTTCAAAATTGAAAGTAGTTATCTGGGGTTGAATTAGAATTATTTCCTTTGTGAAGAAAGCAACAGGTAAGGCTTCGCGGGTTTGATCATCTTCAACAATAACTAAATTATCATCGGCAAAGTAATCTGCTGAACAAACAGCGATTGGTTTTTCTTCTAAAAATCCAAAATAAACAGCAATGGCAAAGCGATTTTCATAGACTACTGATAACACACCCAACCTGCTCAGACTATGCAATACCATAGACAACAAGATGATAAGGATGAGGAATCGCTTAAACATATAGGGCAAAGATAATCGGAGTTAGCTAAATCAGTATAGAAAAATCGGATTTTAATTTTGTTTATTGTATTTCATTTAAATGCTTATTTTATCGTAATTCTGCTAACAAAAATTTACCCGTATAGCTTTTCTTATTTTTAGCTACTTGTTCTGGTGTACCGCTTGCGATTATTTCTCCGCCTTTGGCACCACCTTCGGGGCCTAAATCAACAATGTAATCTGCGGATTTTATTACATCTAAGTTGTGTTCTATCACTAACACTGTATTTCCTTTATCCACTAATTTTTGTAATACATCTAGCAAGTGGGCAATATCTTGAAAATGTAAACCAGTAGTAGGTTCATCTAAAATGTAAATGGTTTTACCTGTATCGCGTTTTGATAATTCGGTTGCTAACTTAACACGTTGCGCCTCTCCACCTGATAAAGTAGTTGCGTGTTGCCCCAGCGAAATGTACCCTAAGCCTACTTCGTGTAAGGTTTCAATCTTTCTTAAAATCTTAGGTTGATTTTCGAAAAAGGTAACAGCTTCCTCAACTGTCATATCCAATACATCGGCAATGGATTTACCTTTGAATCTTACTTCTAAGGTTTCGCGGTTGTAGCGTTTGCCTTTGCACGTTTCGCAATGCACGTAAACATCTGGCAGAAATTCCATTTCGATTAATCGCAAGCCTGCACCTTCGCATGTTTCGCATCTACCTCCTTTTACGTTGAATGAAAAACGACCGGGTTTATACCCTCGTATTTTTGCTTCGGGTAGTTGGGTAAATAAATCTCTGATATCTGAAAAAACGCCTGTGTACGTGGCGGGATTGGAACGTGGCGTGCGTCCAATAGGAGATTGGTCTACTTCAATTACTTTATCTAATTCTTTAATGCCTTCTACTTTTTTATAAGGCATGGGTTCTGTTCTGGAATGATAAAAATGCTGGTTGAGAATGGGAAACAACGTTTCATGTATAAGCGTTGACTTCCCACTTCCTGAAACACCTGTTATGCACGTAAAGGTGCCTAACGGAATTTCTAACGTCACATTTTTAAGGTTATTACCATTTGCGCCATGTACAATTAAAGATTTGCTGCTTCCTTTTCTTCTTTCTTTTTTTGTATCGATGCCTAATTTACCTGTTAAGTATTTAGCCGTTGTAGAATTATTCTTGATAAAACTTTTAGGATCGCCTGCTGCCACAACTTGTCCGCCATGGCGGCCTGCACCCGGTCCGATATCGATGATGTAATCGCTTTCTAACATCATGTCTTTATCGTGTTCAACAACAACCACCGAGTTACCTAAATCGCGTAAATCTTTTAATGCTTTTATAAGTTTAACATTATCGCGTGCATGTAAACCAATGCTGGGTTCATCTAAAATATATAATACACCTACGAGTTGTGTACCGATTTGTGTGGCTAAACGAATGCGTTGCGCTTCGCCACCGCTTAATGATTTTAGTGGCCGGTTTAGGTTGAGGTAATCTAAACCAACATCTAATAAAAAACCGATGCGTTTGTTAATTTCTTTTAATACTTCAGTGGCAATTACTTTTTGTTTTGCATTTAATTTACTTTCTACTGTTGAAAACCACTGGCTAAGCTGTTGGATATCTAGCATCGCAAGCTCAGCAATGTTTTTATTGGCAATTTTAAAGTGAAGCGATTCTTTTTTTAACCGTGCGCCTTTACACTCCGGACACTCGCGCACAATCATAAAATCCTGCAACCATTTTTGCATGTTGTCTGTGCCTTCGTCTTTTTGCTTCTGCAAAAAATTGACGATGCCTTCAAATTTTGTATTCCACTCGGTGCCTGGATATTTTACTGATGCCACAGCAACGGGCTCATCATCGCCATATAATAAAATCTTGAGCGCATCTTTCGGAATTTCTTTTACAGGTGTTGTAAGTGAAAGTTTGTATCGTTTTAAGATGGCTTCAATTTTTTTGAAAATCCAAATGTCGCGGTATTCGCCTAAAGGTAAAATAGCGCCACGGCTGATGCTTAAACTTTTATCAGGAATAACGGAGTCTTCTGTAATTTCTTCTATTTGTCCTAATCCATTGCAAACCGGACATGCACCATAAGGTGAGTTAAAAGAAAAAGTATTGGGTGCGGGCTCATCATAAGATAAACCCGTTGTGGGGTCCATCAGGTATTTAGAGAAATGATGTAATTTTCCATTCTCTTCCAATACCATCATCACACCTTTTCCTTCTTTTAAAGCTTTGTTAATGGATTGTCCAATCCGCGCTCTGTCTTTGCCATCGGCTACAATTCTATCGATTACTAATTCGATGTCGTGGATTTTAAAACGATCGACTTGCATTTTGGCTGTGATCTCTTGCACGGTGCCATCTACTCTTACTTTGGTATAACCTTGTTTTCTGATTTGTACGAATAGTTCGCGGTAGTGACCTTTTCTTCCTTTGATAATGGGTGCCAGCAAGGTTAACTTTTTACTTTTTAGGTTATGCAATACCGCATCTAAAATTTGATCTTCGGATTGGCGAATCATTTTTTCGCCTGATAAATAAGAATAAGCTTCACCAGCGCGTGCAAAAAGCAAACGCATGAAATCATAAATTTCTGTTACTGTTCCTACTGTAGAGCGTGGGTTGCGCGAAGTTGTTTTTTGCTCAATCGAAATAACAGGACTTAATCCATTGATTTTATCTACATCAGGTCTTTCTAAATTGCCTAAAAAGCTGCGAGCATAGGCAGAAAAACTTTCCATGTACCTGCGCTGGCCTTCGGCATAAATGGTATCGAAAGCGAGCGAAGATTTACCGCTACCGCTGATGCCAGTAACCACCACCAATTGGTTGCGCGGAAAGGATACACTTACATTCTTTAAATTATGTTCGCGGGCACCAATTACTTCAATGTTTTCGTGGCCAGTGTGGTCGGTTTTAGCGTTGGCTTTTGCCATGTACGGAAGGTTAAAGAAAGAATACAAAAATGGGAGGCTTTTTGTTTAGGAACAAGGGAATTATTTTGGTGCTGTTGAAAATTGAGGATACACTATTCTGTGCTTTTGAATTTTTTTGTTGGAATACAAATGCAACAAGCCTTTGCAAAACACAAATACTAAATGCTTACAAAAACATCAACAAAACCTAAAGGCTAAATGAATCAACTTTAAAGAATAATAATTAAGAAATAAGCGTTTGAGATAATTCTAGTTATTGAATCAAGCTTCTCAAAACTGTAGTAAATTTTAACTTTGAAAAAGTAAAACCGACATCAAAAAGAGTTTCTAATCCGTTACGAAAAAATCTTATTATTTACTTTAGTAAGTTCCATGATATTTTCTAATCACCCATTCAGAAGAAACTAAGATTAGTAAAATCAAAAAGATGAAGAATAAATTAATTAATGGATTATAGGTGTCTTCTGTTAACAATTTTCCTTTTGCTTCCCAGGTTTTGATATCAATCTTAAAACTTTCGATTTGCGTTGATGAAAAAAACTTTCCTCCGGTTTGATTGGAGAGATTTCTCAATAGATTAAAATCAGCTTGTGTATTAGACAATTCAATACTGCTTTTACTTACAAAAAATTCTCCCTTAATGCTTTGCTCTTGTTCTAATTTTGTAGTGGCTGTGTATTGATAAATACCTTCTGGCAAACTGCCAATTATAAATTTACTTTCGCCTTGTGATGTTGTAAACTGATAGGTTTTAATCTGGTTTTGCTCGTTCTTAATTTGTAAATCTACTTCTTTACCGAAGATGGGCTCGTATAACTGATTATAGATTTGTGTTTCAAAGACAACTATTTCATTTAATTGAAACTCTTTAACAACTGGAAAACACTTAAATCTTGCTTTGTCTTCTGTAGTAGATAAATATTGAATCAGCTTCGACCAAAATTCATTAGTTAAAACATGTGTTTCAGTTTGATTGTATTCTTGCAGTTTCCATTTCCAAAAACCTTCGCCAAGCAAAACTGCTATTTTTCTATCATTTGTTTGTTCTGTCCATAATAGTGGTTTGGGTGTAACAACACTTCCAACCTGTTGATAACATAATACAGACGCTGTGGGAGGAATTGAATATTTGAAAAAAGGAACTGATAAAGGTGGCCACTTTTCTAAATTGTTTGTTAAATCTTCGCTGTATTGCCAATTAGGGTAGTCAGTATTAATTGAGGCGAAGGCTTCATCTTTTTGTCGGGGTAATGTTTCACTTGATACCAGTTTTAAATTGATAATTTCTGTCCAATTACTTTGCTCTCCCATTACAAAAAAGAAGGAAGCTTTTGTATTTTGAGCGCGAGCGTACCAATTACTTTTACCTTTCGTATTTGGCAGCTGATAAAAAATGATAAGGTCAGCTTCATTCAATTTCTTATCTCCATTTTGATTGGGCAAACCATCTATTAAAACATCTAATTCGTAATTTTCATTTTCTTCAATTGCTGAACGTAATGCTTTTATGTCGGGATGTGGCGACTGGGCAAGAATAAGTATTTTCTTCTTTCCAGAAACTACCTCTACGAAAGCAATTTGATGGTTATTGTTTTTATTCCACTCTCCTTCTTTCTCGGTTACTCTTACTTCAATTTTTTGTAATCCGTTCTTCTCAGCTTTTAAAATAAAATCAATTGGAGTTAAAGCAGATGGATTGGTTTTTACTTTTTGCTCGCTAACTCGTTTTCCATTTTGAAAAACGAACACTGTTATTTCATCTTCTTCAAAACCTTTAGTTGATATTTCGGCTCGTAAAGGAAATTGATTACCCTGATAAGCTATTTTATTATAGGTTAAATTTTTAACAATCAAGTCTCTTTTAACAGTTGAATCACCTAAACCAATAGTGGTAATTTTAAAATTAAAGTCTTTGTATAACGGAGAAATTCCTTCGTTATATAAACCATCACTTGCCATAATTAAATGATCAATCTTACCTTCTTCTCGATTGATTATGTTGGTAATGCCTTGCGTTAAATTTGACTTTAGTGATGCAGAGTCTATATCATATTCTTTAACAATAAATCCTTGGGCTTCGATTAAATTTTTAGTTTGCATGAAGGCCTGAATAGCATTTCTATTTTTGATGCTATCTGTACTTTGCCAAACAGATGCAGATCGATCAACTAATATTGCTGCAATAGGCTTCTCATTTTCAATATTTGTTAATTTAAGAATAGGACCTAACAACAATAGCAATAACAAAAAGATAAGCAGGCTGCGTAATGTCAATAACAGGTATCTGGTTTTTTTATCAAAGTTCGTTGTATTCCTATATAAATAACGCGCAGCTATATAAGCAATAATCGCTATAATGGGTAATAACCAAGCTGGTGCATCAAAAGTTAACTGTTGCATTTACTATTATTAATATCCATACTTTGTTTTCCATAAGGCACGCCAATATTTTCTCATCTCTTCTTCGCGGGCATTATTACCAGGTTGATAAAAAACTGTTCCGGCAATAGGCTCAGGTAAAAACTCCATATTCGAAAAATTGTTGGCTCCATGATGCGCATACTGATAACCTTCTCCATAACCTAAATTTTTCATTAGTTTAGTTGGTGCATTACGAATAGGTAAAGGTACAGGCAAATCTCCGGTTTCTGCAACTTTATTTAATGCTGCTTCTATAGCAGTATAGCTGGCGTTACTTTTAGGCGAACCCGCTAAATAGATAGCGCATTGCGATAAAATAATTCTAGCCTCCGGATATCCAATCGCCTGTACTGCCTGAAAGGTTGTGTTAGCCATTACCAACGCTGTTGGGTTGGCATTGCCAATATCTTCGGCAGCTAAAATTAACATTCTGCGTGCAATAAATTTTACATCTTCTCCTCCCTCTATCATTCTGGCTAAATAGTATATCGCTGCGTTGGGGTCACTTCCTCTTATGGATTTGATAAAAGCGGAAATGATATCATAATGTTGTTCACCACTTTTATCATATAAGGCTACTTTGGTTTGCGCTACTTGCATGCACAAAGCATCTGTAATTTCCACTTCGTTGCTTTGCTCATGATCTATAACTAACTCAAAAAGATTCAACACTTTTCTGGCGTCTCCACCGCTTAATTGGAATAAGGCACCATCTTCTTTTATGATGATTTTTTTCTCCTTCAACTTTTCATCATTTTGAGTTGCCTTCTGCAATAATATTCGCAAATCGTTTTGTTCCAATGCTTTCAATACATAAACCTGGCTGCGCGATAGCAAAGCTGAGTTTACTTCAAAAGAAGGATTTTCTGTAGTGGCACCAATTAAGGTAATTATTCCTTTTTCAACAGCTGCCAGCAATGCATCTTGCTGACTTTTATTAAACCGATGAATTTCATCTATAAATAAAATTGAGCGCGGACTACTTTTTGCCTTTTCGATAATATCTCGTATGTCTTTTACACCAGCGTTAATGGCGCTAAGCATGTAAAATGGTTTTTTAGCTTCGTTGGCAATAATGTTAGCTAACGTTGTTTTACCTACACCGGGTGGTCCCCAGAAAATCATAGAAGGAATTAAACCAGATTTTAATACGATGCGCAATAATCCATTTTCCCCAACAAGGTGTTGCTGGCCAACTACATCATCAAGTGTTGTTGGCCTCATACGTTCGGCTAGTGGTAAATGAGAATATCCGATCATTATAATCTAATAAAGGCTATTAAAGCCAATCCAGCAGCACCTAATATCACGCACATAAAAAATAATCCTAATACCATAGAGAATTTTAATAACGTTTTAAACCTTCTTTGCTTATACACTTTGCGCATTGATTTGTATAAAAATATAAACATCCAAAGGTATAATACATAGCCTAGCCATTCTAGCCAACTTACTTGCTGGCAAAGAATAATAAATGTGCCCATGAGGTAAGCAAAGTCGTAGTAAAAAATAGTAAAGATTAAATGTTCGGAATAATAGAAATCTCTGCGCACATACAAGAGTTTTAAAAACAAAGCGAAAATCGGCATCAGGAAAAAAATCAGTTGTGGAATATTGCTGTACATATCATCTAACATACCACGTACTAATTCACTTTCCTTTCCTTTCGATTTTGTTTCGACAGCTAATGCTTTTCTGTTGAAATAACGAGTAATAAAATCATCACGCTCTTCTTCTGGTAATGCCGCTTGTAAGGAATCGTATTGTTCTACTGTTTCTGCATCAAGATCATCTGACACGGGTTCGAATTTTAAACCTTGAATTTTTCTTACACTGTCCACTCCGTTTTTGATACTATCTACACCATTTTTGATACTATCAATTTTGTTCTGATTGATTTCATTTAAATCTCCATCTTTTCCTACCTCAATATCATCTGTACTCACAACAAATGATAAGGTGAGGAAGAAAATGAAGCTGAGAAAAACATACATACGTGCAGGATGATAATACGTTTCTCTTTTTCCAGCGTTGTATTCATTTACAATTTTACCTGGCTTTAAAACCAAATCTTTAAATGTTTTAAAAAACTTAGATTCGAAGCTGAAAAAAGAGCTGATAAAGTTTACTACCAAATCGCCCAAATCTTGTCGGGCTGGTAAATCTTTTTGTCCGCACGAACTACAAAACTTTCCGTTTAGAGGTGTTCCGCAGTTAAGGCACGATTTTTCTACAACTTTTGTAATTACCTCTTCAGGTTGAACAGGTTGCTCGGGTTGTGGGTTGGGTTCTGTGGTTTCCATATCAGTTAAGAAATAAAGATAAAATGATTTGATAAAACTTATCTTTATTGTTGATAAAGATTTTATGGAAAAAGAAAATACAATACTTGTATATGGGTCTTATGGTTACACAGGTCGCTTAATCGTTGATTTGTGTAGAGAAAGAAAACTATCGGTTATTTTAGCAGGAAGAAACCGAGACAAATTACAGGAGCAAGCCAACCAATGTGGTTATCCCTTCGAAGTACTTGATCTAAAGGATAAAGATGGATTGGTTAATTTGCTTCATAAAGTGCGTGTAGTTATACATTGTGGCGGCCCTTTTCAAGAAACTGCCCGTATTGTAGCAGAGGTTTGTTTACAAACACAAACACATTACACAGATATTACCGGAGAATACCAAGTATTTGAAGACCTTACGCAATTGCATGAACAAGCTATAAAAGCAAACATTTGTATTTTACCGGGTGCAGGATTTGATGTTGTGCCAAGCGATTGTTTAGCTACTATGCTGAAAAAAGAATTACCAACAGCTACGCACTTGCAACTTGCTTTTGTTGCTACCGGTGGTGGATTATCCCGAGGCACAGCAAAGACCATGACTTTAGGTATGGGTTATGGTTCGGTAGTACGACAAAATGGAAAACTGAAAAACATTCCGATTGGAAAAACAGCCATTATCAACTTTGGTGCTTTTACAATGGAAACTCTAAACATACCGTGGGGCGATATTGCAACTGCTTACCGCAGCACTGGTATTCCGAATATTGAAGTATATACAGGCGTACCAAAATCTTCTATTCGAATGGCCAAATTATCTCATTACATACAAGGAATTTTACGTTTGCCTTTTATTAAGAAAACCATGTTGAAAAAAATTGATGACAAACCAGCCGGGCCATCAGAAGAAAAGAGAAACAAAAGCAAAACCTATCTTTATGGAAAAGCATGGGATAAAAATAAAACAGTAGAACTTCGTTTGCTTACTCCGAATGGATATTCTCTAACCGCGGCTACATCAGTAGAAATTGCAACTCGGCTTTTGCAAGAAAAACGTTCCGGCTATATGACACCAGCTCAAGCCTTTGGTGAAAACTTCATTCTTTCTTTCGATGGCGTTAAATTGTTATAATGTTTCAGGTAATCCACTTTCACCGGTTTCAGCAAAATGTTTTACCAAATCCATGCTTAATCTATCGTTTAAACCTTGTGCATAATGTACTTTTTTGATGCTTAAGTCATAATCAATCAAAAATTCTGCAGGAATAGTATTAAACGATTCTCCGCTCGCCATTAAATGAATGGGAACACCGGAACGACTTGCTTTATAAGCTGTTTGCACGAATGTACTTAGATGACTTTTAATAGCTATGCTTTTTGATTCTTCCAAACCATAAGCTGCGTACATTTTCTTTTCCGGATCGGCAATAAGTGGAATTGGCGAAACTTCTTTGTGAAACATACTGCGTAACATTACTTCTTTTTTCGACTCGAAAAAGAAAATCATCTCCATACCTTTTTCTTGCAGCTCTTTATGAACTTTTGTTAAAGCATGTACCCTTAAATTACAGAAAGGACAACCTGCGTGGCGAAAAAAACCAATGAATAAGCGTTTTCTTCTGTAAGACTCCAGCTTAATTTCTCGATTAAAGATGTCGATTAAAGAAAAATCAGGTGCAGTTTGGGCAATAGACAGTTTCATAAATTTTTAATGTAGATACGGTACTAGTGGATGGTTTGGATTTATTAACCAAAAAAAAATAAGATGTGTTGATATCCTATTGACTAGGAAACAGCTTTCAAAAAAGTTTGTTTTTACTCAATTAACAAATCAAATTTATTTAAACTGGTGACCTATATTTAAACATAGTTTGAAACATCCATCGGATTTAAAGGTTAGAATTTATCAACAAACTGTGAAGAAAAGTTAAGGATGATTTGGTAACCAGATGATAAGTTTGGTCCCAACACCTTCTTCACTGATTAATTCTATCTCTCCATTTAGTTTTTGAATGGCCTTTTTTACGATGTATAAACCTAATCCATTTCCTTTTGCATTTTCGTTAGCTCTGAAATACATATCGAAAACTCTTTCTTGGTATTCAAATGGTATACCTAATCCGTCATCTGAAAATTCTACCTCAACACCATTTTTATTTTCTTTACCCATAATGGTGATATTGCCACCTTCTGGTTTAGAAAAAGCAATTGAATTTTCTAGAAGGTTTCTAAAGATGATATGAACCAGCGCAGAATAAGTATGAAAAGACAATTGATGATGAATTTGTAAGTCTACTTTAATAGATTTGCTTTCGAGTAATTCTTTAGTTTCTTCAATTTCTTGTATTACTAAATCACGAATGAAAACTTCTTTGAATATTAATTCTTGTGTTCCTAAATCAGAAATAGACTGAAGTTTCTTTAGCATTCTGTCTAGATTGCGTGCATTTTCATCAACTTTTTTAAACAATTCTAAAGCTGCCTCATCTTTCACTATAACTTTAGCAACTTCTGCCAATCCCATAAAGGTTGTTAAAGGTCTACGAAAATCATGTGAAGAACGATAAAAAAAAGTGTCTAATTCTTTGTAGGCTTGTTTAAGTTCAATGGTTCTATTTTCAATTTTATTTTCTAACTCTGAATTAATTTCTGATATGTATTTATTTTTTTCTTTGAGTTCTTCGGCTTGTTCTTCTATGGTTTTCTTTTGAAAAGCGATTGCCCTGTTTAAACTCACAAGTCCGGTATTGGCTTCACTAAGCTCTTCCGATTGAGCCTGAATCTCTTCATTTTGTTCAATTATTTCATTGTTTAACTTTCTTAGTTTCCTTGCGAAACGATAATAAAAAACTCCTGCTGACAAACTGAATAAAGTAATTACAGAGAAAAGAACAACCCAACCCCGCTGTACCAATAACTTGGATTGATTCAACTCGTTTGTTCTTTGTAAAATGGTAATTTCGTTTTCTCTTTTCTCGATGTTATACAAAGCTTCGAATGCTGCCTGACTTTGTGCCCTTTGCTTATTAAATAGACTATCTGAAAACAGGTTGTATTTTTTATAATAATTTAATGCAAGTTCTGGCTTCCCTGTTTTTTGAAGATAGTCAGCCATGTCGATGTAATTAACTCTAAAAATATCTGTACCTGAAGTAGGAACAGCTAATGCAATGGCCTTTTCCAAGTAATATTTTGCAGAATCGAATCTATTTGTTTGTGTGTAAATACGACCTAACCTGTTATAGAAAAGACATTGTCCATACTCATCGCCTATCGCAATGTCTATTTTTAAACCGCGCCAATAATAGCGAAGTGCTTGCGCATAATTTTTTTGGTCTAAAAATAATTCTCCTAAATTGAAACAATTGGCCGAGACATTTGGCGCAATACTTAACGACTGATTAGTTGTTAAACTTTTTGATAAATAGTAAAATGCAGAGTCGAATTTTTTTTCTTGACTTTTTATTAATCCTAATAGATTGAAACACCAATCAGCTTTACTGTCTAAATTAATTGAATTGTACCAGACTATTGCTTTGTGAATGTATTCAGAAGCCTTACTATAATCTTTACTTCTAAAAAAAGTCCAAGCCATGAAATAATAGGCATCGGCAATATTGGCTTTATAGCCTTTGCTTTCTGCTATCATTAAAGCTTCATTCAAATATTTCAGGGCAAGATCATAGAATCCTTCTTCTTGAAATGCTTCACCCATTCTTATGTTGATACTGCTAAGGATAAACTGATAGCCTGATTTTCTATGGTAGGATAACGCTTGTGTATATGCTTCAATTGACTCTTTAAACTTACCCTTTCTGTATAAAATTTGTGCCAGTCCAACATTTGCTTCAGCTGTAATTGTTGGATCGTCTGGCAAAAGATTCTTTGCTTTGATAAAACTTTTTTCTGCTTCATCTAAATTACTTAATTGAATATGACAAAAACCTGTTTGTAAAAAAGAAAAAGCGCGAAAAGAAACTATAGGTAATGTTTTACGAAGGTTTTCAGTTATAATAGCATATTGCAAGGCCTCAGTTGGTTTGCTTATGGCTAGGTAATACCTGCTAATATTTATTGTTAAAATAGATTTAAAGTAGGTGTCAGGTTTTTGATTAATAATCTCTTCTCCTCTTTTGTAATAAAGTAAAGCGCTATCATATACTGCTTTGTCTCTGTAAGTATTTCCTAATTGCGTTAAAGAATAAGTTTGAAGTTGAATATTATTAAGTTTTTTTCCTATAGAAAAAGATCGATTAAAGTATTCAATTGCATGGTTTAAATCTCCAGTTAGGTATAAATAATAACCTCTATAGCAAGTTGATTCACCTATTAATAATTCGTCTTTAATTTTTTCAGATAATTGCAGAGCTTGGCTACTTACTTCATCTGCCTTTTTTAATTTATAGTCGAAATATTGAAAAGATAATTCGTGAAGCAGTTTAATTTTTTTCCTTGTGTCTTTTTCTGTCTTAACTGCTTGCTCTAAACTGTCAATAACATATTCTTGTCCAAGTAATAGACCAGGACAAAGAAACAGCCAAACTATGCAAAATAAATTACGCAAAAGTTTTATCAGGTTATTGGTTTGTCCAATTTACCTTTATTTAACAAGGTCTACAAATAAAAAACGCTGGTTAATTCCCAGCGTTTTTTACATTTTGATAATATTTACAAGGTGCGTTTAACTTCGCGCATTTCATAGCTTTCAATCACATCGCCTTCTTTAATGTCGTTGAATCCATCAATACCAATACCGCAATCAAAACCAGTTCTAACTTCACTTGCATCATCTTTCATGCGTTTTAAGGAACCTAATTTTCCAGCATAAATTACGATACCTTCTCTAATCAGTCGAATTGGATTGCTTCGTTTCACAGAGCCATCGGTTACCATACAACCTGCAATTGTTCCGACTTTAGAAATCTTAAATACATTTCTTACTTCCGCATTTCCAACAATAACTTCTTCTTCTTTCGGTTCTAGCATGCCTTCCATCGCAGCTTTTACTTCGTTGATGGCATCGTAGATGATAGAGTATAATCTTATTTCTATTTCTTCATTTTCTGCTAAACGTTTCGCAGCACCAGATGGTCTCACTTGGAAACCAAGAATGATTGCATCAGAAGCTGAGGCTAACAACACATCTGACTCTGAAATTTGTCCGACACCTCTATGGATAATTGCAACTTGCACTTCAGCAGTTGATAATTTTAACAATGAATCTGAAAGCGCTTCAACAGAACCATCCACATCACCTTTTACAATTACATTCAATTGCTTGAAAGAACCTATCGCTAATCGTCTTCCGATTTCATCTAATGTAATGTGCTTACGTGTTCTGATAGATTGCTCACGTTGCAACTGCGAACGTTTACCTGCTAATTCTCTTGCTTCACGATCGGTTTCCATTACCTGGAATTTCTCACCTGCTTGTGGCGCACCGTCTAAACCTAATACAACTACTGGTGTAGATGGACCAGCTTCTTTCACTCTTGCACCGGTATCATCAAACATGGCTTTTACTCTTCCATAGTTTGCACCCGCAACAAGAATATCGCCAATGCGTAGTGTTCCAGCCTGTATCATTATCGTGGCTACATAACCGCGACCTTTATCTAACGATGCCTCTATAATAGAACCTACAGCTGGTTTTTGAGGATTCGCTTTTAATGCTAAAAGTTCTGCTTCCAGCAATACTTTTTCCAAAAGTTCTTCAATACCTTTTCCAGACTTAGCAGAAATTTCTTGTGATTGATATTTACCGCCCCACTCTTCTACTAATATGTTAATCTTCGCTAGCGATTCTCTGATTTTATCCGGGTTAGCCGTTGGCTTATCAATTTTGTTGATGGCAATTACAATAGGAACTCCGGCAACTTGTGCGTGATTGATGGCTTCTTTTGTTTGAGGCATTACATCATCATCGGCCGCAACTACTATAATAGCAATATCTGTAAGTTTAGCACCACGAGCACGCATGGCTGTAAAAGCTTCGTGACCAGGTGTATCAAGGAAAGCAATTTTATTTCCGCTCTTAGTTTTTACAGAGTAAGCTCCGATGTGCTGGGTAATACCACCTGCTTCTGAAGCTACCACTCTTGTGTTGCGGATGTAATCTAGCAAGGATGTTTTACCGTGGTCAACGTGACCCATGATAGTAACAATCGGTGCGCGACCTTCCAAATCTTCTTCAGCATCTACCTCTTCAACTGTTGTTAATTCATCTTCAGCAGAAATAAATTGAATCTCGTATCCAAATTCATCTGCGATAACAGTGATTGCTTCAGCATCTAACCTTTGGTTTATGGAAACGAACATTCCTAAACCTAAACAAGTTGAGATAACATCGTTTACTGAAACATCCATCATGGATGCCAAATCGTTAGCAGAAATAAATTCTGTTACGCGCAATACTTTAGATTCTTGCTGTTCTTGCATCATGCGTTGCTCTTCAGCATCGCTGTTGGCTTGTCTTTTTTCTTTTCTGTATTTCGCGCCCGTTGCTTTTTTATTTCCACCGCTTAACTTAGCGAGCGTTGCTTTGATTTTTTCCTGAATCTCTTGTTCGGTGGGCTCAGCTTTAGAAGTTCTTTGTTGTTGATTTTGTTGCTGAGGATGTTTGCCTCTGTTTTGGTGATGTTGGTTTTGATTTCTGTTCTGACCTCCACCTTGTTGTTGGTTAGGATTAACGTTAGCTATACGCTTACGTGGTCTTTTTCCCTTTTCATCGCGGATATCAGAAGATGCAACAGGATCCTTCTTTTTGTCAGCTGGTGTAGGTAATGAAATCTTATCTAATACTTTTAAACCTTGTAGTTTATCTGCTTTCGCTTTGATAACTTCTTGAGGTTCTTCTGCTTTTACTTCTTCTTGCGTTTGAACTTCAACTTTGGTCGGTTCAGCTTTAGTTTCAACGACAATTGGTTTTTCTTCAACCGGTTTAGCAACTTCAACTTTTACTTCTTCAACTTTAGTTGGCTCCTCTTTTGGTTTTACCTCAGTTGGTTTTTCTTGTTTGGGTTCTTCTGCTTTCTCTGCCTTTTGCTTTTTCTCAAGGTCAATTTTATCTACAACCTTTATCCCTTCTAATTTAGGTTTCTCTATCGCAATCTTTTCCGGTTTAGCTTCTTCTTTTGGCTTTTCGGCATTAAAAAGATTTTTAATCAGAATTCGATCTTCTTCCTCAGTCTTTTTCTTGGGTGCTTCTTTTTCTGTTTCAAGAACGATATGTTCAGCATGCTTAACTCCGATGTGTAAATGAGAAGCTTCAAGCTTTTCTGTTGCGGAAGAAGCATATTCTTTAGAAAGCAATGCAAATTGCTCTGGAGTTAGCTTGGCATTGGGGTTGCTTTCTACAACATGCCCCTTTTTAGCAAGAAACTCTATGATGGTGTGCAAACCAACATTTAGTTTTCTGGCTGCCTGACTTACTCTTATCATTTTATCTTCTGCCATATATGCTTTTCTCTTTACTTAAATCGGGTAATCTTTTATTCAAATTCTTTTCTTAGAACGGTTGTAATGCTCTCCACCGTTTCTTCTTCTAAATCTGTTCTGCGTACTAGTTCTTCTTTGGATAATGCAAGAACACTTTTAGCTGTATCTAAACCTATTCTTTTCAATTCTTCAATTATCCAGCTTTCAATTTCATCTGCAAATTCGTCTAAGTCCACATCCTCATCGCTTACGCCTTCTTCAACATCTCTGAATACATCTATTTCGTAGCCTACTAATTTGCTCGCTAGCTTAATGTTTAAACCTCCTTTACCGATTGCTAGCGATACCTGATCAGGTTTTAAGAAAACAGAAATTCTACTTCTTTCTTTATCTACTTTAAGTGACGTAACTTTTGCAGGGCTAAGGGCACGCTGAACATATAGTTCAAGGTTATCTGTGTAATTGATAACATCTATATTTTCATTTTGTAATTCGCGAACGATAGAGTGAATACGTGAGCCTTTCATCCCTACGCAGGCTCCTACCGGATCGATTCTATCATCATAAGATTCTACAGCTACTTTTGCTCTTTCGCCCGGTTCTCTTACTGCTTTTTTAATGGTGATTAAACCATCATACACTTCAGGAACTTCTTGTTCGAATAATCTTTCAATAAACACAGTAGATGTTCTGGATAAAATGATTTTAGGGTTTCCGTTAATCATTTCAACTTTATGAACAATGGCTCTGACGTTTTCTCCTTTTCTATATCTGTCCTTAGAAATTTGTTCGCTTTTAGGAAGAGAGATTTCATTTCCTTCTCCATCGATCAATAATACTTCTCGACTTAGGATTTGATAGACTTCACCCGTGATGATTTCGCCAACTAAGTCTTTGTACTTTTGGAAAAGTATATCTTTTTCTAAGTCTTTAACTTTTTGAATAAGTGTTTGACGAGCAGTGGTCACCGCTCTTCTACCAAAATCTTCAATAGACATTTGTTCAGAAACTTCTTCGCCTACTTCGAAATCAGGTTCAATTTTCCTGGCTTCTGTAAGGCTGATCTTATCATGATCCCAAATATCTTCAGAATTGTCGTCTACGATTTCGCGTACACGCCAGATTTCCAAGTCGCCTTTATCGGCATTGATGATGATGTCGAAATTAGAATCTTCCACGAATCTTTTTCTGATCATGGTTCGAAACACGTCTTCCAGAATGCGAATCATGGTCGGACGATCGATATTCTTCTGTTTCGCGAATTCTGCAAATGATGAAATTAATTCATGTGCGTCCATTGCTTGCTTATTTAAAAGATATTGTCACTATTGCTTTTTCTATGTTTTCGAACAAAATGGTGTTTTCCAATTGTTCGGCCTTTTTTCCTTTACCACTTTTTTTACTCAATACGATGCCCTCGCTGGTAACATGAAGCAAAGTCCCCTCTTCATATTTGTTTTCTTCCTTCAGTTTCACTTTTACTACACGGCCAATGTTTTTAACATATTGTCTGTGCATTTTAAGCGGTTGGTCCACACCAGGAGAAGAAACCTCTAACAAATAATTATCTGCTAACTCAGCATTGGCATCTAATACATCTGATAGTTTTCTGCTTAGCTCAGCACAATCTTCGATGGTGGCACCTTGGTCGCCATCTAGTGTTACCACTATTTTACCGGGCTTTCTTTTCATCACGGCTGTTACATCAACCACAAAAAGGTTTGGGTTGTGTAGCAGGTTTTCGGCCTGGTTTTTTATTTGTGCTGCTAAATTCATAAAAGTCTAAAATCAAAGAGGGGACTGTGGTCCCCTCTCGATAATCTTTCAAGAAACTTGCGCAAAAGTAATACAATATTGCTTCTGGTGCAAGTGTATAGGTTATTTTACCTCTTTTTACTAATTAGTTTAAGATAAATAATGTGGCAAATTTTTTAAGTATTGCCCGTAGCCACTCTTTTCCAAAGGTTTTGCCAAGGTCAACAATTGATTCTCATCGATGAAATTCATTCGGTAAGCCACCTCCTCGATACAGCCTACTTTTAATCCTTGTCTTTGCTCAATAACCTGAACAAAATTTGAGGCTTGCATGAGCGAATCAAAAGTTCCAGTATCCAGCCAGGCGGTACCTCGGCTCATGGTGGCTACTTGTAACTGACCTCTTTTTAAATACTCTTTATTAACATCTGTAATCTCTAGTTCTCCACGCGGACTTGGTTTCAGGTTTTTGGCAATTTCTACTACTTGGTTATCATAAAAGTATAAACCTGGTACAGCGTAATTTGATTTTGGATGCTGAGGTTTTTCTTCGATTGAAACCACTTTATTGTTAGCATCAAATTCTACCACACCATAGCGTTCAGGATCTGTAACATGGTAAGCGAAGATAACGCCACCTTGTGGGTTGGCATTGCTTTGCAACAGTTTAGCCAAGCCCGAACCATAAAAAATGTTATCACCTAAAACCAATGCCACTTTATCGTTACCAATAAATTTTTCGCCAATGATAAAAGCTTGTGCTAAGCCATCGGGACTTGGTTGCACAGCATATTGAAAGTTACAACCTAATTTTTTCCCATCGCCTAGTAAGCGTTCGAACATGGGTAAATCATGTGGTGTGGAAATGATCAGTATTTCTCTGATGCCCGCCATCATTAAAACGGAAAGCGGATAATAAATCATGGGTTTATCGTAAACCGGCATGAGTTGTTTACTAACAGCTAACGTAAGCGGATGAAGCCTTGTGCCCGAACCTCCTGCTAAAATAATGCCTTTCATGACTAACGGTTATGATACATGTTTTGATAATATTGTTGGTATGCGCCACTGGTTACGTGGTTCAACCATTCCTGATTGCTCAAATACCAATCTACTGTTTTCTCCAACCCTTGTTCGAATGTTACAGATGGTCTCCAACCTAACTGCGTCATCAACTTTGTTGCATCAATAGCGTAGCGTAAATCATGTCCTGGTCTGTCAGTTACGAAAGTAATGAGCTTAGCGCTTTCACCTTCGCTTCTTTTTAATTTGCTATCCATTAGTTTGCACAAGAAATAAACGAGATCGATATTTTTCCATTCGTTATTTCCACCAATGTTGTAAACTTCTCCAGTTTTACCTTTATGGAAAATAGTATCGATTGCAGTTGCATGATCTTCTACAAACAACCAATCGCGTACGTTTTCTCCTTTTCCATATACCGGAAGTGGTTTCTTTTGCAAAATATTATGGATCATCAGAGGTATCAATTTCTCAGGAAAATGATTAGGGCCGTAATTATTGGAACACCTGCTGATGACTACTGGCATTTTATAACTGTTGCCGTATGCTTTCACAAAATGATCACTGCTGGCCTTTGAAGATGAGTAAGGTGATTGTGGATCGATGGGGGTTTCCTCTGTAAAAAATTTTCCGTGCTCAACGGACCCATATACTTCATCCGTTGAAATGTGATAAAATCGTTTACCTTCCCAATTGCCATTCCAGGCATTTTTGGCAGCCTGCAGCAAACGAATTGTACCTATAACATTGGTGATAGCAAACTCATCCGGATTATGTAGCGATCTATCTACATGCGATTCTGCCGCCAAATGAATAACGCCTGATATGATATGTTGAGAAAAAACTTCTTTCAGTTTATCTCCATCTAAAATATCTCCTTTTATAAAGGTATAGTTAGGTTTTTGATCAACATCTGAAAGGTTTTCTAAATTACCGGCATAGGTAAGTTTATCATAATTGATAATGGTGTACTCAGGGTAACGATTAACCAATCTGCGTACAACATGCGAACCAATAAATCCAGCACCACCGGTTACTAAAATTGTTTTCTTCATTTATTATCGAATGTATTTCTCAAAATCTTTGTGCTCGCGTTGGTACAAAACTTCTGTGGGCAAAGATTTAAAATAATCGTATGTTATTTTCAATCCTTCAGCACGCGAAACTTTGGGTTGCCACCCTAAAATTTGTTTGGCTTTTGTTATGTCTGGCTGGCGTTGCTTGGGATCATCTTTTGGTAAATCTTTGAAAATTATTTTTTGATTTGTCCCAGTTAGTTTTATAATCTCCTCTGCGAATTGCAAAATGGTTATTTCATCAGGATTACCGATGTTGACAGGATATTGATAGTCCGAAAGCAACAAACGATAAATACCATCAACTTGGTCATCCACATAACAGAATGAACGTGTTTGTGAGCCATCCCCAAACACTGTTAAATCTTCACCACGTAAAGCCTGGCCAATAAAAGCTGGTAATACTCTTCCATCATTCAAACGCATGCGAGGACCATAGGTGTTAAAAATTCTCACGATGCGTGTTTCAAGATTGTGATAGGTATGGTAAGCCATTGTCATAGCTTCCTGAAATCTTTTGGCTTCGTCATACACACCGCGCGGACCAATGGTATTTACATTTCCGTAGTAATCTTCAGTTTGAGGGTGAACCAACGGATCTCCATATATTTCAGACGTTGATGCAATTAAAATACGTGCATTTTTTGTTCTGGCTAATCCCAACAAATTGTGGATACCTAATGAACCCACTTTTAAAGTTTGAATAGGAATCTTTAAATAATCAATCGGGCTTGCCGGTGATGCAAAATGAAGGATGTAATGTAATTCTCCCGGTACATGAACAAAGTTTGAAACATCATGATGATAAAATTCAAAATCAGGATGTTTAAACAAATGTTCGATGTTGCGTAAGTCACCTGTAACCAGATTATCCATTGCTATTACGCTGTACCCTTCTTTGATAAAGCGATCACATAAATGCGAACCTAGAAATCCGGCCCCACCGGTAATTAAAACTCTTTTCTTCGTGCTCATGCTATTGTCTCTCTTCCTATGCTGTAGTATGTAAAACCTAATTCTTTCATTTGCGATAACTCGTATAAATTACGACCATCAAAAATAACTTTGTTTTTTATCAGTTCAGCAACTTTATCGAAGTCTGGCGTTCTAAACTCAGGCCATTCGGTCGCAATAAACAAGGCATCTGCGGCATGTATGGCTTCGTAAGGATTTTTCGCGAAAGTGATTTTATCGCCAAAAATTTTTCTCACATTATCCATCGCTTCCGGGTCGTGTGCCACAACAGTTGCACCTTCTTGTAATAGAAGATTAATGTTCTCTAATGCTGGTGCTTCTCTTATATCATCAGTATGTGGTTTAAAAGATAAACCCCAAACCCCAATTTTCTTTCCGCGCAAGGAACCACCAAAGAATTGCTTCATCTTATTGAATAAGACAGTTTTTTGAGAAGCGTTTACATCCATCACCGATTTCAGAATTTTGAAATCGTATTGTGTGTCAGAGGCAGATTTTGCTAAGGCTTGCACATCCTTTGGGAAACAACTTCCTCCGTAACCAATCCCAGGAAAAAGAAAGCGTTTGCCTATTCTGCTATCGGTTCCAACTCCTTTGCGAACTGCATCCACGTTGGCACCCAACAATTCGCATAAGTTAGCAATCTCATTCATGAAGGTTATTTTGGTTGCCAGAAAAGCATTAGCTGCATATTTGGTTAACTCTGCTGAGCGTTCGTCCATGAAGATGATAGGGTTACCCTGGCGCACAAAAGGTGCGTAAAGTTGTTCCATCACCTTGCGAGCCTTGTCTGATGTTGTTCCAATAACAACTCTGTCTGGCTTCATAAAATCCTCTACAGCAACGCCTTCACGTAAAAATTCTGGATTAGAAACAACATCAAACTCAACTTTAGCATTTTTCGCAATTCTTTCTCTGACTTTATCAGCAGTGCCAACTGGTACTGTGGACTTGTCAACAATTACGGTGTATTGTTTTAAAATTGGTCCTAAATCGTCTGCTACTTTCAGAATGTACTTTAAATCTGCTGAGCCATCTTCGCCTGGAGGTGTTGGCAAGGCCAAAAAAATGATTTTAGCGTCTTTTATCCCTTCCTCAAGATTGGTCGTAAAAAATAAACGCTCTTGCTTAATGTTTCTTTCAAATAGTTGCTCCAAACCAGGTTCATAAATTGTGATTTTTCCCGCGTTTAAGCTAGCCACTTTTGCTTGGTCAATATCAACACAGGTAACAGTGTTACCAGTTTCAGCAAAACAGGTACCTGTTACCAAGCCTACGTACCCTGTTCCAATTACGGCAATTTTCATTTTTCTAAGTCTCTTAAAAATTTAATTGAATCATCTTAAACCTAAAATTTGAGTGTCTTCCACTCATTGATGACTCAAAATTAATCCGCGAAAATACCCTTTTAATTATAATTCGATTAATCAGGCCTTTTTCAAGACAAAAAGTGGACACAAACTAACATTCGTTTGTATTGTTATAGATTAATCTTAAATTCGAGACTCAAATTTTTAAAGGATGGAAACAGTAGCTGAAAGCATGCCTATGATTGGTTTTGAAGAAACCGAAAACCAAAAAATGATTGCCCAGATGATTCGTGACTTTGGCGCGAAAGAGATTAAACCCTTTATGATGGACTGGGATGAAACTCAGGAATTCCCCATCAATCTATTTCATAAACTGGGAAATCTGGGTTTAATGGGTGTTTTGGTTCCTGAAAATTATGGTGGTGCAGGTTTTGGCTATTTAGAATATGTAACAGCAATAGTAGAATTAGCCAAAATTGATGGTTCTATTGGTCTTTCAATGGCTGCGCATAACTCTTTATGTACAGGGCATCTTTTAAGTTTCGGTAATGAAGAACAGAAAAGTAAATATTTACCCAAATTAGCTTCCGGAGAATGGATTGGTGCTTGGGGATTGACAGAGCCTAATACTGGCTCGGATGCCGGAAACATGAGAACAGTAGCTATTAAAGATGGCGATCATTATATCATTAATGGCGCAAAAAACTTTATCACTCATGGAAAAAGCGGAAACCTTGCTGTTGTCATTGTGCGCACTGGTCAAGTGGGCGACTCGCATGGGATGACAGCCTTTTTAATTGAAAAAGGAACTCCAGGTTTTACCTCAGGTAAGAAAGAAAATAAATTAGGTATGCGTGCTTCAGAAACTGCCGAGTTAATTTTTCAAGATTGCCGCGTACACAAATCTCAAATGCTTGGAAAAGAAGGCGAAGGCTTTATCCAGGCCATGAAAGTGCTAGATGGAGGAAGAATTTCTATCGCAGCTTTGAGTTTGGGAATTGCAATAGGCGCCTACGAAGCTGCCCTACAATATTCAAAAGAACGGCACCAGTTTAACCAGCCTATCGCTAAGTTTCAAGGTATTGCCTTTAAATTAGCAGACATGGCAACTAAAGTTGAGGCAGCAAAATTGCTTACTTACCGTGCTGCTGATATGAAAAATAAAGGTTTCAATGTAAACCGTGAATCAGCAATGGCTAAGCTATACGCTTCTGAAATTGCTGTAGAAATAGCCAACGAAGGCGTACAAATTTTTGGTGGATATGGATACACTAAAGATTTTCCTGCTGAAAAGTACTATCGTGATGCTAAGCTTTGCACAATCGGTGAAGGAACGTCTGAAATTCAAAAACTGGTGATTTCCAGATCTTTGTTAAAATAATTTGTTTTTGATATTGTGGAATTCCTATATTTGCAGCCCAAATAAGTACGCACATGCTAATTGTAAACATTAAAGAGAACGAGTCAATCGACAAAGCTTTAAAAAGATTTAAGAAGAAGTTTGAGAAGACTGGCATTTTACGTGAGTTAAGAAGCAGAACTTCTTTTACTAAACCTTCAGTTCGCAGAAGAAACGAGATTATTCGTGCTGCTTACATACAGAATATCCGCAATCAAGAAGCTCAGTAAGCTTTTTATCAACAATATTTCCACAATCCCCTTTAGGTTCTTCCTAAAGGGGATTTATTTTTTTACATTGTTTCAGGTATAAACGCCTCCGCATGACAGATGCTTTTTTGAGATACCTGGAATTTGAGAAAAGATTGAGCAAGCATACTGTTTTATCTTACGAAACAGACCTAAAACAACTCGTTGATTTTCTCCATCAAACTTTTGAAATCCAGCTGCCCGAGTTAGCTACTTTTCCTATGTTAAGAGGCTGGATTGCCAGTCTTGTTGAAAGTAACATCAATCCAAAATCTGTTAATCGAAAAATTGCTTGTCTCCGCTCTTTTTATAAATACCTGATAAAACAAGGCCATCTTTCTGTTAATCCGGCAGAGAAACTCAAAGTACTAAAAACACAAAAACGCCTGCCTGTTTTTGTCAAAGAAAATGAAATACAAGATTTGCTAAACCATGTTGCTTTCGAAAATAACTTTCATGGTTTGCGTGATCGTTTGATCATAGAGCTTTTATACGGAAGTGGAATTCGCTTAAGTGAATTATTAGAATTGAAAGACATGGATATTCAATGGCAGAAACAAACCATTAAAGTTTTAGGTAAAAGAAACAAAGAAAGAATAATCCCATTTTCTAACTATCTCGTAAATATTATAAAAGAGTATCAACAAGCCAGAAACAAAGAGATTGGAAAACACAACGAAAACTTCTTACTCTTAACAAATAGTGGCGAACCTGCTTATCCGGGTTTGGTACAAGCAACTGTTAAAAAATATTTATCACAAACTAATGTGGAAAAGAGGAGTCCTCACGTTCTAAGGCATACATATGCTACACATTTATTAAATAAAGGCGCAGAGATTAACGCTGTAAAAGATTTGTTAGGACATTCTAGTTTGGCGGCAACACAGGTATATACTCACAATACTATGGAAAAACTAAAAAAAGCTTTTGAACAAGCTCACCCTAAAGCATGACAAAAATTATAAATCTTATGTAAACAATACTACACATTACGGTTGCATTCAACCTATTTTTTGTTTCAGTTTCAATTTTAAATTTTAGATTATGAAGTTACAAGTTCATTCCATCCACTTCGATGCAGACCAAAAGCTTATTGATTTTATTCAGAAGAAAGTTGAGAAGCTTGAAACATTTTACGACCGTGTAGTTGACGGTGAAGTGTTTTTAAGATTGAATAATGAAGGTGTAGAAAATAAGACTGTGGAAATAAAAGTACGCGTTCCGGGTAGTCAACTATTTGCGACAGAGAAAGCTCGTTCTTTTGAAGCTGCGACTGATTTGGCAACTGAAGCTTTGCGCAATCAATTGGCCAAGTTTAAAACAAAGCAAAAAGAAGGAAGAGTTTGATTCACTGATCCACTTCATTTTAACCTATAAAAAAAGCCCCGATTGGGGCTTTTTCATTTTTTGTGTTGTCGTGTAATCTTAAGCAGAAGCAGCAGCGGTTTCTTCAAATTTAGTTGAAGCTTTTAGGTGAACAGTTTTCTTAGCTTTGTAACCACAATAACCGCACTGAAAATGCTTTAACAATTCACCTTCTTCAGTTGAAGTTGGCGCTTTAATGATCTCTTCCTTCACTACTTTAAAGGTTTGGTAATTGCACTCAGGGCATTGTAAGGCGTGTAAGTGACCAGCATAACGTTCAATTTTAATGTATCCGGTTTCTTCGTCTTTCCAAACATCGTAGTCCACTGAAAAAACATTTTCTTCAGCTTGCATCCCTTCATCAAGGTAAGCATCTTCTTCTTCTTCGCTTAACAATTTCATTGGCTTACCGCTTGGAGATAATCTTGGCTTGTAACGCAAAGTGCGAAGTCTTTTTTCGATGAAAAATGGATAATAAAATTTCAATAAATTCTGAATAATCAACCCTACAATCAAGCCCATTGAAACTGTAGTAAATAATCTTACCACTATCCAAAGCGCGTTTAATTCTTCAACATTGGCATTAGCAAAGAAACAACCTCCAACGATTAACACGATAGCTGCTATCCAAAGCAACTTAATTTCATGCCTGTTGATAAAATCGTACTTATCTTTTGCTTCGCCTACTGTGGCCAGCCTAATCATGTAACCTAAGATGACAAGAACAGCTAAAGCCCAGCATCCGTAGGCAATATTCATGGCTGCCTCATTCCACGGTGCGTATTGTGCTGCTAAATCGTAGTTATTGTTCATAGCTAATGGGTTGAGTGTTGGGGTTTCTATAACAAATATAAAATTTCCTATCCTTAATAAAACACGTTCCTAAACCAATTTTTTAATTTAGGCAACGAAAGTACGTATTGTTTTGGATATCAGTCAATACCAAAACTGTATTTCAACTTACTTTATAAGAAAATAAAGGCGGAGGTAACTAAATTCGGTCTAAAAAGTTTACCAAAAGTTCAGAAGTTAATTCAGTTTCTTCAAACATCCCCATATGCCCAACTGTTGGGAGGGTAGATATCTCAATGTTTTTGCCTTTTTCCAAAGCACTTTTTAAGGTTTGGTGATTGATAACGGTATCTTTTTCTCCTAAAATGAGGAAAGCCGGCTTATTACTTGAAATTAAAGTTGAAGTATTATCGTAACGATCGCGCATAGCAGCCAAGTACTGAATAACTGTTCTTGGATTTGACTTTACAGCTAATTCCTGAATTTTAGGAATAATTGTATGATTTGGGTTGGCAAATAGTGGCTTAACAAAATTACGAGCGAATGTTTCTACACCGTTTTCATCGATAAATTGAATGGTTTTGGTGCGATTATCCTTTTTCTCATCCGAATCGGGTAAAGTAGTGGAATGAAATAAAGTAATCGACCTGACCTTTTCGGGGAACAACTTCAAAAAAGACAAAGCGATATATCCACCAAGAGAATGACCCACTAAATGAAAACCAGTCAGTTTTAATAATTCAGTTTCTTCCTTGATGATGCGGGCAATTTCTTCTAAAGTAAATTCAGCAAATGGCAACTCACTTCTACCAAAACCTGGAAGATCGAAAGCATAATGAGTATAATTACCTATTGAAGAAATGAAATCATTCCAAATTTCGTGTGTTTCCAAAAATCCATGCAGATAGACAATCGCAGGGCCGTTGCCACTAAATGAAACGTGGATTTTTGGCTTCATTATACTTTAACGGAAGTTTCAATCAAGGATTTTGCCATTCTATAAATTCCTTCAACATCGAAACCACATTCTTTGTGCAACTCAATTTGTTCGCCATGCTCAATCACCTGATCAGGAATGCCCAACAATTTTACTTCTGCTTTATAAGAATGAGCACTCGCAAACTCTAGCACAGCACTTCCAAAACCTCCTATGATACAACCATCTTCCACAGCAATTACTTTGTTGTATTTACTAAAGACGTGATGCAACATCTCCTCATCAAGCGGCTTAGCGAAACGCATGTCGTAATGCCCAATGGTTAAACCTTCTTTTTCTAATTGCTCGCTTACTTCTACAGCGTAGTTGCCAATGTGGCCGATGGTTAAGATTGCCAATTCTTCTCCTTCCTTTATTACTCTACCCTTGCCAATTTCGATGGCTTGCATGGGTAGTCTCCAATTAGGCATCACACCTTGTCCGCGTGGATAACGAATGGTAAAGGCCAGTTCTTTTCTTGGTTGAGCTGCCGTGAACATCATGTTTCTTAATTCTTCCTCATTCATGGGTGAAGCAATCACCATGTTGGGTATGCAACGCATGTAAGCAATATCGTAAGCACCGTGATGCGTGGGGCCATCTGCTCCTGCGAAACCGGCTCTATCTAAACAAAAATTGACAGGTAAATTCTGTATGCATACATCGTGAATTACCTGATCATATGCACGTTGCATGAACGAGCTGTAAATATTACAAAAAGGAATTAATCCTTGTGTGGCTAAACCTGCTGAAAAAGTAACAGCGTGTTGTTCAGCTATACCCACATCAAAAGCACGCGTTGGCATTTCCTTCATCATGATGTTCATGGATGAACCTGAAGGCATAGCCGGAGTAATCCCCATTATTTTTTCATCAGCCTTGGCTAATTCTACCAGCGTATGACCAAACACATCCTGGTATTTAGGAGGCTGCGGTTTTTCATAAACTTTTTTGTGGATTTCTCCTGTGATTTTATCGAAAGTACCGGGCGCGTGCCAGGTGGTAGCATTTCCTTTTTCTGCGGGGCCGTACCCTTTACCTTTTACAGTAACACAATGAAGGATTTTCGGTCCTTTTATATTCTTTAAATCTTTAAGAACACTTACTAAGTGATCTACATCGTGGCCATCAACCGGTCCGAAATATCTTAAATTCAAAGATTCGAAAAGATTACTTTGGCTAAGCAAAGTGGATTTGATACCATTCTCTAATTTACTCACCAACTCTTGCGCATTTTTGCCAAGTGATGAGAATTTACCGAGCACATTCCATACTTCATCTTTCAGTTTATTATAGACTTTTGAAGTAGTGATGTCGGTTAAGTAATCCTTTAAAGCACCCACATTAGGATCAATCGACATACAATTGTCGTTGAGGATGATCAAAATATTTGAGTCAGATACACCGGCATGATTCATGGCCTCGAAAGCCATTCCACCTGTCATGGCGCCATCCCCAATGATGGCTACATGCTGCTTATCTTCTAAACCTTGATATTTAGAAGCGATTGCCATCCCTAAAGCTGCTGAAATTGAAGTAGAGCTGTGCCCAACGCCAAACGTATCATAAATACTCTCCTTTCTTTTCGGAAAGCCTGAAATTCCTTTGTAAATTCTATTCGTGTGAAAAGTGTCCTTTCTTCCGGTTAAAATTTTATGGCCATAGGCCTGATGCCCAACATCCCAAACGAGTTGATCATATGGTGTATTGAATACATAATGCAAAGCAACTGTTAGCTCAACCACGCCCAAACTGGCTCCAAAATGTCCTCCGTATACGGAAACATTATCAACAATGAATTGCCTCAACTCCTGACAAAGAAGCACGAGTTCATCCTGATTTAATTTTTTCAAATCATCAGGATTATTGATTTTGGCGAGGAGAGGACCGGGTGTTATCAGCATGGCTGGTTATTTTGTTTAACCTTTAAACAGAGTTTGAAAGTAAGTGTTTTCTGGCGGATTTCAATTTTTACGCCAACCAGCAAAAATAGTTAATATTAGGTTGGTATTTAATCAAGGGTGTTATCAGAAAATACCTCTATTTTTGCCCTCCACTCCGAAAAATACATGAACCAGGAAAATTTTGAGATAAAACTGCCTTTGTTCGAAGGTCCATTTGATTTGTTGTTGTTTTTCATCGAAAGAGATGAACTCGACATCCATGATATCCCTATTTCAAAAATCACCAATGATTTTTTGGATTATATACGCCAATTAGAAATTTTGAATATTGAAGTTGCCAGCGAATTCATTTTGGTTGCTGCTACCTTAATGCGCATCAAATCTAAAATGTTGCTTCCAAGGCCACAGATTGATGAACAGGGTAATGAAATTGATCCACGCGAAGAATTAGTTCGCCATCTTTTAGAGTATAAAAAATATAAATCAGTGCTTGAAAACTTCCATAAAATGGAAGAAACAGAATTGATGAAAGAGAAACGCGGAAACTTGGCAAAAGAGCTTCGCGCTCTGGCTGAAAGCACCAATGTTGAAGCAGAATTGCAGGATGTGGATGTTTTTAAGTTGATGACTGTTTTTGACAAAGTGTTAAAAAGATTTGAAGCCACTAAAAACAAACCTGTGCATCAGGTTATTCAATATCCTTATACCATCGAAGCACAGAAAGAAGTTATTTTTCAGGAAATAAAATCGAAGGGTAAAGTTCCATTCGTGGAGATTATTGAAAAATATTCACGCTCGCGTATTGCTTTGATTTTTAACTTTCTTGCTATTCTCGAAATGTTGGCTATAGGCAGAATTGGTATTCAGGTAGGAGAGGGTTACAATAATTTTTGGGTAACCGACAAAGCAGAAACCACCGAACCTGCGCTTACACCGGAGCAATTATAAGACTATCTTTTTTTATTGAATCGTGCTTTCCAAAGTAATTCTTTGGTTTTAGCTGCATGTATGCTAGCGTTGATTTCGTATCCAAACAACAATACGATGGTTACTAATTGCACCCAAACCATCAATGCAATCAAAGCTCCGATAGATCCATATACTTTATTATAACTACCAAAGTTGGTTACATAATAAGAAAAACCATAGGATACGCCCATGATTCCTAACGTTGCCAGTATAGAACCGAAGGAGAAAAAACGCCATCCATAATGAACAGCCGGTGCGAAATAATAAATTGAAGAAATAGAAAAGAAAAAGACCAAAAAGATGACTATAAATCGCAAAGCTAAAATCATGTAAACCGTGTAGTTATCAAGATTAAGCCAATGGAATTCTTGTAAATGACCTAATATATAATCCAATACTAGCTGACCCACAATTAAAAGAATAACTGCTAAAAAAAGTGCAAAAGCTAAGTTTAAGGTTAACCCGGTTGCAATCAATCTCATTTTAAAAAATCCTCTGTTCTCTACTGTGCGATAACAGGCATTGAAAGCGCGCATCAAAGCCACCATCCCATTTGTTGCTAAATACAAAGCGAATAAAACACCAAAGGTTAGCAATCCTCCACGTGAATTTCCAACAATATCTTCAATGGTAGTGGCAACGGAATTATATATGCTCGGTGGCATTAAACTGGCTAAAAATGCTAGGATGCTCTCTTTGTTGACCTCCGGCACCCACTCGGTGATGTAGGGAATTAGTGTAAACAAAAAGATAATGGTTGGAAAAATAGCCAAGATAAAATTGAATGCAACCCCATTGGCTTTATCCAATAAATCATCTTTTTTCATGTTATACATGAAAATCTTCAACACTTTATATAAGGATACTCTTGCTTTCCCGCCTACATGAACATGCTTAAGCCAGGATACAATACGTTGTACTTGCGAATATTTTAATATCAGTTTTTTTGTTTTGTATTTCATGCAAAGTAAGGTTGAAGTACATCAGCCATTATTTTTGGCATGCGGCAGGGCCTATTGGTTTTCATATCAATAAAGGCAAGTTTGGTTTCGCCTTCATGAATTAAATTTTTCTGTTCGCTAAAAATCTTATAAAAAAAAGTTATTCTAACGGCCGGCATCTCAATTAGAGTTGTTTCAATGGTTAACAATTCATCATATCGGGCGGGTGCAAAAAATTTAGAATGATTTTCTAACACAGGCATCATTACACCACTTTCTTCTAAAGATTTGTAGGTTAATCCTAATTGTCTCAAACTCTCAACTCTTCCAATTTCGTAGAATGTAGCATAGTTGCCATAGTACACATAACCCATTTGGTCTGTATCGGCATAGCGAACCCTGATTTGAAATTGAGAAGTGTACATTATTTCAATCCTGCCTTTCTTAGCGCTTCCCCTTTTTTAATTTCTGCTGTTAATGCACGTTGGTAGCGATTAGCATTGTTGATTTGCTCGCGGTAATTATCAGTGAAGTTATGATATCCACTGAAATCTTCTTTCGCACACATATAGAGGTAGTTGCTCGGTTTATAGTTTAACACAGCATCCAAACAATTGATGCGTGGCATATTGATTGGGCCTGGGGGTAAACCTGTGTATTTATAGGTATTGTATGGTGAATCAATTTCTTTGTGTTCATTTAAAACTCTTTTCAAAGAGAAATCTCCTGAGGCAAAAACCAGCGTTGGATCGGCTTGCAGAGGCATATCTTGTTTCAGGCGATTTAAATATAAGCCGGCAATGGTTGGTGCTTCATCTTGTTTTACCGTTTCTGCCTGCACAATAGATGCCAGAATAGATACTTCAATGGGTGTTAAACCAATGCTTTCTGCTTTCTTTTTTCTTTCTTCGCTCCAAAATAAAGTATATTCTTTATACATTCTTTCTAGTAAAGCATCCGGACTAACGTTATAATATACTTCGTACGTATTAGGGATAAACATACACATCAGATTATCTTTATTAAATCCATAGGTGTTGTTCGTGGCAAATTTTATTGCAGTCGCTTCAAACTCATCCGGATGCATGCCTAAATTCGATGTAATCTTTTCACTTAAATCCTTTAGCAAACGCACATTATTAAATGTGATTTTCACCGGTACTTGCTTGGCTTGGCGCAAGGTGCGTATGGCTTGCAGGTTGGTCATGTTTGCTTTTAATATGAACCTGCCGGGTTTTATCTTTTTATCATATCCCATTACACGCGATAAAAAAGCAAATGACATTAAATCCTGAACATAATCTCCTTCGTGCAATAACTTCTGCAGTGTTTTAAAATCGGCATCACGAGGGATTACAATCAACCTGTCTTCTTTTCCAACCAAAACATTGGGTGTAAAAACAATTTGGTAACTGTAAAACCCAAATGAAATCAGCAACATTGAAAACAAAAGGAAGAAAATCAGTTTTTTAGGTGGTTTTACCATATAGCTCTAATCTTAAAGCAAATATAACAATGCTTGACGAGGGCGTGCAAATCCTTCATTTATCTAAAGTAAAATTGCCTGCTCAATTTTGTTACTTTGCAGACAGAATGCCAGCCGAACTACTAAAAATACATCCCATCAATCCGGAAGGAAGAAAAATAGCGAAAGCCATACAGGTTTTGCGAGACGGTGGTATTATTGTATATCCTACCGATACCATCTATGGCATTGGTTGCGATTTAATGAATCGAAAAGCAGTAGAGCGTTTGTGTAAAATTCTGGATATCAAACCGCAGAAGTTAGATTTATCATTTATCTGCCACGATTTAAGCCATATTTCGCATTACGTTAAAAACTTGGATACACCTAGTTTTAAGCTTTTGAAAAAAAACCTGCCTGGAGCCTTCACCTTTTTATTAGAAGCGAGTTCTAAAGTTCCAAAAATTTTAGATGTCAATAAAAAAACAGTTGGCATCAGAATTCCGGCCCATACCATTCCAACCCTTTTGGTTGAACAATTAGGCAATCCGTTAATTACATCCTCCATTAAAAATGATGATGAAATACGCGAATACACGACTGAGCCTGAAGAAATTTACGAAGACTTTAAAAACAAAGTTGATTTAGTAATTGATGGTGGTGTTAGCGGTAATATTCCTTCAACTGTAGTTGATTTAACACAAAACGAACCGATGATCATTCGCCAAGGTTTGGGAAATTTTTTGGAATGATGTTATGCCAATTGTAATTGAAACACACTACTTGCCAGGTATTGCTTATTTCAAAAGTCTAGTCAACACAGAAAAGATTTTGATTGAGAGAAAGGAATACTTCGTAAAACAAAGTTACCGTTCGCGATGCTACATCAATACTGAACATGGGCGCGATGTTTTGCTTTTGCCCGTTACCAATAAAACAGGTAAAACCATCATCGACTCAGTTCGCATCGATTACAACCAAAAATGGTTAAACAACCATTGGCGAACCATTCAATCGGCTTATGCCAATGCTCCCTTTTTCGAGTTTTATGCTGATGATCTTCATTCCATTTTGTTCACAAAAAATGAATTTCTTTTCGATTTGAATGTTGAATTGCTGACAATGTGTCTGAAATGGTTAGGCATCAATGCCAAGTTGGAAGAAACCAGCCAATACGAAATTCATTATGGAGAAAATTTCAAAGACTTGAGAAACGTCTTTACTCCTAAAAATCAACCAGTTGAGGAAACATTCTATCCTAAGGCTACTTACACACAAGTTTTTGGCAATAACTTTGTAAAACCACTTAGTCTTCTTGATTTGATATTCTGCCAAGGTCCACAAGCCAAAGCCTATTTGCAAGCAGAATGAACAAATACAAAGCACACAACGTTATTTAAAAAATCCTGCAGATAACGTAATAAATTCAGTAGCTAGGATTTAAAAAAAGTTAATTCAAAAGATTACATTTACAGAACATCATCCTCGTTTAGTTAAGATATGGAAGCAAAATTTTCGAATCGTGTAAAAGAAGTAATTTCTCTTAGTCGCGAAGAAGCACTCCGACTAGGCCACGATTACATCGGTACAGAACATTTATTGTTAGGATTGATTCGCGAAGGCGAAGGCGTAGCAGTAGGTGTTTTAAAAAAGTTAGGCGTACCCCTGGATGAACTAAGAGCAGAGATTGAAAAAATTTCGAAAGGAACTGCCTCACAAACGGCTGACCTTAAAAATCTTACCAACATCCCTTTAACCAAAGCATCGGAAAAAGTTTTAAAGATTACTTATCTCGAAGCCAAAATCTTTAAGGCACAGTTAATCGGTACAGAGCATCTGTTGCTTTCTATTTTGAGAGATAAAGATAACCTCGCATCGCAGTTATTAAGTCGCTACGATGTTGTATACGAAACCGTTAAGGAAATGCTCGAATACCAATCAGAAGGTCCATCCGCGTCATCCGATACAGATGATGGCGATGATGATTCATCAAAAATATTTGGTGCAGGTGGCCAAGGTACACGAGGAGCCGAGAAAAAAGGAACGGAAAAATCCAGAACACCAGTATTGGATAACTTCGGTCGCGATTTAACTAGACTAGCAGAGGATGGAAAATTAGACCCGATAGTTGGTCGCGAAAAAGAAATTGAAAGGGTTGCTCAAATTCTTTCACGCAGAAAGAAAAATAATCCGATTTTGATTGGTGAACCAGGTGTAGGTAAAACAGCCATTGCCGAAGGTTTAGCTTTACGCATCATCCAGAAAAAAGTAAGCCGTGTTTTATTTGGCAAACGCGTGGTAACACTTGATTTGGCTTCGCTTGTAGCGGGCACTAAATACCGCGGCCAATTTGAAGAAAGAATGAAAGCCGTGATGAACGAGTTAGAAAAATCTCCGGATGTAATCTTGTTCATTGATGAATTACACACCATTGTGGGTGCCGGTGGCGCATCAGGTTCGTTAGATGCATCTAACATGTTTAAACCTGCTTTAGCCCGTGGCGAAATTCAATGCATTGGTGCAACAACTTTAGATGAGTACAGACAATACATTGAAAAAGATGGCGCATTGGCCAGACGTTTTCAAATGGTAATGGTAGATTCTACTACGCCTGAAGAAACCATTCAGATATTGGATAACATCAAAGAAAAATACGAAGATCACCACCACGTAACCTATACGAAAGAAGCGATCGAGGCTTGCGTAAAATTATCGGATCGTTATATAAGCGACCGTTATTTACCAGATAAAGCTATCGATGTTTTAGACGAAGCAGGTGCGCGCGTTCACATCAACAATATACATGTTCCGGAAGAAATCATTAAACTAGAAGAAGCTGTTGAAGATATTAAGAAGGAAAAGAACAGAGTCGTAAAAAGCCAGAAATACGAAGAAGCTGCGCAACTGCGTGATAAAGAGAAAAAACTGTTAGAACAATTAGAAGTTGCGAAAACCCGTTGGGAAGAAAAAACCAAAACGGAAAAATATACCGTTAACGAAGAAAACGTGGCTGATGTAATTGCGATGATGACGGGCATCCCGACCAAACGCATTGCTCAAAAAGAAAGCAACAAACTTCTTACCATGGGTCAAGAACTTTCTGGTAAAGTAATTGGTCAGGAAGAAGCCATTAAAAAACTAACGAAGGCTATACAACGCACACGAGTTGGTTTAAAAGATCCGAAGAAACCTATTGGTTCTTTTATCTTCTTAGGTCCGACCGGAGTAGGTAAAACAGAATTAGCTAAAGTATTGGCAACTTATCTTTTCGATAAAGAAGATTCCTTGGTTCGCATTGATATGAGTGAATACATGGAGAAATTTTCTGTATCGAGATTGGTTGGTGCACCTCCAGGTTATGTTGGTTACGAAGAAGGTGGACAATTAACTGAAAAAGTAAGACGCAAACCTTACTCGGTTGTATTACTCGATGAAATTGAAAAAGCACACCCTGATGTTTTCAATATCTTATTGCAAGTGCTTGACGATGGTATTTTAACAGATGGATTAGGAAGAAGAGTAGATTTCCGAAACACCATCATCATCATGACATCCAACATTGGTGTACGCGATTTAAAAGATTTCGGTACCGGAATTGGTTTTACAACCGCAGCGAAAAGAGAGAACGAAGAAGAAGCCATGAAATCAACCATTCAAAATGCGTTGAAGCGTGCTTTCAGTCCTGAGTTTTTAAATCGCTTGGATGATGTGATTGTGTTTAATTCACTACAACGCGAACACATCCACAAAATCATCGACATCACACTTAAAAAAGTATTCGATAGAATTACGCAGTTGGGTTATCAGGTTGAATTAACCGAGAAAGCAAAAGATTTCTTAGCAGAGAAAGGGTACGATAGCCAATTTGGTGCAAGACCATTAAACAGGGCTATTCAGAAGTACCTTGAAGATTCAGTAGCCGAAGAAATTCTGAAAGGTGAAATTGAAGAAGGCGGGACCATAGTGGCCGACCACCTCGATAAAGCCGAAAATTTAAGCATCAGCATCAAAAAGAAAACTGCTGCTTCAAAAGAGAAGTAATTTCTTTTGTGATGAAAAAAAATGCGAGCAGGTTAGCTCGCATTTTTTTTGCTTTGTTATCAACAAAAATTGGACTTTAAAATAAATCGAAAATAACGCCAAAAGATTACTTTCGATTTATGATGAACCAAATCAATCCGACAGATAAAAGTCAATTAAAATACAGATTACTTTTTATCAACAACTTAAAAGACTATCCATCAAAATTATTACGCACCCTTGAAAAAAATTACAAGCATTTGCGAGTAGATTTAAGTGATTTTGAACAAGCAGATAAAATCATTGCAACAAACACCTACGATTTAATTATTATTGATGTTGCTTTTCCTGAATTAAGAGGATTCACACTCGGTTACACTTTGTTAAATTCTCAACCTGAAACAAAGATTTTACTTACCACGCTTCACGTTGATTTATGGATGATCCAAGTTGCTTATAATTTAAAATTTCATGGCTTTGTAAGTAAACAATCTCCATTAGAGGAACTTATCAATGCGATTCATTCCATACTACAAGGAAAAAATTATTTCGATAAAGAACTTAAAAAAGGAATATACCAAAACATTGAACCAAGAGATTATTATTTTAGAAAGTTACCAAAAGAATTAAAAGATGTTTATCGATTGTTAGTCAGAGGAATTTCAGTTGAAAAAATCGCACTAAAACTAAAGATACCTGAAAGCACTGTTTTATCTAAAAAGAAGCAAATTTTTAAAATCACAAAAACAAAGACAATCATCGATTTAATTGTTTTCAACTATAAAAAAGAAAATAACGACTTAATGGTATTTGAAGAGATGCTACGTTATAGAGTAAAATCTTTTATACAAACAGACCCATTGTTTAAAACAATAAAAGTGAAACCCTTGCCAATAGTAAACTCCTTCAAATTAAATAGAAATTTGGCGCAACCATTAGCAAGGGTTTTTTAGCTTAAAATTCAATTTTATAACTAAACACCGGGATAAGAGGTGTTAAATAAGCCGTCTTCACATTGCCGGTTAAGGGGTCGAAAAATTCTCCAAACACATTCTTTCGGTTCGTTGCATTTTGTAAATCTAAAGAGATGATGTGCGTAGATTTTGCTCTGTTTCTTTTTAAACTAATGCGTATATCTGATCTGAAATAGTCCGGAACTTGTTCACTAAAAGCTCTGTCTTCTTGCCAAACTGTTTCTCCTTTAGCTAATGACGCAGCCACATCTACCGGAGTGGTTCTGAAACCTCCGCTGTAAATCGTGCGAATGTTAATACCAAAGGTTCTGTTTTTTCTCCAATTAAATTCTTTACCTACAGTAAAACTCACATTGCGATTTCCGTTAAAGCGAGTATCACGCCAAATTCCGTCAATCGCTTTATATTTCGATTCATATAAGGAAGTTGATAACAAGAAATAAATATTGTTGTGTAGAAACTGCTCTAAAGTAAACTCAACACCATAATTTCTTCCTAATCCTTTGCTAACCATTGGGTCAGAAACAAAACCCCATTGTTGGTTAATAATAGAGTTGGTACTTCCAGCTTTACTTTCTACAGGAATATCAAATAAATGTTGATAATAAATTTCTGATTTAATTCTTAGGTTTTGAGTTAGTGAACGATCGTAACCAGCTACAAAATGATGTGCACGACTTAACTCCAAATTTTTGTTGGGCAAAGTAGTTAATCCATTCTCTTCTGTTTGTCCGAAGTAAGTTCCCAGTGGTTGTATCTGGCTATGTAAACCATAACCGAAGTTTACTGACGACACATCATTTATTGTATATTGTAAGGCGAGTCGTGGCTCAACAGCATAACTATTATTAAGCAAGAGCTGAAGATAATGTAGTCCACCGTTGACAGTTAGTTTATCGTTAACTTTGTAACTGGCTTGCGCAAAGGCTTGAATACTTTCTGTTCGGCCCTTGCTGTTCATTAAAGTTTCTAAAGTATTGTTGGTTTCTTCTCTTTCTTTAATTTCAACTTTATATTGTAAAGTATTGATGTAAAAACCTGAACGTAAACTTAAGCGAGGATTTACTTTATGATTCAGCACACTGCTCCAGGTGATTTTACTGTTATCCATTTTATTGATATTATCCGTTGTAGCGATATAATCCTTCAATAAAATTTCTTCTTCGCTCACAATAGAAACTCCTGAAAACACAATGGCATTTTGCAAAAAAGTATTCGTACTTAAAATAGAATTATACTTTATACCCATTGCACCAGTATTAGATTTATAGATGGAATTATATCGGTCGTAATTATCTTTCCATCCTAAAGAATCTTTTTCTGCTTCGCTGGTTTGGTCGCTCAAGCCACCAAAACCAAAAACACTGATGCTGTTATTTTTATTAACGGGGAGGTGTATGTTAAAGGATAAATCCTGAAAATTGGTTACAAAATCTCCAAGTGGAACACCTAACTTAGAAAGCATAGAAAGTGTGGAGTAGCGATAGTTCACTAAATACGAACCTTTTTTCTTTCTGTTAAGCGGACCCTCAGCTGCTACATCCGTCCCTAGAAATCCAGCCTGCACAGTATATTCTGCTTTTTCATTATTCCCTTTTCTTAATTTTAAATCGAACACACCCGATAAAGCATTCCCATATTCTGCAGAAAATGCTCCGGTAGAAAAATCTGAGTTAGCGAGCAATTGCGAACTTAAAATGGAAATTCCTCCTCCTGCTGTTGCTGCATTCGCGAAATGGTTGGGGTTAGGAATATCCACACCTTCCATGCGCCACAATAAACCGAAAGGGGAATTACCTCGAATAGAAATGCTGTTGTTACCATCATCTGCCGAAACAACACCGGCATAAGACGTTACCATGCGCGCAGGATCGTTAACAGCAGCAGCAAATTTTCTGGTTTCTTCTACCGAGAAAGTGCGCGTACTGACTACCGACATTTCATTAATGGTTTTGTCTTTTTGTGTTGCTGTTACTACAATCTCTTTCATCTGCACCACATCTTCTTCTAAGTTAATTTGCAACACAACTTCTTTGCCTGAGTTTACCATAACATTAGGTAAAATCATTTCTTTGTATCCAATGAAAGTAATCTTTAAAGTATAAGAGCCGACTGGCACTTTATTAATTTTAAAGTTTCCATCAGCATCTGAAGTTTCTCCAAGAATCGGATTTGAATTGAGAATGATGACATTAGCCCCAGGTAAAGGCATTTGCGAAACTTGGTCAACAACTGTACCACGAATGGTTTGAGTTAAAGATTGTCCGTTAACTTTTTCAAATAAGAGAATGAAGACGATTAAAATGAGTTTGCAAAAAGGGTGTTTCATGGTTGGTTGTTTGCTTCGAGACAACCAACTCTCGCTTTACCCCTATTCAGAAAAATCAATACTAGCAATTCTTTGAGGTAACGCTATCAATCATTTTTAAAGAATATAGTCTGCCCACACGCCAATTGCCTGCCCATGATATAACTATAAATATACCTCGTAGTAGGGGCAAAACCTCTGGTTTTCTAAACGGGTTTAATGTGTGCAGATAAGGCTAACCATATTACCAAACGAATTTTCTTCTAAAACCTAAATCTCTGGCAAGAATAATCTGCCAAAAAGCCCGAAAACGCCTTTTGGATGAATTTTTGCACCTTCCCATTCCCAAAAAACAGATTAACTTTAAGCCCTTTTTAGCCGGTGCCAACTAAAGCACCACCTTTTTTAATTATGTTAAAACTGATTGCAAAAATTTTCGGTACGAAGTCGCAACGCGACATTAAAGCTGTTGACCCTTTGGTAAAAGAAACCATTGCCGAATACGAAAAACTACAATCCATCAACAACGACCAACTACGCGAAAAAACCAATGAGGTGCGCCAAACCATTCGCAATTTCGTTGCGCAAATCGATGGACAACTTGCTGAATTACATAAAAGCATTGCCGATAATCCTGAATTAGACATCAACGAGAAAGAAGGCATCTTTGCTCAAATCGATAAACTAGAAGCAGAAAGAAACAAAGAACTGGAAAAAGTTTTATTACAGGTTCTGCCCAAAGCTTTTGCTATCGTGCGGGAAACAGCCAGAAGATTTAAAGAGAACGAATACATCGAAGTTGCCGCACAAGATTTTGATATCCGCATGTCGGCCACACATTCTAACGTTACCCTACATGGCGACAAAGCACGTTGGGCTAAGCAATGGATGGCTGCAGGCAATCTCATCACCTGGGATATGGTACATTACGATGTGCAGATTATCGGTGGTATTGTTTTACACCAAGGTAAAGTTGCCGAAATGGCAACCGGTGAAGGTAAAACACTTGTGGCAACTCTTCCTACTTTCTTAAATGCTTTGGCAGAACGTGGCGTACACATTGTAACGGTTAACGACTACCTCGCTAAACGCGATAGCGAATGGATGGCTCCCTTGTTTCAGTTTCATGGTTTAACTGTTGATTGCATCGATAAACACGAACCCAATTCACTTGCGCGTAAAAATGCTTATCGTGCCGATATTACCTATGGAACGAATAACGAATTTGGTTTCGATTATCTACGCGACAATATGGCACGCGAAACTGATGAACTCGTGCAACGTGGGCATCATTATGCGATGGTCGATGAGGTAGACTCTGTATTAATCGATGAAGCCCGTACGCCTCTTATTATTTCAGGGCCAGTACCGAAAGGCGATCAACACGAATTCTACGATTTAAAACCACGCATTTTTAAATTGGTAGAAGCACAGAAAAAATTAATCACCCAATACCTTAACGATGCTAAAAAGCTAATTGAAAGTGGAAACGATAAAGAAGGTGGGTTAGCCGTGTTTCGCGCGCATCGTGGTATGCCTAAATACAAACCACTGATTAAATTTTTAAGTGAACCTGGCATCAAAGCCATCATGCAGAAAACGGAAAACTTCTATCTGCAAGACAATAAAAAAATGATGCCGGAGGCAGATGCTCCTTTGTTCTTTATTATTGATGAAAAAGATAACAGCGTTGATTTAACAGAAAAAGGAATCGACTTAATTACAGGTGAAGGCGAAGACCCACGATTCTTTATCTTACCTGAAATCGGCACAGAGTTAAATAAAATTGAAAAAGATGCAAGATTAAATGAAGCTGATCGCCTGCAGAAAAAAGATGATTTGATTAAAGAATACCAAGTAAAATCACAGCGTATACACTCCGTTAATCAATTGCTCAAAGCATACACCATGTTCGAAAAAGATACGGAGTATATAATTGTAGATGGAAAAGTAAAAATTGTTGACGAACAAACTGGTCGCGTATTAGACGGACGCAGGTATTCTGATGGATTACACCAAGCCATCGAAGCAAAAGAAAATGTTAAAGTAGAAGACGCCACGCAAACTTACGCCACTATTACGCTTCAAAACTATTTCCGCATGTACCACAAATTAGCGGGTATGACAGGAACTGCAGAAACAGAAGCAGGTGAATTTTGGGACATCTACAAATTAGATGTTGTGGTTATTCCACCGAACAGACAAGCCATCAGAAAAGATGCTGATGATTTGGTTTTTAAAACCATGCGCGAAAAATTCAATGCTGTAATTGATGAAATTGTAAAACTGACTGAAGCCGGCAGACCCGTATTGGTTGGAACGACCTCAGTAGAAATTTCAGAAGTTGTAAGCCGTATGTTACAAATGCGTAAAATCAAACACAACGTACTCAATGCAAAACAACACCAACGCGAAGCGGAAATTGTTGCAGAAGCCGGTAAGCCAGGCACTGTAACCATTGCCACCAACATGGCTGGTCGTGGTACAGATATTAAACTTACAGCAGAAGCAAAAGCCGCAGGAGGTTTAGCCATTATCGGAACAGAAAGACATGAATCTCGAAGAGTGGACAGACAGTTGCGCGGTCGTGCAGGCCGACAAGGTGACCCGGGGACATCACAATTCTATGTTTCACTGGAGGATAATTTGATGCGCTTGTTTATGCCTGAACGCATTGCACGCATTATGGACAGGCTGGGATTGAAAGAAGGAGAAGTGATCCAACACTCGATGGTAACAAGTTCTATCGAACGTGCACAGAAAAAAGTAGAAGAAAATAACTTCGGTATTCGTAAGCGATTATTGGAGTACGACAACGTCATGAACTCTCAACGCGAGGTAATCTATAAGCGCAGAAAGAATGCCTTGTTTGGTGAAAGATTAGAGTTGGATATTCTTACCATGATCTTTGATACTTGCGAAGAACTTGTAACCAATGCTAAAAACGCTAATGATTATGATAGTTTACGCCTGAATGCGTTAGGAATTTTAGGTCTAGACTATGAATTAGATAAAAATGATTTTGAAAAATTAGAAATCGGTAGAATCACCGGTGATCTATATGATAAAGCATTAGATCAATACCAACGTAAAAACAAAACAGTAGCTGAAAAAACTTTCCCTATCATAAAAGAAATCAGCACAACTCGAGGTGCTACGGTAGAAAATATTTTAGTCCCCTTTACTGATGGTAGTAAACAAATAGGTGTTGCTGCCAACTTGCAGAAATGCATGCAAACCCATAATGGCGAATTATTAAAATCTATGGAGAAGATGGTTGCACTTGCCATCATCGATCAATTGTGGAAAGAACACTTGCGTGATATGGACGATTTAAAACAATCCGTTCAAACAGCAGTATACGAACAAAAAGATCCACTATTGATTTACAAATTCGAAGGTTTCGAAGCTTTTAAAAAATTAGTGGCAAGAGTAAATGAAGAAACTGTTTCATTTTTGTTGAAAGCAGATGTTCCTGTTCAAAAATCAGAACAAGTACAAGAAGCGCGCACTCAGCGGGTGAAGCAAAAACTTAACGAGAAAAAAGAGGAAAGCAAATCACTATTAAGTGGAGGGCAACAAGCACCTCCTACAGGTTCGCGACCTCCACAAGAAAAAGTAATGCCGGTAAAATCAGAAAAAATTGCCAACCGAAACGATAAAGTAAGTGTACAATATCCTGATGGCCGTGTATTGCGCGATGTTAAGTATAAAAAAGTAGAAGATGATATCATCAATAACAGATGTGTGGTAATTGAATGATGGAAAAAGAAAAAAATAACTTCCTTTCATTACTGTTTTGCTTAGGTATAGGCTTATTGTTTTGGGCTTGTGCCGGAAGCAAAACGGTTTCTAATATACAAGAACCTCATTTTGAGGATGTAAGTAAATTAAAACCTACATTTTCTCCTTTGCCAGCCATTGAAAGTTTACCTGTTCCAACTATTTCGGAAAAAAAATATGCCCCTGCTAGCAACACAATCAATACACAATTGAAACAAATACAAGATAGCATTGACTATTTTTATGTAGGTAGAAAATTTGTAGATGGCTTTACGATACAAGTTTATGTAGGGCAAAAAAGAGAAGACGCCATGCTTGCTAAAAAATCTTTGGATATGAATTTGCCAGAGCTGAAAGCAGAAATGATTTTTACTCAACCAACTTTTAAAGTGAAAGCAGGAAAATATTATTCACAACTTGATGCACAAAAAGATTACGTCAATGTGAAGCGTATTTTCCCTAATGCAATATTAGTTCCGGATAAGTTGCCTACTCAATAATCTCTCAATTGAATATTTAAATTCTGCATTATTTGACGAAAAATATCTAATCGAAAACTTTCCATCCTTGTAACTTCTCGTTTTAGTTTAAATAAAAAATTAATAATGAGAAATAGTAAACTTAAAATCATTGCCTTATTTATTCAAATTATTGCAAATTGTTTTACTCTTGATTTTACACTTGATTGCTTGCAATGTTTTTTTTCAAATTCTACTCGTGACTACGCATGTGTTATTGCATACTTTATTCCAATCTCCATTCTTAGCCATCTATTTCTTGGCATAATAATTTTTAGTTTCTTTACTGAGATGCATGGCGAGAAAATAAAATTTATCAATTTCTTGGGGGTAATATATGCCATTCTTTGCCTGCTAATTCTTTCTATATTTTGATTGAAAAGCGCTAAAATTAAATTAAAAAATTTCTATTAGTAAGTACACTTTTCAAGATGGTACAATCAACATTTGTCAGTTAATCAGAAATGCTATGTGCCATTAATTACATTTAACCATTAGGTAGAGCCATCAAAAAAGAATCGTTTGCGCAAATACTTAAAAGTGATAACTATTGTCACTCAAAAGCTAAAAACTTTTTATTCTATTAAACTACAATAAAAAATTCCAGATAGAAAATATTAAAATTCAACTGAAAGTAATAACTTAGATATTCTATGCTAAGAATAACTACGCTCGTTGGGCTACAAATCTTGTGTTTACATTTTATTGCTTACGCTCAAAAAGAAAAAAACATAAGGAACTATCAAGATGGAATAATCATAACTTTATCCAATGATACACTGCATGGAAAAATCAATAATAGAAGTTACGCTAAAAATGCAGTTGAATGTCAATTCCTTAACGCTTACGGAGAGAAACACAATTTTAAACCAGACGAAATAGTTGGTTACCGATTTAACAATGGGAAGTTTTACATTTCGAAAGAAGTTAATGGAGCAAAAGTCTTTTTAGAATACCTAATACAAGGAGAGTTAAATGTTTTCTATTTACTAGACAAAGATAAAAAGGATGTTTACTTCCTTTCAAAAGACACGATTCCGTTAAATCAATTGAAGTATGTTAATAAAATGATAGAGAAAAATGGCGTTACAAAAATAAGAGAACAAAAATTATTTATCAATCAGATAAACTATTTTACAAAAGACTATCCAGAACTAACATCTACCATAAATAGAATTAACGAACCTAACCATAAAGACTTAATCAAAACCGCAAAAAAATACCACGAAAAAATTTGTAAAGATGGGAAGCCATGCGTCATTTTTGAAAACAATCAAAAAAGAAAGATACTAATTGGTTTTATAGGAACAGGAAACCATTTGATTGATCCAAATTATGAAATTGATCTTAAAGAATATTATACAGCATTTAGTGCCCATGTTTATTTTCAACAATTCAGAAGATCAGAAAGATTTTTTGTTGGGTTAGGATTGAATGTAGCTGAACAAAGAACAATTGAGAGTGAAAGCAATAGAGCAAAAATTATTGAATCGAATGTTCAAATTCCACTGTCCCTAAATTATATTCATTTAAAAAATGGTATTACGCCAACCTTCACGTATAGTTTTGATTTGAACACTTTTCTACTATTACAAAACATACAAGCAGGACTACGCTATCAAAAAAATGAACTATCTTTTTTTACAACAGTTGGTGTGGCAAAAGGTGGGGGATTATTAAATTTTTATGCAAGCCAAATTAACTTTGGCTTTATGTATAAACTTAGAAGAAATTAATAATCGTATATGAATTGCAATAAACTTAAACTGAAACTCAAGAACAGATCCTATACATTTTTATCAATCCAAATAATATTAAGCTACATCCTGTCCTCGAATTACCTTTAACATCGCAAACCAATCTTGTTTATCGATTTCAATAAATAAAGGTTGATAAGCTTCTATTAAGCGTTCAGGTTTTGTTGTGCCAGTTATTGGAAAAATATTGGATGGATGTTTGAATAACCAAGCCAGCAAAATTTGTGCAACACTTGCTTTATACTTTTCTGCAAATAGATTTAACTCTGGCATTAATTTTTCATCATTAAAATATTTCCCACTTCCTAATGGAGACCATGCCATTAATCCCATTTTCCAACGCATCATGGTATCTGTTGTCCCATCAAAAAACACATCGGATTTAAACAACGAAACTTCAATCTGGTTGGTAACCAAAGGTTGAATACAAAATCTCTGCAATACATCTATTTGAGAGGATGTAAAATTGGATACACCAAAAAACTTGACTTTCCCACTTTGTTGTAAATGATCAAAAGCTTTGGCTACTTCTTCAGGTTGCATCAATGGATCAGGTCGATGGATCAGCAGTAAGTCCAAATAATCTGTATGCAATAAGCGTAAACTATTTTCGGCAGAATTGACTATATGTTGAAACGATGTATCATAGTGCTTGATGCGATGATCAGACCTATTATCTGCTAGTAATTTTATTCCGCATTTGCTTACTAATTGCATTTCTTTTCTCCAACTCGGATTTTCTTTTAATACCGAACCGAAAAGTTCTTCAATGGTATATCTGCCGTATATATCAGCGTGATCAAAGGTTGTTATGCCGACTTCCAAGGCTGTAGGAATACAAGAAGCTACAATATCTTTGCTTGTCCATTTCCAAACACCTGCAATTACTTTAGATAAAGCCGGGCCTTGTGGGTGAATCAGTGCCTTCACTATTTTGTACTATGTTGGTAACATTTTTTATGCTTATTTCCTGTCATGCGTTTGCAACGCACTCCTCCTTTTGTTTTACCTTCGCATTGGTTAAGTTTTACCTTTCCTAACTGATCAGGCTTACACATTTCGCAAGCTTTTTTGCCAGCCTTTTTTGCGTTTGCAACTGTCATACCCTCAGCATTGCCAGACAAGCGACAATCAGCAGTGTGGTATTTTTCTCCTTTGTTAGATGAATAAACAGTTTGAGCAAAAGCCGAAGCTGTAGTGATGAGCAAAAATGCAAAGACTGTTACTAGACTTTTCATATTATAATTGTTTAATCAGTTCAACATATAATTCCGTTAACATAGGTTCTGCTTTACCAGCAATGTCTACAATCTCCTGTATGTTGGCAGGCTTTAAATTATCAGGGTCGCAATCGTCTGTTAAAACGCTGATGGCACAACATGGAATGCCCGTATGATTGGCTACAATTACTTCCGGTACAGTGCTCATGCCCACTGCATCCGCTCCAATTCTATGTAAGAAACGATACTCAGCTCTTGTTTCCAAGTTAGGTCCCATCACCGAAACATATACACCCTCGTTAAGTGTGATGCCTTTCTCTTTGGCAATCGCTTTTAACTTTTTATTTAATTCTTTCGAGTAGGGCGCACTCATATCCGGAAAACGCGGACCAAGCATATCGTAATTTTTTCCTCGCAGTGGGTTGTCTCCAATTAAATTGATGTGATCATCAATCAACATCAATTGTCCTTTCTTCCAATTTAAGTTCATGTTCCCTGCTGCATTGGAGATTAACAATTGTTTCACACCTAACATCTTCATTACGCGTACAGGAAGAGTAATTTGTTGCATGGAATACCCTTCATAATAATGAAAGCGGCCATGCATGGCTAAAACTTTCTTACCCTTCAATTCGCCATAAATCAGCTGACCTTTGTGAAATTCTACAGTAGAAATTGGAAATTTTGGTATAGAGTTATAAGGTATCGCGATTTGTTTTTTGATTTCTTTCACAAACAAATTTCCAAGTCCTGTTCCTAGTATAACACCAATTTCAGGTGCGTCTACCCCTCTGCTCTTGATATAATCAGCAGCTTCTTGTATCTCTAACAACATAAATAAAAATTGAAAAGCAAATTACAGGTTTTATCGAATTGAAAAAACCTTTTCATCAAACGAATAAAAAGTTATCAAGATTAAATGGTTGCTCCTTGGCAACTTGAACCAGCACCGGCAGTACAAGCAAAACAATGTTGATTGATGACAATATTTCGTTTTGCTAGTTGTTCCATATTAAAATGACTTATGTGAGAACTGCTATTTTCTGCTACCGGTAATCCTAACATCTGATTGAAATCGCAATCAAATAAATTACCTTGCCAATCAACTGAAATGGTATTTCTGCACATTACACCGGGTACAGCCGCGGGATTAAATGCATTCACCAGTTTCTCCATATAATCTTCGTAGTTATCTGTTTCAATTAAGAAATCGAGGTAACGACTAATAGGAATGTTTGTAATGGTAAATAAATTATTGAACGCAATATTAAATTTTTCTCTTAACTCCTTTTTAAAATCTTGTTCTAATTGTTGTTGATTAGCAGGAAGAAAAGCACCTGTTGGATTGTAAACCAAATCTAAAACCAAACCTGTTTCAGGTTTACCGTAACCTACTGCATTTAATTTTTGTAAAGCTTGGATTGAAGATTGAAAAACTCCCACACCTCTTTGTCTGTCAGTCTTATCTGCATTATAAAAAGGAAGCGATGAACAAACTCTTACTTGGTGATCCCTAAAAAATTCCGGCAAATCGTAATACTTAGGATTAGCCATGATAATCGTGAGATTACTTCTCACAATTATTTCCTGTACACCAGCTTGCTTGGCTTCTTGCACAAACCAACGAAAGTCAGGATTCATTTCCGGTGCGCCTCCGGTAATATCTAAAGTTTTTATTTTATGTTGGCGTAAAACCTCAACACATTGTTGCATAGTTTCACGCGTCATAATTTCTTTTCTATCAGGGCCAGCATCAACGTGGCAATGTTTGCATACCTGATTGCACATATACCCAACGTTAACTTGAAAAATTTCAAGTGTAGTTGGCCTAAGTGGAAAATGTTGAACACTTTCCAGCTTTTCTTGAAAAGTGGGCAATGAGCCATTCTTAAAAATACCATTGCTCAACCATTCAACTTGTTTTTGTTGATTGGCTAATTGATGATGGCGCGCATGCAAACTCTTTATCATACAATAGTTTTTCGTTGTTGGTTGTTCGTTATTTACTGATTGTTATGCTTGTGAGGGACGATTCGCTAACAACGAACTACACTATTCATCACATAGATAATTTTTTAGCTTTATTCATCATCATAACACCATGCACTAATGAGGCTCCTCCTCGGATAGCAGCAGCAACGTGTATGGCCTCCATCATGCCTTTTTCTGTAGCTCCTTTTTCTAAAGAATCTGTGGTATAAGCATCAATACAATACGGACATTGAATGGCATGGGCTACAGCTAATGCAATCAGAGATTTTTCTCTTGCTGTTAAATCTCCTTCTTTAAAAACATCGCCATAATAATCGAAGAATTTTGCTGCAAGGTTTTTATCCCATTCAGCGATGTTACCAAATTTTTTAAGGTCGGCTGGATTGTAGTATGTATTTTCCATAGATAAATTTTATCTAAAATAAACAATATCATGGAACTAGCTTGTAAAGTGTAAGACAAAATTGATTTAAATGGCAGGTAAAGCAATTCTATAGCTTTTCCCTTTTTTAACGGGTAGATAATCTTCTTTCAGCCAGGGATTTAATCGCTTAATCGTTTTATAATTAGTGTTGTGCTTCAAAGCAAAGTGTGGTAAATCTTTGATGGTTTCTTTTACTTCCAAGTACCTGACCAACTCTGGCTTATATAATTCTTCTTTCTTAATATCAAATCCATACCGTTCGGGGTTTTCAATTATCTCTTTCATCGCTACCATTCTAAATACATAGCGTGCAGTTTCATCATTTAAAAATAAATCGTAGTAAGAATTTACTTTTTGGTTTTCAATTGCTTTTTGCAAACCACTCATTCCTCGGTTGTAAGAAGCGGCTGCGAGTGTCCAATTGTTGAACTTGCGATGCGCTTCTTTCAAATAAGCACAAGCTGCTCGACTGGCTTTTACCACATCGTAACGTTCGTCTACTTCTTTGGTAATTTCTAGGCCATATTCTTTGCCGGCAGGTTTTACAATTTGCCAAAAGCCTGCTGCTTCTTTTGGCGAAACAACATTGAGTAATGCACTTTCAATTAAGGGTAAATATTTAAAGTCGGAAGGAATACCTTCTGCTTGTAAAACACTATCAATAACAGGTAGCCAGCGATTGGCTCGCTTCATGATAAACAAAGTGCTGCTGTGCAGATAAGAATTGATTTGTAATTCTCTATCTATTCGCTCGCGAACATCGCTGATGTGTAAAGGTAAATGTTCGCCCGCAAAGGAAAGCGAGTCGGGAATTCGAAAAGGTTTAGCTACAAAACCATTGCCTGCAAAATCCGAAGTTGACGCAACAACTTGACTTTGCTTTGCTTCAGTTGATTTCGATTCTTGGTAAAAAACATATACTATCAACGTAGTTGTTAATAAAATCAACCATGCTGATAGTATGCGGTTTGTAATCATACCAAAAATTAAAAGTTTGGTGATAACAAGTATTTAGAATAGAATTCGTCTATCACTTTTACAGCTTCTTCTGGTGTATCCACCAAGCTGAACAATTCTAAATCTTCTACGTTGGCATTTTTCTCTTTGCCGATTAATACCTTGGTTACCCAATCTACAAAGCCTTTCCAATATTCTTTGCCCACTAACACAATAGGAAAGCGACCAATTTTTTTAGTTTGAATAAGCGTTAAAGCTTCTGTTAATTCATCCAGTGTGCCAAAACCTCCGGGCATTACAATAAAACCTTGGGAATACTTCATGAACATAACTTTGCGCACGAAGAAATAATCGAAGGTGATTAGTTTGTCCGGATCAATATAGATATTTCCTTTTTGTTCGAATGGCAAAAAGATATTTAAACCAACAGATTTACCTTTGGCTTTGTTTGCTCCTTTGTTACCGGCTTCCATGATGCCGGGGCCGCCTCCTGTTATTACACCATAGCCATGTTGTACCAACTGATAGGCTATGTCTTCGGCCATTTTATAATAAGGATGATTAGATTTAGTACGTGCGCTACCAAAAATGGTAACACAAGGACCAATCTTAGCAAGTTTTTCAAAACCTTCTACAAACTCACTCATGATTTTAAAGATGGCCCAAGAGTCTGAACTTTTTATTTCTGCCCAGTCTTTATCAACAAAAGCTTTGCGAATTCTGTGTTCTTCTTCGATGGCTTCTTTTAGTAAGGTGTCATCAACCTTTTTAGATTTCTTTTTCGACATAGTTTTTCAAAAACAAAACGTAACAAGTTAGTAAAACGAATTGAAATTCATTTCGTTGCTACAATTTGTTAAGGATAAGATGTTGAATGGCGTCTTCTGCTCGGGTAAAAGTAAAATTGAATCCTGCTTGTTGCATTTTGTAACAAGAAACTGCATTGCCTTGAAGAACGAGATTGGCCATTTCACCCAGAAATAGTTTCAATAAAAAAGAAGGAACTGCAGGCAACCAAACAGGTCTGTTCAAAACTTTGCCAATTACTTTTGTAAACTCTTTATTGCTTAAAGGGTTTGGTGCTACACCGTTAAATGCGCCTTGCAAATTTGGATTTTCTAGCAGAAACAAAAACTGCTTGCATATATCATCAATGTGAATCCAACTGATCATTTGCTTACCACTTCCTAAAGCCGAGCCAACACCAAACTTAACCGGTAATAACATGGGTTTTAAAGCACCACCTTTCGTACTTAAAACGATGCCAATTCTAAGTTTAGCAGTTTGTTGCGTTAAGCTAGTAAACTTATCTACTTCATTTTCCCAGGCTTGGGTAACTTCTGCTAAAAAATCTTTACCGGGTTGAGCATCTTCGTTTAAAATATGTTCTTGAGGTGCAAAGCCATAATAACCGATCGCTGATGCGCTGATCAATTGTTTTACTTGGTGGGTTTCATTTTTTAAAGTTTGATATAATAAGCGAGTAGAATGTGTTCGACTTTCCAACAACTCTTTCTTTCTTGCTTTTGTCCAGGGTTTGTCGGCAATACCAGCACCAGCCAGATGGATGATGGCATCTACACCTTGTAAAGCTTTTGTATCGATTGTTTGTTGGGTTATATCCCAAACATAGGTAGGTATGCCACCACTTTTTGCTTTGCGACCAAGATGCGAAACTTGGTATCCGTTTTGCGTGAGTAAAGCCGTTAAACGCGTTCCAATAAGGCCAGAAGCGCCTGTTATGAGGATATGTTTTTTTGTTAAGCTCAAAGTAGTTTTATTTGTTCTGAATTTGATAACACGATGAAAGGTAAAAAGGTTTTATTGCTGCTTTTGTTTGCTCCGTTTATAACTTTCGGACAAACAGTTACTGTAAGTTCGCAAAGTCATAAAGTGAAAGGTGAGCCTGCTTTCGGCTACTTTACTTCTTTGGATGCACCGAAAGACGAGGTACAAAGTAGCTTGCAAAAATATTTAAAAACATTTGGTCGTGTTAAAAACCAAGATGATGTTTTAGTGGTAAATGAACCTACCATCAACGGTCAGGTATACAAAACTCCTATAGTGGCCTATGCCAAAGGAGGTACGGCACAAGCTACTGCATGGATTGGTTTACAAGCTACCTCAAAAAATAAAGATTCGGTTGAACAAGCTGCAAAACCGCTAGAATTTTTAGTGAAAACATTTGGAGTAAATTTTTACCGCGATAAAATACAAGCACAGATTGATGAAGCGCAACGTGCCGTTGAAGCAGTTGAAAAGCAGCAACAAAGAACATTAAGCGAACAAAAAACGCTTAACCAAAAAGTAGTGAATAACACCAACGAATTTGTGCAACTGACTAAAGCTCTGGAAAGCAACCGAGCCGATTCTGTTTTATTGCAACAAAAACTTGTGTTCAATAAAAAAGCACAAGATAGTCTTGTGCTTGTATTGGACAAAGTGAAGAAAGCGGTTGAGTTTCAGAGGGAGAAGCAGCGAAAAGTAAATTAAAATCTTACTTGCTTAACTTATAACCTACCGTAAAAACAATTCTATCCAATTTAGCATTTCCATTTGGATCCATACCTGAGCTCTTGTTTTCAATAAATGCATTTAATATTAATTTATTAAAACTAAAACCTCCACCTAATGTGAATCCAACATCTAGACTTGAGGTATCTAAAAGAGGATCTTTTTTATAAAACTGATTATCAAATACTACCGATGATTTAGTAAGAAGAGCCACACCTAGACCTAGGCCAGCCTTTAAATTAAACTTAAACTTTTCGTTTCCTAGACTATACATTATCCCCGGATACAATTTTAGATGCAATTGTTCTATTTCTCTCTTACCTATTAATTGCGACCCCACTCCGTTTTCATCAATTAAAGCAAATTTATTAGGAGCTCCCTCAACTTTATAATAAGTGAATAGAGCATCAGCATGCAGTTTCAGTTCTTCATTAGTTCCCTTAACAACAGTTTCAAAAAAACCTCCAACTGTTGGTGCTAAAGACTGCGTGTAATCTTCAGATGCAAAAACATCCGTACCATAAAAATTTCCTTCTCCATTAAAAGTTGTGTTGGTAAGCCCTAAGTTTACTCCCCAAGCAATTTTAGTTTTCTCTCGCTGGATAGTAAATGACGGAGAGTAATTGATACACTCAAAATACTTTTTAAACAATCTTTCAATAGGTTCTTCCTTATATGATAGACCGTTTAAATTTTGAGTAATGGTAGGGCAATCGCCTAATAAATCAACTAACTGATTTACATAACGCTTATTCTCTCTTAATACGAGCCCTTCTGTTCTTGCTAGATAAAATCTATGCTCTAACAAGGTGATTTGATTTTCGTGCTTTATATAATACTGAGGTTTCCCTTCCTTTGTTTTGAACATTAAAAGAGACTTAGGTCCTTCAATAATTACCCTTAAGAATACAGTATCAAAAGCAAACTCAAGTATCGGAGAATCGGTTAGCTGTTTGGGGTTTGATGATGAAACCTCATATTTAATGGCTGCCTTTTCAAAAATAAAATTTCCAACTTCAACGCGTTTAAGTTCATTGAATTTGTATACAGTTGTTTCAGATTGCGTTTTAAAATTAATTTTCTCAGGATTTCTATTCCATATTTTAGATTCGACTAAGCCCTCTAATACACTTCCATTTTCTAAGTAAATTTTACCTGGTAAGAAATCATCTTGAGCATAAATAGAAAATGATAACAACAAAAATCCTATTAAAAAGATTATTCTTTTTTCCATAAGTTATAAGTATTAAAATAAAGGTTGAATTGAAGACACAACTAGGTTTCAAAGTTATTTAAAATCTTTGAATCTCAAATTTTAAATTTTATAAGGGCAGTTGAAAACGAATACTTAAGACAGAAACTTTGAATTCGTAATTTTAGGTTATAGAAGAACTTGTAGGCGCTATCCTTTTAAGAATGTTTAAAATGTCGATTTCGAAATAACAACGCATTTCGCTTGTAGTAAGAAATAGTTACAGTTAAAAAAAGCACAAGATAGTCTTGTGCTTGTATTGGACAAAGTGAAGAAAGCTCTTGAGTTTCAGAAGGAAAAGCAGAGGAGGTGAATTAATTTATTTCTGCATCCATCTTCTTTTTTCCTTATCGAAATAATTTAAGTCATCTGGAAATTCAATGTATTCTTCGCCATTAGAGTTTCTAGTGAGATAAAAAGATAAGTCTTCATGCTTAACCATTTTATCAAATAACATTAAGCTTCTTCTTTTCAAGGTATCAGGAATCATTTTCCATGTTCTAAATATTTCTTCATACTCTATCAAATTACCCTTTTCATCAAAAATTGCTATACCTCCGGTTGCTACTCTTTTTTCTACCATGCTTGGCGCAGGTCGACTGATTAAGAAAAAATGTTCATTCTTTTCATTGATATAGTATGCTTCAAGTTTATGCCTGCTTGCTTGATGTCTGTAAAATGAATCATAAGCAGGATAAAATCTTTCTTCGAATAAGAGACCATCTGGTGCTTTTGCTGTATATCTGATAATCTTCCATATAAATTCGTCTTTTTCCTTACCATTAAGAAAAGCAGATGGATCGTAATTTGGGTTGGTATTACAACCAATAACGATTAGACTTAGACAAAAAATAGAAACTAGTTTCATAAGAAATGAAGCGATTAAGTTTGATGAAAAAAAAGAGACTCACTAAGATAGTGAGTCTCTCAAATTGAGTTAGAAAATTTTAGTAAACTTTGTTCAAAGGTTGGAATTCTGTCCAGCCGTCAGTCCAATCAGTTGTGGAACTAAACGCACCTCTGTAAGTAGTTTGTGTAAAGAATGCGCCAGATACTTTTCCATTTGTAAAACTTGCGCCAGAATTTAAGTTGTTAGCTCCAGTTACACCTGCTGTTAAAGCAAAGTTCGGATTTGAAGGATAGTTAGCAGATGTTTGACCAGCCCAAAATAACGCTGGGTTTATACCAATGTCTGACCAAGTTTGAGTGCTTGTTACGTTGTTAAATGCACTGTTGTTGGTTAACCAATAGTTTGCAATGCTAGTTGCATTTCCTGCAGTTACGCCAGTGTTGGTTGTAATAGTACCATCGTTAGCAACATCGAAACGAATACCAGTTACATAAGTACCATCAGTTGCCGTTGTAGAAGTTGCAGTACCTGCTGTGCTTGAGTTAGACAATACGTTATTGCTGTGAACTGCATTACCTTGTGCTAGGTTAAAGTAAGTTCCATCATCATCAATTCTTAAACCAATTCTGAAACCTGAAATGAATGAATTGAAGATAGAAATTGAAGATCTTCTGCGGATGTGAAGTGCATTCTGGTAAGATCCAGAAATAGAACGAGAGTTAGTTTCTCTAGGACCTAAAACCGTAATATTTGAGAATACACCACGTGTACAAGCTGTTGCTGTACCAGCAGATGAAGCTGTTGCATCGCAATTTGTAATAGCGTTACCATTACCTTGGTTATCACTTTCAAATGCGTTTGAACCTGATTGATCTGCAAAGAAAGGATTGCGTACTACTAATCCAAACTGAATATTACCAGACCAACCAAAATCTGTATCGAAGTCATCATCCCAAGTTGAATGAGATACTAAATATTTACCATTCACAGTTCCACCAAACCACTCAAATCCGTCATCACCACCGAAAGAAACTTGTACATAATTGATGGTTGTTCCGTTTCCAACACCACCCATTGTTAAGCTGTTTGTTTCGTTGTTAGGTGATAACTCAATACCTGCGTATTCAATTCTTACATAATTTAATGTACCGCTGTTTTGATCTGCGTTTGTAGTAGGGCTTGTTGTGTTTCCGTAAGGAACAGCGGGGCTAATACCTTCAATGTTTGGCTGTGATGCTTGGTTTACAAATGCTGTTCCAAGTATTACCACTCCACCCCAATCTCCTTTATCGCGTGCGCCAACTGCCTGAGCAGAAGTGAAAACAACTGGGTTTGCAGCAGTACCATTACAAACTAAACGTCCTCCTGGCTCAACAATTAATGTTGCTTTGGTGGCTTTATCACCTTTGATAACTGTTCCAGCAGGTATAGTTAATGTTACATTATTTTTAACAAAAGTTTGACCTTTTAATAAATAAGATTTTGTAGCATCAAGTGTAAGATTTGTGGTGATGTTTCCTGCTAATTCAATAACTGGGTTATTAACAGTAATTAAAAATGTTACAGGAGTAGATGTTTTATCGTTTTTATCTGTTACTACAAAAACAGCAGTAAGTGTAGAACCTATAACTGCATTAGCAGGTATGTCTAATTCAATTGGCTTATCTAGTTCTGTTTCGCCATTCAAAGGCATTGTTTCTGAAAAACTACCACTGATAATCAAGTTCTTTGCACCACCAGGAACTGTCATTGATAAGTTGGCGATTACAGTTTCTCCTGGTAAATCCTGAGTGCTTGTTGCTTCAAGCGTAATTGTAGGAGCTGCAGGTGTTGTTTCTTCATCATCACAACTAAAGAAAGCTAGTGTAGTTGTGATAAATAAAAGGCTGAAAAATTTTTTCATAATTTCTTATTTAGGTTGAATTAAAAACCTCACAAAAGTACTTCAGTACTGCTTGCTTGTTGTTAATTGATTTTTAATTAATCGTTATGTGTAAACAAAAAAGGGGCACTTTTGCCCCTTTTTATTTTACTAATTGGTAACAATTATTTAACAAACTTCCATACGAATGAAACATTGAAAAGCGTTCCAGTTCTAAATTCTTGAATGGGGTCGTCTAGGTCTGAATCAGTTTTTTGATTTTCGTTATTATCTTGTATGAAACGATACGGAGCGTTCAATAAGTTTTGAATGTTAAGTTTTATCTCCATCTGCTTTACTTGTTTCGAAATCTGAAGATCAACCGCATTTCTTGGACGCTCCAACCAAGATGGGAATAAAACACTTCCTACTGAAAAGATTCTGTTTCCGAATACATTATAGGCTATATTAACTGCGAAACCATTATCTGTATCGTTATAATAAATACCAGAGTTTATAACGTATGGAGATTGACCTTGTAGTGGTCTTCTTCTTTCCTGAAAAGTAACATTTGGTCCCATATCTACTTCGCTTTTAATTGCCGAAGCATTTAAGTTAACCGTTGTATTACGAAGTATTTTTGCAACTCCTAAACTCGCCAAGGATTTTCTTATTTCAAGTTCTACTCCATAACTAAAAGCTTCTGGTGCATTTTGATAGCTGAAACCAAGATTTCCACTGTTGTTATCTTGTACAAATTCAATTGGGTTTCTAAAAGATTTATAAAAACCACCGAAGCTTAACAACTCACCTGGGTTAGGATAGGTCTCCCAACGTAGGTCTATATTTTGTATGGTGGCCGTTTTTAAGTCTGTATTGCCTTGAATAAGCAAGTTGTATTCAAACTGATAAAATGAAAAAGGCGCGATTTCTCTAAATTCAGGTCTGTTAACGGTTTTGCTATAGGCTGCACGAATTAATGATCGATCTGATACATTATAGGCAATGTTTAAAAATGGAAGAGGCGTTAGAACTTGATTGGTAACAACAGTATCTCCATTGTATGTATTTAATTCCTGATCAAAATGTTCTATTCTTAAACCACCTGCCAAATCAAATTTTCCAAGGGGTAAAGATCCAGAAATGTATCCAGAGGTTGTAAGTGCAGTTCCTTTATAAGAGTCTTTACCTCCTTCATCTGTGCCTTCTTCAAGTGCAAGCCCTGGAGTGTTAACAGTTCCATTTGGATTGAGTGTATACAAATTTTGCTGACTAAATATTTGATCAATAGGCTGAAATCTTAAGTTTTCACCAAATTGACCATCGAATGAACCCGGATACAAGTAAGAAAAGTATCGTGCTACGAAATTTCTTTCTTTGTAGTCAACAAAGTATCCAGCTTTGATTGAGGCAACTCTCTTTTCACTTGAGTTCCCGAATTTCTTTTGAACATCTACACCGTTAGAATATCCCAAATCTGTTAAGGTTGAATAAAATCGGCTTGCATCGAAAAGATTTGAACTAGGAGGCAATTCTACTCTATATTTATTTTCAGAAGAAAAAGAATCGTTAAAGAAACTTCTGTACCTTCTAAAATCTGGTTCGTTACGTGAAATTCTATTTAAACCAGCAATCCAATCGATACTTAAAGATTTATTTTTAGAAAGAACCTGTCCTTGCAGTTGACCAGAGTAAATACTTCTGCTTACATATTGAAACGAGCCATTATTATTCATTGCTCCGCCTTGCGTTCCAATGTCGCTACCTGTTCTTAAAATTGTTTTGTTTTCACCAATTAAAACATAAAGATTTTTAAATTCGATTTTGTTGCGCTCTCCAGTTTTAATAAGCCAATTATTAACTACACTAATTTTTGATTCGTGATTGGATACATTATCAAAAAACTCAAACTGCTTTTCTGATGGAGTTGCTGGATCTTTATCGAAACTAGAATACCTGATGATGTTTGAAGCAAAGTTTAAATATGAGTTAGAATAGCTGGCGTTTGCTATAGTTCCTATTTCTACTCTACCGATAGAAAACTTTCTGCCTAATCCTAAACTAAATCCGTAATCTACGGGAGCAGAATATTGATCAAAGCCAAATGTATTTTCTAACTGATTAGCAGCATCAACTCTAATTTGGCTAATAGTAGGAGCATTTTTCATTTGCTCGGTTGAAGGAAAACCATTTGGGAGTGGTCTAAATGAATTGTCAAATCCAAGGAAATCGGTACTACTGCGAGTTGATTCGTTGAAGTCGTTAAATGTTGTACCAGATCTGTATCCGAAGTTTAATCCAACATTAAAATAATTCTCATTAGGGGTTTGCTTAGTAATTACCTTAATAACGCCTCCTGCGAAATCACCTGGCAAATCAGCAGCTCCTGATTTAAAAACTAGTAATTGATCTATTGCACTACTTGAAATTAAGTCGAAAGAAAAAGAACGTTTATCGATTTCAGTGCTGGGCGCAATAGCATTATTGATCATTACCTGGTTGTATCTTTCTGGTACTCCACGCACCATCACAAATCTATTATCCACAACGGTAATGCCTGGTACTCTTTTCATTACTTGAGCAGCATCACTATCTGGCAGTTTTACAATTTGCTCAGCTGATATGCCACTTACAACTAATTTGCTTTCTTTAATGGCAGATAATAATGCTAAATCATTATTGATTTCTCTTGTGCCTGTTACAACCACTTCTTGTAATTCAGTAGCATCTTCTTGCAATTGAATTTCGATAGATGAAATTTTTGCTGATTCTACTACCACGTCCGGAATTACGTGAGTTTTATAGGTTATAAAAGATACAGCCAAGTTATAAGTACCAGGCTTTACATTATTAATAGTGAATTTACCTTCAATGTCTGTGGCGGCTCCGATAGTAGTCCCTTGAATAACAGCGTTTGCTCCAATTACGGGCTCTCCTGTTTTGGCATCGGTAACAATTCCTTTAATGGTTCCGGTTTGGGCTAAAACCAGAGTTGATGTTAAAAAACAAAGGGCGAATAAAATTTTGCGCAACATAAATTTTTGTTTGCGCAAAGGTCGCAGTCTAATATTACCTCACTGGCAAGCAGAGATTACCAAATTGTTAACAGAATGAGTTTACAACTTCTTGATTTTCAGTTAAATCGTAAAAAAACGATAAGAATATTATGCTGCGAATACTACTAGTATTAAAATTTTGTTACAAAAGTTAACTAGCCTTTATCGCAATATTAACAGAACTAAAGGCTAACAATAGTTTGGTTTCAGAATATTATTTGGTAATGGGTACTTTGTTTAAGATTACTTTGATGATATCGGTTGTCTTCACATTATCTGCCTCAGCTTCATAATTTAATATGATTCGGTGGTTCATCACATCCATCGCCACTTCTTTAATATCTTCTGGCAATACATAATCTCTTCCCTCGAAGTAGGCGGCTGCTTTGGCTGCCAGGTTCAGATTGATGCTGGCTCTAGGTGAAGCGCCAAACTGAATGTATTGTGCCAACTCATCAAGTTTGTATTCTTTCGGTTTGCGGGTGGCAAAAACCAACTCTATTATATATTTCTCTAAAGATTCACTGATTTTTACTTTATTAACCTGCTCTCGAATACCAAAAATATCGTCTTTGGTTAACACAGGATTAACCGTGAAATCGAATTTCATATTAGAAATTCTGCGCATCACCTCTAGTTCTTGGTCTTTTGTAGGATAATCAACTGTTACTTTCATCATGAAACGGTCAACCTGTGCTTCTGGCAGCGAGTAAGTTCCTTCTTGGTCAACCGGGTTTTGAGTAGCCAACACCAAAAAGGGTTTATCCAGATTAAAGGTTGTCTCGCCAATGGTCACTTGTTTTTCTTGCATGGCTTCTAGCAAGGCAGACTGTACTTTGGCAGGAGAGCGGTTTATTTCATCGGCCAAAATAATATTGGCGAATATGGGGCCTTTCTTTACTTCAAATTTTCCTTCTTTTTGGTTGTAAATCATGGTTCCGACCAAATCTGCCGGTAACAAATCAGGTGTAAACTGAATGCGCGAAAAATCAAGGTGCAAAACTTTGGCTACTGTACTAATGGTTAGTGTCTTGGCTAAACCTGGAACACCTTCTAGCAAAATATGTCCATTGGTAAATAAACCAACCAATAAGCGGTTAACCATGTATTCTTGGCCTACAACCACCTTACTTACTTCGGCAATTACTTGCTTAATTTTTACCTGATGTTCTTGTTGAATTTCTGAAGCAGCCACCATCGACATAATTTTATTTTACTTTAAACCGCAATTTTAACGAAACCGTTGGAATTTTCTGACCAATCATGATTTCTTTGTTTCAATGGTATGCATTTGTCTTTATTTGCAACATCTTTTAGGATAAGTGTTGTTAAAAAAAGTTAAATTCTTGATTTTGCAAAACTTCAAAACCTAACTTTGTCATTCATGAGTAAAAAAGGTGGAAATACCCTGTTGGCTTTCTTACTTGGCGCTGCTGCCGGGGCAGCAATAGGTATTTTGTATGCTCCAGAAAAAGGCTCCGTAACACGTGAAAAGCTTTCTTTCAAATTGGATAAATACCGCAAAATGTTGCAAGATTTAATCAACGACTTGATTGAAGGAAAAGAAACGCCACTAACAACAGAAGCAAAAAACCAAGGACAAAAAGTGGTTGACGCCACCAAATCGAAAGCAGAAAAATTATTAGAAGATGTTGATGACTTATTGGAGCAAATGCGCAATACTAAGTCGAACGGTTAAATGATTAAAGCGTATGAATAAGATGAAAATGATGTTGCTGTTGCTTGTTTTAGCTGCAGCATTAGTATCCTGCCAAAACAAAGAAGCTGAAAAGAAAATTGCAGCTCTTGAGGCACGTTTAAATGAATTAGAAGGAAGAAAAACACCTGCTGTTAAACAAACACCTGAAGCTACAGCCCAACCTGAAACCAAACCCGAAGGACCTCTACCCGTGCTTCAGTTTGAAAAGGTTGAACACGATTTCGGAACCATTCAAGAAGGACAAAAGGTATCGTACACCTATAAGTTTAAAAATACAGGTGAGGCTCCTCTTATCATTCAAAGTGCACAACCTTCATGTGGTTGCACTGTGCCTGAATGGTCTAAAGACCCCATTCAGCCTGGTAAAGAAGGTTTTGTAAAGGCTGAATTTGATAGCAAAGGAAAGCCAAACGCACAAAACAAAACCATCACCGTAACAGCCAACACCTGGCCAAAGCAAACCACGTTGCGCTTTAAAGCCATGGTATTACCAAATCCTAATGCAGGTGCAAATGGTCCAGTAAAATAATAGCATCATTCAACCCAATAAAAGAAAGGCTCCATTCGGAGCTTTTCTTTTTTTATCCTTTGGCTAACTGATTAAATTGCCACATGTATCATACCCGACTAAGCATTATTTGCAATGCAGACTACGCTGAAATTTTAATGGCCGAAATCGCAGAAACCGGTTTTGATACCTTTATGGAAACAGAAACCGGCATCGAAGCTTATGCCGAAGAAGATAAATTTAACAAAGTGGATCTCGTATCCATCTTAGAACGGTATCAAAAACAAAGTAACTTAAGTTGGCATTTCGATACCATCGAAAAAAAGAATTGGAACGAGGAGTGGGAAAAAAACTACCAACCTGTAATCGTCAACGATACTTGTATTATTCGTGCTGTGTTTCATCAGCCTGATAAAAATTATCCATTCGACATCATCATCACCCCCAAAATGTCGTTTGGAACAGGCCATCATGCTACCACCCATTTAATGATTAAACACCAACTTGATATTAACCATCAAAACAAATTAGTGATGGATGCTGGTTGTGGCACTGCCGTTTTATCTATTATGGCATCCAAACGAGAAGCTAAATTTGTTGATGCCTTTGATATTGATGCTTGGAGCATTGAAAATGGAAAAGAAAATGCAGAAATGAATGGTTGCTCTAACATTCGTATCAGACAAGGAAAAATAAGTGATTTGAAATTTAATGAGCCATTTGATATCATTTTAGCCAATATCAATAAAAACATTTTGCTGATGGAAATGCCGTATTACAGCGCTTACCTCAAAAAAGATGGTCTACTATTGCTCAGTGGTTTTTATGAACACGACATCGCTGATATTGAAAGTAGAGCTAAAGGAGAAAACCTGATTTTACAACACTTCCATACGCTAGAGACCTGGGCAGCCGTTTTATTTAAAAAATTGTAAGCTGTTTATGCCTATATATCCAATCAAAATCTTCGTTAACTTGTCTGCTTAATTGTGTAACAACCGGTGAGGCATTTTTTAATCATATTCATCCTCCTTATTTTTTGTCATACTCTTGCCGAAGCACAGAGCAAAAAGGGTAATGCTGTGCCACCTGGCACTGCGTTTCACGATAGCCTGCGTTGGGTATTAGAAAACACAAGAGGTGTGGAAGCCATCGCAACCGGCACGGCCTTCGTTCAAGTATGGAATACGCTGGGACTTACAGAACAACAACAAATTCAAAAACAGGTAAAACTCATGCATCAAAAAGCATTTGGTTTAAAACCAAATCTGATCAATTACTTGGGCGCTATCGTGCATGCGCAAACCACAGAGAAAACTGATGCCGTTGTTTTTAATTCTTTTTTAAATGTATGTGGATTAGTAATTGAAAATTATTCTGCCAAGCAAGCAATTCCTTTTTTTGAAGGCAGCAAAAATTTCTTTTTGCATCATGCTCTACATAGAGAAAAAGTATATAAGCTAAAAGTAAGCGCAGAACCCTATCGTTTCGATTTTATTGCCCCTGCCAAACCTATCGAAATGGTAGATGCACCCCCACTACCCTTAGATACAATACCAGACGATGATTGGTCTGATACAAGCAGCGATGAAATAAATAACGATGAGGCATATGCAGAACTACCACCAATTAACAACGAACCAAGATGGAAAGCACTTGTTCCTAGTGTTGTGTCTCCTTTTTTTGATGGTCCGGTAATTGTATTCGACAGAACCACTTTAACTTTTGTAACAAGATACGATTCTGCTTCAATTGAATATACTAAAGGTTCGTATTCATTTTTTACTCAAACCTTTAGTGGCGAAGGTGGTAAGTTTAATTTTACTTCAGCCAAGTTGCCTGCAGATTCTGTTTTTTGCGATTTAGGAACTTACTACTTTAAAACCAACAAACCTGAGTTTAAAAGCGAGATGGCTTTATTAACATATAGAGGTAAGTTAACAGAAAATATTCCAGGACGGTTAGAGTTCCGTTCATTGCCTCGCAAAGATTCTGTAGCTGCACGTTATCCCGTCTTCATTTCTTACCCTTCCGATATTGAAATAAAAAATGTATTACCGGCTAAAGCTAAATTGATTGGCGGAGTAACTTTACGCGGTAATCAACTATCAACACAAGCCTTATATTACAATCGCTCATCTCTTTCTATTGAAAAAAATAGCAACACCCAATTAAAGGCTTACACTAACTATTTTACTTTCGGCAAAAAATCACTTTTATCAGAAAAAGCACGCGTTAGTTTATTTCATGGTAATGATTCTGTCTCTCATCCATCATTACGTTTCAGTTACAGATTCCCATCAGATAGTTTAGAAAACATACAATTGTTTACTGCAAAAGGAAATATGCGGTATGCACCTTTTTCCTCTTCTTTTTTTAATCTTGATTTCGCAGTAAACAAAGTAGATTGGAATCTCGCAGTAGATAGTTTAAATATGACTATAAGTGGTGGCAGATCTACAGTGCCTATGATTGTAGAAAGCGTAGATTATTATGACCCGGCAGATTATCAGGCTTTACAGATACAGCTTTTCAATTTTCATCCACTTTTACTCGTTACTGATTATGTAAAGAAAAGAAGAACAAAAGAATTTTATGTAAGTGATTTGGCTTTATTCGCTAACAGAGATTTAATCATCATAAGACAAGCCATTGATTTTTTAGCAGAGAAAGGCATGGTTGACTATTTTCCTGAAAGTGATTTTGTTCGAGTAAAAGAAAAAGCCATTCGCTTTCAACGTTCGCAAAAAAAGATGGGCGATTACGACAACATGAAAATCCATTCCGTTATCGATTCATTACCCAATGCAACTTTAAACTTTGAGAAAAATCAATTAACAGTTCGCGGTGTCGAAGCTTTTCAATTGAGCGATTCCCTTAATTGCTATATCAAACCTGATAGCGGCACGATCGTTTTTATGCAGAACAGAGATTTAAAATTTAATGGAAAAGTTTCTGCAGGAAATTTCGAAATAACCGGTAAAGATTTTACACTCAAGTACGATAGCTTCTTTATCAGCTTAAATAAAATTGATTACATAGGTTTTTTTGTTACCGAAAAAAATAAGCGCGGACAAACCGTAAGAAGAAGAATAGACAACTCCATGCAAGGTGCCGACTCTACCAGCACTGCCGCAGCCGGATTAACCAACATAAGAGGCGCAAGCGGAAACTTGTACATTAGCAAACCCAACAACAAATCCGGAAGATTGAAAAGTGCAGATTTCCCTCGGATCGATGCAACCAGTGGTGGCGTAATTTATTTTGATAGAAAAGAAATTTTAAATGGCACATACGATCGCTCCGTTTTCTTTGTGGTACCTCCTTTTAAACTCGATAGTTTAAATGATGCCGACCCTGCCGCCATTAATTTCGATGGTACCTTTGTTACCAATGGTATGTTTCCAAACTTTAAAGAGAAACTGCACACCATGCCCGATAAATCTTTAGGGTTTGAACATGCTGTTCCTAAAGCAGGATACAATTTATACAAAGGCGAAGGAAAATTTTTCGGACAAATTACGCTCGATAAAAAAGGAATTCGAAGCCAGGGAAGAGTTAACTATCTGGCGGCACACATCAATTCTTCCGATTTCATTTTTTACCCCGACTCAGTTATTGCAAAAGGAAATCGTGCATGGATGGATAGAAAACAAGTTGGAGCGGTGGCATTTCCGCAAGGTTCATTTCCCGATTACAGCATGGTGTGGAAACCGAAGAAAGATGAAATGACGTTACGCACTACCGGCAAGGCCTTTAATTTTTACGATAGCACCGCTCAGTTAAATGGTTCCATCATCGTTTCTAAAAACGGAGTGGCAGGTGATGGTTCGCTAAAAACCAGAGGAACAGAATTGTTATCCAAAGAAATGAATTTTACGTCCGATGCCTTTACCGCCCGCCATGCCTTGTTTAAAGTATTGGGTACAGACCCTACCAAACCAGCCTTAGCCGGAACAGATGTAAAATTAAACTTCAATTTAAAAGATAACTTTGCAGATATAGGCCCCGAAGTAGCCGGAGATGCCGCCATTGAATTTCCATACGCTCAGTTTAAAACATCTATTCCGCGCGCTGTATGGGATTTAAATACGCAAAAAATTACCATGTCGAAAGACAAAGATGTACCCTTAGAAGATTCTTATTTTTATACCACCCGTAAAGATTTAGATTCGTTACGTTTCAATGCCTCTAAAGCTGAATATGATATAAAGAAACAAGAATTAAAAGTTTCGGGCATTCCATACATAGTAGTTGCAGATGCTAAAATTACTCCAAATAAAAATGAAGTTTTAATTTTAGAAAACGCGCAAATCGGCACATTAAAAAATACAACCATCGCTTTAGATACCATTAATGGTTATCATAAACTAAAAGATGGTGTAATCGACATCAAATCCAGAAATGCATTTTCTGGCTATGCAACCTATCAGTATGTAAATTTTTTAAAAGATACATTCGATATCAAGATGACGGATTTTCGTTTAGAAGAATTTGCATCTGTTGATTCTACTAAACGATTATCTAAAAGAAATAAAGAATTAAAACAACAAACCGTAGCCAACGGTACCGTAAACGAAGACGCAAAACTTGTATTAGATGCAGGTATGTTTTACAAAGGCGACATGAAAATGTATGCCACACGCCCAGCTTTAGAGTTAGATGGTTTGGTAAAACTTGATATCAAAAAAATAAAAAATTATAACACTTGGATTGAATATAAACAAAGCGGAGAAGAAACTGGTGTGTACATTGACTTTGATAATGCCTTGACTGAAAACGGAACCAAAGTAGATGCAGGTTTGCATTTTGATAGCAAAGACAATAGTTTATACATTTCGTTTCTTAGCGATAAAAGACAAGATGAAGATGAAGACTTTTTTGTACCGAGTGGTAAATTGTTTTATGATGCCGAGACAAAAGATTTTAAAATTGAAGATTTAGAAAAAGCTGCAGGCACCAAACTTTCAGGTAAAGTATTTTCGTATAGCGATGAAACGCAACAAATTAAATTTGAAGGACCTGTAAATTTATTTAGTGGTACATCATCTTTCAATCTTACTTCAACTGTAATTGGTCAGGGCAACTTAAACAACAACGATATCAAAATGAATGCTTTGGTATTGCTCGACACAAAAGCTCCACCAGCGATATTCGACATCATGGCACGCGATATACAAAAAGTAATTGCTACTGAAGGTGCAGGAGAAGGCTTAGGCGACTTAACCGAACTCTTGTACAAAGTTGCCGACATCGTTGGTGAAAAAGAAGCGCGTGCCTACGAACAAAAAAGTGCGAAAGCTTATACTTCATTAGCAACATTACAAGGGACAGCCAAACCCATCAACTTTGCAAATGTAAATTTTAAATGGTCGCAAGAGTATAAAGCATTTTATAGTGAAGGCAGCCTGGGCATTGCAAACATAGGCAGAAACGATATCAATGGTTCTTTCGAAGGTTTTATGGAAATTAAAAAGAATGAAGATGGCATGCCTGTATTCAATGTTTTCTTTAAAGCTTCGCCAGAGTCATGGTATTCTTTTAGCTTTGAAGATAACCGTTTACTCATTCAATCTTCTAACCCTGAGTTTAACAATACAGTTTCTAAGAAAACCAATTCGGGCAAAGCAAAAGTGGGTGAATTGGTTTTCATTCCAGGAAGCGATGAAGAAACACTTGCTTTTATCAATCGTTTTAGAAAAGATTATTATGGCATAGAAGTGCCGTATAGTTTAAGTGCCGGAACCAGTGGCGCTAAAAAGAAAGAAGAGAAGAAGGAAGAAGACGATGGATTTTAATTTGTAACAACAATCTACATATATTTCAACGTTATGGTAAAAGAATACATTGCCCAACATCAGGAAAGATTTCTACAAGAATTATTCGATTTATTAAGAATACCTTCCGTTAGTGCCGACAGTAAATTTAAAACAGATGTGCGCAAAGCTGCAGAATATGTAAAAGCAAGATTATTGGAAGCCGGAGCCACTAAAGTTGAGTTGGTAGAAACTAAAGGTCATCCAATTGTATTTGGAGAGAAAATCATCAACCCTGCCTTACCAACTGTATTAGTATATGGACATTACGATGTACAGCCAGCCGATCCTTTGCATTTATGGACATCTCCTGCCTTTGAACCTGTTGTGAAAGATGGAAAAATTTATGCTCGCGGTGCATGCGATGATAAAGGACAGTTTTACATGCACATCAAAGCTTTCGAAATCATGAATAAACAAAACACCTTGCCATGCAATGTTAAGTTCATGATTGAAGGAGAAGAAGAAGTGGGCTCAGATAACTTACCGATTTTTGTTAAAGAATATAAAGAAAAATTAAAAGCAGATATCATTTTGATATCAGACACTTCTTTAATTTCTCTCGAACATCCTTCCATTACTGTTGGCTTGCGCGGATTGAGTTATCTGGAAGTAGAAGTTACAGGCCCTAATCGCGATTTACACTCGGGTGTATATGGTGGTGCGGTAGCCAACCCCATCAATGTATTAGCTCAAATGATTGCCAGCCTACATGATGAAGATGGCAAAGTAAACATTCCTGGATTTTATGATGCAGTTGTCGATCTCACAGATGCAGAGCGCGAAGCACTGAACAAAGCGCCCTTCAATTTAGATCATTATAAAAAAGATTTAGATGTAGCCGATGTTAAAGGAGAGAACGGCTATACAACCATCGAGCGCACTGGTATTCGACCAACCTTAGATGTAAATGGAATTTGGGGAGGATACATTGGTGAAGGAGCCAAAACCGTTTTACCTTCTAAAGCATCAGCAAAAATTTCGATGCGTTTAGTGCCTAATCAAGATAGCGCAACCATCACTGAACTTTTCACCAAACATTTTCAAGCTATTGCACCAACTTCAGCAAAAGTAAAAGTTACGCCCCACCACGGTGGGCAACCTGCTGTCACATCAACCACTTCTAAAGCATACTTAGCTGCGGAAAAAGCATTTGAAGAAGTGTGGGGAAAGAAACCTATTCCTACACGCGATGGAGGAAGCATTCCTATTGTTTCTTTGTTTAAAAAAGAATTAGGTTTAGAAACTGTGTTAATGGGTTTTGGTTTAGATAGCGATGCCATACACTCACCCAACGAGCATTATGGTATCAGGAATTTTACCATCGGTATTGAAACGATTGTAGCATTCTACAAACACTTCGCGAAATGAGAATAATATTCATTGTTGTTTTGATTATTTGCTTCAATAAAATTGAAGCGCAAGTCTTTAACCGTTCTAAGCTCGATAGTTTTATGGTAAAGCTTGAACAAAACAAAATGGCAATGGGTAGTATTTCTATCTATAAAGCCGGAAAAGAAGTTTATACAAAAAGTATAGGTTATAAAGATTCTGTACAAAAATTAAAAGCCAATCATGAATCACTTTATAGGATAGGATCTATCAGTAAAACCTATACGGCTACGTTAATCCTCATGCTGAAAGAAAAAGGTAAATTATCGTTATCAAATAAATTATCTACCTGGTTTCCGGATATTAAAAATGCAGATGAGATCACCATTGAACATCTTCTAAGGCATCGTTCAGGATTATTTAATTTCACAAACGAATTAAATTTCGCCCAATGGATGACGCAACCCATCAAGCGAGAAGCGTTACTTCAGAAGATTATTCAATACACACCTAATTTTAAACCAGGAGAAAAATTTGAGTATTCGAACACAAATTATTTTTTACTTGCCTTAATTGCAGAAAAACAAAGTGGAAAAAAGTATCATCAACTGCTGCATGAATTCATCTGTAAACCTTTAAAATTAAAAAGAACATTTGATCTCCCCGATTCAAAATTTTTTTCAGACCAAACTATTTCATTTAAGAAATATGCTGATTGGGTTCCTGATACTAATACACACTTATCGGTTACACTTGGTGCAGGCAGTATAGTTGCCAATGCGGAAGAAGTCAATATTTTTTTACATGCCTTATTCACAAATAAACTATTAACAAAAAAATCAGTTGAAGAAATGTCTACACTTGTAGACGGTTATGGACTCGGATTATTTCGCGCTCCGTTTTATGAACGGTCAGCTTTGGGACACAATGGAGGAATTGATGGATTTCGTTCAGCAGGTTATTATTTTGCAGATGACCAAGTGAGTGTAACTTATCTTGCCAACGCGGTTGATTATCCTTTTAATGATGTAATGATTGGAATTTTAAGTATTTTCTATGGCAGAAATTATACAATTCCTGAATTTGAAAATAAAATTTCACTTCATACCCCTGAAGAATTAAAAAAACTAGAAGGCACTTATTCAAGTAAACAACTGCCCTTTCAAATTATTATTTCAGCACAAAGTCATGTTCTTTTATTTAAACCTTCTCATCAAACTGAGATTAAATTAGCAGAAAAAGAAAGGTTTATTTTTGAATACAAAGCAGCCAACTTACAAGTTGAGTTTGATGTCAATTCTCAGAAGTTTATTATGAAACAAGGACCTGGTATTTACGAATTTGTAAAACAAAATCAATAGACAGAACTTTATCAACATTTAATAAGTTATTGCGTATTATACATATTTTATGAAGCAACTGATTTTTTTTCTGCTAGCAATCGTTACATTCACTCAGGTTTGTGCACAAATTCTTCAACCAGCGAAAATCGAGGTTTCAGTATCTTCTAATAATGTTAAGGCGGGCGATGAAATCATCCTTACTTTTAAAGCTACTATTGATGAAAATTGGTATTTATATTCGAATGGTTTCGATGAAAATTGTGGTCCTATTCCTTTCTCCATCAACTTAACAAAGAATAACAATTTTGTTTTAGTAGGAAATCTTACAGCAGAAAAAGACAAAGGCAAACACGATGATATTTTCGATTGCGATGTTCGCTACATGACAAGCACCGGAACATTCAAACAAAAAATAAAGGTGTTAAGTGGACCGCTACAACTATCTGGAACTTTCGAAGGTCAGGTCTGCTCAGAAAAAGATGGCAAGTGTATTCCAGTTGATGGAGACATCGATTTACCTATCGTTCAGGTAAGTGGTAAAGCATCGTTAGAGAAACCAAAAGAAAATAATCAACCTAAAGAAGAGGAAAACAAAAAGGAAATAAAAGAAAATCCTTTCGCTTCAAAAGAAAATGTATTTCCTGCGGGCGATACCAGCACACAAATTCAGGAAACCAACATTAAAAAAAACGGTGCAGCTATACAAGGACCTATCCTCGATGCTAACCTTTCTGTACAAACCAACCAAGAAACTTCTAACGTTTGGTTTTTTCTCTTGGCTTTCGTTGCTGGTTTAGCTGCCTTGCTTACGCCTTGTGTTTTTCCTATGATACCGATGACGGTGAGTTTTTTTACCGGACAACAGAACAGCAAATCAAAAGCTTTGTTGTATGGCGCATTCATAGTTGGTATTTATACCATTATCGGTGCGTTATTGGCTCCGTTAATGGGCCCTGAAACAGCTAATCATCTTTCAACAGAATGGCTTCCGAATTTAATTTTCTTTGCTGTATTCATTGTCTTCGGTTTATCTTTTTTAGGTCTGTTCGAAATTACGTTGCCGAGTGGTTTTGTAAATAAAGTAGATAGACAAGCTGATAAAGGAGGTTGGATAGGCATCTTCTTTATGGCTTTTACGTTGGTGTTGGTTTCCTTTTCTTGTACCGGTCCAATAGTAGGAAGTATTTTAGTTTCATCTGCCGGAGGAGAATTCATCAAACCTATTGTTGGAATGTTGGGTTTCTCACTAGCCTTTGCTATTCCATTTACATTGTTTGCATTTTTTCCGGGATGGTTAAGCAACTTACCTAAATCAGGTGGATGGTTAAATGAAGTAAAAGTGGTGTTAGGTTTTATTGAAATCGCGTTAGCATTTAAATTTTTAAGCATCGCAGATCAGGCATTTCATTGGGGAATTTTAGATCGCGAAATTAACATTGCTATCTGGATTGTTTGTGCAGCGCTAATCGGTTTATATTTAATGAAAGCTTTTCGTATGCCTGGCGATACAGGTAAAGATGCGGAAGACAAACGCGTAAGTGTACCTCGTGTTGTGTTGGCCATCATCACGTTCACCTTTGTTGTGTATTTGATTCCCGGAATGTATGGCGCACCGTTAAAAGCGTTGGCTGGTTATTTACCTCCGTTATACACACACGATTTTAATTTGATTAAAAGTTCGCAAGCCAATAATGAACTATGCGAACCACCTAAGTATGCTGATTTCTTGCACTTACCACACGGACTAAAAGGTTACTTTGATTATGAGCAAGCCATGCAATGTGCACGAGAACAAAACAAACCTGTGTTTATAGATTTCACCGGACATGGTTGTACCAATTGCCGCGAGATGGAAGCTGTAGTATGGAGCGACCCGGCAGTTTTACAAAAATTACAAAATGATTTTATCATTGTTGCATTGTACGTTGATGATAAAACCGAATTGCCAGAAAGCGAATGGTACACTTCTACTTACGATAACAAAGTGAAGAAAACCATTGGCAAACAAAATGCAGATTTACAGATTACCCGCTTGCAAAACAATGCTCAACCTTTCTATGTGATAGTTGGAACAGATGAAAAAGTATTGGTGCCACCTTATGGCTATAACCGTGACCCGGCACTGTTTGTAAAATTTTTAGAGGAAGGATTGAAGAGTTTTAGAAACTAATCTTTTAAAAATTATTATCATTAAATAAAATTGAAAATCGGATTATTTTTCGGCTCTTTTAATCCCATCCATGTTGGGCATTTGATTATTGCCAACATCATGGCTGAAACTACCGATTTGCAAAAAGTGTGGTTCATTGTTTCGCCACAAAATCCTTTTAAACCGAGCAAAGGTTTATTACACAAGTTTGACCGGTATGATATGGTACGCGCTGCCATCCACGACAACTTCAAATTTGAAGTAAGCGATATTGAATTTCATTTACCAAAGCCTAGCTACACCATTCACACACTTGTTCATTTACAAGAGCGCCATCCTGATAAAGAATTTAAAGTAATTGTGGGAGAAGATAACCTTGAACGCTTCACGCACTGGAAAAACTATAAACAAATACTGGATAACTACGGATTATACGTTTATCCGCGCCCTAACACGCAACCTTCCGACATCAAATTGCATCCTAATGTGCATATGGTAGAAGCTCCCTTGCTTGATATTTCGGCCACTTTCATCCGTAACAAAGTCAGAAATAACCAGTCTGTACGTTACTTAGTACCCGATGTGGTTGCCGAAATGATTGCAGCAAAAAAGTTTTACCTATAAAGTGAAATTTATATCATTGGTGGGCTACCAATACATAACTTATCTATAACTATGAAGAACCTCCTCTCATTTCTATTACTATTGATACAAACTTCCATCAGTTTTGCCGGTGGCGTAAAAGGTCAAATCAAAGGCGATGACGGCAGTACATTAGGTTTCACTACCATTTATGTTAAACAATTAGGGACGGGGACCGCTGCCAATGAAAATGGTTTATACGAATTATCCTTGCCAGCTGGTGAATATGATTTGGTTTTTCAATATGTAGGCTTCGAAACATTAACCAAAAAAGTTACAATTGAAAATACCTTTATCGAGTTGAATGTAACGATGAAAACCCAAACTTTTGTGTTGCAAAACGTAACCGTTACAGCCGGCAACGAAGACCCCGCTTACACCATTATGCGCAAAGCCATTGCTAAAGCCAAATACCATACACAACAATTAGATAGGTATACAGCACAGGTGTACATCAAAGGAACAGGCCAAGTAAAAGACTATCCTTGGATGTTTAAAAAAGAAATGGAGAAAGAAGGAATTGAGAAAGATCGCGTTTTTATTTCAGAGTCGGTTAGTCAAATTGAATACATAAGGCCCAACACATTTAAAGAAAAAGTTTTATCCGTTCATAGTGATGGAAAGGACAACAATACCTCTCCCAACGCCTTCATCTTTGGTAGTTTTTATAATGATGAAATTGCAGAAACAGTTTCGCCCTTATCACCTAAATCATTTTCATATTATAAGTTTGAATATGATGGAACCTTCAAAGACAGAAACTACGAGGTAAGTCGCATCAAAGTAAAACCTCGTGCAGCAGGCGACAATGTAGTAAGCGGTGTTATCTTCATTGTTGAAGATTGGTGGACCATTCATAGTTTGGATTTTAACACAACTAAACTTGGTATTAAATTCAACATCAAACAAGTATATGCGCCTGTAGAAGACAAAGCCTGGATGCCAGTATCGCATCGATTTAAAGTAGATGGAAAAGTTTTTGGATTTGAGTTTGAGTACAATTATTTATCAACTTTAAGTAATTATAAAATTGATTTGAATAAAGAATTATACGTAGAAAACATAGATGTAATTGATGAGAAAATTGAAAAAGAAAAAGCCAAAACCATTTCTGAAAATAAAAATTCTAAATCGCAAGATTTACAAAAAAGATTAGCCGAGGGAAAAGAAATAACGCGTAAAGAATTAAAAACCATTTTAAAAGAATACGAAAAAGAAGAACAACAGCAACAAAAAGAACCAGATGTAGTATCTAACTATACATATGAAAAAGATAGTCTTAAAAGTACCTTAGATACAGCTTATTGGAACAGCATAAGACCTGTGCCATTGACAAAGCTAGAAATAAAAGGCTATCAAAAATCAGATAGTCTAGCACAAATAGAAAGAAAAAAAGAAGAAGGTGATACCGTAAAGCAAAAAAAACACAAAGGCTTCCAACCCTGGGATATACTATTGGGTGATAGTTATAAATTAGGTAAACGTACCAACTTTACTATTGAAACACCAACCGGTGGATTTAATACTGTTGAAGGATGGAATCTAATCTATAAAATGAGGTTGGGTACAATTTTCAAAGACACCAACAGAACACAATTGGTTTTTACACCAACCTTGCGTTACGCATTCGAAAGAGAAAAATTATCCGGCTATCTAAACAGCACATTGCGTAATAAAAATTACAGACTATCTATAAGTGGTGGTAGATATATTCGTCAGTTTAATGCAGAAGAACCCATCCTACCAATCGTGAATACTTTCACAACCTTGTTGCTAGAGCAAAACCTGATGAAAATTTATGAACGTGATTTTGTTGAAATACTTTTCCGTCCAAGAATTCACAAAAAAATGTCATTGAATATTCAGGCAGAATATGCGCATCGAAGAGAGTTAAGCAATACCAGCAATTACAAATGGGTAGATAGAAGCAGCATAGAAAGTTACTCATCTAATCAACCTTTTGTAAGAGAATTTAATAAAAATGTGATTACACCAACACATCAAGCCTTCGTAACACAGATTGGTTTAAGTGCGCGACCTTGGTTAAAATATAGCATCCGCAATAAAGTAAAACAAGAAATCGAAAACTCATCACCTACTTTAAGTTTCAATTGGGTACGTGGCTGGAATGCATTTGATAGCGATGTTGAATATGATAGAATTGAAGTTGGTTTCAAACACAGTAAAAGATTAGGCGCACGCGGAAGGCTAGATGTAAACTTACAAGGTGGAATTTTTACGAATGCTAATGCTTTATATTTTATGGATTACAAACACTTCTTAGGCAATCGAACTCCGTTTACTACATCCGATCCTGTTAGAAGTTTCCGATTGTTAGATTATTATAAATTCAGCACAGCCGATCAATATTTTGTGGGTAACGCGCATTATCAATTCAGAAGATTTTTAGTAACCTCAATTCCCTTTGTGCGATTGATGGGTATTCGGGAAGATGTTTTTGTTAATTATTTAGCAACACCTTTCTCAAGAAATTATACTGAGGTAGGATATACCATTGATGGTATTTTGAGATTTTTAAGATTAGAAGCGGCAGCCTCTTTCGAAAATGGAACCTTTGTTGATTATGGATTTAGAATTGGTGTAGCTACCAATGTTGCCATTCGTTTTTCAGAGAATTAGCATTTTGGTTTATTGGTAAACACGGTTTTTTTTGCAAATTGCTTTAGTGTAATGAACAACTATGCTAGCTCACATTAACAATACTACCATTCGCTTAGAACAAAAAGAGGGTCAATGGTTTCTAAATGATACTCTTTTTAATGCTGATGTTGCTGAGTTAAAGCCCGGCCATTACCATATCATCAATAATCATAAAAGTTATCATGCAGAAGTTGTAAAGTATGATTTAGCTACTAAAACTTGTACGATAAAAGTAAACAATACGCTGATACCGGTTCAACTTAAAAATCGTTTCGATTTATTGCTCGATAAAATGGGTATGGCGCACACAGGTGCCGGAAAAGTGAACAACATCAAAGCACCGATGCCGGGATTGATTATTAACTTAAAAATTCAGGAAGGAGACAGTGTGAAAACCGGAGATCCTTTGTTGATTTTAGAAGCCATGAAAATGGAAAATATTTTAAAATCTCCTGGAGATGGCGTTATTAAGAAAATCAAAGTGAAAAAAGGCGACAGTGTAGAGAAGAATCAGATTTTGATAGAGTTTTAGATATTGCTTTATACCGAAAAGGTGTTTACATAAAAGTCCACGATTTAAATTGTGGACTTTTATAATGTAGAACAAACAAGAAAATTCTTAAACAACCTTCAAAATCTTTAGTTTCTGTAATAATTCTCTTACTCATGTTACTTACCTACAAGTACCATGAAAATTCATAAAAAACAGTTTATCGTTTGGCTTGTTTTAGCAATAATACTTTTCGCATGCGGTTATGCGATTGGTAGATTAATTGCACTTTGGTTTAAATAATCATCATGGCTAAAGAACCATCAAAAGAGTTTGTTGTCCAACTCAATCAAGCTAAAGGAATTCTTTATAAAGTTATCAGGCTTTATGTCCAAGATGCAGATGATGAAGATGATTTGTTTCAGGAAATTATCTATCAGGCTTGGAAATCCTATCCGCGTTTTGAAGGTAAATCTAAATTTTCGACTTGGTTATATCGCATCGCATTAAATACTGTTTTAACTTTTAAGAGGAGAGCAAAACTGGTAAACCCAGTTGAAGACTTAACAAAACTTAACGTAATAGAAGAAACACCAAAAGCAGAAACTGAATTACTTTACATGGCCATTCGCTCATTAAATGAAATTGATCGAATGATTATCACTTTACATTTGGATGGTTATGAAAACGAAGAAATAGCAGAAATTTCAGGCATCACAAAGAATAATGTTGCCGTTAAGTTACACCGCATTAGAGAAGCATTAACAAAAAAAGTAAAAGCATTGTAGTATGGATTTACAGCAAACCTGGCAAAAATTAAATGAAGAAGAATCCAGAAAATCGGAAGAAAAGAAAATCACTTTTTCTGGTCTATTCACCAAACATCCTGTTCAGAAACTGATACTTGCCTTACAAGTAACCTTAGGTTTCTCTATTGGCTTTGGTTTATTATTTCTTGTACTCGTATTTATTTATCAACACTGGTTGTTACAAATTTTTTTATTGCTTGTATTCTTTGCCTATGTTTTCTTTTACTTTCACAATAGAAAAATATACTTACAATTAAAAAAAGAATGGGATGTAGCGATGACATCCAACTTATTCGAATCCCTTTCTCGTGTGCATCATATAGTGAGCGAATCCATACGCTTGCAAGAAAAAGCTGCTTTGTTTGTTTATCCTATTTCCGTTACCGCAGGATTCTTAATTGGTTTATATTCCGCAACTGGTTCCGCTGAATTTGATAAAGAACTATCTAATCGCATAATTCTTATTAGTTTAGGAATTTCCGTTTTAATTTTAACTCCAACAAGTTATTTTTTATCCAGATGGATGTACAAGGTTTCCTTTGAAGTTTATTTGAAACAATTAAAAGAATTAATTAACACGCTAAATCAAGTAGATTAATATGAAAAGATTTTTGTACTTATTGGCTATTCTTTGCTTTACTAATTTTCATACAAGTATCGCACAAAGTAAAGTTGCGACATTAACCTACCTGAAATCAATAGATGGAGAAAAAGATAATTTAAAAGATTTTTTGAAACGAAATTGGTTCGTGATGGATAGCATAGCTAAACAACAAAATTTGATTGAACATTACGCATTATGGGAAAATCCAACTAGTAATCAAGATTGGGACTTAATCGTTCATGTTGTTTACAAGGATGAAAAAGGTTACGAAGGCATTGCGAATGCATTTGAAAAAATCAGAAGTACTCATAAAAAAATATTAATCAACAACAAAGATTTGAAACAACTAGGCAACATTGTTAAATCAGAAACTGTGTTGATTCATCCGTAATTTACCATCTATAAACTATGGCATTGATGTTCATGCCTGCTCCTACAGATGCAAATAGAATAATATCCCCATCACTTATTTCGTGTGGTGGAAATTTCTCTCTTTTAATCAAGTCCAGCATGGTTGGAACTGTAGCAACCGAGCTATTTCCTAACCAACTGATCGTCATTGGCATAATATTGTCAGGAACAACCAGGCCTGCATGTTTATATAAGCGGTTCACAATGGCTTCATCCATTTTCTCATTGGCCTGATGGATGAGTATTTTCTTAACATCTTTTAAATTAACTTTTGCTTTTTGCAATGCTTTAGCCATAGCTTGAGGAACATGAGTAACGGCAAACTCGTACACTTTTCTTCCTTGCATTTTGATGTATCGGTTTGCACTGTTTTCATCTTCTTGATGATAACCAGGTCCCATCTGCAACAACATAGCGTGTTGTATAGCGTGTGTTTCTGTTGCATGAGCCAAGATACCTCTTTCTGTTTGTGTAGCTGCTTCTAGTATCACCGCAGCTGCCCCGTCACTGTATATCATTGAATCTCGATCGTGTGGGTCAACAACACGCGACAAAGTTTCTGCACCAATTACTAAGCATCTCTTCGCATCGCCTGAACGAATAAAATAATTAGCTTGTATCACTGCTTCTACCCAACCCGGACAACCAAAAGGTAAATCGTAGGCAACACATGCCGGATTATGAATTTGTAAATTCATTTTGATGCGCGAGGCCAAAGTTGGTAGCATGTCAACACGATTCGTATTGTGCAATACATCACCAAAATTGTGTGCAACAATAATATAGTCTAATGTTTCCTTATCAATCTCAGCATCAGCAATTGCCCGTTCAGCTGCTAAAGTTCCAAGATCTGAAGCCTGCTGATTGTTGTTTGCATAACGTCTGGATTTAATACCAGTTATTTCACTAAACTTTGAAATTACAACATCTGTATTTTTATCTATAGGGACATTGTTACTTTCATAGAACAACGCTGAGCTAAATGTTTCGTTATCGATTATTTGGTCAGGAATATAAGAACCCGTTCCTTTTATAAGTGCTTGTATCATACATTTAAAAATTAAATGTAGGGTGCAATTTTTGAAAGACAACAAAATTTTTGAATAAACTTTTCACACACAAACACTTGTAAGTATAATTTACGAATGTATGTTAGTCATCTGTTTAACTCACCTCTAAAATAATTATTGAAAATTATTTTAAACAAAATTTAAAATGAAAAGCTTTAAACAAAAAAGGCGACTGGATTAAGCAGTCGCCTTGCAATGAAAATTAATAAAGTATTATTTAATCCCTTCAACTATTATTAATCCCACTTGTAGTTTCAAGACTTCCTCATTGAAAAGTTTAAGTTCAGTATTAACAATATTTTGAAAATCACTTTCATACAAATCACTTTGCTTTTTTAAATCATTAAACAAATCATAACAACCTTGCGTTGGCTTGGCATCTTGCCCATTGATTACATCTACCAACCAAGCCCACTGATCATCAAATTTTGGAGGATAGTTAATCGGGTCTTGCCCTGCTTGGTGGCGTGTTTGAATCAATTCGTCTTCTAATGACTTTAATTTTGTATCAAGTTTTGCTTTTAAATCAACTAAAGTTTTTTCTTTACCAATACGTTTGGCCTTTTCAACTATAGCTGCACTTTGTTCGCGCATGCTTCTTATTTTTCGAACCCAAACATGAACTCTTTCTAATTCACTAGCTGCTTCGTTTGTCAAGCGATATGCCTCCTGCAAATCTTGGTCGCTGCATTTCCAACGCGGATCTCTTCTTACTTCACCTGTTCTTTCAAGAGTTTGATTCTTATAAAATAATTTAATTTTATAAGTGCCACTAGGATATCTCGCACCTTGCAGGCTCGCCATTGAAAAATAAGAACCGGGTGTAATAGCAGGACCACTTGTATATAAATCCCATTGGAACCGGTTAAATCCTTTTTGAACTTTCCATTCAGTTTCTTTTAATGATTGATCAGGTTTTGTGCTATACATTCTTATTAAGTTATTTTTATCATCGTATAGTTGTAGCGTTACTTTTTCTTGTTCAGTAAAATCATCAGGTAAATAAAAATCAATTAAGGCGCCATTTGGTGCCGGTGTTGGCGCACCTGGTCCATAAAAGCCACCTAATTGTGTTCTATATGCAATTGAGGGTTGAAACAAAGTGAATTGCTTATTATTTTTTAATTCATAAACCGAGTTAAGGTTATCTAAAATCCAAAATGATCTGCCTTGAGTAGATAAGACCAAATCTTTATTTTTCACCAATAAATCTGTAATGGGCACTGTAGGTAAATTCAATTGGAAGCTTTGCCAATTAGCACCATCGTTTAAAGAGATAAACAAACCAAACTCTGTTCCTGCATAAAAAATCCCTGCCTTATTGGGATCTTCACGAACAACTCTTGTTGCATAATCAACAGGTATGCCATTTGTTATCAGCTTCCATGTTTTACCGTAGTCTGTTGTTAAGTATATATAAGGCTTAAAATCATTCAATCGATAATTGTGAGCAGTAACGATTATTTTTCCTTTTGTATGTTTACTGAAATCGATGCTGTTAATGGTTGCCAAATTGGGAAGACCGGGTAATGTTAACTTTGTCCATGTTTTACCTTCATCATTCGAAAGATGCAACAATCCATCATCAGAACCTGCCATTAATAAACCTTTTTCAAGAGGTGATTCTTCAAAAGCGAAAATAGTAGTATAGTTTTCAACACCTGTGTAATCGTGTTGTACAGGTCCGCCTGGAATTTCTTGGTATTCCTTTTTATTGGTTGTTAAATCCGGACTGATCACTTCCCAATTGATGCCACCATCTTTAGAGCGATGAACAAATTGCGAGCAATGATAAACTGTGTTTACATCATGTGGTGAAACTCGGATAGGCGCATTCCATTGGTATCGATATTTCACTTTGTATAATGGCAAACCATCATGCATTTGTGGATAGTGTGTTACATATTGCATGTGTTCAGCTGTACGATCATAGCGTGTAATGATGCCTGTATATTCTCCGGCATAAATAATGTTAGGATTTTCGTGATTTACTGCTACATGCCCT
>JAPZUF010000025.1 GCA_027533395.1 Cyclobacteriaceae bacterium
TCTATCATGTCATTAAAGAGAAATACCTGCAACACTATCTTGATGAGTTCTGTTTTAAACTCAACAGACGTTATAACTCAAATCTATTTGATAATCTTATCCTTAGCTTAATTTAGTGGTAAGCATGCGGACTAGCATATATTTTTAATACTAAAACTATGCGAACAAGCAACAACGAATTTCAAACAATCATTTCTTACTCCCCAACCGATTCCTTCATCTGAAAAGTATAAAGGGTTTCATCTAGTTGTAAAGTGCCTTTGTTGTATTCTTCAATAAATTTTTCAATTACCGTATCGCTTATTTCTTCTACGTGTAATCCTATATCCAAAGCAATTCCAAAATCTACATGAATGTCTTTATCAATGTGCTCTTTCACTTTTACAGCACCTTCTTCTTCTAACTCCATTATTACTTCGGCCATAAATAAACCAATCTCCTCGTCTAAATCATCAAGTGGTTCTAAATTGCCGTTTTCATCTTCTTCGTAGTTTATCTTTTTATACTCAGGAAATTGTTTCGCTGCGCGGTGTTCTGCAATCTCAAACATTTCGCTTTCATGTTGCATGCGCAAGGTGTAGAGCACCGCATCGTAAATCACTTCTTTTCCTTCGTGTTTTCCGATAAAGAAGAAATGTGCGTATTCCTCACTTCGCTCATCATCATCATCTAACAAAAATGGCTTACCAATCGCTTCCATTTCTGCGCGATATTGGTTGATTTCTTCTTTTAAATATCCTCTGTTCAAAACGACTCTGTTTATGTTTGGGTAGTTGAATATAGGCAAAGCCATCAGGCTTGCCAAAAGTTAGGCTGATTAAATTTACTCGGTTTCGTCTTTAAACCATTGTGCGTACATGGGGTAATTGCGCGCTGTTCTTTCAATTACTTCGCGCATTTCGGGACCTGTTTCTTTTAATTGCCTGGCTGGAATACCGCCCCAAATGGTGTTGGCTGGAATTTTTGTGCCTGCTAGCACGATTGCTCCCGCAGCAATTACCGCCCCATCTCCTACTTCTGCATCATCCATTACAATGGCTCCCATTCCCACTAAAACATAATTTCCAATCGTGCAACCGTGTACAATCGCTTTGTGTGCAATCGATACGTGATGGCCAATAATAGTTTTTGCTTTTTGGTAGGTACAATGGATAACTGCGCCATCTTGTATGTTGGTATCATCGCCTATCGTAATGCTGTGTACATCACCTCTCACAACCGCATTAAACCAAACAGTACATCTGTCGCCCATCGTTACCTCGCCCACCACTACAGCGCCATCAGCCACAAAGCAATCTTTACCAAAATGTGGCTCAAAACCTCTTACTTTTTTGATGATACTCATGTTTAGTTATTTCTATTTTAAATTTCTGACAATCTGTCATTCGTTATGCAATAAAAGCACTAATTTTGCGATTTCAAGGTAGAGTTATGGAGAATTTGGTACAAGATCTAACCATTTTAAACGAAAATAACGCAGAAAACTGCGAAACTGTAAAAACAACACCCGACCAAAATACAGGCAAGGGTAGAAAACTATACATAGAAAGCTATGGTTGCCAGATGAATTTTGCTGATTCTGAAATTGTAGCTTCCATTTTAAACAAAGAAGGTTTCGACACCACTTCAGATATCGCACAAGCAGATGTTGTGTTTTTAAACACCTGTTCTATCCGCGAAAAAGCAGAGCAAACAGTTCGCAATCGCTTAACCCACATAAACGGCCTTAAAAAGCAGAAACCTGAGTTGCTTGTGGGCGTGCTTGGCTGCATGGCCGAGCGATTAAAATCTAAGTTTTTGGAAGAGGAAAAAATCGTGGATTTAGTGGCCGGGCCGGATGCTTACAGAGATTTACCTCAGTTAATAAATCAGGTTGATGATGGTGAAAAGGCCATTAATACCTTTTTATCTCGCGAAGAAACATATGCTGATATTACTCCAGTTCGCCTCAATTCTAATGGCGTAATTGCCTTTATTTCGATTATGCGTGGGTGCGATAACATGTGTACTTTCTGTGTGGTGCCCTTTACAAGAGGTCGCGAAAGAAGCCGCGATCCGCAATCGATAGTAGCCGAAGCGCAGGATTTATTCAATAAAGGTTTTAGAGAAGTAACGCTTTTAGGCCAAAATGTTGATTCGTATAAATGGAGCGCTGAAGAAAACAACAAGGCTTGGTTAGAGAAAAAAGGCATCACTAACACCGTAACTTTTGCGAATTTGTTAGAAATGGTGGCGCAGGTTAGTCCTGAATTGCGCATTCGCTTTTCTACTTCACATCCGAAAGATATTACAGACGATGTATTGCACACGATGGCCAAATACGAAAACATCTGCAAATACATTCATTTACCCGTACAAAGTGGTAACAGCCGCATTTTAGACATGATGAATCGCGGGTATACACGCGAGTGGTACCTCGATAAAATCAAATCGATTCGACATATTTTAGGAGAGTCGTGTGGTATTTCTTCTGATATGATTACCGGCTTTTGCTCAGAAACAGAAGAAGAACACCAGGAGACTTTAAGTTTGATGGATGAAGTGCAGTACGACTTTGCCTATATGTTTTTCTATTCTGAAAGACCTGGAACGTTAGCTGAGAAGAAGTTTAAAGATGATATCGATGAAGAAACCAAAAAACGCAGACTCAACGAAATCATTCAAAAACAAACTGCACATTCCTTACAACGAAATAAATTGGATGTAGGAAAAATTCATCAGGTTTTAGTTGAAGGATTTTCGAAACGTTCAGAGGAGTATTTGCAAGGCAGAAACACAGCCAATAAAGTAGTAGTTTTCCCGAAAGAGAATTTTTCGAAAGGCCAATATGTTCATGTATTAGTTACAGATTGTACAGGTGCAACTTTATTAGGAAAAGCTGTACACTAAAACAAAAAACTTATGTCGATTACAGATGCAGATATTGTACAGGTAAAACAACGATTTGGCATAATTGGCAATTCAACCTTGCTTAACAATGCCGTTCGTGTTGCCATGCAGGTGGCACCCACCGATATGTCTGTGTTGATTACAGGCGAAAGCGGTAGTGGTAAAGAATCCTTTTCTAAAATCATCCATCATTTAAGCTCGCGCAAACACGGACAATTTATCGCTATTAATTGTGGATCTATACCAGAAGGAACCATCGATTCAGAATTGTTTGGTCATGAAAAAGGTTCCTTTACAGGAGCGCACGAAGCCCGCAAAGGATATTTTGAAGTAACCAACGGTGGAACTATATTTTTAGATGAAATTGGCGAAATGCCATTGGGTACACAAGCGCGCTTGTTACGTGTATTAGAAAATGGTGAATTCATTAAAGTAGGTTCTTCTAAAGTTTTAAAAACAGATGTGCGCGTGGTGGCAGCCACCAATGTTAATCTTATGCGCAATGTAGAAGAAGGAAAATTCAGAGAAGATTTATATTACCGATTAAGCACGGTTCCTATCTATGTTCCACCATTGAGAGAACGCGGTAAAGATGCAGAATTATTGTTTAGAAAATTTGCAGGAGATTTTGCGGAAAAATACAAAGTGAAACCGATTGTTTTAACGGATCAAGCCAAAGAAATTTTATTAAAATATCGTTTTCCTGGTAATATCCGTCAATTAAAAAACTTAGTAGAACAAATATCAGTTTTATCAACCGATACCAAAGAGATTGATGCTGAGCAATTATTGCATTATCTTCCAAAGGAAAATACGTTACCTACTCTTTATAAAGATTCTATCAACAGCCCGGAGAATATATCTGAGCGTGATATTTTATACAAAGTGTTATTCGACATGAAAAAAGATGTTAACGACCTTAAAAAACTAGTGCTCGAATTATACAACAACAAAGGTAATGCAGGTCAATTAATAAAAGATCACGCTCATTTATTTGAAGGGGTGGATAATTCTACTAACACCAATTTGCATCAAGGTGAACCTTTTGTTTTAAATCAGGTTGGAAATACTGATATACCGGTAACTGAAATTGAGGATGTGCAAGATATCGCTCATGAAACAGAAGAAGACACACTTTCGATTGAGAAAAAAGAGAAAGAGCTGATTCTTCGCGCACTCCGCAAGAATAACAATAAACGCAAATACGCTGCTCGTGATTTAGGTATTTCGGAACGAACTTTGTACAGAAAAATAAAACAATACGAATTAGAAGAATAAGTAAAACCCGATTGCATGAAAAAAGTATTGGTTTATTTTCTTTTTGTATCGCTACTCGGAAATTTCTCTTCGTGCGGCATTTACTCCTTCACTGGTGTTTCCATTACGGCTAAAAATATTTCCATTTCAGAATTTTACAACAACACAGATTTAGGTCCGGCTAACTTAGGACAAACTTTCACCAACAAGTTGAAAGACTTTATGCTGCAAAACACAAGCTTGGCTATAGTTCCTGAAAATGGAGAATTACAAATGGAAGGTGTTATTACAAGTTTTCAACTGAGCCAAGTTGCGCCAACTGCCGGTTCTAACCCAAATGATATAACAGCTGCAGCGCTTACTAAGTTAACAATAACTGTAAAAGCGACCTATTATAATTCTACTGATGAAAGTATGTCTTTTACAGACAAATCCTTTTCGTTTTTTGAAAACGTTGATAATGATAATCCTGATGCCATAAGTGAGGCTGTTATCAATAAGATTTTGGATCAAATCATTCTCGACATCTTTAACGCTTCGGTTGCCAATTGGTAAAATATTTTTACCTTAGTCTGAAGATTAATGTCTAGCATGAATAAAACTGAATTTCTCGAACTCATCCGTAACTTTCCTGAATCTACAAAGGATGAAGTTCATGCAGTTTTAAACTTGTCGAAGTTGTATCCCTATAGCCAAATGTTACATGCGCTGGCTGCCAGATTAAGCAAAGAAAATCAAGTAGAAAATCACCAACATATTTTACAATTGGCAGCAGTTTATGCTTCCGACAGGCACATTTTAAAGGAGTTAATGGTACTGCAGCCAACGTTTCGTGGATTACAACATGATTTTGCGGAAGAAGGTAAAAACGATGGTGTTGATTATGCAGACTTAGTGATGCATGATCTGGAATTACTACATCAATCGAAACATAACTTTGAAGTTTTATTGGCAGATTTTGAAAGCCATGCACAAAGCAATAAAAAGAAATTACCAGTTAAATCTGATAGCAAGGCAACAATCAAATCTAAAAGTAAACTTAAAAGTAAGGTTGTAACTAAAGTTAAGCCAACAAAAACAAGTCATAAAACTAAAGCGAAGAAAGCTGTTAAAACGAAAAGAAAAGGACTTTCAGGAGATGATTTAATTTCAGAAATTGAAAGTACACACCGCAAGCTTAAACCCAAATCGAGTAAACAACAGCAACAAATTGCTTTGATTGATAAATTCATGAAAAAGCAACCTTCTATTTCTCCACCAAAGCCAAAAGCCAATCCAAGTGGTAATCCAGTCCTTTCCGGAATTAAGCAAGGCGAGTTTGATCAACATATCATTTCAGAAACATTAGTTAAAATATTAATTGGTCAAGGCAAAAACGACAAAGCCATTGAATTACTAAAAAAGTTGATTTGGAAGTTTCCACAAAAAAAGGCTTACTTTGCGGCTCAAATTGAAGATTTAAAAAAATAATATGTTAGGCGTTATCATTGGGTTAATCATTTTCTGCAGTTTTTTACTTGTAATCGTTGTTTTAGCTCAAAATTCAAAAGGTGGCGGGTTATCCAGCCAATTTGGTGGTTCCGGTACCAGCAACATGTTTGGCGTTAAAAAAACAGGTGATTTTCTCGAGAAAACTACTTGGGCTTTAGTTGCTTTCATTATGGTTTTATCATTGTCAACGAACTTTGTTGCACCAACGCGCGGAGGTAGCTCAAGTGAAATTTTGGATGCAGCCAGTGAACAAGCTCCTGCCCCTACTCCTGCTGCAACACTTCCTGCTGAAGAAAAACCTGCGGCAGATTCTGCGAAGTAATCAACAGAAATACAAATGAAATAAAGCCGGTTTGTAGCTGGCTTTTTTTATGCAGCTTGTGATAAATGTTTCATAAACAATCGCTTCACTACAGGCATTAAAGTTTGTTGGTTGGGAAAATTGCTTTTACTCACCACCAAAAAGGTAGCGGGGTTTGTCAAATCTCTAAATCGCTTCAGTAAACTCAACTTCATCTGTTCGTAACCTGATGCCAAAGTTCGCCTTTGCGTTTCGATAAAGGTAGTTTGTAAACTTCGCATAGGTTCTAAGGCATTCTCATAAACACTGATTTGATAGCGATAGATATCAGCTTCTTTTTGAGGCGGTTGGGTAACCATTAAATAGCCTTCATTTTTGTATAATGATGATAATCCAACAGGTTGAATTTCACATTGCGATTCTACGAAGTCATAAATTTCAGTGCCGTCTTGCAAGGCATTTTTAAAACGTGGCAATGCAAATTCGATAATGGCTTCTATTTCTGCCATCACAGCATCATCCTCGACAATTCTTTTGTTATTCAATTCCAGATTCTTTAGATTCTCTAACGATAACTCCTTCGGAAAATCCTGCACCAACATCGATTTGTTCTCTTTTATCTGCATCAGATTCTTATAATGAAAAACCAAATCTGCCAGATACGGATATAACTCTACGCGACCGAAAAACTGTTTCAACTGTTTCAGGTAGGCCAACAAAACATACTTCTTGTACTCAAAATCTACTAATCCAGCGGTTAACCAATCTTTAGACAATGTTTCCATATCATTCCAAAAAATTCAATTGAAAATAAGCAAAACCAATAAATCTGACAAGTTGCCATATCTATAAACGTAATATCAAAAGACAAGAATAGTTTTACCAACCTTATCTGTCAGGCTTTGCTATTAAAACTGTAAACTTGGCAAGTTCTGTGGCGTGGCATGGAATGTGCCAAGGCTGCACTGAAATTAAACGTTCAACCTAAAATTATCAGTACGTATATGTCAAAAGTAAATTTCAAACCCAACGAGGACAGAGTGTTGGTAGAAGCTGCTCCTGCAGAAGAAAAAACCTCTTCTGGAATCATCATTCCTGATACGGCAAAAGAAAAGCCACAGAAAGGAAAAGTAATAGCTGTTGGCGAAGGTTTAAAGGATAAACCCGTAACGGTAAAAGTTGGCGATAACATCCTTTATGGAAAGTATGCCGGTACTGAAATTACCATTGATGGTAAAGAGTACTTAATCATGCGCAATTCAGACATTTTCGGAACAATTTAAAATTTTAAAACTATGGCTAAAGAAATTACATTCGATACAAGCGCTCGCGACAGATTAAAGAAAGGCGTTGATAAATTGGCTGATGCTGTAAAAGTTACGCTTGGCCCTAAAGGAAGAAACGTTATCCTTGATAAAAAATTTGGTGCTCCAACAGTTACAAAAGACGGTGTTTCTGTAGCAAAGGAAATCGAATTGAAAGACCCAATTGAAAACATGGGCGCGCAATTAGTGAAAGAAGTTGCTTCTAAAACTGCTGATGCTGCCGGTGATGGTACAACAACAGCTACAGTATTGGCTCAAGCAATATATGCTCACGGCATTAAGAACGTAGCTGCTGGTGCAAACCCAATGGACTTAAAGCGTGGTATCGACAAGGCTGTTATAGTTGTTGTAGAAAACCTAAAGAAGCAAAGCAAGAAGATTAAAGACAACAACGAAATCGAACAAGTTGCTACTATCTCTGCCAATAGCGATGAAACAATCGGTAAAATGATTGCAAACGCAATGGAAAAAGTAGGAAAAGATGGCGTTATCACAGTGGAAGAAGCAAAAGGAACTGAAACTGAAGTAAAAACAGTGGAAGGTATGCAATTCGACAGAGGTTATTTATCTCCATACTTCGTAACCAATGCCGAGAAAATGGAAGCTGAATTAGATAGCCCATACATTTTAATTTATGATAAGAAAATCAGCAGCATGAAAGAGTTGTTACCGGTACTTGAGCAAACTGCACAAACTGGTAAGCCTCTAGTAATTATTTCAGAAGAAGTTGAAGGTGAAGCTTTAGCTACCTTAGTAGTTAACAAAATCCGTGGTGCATTGCGTGTAGCTGCAGTTAAAGCTCCAGGCTTTGGTGATAGAAGAAAGGCCATGTTAGAAGATATCGCAATCTTAACAGGCGGACAAGTAATCAGCGAAGAGCGTGGTTTCAAATTAGAAAACGCTACTTTAGATATGCTTGGTCGCGCAGAGAAAGTTAACATTGATAAAGACAATACAACTATTGTAAACGGTGCTGGTAAGAAAGCCGACATTCAAGGCAGAGTAAACCAAATTAAAGCGCAAATCGAAACCACTACTTCAGATTACGATAAAGAAAAACTTCAGGAAAGATTAGCAAAACTTTCTGGTGGTGTGGCCATCCTTTATGTAGGTGCTGCAACAGAAGTAGAAATGAAAGAAAAGAAAGACCGCGTAGATGACGCATTACACGCAACTCGCGCTGCTGTACAAGAAGGTATAGTTGCTGGTGGTGGTGTTGCTTACATCCGCGCAATCGAAGCTTTAAAAGATGTAAAAGAAGTTGGTGCAGATAATGAAGACCAAGCAACTGGTATTAACATTGTGCGTTTAGCTTTAGAAGCTCCTTTGAGAACCATTGCTGAAAATGCTGGTCAGGAAGCTTCTGTTATCGTAAACAAAGTAAAAGAAGGTAAGAAAGATTACGGCTTCAACGCGCGTGAAAATAAATTCGAAAACTTCTTCGAAGCTGGTATTATTGATCCTACGAAAGTATCACGTCTGGCATTAGAGAATGCTGCCTCTATTTCTGGTTTACTGTTAACAACAGAAGCTGTTGTTTCAGAAATACCTGAAGATAAAGAAGCACCTGCTATGCCTCCAGGCGGTGGCATGGGCGGTATGATGTAATCATATAACATGTAAACTGCCAGTTAAAAGCCTCGTGCCCAACGAGGCTTTTTTCATTTCCATCAATTCTCAGTTTATCTTTGCATAGCATAACATGTTAAACGACAAAGACACCATTGTAGCTCCGGCTACTCCTCCGGGAGTTGCAGCGTTAGCTGTCATTAGATTATCTGGAGCGCAGGCGATAGAAATTGCTTCAACTGTTTTCAGAGGAAAGAATTTATTGGATGTTGAAAGTCACACTATTCATTTTGGAAGCATCAGAGAAAATGAGAAGGTAATTGATGAAGTATTGATTTCTGTTTTCAAAAACCCTCACTCTTACACAGGAGAAAATAGCGTTGAGATTTCTTGTCATGGATCGCCTGTGGTAGTTAAAGAAATTATCAAGCTATTGATTAAACAAGGTGCCCGACTAGCTGAACCCGGAGAATTTACACGCAGGGCTTTTTTAAACAATAAACTAGATTTGGCGCAAGCCGAGGCTGTTGGCGATTTGATTCATAGCGAAACGGAATTATCGCGGCAAGTTGCCGTTAATCAAATGCGTGGCGGCTACTCTAAAAACCTATCGCACATGCGCGAAGAGTTGATTCATTTTGCATCGTTGATTGAACTTGAATTAGATTTTGGAGAAGAAGATGTAGAGTTTGCTCAACGCGAAGATTTGATTCGATTGACTAATCAAATTCTCACTTTTATTCAGCCGCTAATCGAATCCTTTGATCAAGGAAATGTAATTAAAAACGGAGTGCCAACTGTAATCGCAGGGAAGCCTAATGCTGGTAAATCAACCTTGCTCAATGCTTTACTGAATGATGAACGAGCAATTGTTTCAGACATACCTGGGACTACGCGCGATTTTATTGAAGATGAAATTGTACTAGATGGGATTTCCTTTCGCTTTATCGATACAGCTGGATTAAGAGAGACAACCGATCAAGTGGAGCACATGGGTATACAACGCACGAAGGAAAGAATGGAAAAAGCTTCGCTAATTCTTTACCTATTCGATTTGGCGAATGAAACCAAAGAATCGATGATTACCCAAATAGAATCACTTAAGAGTTTAGATGCACGTGTTATACTAGTGGGTAATAAAGCCGATATTGCACAGCATGAAACAATAACTTTTGCAAAAGAAAATCATTTTGTATTGATAGCCGCATTTGCAAAACAAAACCTAGAACAACTCAAGAAAGAAATCTTAAACACTGTATTGAACAAAGAAATTAAGAGCGGAGGTTTAATCGTGACAAACTTACGACACTTTGAATCATTAAGGCAAACACATGAAGCATTAAGCCGCGTTAAAGAAGGAATTGAATCAGGCATTACCGGAGATTTAGTGGCGCAAGACATCCGCCAAGCTTTGCATTATCTGGGTGAACTTACGGGTGCGATAACCACTGACGATTTGCTGGGCAACATCTTTTCTAAGTTTTGCATTGGTAAATAGCAACAGAAAGTGTTGAATTTTCATACACTTATACAACAACGTGAAGACGATTCAAAAAAAATCTTAGCCAGAATATTTACAAATCGAAAATTATTTAGTTAAATTTTCGAAGTAAATGCGAACCCTAACAATTTACAACAAACGCTATGGCAAAGAAAGCAAAGAAAGCAGCAAAGAAATCGGCTAAAAAAGGAGCCAAAAAAGCTGTGAAAAAATCAACTAAAAAGGCAGCAAAGAAAGCTGCGAAAAAAGTCGCGAAGAAAGCCGCGAAGAAGTCAGCAAAGAAAGCAGTTAAAAAAGCAGTAAAGAAGGCAGCTCCTAAAAAAGCAAGCAAGCCTGCTGCTAAAAAGAAATCTGCTCCTAAAAAGAAAGCAGCTCCTAAGCCTGCAGCTCCGGTAGCAACACCAACTCCAGCACCTGCAGCGCCTGCACCTCAAGCATCTCTTTTTGGTGGTGGCGAAAGCCAAGAGTCTAACAACGGTTAATAAGGTTTACTTTATTACCTTTGCAAAGCGATAAGAAATCTTATCGCTTTTGTTTTTTTATTACAACCACATACCATGAAGTTTCCCGAAGATTTTAAGTTTGGAACGAGCACTTCTGCTTATCAGATAGAAACTTCATTTGAGCATGATTGGAAAGGTGTTACCAGTATGGATGGTCACATTTTTGATCAAACAACAGCACACGAAAAAAGATGGGAAGAAGATGTTAATCTTATCGCCACTCTGGCTCCTCAATATCGCATGAGCCTTATGTGGAGCCGACTGCAGCGCGCTCCTTTTGCCGATTTTGATGCTGATGCTAAACAACACTATCATCAAGTTTTGGATCGCCTTCGAACCAAAAATGTTGAGATCATGATGGTGCTTCATCATTTCACAAACCCTGTTTGGTTCAGTCAATTGGGCGGATGGGAGAAGAAGGAAAACTCAGCAATGTGGCTCGACTTTGTTAAAAAACTTGTGGAAGAATTTGGAGACTACATTAGCAGTTGGAATACCTTTAACGAGCCGAATGTATATGCCTGCTTTGGATGGATTGTTGGAAAATTTCCACCCTTTAAAAACAACATTATTCTGGCAGCCAAGGTTGTAAAAAACATGGGGCTGGCACACAACGAGGCTTATCAAATCATCAAACAAAAATATCCACATCATCCTGTTGGTATCTCTCATAATGCTGCAGTTTTTTCAGCTGAAAACGTCTGGGGTATCATACCAGCAAAACTTTCTGACATGTGGTTCATGGAGTTTGTTCCTTCTCACTTTGAAAAGGTAGATTTCTTTGGGATGAGTTACTACGCACGCATTAATCATGATCCGTTACCTGTTACCATGATTACCACACCTGAAAAACTTAAATCAAGTGGGAAAGACCATGATGATATGTGGGAATATTATCCGGAGGGTTTACGCGAAAACGTGCTTCGTTATTGGAAGAAGTACCAGAAACCTATCATCATTACTGAAAATGGAATTTGCACTAAAGATGATGAGAAAAGAGGAAAAGCCATTTATGATTATTTAAGCATCATTCATCAACTTATAAGCGAAGGCATACCTATTCAAGGTTATTATTATTGGAGCACTTGGGATAATTTTGAATGGGCACTCGGTCCAACCTTTCAATTCGGTTTATGCAGTTGCCATTGGGAAACCAAGGAAAGAAACATTAAACCCAGCGGACATCTCTACAGTAAAATCGCTCATAGTAAAGAAATGCTTGCATTTACATCCCAAGAGTAAAACCAACAAAAATCAGGATGCCTTCTAACAGGTATCATAAAAACCAACATTTCAGGTAGCTATTTTAGTTACATGAAACCAAGCGACTCAGGTCTCTACAGAGAACCTAAAAAAACAAAACAAGCAGATCTAGAATTGCTCAGACCTTTATTGCTGAGCGTGGGACTTTGCTCCTCTTTACTAATTGTTATTGCTGCCTTTCAGATAAAATCTTATGAAAAAAATGAATTGGTAAGCATAGCTAAAACCAGTAATGATTTTGAAGAAATCATCGAAGTTCCACCCACTGAAATTCAACCTCCTCCTCCTACTTTACAATTGCCACAGGTTGTTGAAGTACCAAATGATACTAAAATCGTGCAAGACATTGAAGTAAACTTCGATGTGGAAATAAGTACAGATACGAAGCTACAACAGATTACCATTACTGAACCAACGAAGGATGTTGAAATAGAGAAGGAAGATAGCGAAGAGATATTTATGGTAGTAGAGGAATCTGCTGCACCAACTGATGGCATGGAATCTTTCTACAAGTTAGCATCAGAAAATTTAAGATACCCAAGCCAAGCAAGGAGAATGAACGTAGAAGGAAAAGTATTTGTGGAGTTTGTTGTGGCTAAAGATGGAACATTAACCAACATAAAAATCGTGAAAGGAATAGGTGCAGGATGCGATGAAGAAGCATTAAGAATTGTTCAGCTATCGCCCAAATGGAAAGCAGCCAAGCAGCGCGGAAAACCTGTAAAGCAAAGAATTGTTTTACCCATCTTTTTTAAGTTAAAACAAGTATAAAAGCAATTGTAAATTTGCTTGTTGGGAAATCGGTTTAGTCGCATATTACCACCGATTTCCCTTTTTCTATGAAATGGCTTTGTTCTCTTTATCTTAAACTTATTGGCTGGAAAATTGGCAGCCAACTTGACCCTAAATACAAGCAATGTGTGCTGGTAGCCGCACCACACACCAGCAACTGGGATTATCCTATTGCCTTGGCAACACTCTATGCTTGTGGTATGCGCGCACGATTTCTTGCTAAAAAAAGTTTATTCCAATTTCCTTTGGGCATCTTAATGCGCGCAACAGGTGGTATTGCTGTAGATAGAAGTAAAAACAACAACCTAGTTGACACCATGATTGATATGTTTAAAAAACATGATGAACTCATTTTGATGATACCGGTGGAAGGAACAAGAAGTTATGTGAAAGAATGGAAATCTGGTTTCTATCACACAGCTATGGGTGCAAATGTACCTATTGTGTTAGGTTACTTGGATTATGGAAAGAAAGTGGCAGGATTTGGAGATGTTTTTTTTCCGACAGGCAATTATGAAAAGGATTTAAAAGACATGCAAGACTTCTATAGAAAAGTACAAGCAAAATATCCTGAGAAATCGAGTTTGAACCAGTGAAGTAAACATGGATAAAACATTGTACGAACAATTTGGAGAAGACAACATTAAAAAATTGGTTGAACATTTTTACGATTTAGTTTTTGAACATCCACAACTTTCGCCATTGTTTAAAACAGACAAAGAACTAATTAAAGAAAAGCAGTTTTTTTTCTTAACGCAGTTTTTTGGAGGTCCAGACATATACTCACAACGTTATGGACACCCTCGATTGAAGGCAAGACATCTTCCCCACCCGATTGGAAAGATAGAAGTAGAAGCTTGGTTACAATGCATGGCACTAGCTTTCACAAAAATTGAGGCTGAAGAAAGTTTAAAGGATATCATGTTTCAAAAATTGGTGCCGCCAGCCTTCTTTATGGCGAATAAAGAATAAATTAAAACAAACTCAATTGTTGTACAAAATTAGAAGCTAATGCTGGTTGATAAGCAAAAGCTTTGCCCTTTATCTCGTATAGCTTACTTACTTTATAGCGAGATAAAACCTCTATTTGAATGGATGGTCCTACATCATTAAACTCTGCCAAAGCTAATTCTGGTTTGTTGTTGTTTCTGGATAAATGTGCCAACAATAATAAATTCAATTCCTGGTGCTTCTTATCTAAGAATAATCTTTTCGCTTGTTTGTTAGAAAGATGCCCCATCCCACCTCTAATTCTTTTTTTTAAAGCAAGAGGATACCGGCCGTTTTCTAACATTTCTTCATCATAATTACTCTCTAAAATGCAAGCATGAACATTGGCAAAAACATCTTGCACATGGCTACAAGCCACACCAATGTCAGTAATAACAGCTACCCTTACATCATTTTGCTCTACGTAAAAACTTAAAGCTTCCCCAGCATCGTGTTGTTTAGGAAAAGCGACTATTTTTAAGTTTCCAATTTCAATACACTGATAAGGTTTGATTAATTGAATGTTTAATTTACTAAGATTAACTTCTGATTGCTCATAGGTTCCTTTACTGAGGTAAACTGGCAGATTATATCTCTTAGCAAAGGCAGGTAAACCATGAATATGATCGCCATGTTCATGCGTGATAAATGTTGCTTTAATCGACTGAACTGAAACATTTAATTGCTCTAATCTTTTTTCTACCTCACTAGCTGCAATACCTACATCTATTAATACACCACTCTGGGCATTACCAACATAGTAGCAATTGCCATTACTACCAGAATTCAATGATGCTACCTTTAAACTCATTCTTGCAAATATCTTTATATTGTTTCAATATTGATAAATGGAAATACTAAACATTTTTGGAGGAGATAAAGAAAAACAAGCTATTTACTTTAAAGAGTTGGTAAACTACAGAATGCCTTTTGGTAAATACAAAGGGATGTTCATCAAAGAGCTACCTGTCTCCTACCTAGAATGGTTTTCATCCAAAGGTTTTCCGCAAGGTAAGCTGGGAGATTTTTTACAAACTATGTATGTTATTAAAACCAATGGTTTAGAGAAAATCTTATCTGATATTATAAAATTTACTTCCCCTATGAAATAGGAATATTTACTCTTACGGTTGTACCAACATGTAAAACCGTTTTTATCTGAATATCTCCTTTCAATTTATCTAAAGCTTTGCGCACGATATATAAACCTAAACCATTACCGCGGGAACTAACGTTGGCGCGAAAATACATATCATATATCTTAGGTATATACTCTTCTTGTATGCCTTGTCCGTTATCAATTACTTCTAATATTATTTCCCCTTCATGTACATAACACATAACCTTTACAAATGGATGATCAACACCACAAAATTGTATTGCATTTTCTACTAAGTTTTCTACTATTAGCATGATTAAAGCCGGATAGGATTTAAAAGTTACTTGTTTATTGGTTTCATTTTTTAAAAAAATTGATTTACTCCTCGCTTCTTCTTCATATTGAATTAAGATATTATCGATAACTTCTTTAACTGATATATCTTTTAAAACTAAATCTTGCGCTCCTACATCACTTATAGCCTGAAGTTTTCTGATCATCTTATCAAGACTGAGGGCAGTTTCTCTCACCTTATCAAAAAGCTCAATTGCACGCTCATCTTTAACTGTAATTTTGGCAACTTCTGCCAAGCCCATAAAAGTTGTTAACGGTCTTCTAAAATCGTGCGAACTTCGATAAAAGAAAGTATCCAATTCTAAGTAGGCTTGCTTGAGTTGTTGGGTTCTTTGTTCTACTCTTTCTTCTAGTTTAAAATTTAAATTGATAATAGCTTCATTGGCTTCTCTTAATTCTTCAGTTTGTGCAGCGAGTTCCTCTTGCTTTTCTAAATTATCATTATTCAATTTCAATAAGGTTTCGTTCGATTCAGTTAACTCTTCCGCTTGTGCTTGAATTTCTTCTTGCTTTTCAATTAATCGATGATTCAAGGTCTTCAATTCTTCATTCACTTCTAATATTTCTAAATGAGAACGGTGCAACTCATCTTTGGCTTTTGCCATTCTTTTCGAATAATTGAATAGAAGGATAACAAAAACAGAAACCAAAATAAAGCCTGTAGTACCTACAATAATAATAATGTATTGGTTGCGCAATTGCTCAGCTTGTAAATTCAATTTTGTCTCTTGTAGTGATTTATCATTTCTTAATAATAAAAGTTCTTGTTGTTTTTTTTCTACATCATATAATGCATTCATCTCTGCCATCTTTCTGGAAATGCTTTCTGAATAAATGCTGTCATCTTCTGCTTTAGCTAGTTTAATATAATAATGAGCTTTTTTCCAGTCTTCCTTTTTCTCATAATAATTTGCATACATATTATATGCGTTCCGAATTAAAAGTTTTGATTGAGTCTGCTGTGCCATTTCAAAAGCTTTATCTGCATAAGGTTGTGCTTCTTTTAACTTCTTTGTTTCAATTAATAATGTTGCAATTTCAGTATAAGATATTGTTAAATCCGAAACATCTCCTATCTCTTTATCAATTTCTAAACCTTGTAATAATAGCTGATACGCTTGGTCAAAATTACCAACTTGTTTATAAACCAATGATAGATTAAATAGAGACGCTCCAATTCCTGCCTTATAGTTTAATTCCTTTCGTATTTGTAATGCTTTTTGATGAAAACTTATAGAGAGTTCGTTATCACCCTCTAGCATATAAATCAAACCTTTAGTATTATAGCAATTAGCAATACCTCGCTTATCTTTTAATATGGTTCTTATTCGCTCAGACTCGTTTACAAAATTTAATGCTTGTCGATAATCCTTTTGATCTTTAAAAATCCATGCTAATGTTCCATTAATTTCTGCCATTAATCCTTGCATGTTCGACTCCTGTGCCAATGAAAGCGCCTTAAATGCAATACTTGCAGCTAGCTCATATTCTGAAAGCTCACTATAAACTTCAGAAGCCTTTAAGTATAATTGAGCTCTAGGAAAATGATAACCAAATAACTTAGTTAAATGAATACCTTCGAATGTATATTTCAATGCATTTTTATAATCAGCTTGATGAGTACTTATATCAATTTCACAAAGTTTACATTGCACCATTGAATAATTAGAAGTAGAAAGTTTTGCTTGCTCGCAGGTTAATGTTGCATATTTTTTTGCTACTGAAAAATTACCAGCATTTAAATAAGCATTGAAATACAAGAAATATAGTTCTGACAATACAGCGGGTGAGTTATTTACTAAGGAAGCTTCCGCCAATTTTAACATTTCAATTGCATCTGAATATCGATACAATGTGTTTAACACTCTTGCTTTTGTTCTATACACTCTCGACAAATACCTGATTTTAGTTGTTCGCTTAATATCAGATTCTGTTGCTTGTAAAACATGCAGTGCAGAATCGTACAAACCTAAGTCACAGTAAACATTACCAAGAAATGCATTGTTGTAGTGGTTTTCTTCTTCATCGCCATCCGTTACAATATTACTCGATTGAATAAATGATTGTTTAGATAAAGTGTACTTTCCTGAAGAGAAATAACCAATGCCAACTAAAGTTAGAGATCGCTTCTCTCCATTTTTATAATACAGTTTTTTAGAAAGCGATAAGGCTTGTAAAGCCTTTATAAGTCCTAAACTATCATTGAAGTCATATAAAGAAAATGATAATTGATTCAATATGTCAACTTTTTGATAATCTGTTTCAGCATTCTTTAAAAGATTTTCTAAACTATCGATTTGCTTTTTATCCTGTGCTTTACCAACCTCAAATAAAGATGTTATTATAACCAGTAAAACCAGTAACATTTTTCCGCATTGCCCACGTTGCTGAATACTTTTACAATACATAAAGCATCTGAACTTACTACAAGTAAACGATTTAGGTCGATATCTCAAATAGTATTTCTGTTATCGATTTGAATATCTTTTTATTATATTTGATGTTGTTCGATTTCCTATGTGTCTTAAAAGAATTGCATGTGTAACTTTTATGCTTATTACTCATATGGGCTGGTGTCAATCAACCTTAAGAATTGATACTAAAGCGGCAGCGCCCTTTGATACTACTTTTTTTAGCAACATCAATACGCAAGGCTTGTATGATTCTCAACTATATTGGCAAAATTGGTTGATTAGAAAAAATTTTGAGTTTGAAAAAAACAGAGGTGAATTGTCAATGATTGCTGACTTAAAAGCCTTGCATCCTTACTTTAGAGATAAAATGTTTTTATTAATTGCTAAGTGCAAAGCCAAAGGCATTCAAATAGAAGTTGTTGAAAGTTTTAGAACGAGTACCAAACAAGCAGAATACTTTGGTATGGGAAGAAAATATACGCGCTCTGCAGGAGGAAATTCAAAACATCAATATGGACTAGCTTGTGATGTAGTGCCTATTGTAAATGGAAAACCCGTTTGGGAAAATAAAGCACTGTGGAGAAAAATTGGCGTGGAGGGAGAAAAGCTAGGTTTACGCTGGGGAGGCAGATGGAGACATCCTTACGACCCCGCACATTTCGAGTGGACCAACGGCATCACTACACAAGAATTAAAAGCAGGCATTTTTCCGAAACCAACACATACCAATTATCCGTGCTTAGATGAAGACATGGCGATGCTGAAAAAAGTTTGGCAAACGTGGGAGAAAAAACAAAAAGAAGCCTGGCAACAATTACAAGATAAAGAAAAGATGGTGAGCGCCTCTTCTGAAATTCCTTAATCGAAAAGTCTCTATCAAATAAAAGTCTGCTTCCTCAGCAGACTTTTATTTTATCAGAAAGTCCATTCAGTGCTTTCGCCTACGCCAAAGGCTTTGTCTTCACCTTCGTCTTTCTTCTCTTCCGTTTTCTTCTCTTCTATTTTTTCTTGGTTGCTTTCCTTGCTGTTTTCTTGCTTGCTTGCTTTGCTGCTGCTTTCGGCTTGGCTTTCGCTGAAGAGACTTTTTTGCTCGGCTTTGATTTTGGGAGCGACTTGGCCTTTTTGCTGGTAGCTTGGGGCTTGCTCGCGACCTTCTTCGCTTTCGGTTTTTTTGATTCCTCCGAAGAGCGCGACTTGTCCGTCTTCTTCAACTGTAACTTGGAACTCTGTTTTTTTTTTGACGACTGCGTTTCTTCAGTCATCTCTTCCTCTGTTTCATTTTCTTCCGGTGTTTCAGTTGGTTCTTCCGGCAACATCACTTTCGTAACTTTGTATTGCGATAAACGATTACCTAAAGCTTTCCAACCTTTTACATCTACTAACTCTTCGAGGTTAATGGTTTCCGTTACTTTTCCCTTGTCTTTGTTCTTAATCAATTCTACTTCCACTTCCGGTGTTTCGGCTGTAGTAACCGCTACTAACCGAGAACCAATCGCTTCTGAAATAAAAACAAATTCTTTATCCATGGTATTGGTTTCTAAAATGAAACGCTTGGCCATAAATTGCTTTGTTTCTCCATCTACATATACAGCAGAGATAATTCTGTCTCCGTGGAACTTTTCTACATGTAAGGTTCTCTCTGGTTCGTAACGATTCGTTAATTCATAATTGGTAATTTTATAAGAACCATTGCGATTGAAAGCAATGATCAAATCATCACCATCAAATTTACCCAGGTATTTGCCTCTGCCATCTTTATTCAATCTTCCAGCATCAGCATCGTACCACAAGGTTAATTTACTTAAGGTTGAACTTCCAGCTTTTAAGAAATCAACTCTTCGTACCGGATATTTGGTAACAATGTTTCCTTTAGTAGAACGACCTTTCACTTCTAACTCAGAAAAATCAAAATTGAAAATCTTTTTACGTGCAGTGCTTGCTTGCGATAACTTCACCTCTACCACTTCTGCTTCTCCGTTAGGATTGCCGCTGACGTAATGAATTTTTGAATTCTTTTCATCTGTTGCAATTGGATATTCTTTATCGCGTGTTACACCCGGAATTGAAAAACGTTTCGCGAAAGTTGTTCCGCTTTTTCCATCCGAATAAATCACATTGTAAATCATGCGATCATCTCCTTTCTTGAAAACACCAACATACAAAATGTCTTTACCCATAAAAACTTTCTCTTGTATGCGCGATACTTTTGCTTTTCCATCTCTGCGGATAACAATAATATCGTCTAGCTCAGAACAATCGCAGATGTATTCATCTTTCTTCAATCCCCAACCAATAAAACCATCTTCGCGGTTTACATATAGTTTTTGATTGTTCGCAATTACTTCTACTGCTGTGACCGATTGGAAACTCGTGGTGTCTGTTTTGCGCTGTGTGGCGGGTGCGTGGTTGTGGGTTTGGGTG
>JAPZUF010000019.1 GCA_027533395.1 Cyclobacteriaceae bacterium
GAAACCTGTTAAGCTGTAAAAACCTCGGCCAGGGATGCGAAGGGCACCGACCCGAAGGGACGAGGGGTCTAGCTGTCCAGCTAGACGGAACCCCGAAGCAGCCCGGCCCCGACTTTGCCTCTGGCATTGGAGGGGGGACGCTTATTTGTGAGGTTGATTAATATTTATAGGATAGATAAACTGTGTTAGGATTCTGAGTTGGTTTTTATGTCGCTTTTTGAGTGAAAGAGAATCCTTGTCCTTGCTCGGTTTGTAAGTAATCCATCTCTTTGCCAATAATGTACATGGTGTGTTTTTTGTCGATGATGACGGGTATTTGATTGATGGTAAATTTTTGATCGGTTTCTTTGGGTTTGTCGAACCCAACCAGTAAAGATACACCACAGCCTCCACCTTTAACACCAATGCGTAAACAGTACTCTGCTGGAATACCTTTCGTATTCATGATTTTTTTTACTTCTTCTGCAGCGCGTTCGGTTATTGTTATCGGTTGAAAGTTTGAAAACATGTGTAGTGTTGTGTTGTTTTTGTCTAAATTTCTAACGCAATTAAGAAAGAAAAAATTCTATGGACGCATTACTTGAGTTATTAAAAATAGTTATTCCTGCATCAATTGTTTTATATGCTGCTTATTTATTGGTTCGTTCGTTTTTAGTTAAGGAAATTGAATTAAGAAAGTTAGATGTTAGGGCAAAAAGTATTGAAACGATTTTACCTTTGCGTTTGCAGGCGTATGAGAGGATTACTTTATTTCTAGAGAGAATTTCACCTGGTAATTTATTAGTACGTTTAGCTGTTCCGGGCTTGCCTGCCAAGGAGTTTCAACAAGGATTATTGAATGAAATCAGAAATGAATATAATCATAATGTTTCGCAGCAAGTGTTTATGAGTGAGGTGGTTTGGGAGTTGGTGAAAAATGCAAAGGAAGAATTGATTTTAGTCATTAACGAATCGATGGGTGAATTGGATGCTGAAGCTACAAGCCTAGATTTATCGAAAAAAATTATTGAAAAATACATGAATAGGCCTGTTGATGCTATCGCTCATGCTATTTCGGAAGTGAAGAGAGAAATTCAGCAAACTTTTTAATTGAACTTTTTGGTTTGAGTTGGTTGTTTGATAAGAAATGAATTTTATGGAAACGCTAACTCAACGCGTGGAAGCCTCTGTTTGGAGTAACGCTCTTTTATATGCTGATTATCGAAAACTAATTAACACATTACTACATATAGGAAAAATCACCAGTGGTGAAGCAACTGAACATATGTTGCATTACACAAAGCTGAATGTGCAACGTATGAATAGGATTGAGAAAACTTTTGTGCCTGAAAGTAGAACGCTCGATGTTTTTCAATCAATTGGCAAACCATTAAAATGGCTTGTGATTTCTGAAGGTTGGTGTGGTGATGCTGCGCAGACTTTGCCTGTAATATTGAAGTTGGCATCATTAAATACACGGATTGAGTTAAGAATAGTTTTGCGAGACCAGCATCTTGATCTGATCGATCAGCATTTAACAAATGGTACAAGATCTATCCCGAAGTTACTGATATTAGATGAGCATAATTTTGTCTTGGAAACCTGGGGCCCTAGGCCATTGGAAGCAAAAAATTTGGTTTTAGACTTTAAAGCTAAAGGCTTGCCGCACGATGAGTGGGTTGAGAAAATACATGCCTGGTACGCTAAGGACAAAGGAAAATCTGCTGAAAGAGAGATAGTAAGTATTATTGAGAATTTGTTTTCGTTATCTTAATGATTTAAACAGTTAAGATGAAAACAGCGCTTATTGTTGGAGCTACAGGTTTAGTGGGAAAAAATTTGCTTGATTTACTTTTACAGAGTGATGAATATAATAAAGTCATTGTGATAAGTAGACAAGCACTTTCATTACCTACTAAAGCTGAGTTGGTGATTACAGATTATAAAACTTTGCAAAATGATGTTGATAAATTAATAGCAGATGATGTATTCTGTTGTTTAGGCACAACTATACGCAAAGCCAAAACTAAAGAAGCATTTAAAGAAGTTGATTTCGATTATCCTTTATCAATCGCTAAAATTACTTTAGAGAAAGGCGCGAAGCATTTCTTATTGGTTTCAGCACTTGGTGCCAATGCTAATTCTTCCCTATTTTATAATAAAGTAAAAGGTGAAATAGAACAAGCCATCTCTACATTAGGTTTCGAAAGTTTTTCTGTACTGAGACCTTCACTTTTATTGGGCGAAAGAAGTGAACAACGTGCTGGTGAAGATGCAGCGAAATTGTTTTACAAAATTTTCGGATTACTTATCCCTAAAAAATACAAAGGCATAGAAGCGAAGCAAGTGGCGAAAGCTATGTTTTTGATTGCTAATGATAAAAAATCAGGAACGAGAGTTTTTGAATCGGATGCGCTGCAAGATTTTTAACCACAGTATTGTATTTATTGTTTTGGTTGTACTGAGCAGCGTTTGCTTTGGACAGCAAACTGAAAATCAAATTAAGGGAGTTGTTACAGATTCACTTACACATGAACCTGTGCCTTATGCCAATGTTTATTTTGCCAATACAAGTATTGGTACCTCAACTAATGAAAAAGGAGAATATAGTTTATCAGGTTTTGCTGATGGTAAATATGATTTAACTATTTCTTCTGTTGGTTTTAAGCTAACACAATATCCATTAGAATTTTCGGGAACGACTTATAACTTTTCGGTTATGTTGCCACCTGAAGTAAAAACACTGTCAAGTATTTTAGTAAAACCAGATACACTAAACTGGCAAAATAATTATAATGAATTTAAGCGATACTTTATTGGATTAACCAATAATGCACAAAAAGTTGAAATTGAAAATAAAAAAGATATTCATTTATTTTTTGACGCTAGTACTTCAACGCTCTATGCTCATTGCAAAGTTCCACTTATTATTTCGAATAAAGCATTAGGCTATCGATTAAAGTATCAGCTATTAAGTTTTTATTTGGATTATAAAAATGGCGCGACACAATATGCAGGTATTCCTTTATTTATAAATGTAAAAGCAAAGAGTAATCTAGAAAATAACAAGTGGCAAAAATCGAAAGAGAAATCATATCAAGGTTCTTTTACACATTTGATTAATATTCTATATCATAATAAATTAGTGAGCAGTGGTTTTGAAATATTTGAATTGCATACAATCAGAAACAAAGAAAGACCTGATGAAGCGTATCTTAAGGAAAGATTAGATTACTGGCGAAAGAAGAAAATGAATGGTGGTGTTGTTGTAATTGATAAAAATGATAGTCTTAGTTACTACCTAAGTTTAAAAAATAAACCTGAATTTATAGATAGTGTTGGTAGGCAGATTAAGTCTGCGGTCGAAATAATTAGTTACGGGAAAGAAGTGTACATTAAAAGCAAAGGTAGGTACAAAGTAACTTTTAAGGAGAGAGAAGAATTGGCTTATGCTGCTGATTTAAAGAGAGCAGCGAGAAATAAGCAAGAGTCTATTGTTAATTTTCTTGAAGAGAAAACAATCATTTATTCCAATGGATATTATGAACCGATAACTAATGTATTTTTATCTGGCTATTTAGGTTGGTCGGAAAAAATTGCAGAGCTTTTACCGTTAGACTATACATATAAAAAATGAAAGCAGTAATTCAACGTGTAAAATTTTGTGAAGTAAAAGTGAATGATACTATTGTAGGTAAAATTAGTTGTGGTTTATTGGTTTTACTGGGCATTACGCATGACGATACAGAAGAAGACATACAATGGTTGGCTCAAAAAATTGTAAACCTCCGTATTTTTAATGATGATGTTGGTGTGATGAATGTTTCGGTTAAAGATGCTAATGGAGAAATTTTAGTAGCGAGTCAGTTTACATTGCATGCAGCTACAAAAAAAGGCAATAGACCAAGTTACATTGCTGCTGCTAAACCAGAAATTGCTATTCCACTTTACGAAAAATTCTTAAAAGAAGTTGAATTACAATTGGGCAAGAAAGTAGAAGCTGGCATTTTTGGCGCTGATATGCAAGTAAGCTTGCTAAATGATGGACCCGTTACTATAATAATTGATACAAAAGATAAGGTATAAGGATGAGAAATTTATTATTGATTATAGTATATCTAAGCGTTATTTCAGGGTATGCGCAAGAATATCCGTATGGATTGAAGCCTCAGAAGTTGAATGATTATCTAATGCAAAAGGAGTTAAGCGATAAGTTTGAGTTAATAGATTTAGAAAAATTTATTCTAAACATTATTCTCGACATTAGATATTCAACCGAAAGTAATTTCACCAAAGAAAAAATCTATAATCTGCCAAAGGCTTATGCCAGAAAACCTGTTGCTATTGCATTGCAAAAGGCACAAGCTGAGTTTAATAAACTCGGTTATGGAATAAAAATATTCGATGCTTACCGACCTTATGCGGCAACTGTAAAATTGTATGAAGTGTACCGAGATACAACGTATGTAGCGTCTCCTTATCGAGGTTCGCGTCATAACCGAGGTTGTGCTATCGATATGACAATTGTCGATCTAAAAACCGGAAAAGAATTAACCATGCCAACTGAATTTGATTCTTTTGAAAAAGCAGCTTGGCCATCCACTCCGGTTGCAGATCCTGCTATCAGAAAAAACAGAAAAACATTAATTGATGTAATGCAACGAAATGGTTTTAAAGTAAACAGTTCTGAATGGTGGCATTTCGATTTTATAGGTTGGAAAAATTATCCGGTTATGGACGTTTCTTTTGAAGAGTTGTTGAAAATTAATCGATAATCAATCTTCTTCTACATCGTGCACATCAATGATGTGTTGGCTCACTAACTTATAAATCTCAGCGATTTGTTCATCTTCTTGTAACATGCTGAGGTGTTGATCTAAAATTTTTAAATCTCCTCGCTTGGCCGGCCCAGTTTGTGCTGCCAGTGGGCCGATTTCAAATGATTTGTTTATAGTTTCGCTGATTAAGGGTGTAAGCCAAGTATAAGGTAAATCACTTGCGTCCATTATAGTTTTAGAAATCGTAAGCATATGATTAGTAAAGTTGGATGCAAAAACAGCTGCAATGTGTAAGGCCATTCTTTTTTGGGAATTAACAACAGCAACTTTCTGACTGAGTTGATTGGCGAGTTTAACCATGATTTCCTCTACACCTTCGCCTATGGTTTCAACAAAAAAAGGAACATCTTCTATGTTTACTTTCTTTTGTTTCGAAAATGTTTGCAAAGGATACAACACGGCCATGCGCGCTGTTGCAGCGTAAGCAAGTACTGTAATGGGTAAACTTCCAGAGTTGTGGATGACAATTGCATTTTCAGGCAGAATTATTTCTTTGGCTAACGCTTCAATGCCATCGTCTTTTATGCAGAAGAAGAAAAGTTGAGCTTCGCTTTCGCTAAAATCTAAATCAGTTTTAACCTCTGCTTCGTATAATCGGTTAACTAATGCTTTTGCATTTTTTTCTGTCGGGCTGTAAATTTCAATTACTTTAAAACCGGTTGCATTATCGATAGCAGGGGCTAAGTGCCAGGCAACATTGCCGGATCCAATAAAGGCTACCTTGATTAGACTTTTCATACAATAAAAGTACAAAAGGAAAAGAAATTCTTTTTTCAAACGTTTGCCTTTTACAAAACAGATTTTTTACTGATGAAAATCACGTTTACAGTATAGTGATAATTGTACTTTTCGGAATAATTAATTGTTGTATGAACCCCGTACCTTTTGTTTCGGCTGATGAAGCTGTGAGATTGATTCAATCTGGAGATAGAGTATTTATCCATGGCAGTGCCGCAACACCACAAACCTTACTAGGTGCGCTGGCCAATAATTGCTCGCACTTAAGAAATGTTGAGTTAATTGCTGTTAGCACATTAGGCCCTTTAGAAATTGCTAAACCTGCCTACAAAGAACATTTCTTTTTCAATTCGTTATTTGTTTCTGAGAATATTCGCGAAGCTGTAAATGGAGAAAATGGAGATTACATCCCTATCTTCCTCAGTGAAATTTCAAGGTTGTTTGATAAAGGAATTTTGCCAATTGATGTGGCGTTAATTCATGTTTCTCCACCAGACAAACATGGGTTTTGCTCTTTAGGTACATCGGTGGATGTGGCTAAATCAGCAGTTAAGCATGCAAAGAAAATAATTGCACAGATAAATCCGAACATGCCGCGAACACTGGGTGATGGTTTTGTGCATGTAAGCCAGATGGCCGCTGCTGTAGCTTGTAACGATACGTTGCCGCAAGTAAAATACAGCGATCGTATTTCAGCATCTGAGCAGATTATTGGAAGTAAAATAGCTGAGTTGGTTGACGATCGTTCTACTTTACAAATGGGAATTGGCGCTATACCCGATGCTGTATTACAATCCTTAACACATTGTAAAGATTTAGGTGTTCATACCGAAATGTTTTCCGATGGTGTAATTGATTTGATTAAAAAGGGTGTGATTACCAACGCATATAAGAAAAAACATAGAGGGAAAACCGTTGCAGCTTTTGCAATAGGCACGGATAAACTCTATAATTTTGTAGATGACAATCCTGGCTTTGCATTTTTAGAAGCAGATTATGTAAACGATACGCGCGTAATTCGCGCCAACCCTAAAGTAGTTGCTATAAACAGCGCCATTGAAATTGATTTAACCGGACAAGTTTGTGCAGATTCAATTGGAACCTATCAATTTTCGGGAGTAGGCGGACAAATGGATTTTATACGCGGTGCTTCCTTAAGTGAAAATGGAAAACCCATCATTGCATTATGTTCTGCAACTAAGAAAGGTGAATCTAAAATTGTTCCGAAGTTAAAAGCAGGTGCAGGTGTTGTATCTACGCGTGCACACATGCATTATATAGTTACTGAGTATGGTGTTGCTTATTTATACGGATTGAATTTGCATCAGCGTGCCCTTGCCTTACTGAAGATTGCTCATCCGGATAATCAGGAAATGCTAGATAAAGCTATTTTCGAAAGATTTGGTGCTTCTAGTTACGCATTGAGTTGATAAGTAGAAAAGCATGTGATTATCAACTTAAGATTTTTTTAAACAACCTCACCACCAACACCTCTCCATCGGAGTGCGGAGTGATATGTGTTGTGGTATGTGTAGGTATCATTTCAAAAAAAAAGTCCGCTATTTAAATAGTGGACTTTTTTATTATTAATCTGAAAAAGAAAATCAAGAAATGTGCCTATTGCGTTCTTGCAATTGGGCATCAACAACAGCAATGGCTGCGATGTTAACAATTTCTCGTATAGATGAACCTAATTGTAAAACATGAACCGGTTTATTCATCCCTAATAAAATAGGGCCGATAGTTTCAGCGCCACCAATCTCCATTAATAGTTTATAAGCAATATTAGCAGATGCTAAATTCGGGAAGATAAATGTATTCGCGCCTTCTTTTGCTAAAGCTGAAAATGGATACATCTCTTGTTGCAACTCTGTGTTGAGCGCAACGTTGGCTTGTATGTCGCCATCAATTATAATGTTCGGATGCTTTTCTTTTACCATGCGCACTGCTTGTCGTGCTTTCTCAGGAATCGCACCTTTACTCGAACCAAAGTTTGAATAGGATAAAACGGCTACGCGTGGCTCAATGTCGAAGAACTTTGCACCGCGCGCTGTTAAGCCTATGATTTCGTACAACTGTTCTGCATCCGGATCAACGTTTACTGTACAATCTCCAAAGAAATAATTGCCACGCTTTGTCATAACGATGTACATACCTGCTACTCGTTTTACACCAGGGGCTGTACCAATAATTTGTAAAGATGGAAGAATAGTTTTGGGATAATCTTTCGTTAAACCACTAACCAATGCATCCGCTGCGCCTACTTCAACCATCATGGCGGCAAAGTAATTTCTGTCTTGCATCAGCTTTAAACAATCGCGATAGGTTAATCCTTTGCGTTGTCTTTTTTCGTATAATTTTTGTGCGTATTGTTCGGTTAATTCTTTTTCGGCTCGGGGATAAACAATAGTACAATTTAATTCGAGTTTATGTTCTTTAATCAAATTGTTGATTTCTTCCGGATCACCTAATAGAATAGGTTCAGCAATTCCTTCATCAACCAATATCTGTGCAGCTTTTAAAATTTTATGATGATTTGCTTCTGCAAACACAACCCGTTTCGGATTTTCTTTTGCGCGATCAATAATTCTGTTCATGAATTTTTGATCGATACCAATTCTCTTTTGTAATTGAAGATGATAAGCTCCCCAATCTGTAATCGGATTTTTAGCCACGCCACTTTCCATAGCTGCTTTAGCAACAGCAGGAGAGATAGTTGTAATTAATCTTGGATCTAACGGTTTAGGTATAAGATAAGTCTTACCGAAATTTAATTTTTCGATGTTGTACGCTTTGTTCACAATATCCGGCACGGGTTCTTTGGCTAGCGTTGCCAGAGCGTGAACTGCTGCGAGTTTCATGGCTTCGTTAATTTCTGTTGCGCGCACATCCAAGGCTCCGCGGAAAATGTAGGGAAAGCCCAACACATTATTTACCTGATTAGGATGATCACTTCTGCCAGTTCCCATGATTACATCCGGTCGCGATTTCATTGCGAGGTCGTAGGCGATTTCTGGATTAGGATTTGCTAACGCAAACACAATCGGATTCTTCCCCATGCTGCGGATGTCATCTTGCGTTAGAATATCCCCAACAGATAATCCAACAAATACATCGGCACCTTTTAAAGCTTCTTGCAATGTGTTCAGATTTCTGCTCGTTGCAAATTCTAACTTTGCTCCTTCCAGATTAGGTCTGTCTTTTCGAATCACACCTTTGCTGTCGCACATGATGACGTTTTCTTTTTTCAAACCCAGTGCAACGTAGAGTTTGGTACACGAAACAGAAGCAGCACCGGCACCATTTAATACCAATACAACTTCATCAATTTTTTTACCGACTAATTCTAAGGCGTTTAACAGAGCTGCACTAGAGATGATGGCCGTTCCGTGTTGATCATCGTGCATGATCGGAATATTCATCTTCTCGCGAAGTTCCTGTTCAATCTTAAAACATTCTGGTGCTTTAATATCTTCTAAATTGATACCACCAAATGTGGGTTCAAGTGATTTTACAATTTTGATAAATGCATCCGGATCTTTTTCATCAATTTCGATATCGAAGCTATCGATGCCAGCATATTTTTTAAACAATACTGCTTTACCTTCCATTACCGGTTTGGAAGCTTCAGGACCGATATCTCCCAAGCCTAACACTGCTGTTCCATTAGAAATTACGGCAACTAAATTTCCTTTCGATGTGTATTTGTAAACATCATCTTTGTTGGCTGCAATTTCTTTACACGGTTCGGCAACACCTGGCGAGTAAGCCAAAGCCAAATCAAGCTGAGAACTTAGTACCTTAGTTGGTACAACTTCGATTTTACCAGGCTGGCCCTGCATGTGATAATTGAGGGCGTCTTGTTTTCTTATCTTAATCGACATATAAAAAGCAATAAGTTGGCAAATATAAGGATGTAATGTTACGAAATACGGTCGAGGCGCACCACATTTTCTACATGTGTGGTGTGCGGAAACATATCAACCGGTTGAATGGCAGTAACAACATATTTCTCGCTTAGTATTTTTAAATCGCGTGCTTGCGTGGCCGGGTTACAGCTTACATAAACAATGCGTTGAGGTGCCGCTTGTAACAATACACGACAAACATCTTCGTGCATACCGGCACGCGGTGGGTCGGTAATCACCACATCAGGTTGCCCATGTTGCTGAATAAAATTTTCTTTTAATAAATCTTTCATGTCTCCGGCAAAGAAGGAAACATTATGAATATTATTAAGCGCTGCATTTACTTTGGCATCTTCAATAGCGGCAGCTACATATTCAACACCGATTACTTTTTTAGCATGAGCCGCCACAAAACTTGCAATAGTTCCTGTTCCCGTATACAAATCATATACACATTCGTTGCCGCTGAGGTTGGCCATCTCCCAGGCAATTTTATAAAGATGAAAAGCCTGGTGTGCATTGGTTTGATAAAATGATTTAGGCCCCACTCTAAAAAATAATTTTCCACTACCATCGGGCTTATCCATTTCTTCGGTTATGTAGGGCAGGCCTTTATAAGTGATAATATTTAAATCATGAAATGTATCGTTACGTTTTCCATTGATTACATATTGTAAGGATGTGATCTGCGGAAATTTTTCATGAAGTTTATCTAAGATAAAATGTATCCATTCCGGTTGGTCGTAAGTAACTTGTAAAATCACCATCATCTCTCCTGTGTTGGCAGAGCGAATGGTAAGTGTTCGCAGAAACCCAATTTGTTTTCGCAAATCAAAAAATGGAATTTCTTTTTCAAGTGCCAATTGTTTTACATACAAGCGAATGCTATTCGATGGCTCAGGTTGTAAATAACAATTATGTACATCAAATACTTTATCGTAATGACTGGGTAAGTGATAACCCAACGCCACTTCAGTTGCAAGCGTAGTGGCAGGAAGCAGAACCGCAGGATCGGCTTGTGCTTGTTTCTTCGCGTGCAATTCCTCTCGTGTTAACCAACGTTGCGAAGAAAAAGTATAATCTAATTTATTGCGATAGAATTGCGTAGTGGCAGAAGACAAAATAGGTTTGATAGATGAAGTATTTATACCACCAATGCGTTCGAGGTTATCGATTACTTGCTGATGTTTAAATTGGAGTTGATGTTGATATTGTAAATGTTGCCATTTGCAACCACCGCATAAACCAAAGTGTTCGCAAAAAGGTTGTTGACGGAAAGATGAGTAAGAAATAATTTGTATAGCACGTCCTTCTAAAAAATTACTTTTAATACGTGTGAGTTGAATGTTGGCTACATCACCGGGCGCAGCACCTTCGATAAATAATACACGACCATCTTCTAATTTAGAAACACAACGGCCTTCTGCGGCCATACTTTCCACCAAAACCGATTCAAGAACATCGCCTTTTTTCATGGCCAAACTTTCGGGTTAAAACAAGGGGCAAGTTACGCAAAAGTTAAACGCTTGCCTATCATAAATTGGGTGTTGGGTATTCATTGACGTTTTAATTGCAATAGTAAATTATTTGCCTTAATGGCTAATCGATAAAATTGTTTCTACATTTTATATCGATAAAAAACAGATTTCGTAATTGTGAGACATTTTGATTTTTTATCAAATGACTTTTTCTTTTCACTCAACTCCATAAAAAAACAAAGCTGCCATTTTGGGGCAGCTTTGTTCCATTATAATTTAAATCTGTCTATTTATTTCTCAAGTAACTGTTGTTCTTGCTGTAAGCGAAGTAAATAATCAAACCGAAAGCCATCCAACCGAAGGCAATTAATAAAGTGTTGGCATCTAATGATGCAATTAAAGCGCCACACACTAACATACCCAAAATCGGGATGAGTGGAACAAGTGGTGTTGCAAATGGTCTTTTTAATTCAGGATTTTTTACGCGCAATACCCACACACCTGCACATACTAACACGAAGGCGAATAATGTACCAAAGGATGTTAAATCGCCCGCAACACTACCCGGAACGAAAGCAGCAAATAATCCTACAAATACAAATAAAATCATATTCGATTTGTGTGGTGTTCTGTATTTAGGATGTAACTCAGAGAAAACTTTTGGCACTAAACCATCATTCGACATGGAGTAGAACACACGAGATTGTCCCATTAACATTACTAAAATTACAGACGAAAAACCAGCTAGAATGGCTACTGAAATCAACGTAGCTAACCAACCATAACCATGCATATAAGTTTGTATAGCATAAGCAACTGAGGCTTCTTTACCAGCGGTTTTAAATTCTTGCCAGTTCGCTACACCTGTTAACACATAAGAGAATAAGATGTACAAAATAGTACAAACAACCAGTGAACCCAAAATACCGATTGGCATATCGCGTTTTGGATTTTTGGCTTCTTGTGCAGCAGTTGAAACCGCATCGAAACCAATGAAAGCAAAAAATACGATGGCAGCACCACCAAACACGCCACCCCATCCGAATGAATTCCAATCTTCGTGACCGGGCGTTCCTTCAGGAATAAAAAACGGAGTGTAGTTTTCAGGATTGATGTATCTCCATCCTATTACGATGAACAATAAGACGATAGCAACTTTTACAAATACGATGATGGCATTTACGATAGCCGATTCTTGTGTTCCTTTGATTAAAATTAAGGTTAACAATAACAAGATAAACACAGCCGGTAAATTGATGATGCCACTAACGCCAGCTGCTGATGTTTCAAAGGGCGAGTGGCATAATTCGTAGGGAATAGCCCCACCCAATAAGTTGTTTAAATATTCACTCCAAGCAATGGAAACAGTAGCAGAAGCAAGTGCATATTCTAAAACCAAAGCCCAACCGATAATCCACGCAACAAATTCGCCCATCGTTGCATAAGCATACGTATATGCGCTGCCTGCAATAGGTATTATGGAGGCAAATTCAGCATAGCATAAACCTGCAAAGGCGCAACCAATGGCGGCTACAATAAAAGATATAACAACTGCTGGTCCTGCGGCTTCTCCGGCTGCAGCAGCAGTACGCACAAACAATCCGGCACCAATAATGGCGCCAACACCTAAGGCAATTAAATTGCCGGCTCCTAATGTGCGTTTTAGTCCTTTATCGCTGTCTCCGGCTTGCGCCAAAAGTTGCTCTAAAGGTTTTTTAATAAACAAACTCATTATTTATCTGGTTAGTTGGACAAATTTTATAGACCCCAAAACTAACAAGAATAATCAATTTGCCTATCAGAAAGGCATTTATTCAGAATAAGATTTGTTTAATCGGCTTTCGGCTCTTGTTTCTCCTCTTCATTGTTCTCTGACTGTTGAGGATTTGAAACATGATTACCATCTGCATTAAGTTGTTCAGCGTTTTCAATTGCAGTTTCTTGTTGTATTGTTTCTTGTGTGGCAGTTGTTTGTTCAGCAGTTTCCTTAAAGAAAACTTTTTGGCGGAATAAAATAATTACCACTCCAATGAAAATAGAAGAATCGGCAATGTTAAACACAGGGCCGAAGAATAAGAAATATTCACCACCTACGAAGGGCATCCATTCCGGCCAGGTAAAATCGAATAATTTAAAAAACAGCATATCGATTACTTGTCCGTGAAACCAAGGTGTTGGTGAATCGGCAGGAGCATTATTTAAAAATACACCGTAAAAAGTACTGTCAATTACATTACCTACAGCTCCGCCCAAAATCAAAGCCATGCAAATTAAAAAACCTTTGTGTGCTTTTTGTTTGGCCATGCTTATGAGGTAATAGGAAATACCAAACATAGCGATGATGCGAAAACCTGTGAGGGCAAGTTTACCAAATTCATTGTCCCATTTTAAACCGAATGCCATTCCAGGATTCAAAAGATAATATAGTTTGAAACCATATTGTTCGTTACCCAAAACGGTTATCTCTTCGTGCAAATACATAAAATGATGCACTAATAATTTTGAGGTTTGATCGATGCAGATAACCAAAAAGGCAATTAAAAAATAGTGATAGGTTTTCATGTAAACAATTGATTATCGGCTAACCTTTATTTGGACATTGATTTCAAACTCATCTAAATCTACTAACACAGGCGAAGCAAGATGAGGATTTGTTTTGATTGATAAAGCTTGTACTTCCTGGCTGATGTAATTTTCATACTCACTTAAAACGGAATCAAATTCTGATTTAGGTTGTACTTCGATTACAATTTTGTCTAACACAGCCATGCCTTGGTCTTTGCGCAAGTTTTGAATTCTGTTTACGAAATCGCGAGCTAATCCTTCTTTCCTTAATGCATCTGTTACAGTTACATCTAAAGCAACAGTTACACCTTGCTCGCTGGCAACGGACCAACCTGGAATATCTTCAGATGTGATGATCACATCTTCTAACACAATAGTATAATTGCCACGTTGTACCTTACCTGTTTTTTCAAGGGTAGCAATATCGTTTTTATCGAAAGCTTGTATCAATGCTGAAACTTCTTTCATGGCCGGACCATATTGCTTTCCTAAACGAGCGAAGTTGGGTTTTACTTTTTTCACTAGAATGCCGGAAGCATCATCAATGTATTGTATCTCTTTGATGTTTACTTCTGATTTAATAATATCTTCTACACTTTTCACACGATTGGCAAAATCAGCATCTAACACAGGCAATAATATTTTCTGCAAAGGCGTACGCACTTTTATTTTTGCTTGCTTGCGCAAAGCATGCGTTAGCGAACAGATTTTTTGTGCATAATCCATCGCCTGTTCTAAAGTCACATCGCGTCTCTTTTCATCAGCTTTTACAAATAAAGTATGATGAATAGATTCGTATTGAAGAGGTGTGTTATTTTGCTTTGCTGCACTACGAATGTTGTTGGTAAGGTTGCGGTATAACCATTCGCTGAAGAATGGCGCAATAGGCGACATCAATTGCGTTGTAACCAGTAAACACTCATACAAAGTTTCATACGCAGCTTTTTTATCTTGTGATAATTCGCCACGGTTGGCAGGTTGCCAGAAGCGTTTTCTGTTTAGACGTACATACCAATTAGAAAGATGGTCGTTTACAAAATCCTGAATAGCACGTGCCGCTTTCGTTGGCTCGTATTGTTCGTAAGCTTCTGTTACTTCTTTGATGAGGGTTTGTTCTTTGGTGATGATCCAACGATCAAGCGGGGCAAGATTTTCAAACGCCACGTTATTCATTTCATCTTTTACAAAACCATCGATGTTGGCATATAAGGCAAAGAAATTATAGGTGTTTATCAATGTGCCGAAAAACCTGCGTTGCGTTTCTGCAATGCCTTCTAAATCGAATTTTAAGTTATCCCAAGGTGGTGCATTCTCAATCATGTACCAGCGCACCACATCAGGACCATACTTTTGTAACGTTTCGAAAGGATTAACCACATTGCCTTTGCTCTTACTCATTTTGTTGCCGTTTTTATCCAGCACCAAACCGTTAGAGATTACGTTTTTAAAAGCAACGCTGTCGTATAGCATTACCGATAAAGCATGCAGCGTAAAAAACCAGCCTCGCGTTTGGTCTACACCTTCTGCAATAAAATCAGCAGGGAAGGCTCCTCCCCAACCTGAACCAAACGGTTTTTCTTTTCCAGCATTTAGTTGAGCGTTATCCAATCCCCACTGCGCGTAAGGCATAGCACCGGAGTCGAACCAAACGTCTATCAAATCAGTTTCTCGGTACATGCGTTCACCTTTGCTGCTTACCAAAATAATATCATCAACATAAGGACGATGTAAATCTTTTAAAGATTTTGCTGCGTCTTTTTGTTTAATGCCTGCAGCTTCTGCTTTGGCAATTTCATTTTTTAATTCTTCAATCGAGCCAATGCATTTTTCTTCTTTACCATCTTCCGTTCTCCAAATTGGAAGTGGAGTTCCCCAATATCGCGAACGAGATAAATTCCAATCCACTAAATTTTCTAACCAATTGCCAAAGCGTCCTGTTCCGGTTGATTCCGGTTTCCAGTTGATGGTTTTGTTTAATTCAACCATGCGCTCTTTCATGGCTGTGGTTTTAATAAACCACGAATCGAGCGGATAATATAAAACTGGCTTATCTGTTCTCCAGCAATGCGGATAAGTGTGTTCGTACTTCTCTACTTTAAATGCTTTGTTTTGTTCTTTTAAAATGATGGAGATGATTACATCCGTAGATTTATAATCAGGATGCGTTTCATCTTCGTTGGTATAGTTTTTAACGTAGAAATCGTTCTCTGTTAAAACTTTGTGTGTTTTAATTTTGTATTGCGCCACACCTTCGGCTAAGGCTTTACCGATGGCTGCTACAAACTTTCCTTTTTTATCAACAGTTGGTCCAACATTTCCTTCTTCATCTTTAACTAACAAAGCAGGAATGTTATTTTGTTTAGCCACGCGAAAATCGTCTGCACCAAAAGTGGGTGAAGTATGTACAACTCCTGTTCCATCTTCTGTAGTAACAAAATCGCCAGCGATAACCACAAAAGCCTTATCAGCATCAGTAAGCGGTTGCACGTAAGGCATCAATTGCTCGTAAGCAATGCCGACTAAATCTTTGCCGCTAAACTCTTTTACAATTTCAAAAGGAATATTTTTATCACCAGCTTTGTAATCGCTTAGTTTTAAATCTTTATTCTTTTCAGAAAAATATTTCCCAACTAAATCTTTAGCTAACACAACACTGATAGACTGATGCGTATAGCTATTGAAAGTATTGATTTGAACGTAAGTAATTTTCTCACCAATCGTTAATGCAGTATTCGATGGTAGTGTCCATGGAGTGGTTGTCCAGGCTAAAATGTAAACATCACCATCAGCTATACTTTTGAAAAGAAACTCTGACCTCTCGTTTCTAATTACTTTAAACTGCGCGACAATCGAAGTGTCTTTCACTTCTTTGTAGGTGCCTGGTAAATTCAATTCGTGCGAGCTAAGGCCGGTGCCGGCAGCAGGTGAGTAGGGTTGGATGGTATATCCTTTGTATAATAAACCTTTGGTATATAGTTGTTTTAATAAATACCAAAGTGTTTCGATGTATTCGTTTTCGTAGGTGATGTAGGGATTATTTAAATCTACCCAATATCCCATTTTGCGAGTTAGGTCATCCCACTGATCTTTATATAGCATTACCGTTTCGCGGCATTTCTGGTTGTATTCTTCAATGGAAATTTTCTTACCAATATCATCTTTGGTGATGCCCAGCATTTTTTCTACTTGTAATTCCACAGGCAAGCCGTGCGTATCCCAGCCGCCTTTGCGTTTTACCTGAAAGCCTTGTAGTGTTTTAAAGCGACAGAAAATATCTTTTACTGTACGCGCCATCACGTGGTGAATGCCGGGTGTTCCGTTGGCAGAAGGTGGGCCTTCGTAAAAGGTAAAAGTGGGCGAACCTTCGCGTTGGGTTACAGATTGTTCAAAAATCTGGTTTTCGTCCCAGAATTTCTGAATTTCTTGTGCAATTGCCGCGTATTGGATGTCCTTCTGCTCGGGGTATTTAGCTGCCATGTGCTGAAAATGCTGATTTACAAGTTAATAAGAGGGCAAAGATGGCAAAAGGTGATAGAACGAGCAAAAACAGAATGCTATTAAAGCGCAAAAAGTCAAATTTTTGAGGTTATCAGGCCTTATGTTAATTGAACTTTTTAGAACATCAAAAAAAGTTTAAAAGCAAGTAATATCCATAAAGCATCTTTTTAAAATCAATAAAAAGTTATTTGTGAACTCATATAACAAAATAATAGTCTTTTAAAGACATAATTTAAAATCAGCTGAATTTCGTGGTCCACAACGAATGGTTAAAATAAGGCAAGCAGCTTTTTTAATATTTAAATAATTAACATGGATAAAGACAAACTTCCAATCAACGACCATGATCAAATCATCTATTTACAAGGTTATAAATCCATGTTTGAAAAGTCGATTTTATTGATGTTGTCGCTTAAAATGCTTTTTGATTTGGTGATTTTTTATTTACTAAACAAAAGCATGATGGATTTGATTTTTTTCTCCACTGTTTGGATAGCTTTCGCTTTATGGATTACGATTTATTACAGGATTGTATTGAAAAGAAAAATACTAGAGTTAAAAATTTTACAAATCGAATCACTTTTAAAATTAAAACTAACCACTGAAAATGTAATTACAAATGAACTTGAAAATATGAATAGAAAAATTCAAGTTAACGTTAAGCAAACTTTTAAATGGAAACTTAAACTTTTAGCCTTGCTTTTCTTGTCAGGTTTAGCAACATCAGTTCTTTTCTGCTTTATGAGTTCACCGATATTGCTGTAATGCTTGCAAGTAAGATTGTTTAAGCAGTGGCGCTATTTTGTAGCGTTCATCTTTGGTATCATTATAAACAGCATCAAGTAATTCATATACCTGTATAACTCCTATTTTTTCGCACCATTCGAAAGGGCCATTAGGATAGTTGGTTCCTAGTTTCATTGCCTGGTCGATATCTTCTTTCGATGCTGTTCCTTCTTGAACAGCATAAAAAGCTTCGTTTATAATCATGCAGATAACCCGCGGTGCAACAAAACCAACACGGTCTGCAACCACTTGAAATGAAGTGTCCAATTTTTTCATCAATTGATCGAGCTCTGGCTCGTCAGTAGATCGAGCTAAACATACTTCCCAGGATGCTTGATTAATAAAAGTATTTAACCCATTAAATCCGAAAAAAGTGCATTCGCATGGTTTAATTAGATAAACAAGCATCGATTGTAAACCTGTTAAAACCGAATTAACCAAAACGGTTAATTTTTTATGTTGATAAAATTGAATAAGTGCAGGGTCTTCTTCCAATTCAAAATCGATTATTAAATCTATGTTTCTTACAAAACTTTCTGCCTTATCATGTGTTTCTGCCAATACAAACTGATGCTTTTCACCAAATTTAAGTTGGCATTCATTTAAAGATTCCGGTTGACCAATAACAAGAATTTGCATGCAAAAAATTTAGAGATTGCGATATTTACTTCCGAAAGTTCCTAAATTATTGGATATGACAAAAAACATTATTTACACAGCCTCCGCTCCAGAACCTATCGGGCCATATAGTCAGGCGGTTTTGGCTGGCAATACACTTTATGTAAGTGGACAAATTGCTATCGATGCCCATACCAATACATTGGTAAACGAGAATATTGAATTAGAAACAGCTCAAGTTTTAAAAAACATGCGCAGTATTTTGCAAGCGGCAGGTTTTGATTTTGAGCACGTTGTGAAGTGTACCATTTTTTTGAAAGACTTTAATGATTTTGCTACCGTTAATGCCATTTATGGAAAGGCATTTACAACGCAAGCTCCGGCACGTGAAACTGTTGAAGTTTCGCGTTTGCCTAAAGATGTAAATATTGAAATTTCTTGCATTGCGGTAAAATGAGTTGGCTGCCTAATCGATCGGTAACTTGGGTAACTGTTTTGCCAGCTGATGAAGTAAGCAAAAGATTAGCTACAGTTACTGCCCACACCATCGATTGGGATGAACCAAACAGAATTTCGAGAGAGAAAAAATTTTACGGATACGTTTTTAATCATCATTTTCAAATAGCATCGCGCAACATGCGCATGTTTAGTTTCAATCCTCTGGTGCAAGGTAAAATAGAAGCGACTTCACAGGGAAGTATTGTGATGATGAAACTAGAATTATTTATTCTTACGCGCGTTTTGCTTTACTTCTGGACTTGCTTTGCCTTGGTAAGCTGTTTCTTTTTGGTAAGTCAACCTTGGTTTTGGATGACTGGCGTTTGCACTTTAACGTTGCTCCTACATGTTATAGCACGAGCCAACTTCAATCAACAAGTTGAGCCAACGATTATCGCCATTAAAGAAGTTTTAGAGGGAGAGTTAGGGAAAGAGAAGATTTGATCTTTCATAATTATCAAATTCGATTCTGTCAACAAATCCGTTAGATATACATTTTTATATAATTCGATAAAAGTAATTATATCAAGTGATAACTTATTTTCAGAACTTTTTACTTTGAACTTTATAGAACATACTTCTTAAAACGTAACAAATAGATTTGAGAAAACTTAAATTTTTTGTTATGAAAAAGATTAAAAAAATCACAGTTGTTTTAGTTTTAACTGCTAGTCCGCAAAGATACCTAAACGTGACATAAGCTGTCTGGGTGTATTACGATCTTGAATAAAAATTAAGATCTATGAACTTACTTAGCTTCATTAAAGAATTTCCTACTG
>JAPZUF010000010.1 GCA_027533395.1 Cyclobacteriaceae bacterium
CGTTTCGAAATTAGCAGTATAGGTGTTCTCTGTGGCAGCATCAGATTTAAACAACAATCGGTTATTACCCATGTGATCGGTAATAAAATATTCATACTTAAAAGCATTGCTTTTTTGTACTAATCTTCCTTCAGGAGAAGAAATAAATTCAAGTGTATCGTTTCGGTATATAAATTCACCAACATACTTTGTGTGCTGTGTTTGGTTACCATCAACCATCTTCATACTTAGCTTAGAACCATTGGCATCGTAATAATATTGAATTGATTTTCCCGAACTAAACTTTACCCGCTCTATTAAGCCAAATGCGTTGTACTTCACACTATCAATACCTTTGTTTTTGTCTTGCGTAATAGCGCCTGCACTGTTATAAGCAAAATCATCAGTACTTGAACCCGTGTTTTTAAAACCAGCTTGGTTAGAAGACCTGTCATTAACCTTTTTAAGTTGGTTACCAAAATTGTAAGTAAAAATCAAACTATCCAGATGTGCAGCTTTGTAATTTGGTACTGGCGAAGCTTCATCGTATGCTGTTGTATTTCTGATCAAATTGGTAATGTTTCCATTTAAGTCGTAACTAAATTTCTCATTAAATACATTGGTATTTTTATTCCATAGTCCGGTTTCAGCCTTGCCAACATAGGAAATATTTTTTAACCGATTGGCATTATCATATTGATAGGCTGAAAACTCAGCGGTATGGCTACTGCCTGTAGAAGACGATTTGATTCCGCTTATAGCGCCATTCCATTTTGGCGTGATCGGCAAATTCTCGTTGCTGTTATTATAAAACAATTCGGCTGCAAACAAATCTTGAGCGTCCTTTACTCTATTTACTCCTGCAAGCTCGCCATGTATTGTGTAATTGTAATCAATAGATTGCACATAACTAGCTGCCAAAGCGTTTTCAGCTGATTCAATGTCAATTGTTGCTGTTAATGTTTGGCCTATGCTTGCATTAGCAGAATATCCGGGTAACAGCTTTATTTCATTGCGTGCAATTAATTTTTTTTCAGAAGTTGCGTAAACTGATTTCGAAATATCTACACTGTGTAATTGCTCAGGATTAGAAGTGGGATTGCCAAGCGAACTATCGAAATGAATGTTCTTTTTAACAAGTTGTCCTATTTCGTTGTAAACAAAATTAACAACGTTTACTTCAGTTTGATCATTTATTTTATGCCAAATGTTAATTGGTCTTTTAGCATGATCGTACTCATAACTTAGTGCAAGAGTTGTTAATGTGCCGTCTATATTTTTATGTATTTTCTTTGTTGATTTTAAGTTGCCAAAATTGTCGTATTCGAAGTAAACTGTATTAAAATGATTAATCTGAACGTGCGTATTAAACTTGGTTACAATAATGCGGCCATACTGATCGTAGTAGTTATACTGAGTTAACCAATTGTTTGTGCCTAAAACTTTTACTTTACTTGCAGAAAGTGTTCCAAAGTTTCTTTGAATTAAATTTCTGAATGGTAATTCTATATCTGAGCTTATTATGTCTGATACTTGATTATTGTTAGTATCGTAATCATTATCATAGAAGTACAAGGCAAGTAATTCTGTGTTTTGATTAGGGAAAGATTGATTGGTATAAACTTCACTTCCTTGCTTTAATCTTTCTTCATAGGGCAAGATTGAGCTGTTTGAATAAAAGCTATCTAACTGATTTTGTAAAGCGTCTCTGGTAGATGTTGAATTATAAAAGCCTTTCATTAATATTCTTCCATGTACATCCACTTTAGTAAAAATCCACTTGTTTTTAGCTTTTGAGTTTTCATCTTGATACAACACCAGCCTGTCTGCTTTATCATAAACATAAAAGGTTGAACCACCTCCGGCTATATATTTTTCTACCAGTCTGCCTTTATTGTCATACTTATAATGAGTGCTAAAGTTGTCGATAATATTTTGGGCAATCGTATTAGCACTTCCTATTCTATTGACACCTTCTGGTTGAATAATGCATTTTAGTAATCCTATTCGATTATAGATATAAATAGTTTTCGCGAAAATGATACCATCTACCTGTTGATGTTTTTCTATTATTTGTCCTTCGTTATTATATATGGCGCGAGTGATATTATTATCTTCATCTAAGTTCTCTTTTATCAATAATGTACCAGCAACATAAAAAGCGCTACTTGTTAGATCAGCCTTCCAGATTTTGTATTGGTTAGCTAGATTGGTATACGTTTTAAACTTTCGTGTATGTTGTCCTAGTTGCCAATCATACCCCGGTTTACCTGCTTCAATGACTCTTTGGTTTGGACTATTATCATACTTCATTACTGCAAAAGGATATGCATCGTCAACCACCTTATTTTTAGTTTCAGCATAAAAAGAGAGCAACTCTTCTATGGCATTTTGTTTTGACAATAATTCTCCATCAAGTGTGCGAGATATAAAAGAAAGATACGCGGTATCAATTCCCTGCGAACCGTTATAAACACTAAATGAGGATATGTCTCTTTTAAACGGACTTGCCGCAACAGCAGATTGATAAAAATTTCTTCCTAATCCGTCTCTATATTCAACACCTACTGCCTTTTCGGTATGATTTAAAAAATCTATTGAATCAATTGACCTAACTCCACTTTTGTAAATGGATTCAATTCTTATGCTGTTATGGCTGGTGTAGTTATTTTGAGCACTCGATAAGAACGGAATCAAAATAAATAATAGAATAAGTTTTATATATTTCAAATTCATAAAAGTCATCATTTAGTTTCCGTTATCAATTGGTGTGCCCCCATCACCAGGAGGTGGCTCACAATAAATACCAAAACCTAAAGTATTTGATATGCCAACTCTTCCATCGGAAGCGACTGCAACTACTCTTAGTTCAAATGGGAAATACGGCATTTCTCCAAGCTGATACCATTGCTCGTAAGCACCAGGTAAACACCATTCATAAAAATATTGCATACCTGGATCTACAGAACTTACAGAGATATCTATTTGAGGTAATATAAATTGTTGATCAGGATTACATCTATTGATGGAGATACTACCACCACCATTACCACCTTGCTCAGGAGCAACTGATATTGAAACTTGTAGAGGCAACGGAAGTACAACAAGTGTTTTAGTATACTCCATCGAACCATAACTAGAATGATAAATCTTTATAGTGATATAATTTATACCAACTGATATTCCTTGTTGGTAAGTATAAATTTCATTGCCTGAAATAAAATGTGTTGCTGTAGCCCCAAACTTCCATTGAATAGAATCATAAGGAAGACAATTCAATAATGCCTTCGCAGTTATTGGAGAATTCTCATAGACTAAATCAGGAACTAGAATTCCAATAGGGCTTGAACCTGGCAAAACAATATTACTGTAAGTATACTTTTTAACAATGTCTTCGTTGAAATTTCTAATAGCTCTTATGCGAGAAGCATTATCGAAAACAACAGTTGAACTTCTTCCATCCAGATCAATAGCTGCGCTTTGTCCGTTTACTAAATCCTGTACGGTTCTGCTAAATTGGTGATTTAATGGAGCTAAGGTTAAATCATCTAAAGCAAAGTTACAAGCTGTTACGCCCGAGACTTCAACTACTAAATCATTCTGTAATGATTTAATGTTTAAGGTATCACTAAAATAAACCCAGTTTATGTTATTCGCGTTAGGGATAGTAATATTTTTAGAAAGCAATGTCGCACCGGCTTGAGTTTTAACCTCAAACTTGATTTGATTACAACTTGGTGTTATTGATTTATAATAACCTGATAAAAAGTAATTTACATTGGCTTTTTTTAAAAGTGATTTTGTGAGCTTCTTATTCAAGTTTCCAAAACCTGATATAGCATATCTTCCTGTTTTGCCTTTGAAAGATTTATCTATGGCAGTAAAACCAACTGAAGTGAAAGAATAGTCAGTTACATTGTCAAAATTTGAATAAATAATTTCGCTTGGCTTCGCATCAGCAACAGACAAAATTGTCTCATCAAAGAATTTATCTCTATGGTAAGAAATTGATTTATTATTCTTATTTAAAACAGAATTTAACTTAAAGTTACTATCATAAAAATATGTTTCCACAATTTGATAATCAGGAGAGAAATCGGGCTTTAAAACTCCAGCTACATTTTTTATTTCAATCTGCTTAAAATTTGAGTTGCCATCTGGGTAAAGAACAATGAAAGACTTTTCCGGTAATACGATTGGATTAAGCTCGCTTCCGAAGTTTTTGAATTGAGTTAACTGTGAAGAAAGGCAAATATTAGTGCTAACATTAAAAACTTCGTACTCACTTTTCTCAAGCTCAACACTTCCCATGTTCATATTCTTCAAATGGGAAATAGCTTGATAGAAACTATCAGTTGAACCGTTTGCAATTGGGTTTAGTTCTCCTGCATATAAATATGATGTTAAAATTTTTGTGCCATCACTTTTTGTTGTGATCTCTTTTTTAATGTATGGACCAAAATTTGCGTAATCATAATCTACTCTTTGAATCATATAATTGCCAGATATACTGTTAAAATCTCTGACACTATCTACACTGGAAACCATTAATAAAGATTTATTTGCTGGAACCTGGAATGGCGTAAAATAGATCAAGGATTTATCACGTAAACCATATTCAAATAAGAATCCCTTAACTGTTTTTGATTTATACATTTTCTCAGCGTAATTATAAGTGATGATAGATGTTGGCTGAGTCTCGTTTTCTCTAAAAGTTTTTATTTTATTAATTAACCCTACACCACTTTTATAATCATCTATTATCTGCTGACCGGGGACAAAAGGAAATCTTAGCAAAGATGTACTTACACACGTACTCATAGCTAAACTTGTTTTAAAAAATTGCCTACTTCCTACGGAAGTTTCATCACCATATTTGTAAGGTATGTTGAAAAAATACTGAGTATACCCTTTTAAGGTATCAACATATTGTTTTACAGAGTTATAATAAACACTATTAAGACCGCTTGTATTTAGGTCATTTTCAAATCTTACTATGGTTTTATAATATTGATTCAATAAAGGTTCAGAGGATAAGACATTGCCAAAAGAATGATAGCTACTGTTGTAAACAATAGGTAATACCGAACTATTGGGCTTCATAGTTCTGTATGCATTCACTAATTTAAAATATACAGGAAGATTGACTAGTATTCCAGAACTTTGCCCCGAACTCGTTTCATATTTATAAGAAACTTCTAGAGGTCTTGAGTAACCGATTGGATCTACAATTTTTATTTTTTTGACTCTAATACCAGCACCAGAATAAATTTGGTTTGTAATATGGTTGAAGAATACATTTGATTCATAATAAATCGAAGTAATTGCACCTAGTGGATATTGAATTTCCTTTAAAACACCCACTTGATTCTTATCTGTACTATTCTTATCAGCACCTGCTAATTCTATTTCTGAGGTTTGGTTCAAAATTTTAAATGGTGAGATTCGTTTGATTCCATTCAAGTCTGGGTACACAAAAAGTTTTGGAATTTTTGTCCCTGAATTTATACCGTTATAGTGTCCCCATAAATCAATAGAAGCAGAGGCAGGAGATGGAAGGTCAGTATATCCAGAGACAAAATTGACATCGTTATACGAAAACCTAAAGGGCTGTTTCAACTCACATCCGTTAATAAAAGTTAATTCTTTCAAAAACGGCCTATAAAAAATTTTGTCTTTACTTACAAAACCATATTCTAAAAGAACAGTCTCTTCTTTTACTGTACTACCATTTTCTCCTTTTATTTTATTGACAATAGATTTAAGAAGGTGATTTGATGTAGTAAATTCTGTACCGACATAATTAAAAACGATAGATGAGAATCTAGAAGCTATTGAGTCAATTACAACGTATTGTTTTGTATTGACTGTTGTGTAAATACTTCTATTTTCAAAGTTGTTAATAGTGCTAGGATTAGTCGGACTATTCAGTGAATGAATAAAAGTAAAAGGCTGATAGATAGAACTGTAAGATTGATCATAAACTTTGTAATAAAAACTTATTGTTTCATTTAGTGAATTTTTAATCTTTGTTAACTTCCATGTTGAAACAAATTGGTAATTATCTTTCAAATATTCTTCTTTCTGTAAATCATTATCGTTTTCGTAATACAAATTTTCAACTGGTGGATTTAATGAACTAGATTCAAAATTCTTTAAATCGAAAGTATATGTTGTTCCATTACTACCTGTTATGATAAAGTTTTCAATAGTTTTAGTAGTTGCGTTTCTTATAGCCTTAATCTTCACGTCTTGGTATGGAATTAAAACGATACTATCTAAAGAACCTGAGTTATCGAAAGTGAAGCTTCCCGAAAAACCCGAAAATGAGAAGTTATATAGATCAGGTGCTGTGTCTTTAAGCTTGACAGAGTTTATAAAAGTAAATTCACTTTGGGCTTCTGCGCAATTAGTGTCTGTGTTTGAATAAAAGTTATGCTGTTGAATTAAAGTAGGATTGTTACAATCTAACCATCCTTTCGAAATCAAGTCGTCAGGATATCCTCGGACAGTCCTGCGTATTTCTCCACCTGTAACAATTGACCAATTCTGTCCAACTTCTCCTGACATTGAACCAACCGGTACAGCTGTGGCCGAATAAACCAACGAAACACCTTGAGAAATGTTTCTACCTGAAACAGAAAATAATGGGACACCAAAACTTCCCGCTCCCGTTACCTTATCAACCTGGAAGCTTTGTGAAAATGATATATTAGATGCTATTATAAATAGCATCGCTAAAAGATACTTTGTCATTTTTTTACTTATTTGTCTTGGTCTTGATTGAATCAATTTCCCTTTTCAATTCAGTATTTCTCTTATCGAGTTCAATAACATATAGGGTAAGTTCTTCAATTTTTTGAAGTAGTATCTTATTCATTTCACCAAGCTCAATTCCTTTATCTGATACATCCTGAGCACTAGGCACATTTGGTAAGTGTTTATTCTTAAATAAATAGTTTTCTAGCTCGGGTAGTGTAGGCAATTGATACTTCGAATCAAAAACGTAATCTGGCCAATTTCCTCTCAACTTAACGTTAACTTCTTCTGCTACTAATTTTCCCGCCACTGCGAGTTTGTAACCTTTGGGATCATTCGTACCTATAGCTACGTTGCCACTTCCTTGTTCAATTAAAATTCCACTCGTGCCAGCAGCCTGTAGTGTAAGTGATTCATCAAATGAAGAAATGATTCCTTCATCTACAAAAAGTTTCTTATTGAAATAAAAATTTGTTCTATCTGTTGAAATATGTGCGGTGGTTGAGTTTGTGGCACCAATATCTAATGTTCCGAAACCGCTACTTATTCTTAACGCGCCATTTACATTTCCTCTTATGGCTCCGTTAATATGTAGAGTCTCTTGTGGGCTAGTTGTACCAATTCCAATTCTACCATTGTTTGCGAAATACATTATTGAGGTTCCGGAAAAGTTTTGTATATCTAGAATGTTAGTAGATGGTTGTGATAAAATATTAGGGGTAATCTTGGGAGATAAAATATTTGTAGTAGAAGAAATACTGCCACTTACAGTCAATCTATCAGAAGGCAATATATTCCCAATACCAACATTACCTGTACTTTGATTTATAAATAGCCGAACAGTTGAATTTGTTCTAAGTGAAAGATCATTTGTGCCAGATGAGCTAAAAATTCCATTTGACATCACAGATCCTGTCGAAAGGATATTTCCATGAACGTGTAGCTTTTGAGAAGCTGTTGTCCCGCCTATTGCAAGATTATTTCCGGTGTTAGTTAGGTAAACGTTTGTTCCAGAGGTTGTAAACTGACTCTGAGCATTTAGCGAAATAACCAGAAGTTTTGTTAGTAAAAAATATTTCATTTTTAGTTGTTTAGGTTTGCTGCACAAATTTTTAGACTTTCAAATATTTAAAACAAAAATGAATTGTGAAAATTATTTTAACTTTTTTTATTCAAAAAAGTGTCATTAAATATTCAGTTTAGAGAAATAGCTACTCATTATTTATTAATTGTTAAAGGAATTTCATATTCTTAAACAAAACCTTATTTCAATAGATTTATTTACTATTGGTAAAACAAAGAAAGTATTATGTCATATTACATAAATATGACTATCCATTTATTGAATTATTATTACCGATACAAAATTATTAGTTGGTACATTCCCTCATAGTAAACAAAAAATGGAATAAGAGCTTATTCAATTAAACTATAAATCTTATTCAACAAATTCAATTAGTGAATATTTTAGTGGATTACATGAAGGAACATATTTTATATAAAGTAGGGTTACTAAATCAGCAACTATCTTGTGATAGGTTGCGAATGATTTAATCTTAGCAGCCCGCATAATTTTTTTTCGAGTTACTTCAATAGGATTACAAAATCCATTCATTATTGATAGATGATAAATAGTAGTGATAAAGGCTAACTGTACAGAAGTTAGCCTTTCATCTTCAATTGCTCTTTTTAGAACAGCTTCTATCTTATCTCGCTGTTCCATCTTGTATCATTTTTTCAATTTGCTCTACATCATAGAAGTAAATACCACCGACTTTGCTATGATTAAGTTTACCGGTGATGCGTAGATTTTGTAATGTTCCGGTTGAGATTCCAAGAAGCTTTTTAACCTCTGATGACTTCAACCATTTCTTGTTTGATTGAGATTTATCCAAAGCTTGATGAATAGCTTCTAATAGCTCATCTCTTAATTCTTTTATATCGGCTTTTGTTGCTGGCAATTCTTTTGCTTCATTCTTTCTTACAGTCTCCATTTATGTTTTCTTTTATGTAAACATAAAAGCTTGAATAACGCTACTTCAACATTTGTGTGTGATTATAAAGGATTGTGAAATTTTATGCTTCATTGTAAATTTTTATTACGATTTGAAGCAAAATGAAAAAAGCCTCGCTTTCGCAAGGCTCTCTCGCCAAGTTTGGGCACTTGGCTTTTCAATACTTGAATTTACTTTTTTAAACTGTCTTTTTTAAGCTTCTAATCAATCCTTTTTCTTTTAAGTAATCTAGTACTTTTGGTTCTAACCCTTCGCCATCAGATGTTGAGACAATCTCAAAGGGAACAATCCACCACTCATCTAAGAAACGTTTAATTTCAAGACTTAGTTTCCTGAAGTTCTCTTTGTTAAATACAAAGTTTCCTTTTGCATCTCTTAAAATGTTGCCTTTATCGTCTGTGCTACAATATTCAATGTTCAAGTCTTCAATTTTATCGTTGTAATGCTCAATAAATTTAGCAGCATTCTTTAAAGTTTGATTTTTAGCATGCTCTAGTTTTGTTTCCTTATTCACTTGCAATGCCATTAATACATTAATAAACTCAAACGCTTCTTTGTTTTTCATAAACTCATTCTTTTATTTTTTAATCTTTTTATTGTGTTCTTACCGTTCTGATAACCCCAGATGGTGTCACTAGTCTTAACTCTTCTCCTACAAAATACAACCTGCCAACTTCTGCAATTTGTACTTGATCGTTTGGTACTTGGCCTATAGAAAGCACACCATCTTTATTCACTGCAAATTTTAATCGTAATGAATTGCTTACCTGATCAAACTTATAAGCCTCAATAAAATCTCCTGTTGAGTTAATGTTTTCTTCCATGCGAATAAAAGCTCCCGTATGATCGAATCCATTTAGTCTGGCATTATGCTTTCTGATGTATAGCATAGGCTTGCTTGTCGCTCCGTTCATATTGTTTCCAGTTGTGCTATATTGAAGCCAGAGCAGATAACCGTCATAGTTATACGAACCTAATGTATGCTGCGGACCAATAAACAATCCATTGCTCGTAGCTTGCCCAGGCGAAATGATTAAACCAGTACGCTCTGCTCCCAGTGGAATCAATTGCATCACTGCACTCACAACATAACTACCATTTAACATCAAACCATTTGCACCAACATGTGCTGAGAAATCTGAAGTGGCTGTGATAACTGGCAAGTAAAAAGACATGCCTTCTCCGTTAAACATGTTCCTGCTTCCTACAGATCGAAAGGCATACGCTGCTGAGCCAGGATTATCTCCTGTTACATCTGCGAAAAATCCATCTACAAAATGATTCTTCACTACCGCTTTTGCAACGAATAGTTGTGTACTGTTAGTGCCTGCATAATTATCAATGAGTGGAAGATTAACTTCTGCATGGTAGCCAGCAATGTATCTGGATTGTAGTCCTTGGTTCACTCCATTGATTAAATATCTATATCCATAAGCAGTGTGATACAAATCGTTAGGCTTTACCATAATACCTGTATTACTATAGCCTGCCGTTGTTACTCGCAGCACCTCTGACTTTGTTCCTCCGAAATAAGCATCGATCAATTCCAAACCAGCATTTGGATTGGCTGCTGAAAAAATAAACTCTAGTGTGCCTGAATTTCCCCAATAAGAATTAATTCTAAAATACCTGAGTAGTGATGGATTGCCTTCCTGACTAAGGTTAACTGTGAAATGTCCATCACGAATAAACACATCTCCCGAAACGCCTAAAGCCGTTGTGCCAGAGTTGACTACTTGTAATTTATAACCTGCAAGTGTGCCACCGCCTGGCAAAGAAAATCCGTTGCGATTGGCTCCGATTATGAAATGTCCAAATTCATCAATTCTTGCACGCTCAATGTTGCTAGTAATAAAAGGCAATGAGAATGCATCTTTTGTTCCGATGCTTTTTAGTCGTCCATTTGTATTGCCATCAAAAACCCAGGCATTAACTGAAGGAAGAAATAAGTTATAAATTTTTTCAAGTGTACTTGCTAATTCAGGAACATTGCCTTTAATGCTTTGAGTTACTATTTGCAAATCTTCTGTTTTTACAAGATCAGCATCTGTAAGCACGTTATTGATTTCAGCTAAGGTGTCAATGTCACTCGCTGAAAGAAAATTTAATCCTTGCAAAATAGCATAAAGCTTCTCAAGTGAATTACCCTCAGCAGGAACATTGCCTTTGATTGCATAAAGTAAACTCTCAATTTCATTTCTGTCTAATAGCTCTGCATCCGTTAAAAGTGCATTTAACTTAGCTAGCGTATTAATATCACTTTCTTGTAGCGCGCCTACTGCATCTAACTTTAAATAAATGTTATAAAGCAATTCTTCTGAAATGCTATGGAAAGGAGGCTTGGGAATACTCATGCATTTTTTCTTTTATGTAGTACTATGCCTAATGAAGCAAGGGCAAACACAGTAACAAATGAAATGATCCTTTTAAGTGTCACTCGCCTGATTGCTCTAAAATCAATCAGTGTATAACTAAAAGTATTTCCATACTTAGAGGCATGTTGCTTGCAAAGTGTCATTAACTCTTTGTAATCATCTGCATCTTGAAAGACCTGGCATCCTGCCGAATAGCGATCAATACTAAGCGTGTTTCCCTTGGCAGAAGCTCTATGAATATTGATACCAAACAAGCCTTCATATTTTGTTCCATTGTTAAAATCTAATATCGCATCTCTATCATAATCGCGAATGATGCGAACGGGCTTTATTTGCAGCAAGGCCTCGTATTGTCCTCTGTGTTTTCCAATGGCATACGCTGATTTGTACTGTCCTTGCTCCAATATAGCAGTGCCTTGCGCGTAGGCAGGATTATTAAGCCAGTAGGTGCCAGGATCAGTTGTTGCCGGATAGATGTGGTAGTTCCATTTTCCATTTGGCAAAGTATAAAACACATGTATCTCATCATCAAAAGCATTAGCCTTTACACTTTTGCTTCTCAAACCTACAATGTTTAGTTCATAGGGTCTTGTGAAAAGCGTGTAATCACTTTCTTCAATCAATTGCCTTATTCTTTGTAGCATAAGCTTTTCCCCTACACAATTTCAAAACCTTTTTACTCAACACTAACTTTGATTTTTTAAGCTGCTTTCCTGAACTGGAACTTATTCAAACGATTCATCCAGCCATCGTAAAAAACAATTTGATCAGGCTTTCTTCGAATGATGTTGTTTAAAAATACTTTACGCTCAATCTTTAAACTTGAAAATAGTTTTTCTTGATCAAGCGTATTCAAAGCTTTGAGGGTCTCTGATCCTACAATGCCGTCTACTGTTACGCCTAGAATGCGTTGCACAATTCTAGCTACTGTTGTTCTTCCGGAATGATAACCCCAATCCACAACTAGCTGAGCAATTGATTCGTTAATGATTTCATCCGCTCTGAAATAATCCCAGAATAATCTTTTAGCAATGTATCGCGCATCGCTTTCAGTAAGCCTTTTAATGTCTTCTGCATCAATGTCACCATCTCCATCTTTATCATGTCCATGCTCTCTCCAAACTGATAAGATTACTCCAAACTTTGTTGGTCCGCCTTTATCTTTTGGATGATTCACATATCCACCTTCCAGTTCTAATAACTTGTTTGCAAAGTTTTCAAAATTTGCCATGCTCTTTCTATTTAAATGTATTTAACATCTTGTGTTGGTACTTTCAATATGTTTTGATCAATCGACTTAAACCAAGTGTAGCCACTGGCCACTCTTATTTCATCGCCAAGTATGGTATTGCGCTTAACTGGAATTTTGTTTCCTCGCGTGTCTTCAACAAGGGTTGGACGAATGCTTATTAAATCCTGATGCAGTTTGATGCCTTGCAAACTCCAAGTTCCATCTTGAGAAAGTTTCAAGCCTATCCTTATAAATTCTTTTCTAATAGCTCCTCTTGCTGACTCATTACTTTTAAAAGCAAACTCTAGTAAATCCGTGACAATCGTTTTAGATATAAAGCTTTGTTTCTTGTAATACGTATTGACTGCCGAATAATCATTTACAGTTTTGATTTGATTTAGCGAAGCCAGCACACTAGGCAAATCTTTTCTTTGCGCTGCCTTATATAAATCACTGGCGAGCTTTGAAGGATTAAACACAAGTGTCATGTTACTATCACTTCCTACAATGCTTTTAAATGTGCTTTCGCCTATTGAAATTGGAAAGCCTGCGGACTGTAAGGCACTTGCAGTTTGAGAGCCAAAAATGCCATCAATTAAAATACTGGGAGAAGTTTTAGAAAGTGCTTTTTGCAAAACCTTTACGCGCTCTCCTCTGCTTCCTTTTCTTAATGGAAAACTATCGCTTTGCGTTGAGCCAGTGCGATTAATCATAGAGGTGAAAGTGGCAGGTAAATTATTATTAATTACAATTTGACCTCCGTTGCTTTCTTCACTCACTAGGCTTTCTTGCTTAGACTGTTTTCGTTTTTTTAGCTTATCATAAACCAAATAACCACCACCGCCAAGTGCAGCAAGAGCAATGGCATAAATGAAAATCTTAGTAGGCTTTGCCTTCTTCTTTTTACCACTTGCTTTTTTACTTGCAGAAGTTCTTAAAGCCTTTGACATTTTTACTTTCTCCTTGGAAGTTTTCTTTCTGCCTTTGTTTTTCCTTACAACTTTCGTCTGCGCCACTTTCGTATCGTTTTTTATTTCTGTTGATTTCTCACGCTATCCTTTCTGCATTCCAGAATCAATTCTTTGCATTGAGTATTCGAATCAGTTCATTGTACTCCTCACTGCTTAGCTCTTGCTCCAGATCTGCATTCAAACTCTTGCCGTATAAGTTAAAGTACTCTCGCTGCACTTTGCTATACATACTTTTAGAAGGAATCTCTCTAAACACTTGAAGCACCATTTCTTCATTCGTTCCCCAGCCCAAGTAATTATCATTATCAAAAGCCATCTTCAGTTGCTTTGCTAACGTAGCGGGGTCTCCCGTTTCAAGACTGCGCTTTTGAGAAATATTTGCTCTCGACTTTTTATAAAAATGACGCACCAGAAAAAACAAGCCTGTAGCCGTGCCAAGCCCCAATGCTGAGTAAATCACAGTTGTTTTAAGTTGATTGCTTTTCACCTTGCGTCTTTTCTATCATTACTCTATAACCCCAATGCCTTTTTGGCAATGGCTGTTTTCATCGGATCGTTCTTCACCACATCAGCAAGTTTAGCAAGTTCTCTTGCCTTTAACTTCTGCATCAATATTGATGCTGATGATAACTTCACTTCTGCCTCTCCTTGTGTTTGTGCCTCAATCGACACTTCGAAATTGTACTTTGCCATGTTGCTCTTTACTGTTTAATGTTGATGTGATTAAAAATTAAATCGATTTTACTTTTGTCATCTGCTAGCGTTTGTAGAATGTGCAAGACCTTCTCAAACTCATCTTTGGTAAACTGTGCCTTTAACTGATTGACAAATTGTATGGCAGCTTGATCTTCCTCTCTCAATTCATGCTCACCGTGAGCGTTTGACTTTGATTTGAAACTGATTTCTGCTTCCGGTTCTTGCTCTTGTGATTCCTGATTTTCTCCTTGCGTTTGTAACAATCCCGCTAAAGCTTCTCCTCCAGGAAAGGCAGCCATCAATTTTGGATTGCGCTTGATGAAACTCTCAACCAGACTCGATCCAACATCACCCAGTAAGCTATTTAAGGGCGATTGCTTCAACTCAAGTCTAGATGCATGTTTTTCCAACTCTTCTACTTCACTTTCTAAATCGGCAATGTGCTGCTGAAGCTTTTTGTTTTCATCTTTTAAGAATTCATATTCTTTTTCTCTTAGCTTTCGTTGCACTTCTTCATCGACCATGCTTTTCACATCAATGCCTGATAAACCTTCCTTCGGTAACTCTCCAAAGTAGAATATCCGTTTTTCGTTGTTGTTACTTGAGCCTGTGAAAAGCAAAACTTCAATCGAACGTGTATCTGCTGTTACAAAGTTTTCAAACATGGTAAACATATCTGGGTCAGAAGTTCTTCTTACGGCTTTAAAGCCATCAACCAAAATTTCATAATCAATCGGTTGACCTTTTTCAGCATACAACCTGAGGTAATGAAGCAGGTTGTCGATTTTCTTTTGTTCGTATTTTTCTTTGTTAGGTAATGCCATATACTTAATTCACAATTACTGCTTGAATGAATTTTATTCTTCTCTTTACATTTCCTGGATTGAAAATCCTGATCACACCTCTGTGGATATGGACACTTTCTTCCAGCGGATCATCTGTTGAATCAAACATGCCATAATCAGATTCAACCACTAGCCCTGTCGGTTCATCAATGATGAAATATATTTCATTGAAGGCTTCGATAGTTACTGTCTCTCCTTCTCTGATGATGAAATCTCTATGCTTAAAGAAATACTTCCTATACCCTTGTAGTTTAAGCCTCAAAGGAGCAAAAGCCAAAATGAATTGTTCACTCATATATTCACCTCGATAGGATCAAGTAGGCTGCTTGATTCATTTTGTTTATCTTCTATTTCCTTTTCTTCTATCACCGCAGCAAGCTCTTCGGCTGCTTCACACTCCAAGTAAATTTTTATTTCAAAAGGACTATCAAAATCTTCAGCCTTAAACCACGCATTAATCAAAGCTGTGTCGCCTTCAATATGGATGGGTTTGAACATCGGAACTTTTCCTGTTACCCAGGCTTTATCATTTTCAAACTCTGGATCAATTACTCCGAAAAAAGTTTCATCAGATTGCTCATCCCCAGATTCTAAAACATTCACCACCCAAAACACATCTGCCTTATCGTTGGCCTGAAATGAAATTGTTCCTGTCTTCATTTTGCTGTTAGCGTTACTGCAATACCTGTTACTTTTTTTACGTTTGCTGGAAGCTTGATCTCAAAAGTTTTAAAGCGTTCAAGTTTTTCAACTGCAATTTTTTTGATGATGATTTTTCTTTTCGTCCTTGAAATGATCATGCCTTGCTCTTTAAAAGTTTTTGTTCATTTTCCTTTTATCATTTCTTCTCTATTTCATTTCACAGAGTAAGTTGATGATCACCTTGTAAGGAGCGAACTGCACGTTAGGATTCTTAACATCTTTGTACTGGATCTTCAATTCTCCATTGCCTGCTATCACGCCATTGCCTAAAGATTTATACTTATCATCCGGTGCAACTGATAATCCACTCATGAACATCTTGCTTTCAAAATCTTCTGGAAACAATTCCTCTCCAGAAAGCTCAATGCGTTGAGAACCTCTGTAAAACAAGAGGTTCGGTCTGTCAGAACTCATCATGATGCCATGCACCACTTTTACGTTCTTATCCAAATCAAACTTCTTGCTTACAGGTACTCCTGCATCCACCACCGTGAAAGTGAAAATCTTATCCACTAATCGCTTTTGCATTTGCTTATGGAATAGTTGCCGTTCCTACTAGTCCTACCATGATCACCGCATTTTGATCGACACCTGAAATTGTACCCAGTTCAATTTCAAATTCGATGTCAATATCATCGTGAATAAGTCTTGGGTTAGCAAGCTTATAAAAGCCGTTCGGTACTTGGCTAAAACCTGTGGTGATGAAATTGCGATTGGATGTATCACTCACAAGCTGTTTCTTGTTGGCTTTGAGTTTGAACTCGCCATTGGCAAATGCACCAATGCTTGCAATCGAATCAAAGGTTGTGATCTTTAATGCATCAGTGTCTTGCGATCCTGCAATGCCTTGTAACATGTAAATACCCGATACAAGCATCGCCATGTTCTTTGGCAATTTTGCATTACTGATATTTCGTAAACCTACTTCTTTCACATCCTGGCTCTCAAACATCTTAATCGTCTTTGCTCCTTTCACAGGCTTGATTGAATAAATCAAGTGGTCTGCTAGTCGCAATTTGCCTTGCAACAATTGTTCTTTGATGTGCTTGGGTAGCTCAACAAAAAACTTTTCAAACTCTGCTCTCGATCCTTGTGAAGGAATGTGCCGCTTCACAATTTTATTCATCGCCTTGGCTCGCTGCACCGGGTTGAGTGCATTTAAGTAGCCGAGTAGTTCTGTGTCTACTTCTCCGTTTAAACCCAAAAGTTCAGTTGGGTTTGTGTACTCACTGTCCATGAGTTGTCCTAATGCTCCTAGCATATTCTTCTTTGTTGTTTTTAGTTGTTGATTTCTTTTTGCTTTACTTCAATTAAAACTCTCTTTCGACTTCACTCATCGTGCCGTTCATCGCAGCAATTTGTTCTTGAATTCTGTCGATAGCAGACATGTCTAACTCTTTGCTGTTTTGATAGGGATTTACAAAGTAGGTCACTTGTTCATCCTGGTCTCCACCAGCTAGTGCTGCTCTCTCTGAAGGCTCACCTGGCTTTGAGATGTAAAGCTTGTCTGAGAAATTTTTAAAGAATGTTCCTACTCTGTCTTTTGCTTGTTCTGCAAGCTGTTTGATGTCAAAACCATCTACTCCTTGCACGCTTGCTTTATTTTGATTTTGAAAACCATTGCTGAGTGTTAATCCTAAACCAGCTGCAATGATGTATGGATTGTTCTTGTGAAAACCCAGTAACGTTACCGGAATACCTGCTAGTAACGAGTGCTTGCCCAGTGCTGCACCTGCACCACCCGCTGCGATAGCTGCCAGTATCACAAGCCCTCCCTTGGTTACGGTCTGCGCAACCGGATGCTTCATCACGCCTTCATTACCGAAAAGTGAATCGCCTTTTTTGCCTTTGCCCTTCTTTGCCATGTTACAATAGATTTTGTGCTTTGATTTTTAACTTCTTTTTTGTTTTACTTGTCTTGCTTTTGCTTCCGTTCGCGTACTGCTTCTTTTTTTTCTTTCTATTGATGCCATCTAGTCCTTGGGTTGAAGACTTTTTTCTAAAAGCTCGCATCAACATATAACTACCCGTTATCACTCCTCCAGCAATTAAGGCTGTCTTACCTGGATTCTCTTTGACCCATTGCTTAGTCTTTTCAAAGAGCCCAACCTTTTGATCACTTTGCGAAGTCTGCACCGCATCATCCGCTTTTGTCTGCTCACTTGATACAAGCATACTTCCACTGGAGGTAGCTCGATTTGATATTGCTGACTGATTACTTGCCTTAAAGTTTGTAGTACCTGTTCTGCTCTCATTGATTCTGTTACTCATTACTTGTGATGAAACATCACTTTGCATTATCGCCTCCTCTTCTTGCGGAATAACCATCGGAGCCATTGCAGCAGAGCCAGCATTATCTGTCTCACTCTGAAAAGATGCTTCCTCACCTCCACCTTTGTTAAATAATCCTTTCACTTGCTTAAGTGCACCTGCAATAGCTGCCACTGCTGATGAAGCTGCTGCGATGGCTGTGCCACTGGCGATTTCACCTAGACCTTCTATTCCATCGCTATGGATGATGTTGTACTCATCTTCATCTGCATATACATCTTCCATTTCCCCAAGACCTTCAAAGCCATTGAGTGGAACTTTTTTATCACTATTGCCTTTGCCACTCAGAATGGCTTTCTTCAAATTCTCTCTCTTGCCTCCTGCTTGCCAGTAAACTGTTTCAGCTCTGTCTTTTACTGACCTTAGTTTTTTAAGCTCATTCAAATTCATGCCTTTACTTTGCGCCTGGGCATCTGTTAAATAAGCATAGCGTAATCGGCCAGCTACATTCATCAAGTTGATTTTCATTGCCAGCAAAAATCCATTGCGAAGTAAAATCGTGGCTGGATTCACATAGCGATTCAAAAACCGAATACCATCACCAACCTTATCACCAACTTTTTTTACTGTAGTACCTACTTTCTTCACTGCCTTCTTTGCAGCACCTCCAATCTTTTTGAAAATGTTACCCATCTGGTCATCGTCATATACTGAAGCGATATCCGCCAGATCTACATTTTCATAATCTTGATAGGTGAACGCTTCTTCGTTTTCGTCTCCGCTATCAATTCCGTCTAAATAATCCAATCTCATGTCGTAATCTTTACATTCTAAATAAGGCTGCTCATCATCAAAACGATCTTTCACACAATCAATTACGATGTAGTAATAACGCTCATCTATATAATCCTCTAAATGACCAGGCTTGGGCACAATCGGATATACATGTTGCCACCGGGGCACTTCTGGAAATGGTTTCCTGTATTTGGTAATCCTTGCCAGACACGGAATATCAAGTGACCGAAGGACGGAAAGAATAAAAACAGTATAGCAATCGCAATCCACTCCAGATTTTCTATCGCTCCACGTTCTCCTCGGACTTCTAACCTGTTCTACACCTTCCTTATCTCTTCGGTACTGGATATGCTCATATACAAAGTGCCAGATGTTAGAGCATGTTTCTTCTAGTGTTCTCCCTTTTAACACCTTGGCAATTTTCTTTGTCTGCCAAAGTGTTTGTGGTAATGCTTTGCGGATAAGACTCAGTGTATCTTCTACATCCGCACTTTTTCTGATCACCGTATCCGTTTCACCTGGGGGAGGGAAAAGATGATCGAACTCCTCGCCACTTTTTAACTTTCGCTTCTTGTCCGCTACCATCTTTCTCTATTAAGCTTGTTTTCCTCCTCCCAGTGAAATCATTTCCTGTTTGCTATAAGGCAAACTATCATTGATCGTTGTTACCGTATGCAATACCATGTTGAGCTTTCCGCTTTCTCTATAAGCTTTTAAAAGTGTGGGTACAGTAGTAGCCAAATTCAAAAAGCTTAAAGAGATTTTGATCGGGTCGAGATTCACTTCACTGAACTTACTTAGTGTGATGTTTGAATCTTTCACTTGTGATGATGCCAGTGTTTTATCGTCATAAATCAGTTTTACAAAAGGATGCTTCACTTCTATACTTCCTCCACTTGGATTTTTTAATTTAACATGAATTGAAAGTTCAATACCTGTTAAACTAACCTTATGAATGAAAGCCTTCGCTTCTGATTCTAATTCTGTTGATAGTCGATTGAGTTTTAAAAAATAGCTACCACCGAAATAAAATGCCGCTAGCGCACCAGCACCAAGCAACCAATGCCTAGTCTTTAGCATTTCTTTTTCTTCTTGCGAGCTTTAACTTCTTCACCTTCTTAAGGCTTGCAAAATCTTGCACCTTGTCTTTGTGCTTTTGCCATAACGGACTCAGTATATCACCAAGCACTTTAAAGCCAAGACAAATAATACCACCTACAATTGCTTGCAACGTGTAGTCGAGCAAAAACAAAAGTTTTACGTTTGCCAGTAAGTTGAAAACTGCCCCGAATAGAAAGGCAATACCGTTGCCTATCCCATCATTCTGATTTATCGCTGTATTCATAGGTCAAAGATGCAGCGACCATATAGCGTGGGTTAAGCTTTATGCGATTTGATGAAAGAGTGTTTGAATTTATGTAGGTAATTAAAACCTAATGAAGAATTGTAAACGATTTTGTAGGAATGTTCCGCGTGGAATAGATAAGGATTCTACAGTTACTTTAAAAAGAATTGGATTTAGGTAGTGTGAGTACCTATATTCAGGAAATTTTAATCAATTGGATCTGGCTATCGCCTGATATTTTGAATTGATTTATTAGGTTATAATCTGAACCTCCTGTAGTGTGCACCACTGATAGATACGTTCTTCTAAGCCCTTGTTGGTATTGCGTGCGGTGCTTGAGCTAGATCACAAACAAGGATGTATTATATATTGAACTTTATCCATAACGCAGCCTACAATTAATACCAATACAATTGCTGTCTGTGTACAATCGCTAAACTCGTTCACCCTCGTTACAAATGAGTGAAATTGGGGGCGTTTTGCAAGACAAAATCCAGCATTACTCTAATTTCTTCTGCCATCTCACTATTCACAACTTTCAGTAATTGCATTACACTAGCAATTGTATTCATCATTCCGTAATTGAAAACATTAAATTTTTGACTAAAAAAATCCTGAATTAATGTTTCGACTATTCCACCATGAATTATATTGTATTTATAACTCAAATCTTTTTCTTTTGATTTACAGTCTTTCTGCTCCTTAGTTTCTGAATTCTTGTTTTTGTAACAATCATAATAAAGACACTTTCCCAATTTTGTATGTGAACCACGTTGAGTGCCTGTCGCAATTTTTTATTTCAGTAAATTTTCAAAGTGTTCTTTAAGTTTATCGGTTAAATGCGAGAAGTTTTGAAGTGACCAAAAAGGAATTTCTATAGCCGTTACTTTGATCAGCACTCCGTTTTCAAAACCTGAAGGAATGTAAAATATTGTAGGCTCTTTTCTTTCTTCACTAAGATTCGGATAAATGAGAATCACTTCTGTACAACCCCTCCTATACGCATAGCTCACTACCTGGTAAAGATCAGATTGGGATACACCTTGTTTATTGCTATCAGTATAATCGCGGATTTTATACTTTGTGTCGATGATAATTTTTCTTTCCAACCCCTTCTTAGAAGTAAGAAAGACATCATGCTGCATCTGAAAGACATTGTAAGGATTTGTCACGAGATAAGCATCTGATTTTTGGTATTCGATGTGCCACTTTTTATCAAAGTGGGTTTGTAAAAATCCAGCTACAAAATCTTCAAAGATATATTCCATTGGAAACAACAGGCACCATTGCGATAGATCATATTCGTTATTAGAATACATTTTTTGCTCCACAATGTTTTTACAAATATTCATGATCGATTTGTAATCTTCGTAGAATGCATTAAGTGAGACCGCATTGATGTCATGGACAGTACAGGGAGTATCTTCGACTTCGTCCAGCACGAATAGCGTTTCTTGTAGTAACCTTTGGTTCTCCGCCATTCTGGTTTGAGTAAGAAGTAAGCGCGTGCAATACTTAATAATTCGATTTACGCTATTATCGAAAACAAAGGGTTCGTAGTCACATTCGAGTTTGTGGAAGTTACCTTTACTTACACCCTGATTAATGTAACGGGTGAAGTTTATGCTTCCTCTGGGTGTTGTCAAGGCTTCTTCCTTCATTTGATACTGCATCAGCGGTCGTTCAGATACAGTCTCTAAAAACTGTGAAGCTATCAAGTGTATGATTAGCTCTGGAAATTTGTCAATATCGTTGGCTAGTAAGAAACTTTTTGTAAAAGGAAATTTCCATTTACTGCAATAGTCCAACCAATAAAAGATATGACGCAGCATCAAGACTTTATTGGCATCAGGATTATTTTTGAATACTTTAGGATAGATTTCTATAAGTTCTTTTCCATTTTGGATAAAACCAACGTAGTTATTCGCGCGAATCTGATCATCATCAAATTGAAGAAAAGGCTGATAGTGATTATCAATGACTTCGTTTTCATCCTTTTCTACTCGTTCAACAATTCGATTTTGCCAGATGTTTAGAAGAAATGCTTTGAGTTCTATCTTATTAGAAGTTTTTATCCATTGTCCATATTCAAACAATAAACTCATTTTAAGCTTGGTTTAACTTCCCAGGTGTATGTTGAAGTATTATAAGTTAACTCCCAGGCGGTTGACTTGAAACAATCAATTACCAAATTGATTTTTCCTGAAAAGTATTCCATGAGTAGAGGAATAACTTTCTTTGTAAGGATATCAGGGATGCTACTCTCATTCATGAAATAGGCATGACCAATTAGGTAATCGGCAGATTTTTTTTGCTCATATACAGCTTGATTAATTTGAATCAAGAGTTCCGCTTTGTCATCATCTTTTATTGCCTTAGCATCCGGATACATTCCTTCAAATTCAAATCGTCTTCTTAAGGCAATGTCTATGAGGGCAATAGATTTGTCAGCAGTATTCATGGTGCCTATAATATAGAGGTTAGGGGGCACACCAAAATCAGAGTCACCATTTGGTAATCTTACACGTAGCTCATTACTACTTCCGATTCTTTTGTCTTCCTCTATGAGTGTAATAAGTTCGCCAAATACTTTCGAAATATTTGCTCGATTAATTTCATCAATAACTATTACATAATTTTTAAGATCAGTCTTGGTAGCAGTTCTCCTTCTATTCTTTTTTAAATATTCAATTATCGGACCGTAGTGTGCAGATAAACCAGAAATCATTTCTCTTCCAAACTGACTAATTTCAATAATGGTTGAAATGCTCAAGGTATGCTTTTCACTATTATTTGATTTCCGCAGGTATATAGTATTATCACTATAGTCAAACAACCAAAATGGTTTTCCGGTTACTGTTTTAAATTCCAGTGGATGATCCTCTGTAATTTTTTCGAGCATCTCTTTGATATCCTCCTCAATTGGCCGAAAGGAATCTTCTGATTTACTTGCTTCATAATTTAATCGAGCCTCCTGACAGATTTTGTAAAAAACTCCAGGTTGAGTTTTAAATCTTAACTCTGTACTAGTTACATCGGGTTTGATACCAGAGATAAAATCTTCGTAGGTGTAATTCTGATGAAAAGTTACAAACTCAATCTGTCCTTCCTTTCTCAGTAAATCAAATAATTTTTTGTTTGTAGTATGCTCACCAGTGTACTGATCTGGTTTTGCTATCTGAACTGCACGGTCTATACTATTGTAGGTTTTACCTGTGCCGGGTGGGCCATATAAAATGATATTGAGACTTGTTGGCTTTTTCGCATTTGAAGTTGAAGGCATGTTGGTGAGTTTGAATACGTTTTTCAGAATGTCTATTGCAAAACTATTCTCTAAGTAAGTTACCGTCTTTATTGGTAGCCGATTGTCAGGTTGATACGGTTTATTGACAAGATCAACCAGCCAGTCTACCTCACGTAAAGCATTATATTCTTCGTCATCATCGAGGACAATTTCTGATGTTATCACACCTATCCCGATAATGTTAGAAACTCCAGACACTGCGAAAATGATATCGCCAGCTTTCATCTCTTTCAGAAATGAAAGGATACTTATTTTATTATTTGTCTGTTTCGTATCTTCTTTTTCCTTTGGATAATGCTCTTTTAATATTCTTAGTATGAATTCATCAGAAAAATTATTGGACGCATAAATATCATCAATTACTTTCCGCCACCCAATTCTAATATTTCCTTCTTTAAGGGCATCTTTCCACAGAAATCCCTTCTCACCTGGCTTCATTAGCCAGGAATGAACTTCTCCGTCACTCAACCGCTTTATCAACTTTTCAAGTGAATATTTTGATAAAATCTCTGCTCTATAGTTGTCTTTTAGAATTCGATCCGAATGTTTTTTGTAAAAATCCAAAATGCTTTCATAGTAGCTCTCATTCAATTCAATTTCTTGCCTTTCGATAAAGTTGTTGTTTCTTCGATCATACAATGCACACGACACCTTTCCATTCTGAATGGAAAAGAATAATTGCATGGCTGTTTTCTGATTGGGGTAAGAATTATTGTAGATAGCAAACCAGGCATGTGTATCTCCTGTGTTCCTGCTACCATCAAAACCATTTATTTTTATTTCTGTTGACTCCTTGAGTTGCAAATCAACTTGAAGTTGTGATGCGAGTTCATACAGAAAGTCATACACCTCATCATTATTCTTATTTGTAACAAATGGATAAAGGATTGAAAAGAGGTTTTTATAAACCGTGAAACGGGTTGGGTTTTCCCTTTTTCCTTTTTGGAATAGATTTTCAATTTCAAGGCGATTAATCGGACTCGAAATGAATTGTTCGCCAACTTTCTTGCGCAGGCTCAACACAACTCCTTCACTTTCTTTGTATTTCTCGAAAAGATCCTTCTTTGTATTCACATCAAGAGCATCTAAGAAATTGAACAAAGAATCGTTATTTTGATGGACTTCAAAAATAGTTTTTGAAAACTCTGCTATTTCTTTTAGTCGTTTTAAGCTATTAATAATTTCCATTTGGGGCGCCTAATAGTTTTAATTTAAAGCTGAGGAGAGAAAATACGTCCTTCTATTTCTTTTCGATCAATCCGAGTTGTTTTGCAATATCCTGTGTAAACTTAGCGAGAGGTCTTTTTAATATATCTCCTTCCAGATGATAGTTGCCTAATAAGTATCGGTAAAAAGTAGACTCATCCTTAAACAGACCTTTTATTTTAAAAAGCTCTTGTCTTTTCGTTTCTGGATACATGATTGCTTTCATCAAGATTTCTTCAGCAAAGTCTTTATGATTTTCATAAATGTCATCCAAATGAAAAGCTCTTTTATGATTGTTGATCAAAGTAGTGTGACTTGATGAAATGGATTCCAATTTTATTTTAATTAATTTCTGATCAACGTCTTTAAGTATCAATTTTTCAAGAACAGATTTATTATCAAGTGAAAATTCACACTTGTCTGCTAGTGAGGAGTAGTAAGGATGATAATTATCATTGAGATTTGTTGGATTACTTGATTTAGAAAGATTACAATCGGCACAGGCAGGTATCAAGTTATACATTGAAATACTTAAATAAGGATAGTCAGTCTTTGCAAAGAAATGATCAAATTGAAACCTTGCTTTTTTAGCGCTTCCATTCTCTCGTGTCGTTAGCGTAAACTGGGAATTACAATATGGGCATGTTTTAATATTCAACTTGTCAGCGTACCAGACCCCTTTAATTAAATCAGACCTGAATGACTTGTAACCAAAATAATCAAATAAAGTGTCTTTGAATTTTCGTGTTGAAGATGGTTTAATAAGATAATTCATCGCAGCATCCCAGCCTTGTCCATGAAAATGTTGGATTATTGATTCTAATTTGTCAGGTGTAGCTTTAATAATATTGTCGAATTCAGAGATGCAATAGTCCAATATTTGTTTTTGTAGACCTTTAAACTTTTTCCTGCCTTTTTCGAGCCTTTCAAGAGGCGTTGTCGGATCATCACCTCGTAGTTTTACCTGCGCGAGAAATCCTTCTTCAAGTCCAGTCAGTAAGTATTGATCAATTCTTATCATTGGGCTTTTTCAATTGATTTTCAGCATTTTTCAACTCTTTTCTTAATCGATTAACTCTTTCTTCGAGGGTTTCTTGTCTTTCCCTAAATTTATCCTTGTACATATCCATTAAGCGATCTCTTATTATTGGTTCCCCAATCAGGAGTATTAATTTTTTAATCCTAGACTTGTCCGCCTCGTTGATTTTATCGATATCTTTTTTAGGCAATTCAAAGATTCTGATTAGCTCCTCAATTTTATTTTTCGCAAAATCCCCAATCGTGCCATTTCGCATAAAAAAAGAATCAGCGAAAAGCTCATGAATATTTGCTGCAAATGTCTGCTCCTTAGATGGAAGTTTATCAACAAATGTTTCACCCGATTCTTTTTTATTTAGCAAAACAACATTCGATTTTGGTAGGTCCGAAAGAACAAAAGGAGAATGTGAAGTCAAAATGATTTGAATTTGATTTCCCTCAAAAACTTCAACTGAAAAATTAATTAAGGATGATATATACTCCTTTTGCCACTGTGGATGAAATCCCAATTCTCCTTCGTCAATAATAAGATACAAAGTTTTAGATAGTAACTTATATTGTAAATCTCTGTATCCATCATATAGTCTTGAATAAAGATCAAATTTAGCCTTCTCACCGTTACTTACGTCTCTTGACCAATTAAGGTCTAAAAATCCAAGATTCTTATCATCAGAATTACTTCTAAATAGGGCCAAATATTTAAAATGAGCTTTATGAACCTCTATTGCATCTTCGATAGGAATAGTGAAAATCGAATCATTTATAAGTTCACCAAATGAGATATCTAATGTGGCTTTTGAGTCAATAATTTGAAAAATATCGTTGACAAATTGATTTATAGAATATTTGCTCGACTTAATAAAATCTTGTTTATCGAAAAATAACCTCAGAGATTCAAAAAATGATAAATTTTGAAAATCACTTACATTAATGAATTGATTAAACTGATTTTTTTGAAAATCATACCATTTAGTCAACTGTTGGTTGTAGTTCTCAAGTAAATTAACAAGGAACCAATTTTTTACTTTCATGAGGGATGCCTTTATAAAGCTTTCCTCATCCTTCCCTTTTAATGAGTTCTCGATTTCACCATTAATTATCTGGGCATTGTTTCTACCCAACTCACTAAGATGTTCAAAAACTATTTTTGCCGAAAAACTTAAGTCAGATTTCTCTACTGTTCTATTTCTATTAAATCTAACTTCAATTGAAGATGGTATAGTTAATTTATATCTGGTTGAAGCTTTTAATTGTGATAATGCAAACTGCCTATAGGTATTTTTGTATCTATGATTTAGGATCTGATCAACACTAGTATCATCAGTGTTTTTAGATTCCCAGTCCTTCTCAATCATGAAATTTGTCGACACATCAACCAACCCGGCTCTCAGGTCATGAAACGATTTTCCATAATTCTTTAAATCAAGAGAAGGATTATAAAAAATAGTAAAAATTGAATACTCTCCCGCTTCAACACTTCCGTAAATACTAGATTCTAGGTTTGTATATTTACCAATTAAGTTATTATCAAGCTTAATGGTCCATTTTCTAAGGGTAGGACCTAAATTTCCCCGAATTTCAATGTCCTGCTTCTTATGATTGAAATATACTGCTACCCAAGAAGTATAAATGAGATCTGGGTGATGATTAATTAGTCTGATAAAATCTAATAGCGTACTCTTGCCAACTCCATTTTCACCCACTATTGCAGTAACAGATAATATACCCCTTGTAAAAAAGTCTATTACATAATCACTTCTTTGATGCAATTCTAACTTAATGACTCTATTATCAACATCAACCTCTTCTTTAATTTCATATTTGCTTGAAAAATTAAATCCAATGTCCTTTAGAACATAATAGTCTTCAATCCAAACATAAAGTAATTCCATCTAGGCTAATTGTTTGAGTTTCTCTTTTGATTTTAAGTTTTGTGCACTTTCTCTCAAAATCTTATCCAACAACACACTAGCCGGTTGATCATTTTCATCTTGTGGCACCAACTCCCCCCTAAATGCCTTACTCAAAATAGCTTGAGGCAAGTGATCTATTTTTTCTTGCAGTTTTTTGTAGTTAGCTTCGATACGATCGGCCACTGCAAAAAGTGATTCTACTCTGCGGACGATTTCTTTTTGTTCAGCAGTAGGCGGCAGTTGACACCAGAAGGCCCTCATCTCACTTAATAGCCAATTGTTTATTGCAGAGCCACCCGATTTTTGAAGTATTCTCGGTGTTTCAAGCTCAATGATGTAGTTGATATACTTCGGCTCAATACTTTCCTTAAATAGTTTGATAACTGCAACGCTTTTTTGAAAAGTTGTTCTAGTTGTGAATTCATTATTTAAAGCGATAGCTGATTTACCTACAGTAGCACCTGTATTTACTACACAAATATCACCTTCTTCTAAATTCGTTCTCCGATGAGTCTCGTAAAATTCCTCATAAACTATTTCTCTTGCTTTGTCATAATTTAAGCAACCATTTGAGATATCTTTTGCTGATAGAAAGTAGTAACCAGAATTAATTTCATTTTTACAATCCCCATGTTTTCCATCTGTAATTAATAATGAAATCTCATCCAACTGACACCATTTCCATGTATGTGGCAAGATCGAATTGTTTGTATTTTCAATTTCTGCTAGTTTTCTTGATTTCTGACCAGTACGATTTGACTTAATTTTCTCAAGTAAAAGTGTTGCCGTCTCTATCTTAGCATTGTGTTTTCTCCACTCCTCCGTCAACTTGCCAGTAACGGCTTGGGTAAGGACGGCCTGGCGGAATTGTTTGAGTAGGGTGGGTATGTTTTGCAGGCGCGCTTTGAGTTGATCGAGGTGCGCAAACAAATTATCCAACTTCGCTACAATGCGCTTTTGCTCGGGAAGTGGGGGGATTCTTGTAGGAATTTCCTCAATCAGTTTTGAACTAATATTAGGTTGTGCTCCTCCATACGCTTGATCCTCAATATCCTTCTTGTGGATTGAAACCCAATAGTAAATAAATGATTTATCAATCCTTGGATCTTTTGGAATTAAGTTTCCCACACGTTGGTTTTGAAATGCTATTTCATCGGAAACATATCTTCCCAACTTACCTGTTGTTGCACCAGACATAGCAACAAGAACATCTCCCTTTTTAATTTCAAAACCTTCCTTGATTTTAGATTTATCAATACGAACTGAATCATCAGTTTTCACTTCACCATCTTGAATATCCGATATACGTATTATAGGTAAACCTTCATTTGTATAGTCTTCACTTTTAAACGTATAACCATTTTTTAAAGTGAGGAAATCACCGAGCGTGCAATCAATCCATTTATCAGAAAACTCCATCAGCTCAGCTCATTAATGATCAAATCCAACTCCCTCATAATTGTTGTAAGTTCAGTCTTTGCAGCATTCGCCAATGCAATCGGATCATCTCCACCTCCATTTTTGCCCAAACTTTCATCCGCAATCAAACCCACATCTAAAGAATCATTCTTGCCAGCAATGGCTTCGCGTGTAAAAACCTGCCAACGTGGGTCGTTTATCTTTTCGCGTTTCTTGTCGCTTACTTTGCCATCGTACTTTTCTTTTACTTTGTCAATGGCAATACCACCCGTGTAGGCCAATACAAAATCAGCAAAATGATTTCGCGCTAGCGGGTTGCGCTTACCGAGGCTTTCCATATTGGTGCGCAAATCATAAAACCAAATCTTTTTTGTGTTGCCGGTCTCGGTATTGCCGCGTTCAAAGAAGAGCACGTTGGTCTTTACCCCTTGTGCATAAAAAATACCGGTAGGCAAACGGAGTATGGTATGTAAATTACATTTGTCCATCAAATCTTTGCGTATGCGCTGACCATCGCCATCTTCAAACAATACGTTATCGGGTAATACTACAGCAGCACGTGCACCTCCGCGTTTATGCAGAGAACGGTAAATGTGTTGCAGAAAGTTTAACTGTTTGTTGCTTGTTAAAAAAGTTAAGTCATCACGCGTAGGTCGCTCGCCACCTTTCTTAGTGCCAAAGGGCGGGTTGGCTAACACACCATCATAGTCTTTCATCTTCTTGCCTTCCTCACTCAAGGTGTCACCCATGTGTATCACGCTCTCCAAACCATGCAGTTTGGCATTCATTAATGCCAGGCGGTGAGCATCTTGTACCAACTCACTACCACTAAATGCTTTTTCTATTTGAAACTTTCTTTCCTTGGCACTCAGCTTAAAATAGTTATCAGTTTTCTCGCGCAGGTATTGGTCGGCTGCAATCATAAAACCAAAAGTGCCAGCAGCAGGGTCGTTCCACTTCTCACCAACTTGAGGAGCCATTAAGTCAACCATAATGTTAATGAGTGGGCGTGGCGTGAAGTATTGCCCCGCACCACTTTTCTTTTCACCTGCGTTTCGCTCCAACAGGTTTTCATAGATGGTGGCAATCTTATCGCGCTCGGTATCTTCAAACCAATCAATGCCATCAATCGCAGTAATGAGCGTGCGCAAGTTAACAGGCTTGCGCAGCGTAGTGCTGGCATTGGTATAAATTTCGGTAATGGTTGCATTCTTTGCTTTGGTAGAGATGTTGGCCAGCATGTCTCGATACAAATCGAAAAGTTCTTTGTTGTCTTTGGTAGCAACAAGTTTTGACCATTGGTATTCTTTCGGAATGTCTTCCTTGAATTCTTTTACCTCGCTGAGTTTAAGAAATAAAATATAGGTGAGTTCATTGAGGTACTGGTGATAGGTTACCCCGTCATCGCGCAGGATGTCGCATAATCTCCAGAGTTTGTTTGCAATTTCTTCGGCACTCATTAGGCTGTTTCGGAATAAAGGTTTTCGTTAATTTGTTGGAGAACATGCTCCAGTTGTTGATCAAATATCTTATTTAATTTGGTAAAGCCACCTTCTTCAGTAAAGGGAGGTTTATCTAAATCTTCTTTACGCAAAATCGTTTCATGAATAAGCTGATCCTCAAAGCGCTGTAACCATTTCTCTTGAGTCTTGTTCCAAGATTTAGATTTACGAATTTTGTTAACTGCATTGCGAATACGTGTTTCATGATCTACCAAATTACTGCCAAGCGACAACGTTCGAATAAAAGAAATAATATCTGCGGCTATGTCTTCATTCTTAGTGGCCTTCCACGCATGTTGCAAATTAAGCGGAGTATAACCGGCACCATCCAGCAACATGTACAATTCTTTTAATGACTTCCTGTCTAGTTCAGTAGGTTTATTACAGATGATGTTGATCGCAGCAATCTTATTAGCATTCTCCTGAATGAACTTACGGAAACCTTCAATGTAGTCTTCAGGCTTTTTGGCTTTGCCGTAACCACGTTCAGGATCGAACAATTTATCTTCGTGCTCCGATACAAATTGGTAAGCAGGAGCAGGTTTAAATTCATCTAGAAACTTCCAAAGCTCGGTGGCTTTTACAATTTCCTTAATCGATTCATGCACGGGCAACTCTTTCAGCATATTGATATAGTCATCTACATCTTTACCATCAGCATTGAATTTAAATCTATCAATGGCTTGATCATTGATTTTATTCTTTTTGCGTTGCAGTTTGGCAATAATTTGTTCTACCTGTTTTTTTAAGCGCTCTTCATCATTTTTAAAATGATTGATTTCATGAGATAATTCAACAAATGAAATAGAAGGATTGGACACCACTGGTTTCATGTTGGTGAACTCTTCCAATGCTTCATAAATTCGCACGGCATCAAAAATCTTAAACGACTCTTTACCGATTTCTTCACATAAACGCGTAGCTCTTCCCAGCATTTGTTCATACAATATTCTGGATTTTACCCTGCGCATGAATACCAAATTGCAAATAGCAGGCACATCAATACCTGTAGTGAGTAGATCAACCGTTACTGCAATGTTTGGAAACTTTTCGTTTTTGAAAAGTTTGATTAACTCCAGTGGATCGTAAGACTTACCAGTGATTTTTGCTACTGCATTATCCCCTGGTTCTATTCCAATCTTTCTAAATTCTTCTTTGAATAATTGAACAATAACATCGGCATGCTCATCGGAGGCTGCAAACACCAATGTTTTCTCCTCACCTTCAGGGTCGAGGTATTTTACCAGCTGCTGAATAACTGTGCGGTTGAAAGCTTCGCTTAATACAAGCTTGTTGAATTGCTCTATTTCAATTTTCAATTCATCTTCTAGCGAATCCAGTTCTTTGATGGTGTTTGATTCTTTATCGTACACCTTTGGTTTTTCTCCTTTTTCCCAAACAATACCTTCTTCTCCTAATTGTGTTTTTATGATATAAGGAGGTTCATGATCAATTAGAAAACCATCAATTACAGCTTCGCGATAGGTGTAGTAATAAACAGGCTCTCCAAAAATCTGTCGCGTATGCAGAGCAGGAGTGGCCGTTAGGCCGATGGCGAAAGCATCAAAATAGTCGAGTACTTTACGGTACTTACTGATATAGTCTTGTTGATTTTTAAATTCAAGATCACTTTCATTAATTTCTCTATCAATCAAATACCCACGATGCGCTTCATCAATGATGATACAATCATACATATCGATAGTTGGTATTTCACCTTCTGTATCTTCATCTTTATAAAACAACCTCTTCACTAAACTTTGCACCGTAGCAAAGTGAAGACGTGTATCTATATCAGGAATTGCTTTTGTCAATTCTTCGACCTGATAAGTATCTGCAAAAGTATTGATGCCTTCTACTTTGTTATCTTTAAAGGCATTGATCGCTTGAATACCCAAGGCGGTGCGATCAACCAGAAAGAGAATTCGTTTAAAGCGATCGGTTTTAATGAGGCGATAACACAAGCCCAGTATCGTTCTTGTTTTACCTGTGCCCGTTGCCATAGCTAATAAAGCCCTCGTGCGGCCTTTATCATTAACAATGGCATGTTCTACTTTTTCAATTGCTGTGATTTGATAATCGCGCAAGCGAAGACCTGCTGCGCTTTTTAAAAAATCATGGCTTTCACTCTCCAGTTTAGCATTAGCATTTGCAATGTTACGTGTGAATAATTCTTGCAACCCTAGTGGCGAGAACCAAGCCTGTAAAGGGCGTGCAGTATTTTCTTTATGGCGTACATCCAAAAACCAAACACCTGATTTTGTTTTGATCTGTTCAAGAAATGGGCGACCGTTGGTAGAAAAGAGAAACGGGACTCTATAGGTTTGCCATTCTCCCAAAAGCCTTGAATCATTTTCTTCTGATACTAACGAAGCATAAATTTTTGATTGTCTTAAGTCTGTTGAAATATCCAGTCCCCATTTTTTAGCTTCAACAATGGCATATAAATCGGTGCCTATAAATAAGGCGTAGTCAGCCCACTTATCACCTACTTTCCATTCCGCTATAGCCAAGTTTCTGCCTCGCTTAGGAAGTGTCTTTTTTGTTTTGTAGTTAAATAATTTAGAATCTACTTCCCATCCTGCCTGGGCTAGTTGTGCATCAATAAGTTCACGTGTTTCCCTTTCATCTAAATCAATGTTGCGGGCACTCGCTTCAGAACGTTGTTGAATTTCTTTTGCTTGCGCTTGAGAAAGCGCCTGAGTTTCCTTTTCAACAAGCAGTGCTTTGAATTTTTCTTCCAGCACTTTGTAGTTCTTTTCCAACTCATGCAGTGCATGGCGAGAATCCTGATTAGGCGGAAGACTGAACTTGAGGTCAGTAATGTTTAGGTTTTCACTCGAATAAGTTTGGTAAAACCACTTGGCCACTTTAAAAGCTGACATCAGGATGGATTTCGCATCATCTACTGAACCTTTTGATTCATGCGCGGCAATATTCCCTTTCTGTCTAATGTTATGAATAAGGCTAACAATATTTGGCAGGAATATTTTCTCGTCTTCCAGTAATTTTATTCTGTTGTGGAGAGTATTATCATATGGTTTATCAAGATGGTGTTCCTCAAAAAGATAATCGACCATTTTTTCTTCAAATACCCTGAGTTTGAAAAGGCTTACTGTTGGATCCGTATGTAGGCTGTATTCTGCTGCACTCCCTATGTTATATAGGATGGGAAACTCTCTCTCTAAAAAACTAAAGTTCGAATGCTGCATCTTAAGTAAGTGATTGAAAATACAATATACCTATATGATTTAAAAATATTAGGAGCCTTTTTAAAGATAAGAGAAGATTATAAAACAAAAAAATGGTTAGTTAATCGGTAAAGCCTAAGCTTAGTTTTTATAGATTCTTTATATAGTTAGATATTAGAATTAAAAGTTCTTAATCTTAATATTAAAACTCATTATTTATTACAAATCAATATTTTAATAAATAAATAGGAAGAATATTATCTTAAAGTTTGCTGTAAATACCTTGCAATATTGACCTATTTTAGAAACATCAAAATTGAATAACCTTAAAGGATTAATTAAAGTTATAAGTGAAGTAGTCGAATTCACGTATTTAAAAAAAATATTCTCTGCCGCCCCGATTTAAGGTTTGTGGTAAGTAACTTACCTGATAATACTCCCTCCAAGCCAAGTATAATCTTAACTACTTCATTTACCATAAGGCAAGCCACATGTCCTGCTACATGTCCTAGTATACCTTCTTGTGCACAACTTGTATTCGGCAGTATAGAATTTTCAGGAAATAAATTGTTGAATGTAAATTGCTTGTTGAATACGGTGACCATACCTTCAAATTGTTGCACTGCACCAAAAACAACTGGCTTATCTAAACGATTTCCGTAATTACTGAGTGTAGTTCTTGATTCAACATTATCTGTACAGTCAACTATTATCTCATAATTCGTACAGATGCTTTCGATATTATTATTTGTAATTCGTTCAACAAGAGGTATTATATGAATAGAACTATTTAAATGTCTTATATAGTCAGAAGCGATCTCTGCTTTTGGTTTTCCGATATCAATTTCTTTGTAAAGTATTTGTCTATGTAAATTGCTTAGATGAACGGTATCGTTATCAACAATTCCCAATGTGCCGACACCCATTCCTGCTAAATAAAGTAATACAGGACAACCCAAACCACCAGCACCAATAACTAATACTTTTGCTTCGCTTATTTTATCTTGCCCAGCAAATCCTATCTCAGGCATGGCAAGCTGCGCTATGTACCGTTTGTTCTCCACTACTTTCTGTTTATCTGAGAAATAATAGTGGGGTCTGTAATCTTGTCATCTTCTGAAAGCATAATTGCCTTACTTAAAATGATTGAAAGAAGATTATCACCTTCGAAGGGCAAAAAAACATTTTCTTTGCTGCGTTTAGAACCATCAGGTACAATGCATAAATACTGATCATTTGGTTCCATTAAAATATTTCCACTGCCAAGATGTATTTTGTAGTTTCTGACTTTCCCATTCACGATAAGAAATTTTTTATCAAATGAACATTGAGAAGCAATTTTTAATTTAGGTACAATTGATAGCAGAACATCTCGTCTGATTTTTGCAGATTCAGTTAAATCCTTAAAGGAATATTCTCTCCAGTAAGTATTCATAAAAACATCTCCACTATCCTGCCAAGTAGGGTCATTTCCTAAACTAGTAACACCAACAAACAAATCAACGTCACGCATAATTTCTGTGAAAACCATAGCTGGAACATCCTGCATAGTGAGAGGCTCTCTATTGCGTGTAAACCTTACCTGATCTGTTGTTATATAATTGAAAATCCCAGCAGCATTTGTTATATTTTCTTGCCAATCTGCATTTACATAAAAACTTGCTGTTATTCCAAAGGAATTAATTTCTATATAAGGTGTATTATGCGAATCCCAATTGCCCATTAATGTGTAATGCCATCCACGTTGTCTGCAAAGTGCTGCAAACTGATGTTGTCTAAGTATGTGTGCAGCAAAACGGTTTGAATAACTTTCAGTCAGCAATTCTGCGTCTGTTAATATGTATACTTCTCTGTATGCTTGTTTAAATGGTTGAACTAGATTATGATCTTTCAAAAAGTTTCTCCATTCAATAATTTCATCCATTGTAAATCCTATAGGATGCCAAAGTTGAACATAACATGAATCGTTTAACCATGAAATCTCTTTACCTTTTACATCAACAATTTTTTTGTCGATTATAAAGCCTTGTGTCTTTCTATTCTCATCATAAAAGTGCCATATTAATTTACCAGCAATAACAGAAGTCAAGGAGTGATGTAAATAATTTAAGCTCCAATCTTTAAAACTCCAAAAGCGTTGCTCTAAGTAACTGCACTCAAGTCTTTCTTTTATCACAGGTAAAAGAGAATCAATTTCTTTAATGGTATTTTTAAATGATTTAAATTCATCTATGAAATTTTCTTTCACCTCTTGTGGAGTGCTCTTTTGAATTTTAATACCTTTTCTCCAACTAATTGTTTTTTCTTCTACTAAATAGACAGCTGTGAACTCTCCCATTTGAATCTCAAATAAGCCATCTTTTATATTGAAATCCGGAACTGAGAGTTCTTGAATTTTATCTAAACCTACTCCATTTCTTTCAGCTGCAACTCGAATGAATTTATCAATAGATTTTAAAATCGTATTATTTTTGACTTTTGATTTGAATTTAGAAAGTCTTGAAACACCATCTTTGATTGGAAGCATTGAAAATGCGCACATTATGGCTGTTCCTGTTTTTGCCGAAATCGGGCCGACTCCAGGCTTCTTTTTGTATGCCCAAGTTGCGTAGTCATCGAGCTTTACATTCATCTCTGGATTATTCACTAAACCAGTACACCAGATTAGACCTTTAATAATATCGTGATTTTCATCACGCATAAAATCAAATCTATAACCTTTGTCTTTGTGTATTTCTTGTGTTTTAATTTTTATCTGATCAAGCCATTCTATCATTTTTATGACAAACACCTCATGTCCTATCAAAGTAAGTATTGGTTCTACTTCTTTCAACCATTTTTGTGTTGGCTCACTTTTGCTTGAAGCTTGCTTCGATAGTTTAAATAGTGCGACCCAATTTGCTCGTTGACTTTCATTCAATGTCTCTAGATATTGAATTGCAGATTTTCCCCAACTATCATGTTCATTAATTTCTAAATTTGGATTGCCTTGCAGTAGAAAGTAAATAAGTTCGTTAAAACGTCTATCATCAGCACTTGCATACTCGCTGTTGATAATTAAATTTTGCAAAGCTTTAGTTAAAACTAAATTAAGACCGTGCTCTCTTACGGCATTCTCAATTTTTGAAAGAACTATTTTATATGGAAGCTCATAACGATATGCATAAACTCCATTAAGATTTCTTATACCTTCACTAACTTTTAAAAGTTCATCGTCAGATAGAGGTAACTCTTTTAAAAGAAAGCTTATTAGGCGAAGTCCATAAGAGCATTGAGTATAATTTTTATTAATATCATTTTTCGCCAGTTTGATAACATTCGGAAAACAGGAAAACAAAAGTCCTAATTTGATATCGCGACCATTTAAACTTAATGATTTGTACTCATCAGTTGTGTCAAAAGCTTGAAAAGAATAACCAGCATTTTTTGCGATAGCTTGCTCAATTATCTTATTAAAAATGATAGAATAATCAGTGTTCCCAGATGAAGTTGTCTTTTTTAAAAAATCGAATAATCCCATACTAACCGCCAATGAGTGGAGTAAGTTTTACAAAGCTTATTACTGTACTCGATTGAATCATTACTTCTTGGTCTAGCGAATCAGCTTGTTTATCATCTACTAAAACAAAATATCCATTTTTCTGATAAGCATCTAAAGCAATGTAAATCTGCTTTTCAACATCAACTTTTTTCCTTTCACGCATGCGATAACCATTCAATGTTTTTTCAGCGTGCGAAGGTTGTACAAGACCTAAGAAATATTCAGGAAGTTTTTCATTATACCTTTTTACCTCATACTCAACTCTTGCTTCGATAATGTCTTTAACTGTAACTGTTTTATCCTTAACAGGAATTTGTATTTCATTCAATACGTTTCCGCCACTTGTTTCATCTTTAATTGTAACCAAAGTTGTCTCCATGAATTTTCTTGATTTAAAAAAAGTTAAAAATTACAAAAGGATGATATAGCCCTTGTGATTGTTTCCTCATTGGCTGCATAACTAATTATAAAGTAACTAATTTCAACAAAAGTCAACTAAATTTCAACTAAATCTTAAATCTAAATTAATAGGTAAGGCTAAGCTGATTTTATTTTTTGCAATTGCTCCTTCAACAGAGTAATATCACCCTCAAGGGAATTCATTCTTTTATATAGACCAGAAGGCTCAGGAGCTTGCCTTGTAATTTTGGCTTTGAATTTCCAAACTTCTTTAATGTTCTCTGCTTGTATAGGGAAGGTTGGATATTGAGGATCTTTGTTATCTGACTTGCAAATAATCACACCTCCTTTATCTACATAATTAAGGCATCGTTTTAACACGATGTTGTCTACTTCCGGTGCATTATTAACCAATACATATACCTGACCGTCTTTTATATCGTGCAAAGATTCCACATATTCACAAATGGCAATGTCTCCAGGATAAAAACCTATGCGATCTGCCAACATGCTATAACCACTGATTTCAAACGCCCTGTATACTCCGTTATTTAAACCAGGCAACCAGAAGGTTGGTAAAGATTCAATGTATTCTGGTTGTTGCGCACCTAACAAATAACCTGCTTGAGCTTTAATAGGAACTAAGGAAATGTTTTCCTTGCCACTATTGGAGACACTTGATACAATAGTCATTACCTCTGCTTTTGGTGAGCTAATTTGTAAAGATTCTCCAGCCATTAAAGCATTCCATGATGTAGAGTAATGCTTAACAATCTTTTCTATTGAGTCTATTGAAGGGTAGGTTTGACCACTTTCGATCTGAGAAACTGCCGAACGGCTTAACCCAATTGGCGTGCCAAATTCGTCCTGAGAAAGCCCTTTTTGAAGCCTAAGGGCTTTTATTCTTGCTCCAATGACATCTTTTGTCAACATATTTCAGATTGTTTAATAATTCTTGACAATGATAGTAAGTATTACTTAACATTACAAAAATTCTAATAAACACTCGTAATCATGAAAAGAGAAATGACAAAAGCGGAGGAAAATGGCAAGGCAGAAATTTTCATTCTAAAACCTTATAACCACAAGCAACTGGCTAATTTCTACGGAGTTTGTTGGGTCACTTTTCAGAAGTGGGTAAAAAGACACGAAGAAGAAATCGGCAAAAAAACAGGACACTTTTATTCTATTAAACAAGTACTTGTTATCTTTAAAATATTCGGCATGCCTAAAAGCTTTAGGGTCTCGTTGTCAGAGGTGGAGGAAATGTTTAAGGCTGCGTGACTTGTAACCTGAAAGCATATATACTAATAAATTAATTCCAGAAAAGTGAAGTATCAACAAGTTATATCGGGTTTTATCCAAGACTCAAAATTGGGGCTAAAATCTCTCTTTGAAGGATACGGATCACAGCTTTTTGGTTTTTCTGTAACCCATTTTCATTTAGATGAAGATGAAGGATATGAAGTTCTTTATAAAACAATGGAGACAGTGGGCAAAGTTATCACCCGATATGAGTTTAACTCGGAAACCCACTTTGCAAACTGGCTATTCAAAATACATAAGAACAACGTCCTTCAACTATTAAGAATCAAGAAGCGAAAGGAGCAGCAAATTCAAATTGTTGATTTTAATGATTGGAAAGAAGAGGCTAAAGAATTAGAAGGTGAGTATGTGGATCTGGAATTCTTTAGACCGGTGATTGGAGAAATTGCGCAACTAAAGCTCTACGAAAATTCTCAAAAGAATAGCAAGTTATTTCTTGCGCTGCAAAAGGCGCTGCAAGAGATCACTGACTTAGAAAGAGATTTACTTTTACTCAGAATGAATAACTTCAGCTATGATGAAATCGCTGCAATGTTGGGCATAGAGAATAATCAACTAAAAGTGAAGTTCCTAAGAGCAAAAGCCAAAGTCGAAAAGAAAACATTGGAAATACTAAACGATAACCTATAATGAAACAAGAAAATAAAATTAAGCCATTTGATAACTTACTGTTAGCTTATCTAAGCAGTGAAAGTCAGGGCAACTTTGTTTCTGATACTTTGGACAAGGAAGCTGAGATTGTTTTTACCAAACAATATTCAGTGGCTTTGCCACCAGAGAGAGTTGGTAAATTGATTTCGTCTTTATCAGAGTCGCTATCAAAAGATACTCTAGGAACTTTAGTACTAAAAGCACTAGCCTTAACTAATGTAAGTGCACTTGAATTGCAATCCAATAGTGGATTGACCCCATCGCTTTTAGAGGATATCAAGTCAGATATGATTTTTACAAATAGTATCCCCGTGAAGTCTCTGGCAAAATTATTGAAGCTACTCAATGTTTCGCTTGAGAAAGCTCGGGCAGCTATTGATACGACTTTCGAGAGATTGAGCGCGGAAAGTAGAATGTTTATGACTGTTCCTACAAAGGCACAGCCTTCATTTAGGAAAAGCGCGGCTAATCTGTCTGGCGGAGTTGATTTGACTAGATTAAAATCTGATGAAAGCTATTTGTATCAAAACAAAGAAGCTCTGGAGAAGTACACAAAACGTCTGGGTGAGTTATACGAAGAACTTTAAACATTTAAGGTAAAATGGAATGGAGTATTTCAAAATTATCAGCTCTAAGGCAATGTCATAGGAAATTTTATTTTTCTTATGAATTGGCTGATTTCCATTTTACCCACCCAGTCCGAAGAAAAGCTTTTGAGTTAGCACAGTCCAAAAGCCTTAAAATGTGGCAGGGTAGTTTAGTTGACAATTTCTTTAGCAAGAGAATTATATCAATTTATAAAGAGAAGCAACTTCCTGACTTCAATTCCCTATCAGATGAGATTGTTGAAATTGCTAAAAAGCAGTTTTCGTTTTCAGAGCAACATTTATATCGAGATAAGACGATAAGTAAATCCAAGGCAGGGGATTCATTTCAAATTCTGGATATTCATGAATGTGGGACGAAATATGAAGAACAAGATGTTACAGTTGTTTATGATAGAGTGAGAGAAATTATAAAGCAAATTCCCAATTATTCTAGTCCAGATGAAGGAAAAACACTCCATGAATATTTAGTGACTGCAAACTACCTTCAGCCCGATGTAAAATACTGGAGTTATGAATTCGAGGGAATAAAATTGAATCCACAGATCGATTTAATAAGGCACAAGGGTAAATCAATTCACGTCATTGATTGGAAAGTTTCTGACAGCAACACAAGTGATTATTCAAAGCAACTTTACCTGGCAGGTATTGTAGCGTTTCATAATATTAAGAAAAGTAACACCGAAAAGAACTGGTCAATACCTAGGCTTGAAGATTTTTCTCTTTATGAAATTAATTTGATGAATGGCAACAGAAGAGAACATCCTTTCACTAAAGAAAGTACAGCTGGGGCTTTAGATTATGTTTATCAATTTAAGGATGAACAGGAACTACTCTCAGGTAACAGAAATTGGACAGACCTTAACATAGAAGATTATATTACAACAGATAAACGTGAAACATGTTTATTCTGCAAGTTTAGACCTTTATGTATCCATTTAATTCAAAATAATTTCAAATACGATGAAAGCGAATATTATAAATTGGTTTCGACTGAACAATTGGCTTGACTTCAATTTTGAATATCGCCTAGTTGATGTAAAAGTTGATGGAGCTGGCAATGATGGGAAATTGCATAACAAAGCTTTTTATACTGCTTTGAATCACCTTGCTTATTCAACCAAGGGAGTTGTGGCAACGGCCTATCATGACAACAAGAGATTTGTTGCCGTAAAATCAGATGCGGTTCTAAAAACTGAAACAATTACGGGCACTCCCCTAAATATCATTCTTACTCCATTGGATGGAGTATTTCAATTAAATGCAAAATCAGCTAACGATCAAAACCTTGACCTGGCAGTAAAGTTTCTGGACAGCGCCATTAATTGGCAACTTAACAAGAACCGGAATCTATGGGATGCCGGAATTAACACCTTTATGAAGAAGGTGCCTCTTCCGATTTCAAATGAAATGGAAACGGATATTTATCAAGGATTCAAATTTAGAATTGTTGCTGAAAATAAGGACAATATTTTCATTTGCTTGGATCTAACATATCGATATACGGATAAGAAGACGCTTTCTGAATTATTGAGATCCGTACCAAAAGAAAGGCACAACGATTTGGTGTCTAATAAGAACTTCCTGTATTTAAATGGCGATGACTGGTACACTGTTAAAGGCAAATCAGTAGGAGGCCCAATATGTGACCATATCATGTCGATTAATCAGAAAGATATTTCTGTGTACGATTATATTCTTAACGATGGAAAATATGCAAGCGCAAAATTCAGGGCACCGCTACATAAAACTTCCGAAACTCTTTTTTATTCGTATGCATCAAATTCAGCCAGCACTTTTGCCAGCGCTGCTTGTCTAGCAAAGAGGATACGATCTGCCGAAGATGAATTACATAAGCATTCGATCAATGACCCTAACAAAAGGTTCTATAAAGCTGAGATGTTTATTTCAAAATATTTCCAAGGATTGAAATTTAATGGAATACCTCTTCAGATAAGCATAAAGCCTTATAAGAAAGAATGTAAGACATTTGCGTTACCCGGATTGAAATTTGGAAAAGACGCGGTATTAAAGCCGTACGAGGGTAATGTAAAATATGGCAAGCCGGTAGATTTTTTTCCCAAGCGAAGAAGAGAATTTGTGTTCAAAAATGGAATACTATCAGAAAGTCCTTTCCCTAGCCCATACCTATTTGTTCCGGAAAACATGCCATTGTCTTTCGGCAAGGCATTAAAATATTACTTTGATAAGGGGATGAAAAGAATTGCTCCGCACTTCACAGGGTTTGTTATTCATCAATATTCCATAAAAAGTGCGCCATTTGCCCATAAAGTTTTTTCTGATCTAAAGAAATACATTGAGCAAAATCGCCTAGCTGGAGGAAGTGCTATTTTTGTATTACCTGAGAGTAATGGTGATGATGGTGGTTTTGTGCGGTCCCTTCATAAAATTATTAAGAAAGAATTATTCGATACTGTCAAGATAAAATGCGTCAGTGTAAATAGTTTAAAGCGCTATCTAAAATTGGGAGTTAATGAGAAATATCCGCTCTCCTACTCAATCCCAGATCATCTTGTTCAAAACTTTATTTCTTACCAAACAAATACGCTTTTCGAATTTTTAATCATTAATAAAAAGTGGCCTTTTGCATTAGCTGATAATCTGAATCATGATCTCTATATTGGAATTGATGCGCATGAATTTTACGCGGGTTTTTGTTTCTTCTTTGGGAATGGAGAAAAGATTGTTTTTGATGTCGACAAGGTTTCTAAGGGAACAGGAACCTTTCGAAATGAAAAAATTAATTACAAGATAATTGCAGATAAAATCTACTCTGTACTTGCTAGACATCTTTCTATTTCAGATGAAAAACCAAAGAGCATAGTTATTTTGAGGGATGGAGTTAGCTATGGTGAAGAAGAAAAAGCACTTTTAGATGCTACCCGAAGATTAACTGAAGAAAATTTGTTAGATAAAGACTCTTTAAAATTGGGAGTTGTTGATGTAGCAAAATCAACCTCAATACCGGTTAGAGCCGCAGCATTCAATGGTGACTATCGAGCTTTAGAAAATCCTGATTGTGGTACATATTTTATATTGAATGGCAAGGACGCGTTTATCTTTAACACGGGTAGACCTTATAGCGTTCCAGGGTCTTCTAAACCAATACATGTCTCTCTTACTTGGGGATCAATTGATTTTGAAAAAGCAATCGAAGACGTTTTTCGTTTAACACAGATCACTTTTTCATCTCCGGATAGACCAACATCACTTCCTCTGCCATTAAAATTGATCGACACATTGATTCGAGACGTTGCGCATGAGTATGATTTTGCCTTTACACAAGAGAAGGAAATTCGTTCAACTCATCTCACTTTAAACTAATGGATTATGAGTGATTTCAGTTCTCTATATAAGAAGTATAATTCAGTATCAAATCTTACAAATGATTTAAATAATTCAGTCATTACGTTAAAGCGCAAAGGAGTTGCTTCGATCAAGGAATACAATGATAAGCATCCAAAGCTTGCGGTGACCGTAGACGAAATTTCAAAAGCAAATCGACTGCTTCTTGAGATCATTTCAATCCTTGTGAGCTTCTACAATAAACAGGATACTAAAAGTGAGCTCTACGAATTGATGGATAACTCAATGTTTAAAAATCAAATTCTGAACAATGTTGTGTTTAAGGACGAAATTTTAAGAATATTTGAGAAGCTTAAATCTGAGAAAGAATTAAATCCTAAAGACTTATCAAACATAGATAAGTTCATTTCTATCCTTGATAACGAAGCGGCAGTGCTTTTTAGAAAACTACGAACAAGTCGAGGATGAATAGTTTCATAAAGGCGCTATATGCGGATTTATTGCACAGAATTGATGTAGTTGTAGCGGACATTAAAGGATTAACGCATCATCAGGATATTAAAGATAGATTCATTGATGACACTCTGAACCACTTTTCTATTATTCGAGCAGAATTACAGAACGCACTAGACACAGGAATACTTGAAATTGAAGCCTTTGCCGGGAACAATATCTTTAGATTTAACCGTGTACATCGAGAATTTAAGGCAATTCACTCGTATAGATACCTAGCAATAAAAAATTACAAAGATCCAGAAATTTTCTTCTACCAGTTAATAACTCAAATTTACAAGGAACACCGAATTAATGCTTTACCGCCTATTGTATCAACCATTAGTAACCATGACTATTATTATTGGGCAGTTCCATATTTTGAAATAATTGCCCTTCCTTCAGGAGAGGAGCACAGCCTATTAAATTTGCCTGATATGTATCATGAAATCGGACACCTTCTTCACTCAATGTTTGGAGGGAAAAGCTGTGAACTTTCGGCAATTACTATCGATAAACATTTTGCACGGGAGATTGTAAGAGTGATTGATGAGGGAACTGCTTCTCATTTTCAAGCTATACTTGAGGAGGCAAAATATCTTTGGGATGTTTCCTGGTTAGAAGAATTTACATGCGACTTAGTTGGAACGTACATGACTGGAGCAGCTTATGCGTGGACAAATTTGAAGTTGTTATCAACAGGACATGGCTCAACTAAAATATTTGAACATTCAATTTCTCATCCAGCAGACGAAGCACGAATGAGAATAATTATTTTAATGTTAGATAAGCTCGGATTAAGTGACGATAAGAATAAGGTCGAGGCAGCTTGGAGAGTTTTTTTAAAGGATACCGAGGTCTTTAGACCAAGCAACTACCAGCTACTTTATCCGCAAAAATTGCTTCAGCAGATTGTTGATGAGTTCTACGTTTTTTATCAAAACGCAGATCTAGCCTCACATCCAGAGCTTGTCAAAAAAGGAACAAACTCAATATCAATTCTCTTGAATGATGCTTGGATAATGGCGCAAACAGATGCTGCCAAGTATTATGCATACGAAATAAATTCTATAAATGGCTTAAGAGTACAATTTGGTTTGTCTAAAATTTAGAGTTGGTAAATCACAGACTCTACCTCAAAATATCATGTAATGATTTATTTCTTATAAAATCATAGAATATCATTTACATTCCTTCACAGTAATTAACCTACTAATTTAAAAGCTAGTATGTTAGAGCCTTCTTAGAGAAGGTGATGAATATTAAGAACTCGAATAAATCGAAGTTTATTGAGAAGGTTCGAAACGAGCTGAACGATCGGATCAAGCACAATAGAAAATCTATTGAGCGCATTGCTACATCTTACGGAATCACTGATAAATCTGAGGTAAAAGAATATACCGAGCTTGCTATTGTTTTAAAAGCAAGAAGCATTGCTCTATCATCTCTAACATTAGAATCAAAGTATGCCGCGATAGTTGATTTGTATAAAAGTCAAGTCAACATTTCGCATCGCAATAGTCAAAGTATTTTACTTCAACAATATAGTACGCCTGCACCTATTTCTTTTCTTGCTGGCATTTTCGTTAATGCTGAATCCAACATTTCTGTTTTTGAACCGTCTGCTGGTAATGGTCTTCTCACCATTGCAGCTCATCCATCAAGAGTTATCGTAAATGAAATTGATGCATTGAGAAGATCTAATTTACACGATCAAGGTTTTAAGCAAGTGTTATCTCAAGATGCTACACTTCCTTTTATTGGGTTTGAAAAAAAGTTTGATGCCGTCATCACCAATCCTCCTTTCGGTATTTTAACTAAAGCTATTTCATATGATACTTTTCAAATCGAAGTGCTCGATCATTTAATGGCTCTTCGTGCCTTGGATTGTATGAAAGATGATGGCAAGGCTGCTTTTATCATTGGTGGTCATACGCGATATGATAAGAAAGGCAGAATACAAAAAGGTAAAAACAGATTCTTCTTCAATCATCTTTTTAGCAGGTATCATGTGCTCGATATAATTCCCATCAACGGAAAAAAACTCTACTCTCGCCAAGGTACATCCTTTAACACGCGGCTTATTCTAATTGATGGAAGAAAAGAAAGACCATTTGGTTCAGCACTATTAAAAGACACTATAAGAGATAAAGTAGTTGACTCTTTTGAAGAATTGTTTGATCGTGTTATGCAAGTAACAACACCAAGAAAAAATCTTTCTCAACAAGCCAATACAGAAATTAAAATGAACACCAATAAAATTGAATTAGAGGCACAAGCTCTTGCATTAGAACTTGAGCTCATGAGTTTAGATGAACTTGGAATGCCTTACACGCCTGCTTCCAGTAGTTGCTTTGTACTCAACACAGTCGTGCCGGATTCAATGGGCTATGAAACTCACGAAGCATTACAACGCATTAAAGAAGCAGTTGGAGGTGATATAGATGAATATGTACGAATCAAACTTAACTACCTAAGTAAAGTAGAGTTGTGTAAGGCACTTTCCGCAGAACAAATTGATGCCGTTGCGATGGCTGTTTACAACATTGAGGAGAGAGGAGTTGGAATGATTATCGGAGATCAAACAGGAATTGGTAAAGGTCGCATCGCTGCCTCCATTATTCGCTATGCCGTGGAGCAAGGAAATCAACCGATCTTCATTACAGAGAAGGCAAACTTGTTCTCAGATATTTATCGTGATTTAGTTGCCATTGGTTCTGCACACTTAGTACCCTTCATTGTAAACGGTCGCGAAAGTAAAACCGATATCAAAAATGAAGATGGTGAAATTATTTACCAGGCATTACCAGCCGCAGATCAAAACAGAATCTTTGAAAGCAAAAGCATTCCTAAAAATTTTCATTTTGTTGTAGCAACCTACTCACAGTTTAATTCACCAGAGAAGAAACCAACTAAACCTATTTTTCTCAATGCAATTTCTGCTGACAATATTGTCATCATGGATGAAGCGCATAATTCGTCTGGCTCTGGCAATACCGGAAATTTTATGCAGTCAGCTTTATCGCGAACAAAAGGAGTTGTCTTTCTCTCAGCCACATTTGCTAAGCGTCCTGATAACATGCCGATCTATGCGATGAAAACTTCAATCAGAGATGCTAGTATGTCACGAGAAGCATTGATCGAAGCCATTACGAAAGGGGGTGTTGCCCTCCAGGAAATTCTTGCTAGTCAACTTGTTGCCGAAGGACAAATGATTCGGAGAGAACGATCTTTCGAAGGCGTTGAAGTGAACTACATCACGCTGGAAGAAAAAGAGCAAGAGCATAAAGCGATTGCTGATAACATTACTTCTATTATTCGTGACATCATCAAGTTTCAAACCACTTACATTGATGAAATGGTAGAAGAGCTTGATGATTTAGCTGTTGCTGAAGGTAAACAAGTTGAACTTCGTGAAGGTACATCTCAGGCTGGGGTTGATAACTTGCCATACTTTTCTAAAGTTTTCAATGTTATCAATCAGATGCTCTTCAGCATAAAGGCAGAAGCAGTAGCTGAACGAGCCATTGCACGACTTAAAGAAGGAAAAAAGCCAGTCATTGCTTTTGCAAGCACAATGGGCAGCTTCATCGAACAAATAGAAAATGAATCAGGGCTTCCAGTAACTGATGGAGACATCATTCATGCTGATTTTTCTGTTGTGCTACAAAAAGGACTTGATGGCATTTTACGCTATACGGAAACAGATACCGATGGACAAAAAGTATATAAGAAGTTTGATATATCAGAGTTCACACTTGAAGCCCAGGCTGAATACAATCGCATAAGCGATCGGATTAAAGAAGCATCTACTGGTATAACTATTTCGCCTATTGATGTTATCACTAAAAAAATAACGGATGCAGGTTATAAAGTAGCGGAAGTAACAGGAAGAAAATTTGAACTTCAAGTAAACACCAAAACAAGTAAAGCTTTGGTGATGACTCGCAAGAGAATCAACACAAACGATGCTTTCAGGCAGTTTAATAACAACGAAATTGATGTATTACTAATCAACCAATCGGGTAGTACTGGTGCATCCGCTCACGCAATCATTACACCAAAAGTTTCCAAAGAAGAAGTCAAGCAAAGAGTGATGATTGTTCTGCAAGCTGAACTCGACATCAACACGGAAGTTCAAAAGCGAGGTCGCATCAACCGCACAGGTCAGATTTATAAACCCATTTACGATTATGTAAACTCTGCAATTCCAGCTGAGAAGCGTTTGATGATGATGCTTCAAAAGAAATTAAAATCTTTAGATGCGAACACTACCTCGAATCAAAAGTCATCTACGAAAATTCTCGATGTGCCAGATTTTCTCAATAAGTACGGAGATAAAATCGTAGCTGAATATTTGAAAGAGAATCCAGAAGTGAACATGCTTTTAGATGATCCACTGGGACTAGCTACACGCGATATTGAAGGAGTAGAATTAGAAGATGCAGCCCATCGTGTTTCTGGGCGTGTTGCAGTATTGTCTACTGCTATGCAACTTGAATTCTATAATGAAATATCAAATCGCTACAACGAATATGTAGAATACCTCAAGCAAATAGGTGAGTATGACCTTGAAGTAGAAGCAATGGATCTGCAAGCTGAAACGAAAGAAGTTAAAACTGTAATCGTTGGTAAAGGTGGCGGTAGTGAATTTGGCGATGACAGTATTTTAGAGACAGTTATGGCCAATGTTTTAAAGAAGCCTTTTACTACACAAGAGCTTAACAACCTTCTTGCGGAAGCCCTTCAAGGAAAAGATGCTAAAGTTTTACAAAAGGAAATCAAATTGGAATATGAGAGTTATATAGAAGAAGAACTCAAAAAAGATTTAGCACAAAATATTCTCCATTATGAAACGCTTATTCAAAATGTACCGGAAGAAAAGAAAATTCAAAAGCTAAGTGAAAAAGGAAATGTAGCTGAAGCTCAAGAAGCGATTAAGCAGAGAACACAGGAACTCAAAAAAGCGATGCATGATGCTGAAGAAAAAATGAAAAAATCTTTTAGCAACCGAAGGCAATACCTTGATACAATCTTCACAGCTTTTTACATAGGAAGAAATTTAAACTATCCTGCAAGCAGTTATAGTGCTGGACAAGAACTTATTCCAGCTGTTTTTTTAGGACATATCATCGACAAGAAAAAAAGCAATCCTTATGCGCCTAGTGCAATTCGTTTACGCTTTGCCCTGGCTAGTAGTAACAAATACATCGCCATTCCTGCGAGTTATTCTCAAGACATAAGAGCCATAATCGGTGCAAGTGTTGGTCTTCCTCATTTGGAAAAGGAATCTTTACTGGTTAAGTGGGAATCATCCATCAAAGAAAGTACTGTCGGTCGTAAGATCAGACATGTCATTACTGGAAATGTTTTGCAAGCTTTTAGTTCTTATAAAGGAAAACTTGTTAGCTATACGACTCTTGATGGCGGAATCAAAAAAGGAATTCTGATGCCGGAGTATTGGGAGCCGGCCAAGGAAGTACAGAACAAAACGGTTGTTCCTATTTCAAGAGCATTAAAAGTTATTCGCTCACTAACAACAGGTGCAAGTATCACAACTAAAAATGGCATTTCATTCTTTAAGCAAGCAGGTAGATTTAAAATCGTTGTGTCTGCGTCAAGAGCAAAAGGTGGTGATACCTTTCTTGATCCTGATCTGCTTGAATTAGTAGATAACAACAACTTTGAAAAAGTCTCTGATAGAATGACTGCCACCGTGCAGGAAAATTTGATGGATGATTTTATTGGGGTTATCCAAGAAAAATTTAACGATAGCATTTCACTTACTCCCACTCAATACGATTTGATTAAGAATGATTTACCCATCAAAGAAATAAGAAACAGGCCAGTCGTAGTGATGCTCCCGAAACAATCGGCTTCAGAAATGCAGCAACTAGAGCTTGAAGCAATGGCACTCGAAATAGAACTTGAACTTTTAAATTTTGCAGCGTAATGATTACAACCAGCAATTATTTTCAACAACTACAGCATATCAATATCCAAACTTTACCAGAGCCTTTGCGAAAAGGTCATGACTTGGTCGTGAAAAGCACAGTAAATGGTACCAACTGGAATAACTACCAAAGTAGTGAAGGTATAAAAAAGGTAATCGACCTTTATTTACAAAAGCTAAACGAATACCACGGTCATAACACTACCTCTACAACCATTGAAGAACCCAAACAAAAGGTCAGTACTAAGGTTAGTTCTAAAGTAAAAGTAAATCCTCCTCAAAAGGTTAAAAAGGAAACTGATAAGAAATCATCAAAAGTAAAATCTAATTCGAATGTTGCTGCAAAGAAAGTGAGTCAAATTGGAGAGGAAATCAAATTCATCAAGCGATATGTTGCTCTTCACAATAAAATAAAAACTCCTAATGCAATATTGAGCTTCATCAAAGCTTTACAAAAAAGCATTGTGCAAAAACTCATTCGTAAAACTTCCCCACTCGCTAATGAAATAGAACTCATTCAAAACAAACTCATTCTTGCCTATAACAAAATGAAAGGAGATGAGTCCTTTGCCATCAATGAATCAGATTTAAACAGACTCATTGGTATTGCCGGAGGCGAAGCTGTTTATCCATCAATACAAGCCTTGAAAAGATTTATTGGCTTACAAGGTAAAGATGATCCTAAAAAAATAAGCAGTTTCATTAAGTATTTGGAAACACTTGTAGCGAAAAAGAAAGTGCTTAGGGATGACCCTTATGCTTACAAGTTAAATGAGATTTACAAAAGCTTAAAAAATAGAAGCAGTAGCAAAATCATGATTTCTAAAACTGACCTATCGGATTTGCAAGGGATCGTTAAAGCTTGCCAGTGCGACAAAAAATACAAAAGCCATAACCTTGGTAAAATTTACCACACTAATGGCAAGAAATTAAGAGCCTGCAAAAGTAAAACATATTCGGATGCCAGTCGAGGAGCATGCTCGCATAATAAAGGTTTAAGTGGCGTTTTAACCGCTGAAGAAATGGCAACCAGGCAACTGGATTTGTTAAGCTTTCAATCTTTTTGGTTTAACCTTTTCGGAAATCCAGCAAGAAACTTTACCATGATGTTTCATGGTGAACCTCACAATGGTAAGACCATCTTCCTTTTAAAGCTTGCTCAGTACCTTGCAGAAAGCTTTGGAAAGGTGCTGTATGTTTCAAGCGAAGAGTTTGCCTCACCTACAATGACCAAAAAGGTAAACGAATTCCTTAATCCATTACCGGAAAGGTTACACTTTGCTGAGAACCTTCACGACCCCGACCTTTCAGATTATCAGTTTATCATACTTGATTCAGTGAATGACCTTGGCTTAAAAATCAATACCTACAAGGAGCTTCGAAAGGAGCATCCAGATAAAGCCTTTGTTTTCATTTTGCAACACACTAAGGCCGGGGATTTTAAAGGAGGAAAAGATTGGGAACATATTTCAGAAATCGCAGGAGAGGTTATCAAAGGAGAAGTGAACATTACTAAAAACAGATATGCCCCTAAAAATCATGTCAACTTCTTTAAACAATTTGGTATCAAGTGGCAAGAACCTATTTATTCAAATAATTTTTAATCATCAATCAGTTTTAAATTCATCAATTACTTATGGAGACAAACGAAGGCGGAAACAAATCAAGAGTAGGCAATTTTTTATCTAAAGTGTTGGGAAAAGGAATAAACCAAACAGTAGACGCAATTGGAAATGCGATTGATAAAATTGATCGCTCAGATGAAAAGCTAGAACTGCAATTGAAATATAAAGAGCTACTGGTAAACCTCGAAGGAGCATGTATCGATTATGAAAGCAAACTCATTGAAACAAAATCAAAAATAATTGAATCCGAAACCAAAGGAGAAAGTTGGCTACAAAGAAACTGGAGACCCATGCTGATGTGCATCTGCATGTTTATCATCTTCAATAACTATGTGCTTGTTCCATACTTTCAACTTCCGGTTACAACCTTAGATGATCACATCTGGACGTTGATGGAGCTTGGCGTAGGTGGTTATGTTGCGGGAAGATCGCTTGAGAAAATCAGTGAAAACCTTTCACCTGTTTTGCAGAATGCTAAAAGAAAAAAGCGCTAAGAATTTCTTAGCGCTTTACTTTTAAACTTCCTTTTACTCAATGTTTAATTCCATTTAAGGAAGGTTTATAGCTTTTACCATTTTCAGCAATTTTTCGATAATACTTATGCGCTTTAGAAATGTGACCTTCTAAAGAACGCTTTGTTGGAAAAGGTCCAGCATTACATTCTTCACAGATGTATTCTACCTTTTTCACTTTATCTTCATTTAGTCTTTTATAGAATAACTCACTAAGTTGCCAAACTGCAAGGGAATGACAGAAACATATTAAAAAACTTATTGCTGTAAGTTTCCCATTTAACATCGAAGGATCTTGGATACTTTGGAACCAATAATCATAATAAAAAGCGTTTATAAAAAAACTAATTATGGAATAGAACTTTCCAGTTGTTTTATATCCGTTAATAATGAAAACTAAAATGATGAATTCTATTACTCCAGCCAATGCTAATCCGTAAGCCCAATTCAAAAATGAATAACCATAAATAGTCATATCAATTTGATCTAATTCTTTAAACAAATGTCCTGCATGCGGCACATACAAAAAGATTAAAGCCAATGCTCCGTGAAAAACAACTTCTTTGCTTTCCAGGTATTTTACTAATTTATTCATATTGCTTTTGATTGATTGGTTGATGTTGATTGTATAGAATTTGTTTTCTCGCCTAGTCTTTCGCGTAACACGCGCATATCTGCGCCAACTTTGATATCTAAAATCTTAGCATAGTGCTGCGTTGTTTTTAAATTTCTATGACCAAGCATTTTGCTAACGGTTTCAATTGGTACACCATTAGAAAGTGTAACCGTTGTAGCAAAAGTATGTCGTGCTGTGTGGAAAGTCATTTTCTTCGTGATACCACAAGCATCTGCTATTTCTTTTAAATAGCCATTCATTTTCTGATTGCTTAACACAGGTAACAATCTTCCTTTGTTCAAGCATGATGGTTCGTCTTTGTATCGATTGATAATCTCTAATGCTTGTGGAAGCAATGGAATTCGCGTAGCTGTATCTGTTTTTTGTCTGCTTGTCCAAATCCATTTCTCTCCATCAATACCGGTAGTTATTTCATCTCTGGAAAGTTTCTGCACATCTGCATACGCAAGCCCCGTGTAACAGCAGAAAATAAAAATGTCACGTACTTGTTTTAATCTTTCAATTGAAAACTTCTTTTCAATGATGCTATCTAATTCCTCCTGGACTAAAAAGGGTCTTTCTATTTCACGCTTCGTCATTTTAAAGCCGACAAAGGGGTCGCTTGTTAACCAACCGTTTTTAATACAGATGTGAACGATCTTTTTAAAATTGGATAAGTACTTTACTGTTGTGTTATGATCACACTTTCGCTCAGACTTTAAATAGAATTCATAGTTTGAGATAAATTCATAATTCAACTTTTTGACATCAATATCATTCACCTGGTATTTCCATTGCATGTAATCAACCGTGTGCTTTAAAGAAGTCTCATACCGCACAAAGGTTCGAGAGGCAAATTCTTTTCCAATCAAAGCTTTCATCTGAGCGTTATGCTCTTTGAATATTTCGATAATCATGCGTGGCTTCTCTACTTCAGTTCCATACCATTTGGCTTTAATAGCATCTAGAGTAACTTCTTTTCCTTCCTGCATTAATTCGCGTTGCATGTCAAATGCTTTCATTTTGAAAGCATCAATCATGTGATTGATCTTTCTTGTCTCCTCAGTATTTGGCTTAAGCTTACCTGTTCTATCAGACCAGTCTTTAAGCTTTGCAATCAGCTTTGTTGCAATCGTTAAACGCTTTTCATTGAGTATGATGCGCATGTAAATTGGGCTTTGCCCATCAGCATCTACACGGTCTTTTCGTGTGAAAAATGTAACTGAAATTGTTCTCGACATATATCCCTTTGTTTGGTTGTTAAACATACCGTTTTCGAGGTGGTGAAATCAAGATGTTCATTAGATGAATATGTTGATTATCAGTGTTTTACCTCGAATCCGTAACCAAGATTTTTGAAAAATCTTCTGGTTACCGATTGGTTACCGAGCAAATGGGATTTTTTGGTTGATTTTGGGTAGCCCCAGAAACAAAAAACCCCGAAATTTTTAAGATTTCGGGGTTTTAGCTGATTTTGTTAATCGATTCGCAGAGGAGGAGGGATTCGAACCCCCGGACGCTTTCACGTCTCCGGTTTTCAAGACCGGTGCAATAAACCGCTCTACCACTCCTCTGTTTGTGTTTGGTCGGGTTTACCGTTTTTTAGGGTCACAAAAGTATAACTTCTGTTTTACTCTTGCAAGCCTTGCCCCTCATCTTTATTCTTCCGCAAAATCAATAAAAGTCTTTTTCAATAGTTTTAGATCTTCTTTGTTTTGCCGCTTTTCTTGGGCATCTATTTCTAACAATACAAGTCGCTGGTCGTTCATGGCTGCACGTAACTTGTCTATGTCTTTTTCAAAATCTAAGTTTCTTCTGGCCGATTTCAGCGCGTATTTCTTAGCAAATTCATCGCCTACCGACTGCACTTTGTTTCTTAATTCAATATCTATTTTAATCTTTTCTAAAATAGCTTCTTTAGAGCGGCCTATTACTTCTGTCGCCTCTAGGGTGCCTAAAGTAAGTACAGTTGTTCCGCCTATGCTGCTTACTACTTTCGCCTGGTCGGCCTCAAAGGCTAATGGAGATACACCCGTAACCGCTCCCAACGATGCGTTTAAAATCGAGCGATGTTTCTTGCCTTTTCTCGCTTTCTTATAATCCACATTTAACTGTTTTTGAGTTTGATCTAAAATGGTAATTAACTGTGCTGCCGACCATAACGTACTCTTATACTTCATGTATTGCAAAGCATCTTTTTCTATTAAATTCTCTGCATCCAACACGCGTATCTTCAATCGCTTTTGCGAGCGATTGTTGGATTTATCTAACACAAAAAAAGTAAACTGAACTTCTATTTGTTTCTGACTTTCATTCACAAAATCGTAGCCGGGCGTCCAGATAAATTCGTTTTGTAAAAGTGTGTTTTCCTGAAAAGCTGTTTTAGGTACACGCAAATCGGTGGCAACAAATCCGGAGCTGCGGATGTTATCATCTCCATTAGGATCTGATAAATATAACTTCAGATTAATGGTTTCGTCTTCTTTTATAGTAAGAAAGGTATCAGCCGGTACAACTAGTATTTCGGGTGGAAGGTCTTGCTGTGTTTGCGCTATTTTAATACGAGCTTTTGTTTCGGCTTTCTCGGGCTGATCTTGAACAATAAAGGTAACAAACTGCGGATTATTCTTTAATCCATTAAACTGAGATTTTGAAGGTTTCCAAGTGAGTAAACCTTGAGAACTTAGTGTGGCGTCTTCTGGCATTTCAGAAACGATACTCTTAAAAACAATTGGGTCGCCATCGGGGTCGCTCACGTAATCAGCAGGTATTTGATACGTGTTAAGGGTGGCTTGCTTGACATAAAACACTGGCAATTCTTCTACTATCGGTGCACGGTTTTGGTGTGCAAGTTTTAGTGTGATATTGCGCTGTACCTTTTGTGTTTCGCTGTTAGAGGCAAAAAAGTTAAATGTAAACTCTTTCTGCTTTTCTATTCTATCAACCAGATTAAAACCAGGTTTCCAATAAAAGTTATCCGTAGAATCGATACCGAACTCACCAAAGTTGATATCAGCCTCCACCCAAATTTTACTCCACCCGTTTTTCTTAATGGGTATTTTAATGTTTTCTCCTTCAGCATACCACTTTTGCACGTATTCGGGAGCAATAATAATTTCTTGTCCGAATACTTTCGTAAACGTGATTGATGAAAAGATGACAAAAATCCAAAATGCCTTCAAGTTTTAATCCGTTAGATTTAAGGCTGCAAATTTACAAACATGCCCGCACCAAAAAAGCCAAAAAAAGATTTGAGTAACTTCTTTAGCGATGTTTATGAAGTAGCCAAGTTAATCCCCAAAGGTCGCCTCACCAGTTATGGTGCTATTGCTAATTATCTGGGTACAAAAGGCAGCGCGCGCATGGTGGGTTGGGCCTTACACGGTTGCCCCAAAAATGTTCCGGCACACAGGGTTCTCAACCGAATTGGATTGTTAACAGGCAAACATCATTTTGGTGGCAACCGCATGCAGAAACTTTTGGAAAAAGAAGGTCATACCATCCGAAAAGACCAAGTTGTAGATTTTAAGAAGAAGTATTGGGACCCGGCTCTTGAGCTATGATTTCAAACTTAGAATCCTTATTCCCAAACTAAGAAATTAAAATTCATATTCTTGTGAAAAAGCACATTTTCCCGCTTGGCATAGCTTTCGCCTTATAGGTTGAAAGAAAAGACGAGCCTTCGGGCCTCTCAAAATAAGTGGGGTTGGTTTTAATCGGGAAAGGCGTGCCGCGAGGCCGCCTTTCTTCTTTTTAGGATTGTTCCGCCTTTTTAGAAACAAGCCATAAACCTGCGTAGGTAATCAAGCCGTTTACAATCAAAATTTCTAAGCCGATTTTAAACTCGTTAAACCAAATCGGCACAAAGTAATTTAGGCCATATGATAGCAATGGCGATAATATGCACACGAGTGGAACCAAAATACCTTTTACTTTTCTGTTATTGCTTAAACCAAACGCAAACAAACCGAGTAGCGGACCATAGGTATACCCTGCCACATTTAAAACAGCATCAATAACAGAGCGTTCATTGATTTCTTTAAACACTAAAATGATTATCAGAAACAAAACAGAAAAGCCAACATGTACCCACCACTTTTGTTTCGACCTAACTTTTTCTTCTTTGTTTTTAAAGTTGAGAAAGTCGATGCAAAAAGAAGTTGTTAAACCAGCTAGAGCTGAGTCTGCGCTGGCGTACGAACTGGCGATGATTCCTAATAAAAAGAAAACACCTGCCACTAAACCAAATTCACTTAATGCTAAGGTTGGAAATAAAGCATCTGAACTTGATGGAAGGGCAATACCTTTAACGCTACTATATAAGTAAAGTAGCGCTCCAAGTGTTAGGAAAAGTAAGTTTACAAAAACCAAAATCAAACTAAACCAAAACATGTTTTTTTGTGCTTCGCCTATATTTTTACAAGTCAAATTCTTTTGCATTATCTCTTGGTCCATGCCCGTCATGGTGATGGCAATAAATGCACCGGCTAAAAATTGTTTCGGAAACCAAAGTGTAGATTTATAGTCAGTCCAATGGAATATAGTGGCATACTCACTATTGCTAACTTGGATAATCATTTCGGATAAACTCCAACCTAGTTTATGTGAGATCATGTAAATACAAATGACAACAGCTGATACTAAAAAAAACGTTTGAAAGGTATCTGTCCACACAATGGTTTTAATGCCTCCTCTAAAAGTGTAAATCCAGATTAATAAAATAGTGGTGATAACTGTTACAGCAAATGGAATTTGCCAGGCATCGAATAAAAATAATTGTAAAACGGTGGCAGCTAAATACAATCTCAGAGAAGAACCGATGGTGCGCGAAACTAAAAAAAAGAATGCACCTGTTTTGTAGGTAATGTTATCGAAGCGTTGTTCTAAATAAGTGTAGATTGAAACCAGTTGCAAGCGGTAATACAAGGGCATTAAAATCCCCATGATTACCCAATAGCCAACCAAATACCCCAACACCAACTGAAAATACCCGAATCCAATTTTACCTACATTACCCGGCACTGAAATAAAAGTTACGCCACTAAGGCTGGCGCCAATCATTCCAAAAGCTACTAGATACCAAGGTGATTGTCGGTTGCCCGTAAAAAAAGTTTCTGTATTTGCACCTTTAGAAGTAACATAAGAAATGCCGATTAACGCAGCGAAATAAAGGGCCATGATGCCGGCAACAAGTTCTGGTGTCATGTTGCAAGTTTAGGAAAATAATTGAAGTTTATTGAAATAAGCATTTCTATTAAAATTAAGTTAAATGAGTCTCCGACTTAAATCAGAAACTTGCGTTATCTAAACATTTTCTATTTAAAATTTTCTATACACAAAACATTTCACCCTTTAAAATCCTTTTTATTCTGCTCACATCAATTAGTATCTTTGTGGCATGAAAACGGATTGGCAAGTAGAAGTGGAAACAGAAGTGCTCGAAATAACCGAGCAAACGGACATCATGGATTTGGTGGTTTTCAATGATGATTACAACACCTTCGACCATGTAATTGCAACGTTAATTAAAGTTTGTAAACATAGCCCCGAACAGGCAGAACAATGCACCTTGCTCATTCATTACAAAGGTAAATGTGCTGTTAAATCAGGATCCTTTGAATTTTTAAAGCCTATGCGCGATGCTATTTGTGAAGCTGGCATTGATGCTAAAATTGTGTAACCAACATGGAGTATCCTTCTAAATTGATTGAAGAAGCCGTTAACCAGGTTTCTAAATTACCGGGCATCGGCAAAAAATCTGCTCTGCGCATTGTGCTTCAATTAATCAAAGAGAAAAAGGAAAATACTTTCGCCTTAACCGAAGCACTCACCAAACTCAGAAGCAATATTCAATACTGTAAACATTGCCATGTAATTGCCGATCATTCAGAATGTAGCATTTGTACAGGCATAAGACGAGATAAGTCTTTGCTTTGCATTGTGGAAGACACTAAAGATGTAATGGCCATAGAGAATACTGGCCAATACACAGGTTTGTACCACGTATTGAAAGGTGTAATCTCTCCGCTGCAAGGCATTGGCCCGGCAGAGTTAACCATCGATAGTTTGATTGAGCGCGTAAGCAAAACAGATTCCATCATCAAAGAAATTATTCTTGCCTTAAGCCCAACAATGGAAGGTGATACGACCTCTTTCTATCTGCATAAAAAATTAAAAGAGTTCCCCATAAAAATTTCTGTTATATCACGCGGCATACCCATTGGTGGCGATTTAGAATATGCTGATGAGATTACACTAGGCAGAAGCATTTCTGCCCGAACTTTATTCTCTTAGTTACGCTTTGTTTTTTTTACTTCCGATAACAATTTTTACCTTTCGATTTCAATCACTACTATGCAAAAGTTATCTAACCGAATCGAAGCCATTCAGGAATCTGCAACCTTGGCTATGGCCGCAAAAGCACGCGAGTTCAAATCAAGAGGTATTGATGTTATTAATTTAAGTTTAGGTGAGCCAGATTTTAAAACGCCTCAACACATCTGCGAAGCAGCCAAACAAGCCATCGATTCAGGAAATTATTTTACTTATCCGCCAGTTGCCGGTTATCAAGACTTACGGGAAGCCTTAGCTGCCAAATACAACAAAGAAAATAACGTACCTTATAAGGCCGAAAACATTGTTGTATCAAACGGTGCTAAACAATCTATTGCTAACGCGATGTTGGCGTTGCTAAACCCCGGTGATGAAGTGGTTGTGTTTTCTCCTTATTGGGTAAGTTACGATGCCTTGGTTCGCTTGGCAGAAGCCACACCTGTTCTAGTACATGGCTCTATCGACAACGATTTTAAAGTTACGGCACAACAATTAGCACAAGCCATTACATCAAAAACAAAAGCCATTATATTTTCATCGCCTTGTAATCCTACGGGTTCGGTTTTTTCTAAAGCTGAATTAAAAGCGATTGCTGATGTAGTTTTACAATATCCTCATCTCTTAGTAATTGCAGATGAAATTTACGAACACATCAACTTTACCGGAGACCAAACCAGTATCGCTTCTTTTCCTGGTATGTTTGAAAGAACTATAACTGTTAATGGTTTCGCTAAAGGATATGCCATGACGGGCTGGCGCGTGGGTTATATCGCTGCGCCTAAATGGATTGCTGATGGATGCAACAAAGTGCAAGGACAAATTACTTCTGCCAATTCTTCTATTGCGCAACGCGCTGCTTTGGCTGCCATTACTGGCGACCAACAACCCACTTTAAAAATGGTTGATGCTTACAAAGAAAGAAGAGAAATTGTTTTTCAACTATTGAAATATATACCTGGAGTTAAAGCCAATTATCCTGAAGGTGCGTTTTACTTTTTCCCTGATGTTAGTGCATTCTTCGGAAAATCTTTTGAAGGAAAAAAAATAAACAATGCAGATGAACTTTGTTTGTATCTATTAGAACAAGCACATGTTTCATTGGTAAGTGGTGGTGCTTTTGGCGACCCTAACTGCATTCGTTTATCTTACGCTGCCTCCGAAAAAGATTTACGCGAAGCCATGAAACGAATGAAGCATGCTTTAACCCAGCTTCAGTAATTTTAAAATTCTTCGAATTGTTTTTCTAACGGACCTGATTTTTCTAAATCAGAAATGATTTGTTGATCAAGTGGTGTTCGTTTGATAACATTATAATCTTCCCAGAATTTTTTGTTGTAGGTATAGTTTTGGTATTGCAAACCATACTTCTTCATGCTTTCTGTGCTGCTGATTCTTTCATTGGTGGGTATTTCAATTTCATTAATCAGTAGTTGCTGATATAATTCTGTTTCAAACTTTAAGTCGTTTGTCTTTTCATCATGCCAACTGATAAGGGTTCGCATGCGCAAGTTGTTTACAAACATTTTGCCAGCGTATTTTTTGTATTCAATCGTTTTTTCGATGCCCATAAAACGACTTACCAAACCTTTTTTCTTATCTAATATTTCATTTTCTTTTCCTGAAGTATAATCTAATCGGATGATAGCAAAATCTGTTTTATCGATGTAAAGCGTTAAATGATAATTGCCGGTGTAATCCACCACATAAATTTCGTGTTCGTTATAATAAGAATCGGGCTGGCGCACTAATACACTAAACAGTTTTTCGCGTGCTTCTATTTGTCTGTATCGAATGTTGTTGTTCAACAATAAATCTTCCAACAAATTATCTTGATCAAAGTAGGTGGTAAACTTGCTTTCGTAACCAAGGCTTTGTCGCAGTTCAATCAGCTTTACTCTTTCTCTTAGTTTGTTTTTGTTGCGTGGTTCTTTGCTGTCTTCATCGTAAATTTTAACAGCTCCTTCCAATAAAGAAATGTATCTGCCTCCTACTTTTTTTATATCTCTGTAGAATGCATCGGTGATGTATGGTTCTTGTGGCAGGTTGCCATTAAGTTTTTGCAAGGCAATGCGCACTACATCTCCACCGGTTAAGGAATCTTTAATGGTTATCTCTTCTAACAATATACTGGAACGATTCATCTCGATGAGTAGCTCGTTTCTTTTTTCGAAAGACCAAATGGGCGCCTCGAAGTTGGCATAACCCAACATGCTGATGACTACAATTTCGTTGGCATAGCTGGCAGGAATATGAAAATCGAATTGGCCTTGTAAGTTGGCAACTGTTCCTAATGATTTTCCTTTAATACCAATTGATGCAAAGGGCAGCGCTTCTCCGCTTATTTTATCTTTGATTGTGCCTGTTAATGTAATGTTTTGCGCAGCTGCTTGTGTAACAAAAGCAAAAATGAATACTAACCAAAAACAATGTCGACTTTCCATCGGTTAAATATGAGCAAACATCGATGTTTTACTGAAATGCTTGCGATAAACTCCGTTTAAGGGCGTTTAACGGTTAAATCCAAACATTAAGCGCAGTTTGCTTTTTCTGCCGTAAATTTACTAAGAACTTCACACATTGAATTTTATTGATAACATACCCGGCATTTGGAAACGAGCATACTTGCTTTTATGCTTGTGGTATGCGCTTAATTTCAGTGTAAGTACCATTCTTCAATATCGTTTTGAAACACCACACACTTTTATTTTTTGGAATGCTTTGTATTTGTTCGAAGCACTTTGTGTTTTGATCGTGCTCATTTTTATCTATGCCCGATTTTTATTTCGCTTTAACATTTACATACAAGTTACAGGACATATTGCTGGCGCGATGTTGTATTTCTTCATCATGGGTACGCTTTCTTATTATCTGGAAGATTATGTAGAAGGCTATGTTTACTATGACCAATGGAAGGATCATTTAATCGGTTTATTAAAATGGGAAGGTGTGGATTTTCATAATCAATATGTTGTTACCCTCGCGGTGTTCTACATCATTCAATACTTTTATAATGTGCAGAAAAAAGAACAGGAAAAGAGTGAGTTAACTTTGAAGAACAGAGAAATGCAGTTGTCTTTGTTGAAGTCGCAAATCAATCCACACTTTTTGTTTAATACGTTAAACTCTATAAACACCTTAGTAGGTTCGAGCAAAGAGCAAGCACGCAAAGTAATTACACAACTCTCGGATATTTTTCGGTATGCGCTCGATTCGCATGGCGACCAAAATGTTAAGCTTTTACAAGAGTTAGATTTTATCGATAACTACATGCGCATACAACAAGTGCGTTTTGGCGAGCGATTAAAATTTGTGAAGGAAGTGGATGTGTCTTGCTTGGGTGTGTTAATTCCTCCTATGATTCTGCAACCTTTAGTGGAAAACTCTGTGAAGTATGGCATTGCCCCTAAAGATGAAGGCGGCACCATTAAACTTACAGTAAAGCGTTTACAAGATGTTATTTATTTTGAAGTACAAGATGATGGATTGGGAAGCAAAGCCAAACAAGTTTTAGATGGCATTACGCAGCCTGGCACCGGTGTTGGTTTAAAAAATACTGATCAGCGATTGAGAAGTATTTTTGGTAATTCGGCAGGATTGAAAATTCACTCCAGCGATTTAGGCTATACGGTTAGCTTTTATCTACCTGCTTCTACTCCCACTACCGAAACCATAGAAATTATTCAAGAAGAATTAACCAAAGCCGTATGAGCATAACGTGTTTAATAATTGATGATGAGCCCCTCGCCCGCGATTTAGTGCGCGAATTTTTAGAACAACACAACGATTTAAAATTAATAGGCGAATGCAGCAAAGGAAGTGAGGCCGTAGAAAAAATTGATTCGCTTAGGCCCGATTTAATTTTCTTAGATGTGCAAATGCCGGGCATGACTGGCTTTGATGTGTTGGATAAAATTGAACACGACCCTTTCGTGATTTTTACCACGGCTTATGATCAATATGCAATTAAAGCTTTCGAAAAAAATGCAGTTGATTATTTATTAAAGCCCATCGACCAAGAGAGATTTAAACTGGCTGTTGATCGCGCACTTGCACGCATGAACAGCGAAAACAATGTGGGCGAATTATTACGCAGCATTAAAACAGAAAATAAAACAAGCTACGACTCGCACATCTTCGTTCAGAAATCTGAAAAGTTAATTAACCTACCAGTGGAGGAAATTGAGCATTTAGAAGCGAGCGGAGATTACACCATACTTACAACGAAGAACGATCAGTTTGTTAGCTCATCTGGTATTGGTAAGCTAGAGGAAATTTTAAACCCTGAAATTTTTATTCGCGTGCACCGCAGCACGATCATCAACATTAATTCATTAAAGGAGATTGAAAAACATTTTAATGGAGGCATGGTGGTAAAGATGAACAACGGAAAAACTTTTCCGGTAAGCAGAACCTATGCAAAGTTGATTCGGAAGAAGGTGGTTTGATTTTAAGTTATGGGTTGTTGGATAATAGTTGTTTGTTGTTGGAAGATGGTTGTTTGTTGTTCGATGCCAATGGCTGGGCATTAGGCTTGATTTCCGTTGAGCCCTGTCAGGTGTTATCACCTGACTGTAATTTGTTAATCATCTAATTTTGTATTGGCACACGTGCGCCAACTGGGGATATGGAAATGAAGAAGCATTATAAATGCTAATTACATGCTTCCTTGTTACAAACGAGGACGAGTGAAGATTGCAGATATCTTAGAAACTCAGTGTTATCAGTTAAATTGTAAATGGGTCTGTTTATAATAAAAGACAGTGTACATTTTGAGGACTTTTTTAACTTAGTAAACTTTTCTTAGGTTAAGTTTCTTAGGATGTTAATAGCAAACAATAACAAATCTGTTTGGATCAAAGCTGGTTATGAAATTTTTGCCGCAGCAGGTCAAACTTCTTTAAAAGTAGAACCATTGGCAAAATCAATTAATAAAAGTAAATCATCCTTTTATCATTATTTCGCAGACATGGAGGTTTTTTCTACTATGTTGCTGGAGCATCATCTCACGCTGTGCTACCTTATGGCTGATCGCGAAAGAAAAGCAACATCCATCGATCCAGAATTAATTAATATTTTAATACAACATAAAACGGATCTTCTTTTCAATAGACAATTACGCATTAACCAAAATGTTAGGTCATTTGCCGAAACGCTTTCGCAATCCAATAAAATTGTTGGCGATGCCTTTACACAAGTTTGGATAAAAGAACTTAACATCAACCTAACAAGAAAACAAGTTGATGATATCTTTTCGTTGGCACTCGAAAATTTCTTTCTTCAAATAAATCCAGACAACATTAACTATACGTGGCTATCTCAATACTTTAAAAATTTAAAACAAACAGCAAATAGTTTTGCATAAACAAGTTTGTACGGTAGCGACTAATTCTTAATTCCAACATAAATTATTTTGGCGTTATAATTAAGTCAAACATGAACACGCACAAATTCTATAAAGCTTGGTTAAAAGTAACGGCTATCGCCATCGCAGCTTTTGCTCCTGTTTTCTTTTTTGGTTCTATGGTATCAACAGCCGGTGCAGCCGCATGGACTTTAGATTTTCTTTCCTTTCCGCTAGACGGGAACCATCAGTTTGTACATCCATCCACTCGTTTTTTATCGGCACTTACAGGTGGTTTTTTACTTGGTTGGGGAGTTATGGTTTGGTGTTTATCAGTTTGGGTATATGATTACGCTCCTGAGAAAGTGCGTAGAACAGTTTTAGCCGGCATCTTATCTTGGTTTTGTTTAGATAGTTTGGGGTCATTTTTATCAGGAAATGCCTCGAATGTATTTTTCAATATTCTTGTTTTAATACTTGCGGTAGGCCCACTATGGAAGCCCGCAAAGAACTAAGAAGTAAATAAGTAGCAACAAACTATAAAACTATTTGGTGTATTACCACTAAACTAAATGCAATAAAATCAATAAAATCATAGCTATGATCAAAGCCATCCTTGTAACAGCATCTCTTTTACTTTTTGTTTCGTGCCACGAAGAAACACCAACCCATAGTGAAACAACAGAAAAGGATAAAGTAATAAGCGTTGGAAAAAGCACAGTTAATTATTTAAACCGAACTGCAACTATTTTACAAGTTGATATTGAATCGGAAGATTTAAAGAGCACAAGGCAAGTAGAGATAAGAATGATGAAACCCGCTACTCCATCTAAAGGAGCGTTAATACTTTCTACAGGAGGTTTTGGAACAAATTTTTACGGTATTGGTTTCGAAACAAATACAACACTCGACCACGCTTTAAAAATTGGATTAGAGACATTCGAAATAAAATGGTTAGGCGAACAAGGATGGGGCACAGGAATAGCGGGTGCAGGATATCCTAGAGCTGTGCGGGCATACGGTGCTATACTTCGGTACTTAAAAGAAAATGAAGTGCAAAATAAAGCGAAGATAATTTCGCATGGTGGCAGTGGTGGATCATTTCAAATTGCATACGGATTAACACGCTTTAACCTAGAGAAAGATATACAACATGCCTTATTAATAGCAGGACCACCAACAGCAGATTTAGTGCAAGCTATTTATGGTGATGAAGATTTAAAATCATATTGGCCATCGGGCATAGGTGGTTTTAGAACAACAGATTATATACACGGTTGGGATGGCAACGGTAATTATTGCCAGAATAGAATGCAAAACCCACCTGATTTTGTACTCGAAAATTTAAATAAATCATCCTTGTTATCAACCCTTATTCCGCCAGACTTATCCTATACATGTTCGATATTATTCGTGAACACAAACGATGTAACCAATGCTGATGGACAAGGTAAATTATATTTCGATGCCATAGTAAGTGAAAAAGAGTGGCATTACCTTGAGGCTGAAACTTCGCACGATGTTGGAGGTATTCCAGCGGGGGCTGCTAAAATCAGATTCTTGTTGGAAGAATTGATCAACTAAAATGTCACCTACTCAGCATCATCAACTGGCGCAAGTCTTTAGCATGTGGGTTGGCATGTGTGAGACTTGTGCCTTGTTCAATGAGTTTGTATATTTTTGTTCATGAGCAACAAGTATAAATTTCATAATCCAGAAGGTTGTTATTTTGTAACTTATTCTGTTGTTGGTTGGGTTGATGTATTCACAAGAAATGTGTATAAAGATATTTTAGTTTCAAGTTGGCGACATTGTCAACAGCATAAACAACTCTTTATTCATGCTTATGTAATCATAACTAATCATGTTCATATGATTGTTTCAAGTGGTTCTGATTTTTGTTTACAAAACATTATGCGTGATTTAAAAAAATTTACAGCTAATCAAATCTTGAAGACTATACAAAAGGAACCAGAGAGCAGACGTGAATGGATGCTTGAGATTTTTAGAAAGGCTGGTGAATTGAATAGCAATAACACACGTTATCAGTTTTGGAAACAAGATAATCATCCCATAGAATGTATTACACCGATAATACTTCAACAGAAAATGGATTACATTCATGAAAACCCAGTGCGAGCCGGTTTTGTGGAGAAAGGTGAAGATTGGTTGTATAGTAGTGCAGGTGATTATTTTTTAAACAGAAAAGGACTGATTGAATTGTCGTATGTTTAGCATGGCACAAGTCTCGCGCGTACCCTGGCGCAATGCTGAAGACTTGCGCCAGTGTGATAATATTAAATTTTCAAATGCTATTTTCATTTTGTTCGTTTTTGTCCTCAAGTTTAAGTTTGTAAAATTAATCTTGGCTACAGTTAACTATTCATTTTTTATTGACATTAGTTATTTTTTCTAAACTCCCTTTTGTTTATTTAATTCCTCAAGCCAATCATTAAACATTTTATCAATTCCAAGTTTAATTTCTTTCGGTTGATTTTCAATTATCTTTCGTTCCTCGTCAATCATTTCTTGAGTAACCGTCACCTCAACTAATTTCAAAGCACGTGAAAGTTTGTCATTCAAAATAATTTTTCTTTTTTGACTTATTCGTTCCTTAAACTCGATTTGGAGCCAATCGTTTAAAAACGACTTGTCGTCATAATTGACTCCATAATCACCATCACGTGTAACTATAATTATATCCTTGTCGCAGCTTTTAGCGCAATGAATTATCCACTCCCAATTTATTGAGTCGCCAATTGAGTTATCTTCCTTTTTTCTTGGGGGATACCCAAGTCCAAATCTTTTTAATGCGAGCTTTCTAACACTGAATCGATGTTTATTCTTTCTACTTAAATTGAAATCAGTTTCGGTTCTGAAAATCCTCTGAAACGTTTGATATACTTTGTCTTGTGTTATTGGATAAGCTAAAATTTTATCTATTCTTTCTTTAATTTTTTTTTGTTGTGTAGTTATTCCCTTTTGTGCCTTTTTAATCATCTCAACGGGTTTTGCATCAAACAAGATTGCTGGTACACTTAAATTACCTGCACTGATTTTACCTACTTCATTTATAGATTCGATTATCACCTTCTGTCTATTTTTCTTAAATTCCATTTCAACTTGACTTGTTAAAATTAGTCGGTCTGTCAAAGACTCAATTTTCTCGAGATATTTGAGACTTATATCACTTTTTCTAATTCTATAGAAATCAAGATATATGTTTGTATCAATGAATATTAATGCATCTAATTTGTCTTTTTTCTTTGACATATCTTAACTTAATTTTATAACTGCCTGCGACAATAAATCAGCAACTATTTGATGAGTTGCTTTATGGAACCCTTAATAAAATTAAAAGAACTTTTTCTTTTTTACAAATAGCTGAGAGTTAGTTATAAAGAAGAAGGTCGGTGATAGTGCCGACCATACGCATAATGCTACAGTGTCTAGCAACAATTTTATAAACACATTGTAATGCGCATCTATTTAGCTTTCTTTTTCTTTCTTTTCTGTCGTTGCCAAACTAACTGGTCAGCTTTGTCACCAATTTCATACAATGCATCTAATGTATGTTCAACAATTTCAATTGCGATATTTAATGAATTTTTTGATGGTGTATCCAAGGAGTGTAAAGCATCATTTCCTAAATAACGATGTTCATGCAAGATTTCCGATTGCTTTTTTGTTATCAACCCCTTTTCATGGAGTCCGTTGATTTTACCCATTAAGTCTTTACTTCTGACGATTTTATTTGGTCCACCTGGCTTAGTTTTATCGACAGGGCCATCAACAATCCCCTCTGAGTTGCATATGCTCTCAATAGTTGCACGCAATCCTCCAGCGCAAAGAAGATAAAGTCCGTTGTTATAAGCATCAATTGTTTCTCTATAAATATTTCTGACATTGAGAGGGGCATAATAATATCCCTTTATAGGTAAAATGTCTTCACCACGTTGCGGATACAAGCGAATCGATTCATAAGGAGTTCCGTCTACGGGATCATAGTCATCCGAATTTGACGAAGCATGTCTAAACGATATATTTTCGCATCCTTTACATTGAATTATTTGCCATTCATCGTAAAACACCACCTGCACCTCCGCATCATTTATTTTTCGTTTTTTCTCAAACAAAACTTCATGGTTTGTTTCTCTTTTGCAGAGAGAGCAAAATGCTTTCATCTTAAACCTGTTAGATTAGTTACGTATAATTTATTTATATAAGCAATTTGTTACTGTTATTTTCATCTGAGCCCTAATAAAATTAACACACACCTCTCACTTTTACAAGTAGCTGAGGGTTGACGATTTGGAAAATTCCAGATACCAGATTCCAAATTCAAAATTCCAGATTTCAAATTTTGAATAACGAAATGGAGTACCGTAGCCCCGCACAGCCCGGCTGCCGCCCTCATTTTTTTAGTTTGTGTTTGCGAATTGCTTTTGTCTCGTGTATGTTTATAGCGCAGCAATTTTAAAACACCATGCACACACTACTGAAAGGGCTTATGTATCGCACTCAATTGGTTTTTAATTTCTCTACCTGGTGGTTGGGTTTGTGTTTGTTCGTTTTGCTTTCTTGTACTCAACAAAATACGTGTACCATTACCATTATAAATGAGCAGGCGCTTAACGATACGCTATACATCCAGGATTTTGTTACTAACAAACGCATGGCGGCTTTTCCGCTGCTTTCTACTTCGGCAACAGTTGCGCTTACCGTTAGCCAATCGTTTATTGCTCATGTATATACAAAGAAAGAGCGCGATACAGATGTGATGTTGTTTAGTGCAGCAAGGGATAAACAAATTCGCATTGATTCTACTGCTATACGATCTGTTAACAACGTGGCCGATTCGCTTTTGCGATACCAGCGTTTGTCGACTAACCTTATTTTGCGTGATCAATATCATTTCATTGCTGATTATGCCAAGCCTATGCGGGTGTACCATATTTTTGATAGCGCAAGAATAGCACGCGAAAAACAAATAGAAGAAAGCAAAGCTTTATTGTATGCCGATGAAAGGGTGATGCTGAAAAAGCAAAATGCAGACAACGTTTATTCTTTTTTGTTTTTCTATGGCACGCAACTGAATCGTTTGCCGTATGACCATGTGTTTTTTGATTTTATAAAAGATATAGAAGTATCGAAGGAAAACATCTACACGCCAACCAATGCTTTGCGCAAACTAGAGATTGAGTTTATCCGCGAAAAGGATACGCTTCGAACTATACAAGAGTTTATCGAGTATGCTGATGTACAGGTTAAAGAAAAAGGGTTGGCGGATTTTTTAAAATTACATTATGTAAAAGAAATTATCGGTAACCCTAACCGTTGGCCTTTGCACAAAACCATTGTTAACACAGATGCTATTAAGGCAGTGTTAGAAAAGGAAAAGAACAACGCCCATAGGTATTTAATAGAAGATATTGCTGGGTCTTTTTACGCAACACAAAAAGGTAAAGTGGCCTATAATTTTTCAGCAAGGGATTTTGCGGGTAACACCATACACCTAAGCGACTATAAAGGGAAATTTGTTTTACTAGATGTGTGGGCTACCTGGTGTGGCCCGTGTATGGATACTCGCCAAAAACTGTTGGCATGGGCGAAGAAAAACAAAGAGCAACAAGAGGTTGTGATTCTTTTTGTATCGGTAGATAGTTCGCTTGAGAAATGGAAAAAAGAAGTTGCCCAAACAAAGGCCCATGGCCACATGGTAGATGTATTGATTGAGGATGAATTTAATGAAAGCTTTGCACAAAACTACCTGATACAGTTTATTCCGAAATATATTTTGATTGATAAGGAGGGGAAGATAGTGCATGCTAATCTTACCCAACCTATTGAGTGGTTGGAGAAAACAATAGCCTCTAACCCATTGTGATTTTTACCGCATCATTCTGCTAGCATAATTTTTAGGCATCTTACTGCTTTGTATGTTGTTCTGTTAGAGGGTTTCGCCTACTGGCTCAGAAGTGTTGCGGCTATTCGTTCATTATTTTTTTTCTCTTCTTTAAACCTTTTCATTTTATTGCTATCCAAAGCTCATTTACCATGATAAAGAAAGAACACCAAACCTGGATAGAATCTGGCTACTTACTGTTTGCCCAAAAAGGACCGGATGCCTTAAAGGTAGAAGTGTTGGCTAAAGAAACCGGGGTGAGTAAATCTTCTTTCTATTATCATTTTGTTGATGTGTATACCTTCATCGATAAACTACTGGCCTATCATGTTGAACAAGTTAAGCGTTTGTCGGAGGCGGAAAGGGCTTGTGAGCAGTTTGATCCTGCTGTGATTGATGTTATGTTAACGCACAAAGTTGATTTACTTTTTAACAGACAGGTGCGGGTTAACCGCGGAGAAAAACGTTACGAAGATTGTTTGCAAACGTGTCGCCAAGTGGCAGGTGATTCTTTTTTACACTATGGAGTAAGGATTTAAACTTATCCATCGATAAGCAACAATTGGCTTCTATCTATTACCTGGCCTTAGAGAATTTTTACCTGCGCATTACGTTCGAGAATTTTACCAAAGCGTGGCTTACGCAATACTTTGCAGAACTAAAAAAAGTGTTACACGAAATACAAGGAAGAAAATAAAAACATGAACGCACTTTTTGCCGAAGATCTTTTTGCTTGTACGCTTCCGACTATAAAAGTGAATTTAAATTCTACATTTTTCAGACAGTTTACCTATTCAACTGTACTGCTAATGGAAAATCAGGAAGTAAATCGCTCTACCGCTGTCAGCAACAAATTGCTTTTGTTTAAAGTGCTGATGGTAACGCTTACGCTAATTCTTGCTATTTATACGGGCATGGTGATACAAAAAGAAGGAATGAACTTCTTTACCATTTTTATAGAAAACATATTGGCTATTACTTGGAATGGTCAATTTCATTTTGATTTTATGTGCTATCTCTTGCTGTCGGGTGTGTGGATAATGTGGCGAGATAGATTTTCTTTTTCGAGTATGGGCATAGCGTGTGGCGCGATGGTTATAGGATTTATTTTTTTAGCGCCCTATGTGTTGTATTTAGTGGCGAAAGAAAACGGAAACTTTAAAAAAGTATTAACAGGCGATTAATATCATTTTATGAAAACAATAAACAGCATTTTTATTTTATTTTTTGTTAGTGGGCTTACTCTTTCGTGTTCTAAAGAAGAACAAGCTCCGGTTGTATATAATCAATACACCCCCACTAAAACCATAGCGTACAAGCAAGTGAGTGGAGTAGATCCTAATTTGTTATCGTTAGATGTGTATCACTTCGAAAACACGAGTATCAAAAAGCCGGTGGTTGTGTATGTGCATGGTGGGGCGTGGGCCATTGGCGATAAGGCTAACTCGATTGATAACAAAAGAAATTTATTTGAATCGGTTAACTATGTTTTTGTGAGTGTGAACTATAGGCTTAGTCCGGCTAATGAAGAGTTGGCAGCTGATCGCATTAAATTTCCGGTGCACAACAATGATGTAGCGGATGCAGTGAAATGGATTTTCGATAACATTGGGACATACGGAGGCGATGTGAATAAAATTGTTTTACTCGGCCACAGTGCCGGTGCGCATCTTGTTTCGCTTACAGGATTAAGTCAGCAATTTTTGCCTGCCCGTGGTATTGCGTTAACGCAACTAAAAGGTGTAGCGAGCATCGATACGGAAGGGTATGATGTGGAAGCACAAGTAAACGATAACAACCTTAACTACATCAATGCTTTTGGCACCAACGTGAATGATTTAGTGGCTGCCTCACCCGTGCAACAGATTGATAACACTAAAAACTATCCTCCGTTTTTTGTGGCCAAGCGTGGCTCTGTAACGCGCATTAACATTGCCGAAAATTTTATTGAGACTTTAACAGCTGCGGGTGTTTCGGTAAGCACTGTTACAGCCTCGCAGTACGACCACGAAGGCATTAACGATGCCATTGGTGCACCTGGAGAAACAGCAGTAACAGAACCGCTGCTTGAGTTTTTAGAAAGTTGTTTCAACAACTAAGCATATAATTATTTTATTTCCGCCCGTTTTGTGGGGCTTGTTCGTCTAAGCTCAAAACAAAACGAAATGAAAAAAATAATGCTTTTCGCAGGGCTGTTGGTAGCCATCACCTTGCTTTTCAATTTTACTACTGATCGTCAACCAGAGAAAGGTGCGTTAGAAAAATTATCGGGCACCTATGCCGACCCTGCTCCTTATGCTTATGGCAAGGCGTGGGGCAAAAGAGTGTTTACCTTCGATAAAGGAAAGTGGACACTTGTATTTACGTTGGGTTTAGATCCTGAACTAAACAACCAAGTGTTTACCTTTCGCACCTTTGGCACGTATAACGTGCAAGAAAAATCTAGCGTTGTGAAAGATGCTTTTAACGCAGTGTTTTACGAGGAGAAAAAATTTGTAACGCTTAAAACTAATGATGCAGGTCTGATACAAGCTTTCGGTTTTTCTGCATGCGATTTAACAAAAGATGTTGAGAAAGATATTTCTATAAATGGTTGTTCCGCTTGGAAATCTGTTGCTGCCTGCCCCGGAGATTACGGCTTGCTTGCGCTAGATAAAGCTGGTAAACTTTACTTTGGTAATCGCCCTGCTGATAACGACATGTGCTCGCCTGAGAAGAGACCAACGAGTCTTACACCAGCTGTTATCAAACAGAAGTAAAGCGTACTAGAAAACCATCGCGAACGGTGGTTTTCCTTTTACAACACAATCAATTGAATTATTTTAAACACGAGTTACATGACAACTTCAGCCCTTGCGCATACTCTCATTAACCTTTGTAAAGATTTACAATTTGGTGAAGCGCGAAAAAAATTATTCAGCAGAAAAATTATTTCTACAGAAGCAGATGGTTCTGTACTAAAAGGTTTACGAGCTTTGAATGCCAAGCAAAAACAATGGCATGGTAGCATAGAAAAAATACATGGTGTAAAACTATCGAAGCCGTTAATCAATGGAGATTTTTTTAGCATAGCATTTACCTGGGATGTAACTTACAAAGGCCAGCCAAGAGGAGGATGGAAAGAAATAGGCATCTACCGCGTAAAGAAAAGTAAAATAATATCGGAACAATATTTTTATTGAGAGAAGCATTATGCAAAACGAGAACGAACAAACATTAAAGAGAGCCATGGCTGGCGACATCAATGCTTTTCAACAATTATTTGCTGTGTTTCAACCCCAACTAAAATCGTACTTATACAGATTGGTTACGGATAGAAACGATGCAGAGGATTTAGCACATGATACCTTTATTCGCGCTTTCGATAAACTATCTGGCTTTAAAGGAAATTCATCTTTTAAAACGTGGGTGTTTCAAATTGCTACTAATTTGGCTTTAGATCATCAACGAAAATTTAAGCGGTGGTCTGTCGACACTAAACAAATTGCAAAAGAATTGGTGTTGAATAATAAAACCGTTCGCGATACACTTTGGCAAGCGGGGCAATCTTCTCCAGAGGGAACTTTTGACATTAACGACCACATCGACCACTGCTTTACTTGCATGGGCAAAACCTTGGCAATAGAAAAACAAGTTGTGTTGATATTGAAAGACATTTACGATTTCTCTATAAAAGAAATTGCCAGCATCATCGATAAATCGCAGGATGTAAGTAAACACTTGTTGCAAGATGCGCGAAACACGATGGTAACTATTTTTGATCATCGCTGTGCGCTCATCAACAAAAACGGCATTTGTAATCAGTGTTCAGAGTTAAATGGCATCTTCAACCCAAAGCAGAATCAGCAAGAAGTAATGAACCAACTCGATTTGGTGAAAGGTTCTAAAAAATACAACCGCGAAGAATTATTTGAGTTGCGTACTAAACTGATTAAAGCGGTAGATCCTGTGCGTGGTAAAGGAGCAGATTTGCAAGACTTGTTAATGAAATGCGACCGCATGGGCATGGGTGAGCTGCCCATACCACTCAATTAAACTAAAGCTGATACTACGTGTTGTAATAAAAGGATTCTGTTTGTTACTAACTACTAAAAGCATGAGGTGTATAAGTACGGTAATTTTATTATGGATAATAGCAACATGCTTAAGCACTCAGGCATTCAGTATGGGCGATTCAACCCGAAAGAGTTCGTGGTGGTTTGTGTATAAATACGGTTCTGTACGCGGTAATCTATCGCATTATAAAAATTGGGCAACAGCGGAAGGATTAAAAAACATTTCATCCTTTAGCAACAACAGAATGATTAGCATCGATATCATACACAACAGAAACAAAATGGTGTATGCTATAAATACCGATTTTGAATTACGATCGTTCGGAACATCAGAACCTTATTTCTTTTCATTTACCTTTAGAAGTGGCTATACTTTTTTTGATAATGATCACGTTCAGATAAAGGCATTGGGCGGGTTAGGTTTAGGCTATGTGTTTATCAGATTTGAAAACGGTATGCCAACTTCCTTACAAGATATTGCAACTAATTATACTGATCCTTTTGCAAGAGCTGCATTGTTTGTGTCGAGGTTTGAAGTGTTGACTTCTTATCGCTTAGCAAAACTAAATCGACAGAATAGAAACTTTAGAGTAGAAATCAACACGATGCTGAATGCGGGTGTACAACCTGTTCTATCACATGGGGGTTGGAATTTCGGAGAGAATGAACCGGATATTGATGGCTCAAGGTTTGTTGGTCAGCGAGTTGACCTTCCTCAATTTTATAAAGCAAATTGGTTTATACAAGGGGGGATAAGCATTGTGTTTGCATCTAAGCAGTAAAGATGATTCAATAACATATACAATATGAAAATTAAACAAGTAGTGAAGTCGCGAACTGTTGCTATAGTAGGAGGGATGCTCGCTGGTTTTGCTGTGTTGATTGTATTTGGAATTTATTTTCTGGAGGATACAACGTCAACAGAGGTACTTACTGCTGTAGCCATATGTTGCTCGCTCATCGCTATTTTTTTAAGCACAACTGAAAGCAAGCGAGTGAAAAAGGATGGGCGGGAGTGTAAAAGCACAAATAAATAGGATAATTGTCGGAGCTATCAGCATAAACAAAGACAAGTTGGATAGTTTAAAAATATTTATTGAAAAATATACTTTTTTGCCCACCGAAGATTGGGCAAGAATTGCAGCATGTTTCGAATTCAAGAAAATTGAAAAAGAAACTATTCTATTAAAGGAGGGGCAAGTTTGCAGACATCTGTATTTTCTTGAAAAAGGATTGCTTCGCTATTATATAATCAAGGATGGAACCGAAACAACTAAATTTTTTACAGACGCACCCTATTGTTTTACGTCTCAAGTTTCTTTCACAGGTGAAATTCCTGCTAAAGAAAATATACAGGCCATAGAAGAATCATACTTGTATCAAATCACACTTTCTCAGGCTAATGAATTATTGCAATTAGATAGTTGGAATACATTTGTCCGCAAGCTGATACAAGAAGTTCAATTTTATACTGAGCAGATACTAGAAGAAATACAAACAGAAACGGCTGAGTTTAGGTACCTGAAGTTGATTGAGCAGAATCCCAAACTGCTGCAAAGAATTCCTCTTAAATACCTTGCATCCTATTATGGTATAGCACCACAATCGTTAAGCAGAATCAGAAAAAAAGTAATGGGTCAATAGCAGAAATTAACATAGGTGAAGTGTACAAAGTGTACAGCCTGATTGTTTTGCATCATCATTAAATAAAAATGAAATGAAACAAAACATTTTGTACCTATTTATGGCAATTTCGATAACCGTACATGCACAAAAGAACAAGTTTTCTTTTAGCCACACAGAAACAACAACTGCAACTGCAGAGCAGATTTGGCAAATTTGGACAGACGTACCCAACTGGAAACAATGGGATAATGGTTTGCAAAATGCAGAACTACATGGAGAATTTAGTGTAGGAACAAAAGGTAAGTTAATCCCTGATAAAGGCCCTAAAGCAAGCTTTGTTATAACTCAATTTGAGCAAAATAAATCCTATACATTTAAAACCCGTATTCCATTTGGTTGGCTTGTGATTGAACGCACGTTAGTTGAAAATGAAGAGGATGTGAATTTCACCCATCATGTAGCCTTTACCGGATTGTTAAAGAAATTTTTTTACAAAAAATTGGGTAAGCGATATAAAGAGATGCTTCCGCAGGTAATGAGAGAAATAAAAATCATCGCAGAAAAGAAGTGAAAGCATTTATAGCCATTCTTTTAACCTTGCTTTTTCATTTAAGTTTCGCACAAACCAACGAAGTTTTGAGTGCAAGAGGCAATGTAAGAGTAAGTTTTTTATTGTACCCCTTTACGCCACTTGTAACTGTTGAAGCTAGAGTATTTCATAAAGTGACTTTGCAATTAGAGAGCAACTTTTCAACAACACATGGCATCAACATTAAGTTTTTTCAAAGTAATGATTTAAAAAAGTATTACTTTTTTACAGGACTTGCATTTGTTGAGAATAAATTATTGAGAGAAGATTTGCAAAATACTCTGTTGCCTTATGCAGGTGTGGGTTTTGCCAAACGATTCGGGAAAAGCAAGCAATGGACTTTCGATAATCGCTTTGGAATAGGCAGAACAATTCAAGCGGATGAAAATGGTTTTTATCCTGTTATCAAATCAGGTGTAGGAAGAGTTTTTTAAGCAGCAATGATGTTACTATTTATTTATGCAGCTAACATAATCGTAGCAGGATACATCGGGTTACTATCTTTATTCTTTAAACAAAAAGCATCTGAAACAATTTTTCAGAATGTTTATAAATCAACAGATGTTATTCGTTTGGTTGGAAGTTTATGGCTGAGCATCGCAATATTATCAGTGTTAGGGTTTTTCAATCCAGAAGTTTTCATACCTGTTTTGCTTTTGCAGTTTTTGTATAAAGGACTTTGGTTAATGATTGTTGCCTTGCCATGTATCTATTACAAAGAGCCATATCCAAAGGGTATGGCCTTTTTCTTTTTGGTATGGGTTATTATCATACCTATAGGTATATCTTGGCGATATCTTTTTTAATTAACTTGAATAAATAGTTATATTCATTTTCTGAAAATCAGACATTTAGTAAAAATCTTTTTACTTTATTCAAGAATGATAGAAACCCTCAAACAGCACATCACGAATCGACTGGGCAAACTACCCGATAATGTAGAATTGGTTTTACCTCATTTCGAAGAATTAGTCGCTAAGAAAGGAACTCTTCTATTACAACCGGGCGAAGTTTGTAAATATGTTTACTTTATAGTAGAAGGTTGTTTGCAAGTATATGTGGTTGATAAAAACGGAAACGAATCTACCCGCGAATTTTATGTAGAAGAACAATGGACAACCGATATTTTCGGATTTCAAAATCAAATTCCATCATCAGAATACATTCGTTGTGTTGAGTCGTGCAAACTTTTACGCATTCACTTTACTAGTTTTCAACAACTCACTGCTGCTGTTCCGCAGTTTGCTGCTATCTATAAGCAGATTTTAGAAGTATCGTATAACAACACTGTTTACCGCGTTAACACGTTAACCAGTTTAGATGCATTAGATAGAATTAAATGGCTGATGGATCATAAACCAAAAATCATGAGCAGGCTATCGAGCAAACTCATAGCATCCTATCTAGGAATCAGTGCCGAAACACTTACACGATTAAAATCAAAAATTTAAAGTCTTGACATATGTCAAGCGTTTTCTTTTTGCCTTGTTAGAATTTTGTCTCAACAAATTCACAAAGCATGAAAGAATATTTATTACTTTTTTGGAATGATACCGGAGAAGGAAAGTACTTGGTATCAGCAGAGAAAATGCAAGAGAACATGGCCGCCTGGCAAAACTGGATTGGTAATCTTGCACTCAACGGGCATCTTATTGCCACCAAACCCATTACTTGGGAAGGCAGCATGGTAAGCAACAAAGGCATTAAACAGCAACCTGCCATTAAAGAAAAACAAATGGTTACAGGTTATTTAATCTGCAAAGCAAAAGAACTGGAAGAAGTACAAACATGGGCTAAAACATGTCCAATACTGGCTTACGAAAATGGGTTTACAGAAATAAGAGAAATTACAGCCTTCGAAATGTAATGGATATGGATAAGATTTTGAACATAGGGAAATATGTATTTCCGCTTTCATTTTTAATGTATGTTGGATTACACGCAGGCAAGCCTGAAGTAGGCGCATCGTTTGTTCCATCGTTTATTCCTTTTCCATTATTCTGGAATTATTTTACGATGGTTTGTATCCTCTTATTTATTGTTAGTGCCCTTATTCAAAAATACGATAAGCTTGCGTACTCGCTCATGGCTTTATATGTATTGCTGATGGCGATACTTGTGCACTTGCCCCGTTCGATGGGAGTTGGATTAGATGTAAACACGATGACGGATACCTTAGCGCGTGAAAAAGAATTAGAGATGATCAACGTGTTTCGCAACATCATGGTGATGGCTGCGCTGATGACATTCGCAAAATTTGTAGCGAAGGATAAGAGATGGACAAAGGGATAGCGTCAAGGATACTACTGAATTTATTCTTTAAACAAATTGAGATAATTAACAAAAGTTGGTTGCAGTAGCAATCAACTTTATTTTAAAGCATCGAGACCATATTTAAAAGAAATATTTTGCGAAGTCTCTTTCTTGTGAAAATGGTATGAATTGAGACAAATAGATAAACTTTCTTTGTAAATTGAATGTTGTACTTGTCAAGATGCAAAAGCTATACATCAAGAACATGGTTTGCAATCGCTGCGTAATGGCAGTTGAGAATATTTTTAATCAGGCTGAGGTAAAATTCAACAACATAACACTGGGTGAAGCTACACTAACGGAAGAAAACCTAAGCGCAGAAAAACTTAATTTGATTGATACTTCTTTATCCAAATTGGGATTCGAAAGAATTGATGATAAAAAAGTACGTACCATTGAAGCCATTAAAAATATAGTTGTAAAAAAAATTCATCATACTGATAAAGTAAGTTTAAAAGTAAACTGGTCAACGCTATTAACAGAAGAATTACATTACGATTATAATTATTTAAGCAACTTGTTTTCAAGTGTGGAAGGAATAACCCTTGAACAATACATCATCAAACAAAAAATTGAAAAAGTAAAAGAGTTGTTATTCTATGATGAACTTAACTTGAGTGAAATTGCCCATCAACTTGGTTATAGTAGTGTTGCGCACTTATCAGCTCAGTTTAAAAAGCTAACTGGACTTACACCTTCAGCATTAAAGAAAACCAAAAAACCAGAACAGGTAAGAAAGCCGCTGGATTCCATTCATTGAGTGTTCCATCAATGATGAATTAATTTTCTATTTAATCTGCCTGCTATGCCAGTATATTGGTGTATTAAGGTAAGGTCTGATGCCAATATTCAGGCAATCCAATAATCATATAAATCCATTCTGCTATTGTGTAAACCCAAATTGATGGAAAAGCAGTTAATTTGTTTTATCAATAAAGCTTAGATTTTCACATTTTCGAAAATGAAAAAATCAGATACCCTAAAGCAAGAAACCTTCCCTGTTTTAGAAATGACTTGTGCAGCCTGTGCAGTTAGCGTTGAGTCAACATTAAATGCAACTGCAGGTGTACAAAATGCCACTGTAAATTTTGCCAATCAAACAGCAATCGTTTCGTACGATACACAAGCTGTGAACACGAAGCAATTACAAGATGCTGTTCGCTCTATTGGTTACGATATTATTATAGATGAAGCAGATCCTTTCGCTGCACAAGAAGAAGCCCAGCGTAAACATTACGAGGCAATTAAAACGAGAACCATTTGGTCTGTCGCATTATCGATTCCGGTTGTTGTCATCGGTATGTTTTACATGGATATGCCTTATGGCAATATAGTTTCAATGATTCTATCAGCACCGGTTGTGTTTTACTTTGGCCGAAACTTTTTTATTCACGCCTGGAAGCAAGCTCTGCATGGAAAAGCGAACATGGATACTTTGGTGGCGCTTTCAACCAGTATTGCATTTATCTTTAGCACTTTCAATACATTCTTTCCGGATTTTTGGCATCAGCGAGGATTACACGCACATGTTTACTTTGAAGCAGCAGCAGTTGTCGTAGCCTTTGTATCCTTAGGTAAATTATTAGAAGAGAAAGCGAAATCGGGCACATCAACAGCTTTAAAAAAGTTAATGGGTTTGCAAGCTAAAGGTGTTCACCTTATCGAAGATGGAGAAGAAAAAGAATGGCCTATTGCTTTAGTAAGACCCAATCATTTATTAGTGGTAAAACCGGGAGAAAAAATTCCTGTAGATGGTGTTGTAGTATCTGGTGAATCTTTTGTTGACGAAAGCATGATTACGGGTGAACCTGTTCCAGTTCATAAAAAAAATAACGATCTTGTATACGCAGGAACCATCAATCAAAAAGGAAGCTTTCAATTTTTAGCCCAAAAAGTAGGAGGAGAAACTTTATTAGCCAGCATCATTAAAATGGTGCAACAAGCACAAGGTAGCAAAGCACCTGTGCAAAAATTAGTAGATAAAATAGCAGGAATATTTGTTCCGGTGGTGATAACCATTTCAATTTTAACTTTTGTAGCCTGGTTAATTTTAGGAGGAGAAAATGGTTTCACTTACGGCTTGCTAAATGCTGTAACCGTATTAGTTATTGCATGTCCTTGTGCATTAGGCTTGGCCACGCCCACAGCTATTATGGTTGGTGTAGGCAAAGGAGCTGAACATAATATTTTGATTAAGGATGCAGAGAGTTTAGAAATTGCCCATCGTGTTACAACAGTTGTGTTAGATAAAACTGGAACCATTACGGAAGGCAAGCCAGTTGTAACAGATGTTATTTGGTATGTCAATGAAAATCAACATCACCTGAAACAAATAGTTGCAGCTATAGAAGCACAATCTGAACATCCCTTAGCTGAAGCGGTTGTTAATCATTTCAAAAATCAAATTACTGTTCCGGTAACTATTCAACAATTTCAAAGTATCACTGCGCAAGGTGTAAGTGCTAATTTTGAAAATGTTCATTATCATGTAGGAAATATGCGCATGGTAAATGAGAAGAAAGTAAACATCAGTCGACCTATTGCAGAAACCGTTTCTCAATTACAACAAGAAGCGAAAACAGTAGTTTACTTTTTTGACGACAAAAATATTTTGGCTGTAATAGCCATTGCAGATAAATTAAAAGAAACATCAACTCATGCTATACAATCGCTGTTTAAAATGAATATCAAAGTTTTTATGCTAACAGGAGATAACAAACAAACAGCAAAAAGTGTAGCTCAACAAACAGGCATTCAATCTTATCTCGCTGAAGTTTTACCAAGCGACAAAGCTAACTTTATAAAAGAACTGCAAGAGAAAGGAGAAGTAGTAGCCATGGTAGGAGATGGCATCAACGATTCGCAAGCCTTGGCTCAGGCTGATATCAGCATAGCTATGGGAAAAGGATCAGACATTGCTATGGATGTAGCTAAGATAACTTTGATTACTTCTGATTTACAATTGGTTCCTAAAGCTTTGTATTTATCTTCTAAAACGGTTGTCGGAATCAAACAAAATTTATTCTGGGCATTTATCTACAACGTTATTGGTATTCCTTTAGCTGCGGGTATTTTATATCCTATCAATGGCTTTTTACTCGACCCTGTGTTAGCTGGCGCGGCTATGGCTTTAAGTTCTGTTAGTGTAGTAGGCAATAGTCTTAGATTAAAAGCAATTAAACTGTAATTAAAAATTTATTTATATACTTTATGAAAGCACATACTTTTAAAACCAACATTAAATGTACTGGCTGTGTAGCCAAAGTAACCCCTTTTTTGAATGAAGCCATTGGCGACAAAAACTGGCAAGTAGATTACAACAATCCACAGAAAATTTTAAGTGTGGAAACAGACATACAGGTCGATGAAATTATAAAAGTGGTAGAAAGAGCAGGATTTAAAGCTGAGAAATTGTAAAGAAGATGGATTGATTCCGGGTTTTATCATAGAAATAGATTAGAAATAATGCAAAAAACAATGATTTACTACATTAAATATTCTATTGAAATGGTCAATTAAAAACATTTTTTAGACTTTTTATAAATATCTTAGTCCTAAATCACCTAATTTTGGGTTAAAATATTACATCTGTCTATGAACTACAAGTCCACCCTCATCAATCTATACTATTTATTAATTCTGGCAGATGGAAATGTAAATGAACGAGAATTGGCACTTGGCAAAAAAATGATAGTTGCCGAAAAAATAGATGAAGCTCTTTTCGATGCACAACTCAAGCAATTGCAGGAGATTACTGACCATACAGGTACTTTAAAGCAAGTAATCACAGAGCTTAAAAAATTAGATCTTAAATCACAAATTAGAAGCATTGCGTGGATGTGTGTAATTGCTAACTCTGATGGTTTTATGGCCAAAGACGAATGGATATTGATTTATAAAATTTACCACACTGAATTAAAGTTATCACTTGATGAAATCATGAAAACCCAAAAAGAACTGAACCAAATCTTGCATGGTCGTTCTTTTAGCACTTTAGGAGTGAGGGTTGCAGATTAAAAAAGGTTGTTCGGAGGAACAACCTTTATTTATTTTTTATCGCTGCGATTTCACATAATCAGTTAATTCTCGAACACGTAACTCACTGATAAAAGCCTTGTTTAATCTGAAGTATTTATCTTTTTCAGAACAGAATTTGTAAGCGAATTTGGCAAACTCCAGTTTCTTCATTTCGCTTATAAAAATTTCCATGACCTGTATGATTTGAGCAGTGGTTAAACACTCTTTGTTAAAAACTTCTTTTGCAACCTTCATTTTAGTTTCTTCACTGATAGGGTCATCAGCCGCTTCTAAAGCTTCTTCAAAATCACTCTCTTCCATCGGATAACAATTGCTAGATGAATTACTCCAATTATTTTGTGTGTTTTGGTTATTGGTAGACTTTGTACTGGAAATTTCTTCAATAACATCCTCATCATTATTCATGTTAACAGTAATAGTATGTTTTTGCGTATTAGAAGAAGTTGTGGTTTGTATAGTTCCATTTTGTATCGTAGTGTTTTGCGTAGCAATAGTTTGACTATTCGCATTTATAAAGTTTAAAAGTTCTTCTTGCGAAATTTCATTAGATAACGCTTGGACAACTAACCCATAATTGGCTTGATCAAAAGTGTGCAAATACCCGTACTTAGCTAAATCTAATTGTAAAATACTGTTTTTAATTACTTTTAATAATTCTGCAACTTCAGATGCTAACATGCAATGGTTGTCCATAAATTTTTTTGCTTGCATAGAAGTCACTGATCCTAATAAATCTGAAGATGCATCATATTTCAACTTGAGAAAGGCTTGTTTGTTGTTAATTGAGCACACATTAATCCATTTACGACTTGTGGCACTTGATAGCTTGAGCTTTCATTAACTTGCAATACCTTATTAATAGAAGGCAAAGTTCCATTTACTTGAACGACAACACCAGGATTACCATTTTCATTTGCAACAGCTTTATTGTTGACTGGCTTTTCAGGTTTTGTTGCGTTTGGTAGGGGCTTGTCTTTGCTTGTGCCAATGGAATTTTCTATATCTTCTATAACAACGGGCGATAAAGTTAGATCGCCAACTTTTTCAAATTTGTAAGGACCTTTAGGCGTTTTTACAATGCGATAAGTAAGTTCATGATCAAAACCATCATTAGGTAAAATAACCTCAGCAGTTAGTTCGGGCACACCTTTTTTAACGAAAGAGATCCGAACACGATTTTTTCCTATTTGTAAATTATCAGCTCTAACTAAAGCTGCTGCAATATCATTTGCTTTTTGACTGTTAAGGAATAAAATGAAATTTTCTCCACCCGAAGAAACAATTAAACCAGAACCTGAGTCTTGAGCAGAACTTAAAAAATAGAAGAAGGAGAGAATAAGTGTTAATAGAGTTTTTTGCATATGATTTTTATTTATTAAAAGATTACAAAATGTATTCCAATTTATAAAAGCTAAAGAGTCTAACGAGGAGCATCATTGAAATAAATTAAATTATAACATATATAGGTAAGTTATTATGATTTAAACTTCATCGATTTATTTTACCAAGTAAGAAGTAAGAAACTTTCAATTAAAAACCCGAGCCGGCACTATGCCAACCCGGGCCTTCCTCCCTTATAACTTCTATGTTATAAACAAATTTAATTTGAGAATACCTTATGTGTGTATCAATAGAAATTCTTTTTATATAAACTTTCGGTCAAAGCTTTATTATATACATTAGTTTCGACTAATGGACCCGCTTAATATATTTTTAAAATGTCATGATGATTTACTTTCACTTTTTCGATTTCATCAATACAAGCAAAATAATTAATACAAACTTCTGTTGTAGCGTTTGTTAAAGCATTGTCGGCATCAGCTTTAGAGTCCCATTCAATTATGTCAATGTATGTTTGATTATCTTTCTTTAAAAGATATCTTTTTTTAAATCCTTTTCGATTTTGTAAGAATTCTTTTTGTAATCGGTCTGACATCTCAAGAAAGAAAGTTTCATTAATTTCTGTTTTGATGTTAAATTCTGTAATCTCTAAGATACTTGATTGAGATGTTTCGATTTTGTTTTGTTGACATGCACCCAGGCATATCAGCAAGGAAAATAGTGTTATGCTTTTCATATAAAACCGAAATTCTAATCACAGAGTGACAATAGTATGTCAGTAATAATATTTAGCATCTACAAAACTTAAAAACCCGAGCCAGCACCATGCCGACCCGGGTTTTCCTCCCTTATAACTTCTATGTGATACAAAGGTAAAGTATCAATATGCCAAGTGTGTATCAATAAAAATTCTTTTTATATAAACTTTCGGTCAATCATAAAAAACCCGGCACTTTTCAGTAACCGGGCAAAAAATATGCTAGAAATAGTGCAAAATAAATTATTTAATAGATATAAAATTATATTTAACGTTTAGTATATATGTTCATAAGTTAAATACCTGCTGAAACAAAAATCCTTTTAACCCTGTCACTGGTATTTGTTAAAATTTCGTAAGGAATGGTATGGATGCTTTTAGCAACTTTTTCAATAGGAAAGTTTTTACCATAGATTTCAACTTCATCTCCTTCTTTAATTGCAATTCCCGTTGCATCAATCATCATCATATCCATGCAAACATTTCCAACTACTTTCGCAGTTTTTCCATTTATCCATACCTCACCAACTCCTTTGCTGAAGGCGCGGCTGTAACCATCTGCGTAACCAATGGCTAAAGTTGCAGTAACTGTTTCTTTTTCAACTTTACCATGCCTGCCATATCCGACTGTTTCGCCTGATTGTAAATGATGAACTTGAGAGACTACTGTTTTTAATGTGGCAACTGGCTGAATGTTCGGATTTTTATTTTCTGTTGGATCAATTCCATATAAACCGATACCAAGTCGAATCATGTCAAATTGATATTCAGGAAAGCGAAGAAGACCTGGCGAGTTTAGTAAATGGAACAAAGGTTTGTATCCAATTTTTTCACTTAATTGGTGGGCAGCAGTAATAAACTGTTTGGCTTGTTGATGACTAAAAGCATCGTGCTTACTTTCATCAGAGCCTGCTAAATGACTAAAAATACTAAGCACTTCAACTTCAGTATGTTTATTTAAAATATCGGCCAATGCATTTATTTCTTGTGGAGCGAAACCCAAACGATGCATGCCAGTATCTATTTTAATATGAATTCTTCCTTTTCTTCCATTTAAAAACTGAATGTATTCGTTTAATATTTTAAAGCTGTACATTTCTGGTTCTAGCTGGTTATCCAACATGCTTTGAAAACTTTCTGCTGCTGGATTTAAAACCATTATGGGTAAGTGTATATTATTTTTTCTTAACTGTACGCCTTCATCTGCGTAAGCAACACCTAAATAATCTGCGCGATGGTATTGCAACACATTGGCAACTTCAATGCTTCCACTTCCATATGCAAATGCTTTTACCATTACCATCATTTTGGTTTCGGGTTTCAACAAAGATTTAAAATAGTTGTAATTATCAACTAAAGCATTCAAATCTATTTCTAATACAGTTCCATGAATTTTTTGCTCAAATCGTTTTACAATTTTCTCGAACTGATAATTTCTTGCTCCTTTGATTAATACAATACGGTTGGCAAAATCATCTTCATTTAATTGATTTAAAAATTCTTCTGTAGATGTATAAACTTTACTTTGTGTTGGCAAAAGATTTTTATAAGCGTTCCATTCCTCTCCGATAAAAGTGATATGATTAACTGTAAAAGATTGGATAATGCGTACAGCTTCGCTTATCCATTGTTCTGTTTCGCGACTAGCTTGAATTAGAGAAGATAAAATCAAGTGTTTTGTTTTTCTTTGATTTTGATGCATTAAGAAATCCAAACTTATGGCTAATCCACCTAAATCATTATTGTAAGAATCATCTACTAGAATGCTGTTATTAATGCCTGATTTTACTTGCAGACGCATAGGCACCGTTCTCAGTTGTTGTACATAATGCTGTAATTCTGCTATAGGCGTGTTTAGCAAAAGCAAAGTTGCAATAACATGTCCTGTATTTTCCAAAGACGCAGCATCTTGATAAGGTAACTGAAGTGAAACTTTTTGATTTGAATATGAAATAGAGAAACCATTTTCTGTTCTTTGGATGACAACATCATTCTCATTTTCACTTCCCCACGAAAATTTTTTGCACTGGAGTTGTTCAATAGCTTGTCTACCAAAACTTTGGTCTTTACAATAAATAAGTGTTTCGCAATGTTGAAAGAGTTTAAGTTTCTCATGTAACTTTTCTTCACGAGAAGTAAATCCTTCATCGTGAGCAGAACCTAAGTTTGTAAATATGCCAATAGTTGGCTGTATTATTTTTTCAAGTAGCTGCATTTCTGCTGGCTGAGAAATGCCGGCTTCGAAAATTCCTAAGGTGTGTTGTTCTTGTATTTGCCAAACCGATAAAGGAACACCTAATTGTGAATTATAACTACCGGGATTTTTTACAATGCTGTACTTATCCAATAATACTTGATACAACCATTCTTTAATAATAGTTTTCCCATTACTACCTGTAATGCCGATAACAGGTAAAGTAAATTTTTGTCGATGGTAGGATGCTAAAGTTTGTAAGGCTTGTAATGTGTTCTCAACAAAAAGTATGGAAGCATCGGCAGGGGAAAATTCAGTTTCTTCTTCAATAACAAAAACACGAATGCCTTTGGCATACACATCTTTAAGATGATGATGAGCATTGTGCTTAACACCACGAATAGCAAAAAAGGCAGCATCAGAAACGCCATATGTTTTTCGACTATCTGTAAAAAGATATCGAATGGTTTGGCTTTCATGAGGTGCTGCAATCCACTTACCTCCCGTTATTTTTTGTAGTTCACTAATAGTAACCATGCCAAATATTTAGTTTCGAAAGTAAACAGAAGGAGTCGATAAGTAAGAATCGATCATCAAATTAACCTTGCTCCATTTGGCACCTGTAAATCGGGTTTAGCTAACACGATGTTTCCATCAGCATTTGCAAAACCTGTTACCAGAATTTCAAACATGAAATTACCAATTTGTTTGGGTGGAAAATTGGTAACAGCTATTACTTGTTGGCCAACTAACTGTTCAGGCTGATACAAGGCAGTGATTTGGGCGCTGGATTTTTTTATACCGAGTTTTCCTAAGTCAACCCAAAGTTGATAAGCTGGTTTTCTAGCTCCTTCAAAAACCTGCGCTTTGATGATTGTTCCAACCCGAATCTCTATTTTTTCGAATTCTGACCAGAGAATTTGCATATCAAATTGTTAAAATTGTTTAATCTATTTCGTTATTGGTTCGAAAAATGAAACATTTTCGATGTTAAACACTATTTTTACGAAACAAAATCTGCTTTTCAATCGTTTTAATTGAGTTAAAACCAATCTATGCGGAAGTTTTTACAATTAATATTTTCTGCTTTACTCTTATGCTGCGCTAGCCAATTGCACGCGCAAGAGGCAGAACCGCACAATAGAGGTACATTAGAAGGTCAAAATTCTGAAAATTCATCCAATACAGATACTGAAATCTCACCAAGAATAAGCAAGCCAGACTCTGTTGCAACTGTCTCAAAACCGGTTTTAGTAAAACCTAAAGTACAATCAGATAAAACCTCCGAGAAAAAGAGCGAAGAAAGCACCTTCAATTTTCTATATTTCATTATTCAAAAGTTTAAATCTTCCGATATCATCGAGGATTAATAGCCGTCTGTAAAATTTAGACGAGAATTATTATTTCTAACCTATATTTGCAACGCTGTTGCAAATATGAAGCGCCTTTTAACCATTTTTCTATTGCTTTCTTTCGGATTGGCTTATAGTCAAAGCTGCCTTTATTCATTGAAAGGAAGAATTTTAGCAGAGAACAAGGCTTTACCTGGCGCAACGATTTTTATAAAAGATACAAATAGCAGCAGAATAGCTGATGAACAAGGCAATTTTTCATTCGACAATCTTTGCGCCAGAACATACGAAATCGAAATCAGGTTTTTAGGATATGAAACGATAACCAAAAAAGTTTCTCTCCCGCAAAATGAAGTTCTTGAAATTGAATTACTAGAAGATAAAACACAACTTAGCGAAGTAGTTGTAACAGGTAATAGCATAGCTCGTTCAACCACTCAAATTTCATCAGCATTAGAAGAAGAAGCACTTCAACAATTGCATGGCAAACCTTTGGGAGAATCCTTACAAAGAATAGCCGGAGTTGGGGCACTCCAAACTGGTCCTGCTATTTTTAAGCCGGTTATTCATGGTTTGCACAGCCAACGGATTTTAATTTTAAACAATGGCATAAGGCAGGAAGGCCAACAATGGGGAACAGAACATGCGCCCGAAATAGATCCTTTTGTAGCCAAACAAATTGAAGTAATTAAAGGTGCAGAAGCAGTTCGGTACGGTGCCGATGCAATGGGTGGTGTGATTATTGTTTCTCCACCACCTATACACGACACTGGAGGTTTTGGTGGTGCTATTAACACAAGTTACCAAAGCAATAGCAAAACATCTACAGTATCTATTGCTACAGAAGGCTTATTGGCAGCAAAGAATTGGTCGTGGAGAATGCAAGCCTCTGGCAAATATGGTGGAGATTACCACACACCAGATTATACACTCAGTAACACAGGACAGAGAGAAGTTAATTTTTCAGGTGGTCTTGGCTACCGTAATAGTAATAGTGAATTAGAATTTTATTTCAGCTCTTTTAATGCACGCATTGGGATTTTAAGAGCAGCACATGCAGGAAATTTAACAGACCTGAATAATTCAATCATCAGTCAGAAACCTTGGTATATCAAAGATTTTTCTTTCGATATAGAAAATCCTTATCAAGCCATCAATCATCATCTTTTTAAAACATCTTATAAAAAGAATTTATCTGGCAATAATTCTATTAAAGCAATTTATGGTTTACAGATAAACAACAGAAAGGAATTTGATATCAGAAGAGCTAACAGAAGCGATAGACCTGCCATATCTATGCAACTGCTTAGTCAGGTGTTTGATTTTTCCTTCGATCACCTTGCTGATTCGCATCAAGGTAGTTATGGTTTAACAACAACCATCAAAATCAATAACAACGATACTGAAACAACAGGCATACAACCTTTAATTCCGGATTACCGACAAGTTGCAGCAGGTTTATTTGCATTGGAAAAAATTAAGTGGAGAGCCTTTACTTTTGAAGCAGGTGCTCGCGCAGATTACCAATATTTGCAAGCCTTAACGTTCATCAACAACGATGAATTGATAAAACCGGATTATCATTTCTTTTACTTATCCGCTAATGCGGGTTTGCGTTATACAATTAACTCACAATCCAATTTATCTAGTAATATTTCATTTAGTAATAGGCCGCCACACATTAGCGAATTATTCAGCCAAGGTTTGCATCACGGCACAGCTACCATCGAAGAAGGTTTACTTTTACCAAATGGTACCTTAGAAATAGACGAATCTCTTTTTAAAAATGAACGATCTATTAAATGGTTGAATAGTTTTGCCAAACAAAGTAAGAATTTTTCGTTCGAGGCATCCGTCTATGCTAATCTTATCGATAATTATATTTTTCTTCAGCCAAAGGAAACGCGATTAACTATAAGAGGCTACTTTCCTGTTTTTGCTTACAAACAAACACAAGCATTACTTACAGGAGCAGACATAACGTTTAACTATACTTTTTTAAAAGATTTTACGCTGACCGGAAAATACAGTTACCTCTACGGTCAAGATTTAACTGCGCAACAACCTTTGATTTATATGCCACCACCCCAATTTGATACAGAATTGAATTGGTTGATTCCTACTTTAAATCAGTATAAAGCATTTTTAAAAGCAAGAGTATTGCATGTAACCCAACAAGTAAGAACGCCCATTACGATTAACCCAATTGATTTGGAAGGAAGTCCAGCTCCAAACGAAACATTCGATTTTATGGATGCACCCAATGCTTATACTTTATTAAATATTGAAACAGGATTTACCCTGCCAATTAATGAACATGATTTGATTTTAACCTTGGCATGCGAAAACTTAACCAATCAACGGTACAGAAATTACATGAATCGATTAAGATATTTTGCTGATGATATTGGCAGAAATTTTATTATAAGACTTTCCTATAACTTTTATTCACACTAAACAATTAACAATTATGAAGATGAATCCCGTACAAAACCTGTCGAGAATGATGAACTGGAGCAAATTAAGCGTAGTAGCATTTGCAGCTTTATTGATAGCTTGTGATGACGACCCTGAAGCAGTTAATGAAGAAGAACTAATAACAACCGTACAAGTAGATTTATTCTTTGGCGATAGCGATACGCCATCAGCGACATTAAAGTTTTATGATGAGGATGGTGATGGATCAATTGCTCCTGAGTTTACACAAGAAGGTGAAATTTATACTGGTGTTGAATATTTAGCAGTAACAACTTTCTTAAATGAAGAAGAAACACCAGTTGAAGATGTAACGGCTGAAATTGAAGAAGAACAGAATGATCATCTTATCTGCTTTACCAGAACAGGAGCTGTTACATCTGCCGTTGCCTTTGATGAAGATGACAACGAAATTCCTGTTGGGTTGGTAAGTATTTGGGAAACTTCGAATACACCTGGTGCAGCAACAGTTAAACTTACTTTAAAACACCAACCTGGTATTAAAACCGGTAGCTGCGATATTGGAGAAACTGATATTGAGGTAACCTTTTCATTTGATGTAATTCAACAGCCTCTATAATCTCTTATAAAATATTTCACTTCTAAAGCCTTTGCCAAAAGCAAAGGCATTTTTAATGCTTAGTTAGTTGAAATTCGATAGTAATTTTTGAGTCATGGATTGTCTGGATTAACGTTTACATTTACAAGGAAAATCAACATGCATGGCTAAAACTAAATCCTCTTTTTTCTGCCAGAACTGTGGACACGAGTCAACTAAATGGTTAGGCAAATGTCCATCATGTGACCAATGGAATACTTTTGTTGAAGAGTTAACCCAAACCGAAAGCAAGAACGATTGGAAAACCGAAACAACGAGAAGCAAAATCAATAAACCGAAAAACTTAAGTGAAGTACAAAGTGGAAATGAATGGCGCTTGGTTAGTCCCAACCAAGAGTTAAATAGAGTATTAGGAGGAGGTATTGTGCCAGGATCTTTGATTTTAATTGGCGGTGAACCTGGTATTGGTAAATCAACATTAATGTTACAACTCGGTTTACAGTTAAAGAAAATTAAAATCTTGTATGTAACAGGAGAAGAAAGTGAGCAACAAGTAAAAATGCGCGCACAACGCATCGAACAAAATAAAATTGAGCAAGATGATTTTTACATATTAACTGAAACAAATACAAAAAATATTTTCTTAGCTATCGAACAATTGCAACCACAGTTGGTGATTGTAGATTCTATTCAAACACTTTATTCTCCGATGTTAGATTCGGCAGCAGGTTCAATTGCACAAGTGCGTCAATGTGCAGGTGAGATGATGAAGTTTGCTAAGGAAACAGACACTCCTGTTTTCCTAGTCGGACATATTACAAAAGATGGAACGCTAGCCGGTCCAAAAGTTTTAGAACACATGGTAGATACTGTTTTACAATTTGAAGGCGACAGACATCTTACTTATAGAATTCTACGGACTACAAAAAACAGATTTGGTTCAACTTCTGAAATTGGCATTTACGAAATGTTAGGTAATGGCTTGCGCGAAGTAAGCAATCCATCAGAAATATTGATTTCTCAAAAAGAACAACCGCAAAGTGGAACAACCATAGGTGCAACCATAGAAGGCAACCGTCCGCTGTTGATTGAAATTCAATCGTTGGTTAGCCCGGCATCTTATGGAACTCCACAACGTACCCCTACAGGTTTTGATCACAAAAGATTGAACATGTTGTTAGCTGTATTAGAAAAAAGATGTGGCTTTCGATTAGGACAGCAAGATGTATTTGTAAACATGGCCGGAGGAATTTTTGTAGAAGATCCTGCAATCGACTTAGCACTATGTGTATCGATAGTTTCGTCTTTAGAGGAAATAGTTGTTTCAGACAAAGTTTGTTTTGCAGCAGAGATTGGCTTAGGTGGAGAATTAAGAGCAGTAAACCGCATCGACCAAAGAATTTCCGAAGCCGAGAAACTCGGCTTCGAGGAAATTTATGTTTCTAAGTTTAGTGTAAAATCTGTTGATGTTAACAGATTGAATATTAAAGTAAAATCCTTTAGCAACTTGCGGGAAGTTTTTTCGGATTTGATGGGTTAATTATAGAGATTAAGACAAAAATCAGCATTAAAGCTCACATTAACTGGGAAGGTATTATTATTATTATAGAAAAAGCTGTTGACTAACTGTAACCTATTACTTTTTAAATTAACATGAATTAAATTATCAGAATCAGTTGAGATAGTTGTAATAACATTTACATATACAAATACTTCGTAATGCCCAGTTAATTTATTATAAACAAAAACTTCAAGGCTGTTAGCATAGCTACAGTAAAATTGACCAACGGCACAACCACGAATAAGGGGTTCATACGTCCCATTCAATAACCTGAAATTATCAACAAAAAGCACTAAGTTGAAAAAATAAGTGTATTGTGAATTACTAAATGCAACAAACGTGATGTCATGAAAAAAACGATCATCGCTATCAAAATATTCTAAGTTAACGCTGTGGTTAATAAATTCCGAAGTGATAATTGCATCTGAAAGTTTAATCTCAAAAGGATGACATGCTTTATTTTGTGAATTATTAAAATAGATGCCATCGTTAGCAGCAATAAATTTTTGTATGTTTTCTGCAAATTGTATGCTTAAAAAAGGGGCATTATCAGAAACTGAAGATGAACCTGAATTAGGTAATGAACTGCTATTTTCATCGCTGCATCCGATAATAGCAACTAAGGTGAAAATAAAAATTTTGTTAAACTTCATTTTTAAAAAATATAGCCAAGCCTTATGGCTGAATTAAAATTTAAACCAAAATCTTTAGTGATAGATTCAGGGGCCTCAATTGTATTTGCGTTTGAAGTTTGAATAATTTTTAAAAAGTTTGTTTGCTGAAACCCATACCCAAACTCGGTTCCAAAGTAAATTTTTGGGGCTATATAAAAATCTGCACCTAAAACAAAGTTGAATCCAATACGATTAAAAGCGCGGTTAGAACCATTAGTATCTGTTGCATTATCTACAGTAATTGGATTTGAAATAGGTCCTGAGATTTCAAACTTGCTTGTTCTTGTTGCAAAATCTAATTCAAAACCTATGTAAGGAGAAAGCTTGTTACTGCCTTTATAATGATACTCTATACCAGGTCTAAAATTAAAAAAGCTTGTCTTAGATTTTGTACTCTCGTCCGGTTCATTTGTATTACTAGTATATAATCCTCCAATTCTAACGGCCAAGTTATCAGCAAAGAAGTATCTAAATCGTAAATAACTTAAACTAATAGGATTACTGCCAAAAGGTTTAAAATTAACTTCTGTATTAAAGTCACCTTTAGATGGCTTAAAATTTTTTGTGCTATCTTGAGCAGACGCACTTAGGGCAAAAGCCACAACAACGAGTGATAAAAAGTATTTCATACAATTATTTAATAAAACTAAATTAATAAAATTGTTTGAATATTTGAGAATCTCGTTAATTATTCTTTTAGAAACCTTTAGTAAAACAGCATCATGTCTGAAACAGTATACAACAACGATATTTTCAGTTTTATCATATTACCATTGCTTATTTTTCTGGCTCGAATTTTTGATGTATCCATCAATACCATTCGCATTATTTATGTTTTAGGCGGACGAAGATTAACTGCAACCTTACTCGGTTTCTTCGAGTCATTTATTTGGTTAATGGCAATCAGGCAAATTTTTGAGCATCTTGATAATTGGTTGTGGTACATTGCTTATCCTGCAGGTTTTGCATGTGGTATTTTAGTGGGCATGTTGATTGAAGAACGCATTGCCTATGGCAAAGTAATCGTAAGAATCATTACGAGAAAGGATACACAAACTTTACAATCCTTTTTAATAGATCAAGGCTTCAGATTTACAGTTGTAAATGGAATAGGTGCAGAAGGCCCGGAGCATGTTGTGTTTACTGTTTTAGAAAGACAACAATTAGATAATCTCTTAGTAAAATTGAAAGAAATTATTCCTTCAGCATTTTTCACTGTTGAAAAAGTAAATCGCGCAGCTGAAAACAATATTGAGACCAATACAGAATCTAAGCGCAACTATTGGTCGTGGTTAAAAAGAAGCACATCTTAAGTTTATACTTCTTGCAATAAGGTACGGAAAGCTGCAAAGCGATTTGGAAATTTTTTGTTTGATTCCTCTCGTAACTTAGGCGCAAATTCTTCCAGATATTTTTCTACATCATTCAAATTCTCAGCAAAATATTGAACAGAGTAAGAAATTGTTGGCTCATCGGTTTCATGAAGTATCTGATAGATTTTGGCTGTTTTGAACATACCTGTATTTAATACATCTAACATGTGTTCAGACTTCATCCATTGCAACCATTCGTAGGCAATTTCTTTATCTACACCGACTGTAACGTTATACAACAACATTTTTATGAATTAAGAATACCCAAATTAGTAATTAAAAAGTAACTTCGTACATAACTAAAAATTAAACTTATGGGCTATTACAGAACTGTAGAAGGAAAGAAAATGGATGCGTATCTGTTAACCATGGCAGACAAAGCGGTTCAAGGTGCAGGTGATGGGAGAATATCTAAAAAGGATGCAGAGGCCATTATCAAGTTGGTAGTAGATGGGGGCACCTACACTGAAGTTGAAAAAAACACGATGGAATACATCCGCGATAACTATAAATGGACAGAAGGTGCCAATGAATGGTTTCGTTCTCAGATAGCCAGTTGGGCAGCAGGTAAATAACTAATCTTTTTTAAATGAAGTTATTTTTAGAACAGTTTCACTTTGTAAAGAATCAATAACACTTTTCTGTAATACCAACGGATGAAGACTTGAAACCCATACTCGCTGATTAGGGTTGCTCAAATCCTCATACACATATTGAATAACAAACACAGAATCGATCTTATCGCCTGTTGGTAAAGTAAAGGTTGATAAAGTTTCTTCAATGCAAGCCTTATATCTACCTTGTTTATTTTCGCCATCCCAACAAAAACCGGGTTTGGAAAACAACACTACTTCGTTGTTATAAAACAAAACATTGTTCTTTAAATAAATCGGTAATATCGTTATTGGTTGTTCTGTTGCCGAATCAGCATAACTAATCCAATCTCCACTTTTGGTAGTTTTGTTAAATCGCGAAACAAATTTATAATTTGATACACTAAAAAGTTCAGGATTTAATTTTTCATATTGAACAGTTAGCGTTTCTACTGCATTGCGATTAAAATAAATCAGTGAAAAGGGAATGAAAAAGAATGTTAGTAATAAATAAACCAAGCCAGAAAGCCTATATCTCAACGTTAACTTACCCAAACCATTCGCTAAATCAAGTGGTATTTTCTTGAGCACAGGTACAGGTAAAAACAGAATAACACCTATTGCGTTAAATAGAAAATGTGAAGTTGCTATAACAATTGCACTCTCGTTATTGGCATACAGAATTGCAGCGATAAAGGCTGTAATGGTTGTGCCAATATTAGCACCCAAAATAAAAGGGGCAGCTTTGTTGAGCTTCACTACTTTTTTAGCAACTAGCGGCACAACAAGTGAAGTAGTTACTGTGCTTGAGCGAATAGCAGCTGTTATACCCATACCCCAAGCAAAAGACTTGAAGGCACTTTTGAAAAAGAAAGAGCCAAAAAAATCTTGCGAACGAATGCGCATCCACTCCGAAATCAACTTTCTGAAAATAAGGATAGAACCAAACAATAATAGAATAGCAAACAAGGCTAATACAAAACCATTATTAATGGTGCCGACTAAAAAATTTATCAACCCATCGAATATGGAAAAAGATGCTGTACCTACAGAGCTATTTTCAACATTAGTTCCAGTGTAAATCCAAGAAGTAAGAGCAATTGATAATTGAGATAAGAAACCATAATAATATTCCAACGGAAATAGAATGATTGCAGTTAAAATATTAAAAAAGTCATGGTACGTTCCTGCCGATACAGCTCTTTGAAATTCTTTTTTCTTATTGATAAACCCTAAGGATACAATTGTGCTTGTAATGGTTGTACCAATATTCGCCCCCATGATAATAGGCACTGCACTTTCTATCGATAAAGAACCGGATGCTACCATGGCCACTACTAAGGCAGTAGTGGTAGAGCTACTTTGAATGATAGCTGTAACCAATAAACCAATAAAAAAGCCGGTGAAAGGATTTGATGTAGCCAATAAAATTGTTTCGGTAGCACTTTGCCCTAGGCCTTTTAATGCAGCAACTAGTAACTCAATGGCAATGAGAAACAATAAAAAAGCACCCAATGCAGCTAAACCTGGCACAAATTTATTTAGGTAATTTCTCCAAGATATGGGTACGTTTTCTTCCACTAATCTTTTTTATGACAATAAACAAACAAACTGGCCGATACGAAAATGTTTATGCCGAAATAAGTTTAATATAGAATAATACAACCTAAAGCTTAATATTCTATTAACCTTACAGGCACACAACCCTCGCACATTAGCAATAATTATTATCTTTGCCCGCTGAATTTTAACACAATTTTATGCCATATCTATTCACCTCAGAGTCTGTATCAGAAGGTCACCCCGATAAAGTGGCAGACCAAATTTCAGATGCCCTTATCGACTACTTTTTGGCCTATGATGCCAACTCTAAAGTTGCCTGCGAAACTTTAGTTACTACCGGACAAGTAGTATTAGCCGGAGAAGTAAAATCTGAGGCTTATTTAGATGTACAAGAAATTACCCGCGAGGTTATTAAGAAAATAGGCTACACTAAAAGTGAATACATGTTCGAAGCTAACTCTTGCGGTGTGTTTTCAGCCATACACGAACAATCTCCTGATATTAACCAAGGTGTAGAAAGAAAGAAGAAAGAAGACCAAGGAGCGGGCGACCAAGGTATGATGTTCGGTTACGCAACCAACGAAACCGATAGCTACATGCCATTGCCATTAGAACTGGCTCACCTATTGTTACGCGAACTTGCAGCCTTGCGCAAAGAAGGCAAGCAAATGACTTACCTTCGCCCCGATGCTAAATCACAAGTAACCATCGAGTATAGCGATGATAACAAACCACAACGCATCGATACCATTGTAATATCTACACAACATGATGATTTCGCAAAAGATGCCATCATGTTAAAACAAATCAAAGAAGATGTCATCAACATCTTAATTCCTCGTGTAAAAAAGAAATTACCAAAACGCATTCAAAATCTTTTCGATACGCAAATACAATATCACGTTAACCCAACCGGTAAATTCGTAATCGGGGGGCCACATGGCGATACAGGTTTAACCGGTAGAAAAATTATTGTTGATACCTATGGTGGAAAGGGCGCACACGGTGGTGGTGCATTTTCAGGTAAAGATCCTTCTAAGGTAGACCGTTCGGCTGCCTATGCCACTCGCCACATTGCTAAAAACTTAGTAGCAGCTGGTGTTGCCGATGAAGTATTGGTACAAGTGGCTTACGCGATTGGTGTAGCCAAACCAGTTGGTTTATACGTAAACACATACGGTACTTCTAAAGTGAATTTAACCGATGGCGAAATCGCGAAAAAGATTGAGAAAATCTTCGATATGCGTCCTTACTTTATTGAGCAGCGATTCAATCTAAGAACGCCCATCTATTCTGAAACTGCTTCTTATGGTCATATGGGAAGAGAATCTAAAGTGGTAGAGAAAGTTTTCAATAAAGGAAAAAGAAACGAGCTAAAGTTAAAGGTTGAACTTTTCCCTTGGGAAAAACTCGACCATGTTGAAGCTGTTAAAAAAGCCTTTAAACTAGCTTAAAAGCTAAATCGATACATACTGTAGAAGAAGGAGAATGAAAGTTCTCCTTCTTTTATTTCGGGCATAGGGGTAAGTAAAAAGTTGATTGTCTTAGTTGCAAATCAACTGATATGAAAACAATCATTTTAACCTCAATCCTAATCACCTTATCGCTTACGGCAAGCGCGCAAACAAAGGAAGAAAACAACATCCGCACTATTTTCACCCACGGAAAATCGGGAGGATACGGAGCCATCAATAATAAATTTACCTCAATCCATGGCGAGTTTGCCAACATAGTAGAAGTATATGGCGGCTGGTACATCAACCAAAAGTTTTTGCTAGGTGTTGGAGGTGGGGCTACAACCAACTTTATTAAAGTTCCGGCTAGCGAAAGCATCGCCCCTAACGAACGCATGAGCTATTTATATGGCCAAGCCGGTATGGTAAATGAATATGTGTTAGGTTCTAACGCTCCCGTACATGCTGTCATCCACTGGTTTAATGGTGGAGGTTTCGAATTGCAATACAACCGACCGACTTATTATAATGATAACAATTACCGTGACATCCATTCCGATACTAATTGGTTTTATGTTACAGAACCAGGTATACAAGTGGAGTTAAATTTATTTAAATGGATGAGAGTTAGCCCTGGCGTTTCGTATCGTTTTGCCTTCGAAGATGGAGGAAAACTGAACAATGACATCAGCGGATTTAATGCATCGTTAGCTTTTAAATTCGGAAAGTTCTAATATCATCTAACTAAAAAGCCGTTTACAAAACGGCTTTTTTATGCATATATGTTAGGCAATTGTATCTGGTCGCAATAAAAAGAAAGCCTTTTGTTATCTTCCTCTAGTCGAGAAATCTTACAAATGGTTGAGTCTTTATGGTAAACAAACACTTCAACTAAACTCCCATCAAACTCAAATAAATTTACTTTAAACTGATAATACCTTATCGACACAATAAATTCCCCTCGCTCATACAGCGTTTGTATTCTACTTTCCATCGGCAATTGTGTAAAGGCTTGCCAGCTTTTCATGGTGTAAATGACAACTTATCTTTTTAAACAAGCAAGTTTGACTATGCATTAAATTTTAGATGGATGTTTTAATCTTTATTTATTCATTTCGGACTAATTTTTGCTATCGCACCGATTACCTACCTTTGTATGCTAACATTATGAAATTAAAAGCTGAGAATCTTGTTAAAAAATATAAAAGCCGCACAGTAGTAAACCATGTTTCGGTAGAAGTAAACCAAGGTGAAATAGTTGGTTTATTAGGCCCGAATGGCGCTGGTAAAACCACTACCTTTTATATGACTGTGGGTTTAATAAAGCCGAACGATGGACATATATACCTTGATCAACAAGATATCACAGCGTTACCTATGTTTGAGAGAGCTAAGTTAGGTATCGGTTATTTAGCACAAGAAGCTTCAGTTTTCAGAAAACTTACAGTTGAAGAAAACATACTATCTGTTTTAGAAATGCGCGATTACACGAAACAACAGCGCAAAGATAAAGTAGAAGAAATGCTGGAAGAGTTTAGCTTAACGAAAGTGCGCAAAAATATGGGCATGTCTTTATCTGGCGGAGAAAGACGAAGAACTGAAATTGCACGCGCCTTAGCTGTTGACCCCAAATTTGTTTTGCTAGACGAACCTTTCGCAGGTGTAGACCCCATAGCTGTAGAAGAAATTCAAGGCATTGTGGCTAAACTGAAAAATAAAAATATCGGTATCTTAATTACCGACCACAATGTAGATGAAACACTTTCTATCACCGATAGAGCCTATTTAATGGTAGATGGTAAATTATTTAAATCAGGTACGGCAGAAGAGCTAGCCAGCGACCCACAAGTGCGTAAAGTATACCTCGGTCAAAACTTTGAATTGCGTAGAGCGAAAGTTGTGGCACCAACTGATGATTGGAAAGACGCAGCCGGCAACTAAAGAAAGCACGCGGCAATTTTTGCCGTTAGCAGGATATCTTTATTTTTGAGGCTACCTGTTTCCAAACCATGGGGTTATTTAATTCAATTGTTTCTTGGGCCATGAAATATCGCTTCTCACAAATGGAGCGTTTCATGTACAACCCACACGAAGTACAAGCCGATGTACTCGAACAACTTTTGCTCTCTGCCCGCCATACTGCGTTTGGTAAGCAATACGATTTTAAAACCATTGAGAATTATAAAACCTACAGCGAACGAGTGCCCGTGCATTCGTACGAAAAGTTTTATCCATACATAGAGCGCCTTATGCGGGGCGAACAAAATATTTTGTGGCCGAGTGAAGTAAAATGGTTTTCTAAATCATCGGGCACAACCAATGCACGAAGTAAATTCATTCCTGTTACAACCGAAGCATTAGAAAATTGTCATTTTAAAGGCGGTAAGGATTTATTATCCATCTATATCAACAATCATCCTGATACAAAAATATTTGATGGCAAAGGATTAGGTGTGGGCGGCAGCCATCAACTCAACGAACTTGATCCTACTGCCACTTCTTACTACGGAGATGTATCAGCAGTAATTATGCAAAACTTACCTGTGTGGGCCGAGTTTATTCGCACACCAAGTTTGCAAACTGCACTCATGAACAACTGGGAAGAAAAGTTGGAGAAGATGGCAGAAGAAACAGCCAAAGTTAACGTCACGCAAATTGCAGGGGTACCAACTTGGACAATCCTACTCATTCAGCGTATTGTGGAATTATCGGGTAAGAAAAATATTTTAGAAGTATGGCCATCGCTCGAAGTATTTTTTCATGGCGCAGTAGCCTTTGGCCCTTATCGCACTTTATTTAAATCGCTCATACCAAGCGATAGAATGAATTACTACGAAACATACAATGCGAGTGAAGGGTTTTTCGGTTTACAAGACCAAAAAAATTCTGAAGAATTATTGTTGATGCTTGACTATGGCATTTACTACGAATTTATTCCGGCAGAACATGTAGATGATGAAAATCCGAAAGCAAAAAGTTTGGATGAAGTTGAACTGGGTAAAAATTATGCCATGCTCATTACTACCAACGCTGGTTTATGGCGATACAACATTGGCGATACTGTTAAGTTTACTTCCAAGAATCCCTATCGCATAAAAATCTCTGGTCGCACCAAACATTTTATCAATGCGTTTGGCGAAGAATTAATTGTAGAAAATGCCGAACATGCCATTGCTAAAGCTTGTGAAGCAACTAATTCTATTATCAGCAACTTTACTGCCGGCCCTGTTTATTTGCAAGAAGGAAAAAAAGGCGGCCACGAATGGATCATTGAATTTACGCGTAAACCCGATGATGCAAGTCGATTTACTGAATTACTGGATAAGGCATTGCGCAGTGTAAATTCGGATTATGATGCCAAACGGGTTGGCGACCTAGCATTGATTGCACCACAAATACATATTGTAGAAGAAGGAACTTTTTATCAATGGATGAAAAGCAGAGGAAAACTTGGTGGACAAAACAAAGTGCCGAGGTTATCTAACACAAGAGAATACATCGATGAATTATTGAAGCAGATAAGGAATTGATAACCTATTGTTTAAAATGTAAAAAATTGCAGATTATACCTACTCCACAATTTAAACCGTGCATTATTATAATGAAATCAAAAATCCACTGAACGATTTCTTTTCTTCTCGCTGTTGCGCTTTTTACTTTCTAATCTTTTCTGTTGCGATGCTTTAGTTGCTTTCGTAGCGATTCTCTTCTTCTTGCGGATATAACATTTGTCTATCAGCTTTTGAAGTTTAGCCATCGCCAGTCTTTTATTTTCGAGTTGGGTTCGTTTCTCTTGCGCAATAATCAGCAATTCACCTGCGTCTGTCAGATTTTTTTGGAGATGATGTTTTAACAATTCCTTTTCTTCATCCGAAAGCAATTGAGAATTTTCAATTGAAAATCGCAAAGTGATTTTAGTATTGACCTTATTTACATTTTGTCCTCCTGCACCACCACTGCGTGATGCACTGAAAACAATTTCGGGTAAAATCTGCTGTACGGTTATTTTGTTTTGCATCCGTTACAAAATTACTTAATTAGCTTAAAAAGAGATGAAAATAATCCATACCCCACAGGCACCAGCTGCTATTGGTCCTTATGTGCAGGCGATACAAGCCGGTGATTTTTTGTTTTGCTCCGGGCAAACGCCTCTACATCCTGCCACCATGAAAATCGAAACTACGACTATTGAAGAACAAACAGAAGTTGTTTTGCAAAACTTGCGCACAGTAATTGAAGCCGCTGGTGCCAAGATGAACCAGGTAGTAAAAACCAGTGTGTTCTTAAAAAACTTTGCAGATTTTGAACGCATGAATAAAACTTACGAAGCATTTTTTGCCGGTCATAAACCAGCCCGCACAACGGTTGAAGTTAGTCGCTTGCCAAAAGATGCTTTAGTTGAAATTGAATGTGTGGTTTATGTCAAATAAAAAAAGCGTAGGGTTACTACGCTTTTCTCTCTCTAACAGTGTAAAGCAATTAATTACTTTACATTCTTGTTCACAACCTTTGCAAGGTCGAACATTGAAATTTGTTTCTTACCATCGAACAACACTTTCAATTTTTCATCAGCATTGATCATACGCTTGTTCTTAGCGTCTTGAAGTTTGTTCTTTTTGATGTACTCCCAAATCTTCTTAATGATTTGTGTTCTTGGAGTTGGCTTGTTGCCAATTACAGCAGCAAGATTAGCACTTGGAGTTAGTGCTGCCATGAACGCAGCATTAGGCTTACGTGCTACTTTTTTCTTTGCTACTTTTTTAGCAGCCTTCTTAGCTACTTTCTTCGCAGCTTTCTTTGCTACTTTTTTGGCTGCTTTTTTAGCAACCTTTTTACTTGTCTTTTTTGCCATAGCGCAAGTGGTTTGTTTTTGTGTTTAGTTTAAAAAGCGTTTACTAAAAGTTGGTGAGTGAAGGACTAATTATTGTCGAGCAAACATTTTTCTCTGAGTAAAACGTCTTAAAAATAAACGCACTTTATCAAATATCCTAATTTCTCATAGGGAAAGTGATGATTCTCATAGGGGAGCGAGTGCTTTAAAAGTTATTTCATAACTGTTTTTCTCTAGACAAATCTCTTTTTTACCAAGGAGAATTAGGGAAAGTACAGTGAGTTTTTTCTTTTTACTCCTACGAAAATTTAGATGATGATGATAAGTAAAATTACTTTGTTCAGATGTGAGTCATTGTCATTTCCCTATGAAAATCTCGAATTTATTCTAAAAAATTCATTGTAGTAATTATTGAAAGAAGAGTGAAATTAAATATTTACCTCAAGTAATAGTTTAAGTAGAACATGAATCAAATTCTACTTCAGATTAACTTTTACTAACAGTCTTCTTCTCTCAGGAATTGCCTCAGGTCTTGCGCTGTATTTCATCATTAAAGAGGATGGATTACACCCTAATGCAACCAACTTATCTACAATTGCCTTTGCTTGCTTGGGTGTTCTATCGTTATGATAACGGTATTCGGCAATTAAGGTATCGCGTTGGTAGAGTTGTCCGAGAGAATCTATATCTTCATAATAATATTCTACGCTATCAACTGCAAGCTCAGTTAAGTCTGGTGTTCTGCGAATGCTATCTTCTTCATAGCCGGATAAACTCACTTCTATCTCTGCTTTTATCTGTGAATTACTTTTTAAAAGGCGACTCAATCTTCGTAATTCATTGTTTGCAGTTGGTGCTAGGTTGGCTGTGTAATCGATAAAGGTTACAGGCGCTAACACTATTTCATCTCCCGGTTTTACTTGTTGCAACGCAACTGAATATCTCTCGAAAAATTTTGAGAAGGGTTTGGTTAAATCGAAAAATCGCGAGGCAAAAGTTACTGCATTATTCTCCGGGTCTATCGCTACTTCATATATGCTTCCTTCAGTAAGAAAAACAGTAAAGCTTCCATCAGCTAATGGTCTTCCATTATAAATTGTTTTATTAGAACTAAGATTAGTGGCAGACACATAGGCTGCAAATTCAGTTGTCGATAGTTTTCCATCTACCCGCACAACTGCCTTAGGTTTTAAGGATGGTGTAAAAAGATACTCCGTTAATTCATACTTCTTATCAGTTTTTGCATCTCGCAATAAATACTGGCTTTGCGAGGTAACAGAAATATATTGGTCATCTTCAACCGTATTTACAAAATCCAAAGGTATAGGATCAGTCCAGTTACCATCAACAAGTTTGCATTCATACAAATCCATTCCGCCTTTGTTGGGTTGTATTTGATTGGAAGAAAATATCAATGTTTCACCATCGGCCATTATGCGGGGTGTTTGCGAATTACCGGTATTGATGTTAGCAGGAAGCTCAACAGGTTCTTGCCATCTTCCATTAGCTGCTTTTTTGCTCACCAAAATTTTACACTTATCTGCTTTTTGCACCGACATGCTTTCGCATCGCATGAAATACATCGTTTGTCCATCTGCAGAAAAAGTAGGTGCGGCATCATGTAATTTACTGTTGATAGGTGCTCCAAGATTTTGCGCTTCGCCAAATGTATTGCCTTTGATGCTCACAGCACAAATATCAAATCCGCCAACTCCGTTAGAATGATCGCGCGTAACATATAAAGTTTGCGCATCGGCACTCAGCGTATATCCTTTTTGATGATGCGTAGCATTGTATAAAACCCTAGGTAAAGGCATAGGATTGCTCCAATCAGCTCCAGTTTTTCTGGCATAATTCAAAACCAACTGACCGTCATCTGTGTAATCATTTAAAAACAAAAGGAAAGAGCCATCTAAACTGATAAAAGGCGCATATTGATTAAACGAAGGTTGGTTGATAGGAGCTTGTAATTTTCTGATGGCTTTAGGTTGTGCTATGCTGGCAAGAGCAGAGACAAACACGAGGAAAAAAATTGCGAATCTTTTCATAGTTTTACTGGCTGGTATTTCAAAAATACTTATTTCTTTTGTCGTACCTTCATAAAAATCAAATAGCAAAACATGATCCAAGTAATTCCATCTATCGCCATTCGCAAAGGCAGAGTTGTAAAAATGAGAAAGGGAGATCCCACAAGCGAAAAAGCTTATGACGAAAACCCATTGGATTTAGCCAAAAGATTTGAAGATCACGGCATTGAGGTGGTGCATTTGGTTGACCTAGACGGAGCTGAAAAAGGCACACCTAAAAACTTCCATGTAGTAGAAGCCATTGCAGGACATACCGATTTAAAAATAGATGTTACAGGAGGTATTGCTACCGATGGCGATATCGCGAAAGCTTACGAAGCCGGAGCGGATTATATCACAGCATCTTCTATTGCCATTACCGACCCTGAGTTGTTTGCAGAATGGGTTGTTACCTACGGTCGCGAGAAGATTACTTTAGGTGCAGATGTAACAGACATCAAAAGCAAAGAATTGGCTTTCAGAGGTTGGCAAAATATTGCGCATAAAGGCTTATACGAACATGTAGCCTACTTTTATAACAGAGGATTGAAGTATGTTAAATCAACCGATATTTCCAGAGATGGTGTCCTAGAAGGACCAGCATTCGATTTTTATGCCGACATCATCAAAACCTTTCCGGAAATCTGCGTGTTGGCCAGTGGCGGTGTGCGTGGTGTAGACGACATTAAGAAATTAAATGAGTTGGGTGTTTTCGCAGTAATCTTCGGGAAAGCTTATTACGAAGGTATTTTAAAACTAAAAGACTTAGAACAATTTTTAATAAAGAAAGAGGCGTAAGCCTCTTTTTTGTTTCCCCTCATCACAAATTATTTGTGATTTAAAAGAATTAAGCCGTACTTCTAATTCCTTAATCTGAAACCTATGAAGTATGTCTTACTTACAACTGCTATTGTAATAAGCAGTTTTGCTCTCGCACAGAAAAAAAAATCTAGCCCCATAACACCTGCCGAAACATTTCAACACGAAATGTATAAAGGTTTGAAATGGAGAAACATTGGTCCATTACGTGGCGGGCGCTCCAACGCGGTAGCGGGGGTACCCAATAACGATCAGCTATATTATGTGGGCTATACCGGAGGAGGTTTATGGAAAACCGAAGACGGAGGCTTAAGCTGGAAAAGCATCGGTGATGCCTTTCTTAAAACGGGTTCAGTAGGCGATATCGCTGTGGCACCCAGCGACCCCAACGTAATTGTAGTGGGCATGGGCGAGCATGCAGTGCGTGGTGTAATGACAACCTATGGCGATGGAGTTTACCTATCTACCGATGCAGGTAAAACCTGGAAAAATATTGGCTTAGAAAAAACAAGACACATCAGCGATGTTATCATTCATCCTGATAATCCGGAAATTATTTGGGTGGCAGCTCAGGGAACTGTACACGGACCCAATACAGAACGAGGTATTTTTAAAACAACCGATGGCGGTAAAAACTGGAAAAAAACTTTATATGTAGATGAAAATACAGGAGCATCTTCTATAAGCATAGATCCCACAAACTCAAGAATTTTGTTTGCTGCAACCTGGCAACACAGACGCTACCCGTGGAAAGTTGAAAGTGGAGGTACCGGATGTGGTTTATGGAAATCAGTTGATGGTGGAGAAACCTGGCAAAGACTAAGCGAAGGCTTACCAAAAGAAATGGGAAAAATTGGCGTTAGTGTTTCAGCTGCTAATCCGCAACGGGTGTTTGCCATTGTTGAAGCAGAAAAATCAAAAGCAGGATTATATCGATCTGATGATGGTGGTAAAAAATGGAATCTTCTTTCTAACGATGCTAACATTACCTCGCGTTCGTGGTATTACATGGAAGTAGCAGCCGACCCCAAAAATGCTGATGTCGTGTATGTGTTAAACTCTCCATTAACAAAATCTATTGATGGGGGTAAAACATTTCAAACCATTCGTGTTGGGCATATCGACACACACGATTTGTGGATTAATCCCAACAACCCACAAAACATGATTTTAGGTGATGATGGAGGCGCAGAGATTACCTATAACGGAGGCAAAACATGGTCTACACAAATGAACCAACCTACTTCACAACTATATAGAGTAAACGTTGACAATCAATTTCCATTTAATGTTTACGGAGGTCAGCAAGACAATTCATCAGTGGTTACCAAAAGCAGAAACAATGGTTTTAGTTTAACAGAACGCGATTGGTTTGAAGGACCAGGCTGCGAAAGCGCCACCATCGCTTTCAATCCTAACAATCCGCAATTGTTATACGGTGGTTGTTACCAGGGTATTATCAGTGTCTTAGATATTAAAACAGGGGAGCAAAAAGACATTATGCAATATCCTGCCACCAACTTGGCTTTCAAAGCCAAGGATATGAAACATCGTTTCAATTGGAATGCACCTATTTTGGCATCACCTCACAATCCTAAAGTGATTTACCATGCGGGCAATGTTGTGTTTAAATCAACAAACGGTGGAATTAACTGGGAAAAAATTTCTCCTGACCTTACCCGAAATGATACTACAAAACAACAAGTAGGTGGCGGACCTTTAACAAACGAAGGTGCCGGTGGGGAAAACTATAATACCATCTATTACCTAATAGAATCTCCACATCAACAAGGTGTATTGTATGCAGGAAGCGATTGTGGTCTCATCCATGTAACTATGGATGGCGGCAAAAATTGGCAAAACATTACACCTAAAGATTTGCCTGAGTCGAGTGTGCACGCTATTGAAGTTTCGCCTCACGACCCGGCAACTGTTTATGTGGCTGCCACCCGTTATAAGTTTAGCGATTACACCAGTTATACCTATCGCTCTTCTGATTATGGCAAGACCTGGACAAAAATTAACAATGGCATAGAGGCAGATGATTTTATCAAAGTGATTCGGGAGGATAGAAAAACCAAAGGCTTATTATATGCAGGCGCTGAAAGAGGATTTTATGTTTCATTTAACGGAGGTAATCAATGGCATAAACTGATGTTGAATTTGCCTGTAGTACCCATTACCGATTTAGCCATTCAAGGAAATGATTTAGTTGCCTCAACAGCTGGGCGTGCGTTTTGGATTTTAGATGACCTTAGCGCCTTACAACAATCTCAAGGTAAGTTTACTGAAAGCGTAAAATTATTTTCACCAAAAACCACTGTTCGTTATCCTGGGGTGACTGTTCCCGCAGAAGCACAGCCGATAGCTGGACAAAATCCAATGGATGGTGTAATCCTAGATTATTATATCAAAGATAAAGCAGACACAGCGAATCTAACGTTAGAGATATATAATCAGGAAGGAAAATTGATAAGAAAATACAGCAATAAAAAAGATGAAAACTTCAAAGGATTTCCGGGTGGACCGCCAGCACCACAACTTTTACCGGCTGAAGCGGGCATTAATCGTTTTGCGTGGGATCTGAGAAGTGAAACATTGTTACCTATCAACAATGCATTCGTCTATGGCGATTATCGTGGACATAGAGTTGCGCCTGGCAAATACAGAGCTGTACTAAAACACAAAGGAATAACAAGCGAAGTAATGTGCGAATTAATAGCAGACCCCAACTTAAAAGTAACAGCTAGCGACTGGAATGAACAACAGCAATTTTTAAATGACGTTGCACAACAGATTGAAAAAATTCATCAAGCTGTTAACAACATGCGTCAGGTGAAAAAACAAATTGAAGCTCAACAAGAAGTATTGAAACAAAGTAAAGAAGCTGCAACCTTATTGGATGCAGGAAAAGCATTGATAAAAAAGATTGATAGTTGGGAAAGTGAAGTAGTAGAAAGCAGACAGAAGAATTTTCAGGATGTAATTAATTATGCCAGCAAACTAAATGTAGAATTTTTTGCACTCCGTGGCGCTGCCGATGTGCACGACCCACGCCTCACGCAAGGTGTAAAAGATCGCTACGCTGATTTGCTGACGCAATGGCAAAAGGCAGAAACCAAACAAAAACAAATTGTTAAAGAAGATATAAAAGCTTATAACGATTTGTTTAAAAAATTAAACTTAGATGCCTTAGTGGTGAAAGAATAAAGTACAACGCAATAAGAAATAGAAGAACCAGCGAAATCATCGCTGGTTTTTTTGTTTGGGTAAGTTTGAACTTTTACAGACACAGAAATTAATCTCTGATGAGTTTATTTGCTGCCAGCAAAATAACTTTTAAGCCCTTATTTAAATAAGACAATCGAAAATGTTTATCATTAAAAAGGCAAACTATTCGCCATTATTTTAATACTAACAATATCTATTGTTGCTTATTTGGCTTTATGGTTTGGACTTTATCTTGTTGATTTATTCTCAATGACGTTAACATTGACAGTAACTTTGATTAGTTTATCGGATTCATTTGTACAAGCTTACTTCAGAAGAAATTCTATGAAAGCATTCTTGAGTTTAAAGCATTTGTTTTTAATTCCGCTTTTTTCTCTTGTGTTAACCATGGGAAATGATAACGCATGTTGGTTTGCTTTAACAATTTATTTTTTAATTCTAACTTTTAAAATTCTGATCTTAACAATTTATCTGAAAGATGATTTTATCTATGCATTGTTGGCGCCTATAAATTTAAAGTTTGGATTGCCCTTTCATCATTATATCTTTAATGATGCGCTTGATTGGGAATATTTTTTTAAAAGAAAAATAAAACCCGAAATAGTTAAATTGTTTCATCAGGCAATTTTCTATTATGAAGAAAATCAGTTCGAGGTAAGTAAAAAACTTAAAAAGAATATAAATAATTATCACTCAACCTTAAATAATATTCGACAAATTGAATCATGATTTTAGCAATAGTATTAATTGTTGTAGTTTTTTTATTTATCGGATTGCTGTTTTTTACAGTTTATACCGAGAGTAAAGATTTTTATATCACATTTTTTATTGAAGATTTTAATCGTACACCCATTTCTGATTTTGAAATTGAAATTGTGGAGTTAATTAGTCAAATCAGAAAGTATCATACTTCAGGTAGCGGACAAACACAAAGGCTGCGAATAAACGCGCAAGCTGTAAAAACAATTTATACTATGCGCGTGCCCACTATTTTATACTTTAAACTTGTCTTTAGGATTCCACATGTTGGTCAACAATATTTTGAAATACAATTTAAAAGGAAGAAGAAAGAAGTTTTTTTATATAATAATGAGAAGAGTTTGATTTTAAAGAAAGGAAAACTATTTCAGATTATAGATGATAAAGTTTCCTCAACAAAAAATATCTCCTATTTATTTTGACCGAATAGAGGTTAAAGATGTTGATATTTATGTTTACCTCTCAGTAAATCGGAATGAAGAAAGCCAGTGAGATTCACTGGCTTTTGTGCTTTTTGCTTTTATTATAGATTCATTTAAAATGATTAATTGTAACACATGGTTCTACCACCATACTCGATTCTAATTTAGTTACGTCAACAAATAATTGTACTGAAGTTTTTAATTGTGATAAATTCTAATGGCTATCAATAATTTTTATTTTGAAAATGTTTCATAAAAAAAGTCCACGTTTTATTACGCGGACTTCTTTGAAATTAATTTTAATTGCTATTACTCTAATTATTTTTCTTTTTAAACAAACTCTGAATTTTCTTCGCAGCTTCTTCTTTTACTTTAGTGGCTGGATCAGCTTTTTTCGTTGTATCTCCAGGTTTCTTCTCTCCGCCTAAAACATTGTTGATTAGTTTTTCTGCTTCTTTGCTCTTAACTAACTCAGTAGCTTTTTTCGCAGCTTCATCTTTAATGGCATTTGTGGCTGCCTCTTTTACTTGTTGTTTTTGTTCGCTCATTAACAATTTTGTTTGTGGGTTGGCATAATTGCCACCAATGCCAATAGTAACAGGAACCGGTTTGTTAGGATCTGTATTGCTGCCTGTATATTGATTCACAAAACCTGTTAATTGAGAACTAACTTTATTGGCAGGCACATTCATTTTTAATTGATAATCCAGCGAGCCATCTAATCCACTAGAACCCGCTACAGTTGTTTTGTAACTTCCGATGCTTACATCAAATGGTTTAACTGTAAGTTTTCCATCTTTAATAGTAGCCGACATGATAACATCTTTTAATGTTACTTCGCTGGTGTTATCTAGTTTTGTAAGGGAGGTAACGCCTGCGATAATTTTCGAATCTTTCAAGGCAGCTTGCGCCACTTTAATTAATCCGGCTGCATTAACGGTAGCCATGTTGGGCATCATTTGTTGGGTAAGCTCTCCATTAATTTTAAAATCGGTTGAGAAATTTCCATTTACCAAGCCTGCAATTGGTGCATACGTTTTAATGATGCTGAAGGAATTAGCCGCTTGTTGAATGTTTAGTTTATCAATCTTTAAGGCAAGATCATATTTAGGATGTTTGATATCTTTTGCAGAGTAGGCGCCATCTACACCAAACTGTCCGCCTAATAAATTAAATCCTACACCTTTTAAATTGGCAACACCATCTTTCAGCACCACATCACCTTTTGCATTGCTTAGTGTATAATCCATCATTTTTACAGTCTTTATATTGGAGCGTAAAATGAAATCTATATTTTCAGGAATAGGAATCACACCAAAAGATGCAGTATCTATTTCTGTTGCTGTGCTTTCTGTTTCCGTCATAAATTCATTTAAGTCGAGTAAATTCGAATTAAAATCAAGTGAACCTTTGATTACTTCTTTCTCGCTTAGTACATAACCTAGGTAGTTGCTTACATTTCCTTTTACACTGAAATCACTTTTGCCAATCGTTCCGCTCGTATTGCTTAATTCAATCTGTTTAGGATTAAATGTTAATGTTGATTGTGCGATTGTAACTTGATAAGGCAAATCTTTGGAAGCAAAACTAAAGTTGGCGAGCGAAGCATTACCAGACGTTGGCAGTTTATCGTATCTACCGGCTTCCAAATCGCTCATCTTACCTTGAGTGCGTACATCTGCTTTTACTTTTCCTGCAAGTGTCATGCCTTCTAAAGGAAATATTTTCGTGATCTTTTCTAAATCGATACCACCTTTTGCAGCTACATCCCAGGTATAATTTTCAAGGTTTTGAAGGAGCATATTGGCGGTAAAAGTTTCGCCATCCATTTTTAAATTCAAATCGTTTACTTTAATGGTGGTTTCGGCCATTTTACCTGAGGTATTAACAACACCTGCTTGTAATTTCAAATCTTCAATAGGTATCGGAAATTCGGCCGACTTAACATATCCATTGCTAAGTGCCATTTGTGCATCAATGGCAGGAATTATATTCTTAACGCTATCATATATGCCTTTGGCTTTTAGATTAAGCGAATACAAACCTTTCAATTCTAATCCATCTATCGGAAACATTTTGGTGAGTTCTCCTAGATTCAATTTGGCCGCAACGTTAGCATCAATCGGATAATTGCGCAGGTTTTCAACTAACAAAGTGGCATCGAAAGGATTCGAACCAAAATCCATGTGAAACTTTTTAATGTTGATGAGTGTGTTTTCAATTACGCCATCTTTGTTATCGACCAACATATCTACATTAATGTTATTGACAGCCGTTGGTAAATCAGGATATTTAAACATAGCGTCTTTCACCAATAAGTTGACTTGGTAGGCTGGCATTTGTGTATCGCTGAATGTTCCTTTTACAAAACCATTAAATGCTAAATCTCCGTTTGTTTCAATGTTGGAGAAAGAAGAAGAATACATACCCGGCACAAGCGACAACAAACTTTTAAATGAGTTATCCGGACTGCTGAATGAAATATCCATTCCGAAATCATTTTCATTCATCTTAAACCAACCATCAAAAGCCATAGCGAAGTCGTTTACTTTCGCTTTGTTTTCTTTAAAAGTATATTTGGTATAACCTTCACTAATCTGAATGATGGCATCGATTTCAACTTGCTTGTTTGTCAGCAACTCCATACCATCGAACGAAGTTGTAACGGTATCTGCTTTGGTGTAGGTTTTTAAATCAAATACATCCTGATTAAAATTTCCGCTTCCGTTGTGGTTTAATCCTTTTAACGTTAAGGTATAAGGCAAAGTAGCATCGTTGTATGTTACTTCTCCATCAGAAACTTCCCAACTATCAATACCAAAAGAAAAAGCGGTGGCTTCTTCGGTTGTTTGCGTTGTGGTATCCGTTGATGGCATGGCGATGTCGTAATTAGCACGACCATCAGCTAAAACCTGAACATTAACGATAGGGTGAACTACACTTATGCTTTTTACTTTTAGCTGGTCGCCAAAAATAAGGTCTCCTAGGTTTACAGCTACACCAATTTTTTCGGTAGCGAATAAAACAGTTCCAGCAAAGGGCTCGCGGTTGATTACACCTAACTCTCCTAATTCGACTGTCAGGTTAGGGAAGTTTTTAAATAAACTAATATTAAGTTGATCGATGTTGTAGGTAACATCGGCATTAACGGCATTGGCTAATTCTTTATCAATAGCGGCTTTAATATCATCTTTAAAAACAATAGGAATGATGATAGCAGCGGCAACGATGAGTGCTAAAAGACTACCCAAAACGATGAGCGTCCATTTGATCATTTTTTTCATGATAGAAATGAATTTTTAGAGATACAAAGTTACAACGTTAATAAGCAACAATGTGCATACCAGAACGTACGTTTTTCTACACAATTATTATTTCTGGCGAAGAAATTTAAAATTATAGTGAAGTTGATAGCACGTAAGTAAAAATGAAAGTAATACTATTTCAAAAACAATTTAATGTAATTGTAAAAGCCAATTCATAGCTCGCTTTACAAAATTGGTATAAGGTGGATACAAAGGTTTGATGGTCGTTAACCCATTGCGCTGTTTCATAACTGGCTTTACATGAGAAAAAGCTAAAAATCCATAATAACCATGTGTGCTACCCATACCCGAATTGTTTACACCTCCAAAAGGTAAATGATTGTTTAAGAAATGCACGGCACTATCGTTGATACAAACCGCGCCTGAGGATGTTTGCTGAATGATGCTGTTTTGTTCTGCTTTATTTTGTGCATATATGTAAAGCGATAATGGTTTGGGCTTAGCATTCACAAAAGCAATAGCTTCCTCTAATTTCTTGTAGGTAAAAATGGGAAGAATAGGTCCAAAAATTTCTTCCTTAGCCAGGCGTGCATTTTCGCTAACGTTGGTGATAATGGTTGGCTCGAAGAATAAATCGCTTTCGCGCACATTGCCACCATAAACAAGTTGTGCGCCTTTATCTAAGGCATCTTGTAACAATTCATTTAAACGCAGCCAATGTTTTTTGCTTACAATGCGTGTGTAGTGTTGGCTATCTTGTAAACTTTCGTTAGACGAAGTAAATCTTTTTTGAATATGATTGGCCAAAGCTTTTGTAAAATCAGCTGTTATTTTTTCTTCTACTAGTATGTAATCGGGGGCGATGCAGGTTTGTCCGCAATTGATGAATTTTGCTACCGCGATGCGTTCTGCTGCTTCTTGTAGGCGAGCGTTGTTTGTAACAAATGCAGGAGATTTCCCGCCTAATTCTAACGTAACGGAAGTAAGGTTTTCGGCTGCGGCTTTCATAACTAATTTTCCTACCGTTGGGCTACCGGTAAAAAAGATATGATCGAAAGGTAAACTCGTTAAGTGTTGCGAAACAGACGCATCGCCTTCGGCAACAAAAACTTCATTTGGTGTAAAAAGCGATTCAACCATTTTCTTAATTAACGCTGAGGTATGTGGCGTAAACTCCGATGGTTTTACGATGGCCGTATTACCGGCAGCCAAAGCCGAAACCAATGGTCCGGCAGCCAGACTAAAGGGATAATTCCACGGTGAAATGATAAGACAAGTTCCTTTAGGTTCGGCTTTTACATAAGAGCGCGTGCCTAAAAAAGTAATAGGAGCATCGATTTTTTTTGGCGCAGCCCACGTATCTAAATTGACTAATGCATTTTTTATCTCAGCTAATACATGAAAAATTTCGGTGCCATCTACTTCTCCGGCAGGTTTTTTAAAGTCGGAATAAATGGCTTGTTGTATCGCTTCTCTATTGGTGTGAATCCAACTTCTTAGTTTTCTAAGATTAGATTTTCTATCGGCTAAATTGCCTTTGCGCAATTTCAATGCTGTGGCTTGTTGCGAAGTAAAGATGGTGACTAAGTCTGTTGCCTGTTTTGTTGCCGTTCCATTTTCCATGTAAGCAAGGTACAAAAGGTTTAGGGCAAAAACTTAACACAACATTTACTTGACTTGTATTACCGAAATGTTAATTTTGATAACAATAAATTAACATTGGCTTAACAGTGAAGTTGAAAACCGCATTTTTGTTGATTTTTTGGGCTTTTTTAAAGCCTGTAGATGCACAATCTTTAACGGATTTAAGATTGGTCTGGACGGATTTTGCCCAAACTTCCGGCTATTCTGGTGTTCAAATCGGTGAGGTTAATCGATTTTTTAATCGTTTAGCGAAACATCAAAATCGATTACGTGAAAAATCGGAAATTGAGCGTGCAAAGTGGTTGTTTGTGCAGGCGAAGGCTAAATTTTTTGTTTCGTATGAGGACGAAGCCAATTTCTCCACTACTATTCAATCCGGAACATTCAATTGTTTAACAGGTACAACTTTGCTTGCCTCGCTTTTTAGTCATTTCGAAATTCCGCATCAAATCATTGAAACCAATCATCATATTTTTATTTTGATCGATACACCGGAAAAAGTGTTGGTAGAAGTTACCGATCCAAACGGTTTTATCGCGAATAAAAAAGAAATAGAAATGCGTTTAGAACGCTACCAACAAAACACACAGTTTGCAGGCGCCAATGACGATGATAAAAAAATGTATCGTTATACGTTTAATCTGTGGGAAAGCATTTCGCTTACAGATTTAAAAGGAAGATTATTTTACAACGAATCCGTAAAATCGTTTAACCATAAAAATCTGGGGTTATCTATAAATCAATTGGCTCAAGCCGAAGCGTGTAGTTATTCGGAGCGCTACAGCGAGCTTGCTCAGATTTTAAGTTTATCTGTAAAACTCAATGAAACTTTAGAAGAAGAGAAAAAATTTCAACTCTTGCTTCAGCTTAAAAATATTTGCAGAAAGAATGCTGCGTATGCTCTATCTGCTAACTAAATCAACTTAAATATTTTTTAAAAAATTCGATGGTTCTTTGCCAGGCTAATTTGGCTGCGGCCTCATTATATCGCGTTGACGCAGTATCGTTATGGAAGGCATGTTGTGCACCGGCATACACATGTTGTTCATATTTTATGCCAGCCTCTTGTAGAGCTTTTTCATAGGCATCTTTTTCGGCATTAACTCTTTCGTCCATTTCGGCATAATGAATGCACAAAGCAGCTTTGATATTTTTAACCATACTCAAATCGGGTTGCCGGCCATAAAAAGGAGCAGAAGCTTTTAACTTAGGTTCATAAACCGCTAAATTATTTGCCATTGCGCCACCCCAACAAAAACCGATACAACCGAATTGTTCGTTGCAATCTTTCTCTTTCTCCAAAAAGCGGAAGGCTCCTCTAAAATTTTCGATGGTTTGCTGGGCATCAAGTTTCTGAAACAGCTCACGTGCTTCATCGGCATTAGTGGGTGTACCGCCAACAGGAGATAAACCATCCGGAGCCAAAGCAACAAAACCTTCTAAGGCCATTCTTCGGGTTACGTCTTCGATGTGTGGGTTCAATCCTCTGTTTTCGTGCACAACTACAATACCCGGAAACTTCCCTTTTTTCTTTGGCTTTGCCAGATAGCCCCGCATGGTAACCGTGCCAACTTGGTATTGGATGTAGGCAGTTTCTAGCCTTTCATCTTGTTGCGGAATAGTTGCTGCGTGCGCATAATTAACTTCCAGAAAAGGCAAGACAGAAAGTGCTGCGGCTGTGCTTCCTGTTAGGACAGCTAGTTTTTTTAAAAATTCCTCGCGGGATAAAGGTTTGTGTGTGTATTCGTCAAAGAGGTTGATGATGCGTTGATCCATTCATTATAAATTTTAATGATGATAGGCATTTCTTGTTGAATGATTTCAACTTATATGATTAGCGGAAAGAAATGATGGAAAATGGCGAAAAATAAAAATCCCTGCCTCGGCAGGGATTTTTGGGTGAATGATGGGATTCGAACCCACGACCCTCAGAATCACAATCTGATGTTCTAACCAACTGAACTACATCCACCGTAAACGCGGCATTTACCGCGAAAGGATGGCAAAGGTAGGCACTAGGTAGAAAATTGCCAAATCAAGCTCTGCTAAACTTTAATCTTTGTCCCATTTGTTCGTTTTGCAACATACCATTGGCGTAAGCCAAATATCCAGAAACAAATGTGTGTGTTACTTTGTGCGAAAAGGTTTGTCCTTCGAATGGCGACCAACCGCATTTGGCTAAAATGTTTTTCTTTTCTACCTGCCAGTTTTCGTTAGGGTTTACCAAAACTAAATCGGCAAAATAACCTTCGCGGATAAAACCTCTTTCTTGCATTCGATACAACGTTGCCACGTGGTGACTCATTTTTTCTACTACTTTTTCGATAGTGATTTTTCCTTGCTTTACCATTTCTAGCATGGCCACAACACTATGCTGTACCAATGGCCCACCACTAGGCGCTTTAAAATAGGGGTTTTGTTTTTCTTCTAACAAATGAGGCGCGTGGTCGGTAGCAATAACATCAATTGTATTGTTCAAAACAGCTTGTAAAATGGCTTGTTGATCACTCGCACTTTTAACAGCCGGATTCCACTTAATGAGAGAACCTTTTGTAACATAGTCGCTATCATTAAACCACAAATGGTGAATGCATGCTTCGGCAGTAATTTTCTTTTTTTCTAAGGGAATGCTGTTATCGAATAAACTTAATTCTTTAGCGGTAGATATATGGAGGACATGCAAATGAGTACCGAATTTTTTGGCAAGCTCAACCGCCATAGAAGATGAAAGGTAGCATACTTCTTCATCTCTGATGATGGGGTGATACGATACGGGAACATCTTCACCAAATTTTTGGCGGGCTGCTTCTGTATTTCTTCTGATGCTTTGTTCGTCTTCGCAATGGGTGGCAATTAACCCTTGAAATTTAGAAAAGAAAGTTTCTAATGTTTTAGGATTATCTACTAATAAATTTCCGGTGCTGGAGCCCATGAAAATTTTTAGTCCACATACTTTGGTTAAATCTGTCTTTAGTACTTCTTCAATATTTTCATTAGATGCACCGATGTAAAAAGAATAATTAGCCAGCGAAGCATGAGCTGCAATTTTGTATTTATCTTCTAACAAACTTTGTGTAAAAGTAGGTGGAGAGGTATTGGGCATTTCCATATAGGTTGTTACACCTCCGGCAACAGCGGCTCTCGATTCAGTAAAAATATTGGCTTTATGCGTTAAACCAGGCTCACGAAAATGAACTTGATCGTCAATGGCACCAGGTAGTAAATAACTTCCCTTAGCATCGATTACTGTGTGTTGCTCTGTTAACTGTTGCACATTTCCTATCTTTTCGATGCGTTCGCCTTTTATCAGCAAGTCGCCTTCGGTAACCTTGCCTTCGTTTACTATCTTTGCATTAACAATCAATGTTGTTTTCATATCGAATTCAATAATTTACAATGTTGATTTAATTTTCTATTAGTAAAGGTAAACAGCAAAACGTGTCCGCCACTCAAACATTCGAAGATTTTAAGTTGAATAAACAACTGTTGATGGCTATCGAAGAAGCCGGATTTACGCAACCTACTGAAATACAACAGAAAGCTATACCAGCCGTGCTTGGTGGCCAGGCGGTAATTGGCATTGCCCAAACCGGAACAGGCAAAACAGCTGCTTATGTATTGCCTTTGTTGATGAAAGTAAAATATGCACAAGGCACAGAACCACGCGCGCTTATTTTAGCACCCACCAAAGAATTGGTGGTGCAATTAGCCGAACATACCAAGCGATTAGCCAAATACACTGATTTACGCATTGCGGCCATATATGGTGGCGTTGGTGTGAAGGCACATAGCGATTTGATCAAAGCTGGAGTAGATATTATTGTAGCTACACCGGGAAGATTCATGGAAATTTATTTGCGGAAAGAATTGCCTGTTAAGCAAATTAAAACATTGGTATTAGATGAGGCTGATCGCATGATGGACATGGGTTTTATGCCACAACTCCGCAAAATTTTTGAAGTGTTACCGGTAAAAAGACAAAACCTTTTGTTCTCTGCTACCTTTGGCGAACGTGTAGAACGTTTGTCGCAAGATTTTCTAGAATTCCCGCTACGCATTGAAGTTACTCCGCAAGCAACGGCTGCTACACAAGTGGCGCAAGCTTTGTATCGTGTGCCGAACTTAAAAACAAAAATCGATTTGCTTTTGCATTTGCTTGCTGATGAAAGCTGGCAGCGCGTCATGATCTTTACTAAAACAAAAGATACAGCCAACAACATCTATAAATTTCTGGAGCGAAAAAATATTGGTTTGGTGCGGGTCATTCATTCCAACAAAGGACAGAACACACGCATCAATGCGATGCAAGAATTTAAAGATGGGAATTTGCGCATTTTAGTTTCTACTGATGTATCTGCCAGAGGAATTGATGTGAAAGGAGTAAGCCATGTTTTAAACTTCGATGTGCCGATTTTATATGATGATTATGTACATAGAATAGGCAGAACAGGTCGCGCATTCGAAACCGGCTCTGCTGTAACTTTTGTAAACCCTGCCGAAGAATACCACATCGCGAAGATTGAAAAACTAATCAGAGAAGAAATTCCGGTAATGATCTTACCAAAAGAAATAATACCAGAGGAAACTCCGTTTGAAGAGAAGCAAGAAATGGCAAGAGAAATTGACAGACAAAAGAGAAAAGAAGACCCTACTTATCAAGGTGCATTCCATGAACGCAAGCGTTAGTTTTTGTTTAGCTTTCTTATTTTCTTCAATCGTTTTACAAGCACAGGTAAGCAACAATAACATTTCGAGTTTAATCAAGCTGGAGCTTCATGCACCACCCTTCGCATCGCATACACAACATAATACAGTAGAGTGGAACTGCATCAATAAAAAATTAACAGAAAAGTGTTTGGTATACCACAACGACCAGTGGTTTTCTTTCTCTCCTAAAGATGATAAAACCGTATACTTAAACGTTGGCAAACAAGTATGTAAGAATAAATATGGCGTTCAAGTATTGGTGTTAAGGGGTAATCCATGCGAGAAATTAAGTTATGAACTTATCCATTGCGAATCGTTCACGAATCAATCAGACACTTTTATAGCATTAAAAAATTTAAATGTAAATGAAACGTACTTAATTAACATTGATGGTTTTTTAGGTGATCTATGCAGTTTCGAAATAGCAATAAGCGATAAGCCGGAAGGTTTACCGATTGCTTCAAAAATCAAATATGTAAACACGCAAGTTAAAATCGAAAATCACCAAGGAATTGTTGAGATTAGGTGGAGCTTACCAGAATTGTTGCAAGATTCTGTAGCATCTTTTGAAATTGTAAGAATGAAAACTGGTGATAAAAGACCAACAGAAATTAAGAGAGTAAGTGCGCTTGGTAATGCAGCAGGTACCTATCAAAGTCAATATGTTGTGAATGATTCCCTTCCTGAATTTGGAAGATACCAATACAAAATTTATGCGGTATCGCCAGAAGAAAATCAATTTTGGTTACTGGCAGATGAACAATTCTATTATAAAGATGAAAGAGAATTTATCCCTTTAATAATCAGCAATGTGTTTAAAGATAAAGATCATGTAACACTTACCATTTACGATGAAACAAGTGGCAAATTATTGAAATATAATAATTGCGTACGTTGTATCGAGAAAAAGTTTATTATTAACGCTACCAGTTGGCTTCAACAAGATAGCTATCGTTTTAAAGTAATAATAGCCAATCAAGATTCAGGTTTGGTGAAAGAGGAGCTTTGGATTTATGATTCACATTCAGGTTCGTTTTCAAGATCGCAGCAGAAAAAATGAAGAACGATATATACTTAGATATTGAAAGATCCACTTTGATTCAAGATTAATTTAAAGGAACTGTTATTGTAAATATGCTTCCTTTACCTACTTCAGTTTGTAAATCAATACTCGCATTTAACTTTTGAGCAATCAAGGCAACTGTAGCTAATCCAAGACCATTCGAGCTTTCTCCACCGGTTGGTTGCGCACTAAGTTTTTGAAATTTGCCATATAGCTTAGGTAAATCGTCTTTGCTAAAACCTTGACCTTCATCAGCAATGATAAATACTGCGGCACTGTTTTCTTTCTTTGCCTTAATTTGAACGGATTTTCCGAATGACGAGAATTTGATTGCATTGGAAACAAGATTGCGTAAAATTCGCTTAGTGAGGTCCTCATCAATTATAATTTCTTCGTTTACAAAATCTGTTTCTAATTGAATATTTTTCTTTAGTGCACTCGGGCTAAATTCTTCCTTCAAAGTTTCAAGTAGGTCGTGGATTGACACCTTTTTAAGTTCTATAGACTTATTTCCTTGTTCTAATTCTCTTAATTCTAATAACTGTTTTACAATCTCTTGGCCATGTTTAATTACTTTATTACCGTGGTTAATTAGTTCTTTTGCTGGTGGATTTTGAGACACTTCACTATCTAACAAATACAAAATTCCTTGCATATTATTAAGTGGTGATTTTAAATCATGTACAATGGTATTAATCAGTCCATTTACTTCCAGATTTAGTCTACTCAATTCCTCGTTTTTCTTTGCTAAGATTTCGTTGCTTTTTTTGCGCTGCATAGATGCTCTACGCAGTATGAAAAAGAAAATCAGCAAACTAAAGAGAATCACACTTACAAGAATTAAAGCAGATTGTTGTACGGCTACTTTTTCTTCTTGCTCATCTAATTTTATGCGGGTGAGTTGTTTGTCTTGCTTTTCTTTTTCTAAGCTTACATCGTAAATGTGCGCTTGTATACTCCCACGGACCGACTGATCCAAAATAGAATCTTGATAGGCATGAGCTATATTAAAATATAGGATGGCTTCCTCATCAATATTTTGCTTATCTAAGATGGTAGCAAGCAAGTAAGAAGATTTTTGAGCTAAAGCTTTGTTTTTTATTTTGCGCGATCCAATTAAGGCTTCTTTGGCAAATCCCTCAGCTTTTTTCAATTGCTTCAATTGCATTTGAAGTTTTGCCATTTGAATCAAAGTCGGCAAATAAATGTCTGCATAGTTCTGTGTTTTACTAGCAGCAATTACTTGGGTAAAATTAAATAAGGCACTATCAATTTGGTTTTGCAAACTGTATAGTTTTCCCAAATGACTCATGCAACGATTGTATATATAAACGTTATTATTGCGCAGAGCAAGTTTTTTAGTTTCCATTAAGAGTTTCTTAGCGGAATCTAATCTGCCTAATTCAATCAAAATTAAGCCAACACTTTCTGCGGCATATGGTTTGGCATTCTTATCATTAACAGCATCTAGAAATTGATAGGCCATGCTTCCGTAAGTATAAGCTGCTTGAAAATTATTTGCGTAATAATAAGATTCGGCTAAATTGATGTAATCATACCCTAGAGCGAGAGTATCATTTCTTTTTTCATCCAATTGTATGGCTTTCAACAAATGGTAAACTGCTAAGGCATAATCACCCATTTGGTTATAGGTAATACCCATGTTGTTGTATACTGTTGTGATAGAAACTGAATCGTTAGACTCTTTGGCTAGCGCTAATGCCTTTAAATTATAAATAATGGATTCTTCATAAAGACCAAGTGATTCACAAGTATTGGCTTTATCTTGATAAGCCCTTTCAAGAAACTTTTTGTTTGGATTTTTTTTTGAGAGCTCGATGGCAATATCACTGTAATTGGTTGCTTTAGGAGGATTGTTATCTTGATAATACCAAACCAGTTTACTTAGTATTTTAATGCGCGAACTATCAACAAGATCTTGTTTCAATAATAATTCAAGACTATCAGGGTTTACCTGACTAAAAGTAAGTTGAGATAGACTCAATAAAACAATGAAAGAAAATAATCTTTTCACAGGTTGTTAATAGGGATTCTAAGATAAGCATATTATAAAGAAAGTGATGAAGAGTGGAAACAAAAAAAGCGCAAATCTCTTTGCGCTCTATGGTTATTTGTTCTAAAGAATTGAATTATCCATTCATCGAAAGTAAAAACTCTTCGTTGTTACGTGTTCCTTTCATTTTGCTTTGTAAGAATTCCATGGCTTCCACCGAGTTCATATCACTCATGAACTTGCGTAATATCCAAACACGTTGTAGTTCTTCTTCTTTCATCAACAAATCTTCGCGTCTGGTTCCCGATGCAGGCACATCTATAGCAGGATAAACCCTTCTGTTCGAAAGCTTGCGATCGAGTTGCAGTTCCATGTTACCGGTTCCTTTAAATTCTTCGAAGATCACTTCATCCATTTTAGAACCTGTTTCAATTAGAGCAGTGGCAATGATGGTAAGCGAACCACCATTTTCAATTTTACGCGCTGCACCAAAGAAACGTTTAGGTTTGTGCAAAGCATTGGCATCAACACCACCCGATAAAATTTTACCTGATGAAGGAACAACAGTGTTGTAAGCGCGAGCTAAACGCGTAATGGAATCTAACAAGATTACCACATCGTGTCCGCACTCTACCATGCGTTTAGCTTTTTCTAAAACAATAGAAGCAACTTTTACATGTCGTTCGGCTTGTTCATCGAAAGTAGAAGCCACAACTTCTGCTTTCACACTGCGCGCCATGTCCGTTACTTCTTCCGGTCTTTCATCAATCAATAAAATAATTAGATAAACTTCCGGATGATTTTCTGCAATGGCATTGGCAATATTTTTTAACAAAACAGTTTTACCTGTTTTAGGCTGGGCTACAATCATACCGCGTTGTCCTTTACCGATTGGAGAGAACAAATCTAATATGCGCGTGCTCATATTATCGGGGGTTGTACTTAACTTTAATTTTTCCTCAGGGAAAAGTGGCGTTAAGTATTCGAAGGCAACACGGTCGCGAATTTCTTCTAATGATTTTCCGTTAACTGTTTCTACTTTATGTAATGCAAAATATTTTTCACCTTCTTTTGGCGGACGAATGCTACCGCGAATGGTATCGCCAACTCTTAAACCAAAAGATTTGATTTGTGCAGGAGAAACATAAATATCATCAGGGCTGGCTAGGTAATTGTAATCGCTTGAACGTAAAAAGCCGTAACCATCTTGCATAATTTCCAATACGCCTTCGTTGGTTATAGCACCTTCGAACTCGCGGATGGCATTGCGCAGTTGTGCAGCTTTCTCATCGCGTAATTCACGTTCACGTTCACGTTGTGCGCGTTCCTCACGGAAACGATCATCACGGCTGCGATCTTCTTTATTTTGATTTTGCTCTGCTTCTGTTTGTGGCGCTTGTTGTACTTCTGGAGTTGGAGCAATTGATTCTTGTGGTTTTACTTCTTCTTCAAACTCAGAAATAGCGGGAGACAACAACTCGACATCGATAGATTGTAACAACTCATCAGCAGATAATTCTTCTGCCTCTGCTTTAGGTGTAACGTTTTCTCTTCTGCGAGGTCTTTTTTCGCGTTCGCCTTCAGGTTTTTTGGTATTAGTGTCCGGAGCTTTAGCTTGCTCATCTAGAATTTTGTAAACTAATTCTTGTTTGGCCAGCTTCTTGGCATTTTTTACGCCTAAGTTTTCTGCAATTTCTCTTAACTCGGATAAGAGTCTGACATTGAGATCGTCAATTGTGTACATGGGTTGATTAAAAAGTTTTGATGACTGTTAAGAACAGATTTTCAATAATTGGATTGAGAAATCGGGGTTAATAGATAGTTGATTTATTTTAATAGAGGCCAGAAACCGACCTACTTGATGCTGCAAGTATAGGTGATTTTATACGCAAAACAAATTTTGCAGCCTTTTTTTAGTGTATTTTTGTCGTCCTAAAATTTACTATCATGTTACAAGTGCAGGTTATCCGCGAGCAAAAGCAGGCCGTAATCAACGGTTTACAAAAAAGAGGTTTAAAAGAAATTGAAGCATCCTTAGATACGATTATCAACCTGGATAACAAAAGAAAAGAGACACAAAGAAAACAAGACGACTTACAGGCCGAAAGCAACACCTTAGCGCGCGAAATAGGAAACCTGATGAAATCGGGTAACAAAGAAGAGGCAGAAAAACTGAAGAAAAGAACCAGTGAAATAAAAGAAACTGTGGCTTCGCTCAATGCTGATCTCACCCAAATCGAAGTCGACTTACAAAAAGAGTTATATGCCTTACCAAATGTACCTACAGAAAAAGTTCCGGCAGGAAAATCGGCTGATGATAACATCACGGTTCATACTTTTGGTAGCATTCCTGAGTTGGCAGAAAATGCGTTGCCACATTGGGACCTAATTAAAAAATACGACATCATCGATTTTGATTTAGGTATAAAAATTTCCGGTGCAGGTTTTCCGGTTTACAAAGGAAAGGGTGCAAAACTACAACGCGCTTTAATCAATTTCTTTTTAGATGAAGCCGAGAAACAAGGTTACCGCGAAATTCAACCTCCTATTGTTGTAAACGAAGCCAGTGGATATGGTACAGGACAGTTACCTGATAAAGAAGGACAGATGTATCATGCCACAGCTGATAATTTATATTTAATTCCTACAGCTGAAGTTCCCATCACCAATTTATACCGCGACTTAGTGATGAATGAAGCTGAATTGCCTGTAAAAAACGTGGGCTACACGCCATGCTTTAGAAGAGAAGCAGGAAGTTGGGGAGCACACGTGCGGGGTTTAAACAGATTGCATCAATTCGATAAAGTAGAAATTGTACAAATCAGAAAACCTGAAGAATCAGAGAAAGCTTTAGATGAAATGTGTTTGTACGTACAATCTCTTTTAGAAAAATTAGAGTTGCCTTATCGCAAATTATTATTGTGCGGAGGAGATATGGGTGTTAACAGCGCCATCACCTACGATATGGAAGTTTACTCTGCTGCCCAAAAAAGATGGCTCGAGGTTAGCTCTGTTAGCAATTTTGAAACGTTTCAGGCTAATCGCTTAAAGTTGAGATACAAAAACAAAGAAGGAAAAACACAATTGCTACATACACTTAACGGAAGTGCACTTGCTTTACCTAGAATTGTAGCTGCTATTTTAGAAAACAACCAAACTGAAAAAGGAATTCGCGTACCCAAAATTTTACAAGCCTACACAAGATTTGAAATGATTGATTAATCCTTTGGATTGTGTAAGCGAATAACAAATTAGAACATGAATTTAATCATGGTCATTTAATGTAGGTATAACGTTAAATTGTAAATGAGTGAGAATGGTTATGGCTTATCGATACTTTTGTATGGCTAATCATCATTAAACTAAATAAATTAAACTGATTTTACTGAAGTAATTAAGAATTCGTGTTAGCTAATTTACTCTTTACACAAGCCACCGTAAAACACCTGGATGAAATTATTCAGGTCTTTACTTTATCCGTAAGTGAACTTACTTCAAAGGAATATTCTGAGGCTCAACAAAAAGTTTGGGCAAACGCTGGAATAAATAAAGAGAAATGGATAAAGCGTTTAGCAGAACAATACTTTGTAATAGCTCATTTTGAAAATCAGCCTGCAGGTTTTGCTTCTCTTACAACTTCAGGATATGTAGATGTATTGTATGTACATCCATCGTTTGTAAGAAAAGGGATAGGCTTAGCTTTACTAAATCATCTCCAAACAGAAGCGATAAAACTAAACGTACTTGAGCTTACCTCTGATGTAAGCGAAACCGCGAAACCACTTTTCTTATCATTTGGATTTAAAGCGATGCATAAAAATGAGTTTGAACTTGAAGGTCAATTTATTCATAATTATAAGATGATAAAGTCGATTGTGTGAAGTATTTAATAGTAATCCTATTACTTTAGTTAAGTAGCTCTTACGCTTGCAAGTCTTACTTTATACGAATCATCAAAATTTATCTTTGTTTTGCTTTATCATACACGATGTGCTACAATTGAATGCTTCGTGGTATACTTGTACGTGATTTAAAACATTGATAAAGAGCGCTACCATATCGGGTTCACTAAGGTTAGTATTGCTGGCTTTGTTGCTTCAGTTTTCATTACCGGTATTAGCTGGTAACGAAGTAGCGGCAAATACAAGTAACCATCACCATGCCTCTCTTTTTAAATTAGATGTAAAACCTATTGCCTTAGGTTTATTCGAGAAAACCGAAAACGAAGAAGAAAACCGAGACGAATGCATCTCATCAAAGAACTCTTCTTTTTTATCATTTGTATATTCGATAGCATGTTTTGAAAGAACAACGCTCAGATATACAATAAAATCAGGTCATCTTGTAGAGTGGCCGGTCTATCTTAAAATTCTGGTTTTTAGAATCTGATATCATTCTAAAATTTTTTCTGCTTTACATCACGACCTGTTCAGGGTTAAAGCAGCATTTTTTAACCAGAATTAATTATTACTATGCATTCAAAATCATTGGGCTTTGATGAAGCGCATGTATTGCACGAATTGAAACACTATCTTCCTGCACAAGCGCCATTAAAAGATTTTATACATCACAACACCTTGCATGCTTTTCAGCATGAACCCTTTAAGCTTGCTATTCGCAAGGCTTTTAAAACATTTGGCTATAACACAACACTTTCGCTAGCGGCTTATAGAAACTTATATGCCAGCGGAAATATTGCTGAGGAAACGCTAAGAAAAGTAATAGCTAACCATAAAGGAGAAAAGGAATTAGAAATATGGATGAAAAAAGTAATCCATACCGATTATCCTTCTCCTGATTTGCCACGCATTGGAGCTTTCCGTGCTTTTTGGAAGAAGCAGTATCAACTCGATATGGATTCGCTCGTTCATCCTACTTTGTTTCGTGTGCTTTGTTCTTATCTTGATCAAGGTATTGCTATGTGGAATTTTCCTGTCTGGCAAAAAGGATTTTTAGAATCTATAAAAGAAATTGAACTAAACAGTTTCACCAGTTTTTTTCGTACCAAACAAGCGAGGCAAATTTTTCTTCAGCCTCAAGTAGAAATTTCGGAGTTGTTAACCTTACTTGTAGGAGATGAAGATTTATTTGAGCAATATCTATTCGATCAGCAATTTGCGCATCAGGGTTGGTCGGGCATGGTGGCGAGCATTGAAACTTTACCCGAATCGTTACTCGATAGGCGCGAAATAAGTTTGAAGGAACTCATCACCTTCGAATTACTATTGGAGTTAGATGCACTTTACGATCATTTTGGTAACAATTGGAAATCTTTATCTAAAGGTATAGCTGAAAAACCAATCTCTTTATTTGCACCCTCTACTTTATCAGAAGAAGATGAAGTGTTGCTACTCTGGCAAGAGGCATTCGAGTGGACTTATTATGATCAGGTTTTACAAGGCATTTTGCAGAAGAAAAAATTTACACCAACCCAACATGTAAAAAGTTTTCAGGCTATGTTTTGTATAGACGACCGTGAATGTTCTTTACGAAGATACCTTGAACAATTGGACACACGCTGCGAAACATTTGGCACGCCCGGATTTTTTGGCGTTGAATTTTACTTTCAACCTGAACACGGAAAATTTTACACCAAGCTTTGTCCGGCACCGGTTAAGCCTAAATTTCTAGTCAAAGAAATGGATAATGATCAAGTACAAAAGCGTGATCTTCACTTTAATAAAAATTCTCATTCTTTATTCAGAGGCTGGCTGATTACGCAAACACTTGGTTTTTGGTCGGCTATCAAACTCTTCATCAATATTTTTAAACCTTCCATGAGTCCGGCAACGGCATCATCCTTCAAACACATGGCTAAACAAGCCAAACTCACAATCGAAAATCAACATCCTGATGATTGTGAAAATGGTTTGCAGATCGGTTTTAATATTGAACAAATGACAGACCGCGTAGAAGCTTTGTTAAAAAGCATCGGACTGGTTGAGAATTTTGCACAGTTGATCTATATCGTTGGGCATGGTTCCAGCAGCATCAACAATCCGCATTTTGCAGCTTACGATTGTGGCGCTTGTAGTGGACGACCTGGTTCTGTAAACGCTCGAGTGATGAGTTACATGGCTAACCATGATGAAGTAAGAAAACGTTTAGTCGAGCGTGGTATCATCATCCCGCCAGACACAAAATTTGTTGGCGCTTTACATGATACTACGCGAGATGAAATTCAGTTCTTTGATGACAACACTTTATCTGTTCAACACAAAGCGGCACATCAAGCCAACGAATTAATTTTTCAATTAGCCCTCTCGCAAAATGCAAAAGAAAGATCGAGAAGATTTGAATTGATCAATACAAAAGAATCAGCAGAATCTATACATGAAAGGGTGAAGTTGAGAAGTGTTTCTTTATTCGAACCAAGACCGGAGTTAAACCATGCCACTAATGCCTTGTGCATAGTTGGAAGAAGACAATTAACACGCGGTGTTTTTCTGGATAGAAGATCGTTTCTAAATTCATACGATTATTCCATTGATCCAAAAGGAAATTATCTTTTCAACATTTTGAAGGCGGCTGCTCCCGTTTGTGGTGGAATCAACCTAGAATATTTTTTCTCAAGAGTGGATAATCAAAAGTTAGGAGCAGGAACTAAGCTTCCACACAATGTGATGGGATTAATTGGTGTGGCCAATGGCATCGAAGGTGACCTACGACCAGGTTTACCAAGCCAGATGATTGAAGTCCACGACCCAGTTCGTTTATTAATCTTAGTAGAACATCTACCTGAAGTTGTGTTAGATGTTATCCAACGCAATGAAGCCACCTACGAATGGTTTAAAAATGAATGGGTGAAACTCATGGTGATGAATCCGGTTACGGAATCATTTTATGGTTTTCAAAACGAAGCATTCTCTCCTTATGCACCGAGCGAATTGCAATTGCCAAAGGTTAAGGATATCAATGTTATTCTTGAAACACACGAAGAAAATTTACCGGTTTACTTAATGGATTAACCTATGGAAAAAATTATCAATATTTTCATTCTTATTCCATTGCTTGGTTTTTTAGTAAGCTTGGTTATTCCGGCTAGAAAAGAAGAATGGTTGTCACGTGTTGCATTTGGCACTGCAGGATTAAATCTAATTGTTGTAATCTTCTTTACGTTATATTGGATTTTACAAGGTGCGCCTTTATTGAATATGAAGGATTTCGCTTTGTTTGCAGCAGATGAGTATGAGTTTTTTATTGATTTCTGTTACGATAAAATCTCTGTAGTATTTTTATTGTTAGGAGCGATGCTCACCTTTTTGGTTACCATTTACAGCCGATATTATTTGCACAGAGAAGAAGGATATAAACGTTTCTTTAACACAGTTTTGTTTTTCTACCTCGGTTATAATTTAGTTACACTCTCAGGTAATCTCGAAACTTTATTTTTAGGTTGGGAAATTTTAGGTGTATCTTCTTTCTTACTCATTGCCTTTTACCGCGAACGTTACTTGCCGGTAAAAAATGCTGTAAAAGTATTTTCGATTTACAGAATTGCAGATGTGGGTTTGATATTGGCTATGTGGTTGAGTCATCATTTGTGGTTAGAAAATATTACCTTCGCTAAACTGTCTAATTATGATTTAGTACACGAACATTTACAAAACCATACTTGGGTGGGTGTTGCTATTTCTTTAATGATTTTATTAGCAGCAGCAGCTAAGTCGGCACAACTTCCTTTTTCATCGTGGTTACCACGTGCTATGGAAGGCCCTACACCATCAAGTGCCATTTTTTATGGTTCGCTCTCTGTACACATGGGTGTATTCTTGTTATTACGCACCTATCATTTTTGGGAACATCAAATTTCTATACGAATTGTTATTGCTTTAGTTGGACTAACAACTGCGTTGGTGGCAACAGGCATTGCACGTGTTCAATCTTCTATTAAAAGTCAAGTTGCGTATAGTTCTATCGCACAAATCGGAATTATTTTTATAGAAGTAGCTTTAGGCTTTACCAACCTTGCACTATTTCATATTGCAGGAAATGCTTTTTTAAGAACGTATCAGCTTTTGGTTTCGCCATCCGTAGTTAGCTATTTAATACGCGAACAGTTTTACAACTTTAAACCCAGAGAACATACGGTTGAAGATTCATTACCAAAAAGAATGGAGCAAACGTTGTATGTGCTATGTTTAAAAGAGTGGAACCTCGACTCCTTATTATATAGGCGATTTTGGAATCCTTTAAAGTGGGCAGGCAAACAGTTAAACTTTTTTACATTGAAGCGCATTGTCATTTTTGCTTTGCTGGTATGTGCAATTGCTTTGCTTTTACTAAGAATCGAAACTTATATAAATGCAGAAGTTTTCCACGCATTGCCAACAGTATTTGCTTTATTCGGATTAATTTTTGTGCTGAAGGCATTCACCGAACGAATTCATGTTCGTTTGAGTTGGACGCTCATCATCATTAACCATGTTATGATTGTCTTGGGTGTTTCATTCAACGAACACTTTACAAGTGGGCATAGCTTTATATACCTGAGCGGTATTTTTGTAAGTGGCTTGTTGGGTTACTGGGGCTTTTTCCGCTTGAAGCGATTTGAAGGTAACATAGACTTAGATCGTTTTCATGGGTATGTTCACCAACATCCAAAAATTGCATTTGCTTGTTTGTTAGCTGGCTTAGGCTTGGCTGGCTTTCCTATTACACCAACATTTGTTGGCGAAGATTTAATATTCAGTCACATTCACGAAGATCAATTTTTCTTAGCCTTCTTAATTGCGTTAAGCTTGATTGTAAATGGCATAGCCGTTATTCGAATATATGCACGGGTGTTTTTAGGCCCGCATGTTAAATCGGTTTACGACATGGCTTATCGTTCTTCTTAATCATTAAAAAAAAAATCATTATTAAAGATATCAAATATGAATAATCAATTTATTCCACAAGATGGTCTCGCAGGTTTTAAAGAAAACTGGCGCGTGGATGCCATCTCCGGTTTTCTCGTATTTTTATTAGCCTTGCCTTTAAGTTTAGGTATTGCAAAAGCAAGCGAATTTCCTCCGGCCATGGGTGTGCTTACTGCCATGATTGGTGGTTTGTTTGTAAGTTTCTTTGCAGGTTCTAAGCTAACCATTAAAGGGCCAGCTGCAGGATTAATTACTATATGTGCAGGAGCTGTTACAGAGTTAGGAGGAGGCGAACAAGGATGGAAGTTAGCACTGGGCGCGATCGTTGTAGCAGGTTTATTGCAAATTGTTTTTGGTCAGTTAAAATTTGGTGCATTAACAGATTTTTTTCCACCATCAGCTGTGCATGGTATGTTAGCAGCAATTGGTTTAATTATTTTCTCAAAGCAAATACACATCTTACTGGGCATTGATCCGGCCTTGCTGAAAGGAAAAGAACCACTCGAACTATTCGCGATGATTCCCGAGTCTATTGCGCACGAAGATCCACGCGTAACGTTTATTGGGGTCATCAGTTTGCTTATCATTTTCGGCATGCCATTGTTAAAGTTTAAAGCCATCAAGAGAATTCCGGCACCTATGGTTGTGTTGTTGGTTACCATACCCATGGCAGCCATTATGGATTTTAAACATACGGAGCCAGCTTTCGACATGGTGAAGATTGGCGATTTCTGGGGAACAATTGGATTCAACGTTAGCTTCGAAGCCATTAACACTTTTACTTTTTGGAAGTATGTGTTGATGTTTTTATTTATCAATTCAGTTGAATCTCTTCTTACCGTAAAAGCCATTGATGGATTAGATCCATTTAAGCGAACCTCGGATGCCAATAAAGATTTAAAAGCAGTGGGTGCGGGAAATGCTTTGAGTGGATTGTTAGGAGGTTTACCTATGATATCGGAAGTGGCACGCAGTTCTGCCAATGTAAACTTTGGTGGCAGAACAAGATGGAGTAATTTCTTTCATGGTTTCTTTTTGTTATTGGCCATGTTGCTATTTATTCCAGTTATTGAAATGATTCCAAACACGGCTTTGGCAGCTTTGTTAATTGCAGTGGCATATCGCTTAGCTTCACCCAATGAGTTTTACAAAACGTATAAGATTGGATCAGAACAATTAATCATTTTTATCATCACCATCATCGTTACTGTTTCTACAGATTTATTATTAGGTGTAGCTGCTGGTATTGTAGCCAAAATGTTTTTCCACATACTCAATGGTGTATCGTGGAAGAATTTATTTAAAGCTAATTATGAAATAACAGAACGTGCAGGCGAAACAATGGTGAAGATAAAAGGCTCGGCTGTATTTTCTAATCTTCTTGGTTTTAAGAAAGTTTTTAAAGCCATAGAACCCGGCAAGAAAGTGGTATTAGATGTAACAGAAACACATTTGATTGATCACACCTTCATGGAGTATATGCACCATGTAGAAGAAGAACATGTACATGCTGGCGGCTCCGTAACATCAATTGGCTTTGATCGGTTTAAACCATCATCCAATCATCCTTTGGCAGCGCGTAAATTTTCTGCGGAGCAACTAAATAAATGGGAAATCAAATTAAGTCCACGTCAATTAAACTTACGCGATTTTGCAGAGGCTGATGATTTTCAGTTTAATCCACAGCATGTAAAGAATACGATAAAGTTTAAAGGTTTCCCAATTTTAAAAGGAAACAAAATTTTATTCGAGGAAAACGTATTAACAAAATATACCGAACACGACAGAATTGATGTTTCCGACATAACGCTCAGCTATGGTGCCATGCAAGAAAAAGAAGAGATAGCCGTCACCGTTATTCACATTTCTGAAATCGATATAAAAATTCCGGATTTTACCTTAGAACCTGAAGGTTTGTGGTCTAAACTATGGGAACTAACGGATGGAAAAGACATTGATTTTGAAAAGCATCCGGAGTTTTCCAAAAAGTATTATCTGCGTTCCGAATCAGTTACTGAAATAGAATCCGTTTTTAACGATACCGTAATTGGATTTTTAACTTTCAGAGAAGCCATGCACATCGAATGTCATCGCAACAAATTATTGATTTATAAGAAACGATCGTTGTTAGATCCGTCAGAAATAAGTTTCGCGGTTGACTTTGCCGAATCTTTTTTGGAGACATTATATCGATCACTAAAAACTCCAGTACATTAACAGGTACGCAACAGCAGGTAGGTGTCTTTAAAAGTGCCCAACTTTTGATGTTCACTGCCTGCTTGTTGTCGTGCTTTTTTACCTTTACATTATTTAAATCAAGATTGATATATGTTTAAATATATAAGCATACCCATTCTAATTCTTATAAGCCTGAGAGGAGTGGCACAAAAAGATATATCCTATCAGAACCATGGTTGGATCATGTATTTTGGAAATCACAAACTAACCGATAAAATTAGTTTACACACCGAATACCAATTCCGAAGAGCAGATGGCTTTAGCGATTGGCAACAATCACTCACGAGAATTGGCATTGATTACAAATTGAAAGATAACGCAACCCTTACAGGAGGATATGGATACATTGTTACCTTCCCATATGGCGAGCAGCCCATTGCTGATAAATTTCATGAACACAGGATTTGGCAAACCCTTACTGTTACCCAACGTGTCGGCAGGTTTTATTTTAATCACCGGTACAGGCTAGAACAACGTTGGTTGGAAGACCGAAAACAAAACCAAACAACACAAGAGTTTGAATACGATGGTTACACGTTCAGGCAACGTTTTAGATATAGATTTTTAGTAACACTTCCGCTTACCAAACCAAACCTGGACCCCGGTTGTATTTTTGCTAGTGTATACGATGAACCCTTTTTGCAGTTTGGCAAAAATTTTGGTTTAAACTACCTCGATCAAAACCGATTGTATGCAGCTTTGGGTTATGTTGTGAATAGCAATTGTAATCTTCAATTAGGTTACATGAATCAATACATTGTTAAGAGTGATGCCAAAAGAGCAGAGAGCAACCATACCATGCAAGTTGCTATAACTTATAATTTCGATTTTAGGAAAAGGCAAGAAATCAATTAGCATTGATGAAACAAGACCAAATGAAAAAGCCGGAGAGTTCCGGCTTTTTCAGGTTTAGGTATAGATGTAAGGTTATTTTAAATCGTAACGTGCGACCAGTTTTCGCCTGTTTTAATTCGGTGTATCTGCATATCGCTCACGCCAAATTGTTTCGCAATTTCCTTTAATTGAGTTTTACCTGCAGCAATTTTCTTTTTAATCTGCAACACTTTGGCGGCTGTCAGTTTGTAATTGCCTACATGGTTTCTGTTAGGATCGCTAAGTGAATGTGCTTTTTGTCCTTCCAGTGTTACCCACTTTAAGTTTTTATAGTTGTTATCATCTTTCTTATAGTTAAGATGGATAACATAACGATGTTTCTTATCAGCTTGCTTTAAGAAATGTTTGGCAACTAATCTGTGTACATAGTACGACATATTTTTTTCGCCAGAACGGATAGCAACTGCCGGATAACCGGAAATAAGAGATTGTTTGAGGAAGGTTCCTTCCTTTGGGGTTGTATCGTAACTGATTACTCTACCGTAGTTAGTAACGGCATACAACAATCCTTTTGGTGTTCTGCGCATGGGTAGCGGAGCTACCTTTTCGCCTGCTTGTAACTTTATCATGAGAATGGGCTTTGGGTTAACAAATCTAACGTATTCATATAAAATTCAAAATTTATTTCAAACTGTTACTTTTTTATTATTCATGATTTTAATCAGCACTAACACAACCCAAGCTACTAATATAAGCATATAGCCCAACGAAACCATAGTAAGTGAAGCATTTCCATCTTCCTGATGCCTCCAAAAAATTCCAAATAATGCCCACACCACAACTAAAGCAAAGCCTGGCTCTCTAAATCGCATGCTTATCCAGGCTGCTAAAACCACAGCAATACCCATCATTAAAATCGTCCAAATAAGAGGGGTAAAGAAACCACCGTCCCAATTAACGGAAACAAGGTAGGCAGAAACATTGGCTATTGTAGCAACAGAAATCCACGCAAAATATAGGGTAAACGGTAGTTTCACTAACCATTTTTCTGCCAGGCTCAATAAGGCTACCTTTTTAATTTTCAGATAGAGCTGAGTAAGCGTTAACAACAAAAGCAACATGATGGTAACAGAAATAGCTGTTAATAAGTAGTGCCAAGCAAGAATCCAACTAACGTTGAGGATACATGTCAGCCAGAAAAGTCTGCTAATCTCAAGAATGGCAAAGCTATCGGGTTTAAGCCAATGCCAAACTATGAATCCTAACAAGAGCAAGTATATAACACTCCATATCGAAAAAGTAAGACCAGCTGGCGTAAACAAGCTTGGGTATAATGCTGAAACTTCACCTGTATTTAGGCCATTGATGGGTAGGATATTGGCCAATGCATTTACCAAAATAGTAATCGCAAAAAGCAAAGTACTTACCAGCGCAAGCATGTAAGGCTTTTTCATAGACAGGTCTCCGGGTTAGGATTAGGCAATTTATAAATCTTTCGCTTAAACACGAAAATTTGAGCTTAGTTATTGTTTACTCACCATTCAAAATAATTGTATTGCCCCTGCCATTAAACTGTATTAGTATTGCTTAATTACTTCCTGCAATATGAAATATATTAAAATCTCCCTTGGCATGCTCGTCTGCGTTAGCATGATTGCCTGCGAAAATAAACAAGAAAAAGCCATGCCTTCTCCTTACCCACAAACTGCAAAGGTTGATACAGTTGACCAATACTTTGGCACAAACGTACCCGATCCTTACCGTTGGCTTGAAAATGATACAACCCAACAAACGGCAGATTGGGTTAAAGCTCAAAATGAGGTAACGTTCGGCTATTTGAAAAACATACCTTACCGTGATTTACTGAAACAACGCCTCGAAAAAATTTTTAATTACGAACGCCTAAGTGCTCCTTTTCAAGAAGGTGAATTCTATTACTTCTATAAAAACGATGGACTACAAAATCAAAGTGTCCTATATAGAAAGAGAGGAGAAAATGGAACTCCCGAAGTTTTCATCGACCCGAATAAGTTTCGTGCTGATGGCACCATTTCTTTAGCCGGATTAAACTTTAGCAAAGATGGCTCTTTAGCAACCTACAGAATTTCTAAAGGTGGAGCCGATTGGACAGACGCCATTGTAATCAGAACCCTTGATAAGTCTATCGTTGAAGACACTTTAAAAAATATTAAGTTCAGTGGCATCGCTTGGAAAGGCAATGAAGGTTTTTATTATAGCACCTATGATAAACCAAAAGGCAGTCAGCTTTCAGAAAAAACACAATATCATAAATTGTACTACCATAAATTAGGTACGAAGCAAAATCAGGATGTATTAATCTTCGGTGGTGAGAAAACCCCACGCAGATACATTGGTGCATATTTAACTGAAGATGAAAAGTATTTAGTTATCACGGCATCAACCAGCACAACAGGTAATGAATTATACATTCAGGATTTAGCAAAACCTAATAATCCGATAGTGCCAATTGTAACCAACTTTGATAACGACCATTATGTATTAGCAAATGAAGGCACAAAATTATACATCCATACCAATTTAAATGCTCCCAATAATAGGTTGGTGGTAACAGATTTTGCAAAACCAACAACTGACACTTGGAAAGATTTAATAGCAGAAACTGAAAGTGTTTTGAATACTTCAACCGGTGGCGGAAAAATCTTTGCTAACTACTTAGTAGATGTAAAAACAGTGATTAAGCAATATGATATGAGCGGTAAATTAGAACGAGAAGTTCAATTGCCGGGCATCGGAACAGCAGGAGGTTTTGGCGGAAAAATAGAAGACAAAAATCTATATTACACTTTTACATCGTTTACTTATCCATCAACCATTTTTAAATATGATATTGCTTCTGGCAAATCTGATTTATACGAAAAACCCAAAGTAGATTTCGATCCTGAAGCTTACGAAACCAAACAAGTTTTCTACACAAGTAAAGACGGCACCAAAGTACCGATGTTTATCGTACATAAAAAAGGTATCGAATTGAATGGAAAAAACCCTACCATGTTATATGGTTACGGTGGCTTTAGTGTAAGCTTACAACCTTCTTTCAGCACTTCCCGTATTGTATGGTTAGAAAACGGAGGCATATATGCACAACCTAATTTAAGAGGTGGAGGTGAGTATGGAGAAAAATGGCACCAGGCCGGAACTAAAATGAACAAACAGAATGTGTTTGATGATTTTATCGCAGCTGCTGAATATTTGATTAAAGAAAAATATACTTCCAGCGACTATTTGGCTATTTCAGGTGGTTCTAACGGTGGTCTATTAGTAGGTGCGACCATGACACAAAGACCAGATTTGATGAAGGTTGCATTTCCGGCAGTGGGCGTAATGGATATGTTACGCTACCATAAATTTACTGCAGGTGCAGGCTGGGCTTATGATTATGGCACGGCAGACGACAGCAAAGAAATGTTTGAATATCTCTATAAATATTCTCCGGTTCATGCTTTAAAGCCTGGCACAAAATATCCGGCAACCATGGTAACTACTGCTGATCATGACGATCGCGTAGTGCCAGCACACTCTTTCAAGTTTGCCGCAACTCTCCAAGAAAACCATGTAGGAGAAAATCCAGTGTTGATTAGAATAGAAACCAATGCAGGACATGGCGCAGGAACTCCTGTTTCTAAAACCATCGAACAAGTGGCAGATCAGTATTCATTTGCCTGGTATAATATGGGCGTTGTTCCACCTATTGCAAAAGGAAAAATGTAGTAAACACTTTATTGATAATAATAAAAAAGCTGATGCGCGAGTGTCAGCTTTTTTTATTTTAGTTATTCCTAAATTATTAAATGACGATTGATAGTAATGAAATGATTAAAACAGAATAGTAGAATAAGGAGAATAAAATCTTCAATCGTTTGCTATCAACTTATGTAATCATTCAACTTACAATTTCACTTGAAACACAAATGATAATCCTTACCTTTGAAGACTAAAATATTAATCTTTACGACTTATCAATATGAGAAAGAAAATTGTTGCCGGTAACTGGAAAATGAACAAGAACTTTGAAGAAGCTAAAGCTTTGGTTGCCGAATTATTGGGCATGGTAGAAGCAGAAGCATCAACAACTACAGAAGTGGTGGTTTGTGTGCCTTTTCCCTACTTACTCACGGTGCAACAATTAACAGCTGGCAAGTCGATAAAAGTGGGAGCGCAAAATTGTAGCGAACATACATCCGGTGCCTTTACTGGCGAAGTTAGCGCACCCATGTTACAATCGTTGCATATTCCTTTTGTAATTATCGGGCACAGCGAGCGCAGACAATATTTTGCTGAGAGTTACGCTCAGTTAGCTAAAAAAACGGATCAAGCTTTGGCTAACAATTTAACGCCAATCTTTTGTTGTGGCGAACCCTTAGAAGTACGCGAAAAAAACGAGCACGAAAAATTAGTAAAAGAACAAATTGAAGCTAGCCTTTTTCATTTATCAGCAACTGATTTACAAAAAGTGGTGATAGCCTACGAACCGGTTTGGGCCATTGGAACAGGCAAAACTGCAAGTGCACAACAAGCACAAGATATGCATGCTGTTATTCGCCAACATCTGGCATCTAAGTATGGTGCTGCGGTAGCCAACTCCATCAGTATTTTATATGGTGGAAGTGTAAATGCAGGTAATGCAGCGGAGTTATTTGCTTGTACCGATGTAGATGGTGGATTGGTTGGGGGAGCGTCTCTTAAATCTCGCGAATTTACCGACATCGTGAAAGCCATGAAAGCTTAAGATGTTTGTATTTTCTATCGATAATTAGCCTTAATTTCGCGCTATAAACAATTTGAAAACATGTTAAACATTATTTTACAAGCTCAGCAAGGAAATCCTTATATGCAATTCGTTTTCTTCGGAGCCATCATTCTTGTATTTTATTTCTTCATGATTCGTCCGCAACAGAAAAAAGCTAAAGAAGCGAAGAAATTTCAGGATGAAATCGCTAAAGGAGACTATGTAGTAACTATTGGCGGAGCCCACGGCCGCATTGCAGAAATTGAAGACGATACTTTCGTTTTAGAAGTAGAAAAAGGCGGAAGAATTCGTTTTTCTAAAACTGCCATCAACATGGAAGCCAGCAAAGTTGCGCAAGGAAAAAATAAATGAGTGTATTACAATCGATAGGTAACCTCTTACGATTTAACAAAAGAAACTGGAAGGCTGTGGTTTTATGCCTGTTGGCATCCACAGTCTTTTGGTTTTTTAATGCTTTAAATAAAACCTACACTACCACTTTAAACTTTCCATTAGAGTGGAACTACAACAGCGATAATTACATACCGTTACAACCCTTACCCAACAGTATTCGCATGAATGTTACCGGTGCCGGTTGGAATTTACTCCGCCATAGTTATGGTGTAAAATCTCCTGCCATCGTTATTCCTTTGGAACGGCCCAGCGAAGTAAAAAAAATTGTTGGCAGTACGCTGCCTGCTTTATTAGGTCCACAGTTAAGTGACTTGCAAATCAAGTATGTGGCCACCGATACGCTTTTTGTAAGCATCGAACCCATACAAGGTAAATATGTAAAATTGGTTATCGATTCGGATCAACTTAATTTCAAGGAGGGCTATGGCATCAGCAGCACTGCCTCCATAGTGCCTGATTGTGTTTTTGTGCAAGGTCCTGCTTCTTGGGTTTCATCTATCAAAAACAAATTCGTTTTAACAAGCAGCAACAAAAAAATGGATGAGAATGTGGAATCCGTTTGGCCAATTTTGTGGCCACATGAAACCTTAAATTCAGAACCAGCCAGTGTACAGGTTTCTTTCCAAGTTCAAAAATTAGTAGTTGTCAAGGATTCTGTGAAACTATCTTTATTGCAGTTACCAAAGGGTAAAAAACCTGTAATGCCATCAGGTTATATTCACTTCGAATTCTTAATGCCCGAATCTCTTCTTTCTAGTCATTATCAACATCAGCAAATTAAAGCGGTGATTGATTTATCTAAACCATCAAATGGTCGCGTAACACTTGCACCACACATCACCGGATTACCACCCTTTAGTAAGTTAACTGCCGTTGATAGCGTTCAGCTTCAATGGTAAACTAAAACAGTTTAACTTCGGCCTAAATAGCTGAATCAGTTGCAAAATAAACCTTTACAAATTGGAATTACAGGTGGAATAGGTACGGGCAAAAGCCTCGTCTGCAAAATTATTGCTGCCTTAGGAATTGCCATATATGATGCAGATAGCCACGCGAAAGCCATTATGACCACCGATGGAATACTCATCGAACAGATTAAAGAAGAATTCGGAAGTTTGTCTTATAATGAGAAAGGTGAATTGAATCGAGCCTATTTAGCAGAAAAGGTTTTTACAAATGAAGAAAGGCTAAAAAGACTAAATGAGTTGGTTCATCCAAGGGTTGGTATCCATTACCGTCAATGGTATTTAAGTCAGAAAGGACCATATGTTATGCGCGAAGCAGCTTTGTTATTTGAATCAGGCGCTTATGCTACTTGCGATAAGGTAATTGTTGTAACAGCTCCCTTATCATTGCGGATTAAACGTGTGTTGCAACGTGATACTCACCGAAGCCAAAAACAAATTGAAGAAATCATCAGTAAACAATTACCGGAAGAAAATAAAATAGGAAGAGCCGATGAGTTGATTCACAATGATGAGAACCATTTTTTAATTCCGCAGGTTTTACACTTGCATCAAAAATTTATACAGTTGTTTCAATCTACCATTCATGAATAAAAAATTTATTACCGTTTTAGTTATTGTTGTTGTTATCTTTTTATTGGCCTTGCCAAAATTAGGATGGTTTTCTGCTAAAGTTGATGCACCTGCCAATTCGCAGAAAGGCCCAGCTGCCCTTTCTGTTTCAGCAGTAGTTGTTGCAACTGATCGTTTTGATGATAAGTTATTGATAACCGGGTCGGTTCAAGCCAATGAAACGGTTGAGCTTAAACCGGAAGCTTCCGGCAAAATTGAAAAAATTTATTTCCAAGAAGGGAAGAAAGTAACGAAGGGCGAGGTATTAGTTCAAATCAATGACGAAGAAATTCGCGCCCAATTAGAAAAAGAAAAATACAATAAGAAGCTAAATGAAGACAACGAATACCGCCAACGCAAGTTGTTAGAGAAAGATGCCATCAGCCAAGAAGAATACGACAACGCTTTGAATCGTTTAAATACCAACACAGCCGACATTCGCTTACTCGAAGCGCGCCTAGCTAACACTCGCATCACGGCACCCTTCAGCGGAACTATCGGTTTGCGATATGTGAGCGATGGTGCCTATGTTACGCCCAACACAACCGTTGCAACTTTATATAATCTAGAAACAGCTAAAATAGAATTTTCTGTTCCTGCAAGGTATTCTACCCAAGTAAAACAAGGACAAAAAATATTTTTCAAAATTGAAAATGACGAAAGAACATTTAACGGACAAGTATATGCTGTGGAACCTCAAATCGATGCAAATACCCGTACGATTCGTATGCGTGCAGCAGCAAAGAATGACGAAGGAATTTTATTACCAGGCCAGTTTGTAAAAGTTGAGTTGATTCTTCAAACCAAACAAAATGCAATCTTGGTTCCAACAGAAGCTGTAATTCCAGAGATGAATGGACACAAGGTATTCATCCAAAAAGATGGAAAAGCAAAAGAAGTGAAAGTAACAACGGGCATCCGAACCGATAAAGCATTAGAAATTATTGCAGGACTTAATCCTGGCGATACATTATTAACCACCGGTATGCTACAATTAAAAAATGATATGCCGGTAAAAAGTACAATAGCACAATAAGCAAGAGGAGGAAAATAATTTATGGCAAGCTTATCAACCATTAGTATCAAGAGACCGGTACTCGCCATCGTAATGTCGCTGGTGATTATTTTATTCGGTGTCATTGGTTTTACTTTTTTAGGTATTCGCGAGTTCCCAAGCGTTGACCCTCCGGTTATTACTGTACAAACATCTTATGTGGGTGCCAACGCAGATGTGATTGAAGCACAAATCACCGAACCTCTCGAGGAAGCTATTAATGGTATTGCAGGTATCAGAACCATTACTTCTGTATCTCGCGAGGGAAGAAGCAACATTACGGTTGAGTTTGATTTAGGGGTTGACTTAGAAGCAGCAGCCAACGATGTACGCAATAAAGTTTCAGGAGCCTTAAACAGACTGCCACAAGATGTTGACCCACCTGTAGTGGAGAAAGCAGATGCAGATTCAAGTCCGATTATCTTTTTAACTGTGCGTAGTGATAAGCGCGACCCGCTGGAGCTTTCTCGCATTGCAGAAATATTATTTAAAGAACGTATTCAAACAATTCCGGGTGTTAGTTCCGTGCAACTGTGGGGACAAAAACGTTACTCTATGCGTTTATGGATGGATCCCATTAAGCTTGCCTCTTTTAAGTTAGCGCCATCGGATGTGTTGCAAGCTGTAAGCAGAGAAAATGTTGAATTACCAAGCGGGCGAGTAGAAGGACAGAACACAGAGTTGACTGTGCGCACCATGGGTCGACTGAATACAGTCGAAGATTTCAATAACTTAATCATTAAAGAAGAAGGAGAACAAATTGTACGCTTTCAAGATATTGGATATGCGCAGTTGTATCCGGAAAATGACAGAACACTTTTAAGACGAGATGGCATACCAGGTGTAGCTGTTGCTATTGTAGCACAGCCTGGAGCTAACAACATCGATATATCTGAAAGGTTGTATAAAAAATTAGATCAGATCAAAAGAGATTTACCGGAAGATGTTAGCTATCAAATGAGTTTTGACTCAACACAATATATCCGAGCATCGATTTTGGAAGTAGAAGAAACCATCATCATAGCTTTCTGTCTTGTTTTATCCATCATCTTTATATTCTTACGCGATTGGCGCACAACAGTTATTCCGGTAGTAACAATTCCAATTTCATTAATAGGAGCCTTCTTTGTGATGTATCTACTTGGCTTTTCCATTAATGTTTTAACACTCTTAGGTATTGTATTGGCCATCGGCTTAGTAGTGGATGATGCTATTGTAGTGTTAGAAAACATTTATGTTAAAATTGAAGAAGGTGAAGAACCAGAAGAAGCCGCAAAGAAAGGTTCAGTCGAAATTTATTTTGCCGTTATATCCACAACTGTTTCAGTTGTAGCTGTGTTTCTTCCTGTGATTTTCTTACAAGGTTTAACAGGCCGATTATTCCGTGAGTTTGGTTTAGTAGTAGCCAGCAGTGTGGCGATATCAGCTTTTGTTTCGCTTACGCTTACACCCATGATGAGCGCGAAGCTGTTAAAACGCAGACAAGAACATAATTGGTTATATAGAAAAACAGAACCATTTTTTGAAGCTTTGACAAACGCATATGCCAAATCCTTGCAATCTTTTATGAAAATAAGATGGATGGCCTTTATAATTGTTTTAGCTTCTTTGGCATTAATTGTGGTACTAATTTTGAATTTACCATCTGAATTGGCACCGATGGAAGATAGAAGTGAATTCCGCCTGCAAGCCCAAGCAGCAGAAGGAGCCACGTTCGAATATATGGATGGTTATGTACGAGAGCTGACAAACTTTATCGAGCAAGAAGTTCCAGAAAAAGCAGGGATGGTAAGCGTTACTGCACCAGGCTTTGGTAACTCAGGCGTAAATTCCGGCTTTGTACGGGTAATCTTACAATCACCAACAGAACGCGACCGATCTCAACAACAAATTGTTGATGACATAACAGGCAAAGTAAAAAAATACTCTGGTGTAAGAACGTTTCTTACGCAATCACAAACGATAGGTGATAGAAGAGGAGGCTTTCCTGTTCAGTTTGTTATTCAAGCACCAGAGATTGATAAATTGAAAAAAGTATTGCCTGAGTTTTTAGCCAAAGCAGCACAAAGTCCTTTGTTTTCTTTTGTCGATTTAGATTTGAAGTTTAATAAACCTGAAATCAATATTTCCATCGACCGCGATAAAGCCAGAACGATGGGGGTGAATGTGATTGACATCGCGCAAACTTTACAATTAGGATTGAGTGGTTCTCGCTTCGGTTATTTCATCATGGATGGCAAACAATACCAAGTAATTGGGCAAGTTGAAAGATCGAATAGAAATGAACCGTTGGATTTAAAATCGCTCTATGTAAAAAGCAGAAGAGGGGAGTTAATTCAATTGGATAATTTAGTGAAGATGGAAGAAACCAGCAGCCCTCCACAATTGTATCGCTTCAATCGTTATTCATCTGCTAAAGTAAGTGCACAGTTAGCTGCTGGCGCTACTTTAGGACAAGGTATTGAAGAAATGAGAAGAATTGCAGCTGAAGTATTAGACGAAAGTTATACAACTAGCTTAGATGGCACCTCAAGAGAATTTGCCGAATCATCCTCAAGCATTTATTTAGCCTTCGCTATAGCAATTGCAATAATTTATTTAGTGCTGGCGGCTCAATTTGAAAGTTTTATAGATCCCATTATTATTATTTGTACTGTTCCTTTGGCCATCGCTGGAGCATTATTTTCTTTGTGGTATTTCAATCAAACGTTAAATATCTTCTCTCAGATTGGTATCATTATGCTTATCGGTTTGGTAACTAAAAATGGTATTTTGATTGTTGAATTTGCTAACCAACGTAAAGAACAGAAAATTCCTTTAATGGATGCTGTTATGCAAGCAGCTGCATCGCGTTTCCGTCCGATTTTAATGACAAGCCTTTCTACTATTCTCGGTATCCTTCCCATTGCTTTAGCGCTTGGAGCAGGGTCTGAGAGTCGTGTGTCGATGGGTTTAGCAGTTATTGGCGGAATGGCATTTGCAACCGGATTAACTTTATATGTTATTCCGGCTATATATTCTTACTTCAGTAGGAATGCTAAAACTGAATTAGTACAACCCCAACACGAAACTATAGCCTAACGTTATTTATATACTTGTGAAAAGATATTCTTTCTTCCTCTTTCTTTTTTTATTGACGCGTCTGGCATCGGCTCAGGAGCGCATCAGCTTAGATGCAGTGATAGCCAAAGGTCTCGCCAATAACTTCGATGTAAACATCACAAAACTTTCTTTAGATGCTGCTAAGCTTAACAATAACTGGGGACAAGCCGGACGATATCCTACCGTTAACTTAATTGTAAACAACAACAACAACATCGTAAAAAGAAAACCCGCCAACCCTTTTGCTGTTGCTGGACGAAACATTTCAGATAATATTAATGGACAACTAGATATTCAATTTACTTTGTTCGATGGTTTTGCAGTTAACATCAGAAAAGAAAGATTAGAAAAATTAGAAGCCTTAAGTGCCGGCAATGCAACATTTGTAATGGAAAATGCGGTGCAGCAAATGATTTTAGGTTACTACACAGTTTTATTGGAGAAAGAAAGATTGCAAGTATTAAGAACCAACCTCGATTTTTCTAAAGAAAGATACAACTACGTGAAGTTGAGAAAAGACTTAGGCAGTGCAATTACTTTTGATGTATTGCAAGAACAAAATAATTACTTAACAGATTCAGCCAACGTATTGCGACAAGAAATCAATTTTAAAAATGCAGTGCGTAATTTGAATGAGTTGATCAACGAAGATTTAAACAAGCAATACATCTTTTCTGATTCACTGTATTTTGATCAGCAAACTTATAATTATGAAGATTTAAGAGCCAAGATGGCCAGTGCTAACACCAATTTGCGCAATCAATTTATCAACCAGGAGTTGCTAAGAAATGCATTGGCTCAACAACGCGCTCTGCAATCACCAACTGTTTCTTTAAACTTAGGTGCTACTGGAAGTTTAGATCGTTTAAATGCGCAGTTTCGTCCTGTAAGTGGTGGCATTGAAGAAAAAAATACGATAGGATTTTTAGGTGATGACCCCAATCAACCAGTAATTCAAACACGATTCAAACCAGAATACCAAACACAAACAGGTGATTCTTACGGTTTATTTGGTAACATTGGTATTCGTTGGACATTATTCAATGGCAGACAAATTAAGCGCGCTATAGAAACGGCTGAGATACAAGAGAAAATTGGTTCGATGACTACCGACCAGTTAAAGCTAGCTCTTGAAAATGATTTGATGGCCAACTTTGATATTTATTCTTTGCGCATGCAATTGGTGAAAATAAGCGAAACGAAGTTTAAGGCAGCTCAATTGAATTTAACGCTGGCTAACGAACGCTATAAGAACGGTGCATTAAGTGCAATTGATTTGCGCATTGTACAAGAGAATTTCAGAAATGCAGCTTTAGAAAATTACACAGCGATTTTCGAAGCTTTGCAAACACAAACTGATTTGGTTAGAATTACCGGAGGACTTTTGTTGGATAATCAAAGACCTGATTAATAAGTCTTCGATTCTTTTAAAATATTTTCGAGATTATCTTTCAATCCATGATTTAGATCGTGGATTACTTTTTTATAAGTGTTGAGAAAAATCTTCAGCGTACCTTTCGGTAAATTTCTTTTCCTTTCTCGTTCCATTCTACGCGAACAAAGGGTTTTGATTGTTCATCGAAAGGTTCTTTGGAATAGCTGATGATTTTTTTTCTTCTTCCATCCAAATAATATTCTACCCAATCGTTTACGCGTTGCCCAAATTTGTATTCACCTACAACTGCCGGTTTTCCATTTTCGTGAAACATGTAATAGAAACCTTCTTTCTCTCCATATTCAATCGGCACTATTTCTTTTACGCGCTTGCGCTCCAGTGGGTCGTAATACGTGATTTGTGATTCCTTCGGCCAGCCTTTAAAAAATTTTTCCTTGTCTAATAAAACAGTGTCTTTGTTGTAGCGCATCCAACGGCCATGTTTAGTTCCTTTAAAATAGATGCCTTGTTCTAATACTTGCCCACTGATTAAAAATCTTTTATACGGGCCGTGAAGCAATACGCCACGCTTGCCATCGAATTTATTGGGAGATACTTTGCGCACTTCTCTTCTATCGAAATCGAAGTAATAAACATCGCGCACAAAGGTGCTAGGTTTCTCCGGGGTTTTTAAATAATAAAATGTTTCGAAAGTGGTTCTGTCTCCCTGGCCTCTGCGTGTAAATCCTTTTCTGGTTTTGATACCATAATAAACTTTCTTCTTTACTTTTTTCTTCTTGGGCTTTTCTTCTTCTTCCTCGGGTTGACTAAGGTCTAGTACGAAAGCTTCGCTAATGGTAAAGGGTTTATCTTCTGGTTCAGGATTTTCTTCCTGAGCAAAAGAAGGGAATACGATGCAAGCAAAAAGCAAAAAGAGTAAAATATTGCGCATAAGGATGAAACGAATTTAAAGTTAATTTATTTCTGCCAAACTCTTTTTGTCAATGGCTGTTTTTGCAATATGCACAAAGGCAATAAGTCTTATCTACCCGAAAAAATTTGTGTTACCTGTGGTAAGGCATTTTCGTGGCGTAAAAAATGGGAGAAGAACTGGAATGAAGTAAAGTATTGTAGCGACCGTTGTCGCAAGCAAAAGAATTAATTGCGCTTGTAAAATAGCAAAGCTGGCTTTTCTCCTTTTGCTTCTTCGGTTAATGTGTAGTAACCCTTGCCATCAAACGAAAAGCAAATGGCTTCGCCTTGTGGTTCGGGTACATAAGGTAGTTTGGTTACTGTTTTGGTGAATAAGGAATCCCAACTTTCGGTTGTTTGTTTTTTCCAATAGTAAACACTCTCATAATTTTTAATGAGCAACTCGCCACTTGCTGCGCGATAATCAGCCGCTACAATTTGCGTTAAGGGAAGGGTGGCAATTTTGTTAGCGGTTTGAACGCTTTGTGTTGACTGCGGATAAGGCAGCACATATACATTGATGTTGGGCTCGCGTTTGCTGAAAACATAAATATTTTGGGTGGCATCATCCACAAAAAAGGCTTCGGTATCGCGCGGGCCATCCTCTAAAACAAAAGCGATTGTATCGAATTGGGTAATGATTAACTCATCTTTCTGGTTGATTGTAGGCTCGGCAAAGCGATAGATAAATTTAGTAGCATAAACGCCTCGGTTATCGCCAATTTCTCCTACGTAAACAAAGGCACGGGTCGAGTCGGGATGTTGGGCAACTGCAATTTCTTCCCAGTCGCGGTTCTTTACACCAGATAAAGTTGCTTTGCCAACATATTGACCGAGAGAATCAATCAAATAAATTTCAGCTTTTCCACCGCTGTCGTTGTGCGTCCATAAGAAACCCGGGTTGATAATGGATGCATCGATGCCGGAAGCTTCGTTGATAAACTTCTTATTGATTTTGCCTTTTTCTTCGGCAACGGAGAACGCACCTTTTTGTCCTTGTCCGCTTTGGCAAGCAGATAAAAGTAATATTGCAATGATGAAGATGGGAAAGCGATGACTCATATTTCAAAGGTAGGAAAACTTAGAAGTGTTGACATAAAAAAATATTGCAGCAGATGCAGTAACTTTAGATAAACCAACCAACAAAGCCATGGAACAGCCAACCTATATCAGCCTTACGCCCAATTTAATTATTGAAGACATGGCTGCTACATTGCATTTTTATACGGAGGTTTTAGATTTTCAGGTTATTGCTTCGGTGCCTGAAAGTGGTTTGGCAGCATGGGCGATGTTGCAAAAAGATGAGGTGATGCTGATGTTCCAAACTGTTGAAAGCATTAAAGAAGATATGCCAACATTAGCGATACAAAAAGGAATGGCAGGCACATTTTATTGTAAGGTAAAACACGTGCAAAGTTTGTTCGATAAAGTGGGGCAACACGCCAACATAGTTGTGCCTATGCGCAAGACCTTTTATGGCATGCAAGAGTTTACTATACAAGACCTAAATGGTTTTTACCTGACCTTTGCAGAGGAGATAAGTGAATAGGTGGGTTGATGGTGTTATAACCACACAGTTTAATTTATTGTTGATGTAAAGTTCTTCGTTTATCGTTCTATATAAAGTAGAGGAGTAAATTTTCTGCCGATGATTTAATGATAGTTATTGGAGTTGTAGAGATTGCTTTTTGACCATGCCAGAATATTGATTAAAGACGCTTACTTTCTCTTTTCTGACCCGGGAATATATTTTACAGGTGCTCATATTTGTTTTACAGGTGCGAGAATATATTTTACAGGTGCTCATATTTATTTTACAGGTGCGAGAATCTATTTTACAGGTGCTCATATTTATTTTACAGGTGCGAGAATTCTTTTTACGGATGCGAGAATACTGCTGAAGGATGCGAGAATACTGCTGAAGGATGCGAGAATACTGCTGAAGGATGCGAGATTTCTTTTTGCGGACACGAGAATTCTTTTTGCGGACGCGAAAATTCTTTTTACGGATGCGAGAATACTGCTGAAGGATGCTAGATTTCTTTTTGCGGACACGAGAATTCTTTTTGCTGACGCGAGAATACTGCTGAAGGATGCGAGATTTCTTTTTACGGACTCGAGAATACTAAATGCGCATGCTTACTTTATACTTACGCATGCGAGAATTTAAAATGTGCATGCTTACTTTATACTTGCGCATGCTAGAATATAAAATGTGCATGATAACCTTCTCCAAAAGAGAAGGGAATTTAAGCCCTGTCATGTGTTATCACCTGACAGCAGTTTGCTCATCATTTAGTTTTGTATTGGCATACGCGGCACGCGTGCGCCAGCTTAGGATGCTTTTATGCAATTGTCTGACCTTCTGGTCTATCATTTCTCTTGCTAAAATTAGCATTCATGCAATGTAGTCTTATGAAATCGGTGATGTCTCCAATATTCACGTTATACTTTTTTATGTCGTTCGGATGAATACAAATTGTCAATTGCTCACAGTAAGATTCAATACCCAATGATGATAAAAAAGATAGCACAATTTCTTTAATTACTTCTTCACGTGTCATAGGTATTCTCCCTCGTCCAGTTCCAATTATTGGAATTACTAAATTGTCTTTAGAGCCACAATGTGAAAGATATGCCCAAAGTTCAACCAATGAATTACGCAAATCGTCCTCTGTTGATTTGGAACGATTCTGATCATTAAGAGTGGAGCTACACAAAAGGTAGTATTGTTTTTCGTCTCGATAAATTGGAACCACTGTCCCAATTTTATATATCCTTGGATTTTCTGATAAAACAAAATTTGAATACCATGCTGCAGAATCTTGCATTTGAATATTAATGTCTGAAGCAAGGTGGCTATGAGTCTTGTTATAAACTTTGTCAATGAAGAAACGAAGTATACTACTTGATTTAGCAACGATACCGTGGTTATCAACGTCAAGTCGATTGTTGACAGGAACGATTAATGCTCCTTCTGTTTGAAAAATATCCCCAATTTGAAGTGTTATAGAAACGTCTCGATTATTTACCTTGTATGAGAATTTGTTTTTAGGCCAATTCTGGTATATAACTACTACGATTCCAATAATTAAAAATAGCCACCAAATTTCCTTAAGTTGATTTGCTACTACTTGCTTATTAAAAAAAGCCAAAATTTCAATTAGAAGCCATAGTGCACCAAATACAGAAAGTAAGCTGTTTCCAACTTTAATTAAACTCAACGACTTCCATAGAAGCCAGAGATTATATCCTAAAGATTGATACCATTTCATAAGCCAAGATTTTTATAAACAGTTTCGTTGTAGTGAAATGGTCCTGATTTTTTTTCAGATGAATATTTTTTATGAAGTGCTTCCCAATCTTCGAGTGATTTCTGGATTATCTTTGCATTGAAGCTTACGTGTAATGCTAGTTTTTCTTTCAATATCATTGGGCAGTTTGCAGAATCGAAACCTCTTTTGCCATTCAGATTTACAACAATAATTGGTAACTCAAGACTTATTGCTTGTTCGATTTCCCATTTAACATATTTGTACAAGTATTTAGTTTTTTCACCAACAAGAAGGACGAATATTTTTGTATTCTTAAGTCGTTCTCTCAAACTTCTTTTAATTGTTTCCTCTGTACTGTGTTGCCAAATATTTGTTAAGTCATGAGCATCGTAAAAGTCAAAGTCAGTATTGTCACTTTGTTTCCACGCTGTCATTAAGCGATAATATCTTATGTCACTGTCAGCATCAAAAGCTACATATGTTTTATTTCTGTAAGGCATATTTATTTCCTTTTAGTTACTTGTTGTCTTAGCAATAGGCATAACATTTTGTTAGTGGCTGTTTTTTTCTTTGCACGCATTAATAAAGAGTTCTCCTAACTCCGTCAGTATATTATCTTTGTCGGATTCAACGTCTATTTCAAGGTCTATATTAATGTATCTTCTGTCATCATCTCTGTCGTTGGGAATTTCGAGTGTCTGAGACCTGGCATAAAATTCTTTTTCTTCTTTAACTAGTCCGAGTCGAATAACATTCGAAAGCTCGTATTCTTTCAAGCTGTCATAGGGTATTGTTGCTGGTCTACCTATTTTGAACATAATTGTCGACTCATTATGCTTTATAGTATGCAACTCACTTTCATGTTTTCGTTTCTCCTTTTGTATCTCCCAAACTTCATTATTAAACAAGGCTTTGGTCTTTAATTCCACTTGTGCTATTCTTTCGTTTAGTTCGGCAATCTTAACATTAAGTTGTCTTTCAAGCTCAGGTCGTTTTGCTTTGAATTCTTCTAATTCAATCTTGAGTTTTCTAACTCGCTCCAATTTCTCATCATATACTTTGTCAAGGATTTGAAATTCTTTAGAAGACAATTGACTTAGAATATAAGGAAATACATGATTTTCAATATTTTGCTCGGAGTCAACTAAATTTGATAATAATACTGCCCATTTGTCTTGTAAAATTTCGTCCTCTTCGAAGCCGGAGTAGTCTAAAAGTGGGCATAAAAGCTTAAGTGAAATTATCTTGGGTGAAATGTTATTTTTTTCACAGTATATCTTTGCTTTGTTAAGCATTCTTACCTGATTCTTAAACTTCCACATTGTCACTTTGTCTTTAAGTAACAATCCAGTCTCCTCTATAGCTGGCATTATCAACTTGTCAAGAAACTCCTTAGCAGTGTCAATTCCCTTTTCTAGTGCTGTAGAGGTGATATCGATTTTTTTATTTTCCATGTCGTAATTGTCCCAGAAAAAAAATTGCTGCTAACATACGTATATCAGCAACTAATTACCGATATATTACTTAGGAGCCATTATAAATGTAACACACACCTTAAACTTTTACAAATAGCTAAGAGTTGGTTAAAAAGAAAATGGTCGGTGATAGTGCCGACCATTTGTTAGTGTTTGTTTGTTGTGTTGTTTACTTTGTAAGCTTTTGTATTTCTGCTTTGCTTAAGCCTGTAAACTCCATAATCTCTTCCATATCTTTTTTCTTTGCGAGCATTCGGAGTGCCATATCGATTGCTTTTAGTTTTTCTCCTTTCTCCATTCCTTTCTTTTCTCCGATTACAATGCCTTTCTTCTCTCCTTCAATTAACCCTTCTATTTTTCCTTCTTTCTTTCCTTTTTCTAAATTCTCTAAGGCTGCTACTCGCACTGCTTCTTCTCTTATCTTTTTTTCTTCTTCTCTGATGCGTTCTACTAACTCATACTGTGGTACCCATTTAATGCTTTCTTCTAGTTCTGATAATAAGCCTGTATCGGCAAAACTGTAAAAAGACTCAGTGGAGATAATCAAGTGGTCTATTACAAATACATGCAGTATTCTGCCGACTTGTATTAACCTATCGGTTAGGTCTTGGTCGCCTTCGGATGGGTTTAGTTCTCCGCTAGGGTGGTTGTGTACTAAGATTACTTTTACTGAGCCTTTCATTACCGCTACTCTAAACACATTCATCGGTTCTACCAACGTTGCATTTACACTGCCCAGGCTTACCAACTCAATAAATTGTATCATGTTGTTGGAGGCTAAGCCGATTATCCAAAAGTGTTCTTTCTCTTGGTCTATTTTTTCTTCGCGCAGCAATACTTCTTGCATTACGCTGTATACATCATCGGCATTGAGGAGTTTTATTTTTTGTTCTTCGGTGAGTTGGACAGTCATGTAGTGGAATGGCTTTGAGCAAATGTATCAATTATATTTTGGGTGGCATAGAGTTATAGTTGTTCGTTGCTCGTTATTCGAAAATTCCAGATTTCAAATTTCATATTTCAAATTTTGAATTTGGTATTTTGAATTTGGCATTTTGAATTTGAAATTACGAAATAGGTTTTGCGGCAGCCGCGCCAAGTTCTCTTCGGGTGACGCTGAGGAGGTAAAGGATAAAATCAACTTTGAAAGTATAGCATAAAAAAAGAGCTGACGGTTATGTCAGCTCTTTTTATAAAGTAATGTGTAGAAATTATTTCGCTGCTGCTAATGCTGCTGCATAGTTAGGTTCTTGTCCTACTTCGGGTACAAGTTCTGTGTACTTAACTTTACCATCGGCACCAACAACTACAACAGCACGTGCATCTAACCCTTCAAAGGCACCATCTGTAATTTCAACACCGTAGGTTTTAGAGAATCCTTTGTTTCTGAAATCGGAAAGGGTAACAACATTGTTTAATCCTTCTGCACCACAAAATCTTTTCATCGCAAAAGGAAGATCTTTAGAAATACACAACACAACAGTATTCTGTAAGTTACTTGCCTCAGCATTGAATTTGCGAACAGAAGTGGCGCAAACACCGGTATCCACGCTAGGGAAAATATTCATCACAATATTTTTACCTGCATAGTTTTGCAAAGACACTTCCGACATGTCTGCCGCATTAACAAGTTTAAAATCGGGAGCGGCAGCACCTGCAACCGGCAATGTTCCAACTGTAGTTGCGGGTTTTCCGCCTAATGTAATGTTAGCCATAGTTTATTGTTTACAATCAAAACCCAAAGTTAATACGCTTTGTTCAATTACTTGGGCATGTGTGTGTAATCTAAGGCAACATTTAGCATAGCCTTCAAACCAATTAACATACCGCGTTCATCAATCATAAAATCTGGTGTGTGGTGGGCGGGTGCTTTTTCTGGATCGGCATCAGGCGGGCAGGCGCCAATAAAGAAAAAGAATCCGGGCACTTTTTTCTGGTAGTATGCGAAATCTTCTGCCCCTGTTTGTGCATTGATGCGGATAACGTTGCCTTCGCCTGCTGCCTTTTGTAAGCTAGCAACCATTTTTTCTGTTAGCTCAGGATCGTTGTAGGTAACAGGTGTTTTCTTATCGATGGTCACTTCTGCTCTGGCTCCGCTGGCTTCTGCAATTTTAGTGGCAGTGAGTTTAATTTTCTCATGGATTTTATCCTGCATGTCTGTATCCAATGTACGAATGGTGCCAGCCATCTCTGCATATTCAGGAATAATGTTTTCGCGGATACCTGCTTGCATTCTTCCAACTGTGATTACAGCCGCTTCTTTGGTTAATTCTGTTTGGCGGCTCACAATGGTTTGTAATCCGTTGATGATTTGAGCAGAAACAACAATAGGGTCAATGCCACGCCATGGGGCAGAACCATGTGATTGTTGTCCATAAACTTTGATGCTGAACCAATCAGACGCAGCCATAGTACCGGCAGGGCGGTAAGTAATTAAACCAAGTTTAGTCAATGCACTGATGTGTAAGCCGAAAATCACATCCACCTTAGGATTATCAAGCACACCTTCTTTCACCATAAGATTTGCACCACCTTCTTCACCAGCTGGTGGACCTTCTTCCGCAGGTTGAAAAATAAATTTAATGGTTCCTTTCAGTTCTTGTCTGTTAGCTGCAAGAATCTCAGCCGTTGCCATTAAAATGGCCACGTGTGTATCGTGCCCACAAGCGTGCATCACACCGGTTTCTTGTCCATTGAAAACAGTTCTCTCTTTTGAGGCAAAAGCCAATCCATTTCTTTCGGTAACAGGGAGCGCATCCATATCGGCACGCAATGCCACCACCGGGCCGGGCTTGCCGCCTTTTAAAACACCAACAACACCTGTGTAAGCAACACCTGTTTGTACTTCTATGCCTAAAGATTTTAAATGCTCGGCAACTTTAGCAGCAGTTCTTTTTTCGCGATTAGATAATTCCGGAAATTGATGGATATCTCTGCGCCAGCCAATCATTTTTTGTTCGATGGCTGCTGCTTGTTGCATGATTTTGCTTTGTAGTTTTGGGTTTACCTGCGCATAGGTTGGGATAGCCATGCTTAGTAAGAGTAAACCATGAATTAGTTTTTTCATGTTATAATAGGTTAGGGAATTAGAAATTTAAGGTAAGCAATCTTCAGCCACTACCCAATAGCCATGATGAATTGGATTAAAATTTTGAGTTTAGAACAAATCGAACAACATGTAATGGTGAATAAACCTGTATCCATTCTATTGAATCAAACACCACTTGCCATTGTTTGGGATGGCAATACTTACTTCGCCTTTAAGAATGTTTGTCCTCATAATAAGGCAAGATTAAGTGATGGAAAGCTAAATGCGTTTGGAGAAATAATCTGCCCTTGGCATGAGTATCGTTATAGTATTAAAACAGGCAGAGAATGTGCTAATCGCACAGCTGATTTAGCAACCTTTACCATTGAAAAGCGAGCCGATGGGCTTTACTTGTTTATTTGAATCAACAATCTATGCCTGCTTTTTACGTTCTTTGCAACATGGTAAGAATTTCATTTTTAGTTTTATGCCTGGGCATCTGTTTTTTCGGATTTTCTCAAACAGTTCCCCTTACAACTAATTTGTTTTTTGGGAACATCAAGCCTAATAATCAATTGCCTGAAAGAATACTGAATGGGCGAAGCATGCTGATTTTCACTCCTGAAATTACAACCAAAGATTTAATTCAGATTCAACAACAATTTGCACAAACAGGTATTGATGCAGTTTCTGTTATGCCATTCCATTTTTTAGTTGGCGGACCTGATGTGGGAGAAACAACATTGCAAACCTTAAAGAAAAGAGAAATTCATAATCTGTGTTTTGTTAGAAAAAAAGATGGAACTTATACTTTAACGTTAGCGGCTTTTTCGGGTAATAAAAAATGGATAGATGCCACAAAGGTTTGGCAGCTTTCGGGCAGTAGTTTATATGAATTGTTGCTTCAGTTAAACAGAGAAGCCTTAAATAGTTACTCCAAAAAGAATTTGTTAATCAGTGAATCACCCGATATACAATCAGAGTTAAATATTATCAATGGCAGTAGAGTAGAAGCATTTACGGCTGATTTAAAAGTAGATCGTGTTGCCGTGAGGCTATCTGGAAGAAATGAAGAAGATGCTTTATTAAAAGAGGTTTGCGCAATGTATCCCTATAAATTAGAATTTGTAGGCGATTCTTTAACGGATGCTCAACTCAGGCAAAAAGGTTTTTGGTATGTGTTAAATGCTGTTTCAGGCAGCGAAGGCATGATAAAAACCCTATTAGGCTATGTTGATAAAAACCCTGTTGAAGCAAAAACACAAGATGTTGCCACACGCTATAAATTTTATTTGAAAAAACTAGAATTCGATATTTTCTATTTGGGTAAATCCTGGGACGCCTCAGAATATTGGCCACAAGCATTAGAAAACTATTTGCGCAATATCAGAAAGGAATTCAATATACCTTAATCGGTTAAAAATTCCGTTTTACTTTATCCTATTCGGATACCTTTTGCATCGCTATGGCATTAAATTTTATTCGTAATTTGGATTTTTAATGACCATGGCCCGAATCTTATTCTTTTTGTTGCTATCAGTAACGGTAAGTTATGCGCAGCAAGGACATCCCTTCCTGAATCATTACAATCCATCTGCAAAAAGTAGTTTGCTTTGTTTTGATCTTAAACAAACTGCAGAAGGCTTAATGTTGGCCTCTTGTCGCGAAGGTTTGTTTATTTTCGATGGCAGAATCTGGCAAAGAATTGCTTCTAAAGAAAATGTATTTGTTACCCTTCCTTCGAAAGATAAAATCTGGGTTGCTGGAGAAAATTTTATTGGCTACCTCAAAAACAACTACACAAAGCCTGGATATACTATTCAGGTTATTAAAAAACAAGAGGAAGCCAACTTTACAGGTATTTACGAAGACAATCAATTCGTTTATTTTACCGCAGAACAAAGTGTCTGGTTATTAGATAAAAAAACCAATCAGCCCAAACAACTCAACTTAAATGAAGGCGAAAATGTAGAAGCCTTGCTGCTTAATAAGCAGCTAAAAAATCCCTTGCTCAAAACAAAAGGTCATGTTTATGAAATAGTCAACCAAGAATTATCCAATAAAAAAGTAGATGAAGCAGGCATTAATCTTATCACGGCAACTCTGCAGCAATGGTTGATTTATACAGCTAATGAAAAGTTTTTAATTGGAAAACCTAACAATTGGAAAGCACTAAACTTAATCGATCAGCAAAGCATTATACAAAGTGTGCCTATAACATTGTATGCTGTTAATGAAAAAACATTAGCCATAGGCACCATACACAATGGTTTGTTTTTAGTAGATGTTGAAAGCGGCAAAACAATTGAACATATCCATTATGGCACTGGCTTACCCGACAATGAAATTTTTTGTTTAACTACAGATCGTGAAAACAACATTTGGGTAGCCCACGAATATGGTTTCACACAAATTGCATCGCATATTCCTTTGCATAATTATACCTACTACCCAGGTCTGAGTGGCAATATCCAAACGACTGCAAATGCTTTTAATGCTTTATATGTCGGTACTTCCACAGGTTTGTACAAATTACAACCAAGAAAAACCGTATTAGAATGGTTAGAACCTGTTAAAATAAAAACAAATAAGAAAGAAAATATCAGCGCAAGTCAGGAAGAAGTTTCAAAGAAGAAAGGATTCTTTTCATTTTTAAAGAAGAAGAAAACGCAGGAAATTGAAAAACCTACTGTTGAAGAAACGAGTGAAAAAATAATATATGTTAAACGAAAAATAGAGCAAAGCGATGGCTTTGAGTTTGCAAAGATTCCTGAAATACAAACAAAAATTTCTTTTTTATATCAATCCAACGATGTACTATATGCGGCTGGTCCTGCTGGCATTTATACTTTAACAACCAAAGGCAAACCAGAAGTATTGCACGAAGAAGCGATTGAGTATTGTAAACTTCTTGCTAACAATACTATTATCTTTCAAAACAGTGAAGGGGATGTTTATAGTCTAAAGGGAAAAACGAAGGCAAAGTTATTTTCTACAACAGAAAGCATTCAATCTGCAACTGCAACCAATGATGGTATTTGGTTAGCTGGAATCAGAAACTTGTATAGCTTTTCAGCAAATGGTTTAAAATCTTATCGATATAGCAATAGCCAAAATGATGCTACGGCCATGATTACAAAAGATGATAAACCTTTCTTTTGTAACTCCGATGGTTTTTTTGTTTTTAGCAACAACGCAGTAAGAATGGCCGATACAACTAAAAGAGCAGATTACTTTTTTGCTGTAGAAGATATGTTGTTGACAAAATCCGAAAACACCTGGCAAATTGATGGCGAAAAAATTGTTAAAATGGATTTGCGTTATCTTAACTTAATAGAAGGCATTCGGAAAATTGAATTTGATATAAACACAAAATTGATTTGGATTATTTCAGACAAGAATGAATTGTTCTCTTTGGCATCAACCAACAACAATATTGAAACTATTCAATATCCATTATTAGTAAAGTCGGTAGAACACAATAAACAATATTTACCTAACACCTTACGCAAGTTCGAGTTCATCCAAAGTGAAAGGATTTTTAACATGGATGTAACCCGTCCTTGTTTTTCCAACGCTAAAGAACTTGAATACCGCTTTTGGTTGGAAGGCATTGAAGGAAGCGAATGGAGTCCGTGGTCAAGCAATTCAAACATAAATTTTCCATTCTTGCCATTAGGAAAGTACAAGCTGCACGTGCAAACCAGAGATGCATTGCATGAACAACCCGTTCATGAAGTGTTTGAATTATCAGTGCGCCCACCACTTTGGAAAACACCTTGGTTTTACGCTTCGCAATTTCTTTTGTTCGGCATATTGGTTATTATTTCCATACGTTTAAAGGCCATGAATAATCGTTATCGTATTTTTGCGCAACTTTTATCAGTATTAACCATCGTTTTACTTATTACTTTTATTCAAACTGTTTTCTCAACCTATCTTTCTACCAGTAGCCCGGTTATAGATTTTGGTATACAGGTTGGCATAGCTTTATTAGTGTTGCCAATTGAATTATATTTAAGAAAATTAATGTCTTCGGATCTTGCTGCAGAGAAATTGAAATCCATAATCAAATAGATGTATGCAAAAGCTTTTATCATTTCTCCTTTTATTCACCCTGCTATTCTCTTGTGCTCCTCAGCAAAATAAGGAACAAGAAAACGCTGAGTTAAATCCTGCAGCGGAAGGTTTCAACATCGAACAATCCGACCCTGCAGCCATTGAACTGGCCGATAGTGTGATGCAGGCTATGGGTGGCAGAAAAGCTTGGGATAATATTCAATTTCTATCATGGACTTTTTTCGGGAAAAGAAAATTAACATGGGATAAGCACCAAGCGCGCGTTCGTATCGAATCTTTTGCTGATAGCGCAATTTATATTTTGGATATGAAAAGCATGACAGGTAAAGTAAGCATCAAGAATACAGAAATTACCGAAGCTGATTCCTTAAACAAATTGCTACAAAAAGCTAAAAGCATTTGGATTAACGATTCGTATTGGTTGGTTATGCCATTTAAATTAAAAGATACAGGAGTAACGCTCAAATATATGGGTGAAGACTCGGTTAAAACTTTTGGTAAATGTAATATACTAGAAATGACCTTTAAGCAAGTAGGAGATACACCTCAAAATAAATATTGGGTTTATGTTGATAAAAAAGATAACCTCGTAAAACAATGGGCATATTTTGAAGATGCCTCACAAGAGTTACCATCGGCAGTTTGGCCTTTCGATAATTATGCTAGCATCGCAGGCGTAAGATTTTCTTCCAATCGCTCCGATGGAAAAGGACCTAGCGACCTCGCTATTTTTCAATCATTACCTGAACACGTATTTACAGAGTTTTAAAATATGACAGCCGGCATCAATACCTCTCTAAAAAGCAAGGCATTCCAACATTTAATGGAGCATGCCCACGAAGGAGTATTGTGTTATAAAGCAGATGGTAAAATCGTTTATGTTAATCCGGCTTTATTAAAGGTAGTAGGTTATAAAAGAAACGACTTAATAGAGAAACAAATCACTAAAATCCTTTTCGAAAAAGATAAAGACATCTGGAAGTTTGCCGTTGAAAAGTTAAAGCCTGGTAAATCCATTATTTTATCACTTAAACTCAAAACAAAAAATAATACCGAGCATTGGTTTGAGGCTAACATCACCAATAAATTAAATGAAAAGAGTGTTGCGGCCTACGTCATCAATTTTAAAGATGTACACTTAACCAGACAAAACGCAACAAAAGAAGCGGATACTTCAAAACTGTTAGAAGTCATTACACAAAATGTTCAAGATGGAATTTTTGTGGGTATGCTTGGCGAACAATTTATTTTCGCAAACGATGCATTTCTAAAAATATCAGGATATGATTCTGTAGAAGAGCTACAAAAAGTTCAACCCAGAGATTTATACGTAAACGATAAAATACGTCTTGAGATTTTGACCATGATGTCGCAAGGGAAAGTGGTTAAAAATATGGAAGTGGCATTCTACCGCAAAGATAAATCTATCGCCTGGACACGCCTCACCATAGGATTTTTAAATGCACCCGGAAGAGAAAATCAATACATCGGAACTGTTCAAGATATTTCTGAACAAAGAAAATCTGAACAGATTATCCGTGAAAACCAGCAATTACTTTCTTCTATTTCAAATAACATTCAAGAAGGTTTTTATCGAAGTTCGCCTTCAAAAGGCTTAGTGTATGCTAATAAATCCTTTGCTAAAATTTTTGGTTATGAAACAATTGAAGAAGTATTAAAGGCACAGGTCTCTACATTTTACAAAGACCCGGCAGAACGCGAAAAACTCATTGCGCTGGAGAAGGAACATGGAATAATTACCAACGCTGAAGTACAATACAGAAGAAAAGACGGCTCTATTTTTATTGGTTCTCTAAACAGTACCATTTTTATACAAGAAGATGGAGAAATGCTGATGGATGGTGTGATCAGAGACATCACTCAATTTAAGAAGCGCGAAGAAGAAGTAATTCGATTAAGTGAAAACTTGCGGGCTATCATGGAGAGCACCCGCGAATCCATCTATGCGCTCGATACCCATTTCAGGTACATGGCTTTCAATAAAAACCATGCTGAAATTATGAAGTTATTATATGGAGCCACAATCGAAATTGGTGGCAACTTTAAAGATTATGTAAAAGGTAGTGTTGATGAAAAATGGTTTCCGTTAGAAATACAACGCGCTTTAAATGGAGAGCGATTAGTAAAAGATTACCACGTTAATTATGAAGGTTATCCAGAAAGAGATATTCGCATAACATTTAATCCTATTGTTAATGCAGAAAATGAAGTGCGAGGCGCAGCCATGTTTGTGGTGGATGTTACCATGCAGAAAAAAGTGCGTGCTCAAGCAGATAAATTGCTCAATAACTTAAGCGCACTAATCGATAGCACCAAAGACAGTGTTTTTTCTGTAGATCGTGATTTAAAGTATTTGATTTTTAATCAGGAACACAAAAGACAAATTAAAGTTGCAACAGGAATTGATTTAAAAGAAGGAGAATCCTTGCTAACAATTTATCCTATACAAACTTTTCAATTTTTTCATCAACAATTGCAATTGGCATTACAATCCAATCAGTTTACAACAGAAATTACCTTTCCAAACCAAGTTATCAATGAAGTAAGTTTTAATCCTGTGTTAAATACAACGGGAGAAACTATCGGTGTGGCAGTATTTATAAGAGACGTAAGCATTAGAAAACGAAACGAGCAAAAGATTAAATTATTAAATGATGAACTCATTAATCAAAACTGGAAACTTGAAGCCCGTGAAGAAGAATTGAAACTTGCCTTAGAAGAATTATCCGAACGCAACTTCGAACTCGACCAATTCATGTACAAAACATCACATGATTTACGTTCGCCACTTAGTTCTGTTTTAGGTTTAATTAATTTAGCCAAGCTGGATGATGATAAAAATCGCTTGAGCGACTATCTGCTAAAAATTGAAGGAAGAATTCGTAAACTCGATGAATTTGTAAAATCGATGTTGAACTATGCTCGAGTAAGTCGTTCGGAAGTAAATAATACACAAGTGTTTCCTGAAGAAATTGTAAACAATTGCTTGCGCGAATTAGAATACTTGGAAAATTTTAAACAGATACAAGTCAATATTAATTGCCCGGATAAGCGCGCTGTACAAACAGATGCTACAACACTTCGCTTAATCATTGCCAACATTGTATCTAATGCTTTTAAATATTATAATCCACGAGTAAGTAGTTTTTTAAACATCAGTATAGTTATTAATCAATCAGAAATTGAGTTTGTTTTTGAAGATAACGGTATAGGTATACATCAGGAATATTTAGATAAAATTTTTGACATGTTTTTTAGGGCAACAGAAAAATCTGAAGGTTCAGGATTAGGCATGTATATTGTGAAACAAGCTGTTGATAAACTAAAAGGTAAAATCAATTTGCAAAGTGAATATGGAAAAGGCACAACCATAACTTTAATTATCCCTTACCATAAATAAAATGAATTACATAGATATTAAAATTGTACCGAGCTTTTATCAAGGATACGTAAATCAGGTTAAACACTTGCCATTAATGGAAGCTTTGGCGCAAAGTCATCATGAGTTTAAAAATTTGATGCAAGGAAAACCAGAAAGTTTTGCAAGCTACCGATATGCAGAAGAAAAGTGGAGCGTGGCAGAGTTAGTCTGTCACATGTTGGATGCAGAAAGAATTTTTTGTTACCGCGCTCTGCGCTTCGCCAGAAAAGACCAAACTGTTTTGTCTGGTTTTGATGAGAACGCATATGCCCCCGAAGCCAATGCCGCAAGCAGAACACTTGCGGGTTTGCTACAAGAAGCTTGGCACCTTCGCCAATCTACTTTAGATTTATTCAACAGCTTTAACGAAGAAATGTATTTGCGAAAAGGCAAAGTAAATGATAATGAATTGTCGGTTTTAGCTTTAGGCTATATTATAGCCGGCCATGAAACACATCATCGAAAAGTACTACAAGAGAGATACTTTACAAAAGCATGAGAAAATTATTTCTTCCCTTATTTTGTTTTTCACTATTTAGCTGCTCACCTAAAATTCAGCAAGTATTAACAAAAAAAATTTCGCAAGCTGAGAATGAGTTACAACATCATATTGGTTTTGTTGTTCAAGATGTGTCTTCTAATAAGATTATTTTTCAACACCAGGCAGATAAGTATTTTACTCCTGCATCCAATACAAAAGTTTTTACCTTTTATGCAGCTTTAAAAATTCTAGGAGATTCTTTACCTGCTCTTCGCTATCGCGAGACAAATGACTCATTGATCTTTCAAGGGGTTGGAGATCCGTCTTTTTTAAATCCTTTTGTCTTTCACTCGAGCAGAACTTTTAATTTCTTAAAGAACAACCCAAGACCATTGTATTTAGTTTCATCTCAATTAAAACCAGAAAGATTTGGAACAGGTTGGGCGTGGGATGATTACATTGGGGATTATCAACCTGAGCGTAGCACCTTTCCTATGTATAGTAATTTGGTAAAGGCTAGCTATCAGCCAAATCAAATTAAAATTTATCCAAATCGTTTTGTAAGTAATTGCACAATCGGTTCAACTAAAAATGAATTGGAATTGAAGCGCGAAGAATTTGCTAACACTTTCATCATTCATCCTCCAAAAAATTGTAAAAAAACAGAAACATATTCGCCCTTTATACCCAACGATACGGTTGTTCATCAATTGTTGCAAGACACCTTGTTGCGCAAAATTCATTTCACTACACAAGATTTAAATAGAAAAGATAAACTATTTTTTACTGCGCCAACTGATAGCATTTTAAAAGTGATGATGCAAGACAGTGATAATTTTTTGGCTGAGCAGATTTTGATGCAATGCAGTTTTGTAATCAGTGATTCTTTATTGGTTGAACCTGCCATTAACTTTGTACAAAGAAATTATCTTGCTGATTTACCTGACCGACTAATTTGGAAAGATGGCAGCGGACTATCGAGATACAACTTAGCTACACCTAGAACAATTTTGGCGATTTGGCAGAAGATTTTAGAAGAAAGAGAAATTGGGTATCTGGAGAAATTACTGCCGGCCGGTGGAGAAAGTGGCACCATTAAAAATTGGTACAAGGATGATACACCTTATATATTTGCGAAAACCGGAACCCTGGCCAACAACCATAGTTTAAGCGGGTTGTTAAAAACTAAAAGCGGAAAAGTACTATTGTTTTCTTATATGAATGCTAACTATACCAACGGAGCAACACTTGTAAGAAAACAAATGCAAACAATTTTTGAATACCTTCGTGATCATTATTAATAGTTATGAGATATATTTTTTCCTGTATTTTACTTTTATCGATTAGTCAATCAATCGCTCAATCCACTGACAGTTTATCATTTAAAATTGGGCAGATGATTTTAATCGGATTTCCCGGCCCTAAAGTAGATGATAATGTATTGAAAGTGGTGCGTGAAGGTAAGGTAGGATCTATTATTCTTTTTGAGAAAAATGTGCCGAAGACTAATTCTTATCATCAACTTAAAAAAATATTGTGGACGTATCAGCAAGCTGCTCCTGCTCCACTTTTTATTGCAATTGATCAGGAAGGAGGACTTGTAAATCGCTTAAAAGAAAAATATGGTTTTCCCAGAAGCATCACAGCCAAGCAAATGGGTAGAGATGCTAAGTTAGATTCTGTAAGATTTTACTCTACCAGCACGGCTACTACTTTAGCTGGCTTGGGCATCAATATCAATTTCGCACCTGTAGTTGATGTTGCAGTTAATCCGTTGAATCCGGTTATTGTTAAATCAGAACGATCTTTCTCATCAAACCCCGATACAGTAGCCATCATGGCTAATGAAGTAATACAAGCACATCGCGAACACGGCATCATAACAGTTTTAAAACATTTTCCCGGTCATGGCAGTTCACTAGCCGACTCGCATAAAGGAATTGCAGATGTAACCCAAACATGGACAGAAGCAGAACTAACGCCCTACTATACGCTTTTAAAACAAAACAGCATCGATGCAGTAATGTCTGCACATATAGTCAATAAGAAGTTAGATGTAAGAGGATTACCGGGCACTTTATCGGACTCTATTTTAACAGGAATTTTAAGAAATAAAATTGGTTACAAGGGTTTAGTGTTTTCAGATGATTTACAAATGGAAGCCATCACAAAACACTATTCTCTTGAGCAAACAATTGAGCTTGCTATTTTAGCAGGCGTTGATATACTTTTGTTTTGCAATAACGTGCCCGGGAGCGAAGAAAGAAAAGTTGAAAACATTCATCAAATCATCACACAATTGGTAAAGAGTGGAAAGATACCGGAAGCCAGAATCAATGAATCATATAAAAGAATAATGGACTGGAAAAAAAGTTTGCAACAGCCCAAAGCTTTTTGGATGCAACAATTTCAGGCGTTAAAAAATGAGAATACCAAAAGTGAGCCATCAGCAGCATCAAAAGTAGAAAGGTTAAAAGAAGATGTACTAAAAGAAAAAGAACCAGATAAGAAAATAGAAGAAAGTAGAAAAAAGAAAAAGAAGAAAAAGTCTAAACCATAAACATAATGAATACAACCAATAACCCTAAAAAAGTAGCCATCGTTTTAGCTGTATCAACTGTTTTTAGTTTGGGTTTATTAACTTATAGTTTCAAATTAAAATCTGAGCTAAACGAACTGCAGAAAAAGCAGGTTGAATTATTAGAAGAATCCCTCGAAAAAGAAAAGCGAATTAAGAAGTTAGAAGATGAAGTAAAGATGCAAGAGTTCAGAGCAGAACATTTCCAGGATTTATATAAACAACAAGAACTCGTTAATCAGGAAACATTAAAAAAATTAAAATGGAAGTAGCACCTTTCGAGGTTAAATTATTAAACGAGCAAAAACTTCCGCTCATCATCAGTGTACCACACTGTGGCAAGCGTTTTCCTGTTGAACTTATTGATGATTTTCTCCCTGAGAAGTTAATCGATTTAGATGATACAGATTGGCTAGTAGATGAACTCTATGCCTTCGTTTATAATTTAGGTATCCCAATGATTAAATCGAATTACCACCGTTGGGTAATCGATTTAAACAGAGATCCGGAAAACAAACCTTTGTATAACGATGGCCGTGTAATTACAGCGCTTTGTACTACTACCGATTTTTTAGGGAATACGATTTATAAAGATGGAAGGCAAAGCGTTTCAATTGAGGAAACAAATAGAAGGAAAAAATTATACTTCGATTCTTATCATCAAGCTTTGCAGAAATTAATAGAAGAGACAAAAAATAAATTCGGTTATGCCATTGTGTGGGATTGTCATTCTATTCGTTCCATCGTTCCATCTATTCGATCTAATCGCTTTCCTGATTTGATTCTGGGTACAGCAGATGAACAATCGGCATCACAAGTATTAATCGGAACTGCCCTGCATCAACTTAAACAAAGTAACTGGCAAGTTAACCACAACGAACCCTTTAAAGGAGGTTACATCACGCGCCATTATGGCCAACCAACCAACCATGTTCATGCATTGCAACTGGAAATGTGTAAAGATTTATATTTAATGGACGATGAAAAAACCTGGAGCGAGGAAAGAGCCAATCGTATTCAAAAATTGTTATTCCAAACCATTAAACAAATTTCTCAAACAAAACCATGAACATCACTAAGGTATATAAGTTTGATAAACTTTGGATGGATAACCGATGGTTAAGCCAGGCTTATGTAGCTTTAGACGATTCTGGCAATACCATCAGTATAACAGACCATGCTCCTCAAGAAGCGTTGGCAATAGAGATAGTAAATGGAATAGCCCTTCCGGGTTTTCAAAACGCACATTCACATGCTTTTCAGTACGCAATGGCTGGCTTGGCAGAAATTCATCCAGCAGGTATTCATGACGATTTCTGGACTTGGAGAGAAGCCATGTATCAATGCGCACTTAGTGTAGACCCTGATTCTTTACAAGCTATCGCAACCATGTTGTATGCAGAAATGTTGAGACATGGCTACACGCATGTTGCCGAGTTTCATTATCTGCATCACGATAAAAATGGAAAGCCGTACTCTAATATAGCAGAGTTAGGTTTGCGCCATCTCGAAGCAGCAAAAGAAGTGGGTATTGGCATCACACTTATTCCGGTTTTTTATCAACGAGGTGGTTTTGCTTTACCTGCACAAGAAAGACAAAGAAGATTTATTTCAAAAACAGCAGAAGATTTTCTGCAACTTTTTGAATCTACCAAACAAATAATTGCAACCTATAAAGATGCAAAATTAGGTTGGAGCATCCATTCTTTACGTGCAGTAGAAGAGCAAACGATCATTCAAACATTTAATATCATACAAGATAAAATACCATTTCATATTCATATTGCGGAACAATTAAAGGAAGTAGATGATTGTATACAAGCCAATAAACAGAGACCTGCCGAGTGGTTGCTTAATCATTTACCAGTAAACGAACATTTTCATTTGGTGCATGCCACTCATTTAAATGATGATGAAGTAAAGAGATTGGCTGCATCAAAAGCAAATGTTGTGCTTTGTCCATCAACAGAAGGCAATTTAGGCGATGGCATTTTTCGCATGCGCGATTACATTAGGCAAAATGGAAATTGGTGTATTGGCACAGATTCTCACATTGGTTTAAATCCATTAGAAGAATGGAGGATGATAGATTATAGACAAAGATTAACTTCGCACTTTAGAAATACCTTTGATGAGGATGGAGCCTCACAAATGGTAAATGCTTCTGTTAATAATGGACGCAAGGCAATGGGCTTATCCGAAAAAACATTTGTGAAAGGTGAACCATTCAACGTTGTTGTATATAATTTGAATACGCCTTTATTAGCCTGTACAAGTCAAGAGAAGTTATGGCCAACCCTTGTTTATACAAGTGATGCTTCACATGTTTTAGGAACCATAACAGCAGGAAAATGGCGAGTAAAAAATAATAAACACATGCAAGCCGAAAGCATTACACAAAAGTTTTATCGAGCGATAAAAACGATTCAAAACAGATGATATGAAAAACCTACTTGAAGATATTAAGAAACTATCCGCGCAAATTACAGAAGAAGTAATCCAAGTACGAAGACATTTACACGCTCATCCGGAATTATCGTACCAAGAATATGAAACTTGTGCTTATGTAAAAAAGCAATTGCAAGCTTTAGGATTAGAAACCTTTTCAGTGGCTAACACAGGATTGGTAGCTGAAATAAAAGGCAAAAACCCTGAAAAGAAAACCATTGCTTTACGGGCTGATATGGATGCCTTACCTATAGTTGAAGCTAATCAGGTTGAGTACGCATCAAAAAATCCGGGCGTGATGCATGCTTGCGGGCATGATGTACATACTTCCTCTTTATTGGGTACAGCAAAAATTTTGCATTTACTCCGTAATGAATGGGAAGGAACGGTTCGACTTCTATTTCAACCAGGTGAAGAGAAAAATCCTGGAGGCGCATCTTACATGATTCGCGATGGGGCATTAAATAATCCACAGCCAAAAAGCATCATCGGGCAACATGTTTTTCCTCTCTTACCTGTTGGTAAAATAGGTTTTCGCGAAGGCATGTACATGGCCAGCTGTGATGAAATTTATTTAACGGTGCGTGGCAAAGGTGGCCATGGAGCTGCTCCTGAGTTTACCATCGATCCGGTGGTAATCGCTTCTCATATTATTATTGCTTTACAACAAATCATCAGCAGAAATGCAAGCCCTAAGCAACCAACAGTTTTAACTTTTGGAAAAATCGAAGGAGGTACTACCACCAATGTAATTCCTAATGAAGTAAAAATAGCCGGAACCTTTAGGGCAATGGATGAAACTTGGCGAGCTGATGCTTTGCATAAAATAAAGAAAATGGCTGAAGGCATAGCTGAAAGCATGGGCGGAAGTTGTGAAGTAGATATTTCTAAAGGATATCCTTTTCTGAAGAATGATCCGCAAGTAACCAGAAGAATTAAAGCAGCTGCAGCCGCGTACGTAGGGGAGAATAACGTTGTAGATATAGATATTACGCTAGGTGCCGAAGATTTTTCCTACTACTCACAAGTTATTCCTGCTTCCTTTTATCGTTTAGGAACAAGAAACGAAGCAAAAGGAATTACTTCATATGTGCATACACCTACTTTTAACATTGATGAAGAGGCCTTAAAAATCTCAACAGGACTAATGGCATGGATGGCTATTCACGAATTAAGTATTTAAATCATTGTATTTACTTACGATGTTGTAAGGCAGCCGCTGCGGTTAACCATTTTCTTACTTCGTCTTCATGTTCTTCTAAACCATTTATACCATAAAATGTATAGGAAGCCATTTGTTTTCTATCTTCCATTTCTAATTCTTCAAATTGTTTTGCTAATTTTTTTCCTTGATAGAAATGGATGCTAACACTGTTATTATCTTTGGTTAAGTAGCACAAAGCACCATGCAGATAAAAGGTTGGTTCTTGTAATTCTTCATGCATGCTTTCTTTTACTTCCGCGCTTATATCCAAAATCCAAGACCTCAAAATGGTCATTAATTGTTTTTGTTTCTCAGGAAGACTTACAATGTAGTGCGCTACAGTCATACTTCAATATCATTTATCATAAGATAAGAAACAATGATATAAATCATGATGATAACCCACAAGCGAATTGCTACCTCTTCAACCTCATTTTTATCCTATTGAATTACTTAGCAGATTTTACAGGTAATTGCAACTGAATAGCAAAACTATTTCTAACACTCTTTGAACTTAATCAAACACTGTTTTCTATTACATCTCTTTACTTTCGTTGAATAATTATCGTATGAAAAAGCAAATTATTTTTTTATCAATGGGTTTGTGTTATACTTTTTTCAGCATAGCTCAGCCCAACCATCATGAGTTATTAAAAATTTACGATGAAGCTTATCATGGATTGCACAAGAAAAACATTAGATTGATAGAATCTAGTTTCGCTGCATCAGCTTTGCAAGTCATCAAGGATTCGCTAACAGAAAAAGGTAAGAAGTATCCTGATAGCTTTTTTCTTGCAAAAAATATTTTGCCATCCTTAAGCAGGTACAAGTATTTTAAAACTATTTCAAAAGGAGCAATAGCCAACATGGTTTATTTCATTCATCAACATAAACATCAAGCCTTCAGTGGTATTTTTATTGTTCGTTATACGCTTGAAAATAAAAAGTGGAAAATATTTGAAACAATTAAACAGGAAGATGCAGCCTTAGCCTCTAAAATCAACCGAAAAGACTACCGGTTTTTAAATGAAATGGGTTTATAATAGAATAAATACGATTGAATATAAAAAGTAAACAATCAGGTAAAAATGATGAATGCAGACACTTTAAAAGATTTTAAAATATACTTTACTGAAGTCAACGCATTCGAAGCAGATTTTCTGAATGAGTTTTATGACGAAGAAATTACTTTTATAGATCCTATCCACCAAATAAAAGGTTTATCTAAGCTTATCGATTACTTCGATAAATTAAACGCGAATGTTAGAGGTGGAGGTTTTACATTTACTGACGAAACAATAGTTGGTGATATAGTTTACTTACAGTGGAAATTGGAAATACAATTAAAAAAGCCAAGAAAAAGAATAAAGTCTTCTGGTATTTCTGTTCTTGTTATTAAAGATAAAATTGTAAGTCAGCGCGATTACTTTGATGCTGGTGAATTGTTTTACGAAAATATTCCAGTGCTAGGCGGTTTAATTAAATGGATTAAAAGAAAATTATCTCACGTTTAGCTAACTCAAAATTTAATTAGTTTAAAACTCAAAATTTTTCTACTTAGCCCTAAACCTCGATTCTTTAAATATTTTTTCAGCGTTGCTTTCCTGCATAAGTTCAACCAATGTAACATTGTTATTTTTCACATAATTGTTTACAATCTGCCAGCCTATCCACTGCCCAATTCTGCCCGGGCATTCGGGTCCTACTTCAATGGTTTTAGGTCTTTCGCCTAAAAATCGTTGCTTCAATTGTGTACTAGTGTTGTAAACAACTTTATCTTCAACAAAACGATACCAAATTAAATCTATGTTTTTTCTGGCGCCTTCTATTTCTGCTTGAGTATAATGCATAAAAATACTATCAGGTGTACAAGGTGACATCTGCTTGGCAAAGTAGAACGATTTGCCATAGGCCATCATATCTGCCAACACAGTTTTATCTTGCGGATTATTAGCATTAAGTTTCGTATCAATACCAATTAATAACAGGATGGATGGCACAACATTTTGAGGTGTGTATTGCTGCAAAATATAATCATACATGTTAGGTCTGTATTTCGCCCCTTTGCCTAAGTAATAATCTAAACCAATGATGATGAGCGAATCGCTGATGAATAAATCAGAATCGAAACCGGTTACAACAGTTTGAATTTTGGGTAAAGTAAAATCTGGGTAATGGGCTTTCACCCTGCCAAACGCTTCTACTAAATCTAGTTTTAACTTTTCTTCTTTACCAAATACTTTTTCTGTTTCCATCAACAAAGTATCGATGTGAGGATTGGTAAATCGCTGGTATAAAGTTTCCAGAAAAACAGAATCGTTAGGATAATCAGCGCGATGTAAAAAATAATCGCGTAATATTTTATTGCTATCTAGAAATTGTATAAGTTCTGCTTTCGATTCAATGCCTAATAAATCATCAGAAAGTGATTCATAGTTTAATGAAATCGGCTCAGGGTCTTTAGCATCAACACATTCATTTTGTTTTTTCGAACAAGCAGCAAAAACAAAAACAATGATTACAATGAATAATAATCTCATGATAAAAATTAAAAAGTAAGTGATTCCGTTAAGCTTTGTCTATGCAAACGCAAGCTTCTGGTTGTGTTGTTTTTTGTAACATGCACCAGATTAGACTGGTCGTCAAAAAGTTCGGTGATAGAACTATGCATAACAGTAATTGAATTCATTTTTTTTATACCGGGCGCATATAGGTAAGCGATTACAGCATCGCCATCTACTTCATGGCCAAGGTATTTCAGCTTTGTTAATTTACCATCGACTTTGATTTGTAGATTTTGCAATAAATAATTGCCAATCAATTCATCTGCTGTGCCAGTAGTGGGTTGCAAAATATCCAAAGTGGGTTGCTTGAGTTGCTCGCGAATGGCACTTTCTAAATCATCTAAAAAGAGCCGTGAGGTAATTTCTAGTTCTTTGTCTTTTTCATCAAACTTTACTTCGGTTACGCTTACATGCAAAGGATGGAGCGCGAAGGTCAGAAAAAAAAGGCTTAACAATTTCATGGTTTAAAGTTGATTCTTTATGTGGAATAAGCAAAATCCAAGCCTTACCATCAGTCAGATTTTCATCATTTTTTTAGATTGATTTGTGTATAATTGCCGACTTATATTCTTTTATGACAGAGTTCGAACTTTACTTTGGTTTAGGCAAAGACCATATCCTCGATTACAAAAACGGATACGATCACATTTTATTTGTTCTGGCGCTTTGTGCCATTTATACTGCACGCGATTGGAAAAAATTGTTAATCCTAATCACAGCGTTTACCATCAGCCATTCCATTACTTTAGCTTTGGCCACCCTTAACCTTGTTCCGGTTAACGCGGCCATTATCGAGTTTCTAATTCCACTTTCAATTTTTGTAACGGCTGTATCTAACATATTCAGAAATGAAGAAAACCAAAGTACATTCAGCTTGCAATTAAATTATGCGTACGCCTTTATCTTCGGACTGATACATGGCTTGGGTTTTTCTAACTACTTAAAAAGCATTTTGGGTAAAGATGAAAGCATAGTTATGCAGTTGCTATCTTTTAACCTCGGCTTGGAGTTTGGGCAAATCATTATAGTTTGTATCTTTCTAGTCCTTGCCTTTGTGTTGATTGATTTGTTTGGCAAAAGCAGACGCGATTGGAAACTGATACTCTCTTCTGCTATTGCCGGCATTGCTCTCGTATTAATGAAGGACAAAATTTTTTGGTAATAAATATAATCTTATGAAAATTAAATTGATAATGGTCATCATGCTTATGTTTTGCATAAGCAATTTGTGGGCACAAACACCCGCTAAACCCTGGCAAGGAAAATTCGAACAACTCGATCAGTTATTGCCTACACCTAACGAGTATCGTTCTGGGTCCGGTGCCCCCGGCCCTAAGTATTGGCAACAACGCGCTGATTATGTGATTAACGCTGAGCTAAACGATAACAATCAAAGTATAAGCGGCAGCGAAACTATTACTTATTTCAACAATTCGCCCGATGCTTTGCGCTATTTATGGTTACAACTCGACCAAAACATCAACGCAAAAGAAAGCAATACCTTTAAAACACAAACTAACACCGTTCGTGACTCTATCGATACAAAAGCCATCGCCAGCAGTTTAACCTTACACGATTTTGATGGAGGTTTTAAAATAAAATCAGTAAAAGATGCTTCCGGAAAAGCGTTGAACTACACCATCAATGCTACCATGATGCGCATCGATTTGCCACAAACACTCGGCCCTAACCAGAAATATGTTTTTTCAGTTGAATGGACTTTCAACATCAACGACCGAATGAAAGGTTTAACACCCAATGATGGCCGCAGCGGTATGGAGTTTTTCCCACAGGATGGCAACTATGTATACATCATCGCGCAGTGGTTTCCACGCATGTGTGTATACGATGATGTTGTTGGCTGGCAAAACAAACAATTCTTAGGGCAAGGTGAGTTTACGCTAACCTTTGGTAATTACAATGTAAACTTAACTGTACCAGCCGACCACATTGTGGCAGCAACAGGCATGGTGCAAAATGCGAAAGAAGTTTTAACACCAGAACAATTTTCTCGATTCGAAAAAGCCAAAACAACTTTTGATAAACCGGTAATCATTGCTTCGCAACAAGAAGCAGAAGCAAGAGAAAAATCAAAATCAACTGCAAAAAAAACATGGAAGTTCTATGCAGAAAATGTGCGCGATTTTGCCTTCGCTACATCGCGTAAATTTATTTGGGATGCACAAGCCGTAAAAGTGGGCGATAAAAATCCATTGGCTATGTCATACTATCCTAAAGAAGGCAATCCACTGTGGGAACAAGAATCAACCAAAGCTGTAAAAAATACTTTAGTTACTTATAGCAAATACACCATCGACTATCCTTATCCGCAAGCAACCTCAGTACACGGTGCATCATTGGGCATGGAGTATCCTATGATTTGTTTCAACTATGGCCGACCATTACCTGATGGTACTGTACCAGAAAGAACGAAGTGGGGCATGATAGGTGTAATTGTTCACGAAGTAGGGCACAACTTTTTTCCAATGATCATCAACAACGATGAAAGACAATGGACCTGGATGGATGAAGGACTCAACACTTTCGTGCAATACAGAACGCAGGTGGAAAATTATCCGGATATGCCACAACGCAGAGGCCCGGCAAGCACAATTGTTCCTTACATGAAAGGAAATCCTGAATTGCAACGTCCACTCATGGTAAACTCAGAAACAGTAGTGCGCAGCAATTTTGGTAACGAACAATATGCAAAATGTGCAACAGGTTTAAACATTTTACGCGAAACCATTATGGGGCCGGAACTATTCGATAAAGCCTTTAAAGAATATGCGAGTCGATGGGCCTTTAAACATCCTAAACCTGCCGATTTTTTTAGAACGATGGAAGATGCTTCTGCTGTTGACTTAGATTGGTTTTGGAGAGGATGGTTTTATACAACCGATAACTGCGACCAAAACATAGAACAAGTACGTTGGCTAACTGTGCGCAAGCCCGACCAAACAGTTGAGAAGAAAGAAGTAACAGCAACAAAAGGAGAACTATCTTCTGGCACTGGCAGTAAAAAATACACAGACTTCAGCAAAGGACCTGAGCAAATCACAGTGTTGCCTACACCAGATAACATGTATGGCGAGTTTAGAAGCCGCTTAGACAATAAGCAAGTAATGGCGAAACTCGATAACAAGAACATGTACGAAGTTACTTTAACCAACAACGGTGGTTTAATAATGCCGGTTATCATCGAGTGGACTTTTAAAGATGGCACAAAAGAAATCGACAGACTTCCAGTAGAAATCTGGCGCGTGAATGAAACACGTGTAACAAAAGTATTTGTAAAAGAAAAAGAAGTAGTAAAAATCGTACTCGATCCGAAACTAGAAACAACAGATATCAATATTGCTGATAATGTTTTTCCTAAAGTAGAAACAGCATCTAAAATTGATCAGTTAAAAAAGAATTAATCAAGTTTAGATGTAGAAAAACAAAAGAGGACGAGAGTCCTCTTTTTGTTTTTCCTGCCCTGTCGGGTGATTACACCTTACTGGGCTGTGAAGAGGATGTTAGATTCTTTTTCATACACTTTCATTCAGCCAATTCTCAATAAACTTGGCGGCTGCCATTCTATCAGCCACGTTTTCTCGCAGCCATTTAGGAAGATGCTTAATTAAATGAGTGCGCAACGATCTTTTTGTGCCATAATTTCTCTCCAACAAACTTGTTAGTGCATTTAAAACATCCTTTAAATGTTCGCGGCTATACCCCCAAAGAACATGATCCTTGTAAGGCATTTGAAACCACAGCGGTTGGTGAAAGAAAGGATCAATCGGAATACCCACAATCTGTGTTTGATCATTCATTTTATCTCTTAATCTGCCATTAAAAAAATAAAGATTGTGATTCATAGACTTTTCCTCTGTATGGTTGCAGTTAAAACACTGCAAACGCGTTTGGATGGGGTAGCCAAACACATAGTCGGGCGTTAGCACAAACGCATGCTTTTTACAAGCCGGGCAAGCGATAGAAATTTCTTGTAAAAACAAGAGGAGGTACTCGCGGTAAACGTTTTTCTTATCAATTTTTTTCTCTAGCATAAAAGCAAAAATAGAAGAAGAAAAAAGTACCCTTAAAACACGAGCTTTAATTAATATAATTTGAACGTTGCTTAAGTTAAGCATTTTATGGGCAAGCAATTACCAACAAGAGTAGCGAGTTGAAAATTGAAATTTCATTTCACCAAACTTAATAAGATAAAATGTTTCTTATATAGTTTGGTTTATTCCAAAACTGTAAATAACGTATTAGCTATACAGTTATAAATGTTTTTTAAAGTTCAAATATTCATTCATTGAGCTTTTTTAGAACTAATATGAAAATTAATTCTCTTCTTAATTTACAAACTTTGTATTTCGTTTAAAACAAACACTATATGAAAAATACTTTTATCATAAGTAAAAGAATCTTTATCATACTAATGATATTACTTTTTTGTAACAATCTGATGGCGCAATGGTCAGATGGGTTCGTTGACATTATTCATCCAACAGCAATCAAGACAAGCATAGTTTTTAATGGTGAACTCTATTTAGGTGGCGGAGGATCTGGTAATTTAGCAAGAATTGGGAAATTTGATGGTACTAATTATTACACAGGGTTTACTAAACCTTCTGAATTTTCTAACTCTACTTTTGTTGTAAACGATTTTGCTGTACATAATAATGTACTTTATGCAGCTACATCGGTAAGTGTATACAGATTAAATGGGAATACTTGGGAAAACATTTTTCCAGGACAAGCAACTTCAGGCGCAGTACTTGCTCTAGAATCTTTTGCTGGCACACTTATACTTGGGGGAGCCTTTAATACCCTTCCAAGTACTGGCCAAGGTGGATGCTCAACTTGCTATAGAATCGGAAGATACAATGCAACTACTAATACTCTGTCTTCAATTCCAGTAATGCCCAATGCAACCTCTACATCAAAGGTAAATGTATTAAAGGTTAACTCAGCAGGTGACAAACTTTATGTAGGTGGATTGTTCGATGGGTTACAAAATTCTACTGGAGTACTCGTAGCTAATGACAGAGTTAATTATGTAATCTATGATTTAACATTCAATAACTTTCCATCAGGAACTATTACAAATGGGGAAGTCTTTGGATTTGAGGAAATTGATGGCGTGATGTATAGATATGGTGCATTTACACAGACCACTGCTTTTGGATCAACAGTTGATGTAAATAATATCTACCCTCACTTAACAAATGCATCTAATGCAAACTTCGATTTTGGTTTTAACGGAACATTCAATTCTTATGTTTATAAGTCTATATTTCATAATGGTAAATTATATATTGCTTATTATGGTAATCAAGTAACTGATGGTACATCAACAATTACTGCGAATTCAATTTTTCAATACGATCCTGTATCCAAAGAGTTAAAACAATTAGGTTCTATTGGTAATGAAGGTTTGATGAACAATTCAAATTATTCTACAATTCACGACTTGGGAGTATTTAATAATCATTTATATTTCTTTGGAAATTTTAACAAAGCAGGAGGGAATAGTGCGATTACATATTCTGCGAAGTACCTTCCATTAGAATCGCCAAACCTAACCCTAACAAGTCCTAACGGCAACACAGTTGTATATGGCAATACATTAACAGGTTTTGTTTTAACAGAGAATTCGAACGGTGCAGTGAGTTGGAGTGTAACCAATGGCACAGGTGCCGCCACTTATGATGCCGCTACTAATACATTAACACCCACACAAGCAGGTACGGTTACGTTAACCACAACAACAGCGCAAACCGCTACTTACGCGCAAGGCTCAGCTTCAATTGTTATTACCGTTTCACCCAAATCATTAACCATAACTGGCACAACAGTTCAAACCACAAAAGAATATAACCGTAACGCATCTGTACAAATTACCAATGCGGGAACATTAGATGGCGTATTGGCAGCAGATGTAGGCCAGGTAACATTAACAACAGGAACAGCTAGCTTTAATGATTTTAATGTAGGCACAAATAAGCCAATTACATTTACAGATTTTAGTTTAGGTGGCGCAAAAGCAGGTAACTATACGTTAGCAGCACAACCCACAGCAACATCGGGTAGTATTACGGCAAAGCCGGTTAGCATTACAGGCGTAACTGTTCAAGCAAAAAATTATGATGGTACAACAGCAGCTACTATAAACAATGTTGGAACAGTAAATGGATTAATTGCACCAGATGTTCTTACAGTACAAGCAGGCACTGCTACTTTCGCAGATGCCAATGCAGGCAACAATAAAATAGTAAACTTAACAGGATTTACATTAGCAGGTGCAGCAGCTGTATTGAGCAACTACACATTAAGCGCACAACCAACAGCACTTACCAATGGCATCATTAACCCTGCTCCAACCACCGTAACTTTTAACAACACTACCCATACTTATGATGGCACAGCCAAAACGCTAACGGTAAGCACAACACCTACTGGTGTTCCTAATACTGTAAATTATACTCCGCATGCAACGCCTACTAATGCAGGAACTTATACAGCCACCGTTACTTTAAATAGTACCAACCATATCATCAGTGGCGCAAATACAGCAACGCTTACTATTAACCCTGCAACGCCTGTCGTAACGATGTCGTCTTCGAGCAGTGGAGTTATTAATGGTACAATCACATTAACAGCCAACACAGGCGGCTCTAATGGTACCTTAACTTTTGAGAGACAAAATTTAACAGGTACAGCTACGCTAGCGGGTAATCAATTAAGCTTAACAACAATTGGCACAGTCCAAGTACGTGCGCTTGTTGCAGCAACAACAAATTACAATGCAGCAATATCAGATTGGCAAACTATTACTATTAACAACCTACTAACGCCAACACTTTCACTTACTGGTACCAACACAGTTGTATATGGCAACACGCTTACAGGTTTTGTAGCAGGAGGTGTTCCAGCAGGGGCAACAGTAACATGGAATTTTACCAATGGCACAGGCGAGGCAACGTACAATGCAGCTACCAATACCTTAACAGCTACCAAAGCTGGAACAGGTACATTATCCTTTACCACTTCTCAAACGAGTACACATGCACAAGCAACAGCAACGTTTGAAGTTACCATTTTACCAAAGACGTTAACCATAACAGGGACAACGGTTCAAACCAATAAAGAATTTAATCGTACAGCAACAGCACAAATTACGAATGCGGGGACATTAGATGGCGTATTAGCTGCAGATGTAGGCCAGGTAACATTAACAACGGGTACAGCTAGCTATAATGATTTTAATGTTGGCACAAATAAGACAATTACATTTACAGCTTTTAGTTTAGGTGGTGCAAAAGCAGGTAACTATACATTAGCAGCACAACCCACAGCAACAACAGGTAGCATCACAGCCAAACCGGTTAGCATTACAGGCGTAACAGTTCAAGCAAAAAATTATGATGGCACAACAGCAGCTACTATAAACAATGCTGGAACAGTAAATGGATTAATTACACCAGATGTTCTTACAGCACAAGCAGGCACAGCTACTTTTGCAGATGCCAATGCAGGCAACAACAAAACAGTAAACTTAACAGGATTTACATTAGCAGGTGCAGCAGGTGTGTTGAGCAATTACACATTAAGTGCACAACCACAAGCTATAAGCAATGGCATAATAAATCAGGCAACATTAACAGCAGTTGCAGAAAACAAATCGCGGGTGTATGGCCAGGCTAATCCCACACTTACTATACAATACACAAGCTTTGTCAACAACGAAACAGCAGCGGTTTTAGACCAACCAATTCAAATAGCAACAACAGCAACAGCCGAAAGTAACGTTGGTACTTATCCAATTACTTTAACAGGTGGTGTTGATAATAATTATGCCATCAATAAAGGAAATGGAATATTGACCATCACGCAAGCTACCCAAACTATAACGGTTACAACGCAATCAGGAACACGCGCATTATCCAACGGAACTTTTACAGTAGAGGCAGCTGCAAGCAGTAACTTACCGCTTACTGTTACAAGCAGTAATCCTGCGATAGCCAGTGTAAATGGCAACACAATTACTATGCATCAATTAGGAGAAGTAACTTTAACATTCTCTCAAGCAGGAAATCAAAACTACTTACCGGCTACTAACGTAACGCGCACTTTTACTATAGTAAATGAAACAAGAGTAATAGGTTTAGCCACCGAAGCATTGGTAGAACCGGTGATAGTAGGCTTCCCACACTTAAGATTAATTACAGTTTCAAACACTGGTAATGCACCGTTAACCATAAATAATATTGCGCATAGTACCAAAGTAACATTAGACGATGCTCAATTTACTATTGCTGCCGGAGCTACTCACACAGTTGCTGCAACGCTTGTTGTAGCAGAAGAAGGTACTTATACAGAAGAACTTGTTTTTGAAAGCGATGCGACAAGTGGAAGTAATACCATAACCTTAAATGGCGAAGCATTTTTGATTACAGATGCTGAAGAAAGCCAGCAAACTGAAGTGAAAGTAGGACCTAATCCTGGTGAAAATTTTATCAATATAATGGGCAAAGTTAAGCCAGATGTGTTGATCAAGGATTTGCATGAAAGAAGAATGAAGAGAAAACTCAGTAAGGGGGAAGAAAAAGATTCATACATTCTCGACATACATGATTTGCCGGCAGGTATGTTCCTACTCGAACTCAAAACAGTAAACGATAAAAGCATCACTAAAAAAATCATAAAGAAATAGTTATGATGACATCAATAAAAAACCCTCTTATTTTTTTGCTTAGCGTTTGCATGGTTTCCTTTGTCCTTTCATGTAAGAAGGGAGATGAAGCAGGCCCTAGTCAAAAAGACTTGCTTACCAATGGAGCCTGGCAATTAGAGTCTGTAACGCTTGATGGAGAAGACATCACTGATTTGTATGAAGGACTATCGATTACTTTCAACAAGAGTGGAACCTACTCAATTACACCGGAGCAAAATCCACTAGTGAGTTTGTGGTTTTCGGCAGGCATATATGCTTTAACGAGTAACAATATATTGATAACAGATGCGAGTATAGAATATACGATAGAGAAATTGGATCAAAACCAATTGGTTTTATCCTTCAACTACACTGCCCCCAGCTCGCGGGTAAGTAGTGTAAGCGGTTTCTACAGGTTTACATTTACCAAGTAGATTTTTGTTTTCATGGAGGAGGAAGTCACCGAAAGGTGACTTCCTTATTTTATGGATAAATTCAGCAACTCAAAGAAAATGCAATTCTTTTAAATGCTTGGGTATAAAAATTCCATTAGTTTAGTAGAATGAAAAAACTCATCACCTTCACTTTCATTTTTATGTTGATGGCTTCATCAACACTTATAGCACAAGTTATTGGAAAAGATTTTCCCGTAATGCTTACAGAAACAGCAGATGACCAAACAGTTGAACTGCCAAAAAGTGTAAAAGGAAAATTTACTTTGTTAGGCTTGGCTTATTCTAAAAAAGCAGAAGATGAATTAAACACATGGTTCAACCCTGTATATGATAAGTTTGTGCGCAAGGCCGGAGGTTTGTTAGAAGGCATGGGTTATGATGTACATGTTTACTTCATACCCATGTTTACAGGTGTAAATGCTGCGGCAACCGGAACAGCTAAAAAGAAAGCAATAAAAAATGTTGATCCACAATTATTGCCAAACATACTTTTTTATAAAGGCGATTTAAAACCTTATAAAGAAGCATTAGATTTTGAGAAACGCGATACGCCTTACTTTTTTGTTTTAGATGCTGAAGGTAAAATTGTGTTTGCTACAAGTGGCAAATTCTCACCACAAAAATTAGATGAGATGGAGGAGGTAATTGAATAATGTACGTTGCAAGAACATCTATTTCTTTTTCTTGATTATTTATCAGCCAACACTATTTTACTAAAAACTTAAAAGTCCACGATTTAATTCGTGGACTTTCATAAAATGCTAATCAAAAGAAATTAAAAATCACACAACACCCTGCGCTTGCATGGCTCTCGCCACTTTTAAAAATCCTGCAATGTTAGCTCCGTGCATGTAGTTGCCGGGCTTTCCATATTCTTTGGCAGCTGCTAAACACGTTTCATGAATGTTCTTCATAATGGCATGAAGTTTTGCATCTACCTCTTCGCGTGTCCAGTTGGTGCCCATAAAATTCTGTGTCATTTCTAAACCAGATGTTGCCACACCACCTGCATTGCTGGCTTTACCCGGTGCATACATAATGCCGTTATCTATTAAAACATGGATACCTTCCGGTGTGGTAGGCATGTTGGCCCCTTCACCTACTAATAAAACTTTATTTTTAACTAAATTATTAGCATCCTTTTCGTTCAATTCGTTTTGCGTTGCGCACGGGAAAGCACAATGTGCCGGAATATTCCACAATGGATTATGGTCTGTTGCCTTTGTTTCGAAATATTTTACTCCGGTAAAAGCATCGGCATATTCTTTTATTCTTCCTCTACGGTTATTTTTTAAGTCCATTAAGAAAGCCAGTTTTTCAGTAGTAAATCCAGCTTCATCATATACATAACCGTTAGAATCGGAAGCTGTAACGGCTTTACCTCCCAATTGAATTATTTTTTCTATCGCGTATTGTGCTACATTGCCAGAACCTGAAACCAAACAGATTTTATCTTTCATGCTTTGTCCTTTGGTTTGCAACATATTTTCTGCAAAATAAATTAAGCCATAGCCTGTAGCTTCCGGTCTAATCAAACTTCCGCCCCAACCGATTCCTTTTCCGGTAAATACTCCGGTAAATTCATTCTTAATTTTTTTATATGCTCCAAACATATACCCAATTTCTCTTCCGCCTACACCAATATCTCCGGCAGGCACATCCAAACGGTGGCCTATATGGCGCGAAAGCTCACTCATAAAAGCCTGGCAAAATTTCATGATTTCATTTTCGGTTTTTCCTTTTGGGTCGAAATCGCTTCCGCCTTTTCCTCCACCCATCGGTACTCCGGTTAAAGCATTTTTAAAAATTTGTTCGAAGGCTAAAAACTTTAACACACTTTGGTTAACCGTTGGATGAAAACGCAAGCCGCCTTTGTATGGCCCAATAGCGCTATTCATTTGCACCCGATAGCCACGGTTAATTTGTACTTCTCCCTTATCATCTAGCCACGAAACACGAAAAGAAATTAATCTTTCAGGTTCAGTAATTCTTTCTATTATTTTCAGTTTTCTTAAATCCGGATGTTTTTCCAATGCTGGTAAAACAGATAATGCCACTTCTTCAACAGCCTGAATAAATTCAGGTTCGTGGCTATTGCGAAGTTTAACAAAGTCGAGCAGGTTATTAGAATTCATGTTTTTTTCTTTTAAGCAAGATAACAGACAAAGGCATTTGCAAACGATTGTTATTCCAAAAATTAATTAAATTGTGGCTTTACCCTGAGTCTATGGCCACACAAGCATGGTTTGCGCATTACCCACCTGGGATGCCCACCGAGATTAATCCGGATCACTATCAATCTTTATTACAAATTTTTGAAGAAGCTTTTCAAGCGCACGGATCTAAACCCGCCTTCGAAAACATGGGCAAGGTTTTAACTTTTGCAGAAATTGATGCTTTGTCGGCTCGTTTCGCAAGCTTTATTCAGCAAAAAACCAGTTTAAAACCTGGAGATAGGTTAGCTATACAAATGCCTAATTGTTTGCAGTACCCTATTGTGTTTATTGGTGCGCTTCGTGCTGGTTTAATTGTGGTGAACACAAACCCTTTGTACACACCACGCGAAATGGAATATCAATTTAAAGATAGTGGAGCAAAAGGAATTGTGATTATTGCGAATTTCGCGGCCAACCTCGAAAAAATTATAGGTCAAACCAAAATTGAAACAGTAATTGTAACAGAACTTGGCGATTTGCTAGGCGGATTAAAGAAACACTTGGTAAACTTTGTAGTGAAGCGTGTGAAAAAAATGGTGCCGAGTTATCACTTACCTCACGCCATTCCATTTGCTAAAACACTAACAGGAAACACACCACATCAAATAGCTAAATCGCAAAAAGAAGATACGATACTACTTCAATATACAGGAGGCACGACAGGTTTATCCAAAGGAGCTTGCTTAACCCATCGAAACTTAACTTCAAACTTATTGCAAAGCAGTAGTTTGCTAAGATTAGTTTTCCCACCGCAGTCGGTTGCCATTGTTCCTCTGCCTTTGTATCACATCACCGCTTTGCATGGCGCATTAGTGTTTATGATGTTGGGCTATAAAAGCGTGCTCATCACCAACCCAAAAGATATTCCGGGTTTTATTAAAACATTGAAAAGCCAACCTTTTCATATTTTAATTGGTGTAAACACTTTATTCAATGCATTAGCTAACCATTCGGATATCAATCAAGTTGATTTTTCAAACTTGAAAGCATCGATTGGTGGAGGCATGGCCATACAAGAAGTAGTAAGCGAAAAATGGAAGGCACTAACGGGTCATCATATAACACAGGGTTATGGTTTGAGTGAAACATCGCCCATGCTAACCATCAATATTCCCGGTAAAGACAGACCAGGCTACATCGGTGTTCCTTTTCCTAATACTGAGATTATGATTGCCGATGATAATGGCAATCCTCTACCGGATGGTGAACCCGGAGAATTATGTGCACGCGGTCCGCAAATTTTTAAAGGATATTGGGAGAAAGATAACCAAGGTGTTTTTTATGAAGGAGGATGGTTTAAAACCGGAGACATTGCGGTGCGCGAAAGCGATGGTTATTTTAAAATAGTTGACAGAAAGAAAGACATGATTCTGGTTTCCGGTTTTAATGTTTATCCGAATGAAGTGGAAGCCATTGTGGCGATGCACCCGAAGGTATTAGAAGCCGCAGCGATAGGTGTACCAGACGAACATTCTACAGAAGCGGTAAAATTGTTTGTTATTAAAAAAGATAATTCTTTAACGAGTGAAGAATTATTTGCCTTTTGTAAGGAGAATATGGTGAATTACAAGCGCCCAAAATACATAGAGTTTAGAGAAGAATTGCCTAAATCTAACGTAGGAAAAATTTTGAGAAGGGCATTACGCGATGCGTAAAAAGTAATATTACCAAACTGACTTTCATCAGGTGATATTCGAGTGCCGTGCCGTAACTTGTTTACTGTACGGCACTAAATTTTTATACCTATGCTAAGCAACGAAAAACTCATCAATGTAAAAGATATGTTGGTGAAACCTGAAACCGACATCAAACTAAAATCTTATTCTACGCAATACGAAGGAGAGGTCTTGAATAAGAAAGATGCTGAAAAACTTTTGGAAGAAGGCCGAAAGCATTTAGCAGAAATTCAAGACGAATTATACGCACATAATAAATACAGTGTGTTAATTATTTTTCAGGCGATGGATGCGGCAGGAAAAGATGGCGCAGTGAAACACATCATGTCGGGTTTTAATCCTCTTGGTGTAAAAGTTTACAGCTTTAAAGCCCCCAACTCGCATGAGTTAGATCACGATTATTTTTGGCGACATCAACTAGCATTACCGGCTCGCGGTGAGATTGCTATTCATAATCGTTCGCATTACGAAAATGTATTGGTAACCAAAGTGCATCCGGAATATGTATTGAACGAAAATATTCCAGGCATCGATAGTCTTGATAAAATAGATAAAGAATTCTGGAAACAACGTTACAAACAAATCAGACGATTCGAAAAAAACCTGAGCGATAATGGAACCATCATTTTAAAATTCTTCTTGCATGTTTCTAAAAAAGAACAGAAAAAAAGATTTCTAGAAAGAATTGACGACCCATCTAAAAACTGGAAATTTTCTTTAAGCGATTTAAAAGAAAGAGGATTCTGGAAGGATTATCAGAAAGCGTATGAAGAAGCTTTGAGCGCAACATCAACTGAGTATGCGCCTTGGTTTGTAATTCCGGCAGACGATAAATGGTTTGCACGCTTGGCTATTGCAGCGGTTATCTACCGACAATTTGGTAAACTAAACTTAAGTTATCCGGTTGTAAGCGAGCAGCAGAAAGAAGAATTACAAAAAGCCAAACTAAAATTAATGAGCGAGGAAGAATAATTGTTATTCAAATTCGTTTAAAAACTTATCTTGCCGTTTATGAAGATAGGTGAAAAGATATTTCTGTTATTTTTAACAAGCACTTTGTTCTTTTTTCAGTCGTGTTCGGATGAGACTGATACTAAGGCTACCCTTTTAGAGTATCATTCTTTTTCTTCGATTGAAGATTTTAAACAAACCTTATTCGCCATTGCTGGATTACCAGATGATACAGAAAGAGAAATCAGATTAGAAGCCTTGCTGGATAGCATGGTTAGCAATAATCAGGTTCCATTTGCCATCAACGATTCAGTTATATTTATTTATCAAGGTAACGCATCGCAAGTAAAATGGGTTGGCGATTTTAATGGATGGAATGCCAATGCTGGTTACAGTGGTATACAAGTAAGCGGAACTAATGTTTGGATTGCTGAGAAGAGCTTTCCGCCAGATGCCAGGTTAGATTATAAAATTGTTGTAAACAACAGCACGTGGATTTTAGATCCGCTTAATCGTTTTATTCAATACAGTGGCTTCGGTCCTAATTCAGAATTGCGCATGCCCGCATGGCAATATCCACAAGAAACAATTCGTAACGCTGCTGTATTAGGTGGAAACGTTTCGGATAACTATCGTATCAGTTCCGAATACTTAGGCTATGATGTGCAGTACAAAATATATACACCAAAGTTATATGCCAACCTTACCAACTTACCGGTTATTTATGTAACCGATGGTCACGAATATGCCGATGCACAGTTAGGATCGATGGTGATAACGCTCGATAACTTAATTGCTCAAAGTGTTATTCCTCCTGTTATCGCTGTTTTTATTGATCCTAGAAATCCGGATAATATTGGCAGCAACAGACGCATGACTGAATACACAGGCAATCTAAATTTTGCAAATTTTATAGCAGAAGAATTAGTTACAGAAATTGATGCAAATTATAAAACCAGTGCCAATCCCAGCGATAGAATTATTTTAGGTACATCATTAGGTGGTTTAAACTCAGCCTTTATTGCTTTGGAAAAACCCAGTGTTTTTGGAAATATTGCTATGCATTCTCCTGCCTTGTGGTATAACAACCAAAGTGTTTTAAACCGATATAACAATACTGATAATGTTTCATCTTTAAAATTTTACATCAGCACCGGAACCATTAATGATACAGAAGAAGAAGCTTCCGAATTAAAATCTATACTGGTAGCAAAAGAAATCGATCATTACTACATCGCTGTTAACGAGGGGCACTCTTGGGGAAATTGGCGAGCGAGAATAAAAGATGTGCTGGTTTACTTTTTAGTGGAGTAAGGTTGTGATAATTTTTTTAGCTAAGTTCATTCTTCTACCACTATTGCTAATTTTTTATTCTTTACATCTACAGCAATGCGCGTTATATTTTTTAATTTTTTATCAACATTGAAGTTTTCAATTTTTTGCCAACCATTATTAAAGCTGAATAAGTTTTCTCCATCGCTCATCAATACCAACCCGTTGTTAAGCCAAAGTAAATCTTCGCGTTTAGGTAAAGTTTTGGCAAAAGCTGTATTTGTTTTTCGCTTTCTATCGTAAATGAATATTTCGTTTTCGCCACTATCATTTTTTTGCACATAACTAAAAGCGTCTTTTTTGGTGACTTTATGTAACGAACGGCCAATGTTTCGAGCCAGAATAGAATCTTTTTGTGTTTGTAAATTGTATAAACGCAACGTTGGCGCAGCATTTTCACCTTCCAAAACAAATAATGCCAATTCATCAGCCGTTAACCAAACATGATACCCAACAACAAGTTGATTAATCAATACCTTAACTTCTTTATTGTCGACTGAATACAAACCTAAATCTTGTGCGCCATTATCGCGTTGGATGATGCATGAAATATTTTTGCCATCGGGTGCAAGCGTGGGAGAGTATTCTCTTTCAGGGGTTTCGGTAAATTTTTCTGTTACCTGCGTTATGAAGTTATAAGAAAATATATCGGCACGTCCATTTTCCCGAATCGAACTGTAATAGAGGATGGGTAGCGTTCGGTGAAAGTGAGGTTGGTTATCATACCCTTTTCTGTTGGTGATATTAACTCCATTTGTAATACGAACTTTATTTTTTTTAACTGATAAATCAAAAAGCCAGATTTCTGTGCCGGGTTGGGCATAGGATGATAGGGCAACCAATAGTGAAATCAAAAGAAGCTTTAATTTTTTCATATATAAATCTATAATTTGTTTTAATCATTTAAACAATCAATAAAAGGCATCTTCAAAGTGCATTATTTCTTGCTTCTTATCTTGAATAATAGCAACAACATCAAAACGAATAGGTCCTTGCCAGTTTTTTTCAATTAAGTAAGCTTCAGCTCCTTCTATAACCTTAGCAGCTTTTTTTTCGCTAATGGCCGCTTCGGGCATGCCGTATTTTACCTTACTTCGACTTTTAACTTCAACAAAAATCAACACATTTTCTTTTTTAACAATGATGTCAATCTCAGCATGTTTGTACCGGTAGTTTCTTTCCACAATTTCATAGCCTTTTGCGCTTAGAAAATTGGCCGCATCTTCTTCGGCTTTCATGCCTTTTGTTTTTTTGTCGGTCATGGAATTGTTCTACCTTTGTTGCTAAAATAAGGATAGAAAGTGTCAACAACTAAGAAGTACATCGAAGGTTTTACCCGTCAGTTGGCGGATGCATTAAAAATAGGCGAAGGATTAGATTTAGTAAGACCAGGCAGCGACATACGAAACGTGGTAATTGCCGGCATGGGTGGCTCGGGCATTGGAGCTAATTTAGTGGAGTCGTTAACGTTTGGTCGTATTCCTATTCCCATAACAGTGATCAAAAGTTATAACATTCCACAGTTTGTTAGTCCGCATACTTTGTTTGTGGCCAGCTCATACAGCGGCAACACAGAAGAAACCATCGCAGCCTTAAACAAAGCTTTGCTTAAGCGTGCGCACTGTATTGTGATTGCAAGTGGTGGTAAAATCCTAGACATCGCCAAGGAATACAATTTATTTTACATTCAAGTGCCGGCCGGTTCTGAGAGTCCACGAGCTATGTTGGGCTATAATATGATTGCTCTGCTCTCTTTATTGTACCACACCAACTTAATTGGCGCGGCTTACATCAAAGAAACAGAAAATGCGATTGAGTTTTTAAACAGAGGCGAAAAAGGAATTCAATCAGAAGCAGAACTTATTGCGAAGAAATTAAAAGGTAAGTTACCGGTTATTTATTGCGACCAGCGTTTACATGCCATCGCTTTACGTTTTCAACAACAGATTAATGAAAACTCCAAACAATTTGCACACGTAAACACCTTTCCGGAAATGAACCATAACGAACTAGTTGGTTGGCGCTTTCCGGAAGCATTGATGCAGATGATGCAACCGATTTACCTCTATTCCGACCACGACCATGAAAGAGTTGAAAAACGCATGGAAATTTGCAGAGAAATGTTAGAGAAAAAATCGCATACGATCATTGATATTATTGGTGAAGGCGCTTCATTGTTAGAACAATATTTCTACCTGATACACCTGACCGATTGGATATCTTTCTACCTAGCTAAAGAAAACGGAGTAGAAGCAGATACCATCGAACCGATTATCTATTTGAAAAATGAATTGGATAAGATTAAGTGAATTCCAACATCAATAAAACCGTAACACTCATTAACATAGGGATGTTTCCCTACAAGGAAGCCTGGGATTACCAGGCTTTTTTATTCAATCAGATTTTAGAAATTAAATCAGGCAATCGAAATATTGCCGTTGAAGAACAAAAAGAAACGCCTAATTATTTAATAACCTGCGAGCATCCTCCGGTTTATACACTAGGTAAAAGTGGTGACGAGAAAAATTTATTGCTAGATAACGCTCAGTTACAAAATGTAGGAGCTACTTATTTTCACATCAACCGCGGAGGAGATATCACCTTTCATGGTCCGGGGCAACTGGTGGTTTATCCTATCATCGATTTAGAAAATTTCTTTACCGATATCCACCAATATATGCGTTTATTAGAAGAGGCCGTGATTTTAACCTGTAAAGATTTCGGGATAGAAGCCGGAAGAATAAAAGGCTTAACCGGAGTTTGGATTGGTGAAGGAGATTCGGCCAGAAAAATTTGTGCGATGGGTGTTAAAACCAGCCGATGGGTAACCATGCATGGATTGGCTTTGAATGTTAATACTGATTTGAATTTTTTTAACCACATCGTTCCGTGTGGCATCAGCGATAAGGCAGTTACTTCTATGCAACAAGAATTAAAAACTGAAATAGATTTTGAAGCAGTAAGAAAAAATATAACTCAACATCTGGCTCAACTCTTTGGTTTTGATTTGAAGATAACGCTAAGCTAAATCATGCTCAATAAGAAATGGATACTTATCGCCCTGGCATTATTGGCAATGGTATTGTTAATTTTTGCCAAGCGAAATGTTACGATTGATAAATCCATCAAACAAAAAGGAGTATGTTGGGTGGGAACTCGCGATAGTATCACAATCGAACAAATGCTTCCACTAAAAGAACATGGCATTACGTGGATATCTTTAACACCATTTGCTTTTCAAAGTTCATTTAACGATACAACCCTGCGCTTTCATCATAAGGAAGATAAGAAAGGATGGTGGGGAGAAAGTTTCAATGGCATCAGACAAACCACCAGAATGGCCAAGCGTTTAAATTTAAAAGTTACTTTAAAGCCACACATTTGGCTTCGACAAGGTTGGCCTGGAGAAATTGAAATGGGTACAGAGCAAAAATGGAAAACTTGGTTTCAAAAATATGAGAATTATATTCTAGGTTTTGCCCAATTAGCTGAAGAAGAAAAAATTGAAATCCTCTGCATTGGCACTGAATTGAAGAAAACGATACATCGCAAAGAATGGACAAAACTAATCATCACAATCAGAAAAATATACAAAGGCAAAATCACTTATGCGGCCAATTTTGACGAATACGAACAAGTTCCTTTTTGGCATCAACTCGACTACATTGGCATACAAGCTTATTTTCCTTTATGTAAAAATCCGTCTTGTTCAAAAGAAGAAATTATATCAAAATGGAAAACTATTAATGCAGACTTGCAAAACTTTTATCAACAACAAAATAAACCAATTTTGTTTACAGAGATAGGCTACAGAAGTGCAAAAGATGCAGCTGTAAAACCTTGGGAATGGCCTGACAGAAACCAAGATGATAACTTTTCTGAAGAAACACAGGCACAAGCCTACGAAGCATTTTTTAAATCAACATGGAATGAAAAATGGCTTTCCGGTGTTTATTTTTGGAAATGGTATCCACGTTTAAGTGAGCGATTACCTCAAACAGATTTTACACCACAACAAAAACATGCATTCACAGTTTTAAAGAAATATTTTAATTTAGAGCCCAATGATAAAGGATATTGAAATACCCACAGTAGTGAATGTAACAATTGCTATTGCCCGCAAGCAAGCTATTGGTGAAAGCGATGAATGGTTGGTATATTTGATTAACAATAATGAATTTCCGATTGAAAACACTTTAGTATCAAGTAATGGCTTTGGAGAGAAAAATGGCGAACAGCAAAAAACATCTATCCTCAGGCATTATTTACAAACTGTTCCTGCGCATAGCTCAGCGTTAATTGAGCCCATTGATAAAAATGTATTTCATCTTAATAATGAATATTGGGTAAGTTATTACATCGGCAATAAAATATTTGATAAACGCTTTACCTTCGTACCTAATACCATCTGCGAAGCCAATCTTAGTTTTGTTAAAGAATTAAACATGGAAGCCGTACTGCATTCGTAAAATGATAAAAGAACTAAAAAACATCCTCTTCCTTGACATCGAAACGGTAGCCACTACCAATAACTTCAATAACCTAGACGAACGCCTGAAAACGCAATGGCAGCGAAAGGCATCTTACTTAAAAAGAGAAACCCATCAGAGCGATGAAGACCTTTTTCATGAACGTGCCGGCATTTATGCAGAGTTTGGAAAAATTGTTTGCATTGCCATAGGCAAAGTAGTCGATCAACCTAATGGAAGTTTAGCATTAAAAAGCAAAGCATTCTATGGCCATAGCGAAAAAGAAATACTCACTTCTTTCACGGAAACCATACAAAAATTACCTAAGAACACTTTGTTGTGCGCACACAACGGTAAGGAATTTGATTATCCGTATTTGTGCAGACGCATGCTCATCAACGAAGTTGCCTTGCCAAACATTTTACAAATAGCCGGAAAAAAGTCGTGGGAAGTAAACCATCTCGACACACTCGAACTTTGGAAGTTTGGAGATTATAAACACTTCACATCCCTCGATTTACTCGCTACTATTTTTAATATTCCTTCTTCAAAAAATGATATGGACGGAAGTAAAGTCAATTTCGTATATTACAAAGAAGATAACTTAGAGAAGATTAAAAACTATTGCTTGGCAGATGTTTCCGTTCTTGCACAATTATACATCAAGATGAAAGCATTGCCCGTTCCCCTCCCTTTATTACAGATTAACAGTTAACATGCCAAAAGAAAAAAATACCAATAAGAAAAAAGGAAATACCTTTTTAGAAAAAGCTAAACAGATTGTAACACAAATATTTTCTGATAATCCTGGCAAAGCCTATACCATAAAACAAATAGCCAAGAAAGCACAAATCAAAAAGAAAGAAGATCTAAAACTCATCACCCATTATATTTTTGATTTAGAACAACAAGGTTCCATTCGCGAGATAAGCGATGGAAAATACGCAGCATCACGTACCTTAAATACCGTAACCGGAGTTGTAGATCATGTTAGTTCGCGCTTTGCTTACGTACGCATGGGTGCAGAGGCTCAAGATATTTTTATCAAAGCCAAAGATTTGGGTTCAGCAGTCGATGGCGATACGGTTGCTATTTCTGTTTACAAAACCAGACATGGAGAACATCCCGAAGGCAAAGTTGTTGAAGTGATTCAACGTGGGCGCAACAAATATGTGGGCAGAATAGAAGTTTCTAAGAACTATGCATTCGTAGTGCCCGATTACAGAAAAATGCATCAGGATTTTTTTGTTTATCCCGAAAACATCAACAGTGCCAAAACTAACGATAAAGTAATTGTTGAAATTGTAAACTGGGGTGGAGCAGAAAAAAGTCCGGAAGCAAAAGTAGTAGAGATATTAGGCAAGGCCGGAGAAAACGAAGCTGAGATACATTCTATCATGGCTGAGTTTGGTTTACCTTTTCAGTTTCCTGAACAAGTATTAAACGAAAGTAAAAAGATAGAAGAAGGAATAACCGCAGAAGAAATAAAGAAACGCTGGGATTTTAGAAAGGTAACAACCTTTACCATCGACCCGGAAGATGCTAAAGATTTTGACGATGCCTTGAGCTACCGCGAGTTACCATCAGGTAATATTGAAGTTGGAGTACATATAGCTGACGTTACTCATTATGTAAAAGAAAATACAGCTTTAGAAGAAGAAGCCTTCGAACGGGCTACATCGGTTTACCTGGTTGACAGAACCATTCCGATGTTACCAGAAAAATTAAGCAACGAACTTTGTTCATTAAGACCCAACGAAGACAAACTAACATTCGCAGCAGTATTTGAATTAGATGATCAGGCAAAAATTATCAAAGAATGGTTTGGTCGCACCATTATCCATTCTGATAAAAGATTTTCCTACGAAGAAGCTCAAACTGTTTTAGAAACAGGAGAAGGTCCACACAATAAAGAGTTGAAAAAATTGAATCAGTTAGCTTATGCTTTAAAGAAAGACAGATTTAAAAAAGGAGCTGTTAACTTCGAAACCACAGAAGTAAAATTTAAGCTGGATGCAAACGGAAAACCTTTAGCGGTAATTCCTAAAGTGCGAAAAGATGCGCATAAACTGATAGAAGAATTTATGTTGCTGGCCAACAAACGCGTTGCCACTTACATTTATAACATGAAGAAAGGCGAACAAAAAAATACTTTTGTTTATCGCACGCACGATAATCCCGATCCACAAAAAGTACAAGACTTTGCTTTGTTTGCTAAACAATTTGGCCACACACTCGCTATCGAAGATAAATCCATTTCAAAATCTTTAAATAGTTTGATGGAAGAAATCGAAGGTAAGCCTGAACAAAATGTTTTACAATCCTTAGCTGTTCGCGCGATGGCAAAAGCAAAATACACCACCGAAGCCAAAGGACATTTTGGTTTAGCTTTCGATCATTATTCTCATTTCACTTCTCCTATTCGCAGGTATCCGGATATGATGGCGCATCGTCTGTTGCAACATTATATCGATGGTAAAGCATCGGCTGATAAAGCAGTGTACGAGAAAAAGTGCATTCACTCTTCCGAAAGAGAAAAACGTGCAGCAGATGCCGAGCGAGCATCCATCAAATACAAACAAGTGGAGTTTATGGCTGCTGCCGAAAAGAAAGATTATGATGGAATCATTTCTGGTGTTACGGAGTGGGGAATTTTTGTAGAAATCATCGAAACGAAATGCGAAGGTATGATTCGTTTAGCTGATTTAGATGATGATTATTACGAGTTTGATGAACGCAATTATTGTGTACGCGGTAAGCGCAATGGAAAGAAATTTACCTTAGGCGATACCGTTAAAGTAAATGTAAAGAAAACCGATATCGATAAACGACTGATTGATTTAGTTTTTGCAGAAGAACAAAAACAAATCAATAGAAAACCGAATACTAAAACTTATAAGGAAGAAGAAGACGATTTGTATTTTCCTGATTCATTGCACAGCAAAAAGAAAAAGAAATAACCAAATCCTCTACTTGTTGTTAATAACAAATTCCGATTGAACCTTATGCTTTCTCAACTTACACAAATAGAAAAAGAAATAGCCAAACAAAAGTGGGGTAAAGAACCTGCCAGTTTATACGAACCCATTCGTTACATTATGCAATTGGGTGGCAAACGCATGCGCCCGCTTTTGGTTTTGTTGGCTTATCAATTGTATAAAAAGGATGTGAAGCAGGTTTTGCCATATGCTATAGCTGTTGAGGCTTTTCATAATTTTACTTTGATGCATGACGATATCATGGACAATGCACCCATCAGGCGTGGCCTGGCAACCGTTCATGAAAAATGGAATACGAACACAGCCATTTTATCGGGAGATGTGATGCTTGTAAAAGTGTACGACATGTTTTTATCCTTGCCTGATAAAAAATTGAAAGAAGTATTATTCGCTTTTAATCAATGTGCAGCCGAAGTATGCGAAGGCCAACAATGGGATATGGAATTCGAAAGCATGCCGAGTGTTAGTGAAAAGCAATACATCAACATGATTAAATTAAAAACGGCTGTGTTATTGGGTTTCTCTTTACAGTTAGGTGCGATGTTAGCTAACGCAAAACCCGCACAGCAAAAAGCTTTGTATCAGTTCGGTGTAAACATTGGGATTGGTTTTCAGCTTAAAGATGATTTACTAGATGCTTATGCCGACCCTGATAAATTTGGCAAACAAGTAGGAGGTGATATTATTGCGAATAAAAAAACCTATTTACTCATACAAGCCCTAGAGCGCGCTAATCCAACACAATTAAAAGAATTGCAACATTGGTTAAGTGTAAAACTATTCGATAAGGAAGAAAAAGTAAAAGCTGTAAAAGCCATTTACGATGCCACAGGCGTTCCGGCATTAACAGAAAAAAAATCGAAAGCTTATTTCAAAAAAGGATTTGATAGTTTGAATGAGATTAAAGGAGATAAAAAAGCGAAAGAAACTTTAATTCAATTCGCACAAGATTTGATTGTGAGGCAGAGATAAGTTCAAAGTTTCTACTTATTTAATTAAGGCTGAAATATATATTTTGGTTGTAACTTCAAAATCGAAGTTGCTTTCAGGGTTAGCCAATGAATTAATAGAAACAGATAGGAAGCAATTCAAACCATCTTGTTCCAGTAAAAAATTTTCAATTTTATTTTTTAAATCCTCGCTCAGCGGAATTTCTATTTCACTAGTAGTATTTCCAGCAAAAGTAATGGGCATTACCGCGATAGGTTCAGTATCGGAAATTAATGTTTGGTATTTACCAAAAGCAATTCGTAAAGATTTGATGCTAGCTGTTTGTGATAAATTGCTAATTGTAAGCGTAACTTTATCAACATTGTATTTTTCTATTTTTCCTATGAAATAGTTTAAAGTAGAATTCTCTGATAAAGTTAGATCATATGTGAAGAATTGAGATTCAAAAGCTTCTAGTGCAGAACCTGCTCCAATATTGACCTCAATCTTTTGTTCTAAAACACCATCTATGTTTACTTTATTTTCATCGCAAGCAACACAAAATGAAATAAGTAAGAAAAACAAAACATATTTTTTTTGGGCCTCCATAGATTTTGATTTAACGAGTATCTAAATATAAAGTAATTTTTATAACTAAAAAAATCCTGTGGATATTGGTAAATGGATACTCTTAGAAAGTTTGACGTGAAGATTAATCAACTTTAGCAATAGAAGATGATTGATCCTATAATAAATTTTTAATCCAATTAACAAATCGCTTGCCTATTTTTGTGTAATCATATTGGTGAGCCGTTCGGATCGCTTTTGTTTGTGTTTCCTGAAGTATAAAAGGATGATTCAGATAAGGCTTTACTTTATCAATAAACATTTGAGGCTCATCAGGGAGGTAACTAAAGCCACAACCCATGTTATGTATCTCTTTGGCAATCCATCCGCTAAAATTGGTAACGATTAACTTTCCTGCTGCCAAGCCATCCGGATATTTATTGGGCGAACCTGTTTCTAATATTTTTTCTTGACGATAGGATATGTAAACAGCTTGCAAATGTTTCAAAATTTCTATTACCCCATCTCTATTGGTGGCAGGAAAAAATTGAATATTACTTACATTGAGTTTCTTACAAGTTTCTTCTAATGCCGGTTTAGCTGCGCCATCGCCAACTAAAAAAAATCGAATTGGCAATTTCTCTTTTTCGCAAAGACGCGCGACATCAATTAGATAAGTAAGTCCATTTGCAAAACCTACAGAACCTAAATATGCGAATATAAAAGGTTGAGTCGAAGAAAACTCTTTTGGAACATCGGCTACTCCTTTTTCAAAAGCAGAAATATCTGTCATGTTAGGGAGTAAAAAAATTTCTTTATCGCTAATCTTTTTTTCTAATATTTCTTTCATGCTAGGCGATAAAGCAACTAAAGCTTTTGCTTGTTTATAAATAGTTTTCTCCAAAGCATACAGCAAATATTTTAAAACTGAATTTTTAATAAAGCCTAATTGAATAGGCGCATCGGGCCATAAATCTCCTGTTTCAAAAACATAAGGAGTTCGATTAAACCATTTAAAGTAAATTCCAATAAGGCCACTCGTTAATGGAGTTGACATCACATAATGCAAGTTTGCTTTTGGTAATTTTCGAACGTATTGAACAGCACTTATCGCAAAATGTAAGTATGCCTTTATTCTTTTATAAAATGATAATTGATTTTGATAGAAGATAGGTAAATAGATGACCTCAAAACCATTGATAGTTTCTCGCTTGATTTCTGGCTCATTATGACTAGAGATAACGGTAACTTGTAAACCGTTTGTTGCCAAAGATGTGGCTAAATAGTAGGAACGCAGCGCACCGCCACGTTCAGGTGTGTGAAAATGTTGATGAAATAGGTAAACGTTCACCTTGCAAATTAACAGGGCAAAACCGATAAACCATTTTTTTTAATCGGAACTAGGTATTTTTTATAGTAGGCGTTTGGCTGCGCACATAGCTTAAGATGTTGAGCACCGTTTGGGAGGATGGGTTAAGTTGTGCTTCATCCAATGCTTGTGTTGCGGCACACAATTGCTGAAACTGTTTTTGCAATTCAGCATCTGCTAATAGGGCCTGGTTAATCTCCTGGCTCTCCTGCTCCGTAGTCTCGTGGTATAGATACCGTATCAGGTCGTTCTGGGTAAAAGTTTTTATCATAGGCTCTGTGGGTTTCCATTTTCTTGCGCAGGTTAATCAACGCATAGCGCATTCTTCCTAACGCAGTGTTAATGCTAACACCGGTTCTCTCGGCAATCTCCTGAAAACTCATGTGCAGGTAATGCCTCATAATGAGTACGCGTTTTTGTTCCGTAGGCAGTTCTTTAATTAAGTCGCGCAAGCGTGCATGCGATTCTTGCAACATCTGTTTGTCTTCCATCGAACTTTCTGCAAATTCCATAGAGTTAAAAACACGGCTGCCATCCTCTAAAATTACTTCCGGATATCGCTTTTGCTTTCTAAAAGTATCGATGGCTAGGTTATGCGCAATTCTGCCAATCCAGGCAGAAAATTTTCCTTCATCGTTATACCTTCCATTCTTAATCGTGTTTACGGCTTTAATGAATGTTTCCTGCAATAAATCTTCGGCCTTGTAACGGTCCTTTACAATTAAATAAATGGCCGAATACAACTTAGACTTATAGCGGTGCAGGAGAATTTCAAAAGCCCCATCGTTACCGTTTTGGTAGCGTGACACGAGTTCACTGTCACTCCATCCTTTGTTAATCATGCGTGTTTGCTTTTAGGTAACGTAGAATTTTGCTCGATAGTGTGGGGTTTTGGTGCTGAATTATTCGAAAAGGTAAAAACTTTATCAGTTTACGCAAAAAATTTTTTGAAAAATCTTGCCTACAAGAAATTTTATCGCCCTATTTGAACCCGATTTCCTGTTTTATAAAAACCTATGGCTATCAGTAAAAAAAGAATAATTAAAAGTCTGGAAACCCTTTCTGAAGATTTGAAAGAAATCCTTAAAGATCAATATCCTGCCGGTTATGAAGGCAGTATTACCAGAATTACCAACGCTAAAAAGGAATCTATTTTTGTATTCCCTCTCGAAACAGAAGATGCTACTTACCTTATCAAAGTTCCTGCTGTTAAAAATTCGGACGGTGAATACGATGTAGAAAAAAGAGAAGAAGAAGATTTACCAGGAGGTGGCGATAGCGATGACGATTATGGCAACGACAATGATGATAGCTACGGCAGCGATGACGATGACTATGAAGGTGGCGGAAAACGAGGAGGAAAAGAAGCCAGTTACGACCCCGATTTCGATTAATCTGAATACTTAACACCACCGCAAAGGTGGTGTTATCATTTTTATTCATTTCTTTTTTACTTTTTCGAAACTTTTACCTCTTCGCCTGCTTTTATCTCTACATGAAAACTAAGAAACCCGAGCTTATTGACGAGCTAGACCCTAAAAGCTACATCATCATCAAAGGTGCAAGAGTAAACAACCTCAAGAACCTGAGTGTGGCTATACCGCGCAATAAGTTGGTGGTGATAACAGGCCTTTCTGGTTCTGGCAAATCATCCCTCGCTTTCGATACTTTGTTTGCCGAAGGCCAGCGCATGTATGTTGAAAGCTTGAATTCTTATGCGCGCCAATTCTTGGGAAGAATGGAAAAACCCGAAGTTGATTACATCAAAGGTGTTTCTCCAGCCATTGCTATCGAACAAAAAGTAAACACACGCAACCCTCGTTCAACAGTAGGAACAACAACTGAAATTTACGATTACCTTAAATTACTATTCGCCAGAGTTGGGAAAACGTATTCACCTATCAGCGGTAAAGAAGTAAAACGCGATACTGTAACGAGTGTAGTAGAACAAATTTTAAAATTTCCCGAAGGAAGTCGCATACAAATTGCCGCACCACTTACACTCAAGAAAGGCAGAAAATTGCAAGATGAATTTAACCTCTTGTTAAGCAAAGGTTTCGCTAGGGTATTAATCAACCAGGAAGTAGTTTTTATCGAAGATTGGCTCAAAATACAAGCAGAAACAAAAAAAACAAAAAGTAAAAAAGAAAATGATGCCACTGAGCTTGAAATTTTAATCGACCGCTCGGTTGTAGATGCCAACAACGAAGATGCTGTTTTTCGTTTAGGAGACTCCATTCAAACTGCATTTTATGAAGGCGAAGGAATTTGTCATGTTTACACAGAAGACAAAAAGAAACTTAGCTTCTCAGATAAATTTGAATTGGATGGAATGAGTTTTACAGAGCCATCCGTTAATTTTTTCAGTTTCAATAATCCATATGGTGCTTGCCAAACCTGCGAAGGTTTTGGTAAAGTTTTAGGAATAGATGAAGACCTTGTTATACCTGATAAGTCATTATCTGTTTATGAAGGCGCTATTGCACCTTGGCGAAGCGAGGCCATGAGCGAATGGCAAAAACCCTTGTTGAAAAACGGAATCAAGTTTGATTTTCCGATACACAGACCCTATAACGAACTTACCAAAACACAACGCGATTTATTGTGGCAAGGCAATCAATATTTTGATGGCATCAACGGTTTCTTTCAATATCTAGAATCAAAAACACATAAGATTCAATACAGGGTGATGCTTTCTCGGTATAGAGGCAGAACAACTTGCCCCGATTGTTTAGGTACACGATTAAGAAAAGATGCGCAATATGTAAAGATTGCCAATACGAATATTACAAATATTGTATTGATGCCCATTAATGAAGCTTTGGTTTGGTTCAATGAATTGAAACTTCCTGCTTACGAAAATAAAATCGCTGACAGGATTTTAACGGAGATAAAATCACGTTTATCCTATATGGAGCAAGTGGGTTTAGGTTACCTCACTTTAAACCGCATCACTTCTACTTTATCTGGTGGCGAATACCAAAGAATAAAATTGGCCACTTCTTTAGGTTCAGCTTTAGTAGGTTCTATGTATGTGTTAGACGAACCTAGCATTGGTTTGCATCCGCGTGATACTGCAAAAATGGTAGAAGTATTAAAATCATTGCGCGACATGGGCAACACAGTAATTGTGGTGGAACACGAAGAAGAAATCATGCGAGCAGCAGATCAAATTATTGATATTGGTCCTGATGCAGGCTCGCATGGCGGACAATTGGTTTTTCAAGGAAACATAAATGATAAATACGCCTACACACAATCGCACACCATTAACTATTTAACGGGTAAGGATACCATTCCTGTTCCTTCCAAACGAAGAAAGTGGAAAGATGCCATTACGGTATGTGGAGCAAGAGAAAACAATCTGAAAAACATTAAAGTAAGCTTTCCATTGAATACATTAACAGTGGTAACGGGCGTTAGTGGCTCCGGGAAATCTACTTTAGTTACTAAAATCTTATATCCATCCGTTGGCCGCATGTCTGGTTCTGTGGCTGAAGTTCCGGGTAAATACGATAAGTTAGAAGGAGAAGTAAACCGCATCACGCAAGTAGAATTTGTGGATCAGAACCCAATAGGGAAATCTTCACGCTCCAATCCGGTAAGCTATGTAAAATCTTATGATGCCATTCGTAATTTATGGGCAGACCAACCATTGGCAAAACAAAGAAACTATAAACCTTCCCATTTTTCATTTAACGTAGAAGGTGGAAGATGCGAAACCTGCCAAGGAGAAGGTGAGATAAAAGTGGAGATGCAGTTTATGGCAGATATTTACCTGAATTGTGAAACTTGTAACGGTAAAAGATTTAAGCAAGAAGTTTTAGAAGTAGAAGTAAATGGTAAAAACATTGCCGATGTGTTAGACATGACAGTGGAAGAATCCTTACACTTCTTTAAAGATAGAAAAGGCATTTACGAAAAACTTTTACCCTTGTATGAAGTAGGATTGGGTTATGTGAAATTGGGTCAATCTTCAAACTCTTTAAGCGGAGGCGAAGCGCAGCGTGTAAAGTTGGCTTCCTTTTTAGGCAAGAATGCACCTGACGGACACATCTTATTTATTTTTGATGAACCAACCACTGGTCTGCACTTTCACGACATTGCTAAATTATTGAAAGCCATGAATGCATTAGTAGATGCCGGGCACAGTATTATTGTGATTGAACACAATATGGAAATCATTAAATGTGCTGATTGGATAATTGACTTAGGACCTGAAGGAGGAGAGAAACACGGAGGTAATCTTTTATTTTCCGGTACGCCTGAAGAGATGGTGAAAACCACGGTTGGCTATACGGCTAATTTTTTAAAAGAGAAATTGAAATAGGAATTTAAGATTTCAAGAATATCCAGCCTTGGTTAGTATCTCACAAACCAATTTACTTTAAACAATGAAATTTGTTTAATTACAAAACAAAATCATAGACTTGTTTCGCAGCCTTATAAAACAACCTTGATTAAGTATTTAGGTGTTGAACGAACATTAATATAAACTGAATTTTTACGGTTACAGCCTTCCTCTGCATGTATTCTACTTTTGTAGCTAGAATAAATGCTTATGAAGAAATTACACATTATACTCTTATTAACAACGCTGATTTTATGTTTATCATGCGATGACGCTGAAAAAGCATGTAACCCACCGTTAGGAACGATAAGTGCAACAGTTGTTGAAGCGAGTGACTTACCAGCCAATACAATTGCTTTGCAGGGAAGCGTACATACCGGTTTTGAAGGAGTTTGGAAAATTTTAGAGGGGAACGGAGGTAGTTTTGTTAATGCTAATATGCCACAAACAAATTTTTCAGGTTTGCCTGGTGTATTCTATATACTTAGATGGGAACTTACTGGATGTGATGTTTTTTACAAGGATGTAAGTGTAACTATTGGCTGCGAAAATTTTCAAGCAAATGCAGGCGCAGACCAGCAAACAACCAACACTACCATTACTTTAAATGGGAATTTACCTACAGGCACAACAGCTTTATGGACGATAGTAAGCGGTAACAACGGACAGTTAACTAACCCAACACAAGGTAATGCAACTTTCGCAGGAGTAGCTGGCAATACCTATACTTTACGATGGACCTTAACCAATGCGTGTGGCCAAACTTCTTTTGATGAAGTTACTATTCAAATCAATCCAAATGTTAATTTAAGTAATAGATACATACAAACATTAGTGGATGAACTACCTTCCGGGACTTATCAATATAATGATGCAGGGCAAATGACCATGGCAAACACAGTAATAAATGGTAACACTTTTATCATTAATTATGTTTACACTAACGGCAAACTTTCTACTGATGGATTTACTAATTATTTTTATACCAATGAAGGCATTTTAGAAAGAGCTGAAGGAACAACTGGAACAAATAAAAGATTTTATTTTTTTGAAAATGGTAGATTGGCTAGAATTGAATACAGGAATAATGCTAATGTTACGATTGATAAAGACGAATACGAATACACTGCTGACGGTTATATTTTAAGACTTTTTAGAGATCAAAATTTCACAACACCTACATTAATTAGAACGGTTACTTTTTTCACTGAATATACAGATAAAGTAAGCCCGCCAATGGATCATTTAATAAGCTCTCCTAATTATTACTTGCCTTGGAAATTTATTAAAACAAGTGTTTCAACAGGATCTTTTGTGGCAGATTTGAGTTATACTTACACCTTTGATGCTTTAGGCAGAATGCAAACGGGTACAAGCACAAATAATTTAACGAATACAAGCTCTGTCACTACTTATGTTTATTAGAGTAATTCAGACTTGTAATGTTTGACTAGCCAGATTTCATGGTTTTTTTATTAAAGATTTATAACAAAAAAGCTGCCCTAATTGGGCAGCTTTTATTTTGTAGTTGTTATAAGGGAGAAACTACAAATGAATTACCTCGCCATACGCAGCAGCAGCAGCTTCCATAATCGCTTCGCTCATGGTAGGGTGTGGGTGTACAGATTTTATAATTTCATGACCAGTTGTTTCTAAGTTACGCGCGGCAACCACTTCGGCAATCATTTCGGTTACGTTAGCACCAATCATGTGGGCGCCTAACCATTCGCCATACTTAGCATCGAAAATTACTTTTACAAAACCATCCGATGCACCGGCTGCTTTCGCTTTGCCCGATGCAGTAAAAGGAAACTTACCTACTTTAACTTCATACCCGGCTTTCTTAGCAGCTTCTTCAGTATAACCCACACTGGCAATTTCTGGCGAGCAATACGTACAACCCGGAATGTTATTATAATTTAAAGGATGTGGATGTTGTCCGGCAATTTTTTCAACACAGATGATTCCTTCTGCCGATGCAACGTGTGCCAGCGCAGGGCCACGCACAATATCGCCAATAGCATACACCCCATCAACGTTGGTCTTATAATAATCGTCAACCAAAATTTTTCCTTTATCGGTTTTTACACCTACATCTTCTAATCCAATTCCTTCTAAATTGGTTACTACACCTGCAGCTGATAATACCACATCCGCTTCAATTTTAATTTCTCCAGTAGGTGTTTTTACAGTTGCTACACATCCTTTACCCGAAGTATCTACTTTAGTAACTTCAGAATTGGTGTGGATGGTCATGCCCGATTTCTTAAACGACTTCTCTAATTGCTTCGATACTTCTTCATCTTCTACCGGAACAATGCGAGGCATAAATTCTACTATCGTAACTTCTGTGCCAATTGTATTATAGAAATAAGCGAACTCAACACCAATTGCTCCTGAACCAACCACTAATAATTTTTTTGGTTGTTCTTCCAACACCATTGCTTCGCGGTAGCCAATAATTTTTTTGCCATCTATTTTCATGCTTGGCAATTCTCTGGAACGACCACCTGTTGCTACAATAATGTGTTTCGCTTCGTAATCTGTTTTCTTTCCGGTGGCATCAGTTACTTCTACTTTGCCTCCTTTTTTCAGTTTACCAAAACCGGCAATCTGTTCAATCTTATTTTTCTTAAATAAAAATTGTACGCCTTTGCTCATGCCTGCGGCCACATCGCGGCTGCGCTTTACCATATCGCGCATGTCGGCCTTTGCATCGCCAACAGAAATGCCATAATCTTTTGCATGTTTAATGTATTCGTAAACATTGGCACTTTTCAACAAGGCTTTAGTAGGTATACAACCCCAGTTTAGGCAGATACCGCCCAATTCGGCTTTTTCTACTACGCCCACTTTCATACCCAGTTGAGAGGCGCGAATGGCGGCTACATAACCACCGGGTCCGCTACCAATTACCAATAGATCGTATTTCGACATAATTATTCTTTTTAATTGCCGCCAAAGATACTGGCTAAACACGGCTTTCAAAACCGAAATTGATACCGATTTATAGCTTTTCATTACTTTTGGCGCATGAAACCTTTACATGCTCTGTATTTATTTATTGGTGCCGGGTTGTTTGTGGCGGGTATGAATTGGCAAAAATCGGAACCTCTCTTTGGTAGCCTCATGAAATATGCAGGCGTTGGGGTTTTGATTTATTTTTCTTACGCTTTTTTTAAACACTTAAAATCCAATAATGAAACTACTTCAGAATAAAACCGCACTTGTTACCGGTGCTTCCAAAGGCATTGGAAGAGCCATCGCCCTTCGTTTTGCAGAACAAGGTGCAAATGTTGCATTCACCTATTTATCAAGTGTAGAACAAGGCCAGGCTTTAGAAGCTGAACTGGCAGCAAAAGGCGTAAAAGCAAAAGGGTATCGTTCCGATGCGTCTGATTTTACACAAGCAGATAAATTAATTAACGATGTGATTGCAGATTTTGGCTCGCTCGATGTTTTAGTTAACAACACTGGTATTACCAATGATAATTTATTGCTTCGGTTAAATGAAGAAGCTTGGGATAAAGTAATTAATGTAAACTTAAAATCGTGCTTCAACACGGTTAAGGCTGCTACTAAGCAAATGATGAAACAAAAAAGTGGCTCCATTATTAACATGACATCCGTAGTAGGTTTAAAAGGTAACGCAGGTCAAGCCAATTATGCAGCTTCGAAAGCAGGTATTATTGGTTTCACAAAATCAGTTGCATTAGAATTAGGATCAAGAGGTATTCGAAGCAATGCCATTGCTCCCGGTTTTATTGAAACAGAAATGACGGGTAAACTCGATGAAAAAACAGTACAAAGCTGGCGCGATGCCATTCCTTTAAAAAGAGGAGGCCAACCCAACGATGTGGCCGATGCTTGTGTGTTTTTAGCAAGCGAAATGTCGACCTACATTACAGGGCAAGTAATACAAGTAGATGGAGGAATGTTAACCTAAAATAATCAACCCCGGCAACGGGGTTTTTTTATGCAAAATGAAAGTAGAAAAATAGCCAATACCTTGCATCATACTTTTGAGGGTACACCCTGGCATGGTAAATCGTTGATGGAGATTTTACAAAATGTAGATGAAGATAATTGTAACCTTCAGCTAAATGAAAGTCATACTATCTTAGCATTAGTACAACACATTACCTCGTGGAGGAAATTTGTAATAGAAAAATTAAAAGGAAATGATGCATTTGATTTAACCGTTGAAGAAAATTTCAAGGAGTCTAAAGTAGAATGGAACAAAGCATTAGAAAACCTAAAAAAGACTCAAGAAGAATTATTACATTTAATCAGGCAAAGTCCTGTGTTAAAGTTGGAAGGTAAAGTACCTGGTCGCACCTACACGTTTGAGATTATGCTACATGGACTAATCCATCACGACATTTACCATGCAGGTCAGCTTGCCATGATTTTGCAATATGGAAAAAGAAAATCTGTTAGCTGAAAATTCCAAAGCTGAACTTAGTAAGACAATAGAAATTTTACTTCAGCAAGCCTTTGCTTTGCGCGGAGAAAATTTTGCTAAGGCAATGGCGATAACAGAAGAAGCACTTTCAATAAGTGCTAAAAATGGTTTAGCTAACCTCGAAGCAAAAGCAAAAAATCAACTCGCATTATGTAAGCTTATACAAGGCGATTTCGATACCGCTATGCAATTGAGTTGCGAGGCATTACAATTTTTCGAATACATAAATGATAGAAAGGGAATTGCTAACTCACGTTACAATATAGGTAGCATCTTATACCGCACCGATAATTTTCACCAAGGATTGCAACAATTATTAGAATGTCTACTTATTTATCAGGATGAAGACGATTATGCCAACCAAGCACGCGTGCTCAAATCCATGGGCACTATCTACGAATATTTTAACGATTATGAGAATGCAACAAAAGCATATTTACAAGGTATTGAAGTTAGCCGAAAGGTTGGAGATGTAAACGCAGAGTCAAATGCATATAATCCTCTTTCAGGTTTATTTTTGAAAAACGGAGATATTGATAAAGCCCTAGAGATAATAGAGAAAAGTGTTGCTATTAAAAATGAAACAAAAGACAAGCGCGGATTGGCTTTTGCTTTATATGGAAGAGGGAAAGTCTGGCTAAAACAAAATAAAGTTGAAGATGCTATTCGCGATTTTGAGGAATCACTTGTAATACAAACCGAAGCCAACGATACATTAGGTATGGGCATGGTGCTTAATAAACTAGGAACTGCACAGCAACTGGCAGGAAATGTATCGGTAGCGAAGGAGAAATTTTTAAAAGCTTTGCAAATAGGAGAGAAGCACAACAGTAAGTTTATTCTTTTTAAAGCTCATTATAATCTATACCGATGGCATAAGAATAACGGTGATGTACAAGAAGCCTTACGATACTTAGAAAATTACGTATCAATGAAAGAATCGGTCATCAACAGTGCTACGCAAAATGTAATTCAGAGCTACGAAGCTTTATCGAAAATTAAAACTTTAGAGCAAGAAACAAAAAGCCAGAAAGAAAAGAATACTATTATCGAAGAAAAGAACCGTGAGCTCGACTCATTTTTTTACCGTGTTTCACATGATTTAAAAGGACCCATTTCATCTCTTTTAGGGTTGCATCAAGTTGTGCAAGTAGATGTGCAAGACGAAACCGCTTTACTTTATTTAAACATGTACCACCATCAGGTACAACGCATCAACAACATCGTGCTTAATTTGATCGACATCACCCGCATGAAACACCTCGAAGTAAAGAAAGAGGCAATCAACTTTAATGTTTTGGTAGAAGAGTGCATTTTATCGTATCAACATTTTACTCATTTTAAATCAATACGGTTTATTAAAGAGATAGAACAGGAAATACATTTTCAATCGGAATGGGCCATTGTAAACACCATTCTGCAAAACCTGATAGAGAATGCCATCAAATACATTCGACCTAATGTTGAGTCGTGGGTTCGTATAGCAGTTTTCTAAAATAACCACAACATTCATATAGTGGTAGAAGACAACGGACAAGGAATCCCTGAACACCATCAGCAAAAGATATTCGATATGTTTCATCGCGCTAACGATCGTGTACAAGGTTCCGGCCTTGGTTTATATATATTAAAGCGTGCCGTAGAAAGATTAAATGGTACCATCGAATTAAAAAGTGTGTTACACGAAGGTTCGTTGTTTACGGTTATCCTTCCTCGTTAAATAAATTTCACACCTCATTATCAAGGTTTTAGTCAGATTAATGACTAACCCCAAAAAATATTTAACAAAAATTTGGAAACTCTACTAAACTGCTATACGTTTGTAACACCATAGTCGAAAAGGCAAATCGCCCAATCGATTTATAAAGAAGCGAAGAGAGAACAGGCTCAATGAATCGCTAGCAACCAATCCTAACAAGGAAGAAGGTGCTAATTCCTGCTCCCAACAGGTGTTGAGGAGAACTATAAACCGATTTAAAAATGAAAACATTTTTTATTCTTCATCAAGCAAACAGACAGCCAAACCTGTCAACCATTTTCGACACCTTCCAATTTATCTTTTCTCAATTAATTAGCTGTTGTACGGCCATGCGTATGCAAATGTGTTGCATGCCGGCTGCTCAGCGCTGTTGTTGTTAATCTAAGTTTACAACACATTCTTAATCGGCCTGAGTAACGCTCTACTACAGGTTCGATCATCTATTATTTGTTTAATCAGAATTTAACCATAACCAATTATCTTATGTCACAATTACGTTTTGAAACGCTTCAGTTACACGCAGGTCACGAGATAGACGCAACAGGTTCGCGTGCCGTGCCACTCTATCAAACCACATCCTACACATTCAAAAATTCTGAACATGGTGCCAACCTATTCGCGCTAAAAGAATTCGGAAATATTTATACCCGTTTAATGAACCCCACTACCGATGTATTCGAAAAAAGAATTGCAGCCTTAGAAGGAGGTGTTGCAGCATTAGCCGTAAGCAGCGGACAAGCAGCACAGTTTATTGCGTTGAACAACATTTTACAAGCAGGGGATAACTTCGTAAGCACATCCTTTTTATATGGAGGAACGTACAATCAGTTTAAAGTAGCTTTCAAAAGATTAGGTATTGATGTACGCTTTGCAGAAGGAGATAAACCCGAAGCATTCGAAAAATTAATTGATGCCAAAACAAAAGCCATCTATTTAGAAACCATTGGTAATCCTGGATTTAACATTCCTGATTTTGATGCTATATCAGCCTTAGCTAAAAAATATGATTTGCCATTAATTGTCGATAATACTTTTGGTGCAGCAGGTTATCTGTTCCGCCCGATTGAACACGGTGCAAGTGTTGTAGTGGCATCTGCAACAAAATGGATTGGTGGGCATGGAACTTCTATTGGAGGTGTTATTATCGACAGTGGCAATTACAATTGGGGAAATGGAAAGTTCCCGCAATTCACAGAGCCTGCTGAAGGGTATCACGGTTTGAAATTTGCAGACGTGTTTGGAGTAAACAATCCATTAGGTTTACCAAACATTGCTTTCATTATTCGGGCACGAGTAGAAGGATTGCGAGATTTTGGTCCTGCTGTTAGTCCTTTTAATTCTTTCTTATTCATTCAAGGTGTAGAAACACTTTCGTTACGCGTGCAACGTGCAGTTGATAATGCCTTGGCATTGGCGCAATGGTTAGAACAACATCCGCAAGTAGAAAGTGTCAACTATCCGGGCTTAGAGAGCAGCACGTACCATAAGTTAGCTAAGAAATATTTGCGCAATGGTTTTGGTGCTGTGCTTTCTTTCACCGTAAAAGGAAGTAAGAAGAATACAACCTCGTTGGTAGATAATTTAAAACTGGTGAGTCATTTAGCTAATGTTGGCGATGCCAAAACATTGATCATCCAACCTTCTGCTACTACACATCAGCAACTCAGCGAAGAAGAGCAAATCTCATCAGGTGTGTTGCCAAATTTATTGCGTGTGTCTGTAGGAATAGAACATATAGAAGATATTAAAGCCGACTTCCAACAAGCTTTTGCGAAAGTGTTTGAGGGCGAGCTGGTTGAATAAAGAATAAAATATGTTGAAGCACGAATCTGTTTTTTATTTCAATCAGCCAATTGAATTGGAGCTGGGTGGGCAACTACCCGGCTTCCAATTAAAGTATGTAACCTTAGGCAAGTTAAATGCTACACGCGACAACGTGGTTTGGGTTTGTCATGCTTTAACAGGCAATGCAGATGTAACAACTTGGTGGGGCGATTTATTTCATGCAGAAAGTCCTGTAAATACACTCGAACATTTTATTGTTTGTGCAAATATGTTGGGCAGTTGTTATGGTTCAACAGGGCCGCTATCCATAAACTCGGATAACGGTAAGGTATATTATCATGATTTTCCTGTTGTAACCAATCGCGATGTTGTGCGTGCTTTCGATTTACTCAGAAAAGCTTTGGGTATTCAATCGGTGCATACTTTAATAGGGGGATCGTTGGGTGGACAACAAGCTTTAGAATGGACCATTACCGAACCCGATTTATTCGAACATGTAATTTTATTGGCAACCAATGCGCAACATTCGCCTTGGGGAATTGCTTTTAACGAAGCGCAGCGCATGGCCATAGCTGCCGATCCAACCTGGCAAAATAAGGATGTAACAGCCGGGCATGAAGGATTAAAGGCAGCACGCGCCATCGGTATGTTATCCTATCGATCTTATGAGACATTTGCAGTTACACAAGCAGATAAAAACGCAGAAACAACAGATAACTATCGGGCATCTACTTACCAAATCTACCAAGGTGAAAAACTAGCCAGACGGTTTAATGCTTTTTCTTATTGGGCGTTGAGTAAAATGATGGATAGTCATAATGTTAGCAGAGGCCGAGGAGGCATTGAGGAAATATTAAAACAAATAAAATCCAAAACATTGGTGGTTGGTATTGAATCCGACATATTATTTCCAATTAATGAACAAATTTTATTAGCGGAAAATATACCTCATGCTGAATTAGAGATCATTCAATCCTTATATGGGCACGATGGCTTTTTAACAGAAGTAAAAAAACTTCAACACATTTTTAGAAAATTTTATCAATCGGCAGCAGTATCATTTTAACAAATTATGAAAAAAGAATTAACCATAGGATTATTTGGTTTTGGTGTTGTGGGTCAGGGCTTGCATCAAGTCATCAGCCAGACCAAAGGTATAAAAGCCAGCATCAAGAAAATTGTAATTAAACATGCTGATAAAAACAGAACATTGCCCAAGCAGCATTTTACTACAGAAGCTAACGATGTACTATACGATCCGGACATCAATGTAATTGTAGAATTAATAGACGATGCGCAGGCGGCATTTTCCATAGTGAAACAGGCTCTTCAAAATGGAAAGGATGTGGTTACAGCCAATAAAAAAATGCTGGCAGAAAACCTGGAAGAGATTTACGAATTACAGAAAATAACCGGTAAATCTGTTTTATACGAAGGTTCGGTGTGTGGCAGTATTCCCATCATCCGCAACTTGGAAGAATATTATGATAATGACCTAATCACTTCCATCGAAGGAATTTTTAATGGGTCAACCAATTACATCCTCACCAAAATTTTTGAAGAGAAAAAAAGTTATGCAAGTGCCTTAATCAAAGCTCAAGAATTAGGTTTTGCAGAATCAAACCCTGATTTAGATGTGTTAGGCTTCGATCCAAAATTTAAATTGGTTATTGCTATTGCACATACATTTGGCGTGTTCGTGAAACCAGAACAAGTCATTAACCTCGGCATTGCTAACATAACAGATACAGATGTTCGCTTTGCGCGCGAGAATGGATTTACCATTAAACTTATAGCTAGAGCGTTTAAGCAAGGTGGAAAAATTTATGGTTTTGTTGCACCACAATTGGTGAGTCAGCAGCACACTTTGTATAGTGTACGAAACGAGTTTAACGCTGTGCAAGTGGAAGGCGCATTTGCCGAAAAGCAATTGTTTGTAGGAAAAGGAGCTGGCAGTTTTCCAACAGCTAGTGCTGTGTTATCCGATATTTCTGCACTCAACTATCACTATCAGTACGAATACAAAAAACGAACACAAGGCGCAGTGCCCGAGTTTACAAATGCATTGCAAGTTGAGGCTTTGGTATCTTTCGAGAAAGGGAAAGGTATTACCAAAGATAGTTTCGAACATTTTCAGGAAGGCTATGCCTGGCAAGGACAAGAAATTTTACGTGGTTTTATTACATTGGAAAAACTTGCCGATATCGCTAAACAACCCGGTATCAGCATTTTATTAGCACCAGATGCCAGACTGAATCCGATAAAAATTAAACAAGAAGCAGAAGCCATTATTTGACTAAGTTTTATTGCCTGTAAGGGTAAAAAACTTAAACAAATTAACCTTTGAATCAACTTCGTTTGGTTTCGGAGTAGGTAAAATTTAAGAACTTGATTATAAGATACTTAAAGTCGTAAAATTTCGGGCACCGGTCGCATCTCGAATAGTTCGCGCCCTTATATTTGTGGACTTAAATTTTACCTGAATATGGTTATTACATCTTCAATCATTGCGTTTACCGTAGTAATTCTGTTGCTGGTGGCGCTTTTAATTTTTGCGCAGGCTAAGCTGGTGCAATCCGGACCGGTTAAAGTGGTGATCAATGGCGAAAAAACAATTACCGTTTCTGCCGGCAGTTCACTTTTAACAACGCTTGCCAATGAGAAAATATTTTTGCCTTCAGCCTGTGGTGGTGGCGGAACTTGCGCTATGTGCAAGTGCGTGGTAGAATCTGGCGGTGGCGATGTATTGCCAACAGAAGTCGGTCACTTAAATCGCGCAGAAAAATTAAGCAATGTTCGCTTAGGTTGTCAGGTAAAAGTAAAACAAGACATGAACATCCGCATTCCGGATGAAATATTTGGTATTAAGAAGTGGGAATGTGAAGTAGTATCTAACTACAACGTGTCAACCTTTATTAAGGAATTTGTGGTGAAACTTCCTCCGGGTGAAACCTTAAACTTTGAAGCCGGTGGATACATTCAAATAGATGTGCCTGCTTTGCAAACTAATTTTAAGGATATGGATATTACTCCACATCCGGAATTAGGCCACGCTAGCAAAGACGTATTTAAGCCAGACTGGGATAAGTTTAAGTTATGGGATTTGAAGATGAAGAATGATGAGCCCATCTTTCGTGCTTACTCCATGGCTAACCACCCTGCAGAAGGAAACATCATCATGTTGAATATTCGAATTGCAACACCACCTTGGGACAAAGCGAACAACAAATGGATGGATGTAAATCCTGGTATTTGTTCTTCTTATGTATTCTCCAGAAAGCCTGGCGATAAAGTAACCATCTCGGGACCTTACGGTGAGTTCCACATTAACAAAACACAACGCGAGATGATTTACATCGGTGGTGGTGCAGGTATGGCTCCGTTGCGTGCGCAGATTTTCCACTTATTCCATACAGAGAAAACAAAGCGTAAAGTTTCATATTGGTATGGCGGACGTTCAAAGAAAGAGTTATTCTATGTGGATCACTTCAGAAAAATTGAACAAGAGTTTCCGAACTTCCAATTCAACATTGGTTTGAGTGAGCCATTACCAGAAGACAACTGGAAAGTAAAGAAAAGCTTAGATGATAAAGAAGCCGATGGCTATGTTGGTTTCATACACAAATGTTTGTACGACAATTACCTAAGCAAACACGAATCGCCAGAAGATGTAGAATTCTATTTGTGCGGCCCTCCATTGATGAACGCTGCTGTATTGAAGATGTTAGATGATATGGGTATTCCGAAAGAAAACATTCGCTTTGACGATTTCGGAGGCTAAGACTTTTAATTTGAAAAAAAGAAAAGACCACGCGAAAGTGTGGTCTTTTTTTATGATGTTTAATTTATAAATCCTTTCTTAAATTTTTCTGAGACTTGCTCAATCTTCCCCTCCTTTGGAGGGGTGTCCGAAGGACGGGGTGGTAGTAATTGACAAGTAAAAAATTAGTAACATCCAAAGCCGAAAGCGATTACCCAAAAATATAAATTCACTTTCATGTGAAGGAGGAGTGTCCGAAGGACGGGTTGGTAAAATTGACAAACAATAGTTACTTAAACAACATAAAAAGTATAGTTGAGCGTGATAAATGATTAATTGTTAATGGAAGACAGTGACTTGAATTTTTCATCAAACGAAAAGATACCTGAAAAGCGGGTTAGCAGAAACACAAAGAATTATATGAGCCTTCCCTTTAACCCAAATCTAAAAGATCGAGCAAAAGCATTGCGAAAAGCTGGCAATTTAGCTGAAGTACTATTTTGGAAAAAAGTAAAAAACAAACAGTTTAAAGGTTACGATTTTGATAGGCAAAAAATTGTAGGTAATTACATTGTCGATTTTTATAGCAGTAATTGTCAGGTAGTAATTGAAATTGATGGAAGCAGCCACATTGATAAAGAGGAGTATGATGCTGAACGTGATGCTTATTTAAAGGTCTTAGGGTTAACGGTTATTCACATTCAGGCGGAAGATGTGTTGGGTAATGTAGATAGTGTGATTGAGGTGTTGCATGGTCATGTAGCGTTTGGACCACCCCGCCCTTCGGGCACCTCTCCAATGGAGGGGAATTAATTGGTGCATCTTCGGGCACGTCTTCAAAGAAGGGAGATTAATAAGAATAATTTCTAATACTTGTCTAAAGGAGGGGAATTAATCAATACACATTCGAGCACTTCTCCAACGGTGGGATATATATAAACTTAACTTTACTCGCCTATACAAAGAAGGATAAGTAAACAACTTTTAGTTAACTATTCATGTGCGCAGGAGAAAGACAAAGGAATTTTAGCAATAATCTAATAGAATAAGACTTAAGCAAATTATATCCATAACTTATTATTGGTTTAAGCTATAAAAAATTCTTTTATCAGATTTATAGCTAAGCTGCGAATTCCTTTAATGGAAGGATTAATCTTTTTTTAATTCACCCATTGCAGGCAATGCCTGATTTTGAAAATTGAAAAGTGCTTGGTTTTCCCAAGGTGATGCATTGTTGGCTTGGTTTCCTTTCCAAGCAATTAATTCTGCTCCCCAATAGCACAAACCTTTTCCGTTCGGGATTTCTTCCATCATATTGCGTAAGGATTGTATAAAGGCACGTTGTCCCTCTGTGCTCGCAGGGAATCCAGGTAAGATAAGTTGTTCTTCTTCGCCTACTATGTTGTTGGTCCAGTCGTTCCATTCTAAGGTAAATGGATATGCTGTTTCTGCTATTACAATTTCTTTGTTATGTGTTAAGGCAAGAGTGGTTAATTCATTTTTTAAATTATTCAATGATTTACCATGCCAGATGGGATAATAAGAAATGCCAATCATATCATAGTCCAACAGTGCAACTTGATTAAAAAACCATGCTGCACCTTCTATACCCGCATAGTGAATAATAATTTTAGCCTTGGGCGTTTCTTTTCTTACTACATTAATAGCTGAAGTCATTAAAGCAATAAAGTTGGAGTATTGTTCGACAATATTACCCTGAGGATGTAAAAAGCCAGGATTGATTTCATTGCCTATTTGAATGTAATCCGGTTTTATTTCTGTAACAATGCGTAACGTGTATTCCGATACTTCTTTTTGTAAAGATTGAAAATCCAAATTTTTCCAAGCAAGCGGTGTTATTTGATGAGCGGGGTCGGCCCAAGTATCGGAATAATGTACTGTGAGCCATATTTTAAAACCCATACTCCGTAATTTTGTACTAAATTCTTTTACTTCGTTAAAGCCTGAATGCTGGCTTGTTGGATTAACCCAAATTCTTAAGCGGACTGTATTAACCCCACTCGACTTTATGATATCTAGAAAATCTTTTTGATTTCCATTGATATCTAAAAAAACCGCATTGGTTTCATCTATTTCCGGAAAATTTGAAATATCTACCGCTGAAACAAAATCAAGATTTCCATTAGGAAAATCATCTACTTGCTCTTGTCGACAAGCAGTTAGGCATATCCATGTGAATATAAAAATAGCTATGCTTCTGAATTGCTTTATCATAACTAAAGATACTTTTAAATAGTATGAAATGAAGTTTAATATATCTAAAGTGTGTATTTGAGGATAGGCCTCAATTTCATAAAAGCAAATAAGGTGTTAACTAAAAAATTGAATGACAAATTCGTATATCTATTTATAAAGAATACAATCACCAAAGTTGCTTAGGATATTCTCCTTGATTGACCAACTCTAAAATTTTTGCTGATACAGCGTCTTTATCTTCTTTATAAGTTACACCAAACCAAATATCACCGCCTTTCAAAATTTTTACTTTTCCCTTACCTTCTTTAATCATTTTGTTGCCTACTAAAGGAATAAAAAATTCTGCTTTTGGATTATTGCTGTTTTCTTTAAGGAATTCGTAAAACATTTTTTCGGTGATGTTAAAAATATCCGGATAGAAGCCCCAGAAATTCATCGAGGTTGGCGTTTCAGGATTCATCTCAATATCACCATCTTTTTCTTTAGCAATGATTTTGTTTCCTTCTTTTACAATGGTAGTACGCTCAACAACTGAGGTCAAATATCCGTTGGCATCTTGTTCGCCACAACCACGTGATACACTGCCATGATCCGACAAAACATTTTTTAATGTATAACCCACCATTGCATGTGCACCACTGTTATCATTTCTAAAATAATCCGCTAAAGATTGAAAGGCTGAACGACCATAAAAATCATCCGCATTAATCACTGCGAAAGGTTCATTGATGGCATTTTTAGCACAAAGCACAGCGTGAGAAGTTCCCCACGGTTTTGTGCGTTTGTTGCTTGCAAATTCTTTAGGCACATAAGTATCTAATGCCTGTATAACAAAATCAATTCTTAGTTTACCTTTTAATTTAGGTTCAAATCTCTCTTTAACAGTTTGTAAAATTTCTTCGCGTACGATAAAAACAACTTTTTTAAAGCCGGCACGAATGGCATCGTATAAAGAATAATCCATAATGGTTTCTCCACTTGGGCCAAAGCCATCAATTTGTTTAATGCCACCATAGCGACTACCCATTCCGGCTGCTAACACAAGGAGTGTAAGGTCTTTTTTATTTTCCATGACAAATCTTTTCTATACAAAAATACAATTTAATTGGAATTGAAGTATCGTGCGATGCGCATAATTAGCCAACTTTCCTATTGATGCCTAAGGTTTGATATCATGTTTTTCCTGAAGTATATTAAGGATAATTGCTTCTCGTTCTTCCCAGTTTCCTTTCACTATTGTATAATGAATGATTCTTTTTTCTAACTCTTCCTTAAAAAGATTATGCATATTCTCTCTTTCATTACCTAAATCTCTTAATCCATCTGCGACCCATGGAACGTCTGGTTCAAATAGAAAGTAATGATCATACCGTATCATGTTTTCAAATTGATACAAAATAGGAGGTACTACTTTTAAATATTTTCGAGAGTATACTTGTGTCGTTATTACATCGGTGTCGCAAAATAAAATACCATTAGCTTGCTTTAACTTTTCAAAAACTCTTTCGGTTTGTAAGCGACCTATTGTAATGATATCCTCTCTGTTAAAAGAATTAGTGTTTACAATTTCCCTTGCTACTTCCGGTACACAAACAGTTTTGAATAGTTTCGCCATTTTGTTTGCCATAATAGATTTACCGGTGCTTTCACTTCCGTAGAAACAAATTAAGATGGGTTTAGATGGCATAACTCAAAGCTTCTTTGCGCCAACGGATAAAACCAAAAGCAGCGATGATACAAAAGACAAAATATTCTGCACCAACAAAATAAATCCCTTTGCTGAAATACAATGCTGTAGCTACAATATCAACAGCGAGCCATATTAACCAACACTCAACTTTCTTTTGCACCATTAAATAAGTAGCAACAATGCTCATGATGGTAACGAAAGAATCGAGATAAGGAAAAGCGCTGGGTTGCTGGAATAATTTAGGAATGACTAAATGTAATTTACTGGCAAATAAGCCGAATAAAAATGTGATGATGAATCCTGCTAAGCAAATGAAGGTTAGCAGCTTTTTTGATGTAAATGAAACGCGTAATTCTTTCTTTTGGTCTTCTTCACTTTTATGGGGATGTGACCACCGCCACCAACCTATAATATTGGTAACAAAAAAGAAAACCTGTAAGAACATGTCCGGATACAACTGTATCTGATAAAAAAGAAAAAAGAAAAGGGTAACATTAATTAATCCTAATGGCCAACTGATGATTTTTCCTTTGGCAGAAAGCCAAACAGCTAGAGCACCAGCTAGTGTTCCAAAGAATTCGAGGTAACTCATATTGTAACCCCAAAGTGTAAAGAAGATGGATTGATGATTAAAGAAATTCATGTAAATTGATGCGAAGTTAAACTTTTATGAGAAGAATTTTAACACTCGTTTGGGGCATTAATTTTTATCTTTTTCTTTCTGCATATGGGCAAAATAAAGAGCTTCTTTTTCCTAGGCTATACAATGATTTATATGGCCCTGATTTAGAGAAAATTTTTATTGATCAAAATTGGTATAAAGGCACGATAAACCTAAATGATAATACTGAACTAGTTGGCTTACTTAATTATAACGCGAGTACTGGTATTTTACGGTATAAAAATAATGAAGAGATAAAGTCATTTTTACCTCGTGCTGTGGTTTCATTCAGATTAGAAGATAAAGCTTCAAGTGCTGACAGATTGTTTTACTCATTTGAATATGAAGATGTGGACAATCCGATTAAGCAAGCTCATTTTTTTGAAGTAATACGAGAATATGAAGATTTTGCTGTATTATCTGAAGCAAGCAAAATTGAATTAAAAGTTGCAAAGAATGGTTTGCTTAATGAAAATAATAATGCATTCTGGAGACAAGATAATAAATCCCCCCAAAATATAGGATTAGGCACAGAACAGAAAATCTGTTTGTACATTTTCGATTTTAAAAATGAGAAGATTGAGAAGATATTCGAAGAACGTATTCGGTTTAAACAACCTGATGTTTTTAGAAGAGTTAATAGTGATATCAAAAATACATTTGAAGGCCGTGAGTATTTCCGAAATTGGATGGGGACAAATTTTGAGAGAGTTGAAAATTACAGAAAGGAATATGACTTGCGTTACAAATCAGCAATTGACATAATTAGTTTAATAGATTACTACGTTTCTATTCGCGAGTAATCTCAAAGCTTCACACAAATATTTTTTGGCTCGGTAAAAAAACGTAATGCTTCCCAGCCGCCTTCGCGGCCTACACCACTTTGCTTTGTTCCACCAAAAGGTGTTCGTAAATCGCGCAATAGCCAGCAGTTAATCCAGACGATGCCTGTTTTTAAATTTCCGGCTACACGATGCGCTCGTTTTAAGTTTTCTGTCCAGATGGTAGCCGCTAAACCATATAGTGTACCGTTAGCAAGTGAAAAGGCTTCTTCTTCCGTATCAAATGGCATAATGGAAACTACCGGACCAAAAATTTCTTCCTGATTGGTTCTGCAAGTATTGTTTAAACCTAGAATAACAGTTGGTTCAATAAAATATCCCCCCTCACATCTACTTGAAACTTTTACTGCCCGTCCACCACAAATAATTTCTCCTCCTTCTGTTTTCGCCAATTCAATATAGTTTAGGATTTTTTGAAAATGCCCGGCAGAGTTAATGGCGCCAACTTTTGTTTTTTCATCTTGCGGATCGCCAACTGCTAAGCTTTTAGTTTTCTCTACAAATGCAGTCACAAAGCGATCGTATATTTTTCTTTCCACAAAAATGCGAGAGCCGCATAAACAAATTTCTCCCTGATTACTAAACGAAGATAAAACAGAAGTAGCAACAGCTTGGTCGAAATCACAATCTGCAAAAACGATGTTCGGATTTTTCCCACCCAACTCAAGCGATAACTTTTTAAACATAGGCGCAGCCGTGGATGCAATTTGTTTTCCGGTTGCTGTTCCGCCTGTAAAGGATACAGCAGGAATTGTTGGATGCTCAACCATGGCCTGGCCTACTTTTTGTCCTAGTCCATGTACAATATTTAAAACGCCTGCGGGCAAACCTGCCTCTATACAAAGCTTAGAAAATAGAAAAGCAGTCATGGGTGTAAGTTCACTAGGTTTAGCTACTACCGTACAGCCAGTGGCCAGTGCTGGTGCAATCTTCCAAGTGAATAAATACAAAGGTAAATTCCAAGGAGAGATACAAGCTACTACACCTAATGGAGTGCGTGTTGTATAGTTGATAGCATCTGCGCTATGATGAGATTCACTAGCAAAATGCATGGCGGCCGTTGCAAAGAAACGCATGTTGGCCGAGGCACGCGGTATGTCTACACTCGCAGCGAGTTTAACAGGCTTGCCTTGGTCTTTGCTTTCTGCTTGCGCTAAAAATTCTGCATCTCTGTCAATTAAATCAGCTATTCGTAATAGTATAGCTGAGCGTTTTTCAGAAGGTAATTTAGCCCAAGAGTCAAATGCATTTTCTGCTGCTGTAACGGCATCTTGCACATCGCTGGCATCGGAATCGGGTAACTGGCTATAAACTTGCCCGGTGGCAGGTTCTATGTTGGCTAACCATTGTTGATTTTTTGCTGGTTGCAGTTTACCATCGATATAGTTTAAAATCTTATCCATAGCTTTTACAAATTTGGCGTTCTACCACCATCAACTGGTAAATTGATTCCATTGATATAAGCAGCAGCAGGCGTAGCTAAAAAGGCAATAGCTGCGGCTACTTCATGCGCTTCCCCAAATCGTTTGGCTGGAATTTCATGCTTCATTTCAGCCTCAACTTCTGCTGTCGTTTTATTGAATTTACCAGATTGATTTTCTACAATCGCTTGTAGCCTCGCAGTGTTAGTTGCACCCGGTAAAACATTGTTAACGGTAATACCAAATTCTCCAACTTCATTGGCTAATGTTTTTGCCCAATTCGCAACAGCTGCTCGTATGGTATTGCTCACACCTAAATTTTTTAACGGTGCTTTCACAGAAGTTGAAATTACATTGATGATGCGCCCATATTGTTCTGCTTTCATGCCTGCTAAAAATGTTTGCATCAATATTTGATTTACCAATACATGCGCCTGAAAGGCATCTGTAAAAGCAAGTGTTGCAGCGCTACTAATAGGGCCAGCAGGTGGTCCTCCGGTATTGTTAACAATGATATGTACCGTGTTTTTCTCTTCGTATTTTTTTACAACGGCTTCAACTTCGTTTACCTTACTAAAATCGGCAACGAGATAATCGTGTTTTGCCTGCTTACTAACCGGAAGTGATTGTAAAGCCGTTTGCAAACTATTTTCGTTTCTGGCTAATAAAGTTACGGACGCTCCTAAAGCTGCTAGTTCTTTGGCAGCGGCTAATCCTATGCCTTGCGTGCTACCGCCTACCAAAGCGCGTTTTCCGCTTAAATCTAAATTCATAACAATAGCAATAATTGTTTAAATAAATAAATGCAGTGCTTACCTTAGCAAACCTAAACAAATAATTCGTTATGGCTATTCGCAAACCCTTTAATCTTCAACAATGGATTGATGAAAACCGCCACTTGCTGAAGCCTCCTGTTGCCAATAAAAATTTGTATGCCGATGCGGGAGATTATATTGTGATGATTGTGGCCGGCCCCAATGCGCGCAAAGATTATCATTATAACGAAACCGAAGAATTGTATTACCAACTCGAAGGCGATATCACCGTAAAAATTCAGGATGAAGGAAAAGCTGTAGCCATACCCATTAAGCAAGGCGAAATGTTTTTATTGCCGGCAAGGGTTCCTCATTCGCCTATTCGCACGCCTAACTCCATCGGTCTTGTTATCGAGCTCAAGCGACAAGATGCCACCATGATGGACGGCTTACAATGGTATTGCGAAAACTGCAACAACAAATTGCACGAATATATTTTTCATTTAGAAAATATTGAGAAAGATTTTATTCCGCGCTTCCGCGAATTTTATGGTTCTGAAACTTTGCGTACTTGCAAAAAATGTGGAACGGTAATGGAAAGCGATCCGAGATTTGTGTAATGAAATAATAAAATGCAAGAACAATTAACACAAAAACTAGCGCTTGCTTTAGATAAGCGCGATTCTCTTAAGAAATTCAGAAAGCAATTTTATATTCCAAAGAATAAGGGAAAGGAAGTAGTTTATTTCACAGGTAACTCCTTGGGTTTACAACCTCTATCTACTCAAAAGTTTATACAACAAGAATTAAAGGATTGGGCAACGCTTGGTGTAGATGGACATCTTCACGCAAAAAGACCGTGGTTATATTACCACCATTTTAGTAAGAAATCTTTGGCGAAGTTAGTTGGTGCAAAACCAGTAGAAGTAGTAGCGATGAATCAACTCACCGTTAACCTGCACTTGATGCTCACCACATTTTACAGACCAACTTCTACACGATATAAAATTATAGCTGAGGCAGGCGCGTTTTCATCTGATCAATATGCTTTTGAGTCGCAACTAAGTTTACACAGTCTCAACCCGGAAACTTCTTTAATCGAATTAAAACCTCGCGGAGGTGAAGATGTTTTGCGAACTTCTGACATCGTTGCTGCTATCAAAGAACAAGGCGAAACTCTTGCTTTGGTGATGATAGGTGCAGTGCAATATTATACAGGTCAGTTATTCGACATCAAAAAAATTGTACAAGCTGCACACGAAGTTGGCGCTTATGCCGGTTTTGACTGTGCGCACGCTATTGGCAACATTCCTTTGCAATTGCATAAACACAATGTAGACTTTGCCGTATGGTGCAGTTATAAATACTTAAATTCCGGAGCAGGTGGAGTAGCCGGAGTTTTTGTTCACGAAAAACATCATAACAGTAACCTGCCCCGCATGGCAGGTTGGTGGGGACACCATGAAAAAGAAAGATTTCAAATGAAGAAAGGTTTTGTGCCGATGGCTGGTGCCGATGGCTGGCAACTTTCTAACTTTCCGGTATTGCAAGGTGCAGCGCATCTCGCTTCATTACAAATTTTTGATGAAGCCGGTATTCAAAGCCTAAGAAAGAAAAGCGAACAACTTACAGGTTATTTATACGAAGGCTTGAAGGCATTACCCGGCTATGGCAAAACATTTAAAATTTTAACACCTCAAAATCCAAAAGAAAGAGGTTGCCAACTTTCTATCTATATGGTTGAAAAAGGAAAAGAGGTATTCACTAAGCTAAGTAAAGCGGGTATCGTTGCCGATTGGCGCGAGCCTGGTGTAATTCGGGTAGCACCTGTGCCACTGTATAATACATTTACAGATGTGTATATCTTTATCCAACAATTCAATAAAGCCTTAAAGTAATCTCATGAAGAAAATTGCCATTGCTGGTGCCGGACTGGTTGGTTCTTTACTGGCCATTTATTTGCGAAAAAGAAAGTACGAAGTATGCGTTTTTGAGAGACGTGGCGACATGCGTGCCAAGGGTTATGTAGGTGGCCGGTCTATCAACTTAGCGTTGAGCAACCGCGGCATCAAAGCGTTAGAAGAAGTGGGTCTGGCAGAAACGTTAAAACAAATAGCCATTCCTATGCATGGGCGCATGATGCACAGCCAACAAAGCGAATTAAGTTATCAGGCCTATGGCAAGGATGGTCAATACATCAACTCAATATCAAGAGGTGCGCTTAATCTGGCATTAATCAATGAAGCAGAAAAAGCAGGAGCAAAATTTTACTTCGATCATAAAATTGAACATACAGATTTAGAAAAAACATCTATTACGTTTACAGTAGATGAAAAACAAAAACAAGAAAGTTTTAATTTGATTATAGGTGCCGATGGTGCCTTCTCGGCCATTCGCGAAGCCTTTAGAATTTCAGATAGGTTCAATTACCAACAATTCTATATTGAGCATGGTTATAAGGAGTTAAGCATACCCGCGGGCAGTCATGGAGAATTTTTGATGGAGAAAAATGCTTTGCACATATGGCCTCGTGAAAGTTATATGCTTATCGCTTTGCCTAACCCGGATGCAACCTTTACCTGTACGTTATTTTTTCCATTTGAAGGTACGGTGTCCTTTCAATCTTTACAAACCGACCAACAAATTGTAGATTTCTTTTCTACCGTTTTTCCGGATGCACAGGCCATGATGCCTCATTTGTTAGATGAATACAAACGCAATCCTGTTTCTTCTCTGGTAACAGTGAAGTGTTTTCCGTGGGTAAATAATAAAACAATCTTAATTGGCGATGCGGCACATGCCATTGTTCCATTCTACGGACAAGGGATGAATGCCGGCTTTGAAGATTGCAGAAGATTGAATGAGTTACTCGATAAACATGCGGATAATTGGGATCTCGTGTTACCTGAATACCAACACCTACGCAAACCCGATGGCGATGCCATAGCCCAACTGGCATTAGATAATTTTATTGAAATGCGTGATTTGGTGGCTGATGCTGATTTTTTGTTGCGAAAGAAGATTGAAGCCCACTTGCACAGTCTATATCCTAGCGATTGGATTCCTTTGTACTCGATGGTGACATTTTATGAGCAAATCAGGTACAGCGAAGCCTATAGAAATGGACAAATTCAGAAAAGTATAATGGATGAGGTTATGAAAACTCCAGAGATTGAAAGTCAATGGAAGTTCTTAAATTTTGAAGTAATTGTTGAGAAATATAGAATTTTAAGGCAAAAAGAGGGTTATAAAAATAATTTTTAGCAGCTAAACAGATATTTTTTTGTGTAAATGAAAATCTCTTATAGTTTTGCAGTCCCAAATCAAACGGGAGCTTAGCTCAGCTGGTTCAGAGCATCTGCCTTACAAGCAGAGGGTCGGGGGTTCGAATCCCTCAGCTCCCACAAAAAGCCTCAACAATGTTGGGGCTTTTTTATTTTTACCAAAAACGTGTAGAAAGCGAGCTCAATTCCTACTCAGAATAGGTTCAAATTTTCAGTCTTTTTAAGTAAGAATTACACCTCAATCAAAAAATCAATGATCACCATCTTAGTATATAAAGAAGGATTTGTTATAAAAAATTAAAGTCGGGTAGTTGAAACAAGCTAATCAATAGCAATTTCCAATAGAATATCTGTTAGTTCTTTTGGCTTGCTAAAAAAGGGAGAATGACTTGTATCCATTGAGTAAACTTTTTTGCAAGGCATTTCTGTATACATTTTTCTTTGTATGTATGGCGTTACTGCTCTGTCATCTGTGCATTCAATATAATACCTCGGCACACTGCCGAAGTTTTCATCTGTAAGTTTTAGCGGTGTTATCGCGGTAACAAAGGGTTCATTGCTTAATAAAAGTTTAGCCAATTCAAGTATATCATCTTCGCAATCGTGGTATAATCCTTCTTTATAGATTTCACTTTTTAAGGTTGTACTTTTATTTTTTTCGTGCATAACAACAAAAGGCTTCAAAACACCTTTTGTATCTTGAAGAGAGTATTCGCGTTGTGTTTTACAATTGGGTATTAAATAAGCCGCCAAATAAACCAGCTTTTCTACTTTTTTAGATTGGTATTCGGCTGCTTGCGAAATCATAATACCATTTTTACTATGTCCAACCAAAATTACACTTCCCTCTTGCTCATCTATAACCTTACAAAGATGAGACACTGCCAACTCAAGGGTAACATCTTGTATAGGTGTTTTGTCTTTCCCCATACCCGGTAAATCTAAAGCAATTACTGTATGACCATTTTTTTCCAAAAGTGGTTTTACTCTGTGCCAGTTCCACGCACTATGCCATGAACCATGAACTAGAATGAAAGTCTTCGACTTACCTTGATTTTGAGCTTGTGTTGTCATTAGATTCATCATAACTAAAACAGTTACTAACGTTAATTTCATTTTATGTTTATTTTTTGATTTGGTAAATCTCAGTTTACCTTACTCCATTCTCAACCGAATTCTTGCGTTATTTTCGCTGTGTTGATTACTCAATATTGAAGTCTTTCTTCGTTTAACTGCTTATTGTAACTTAGAAGACGAGTTAGTCTCAACAAACACTGATTTACGCATCAAGATTTTAAAATATCTAGTTTGAATTTTTAATGATGACCAAGGATGTTAAATTGCATAACCATTTTTTGAACTAAAGTATTTGAAGAAGTTTTTTAAAATTCTGGGTTGGATATTTCTATCTATTTTGTTGCTTGTAGGAATAGCAGCAACGTGGGTTTATTTTAACCAAGATAAAGTAATCAATTGGTTTGTAAACTCGGTAAACGAACAATTGGCCACTCCAGTACAAGCCAAAACAATCGAACTTACTTTTCTCGATGATTTCCCCAACATCAGCATTGTATGCAAAGATGTTCGGATTGAAGATAGTTTCGAAGCAAAAAATGATTTACTAACTGCTCAAAGTATTTCTTTTCAATTAAATCTTTCAGATTTATGGCGAGGGAATTACCGCATCAAAGGGTTAACCATTAAACAAGCAAACGGAAATTTTATTGTCGATAAGCAAGGCAGAAACAATTACACCATCTTTAAAGAAACCAATAGTAATACATCTTCTGCCTTTTCGCTCGAAAACATAGTTTTAAAAAGCATTGAACTAAATTGGCAAGATGATAAAAGTAAATTCACATTCAATTTGGTAAGCGACCAACTGAAAGCCCAACTAACATCTCGACAAAACCTTACTTCGATAGCTTTAGCAGGAAATGTTTATATGGATCACCTAACCATTCAGCAAGAAAAATGGTTAGCTAAAAAAGATATCTCAATCGATGCCAAGCTGGAATATTTCGATGAGTTGCAGAAATTCAATTGGGGACAAACGGAGATCACCATAGACCAATCAGTTTTTGTTACAGAAGGACAATACAATTGGAATGAAACGTCATCCATCAAACTTAATGTAAAAGGTAAAGAAACAAATTGGTTTACGTTAGTTTCGATACTTCCTGAAAAACTCAATGCACAATTAAAATCGTACCAAAGCGAAGGCCAAGTTTATTTCGAAGGTAAACTCGAAGGTAAAATAAGCGAAAAAGAAAGTCCTGGGCTTTCACTAAGTTTTGGATTAAAGAACGCTACTTTGTTCGAACCTACCAGCAACTTAAAAGCAACTAAAGTTAACCTCGAAGGTTCATTGGCGAGTTCAGCCATTAATCAGCTAAGTGAATATGTTTTGGTGTTAAATAATGTTGAAGCAGAATTGGAAGAAAAACCATTAACCGGAAAACTGATCCTGAAAAATTTTGAGAATCCGGAAATCATCACCGATTGTAAAGGAACAATACCTTTTACTTTTCTATCCGATTTTTTACCGGGCGATACCATCACCCAAGCTGAAGGTTTTATAGAAGCAGATATCGCTTTCGAAGGTAAAATCAAGGATTTACAATCACGTTCAACTATACGTAATACTTCGGCCAGAGGCTCAGTTACCTTACATAACATAGCATTTGAATATGGGAATAAAAATGTAATGTTTAAAAACGTAAATGGTAATCTTCAATTCAATAAAAATGATTTAGCATTGAGTAATGTTAGTGTGCAGATTAACGAAAGTGATATTCTGATGAATGGATTTTTTAAAAATGCTTTGGCATTTCTGGCGTTAGAAAACCAACCGGTGGCTATTGAAGCAGATTTAAAAGCGAAAAAATTAAATCTAAGCGAATTATTTGATTTGCTCTTTACCCAGAAACAGACAGACGATTTTCGATTTTCTATATCGAAAGATTTGTTTCTGAATTTTACATGCGATGTAGAACAACTAAACTATAAAAAGTTTAAAGGCAAAAATCTTAAAGGAGATTTACTCATTAAAAACCAAACTGCCATTTCGCGCGATTTAAAAGTTGAAACCATGGGAGGGGATTTAAAATTATCGGCTATTATGGATGCTACAAATAGCGAATCCGTTGAAGTTAGTGCTCAAACATTATTAAACAATATAAAGGTTGATACTTTGTTCGATGTGTTCGATAATTTCAATCAGGATTTTTTACAAGCCAAACATGTAGAAGGCAGGCTAACGGCACAAGTCGATTTTGAAATGAGCTTAACACCATCCTTAAAAACAAAATCAGAGACGTTAATAGCTGATGTAAAAGCCAATGTTAAGCAAGGAGCTTTAAAGGAATTCGAACCCATACAAGCATTAAATAAATACCTGGATGAAGATGGTTTGCATCATTTAAAATTTGCTGAATTAAAAAACGATATTCATATCGAGAACAAAACCATCTACATTCCTCAAATGGAAATAACAAGTAACGTTACGGTACTGACATTAAGTGGTACCCACACATTCGATCAGCAAATCGATTACAGAGTAGTTGCGCCCTTGCGTAACAAAAGAAAAATTAATATTGATGAGGCAGGATCGGCCATTGAGGAAATGGAAGGTCGAACAAAATTGTTTTTAAAAATTACCGGCACAACAGAGAATTATCAAGTGCAATATGATGCAGCTGCCGTAAGAAAAAAATTAGCGGATGATTTAAAGAAAGAAGTAAAAGAGTTAAAAGATGCCTTTAAATTAAAAGGAGAAAAAAAGAAAAAAGAAATTGAGTTAACAGAAGAAGAGTTCGATTGGGAAAACTAATTGATCATCATTTTTTTGATAAAATACGATTGGTGCTTATCTTTCAATACCTAACCAAAGTTTAGCACTCCCTTGTCTAAAACTAATCCTTTATTATTTTAATTTGGTGTTTGCCGGCCTATACCTATGCGCAAACTGGCGATATCGATAGTTTAAAAAGTTTAGTGCGAAGTGATAATAAAATTTTACAAATTCAGGCTTACACAGAGTTATGTTGGGAATACAAATTTAGAAATGCAGATTCGGCTAGAACATTCGGGAAAAAAGCTATTGAATTGGCAGAGCAAATTAATAATGATTCTTTACGTGCTAATGCCTTACATGCAGTGGGTATAACGTATCAGGCACAAGGCGATTACAAAGAAGCATTAGTGTATGAATCACAAACCCTAGCGTTAAGAGATAGTGAAAAGCAACCTATCAAAGTAGCAGATTCATACAATAATCTGGGTATCATTCAAGATGAATTAGGTAATCAGGCTGAAGCACTGGCATATTACGACAAAGCCAGGAGGATTTATGAAAAGCAAAAAGCACTAGAAAAATTAGCAGGTGTTTGGGTTAATATTGGCATTGTACATAAAGCACAAAAGGAATATGCCAAAGCGATAACCTATTACAAACTCGCTGTCGATTTATATCGAACTACAGGAAATCAATTTGGAGCCGCAGCTTGCCAGTCTAACCTAGGCTCGATTTATCTATACTTAAAAAAGTATGATAGTTCGCTTCTGTATTCGCAAATAGCTATAGCTTATTTCGAAGAACAGAAAATCAGGCAATTTTTACCCATTGCATTATCAAATGCAGCTATTGCGCACGACACGTTGAAAAATTATACGCAGGCCATTGATTATTTTAAAAGAGCAATACAAATTCAAAGGGAGTTTCAAAGCAATAAAGAGTTGTCTTTCTCTTTAATTCATTTAGCCGGAATTTACGCTAAACAAAAATTGTATGGCGATGCTAAAAAACTAGTAGATGAAGCCTACACATTAGCAAAGGCAAGCGGAATAAAAGAACAGCAAATGCAGGCTTTCCATCTGTTAGCTAGCATTGCGGAAGCTCAACACGATTATAAGGCTTCGCTTGGCTTTATTAAGCAAGCTGAAACTTTAGAGGATAGTATTTTTCAGCTGGAGAAAACAAAACAGATAGCAACTATTGAAACGCAATACGAAACTGAAAAAAAAGAACAGTTGTTGCGCGAACAACAATTGAAGCTTACCCAGAATCAATACTTACTCATCTTTCTTATTATTTTATTTTTTCTTTTAATCCTAGTTGTTTTTTTGTGGCGCAAAAAGATAACAATAGAAACAAGGCAAGTACAAGCAGAGCGCGAGAAGCAATTTCAAATTCAACTTACATCAGCTTTAATCCAATCGCAAGAGAAGGAGAGAAGTCGTGTTGCAAAAGATTTACACGATGGACTTGGTCAGTATATCTCATCAGTAAAAATGATCATCAATCAATCTGAAGATTCTGTGCAAAAACAAGCTGATATTATTTTAAACGAAATGCATCAGGAAATCAGAAAGATTTCGTTTAACATGATGCCAACTTCTCTTCAGCTATTCGGACTTGGAAAAGCTTTGCAAGAGTTAAGCGATAGAATAAAACAAACCATTCGTATAACAATACACATCAATGATTTAACAGATGCAAAACGACTGACTGAGGAAGAAGAAACAGCTTTGTATCGCATCATACAAGAATGGATAAACAATTCTATTAAACACGCTAATGCAAATGAAATTTTTATCACCCTATCTTTCGAAGACGGAAAATACAACCTAATGATTGAAGATAATGGAAAAGAATTTCAAATAGAGAAGGCGAAGAAAAGTAATGGCAATGGTTGGAAAAATATGATATCACGAATTCAAATGGTACAAGGTCAATTTAATGTAGACTCATCTCCAGCTGGAACAACTTTCACGCTTGAATTTTTTGTTAAAGAAGTGTAAAAATCCAGATTATGAAAATTGCTTTACTAGATGATCATCGGATAGTAGTTGAAGGCATTCGCAATTTGCTGGAGCCACAACACGAAGTCGTTAGTATTTTTACAGAAGCAAATCAACTTTTAAGATTCTTACATAGTAATGAAATCGATTTGCTTATTACAGATTATCAAATGCCGGATACAAACGGAATAGAAGTTTGTAAACAGGCAAAGGCAATTCAACCTTTGTTAAAAGTATTATTGTTGAGCATGCACGATGAAACTCCTATTGTGCAACAGGCAATTCAGGCCGGTGTAAATGGATTTTTGATTAAGTCTGTATCGCGCCAAGAATTAGCATTGGCACTAGAAAAAATCAGTAAAGGATTAAATTATTACAGTGCAGAAATCAGCAAAAAACTTATACAAGAAGATTCACTCATAAAATTATCCGAGCGGGAATTTCAAGTATTACAATTAATTCTGAAAGAGAAAAGCAATAAGCAAATTGCAGACACTTTGTTTTTAAGCGAACGAACAGTGGAAACCTATCGGAAGAATCTTTATAAAAAAGCAAACGCCACAACACTTGTCGGACTGGTAAAATTCGGATATGAGCATCACTTGATGCCTTAAATTCCGTACTTGTACGGAGGGCTTGCAGTGGAAAATACGGATACCACATAGTTAACAATACTACTAGTTTTGGTTTATAAATTTTTAAACCGGAACTATCATGAAAAAATTATTCGCAACAGCATTTTTATGTTCGTGTATTACACTAACATTTGCACAAACCCTCACTCGAGACGACATTACCGATAAAGGAGGATATGGTGAAAACAAATTAAAGAACGCACCCAAGAAAGTTTACATCGCAAGTTTCCGCACATTCTTTCATGTTATGGCCTCTGCTGATGCTTCTTCTATCGGAGGATCTTACAAAGGCAACACAAAAACTTCTATGACTGTTGCCATCAGCGGAGTTGATACACCTGATTTTATGGAGATCACCAATGCAGCTTATAAAAAATTTACAGACGATTTAAAGGCGAAAGGATACGAGATATTAACGGCAGATGACGCAGCCAAATCTGATGAATATACGGATTGGATTAAAAAAGAAGGAGGCCAAGTTAGCTATGCACAAGTGCCGGGTTATGTAAGTGCAGTACCAAGTGGATATAGCTATTTTATAAAAAAAGAAACTAAAAAAGGAAGAGAGAAATCTTCCTTCTTAGATAAGAGTCCGAAAATATCGCGCGATTTGGAGGGTGCAATTGTAATAGATGTAAATTTTGCTTTTCCATTTCTGGATATGAAAACAGCTTCGTCTAACATGATTGGATTTTCTTCAGTGAAAGCAAAAGTCGATTTTGAATTAGGAACTGCTTTTGGGCAAGATGGAATGGCGGCCGTAATTTACCCAAGCATGTTTAAGTTTGTAAGCAGCGAAGGCATGGGCAAAGACGCCATTTTAAATGTTCGGCTTAAAGGGGAAGGCTTTGATATTGAAGCGCCAGTTTTTAAGGATAAAAAGTTTAAAGAAATGACAGCCGCATCGATGAACTCATCGCCAAATTATTACGGCATCATTTTCCAGAATAACGTTAAGGTAAATGTATCACACTATGCAGAGTGCGATGGCGCATTATATAAACAAGAAGCATTGAGACTAATGAACGAGTTCACTGATCATGCTCTGACAATATTTTATGATTATGCTAAAAAATAAATTTGTTTAAGTTAGGTAAAGTTAAGAGTCGGCACCTCTTACCGACTCTTTTTTATTATGAGCTTCTTCCGAACCTTATAGTTCCGGTCGGAAGCGGAGAAGGGTTCTGTTTTACAGAACCTTTTACTTTTTGATTAAAAACTTCCGGAGGAACCACCACCGCTATGCGTTCCGCCACCACCTTCAAATTGTTTTTCAGGGATTTTATTTCCTCCCAATGTTTGACTTGCCAATACAGATTGTACAAGTTGGCTATTCCAATTTTCTTTTAATAATTCTTCTGTAGTAAAGCCATACTTCGGTTGACGTAACCATCTAAATAAAAATAAGCCAATGATTATTAAAATTATTCCGGAGATGGTGAGCGTAATTTCAGGTTTGTTAAAACTATAATAGTACTTAAATGTAAAAACAGTAAACGCTAGCACCAATAAACTGATGCGATACATGACAGTATCTTTTTTCTTTAAGCCAAAAAATAAATATAGAATGGGTATGAGAATAGTTAAGCAGTAAAATAACCACGCAAACGGAATATCATCTCCGGGTTGCAATGGCAAGCCTAATAATGCGATGCTAAGTTCGCGAACAACTAAATAATTTACAGATGCGTATAAACTTATAAGCGATAAAGATTCCGATAGCCACCAAACATATTGAAACTCAAAAGCCGTTTTCAACCGTTGTAAATATTTTACGAACAGATAAAGCACAAGACTTAAACCAAAGTAAATAAAAGGCAATAAAGAAGTGATTGTTGAAAAGTAATCATCAATCACATTAAAAACTAGATAAAGTAGAATAAGAAATGCAATAAAAGTATTAATTAAGTCGAGATAACGAAAGGCTATAAAAGAACAAATAAGAAATGAAATAATTAAACCGGATGTTAATCCTAAATCAAAGAATAAGATAATTCCTAAACCTGTAAAACCTCCAGCATGATAAACCAAAGCTTCGGTTACGCCACTTTTAAAATGTTTCAAATTCTTGATGACAATCAGTTCGACAAAAACAAATGAAGCTAATCCATAGATTAGAAACAAAAACCCTGCAATCTCTTCCTCTTTTATATCATTAAACATCAAAGCGAACATGCCTGTTAGTCCACCCAGGCCAACTAAGGTGGCAATAAACAATAAAACCCTGATGAAAATATTGGGATGATAGAAATCTGATGGTGATTGCTTGATGGCTGCTTCACTTTGTGCTGCATCAATGACGTTAGCTTGTTTCCATCTTTTAATTTCTTTGATGAAGTAAAGATTTTGTAGAGATGAGGATGAATAAGCGTGCTTCATACTTTTCTTTTAAAAATTTTACGAGCTGTAATGATGAAGAAAATCAAACCACCACAAGAAAACATAAAATATAAAAACCAAATGGCTTCAAAAAAATCGGTATCACTAATCCAATAAGTTGTTACGATATAGGCAACCACAATAGAATACACAAAAAATAAAAGTGAGTTTGTTTGTCTGGATAAATAAATACCTAAACCAACACTGCTATATAATAGCAAGGTAAACCAACCTGCTGAGTCTTTATTAAATAAACCTGATAAGCCAGCAATAAAAATCAGCAGTAAACCAAAATGATAATAGGTAAAAGTAAAATGAGATTTTATTTCATATTTATTAAGTAAAAAGGCTAAGGCGATTAATGCCAAGCCGAAAATAATGGAAACATTAACAAGCGGAGCAACCGTAAAAAAATCATAACTATGCCAAGCAATAGGCGAGGTGCTAATGCCAAAAAATGCTGCTAGTGCTGTAATACCTAAAGACAATACACCAATATGATCAAAGCGATACGCGATAAAGAAAAATATAATTGCTGAGAATAAAGAGCTAACACCTAAATATTGGTTCAGCAACTCAAACTGGAATTGTAAATACCCCAACACAGCTACTAACAACAAAGCTCCAAGTAAAACGATATAATCCAAATAAGGCAGAGCGTGTTCTACTTTACTTTCTGAGAATGGTTTCCCTTTTAAAAAGGCAAATATAAAACAAGCAATCGTAGCTAGACTTAAACCAATTATACTAATAATATGTCCTATACTGCCAATATTTAAATAAATGATGATACCCACACCGGCCGTGAACAACATAACGCCCAAGTATAATAAGGTGCGTAATTCATAAAAAACCGACACAAGTTTTCCGCTATAAATGGCTTGTAGTTGAGAAGCTTGTTCTTCTTGAATAATATTTTTTTCGAGGAGGTCTTTTATTTTTTCTTGAATCATGCTAAGGCTTGTTTTAGAAAAGCATTTAAAGGTTGTATGGCTTTGGCTATTTTGGCTAACTCTTTATGAAAATTAGGATTTGTTACATCTTTATCTGTAAAATTATAAGAAACAATAAAACTTTTATGTTGCAATAAGCTAATGTGTGGATGATCTTTAGGATATCCTTTCGGTGCAGTTTTGAGTTTATCGAAATCGTCTAATCCAACAAAATATTTTTTGAAAGATGCAGCCTTCATCATTTTTAAAAAGGCTTCTGCGTTATAATCAATCTCTTGTCTGATCTTGGCTAAATTTTCTGCATCGGGCATGTAAATTCCTCCGGCTAAAAAACTTTTCCCGGGTTCGATGTGTAAATAAAAACCGGGCTCTTGTTCCATTTTTCCTTTAGCAGAAAAACCTGCGCCAAAGTTGGTTTTGTAAGGGCGTTTATCTTTAGAGAAACGAACATCCCTATAAATCCTAAAAGCCATTTTTCGTGGATTAAGCGCGCCTAAACTCTCATCAATCTTTATTAATTCTTTGTGAAACACTTCCAGAAAATCTTCGAATAAGGTTTTGGCTTCTAGGTATTGATTTTTATTTTTTTCGAACCAATCGCGGTTGTTGTTTTTAGTTAACTTAGATAAGAAAGTTAAAATCTGCTTCATATTTTGGTGGCATTTAAAACGGGAACTTTAACAATGAAAACACTACCTTCAGCAATAGTCGATTGAACTTCAATAGTGCCGTTTAACTGTTTTATTGCTTCCAGTGTGATAAACAAACCTAATCCACTTCCATTGGAAGTATCAGTACCGCGATAAAACATATCAAAAATTTTATCAACATGTTCATCCGATATACCGCTTCCATTATCTTCTACTTTAATAATAAAGTGAGTGTTTGTTAACTCACCATTGATTTTAATAAATGGATTTATTTTTCCAGGAGTGTGGTATTTGATGGCATTTCCAATGAGGTTGTTTAAAATGGTTTTCCATCGAGCTTTATCGGTTTGCAGCGTGAGTTTTTCCTGAATGTTAATTTCAAAAGTAATTCCTTCTGCTCCATCCTGATAACGCAAGGCATCAACTTGTTGTTGAATAAATGATTTGAAATGTACTTCTTCAGATTTTAATTCTAATCTAACATTTCTGGAGTATTCAATAATTTCTTTGATAAAATCATCTTGTGCTTTTACTCTCTCCTGAATCATCGTCATATATTTTTTTAATTCAGCAGTATCATTTTCAAATTTCGCCAAATTGGTAAGACCTAAAATAGAACTAAGTGGCGAGCGTAGATCGTGTGAAATACTGTACACAAAACGATCGAGTTCCTGATTTAACTTTTCTAATTCTTTATTTTTAGAGATTAAAATTTTTTCTTGCTCTTTCAGCTCACTCTCAGCTTCCATATTGAGCTCAACTAAAAAGTAAACAATTAAAATAGACGTTGTAACTCCAATTAAAAAATTAATGATTAAGCTGATGGTTATATAATTAGCTGGAGGATGTTGTTCATATGGCAATCTGAAATCTCCAAAGAAAGCTATGAAGAAAGCAGCGCCTACTAAAAGAGAGAAAAGAATGTTTACTATCTTATGTGAAAAACCAACTAATGCAAATGAAGCAATACTAAAAGGGACGAATAAGATAAATACACCAGCTTCGAATGGGTCGCTGATGGCCGACATAAAGGTTGTAGCTAACGCGGCAGTTAACAACAGCATTTTAGAAACAATGATTCTGCCGGATTTCAAAAGCCATAAGGATGCTAATGGTGTGATCAGTAGAATAGAATAAAAAGGTAAGGCATAGTATACCTTATTAATTAAATCAACTGTAGAGTAAATAACAGCAATGGAGGCTGAAACAAAACACAAAAAGACAGTTAAACGAAATCGTTTCTTCTCAGCAGAAGCAAAAGAAGAATAGTGATAAGGCGAGAAAAAATCGATGATGGGATTTATCACAAATAGCTGTTCATAGTATGTAATCTACAATTTTTTCTAATCCTATCCCACGTGAAGCTTTAACCAAAATTACCGCATCATTGAATTGATGTTTTTTTAATGCTTCTATTAATGCATCTCTACTATCGAAATGATTGGCAGTAGGTAAAACTTTTTTAGCAGATTCCATCAACTTGCCACAAAGCCAAACTTCATGGATTCCCTCTTCAACAAGTTTGCCAAGGTTTTCATGTTCAGCCTGTGCTTCTTCTTCCAATTCGAACATATCGCCTAAAATTACCACTTTGTTTTTTGCATGCATGGCTTTTAAGTTTTCAATCGCTGCTTTCATCGAGCTGGGATTAGCATTATATGCATCTAAAATAATTTTATTGTTTCCCTTGTCAATAATTTGAGAGCGCATATTACCTGGTTCATATTGGGCAATGGCATTGTTTGCTTTTAGGGGATCCACATTAAAATATTTGCCAATGCATAAAGCTGCTGCAATATTTTCAAAGTTATAGGAACCAACAAGATGTGTTTTAACGACATCATTATTTTCGGCTAGCACGGTAATGAATGGATCGGCATCGATCAATTTGCAAAAATAAAAATCTTGTTCTTGTGGATAGAAGATAGGTTGCTCAAATCTCTTCGCCATATTTAGTAAAATAGGATTGAGCGAGTTGATGAAAACCACACCTTGGTGTTCGCGTAAGTATTGAAATAATTCTGATTTTCCTCGAATGATATTCTCGAAACCACCAAACGTCCCGATATGTGCTTTGCCAATATTAGTGATAAAGCCATGTGTCGGTTGGGCAATTTTACTTAAGGCATCAATTTCACCTACATGATTGGCGCCCATTTCGATTACGGCTATTTCATGTTGTGGTGTAATGGATAGAATAGATAAGGGTACACCAATGTGATTGTTTAAATTTCCTCTTGTAGCAAATGTATGGTAAGTTGTTTGCAATACGGCATGTGTTAATTCTTTGCTAGTGGTTTTACCATTAGAACCTGTTAAACCAATTACCGGAATCTTTAAAGTTCTTCTATGATAACTAGCTAAAGCTTGTAAAGTTTGCAAAACATCTTCCACAAGAACAAAGCGATTATCTTTAGCAAAAGCAGGGTCGTCAATAACAGCTAGTCTGGCACCACCTTCTAATGCTTGGGCAGCTAATTGGTTTGCATTAAAATTGGGGCCACGCAAAGCAAAGAAAATACAACCTACTGGTAAATTTCTGGTATCGGTAGAAACGACAGGATGCTCTAAAAAAATTCGATGTAATTGCTCGATATTCATTTAAAAAAACTTATTCGGCAAGATAACAGGTCTGCTTGTTTGTCGTTACTATTGTGTAATAAAATTATCATCCTGAAACGTTTTTACTTTTTAATTTTTGCCTTACAGGTTGTTTTTGCGCAAGCTCAAATTGCTTTTGAGCGAGACACTTCATTTCCTATAATAGTTGATGGTAACCCATTACCACTTGCTTGGTCGGGTGGTTTAAACAGCGTGCAATTCAACCAGATGGATGTTAATGGCGATGGCAAAACAGATTGGGTATTGTTTGATCGCACAGCTAACGCAGTTCGCATTTTTTTAAGTGAAACAACTTATCGTTTTGCCCCGGAGTTATCTTATTTGTTTCCTGATAATCTTTCTAATTTTTTATTGATCAGAGATTTCGATGCAGATGGTAGACCAGATTTATTTACAGGAAGTAGTTTAGGCATCAAAGTTTTTAAAAATGTTTCCGAAGAAGGTGAGGCAGCTCAATTTCAAGAGTTGTTATTTTATAATCCACCCGCACCACAAAAAAGTGAAGTTATTCTTTCACAGGGCTTTTCCACTAAAATCAATATTCAATTACAATTTGATGATGTACCAGCACTTCATGATATCGACCAGGATGGAGACATGGATATTTTAGTGATGGCTTTTTCAGGAAATGGACAAATAGAGTTTCATAAAAATTTATCTGTAGAAAAATATAACAAACCTGATTCACTCGATTTTGTGAGAATTACGCAAGCGTGGGGAGGTGTGCGCGAATGTGGATGTGGAGTTTTTATCTTTAATAATCAACCGTGCCCAACCAATACTAGAGTTAAACATGCAGGAGGAAAAGCCTTGCTGGTACAAGATGTAAATGGCGATAATCAAGCTGATTTAATTTTTAGCGAATTAGCTTGTGAAACTCCTTATGTATTAATCAATAATCAACAGAGTGAAACAGCTCAATTTTCTCAAGCAGATGTTTTTCCGAACACTTACCAAGCTAATGGATTGTATCCGGTTGTATTTTCGGCTGATGTAAACCAGGATCAAAAACAAGATGTGGTTATTTCAAATGGAGTTTTCGCACGTTCTGATGCAGAAACAGATTTTAGTCAATCAACAACTCAATTTATTAACAACGGCACAAACAGTAATTTGCAATTAAGCAACGCAGAACCTTTTGCTTTACAAACACAACAGTTTGATGTAGGCGATAACAGTGTTCCAGCATTTTTTGATGCTGATGGAGATGGTGATTTAGATGTTTTGATAAGCGAAATGGGAAGACCAATAGGAAATAATCAATTAGTCGCAGGAATTTATCTTTTAAAAAATGTAGGTAACAACATATCACCTTCGTACGTATTGGAAACAGATAATTGGTTAAACTTCAGAAGCTCAAATTTTTATAACCTCAAAATACAATTTGCAGATATTAACAGTGATTTAAGATCTGATTTGGTTTTTTCTGCCACTGACATAAGCAATACAACCAAAATTTATTTTATAGAAAATATCGCTAACATAGGTTTCTCTCCTGGCTCACTTTCAACAACAAATATTACCCTTGCCTTCAATGAGAATTTTTTATTTTATGATGTTAATGTCGATGGCAAAGTTGATTTGCTGATTGGCAAATCAATTGGCTCGGTTGATTTGTGGCAGCAAAGTTTACTAACTAGTTGGCAGGTTATCTCAAATAGTTATAAAGGACTTGTTCCAACGTTCGACTATACAAATCCTGGCTTATTGGCAACAGATATTAACAATGATGGTAAAACGGATTTGGTTTTAACCAACACAAAGGGACAATTATTATTCTTTGATGATTTTATCAATCAAAATACGTTAAATCGGAATGAAGAGTCTTGGTTGCTTAATCCTTTAACAAAAGCATATGAAAATCCCAACTTAGGCGGAAGAGTTTGGCTCAGTGCTTATTCGCAAAACGAAATCATTTATTTAATTGCTGGCAATACTTTAGGAGGATTACAATTTTTTAAGAGCATTGAATCAGAAAATAGTTTTAGCATCTATCCAAATCCTATGGAAGCCGGAGAAAATGTTGTGATTGAAACTTCTCAATCCGGTAATTTACTATTGATAGATAGTTTGGGAAGAACGGTTTGGCAAACAACGGCTATCAAAGGGAAACAAGAAATTCGATTGCCCGAATTGCAGCCCGGTATGTATATTGCCACTTTTAGAAGTGGAAGAAAAAAATTCATTAAAAGGTTAATCGTAATTTAATGTCATTGCAGCAAGTAGGTGTATTATTCGATATGGATGGCGTTTTAGTAGACAGCAATCCTTATCACAAAATTGCATTACAAGAATTTTGTAAGCGTCATCAAAAATTTCTAAGCGAAGAAGAATTGATTCGAAAAGTTTATGGCCGTACAAACAAAGATTGGATTACCAATTTGTTTGGAAATATCTCGCAAGAAACACTCACTCAATATGCAAACGAAAAAGAAGCGTTGTTCAGAGAGATTTATGAGCCACATGTCAAACCAGTTGATGGCTTAACTGATTTTTTAAATGAGTTGATTGAAAATAAAATTCCATTTACGATTTCAACTTCGGCACCATCTGAAAACGTAGCCTTCACTTTAAAAGCATTAGCTTTAGAAAATGTCTTTCCAATCATTTTGGATGAAAGGTTTGTAAACAAAGGCAAACCCGATCCTGAAATTTATATCAAAAGCGCTGCGGCCATACAACTTCCAACTTCTCAATGTTGGGTAATTTAAGATTCTATCAGTGGTATACAGGCTGGAAAATCAGCTGGTTGTAAAGTAATTGGCATTACAACAACGCACCTAGCCAATGAAATGCCATTGGCAGATTTTATCATTAAAGATTTTAAGCAATTAAAATTGAATCAATTGATGAATATGGAATAACTCATAGCATGGTAGTATCAAAGCCAAAACAAAAATATAAATGAAGTATAAAATTATGCAGGAAGATAATCGACAGGATACTCTTCTACTTCTTTTGTTTTTTTCATGATAGAAACAATACTCAATAAACCTTGCAAGGCTAAAGTTCCCAATAAGATATTAAAAACTAGATTTACGTTAGGTAAGTCTAACATTGTTCCAAAGAAGTATACTATAAAGAGTAGGATAGAAACAAACAAAAAACCGGAAAACCATATTTTAGTGTAAGAGCTACCTACCCTAATTTGTGGCTTATTGCCTTTCTTCTTTAGATGAAAATGCAAAACTCGCATAAAAGTAGCATAGGCCGGTGACTGCTCAGTTACTCGTTTTTCTTGTAAAATTCGGTTCGAAACATATAATGGCTTAAAACCATCAGCCCAAATGGTTGCGTAGAATAAAGTGCCGGCTTTGTGCAAAGTGATTTTATAAATAGATGCGTAAGGAATATGAAAATTCTCTGTTCCTGCGTTCACCTCAAGCTCAAATTCTTTAAGGTAACAAATAATCTGACTGTTTCCGCGGTTATGTAAACAAGTAAACTCCATCTAATTATTAAGTAAATATAGATTCAAAGGAGACTGTAAACCAATACCCATTTATAGTGATTTGCTTATAATTAAGTTGAATAAAAGAAAAACAAATCATTCTGAACTTGAATAAAGCTTTTGTATTCAGAGCTTTAACAGCTTTTTTCGAAGAATTGATTAAAAAATAGATACTTATCCACACTTTATTTCAATCTCATTTGGATAATTAGGGTCAATTTCCCGATATTTGCAGTCCCTTTTCAAAGAAGGGCTTAACAATCAAGCGATTATGGCACGAGTTTGCGAAATTACAGGCAAAAGACCTCAGGTTGGAAACCACGTTTCCCACGCTAACAACAAAACGAAGAGAAAATTCTACCCGAATCTTCAGAAAAAGCGTTTTTTCTTGCCTGAAGAAAACCGTTGGATTACTTTAAAAGTGTCCACTAAGGCAATTAAGACCATCAACAAAAACGGTATTTACGCGGTTATCAAAGAAGCTGCTGCAAAAGGCACTTTGTTTTCATAAACCGATAACCAATAAATTATAAGGCAATGGCTAAGAAAGGCAATAGAATTCAGGTGATTTTAGAGTGTACAGAACACAAAAACAGCGGCATGCCAGGCATGAGCCGTTACATCACCACCAAAAACCGCAAAAACACTACCGAAAGAATTGAACTTAAAAAGTACAATCCGGTAATGAAGAAATACACGGTTCATAAAGAAATTAAGTAATTGTTTCACGGTCTAATCATTTAAAGACATGGCAAAGAAGGTAGTTGCAACATTGAAAAAAGGCGATAACAAAAGCTTCGCTAAAGTTATTCGCGCTGTAAAATCAGATAAAACAGGTTCTTATACTTTCCGCGAAGAAATTGTTCCTGCGGAATTGGTAAAAGAAACATTGGCAAAGAAGTAATCAACTACTTCTTTAAAAATTTAAAGTCCCACTCGGGACTTTTTTTGTTTTAACTTAGCCATTCATCCAGTCAACAAGCGAAGTATGTTCGGTTTATTCAATAAAGAAAAAAAAGAATCACTCGATAAAGGTCTTGAAAAAACCAAACAGAGTTTTTTCTCAAAACTGAGCAAGGCATTGATTGGCAAATCAAGTGTGGATGATGAAGTACTCGATAATTTAGAAGAAATTTTAGTGGGTGCCGATGTGGGTATCGAAACAACGATAAAAATTATTGAACGCATTCAAAAGCGAGTAGCGAAAGATAAATACACCAGTGCAGCCGAACTTGATTCTATCTTAAAGGACGAAATAGCTGCTTTGTTAGCCGACAAACAAAACGACAACCTCACCAATTTTGAAACACCAACAGATAAAAAGCCTTATGTCATTATGGTTGTTGGCGTAAATGGTGTCGGTAAAACAACAACCATAGGAAAATTATCAGCACAGTATAAAAAGCATGGCAAGAAAGTAGTGCTGGGCGCAGCCGATACGTTTAGAGCAGCCGCAGTTGACCAATTAAAATTGTGGGGAGAAAGAGTGGGAGTGCCTGTAATAGCGAAGGGCATGAATACGGATCCATCTGCAGTAGCCTTTGAAGCGGTGCAAGCCGGAGTAGATCAGCAAGCAGATGTTATCATTATTGATACAGCAGGAAGATTGCATACAAAGGTTAATTTGATGAGTGAGCTTTCAAAAATTAAACGCGTGATGCAAAAAGTTATACCAGACGCACCCCACGATGTCATGCTTGTATTGGATGGATCAACAGGGCAAAACGCAACCATTCAAGCAAGAGAATTTACCAAAGCAACAGAAGTTACCTCTTTAGCCATTACTAAATTAGATGGCACAGCCAAAGGTGGTGTGGTGATTGGCATTTCAGATGAATTTAAAATACCGGTGCGCTATATAGGCGTTGGAGAAAAAGTGGAAGACCTTCAGGTATTTGATAAGAATGAGTTTGTAGATTCTTTATTCCAGAGAAATTAACTAATTGAGAAGTTATTTCCTGAAAGGAACATTAACCAACACATAATAACTAAAACCCCAGGTAGTTTCTTTTGCAGTACTTCCATAACCAGGAATATCAGTCGTTAATAAATCTCTGTTTTGTTTGATAGAGTTAGAAAATTTAAACCGGGCTGTGTAACCCAACCAAACGTATTCAAAAACTTTTACACGTAAACCGCTCGTTAACTCTGCCCATCCTGATGATACATTGTTGTTATTTCTGGTAGTGATAAAATTTCCCCACGGGTCGGCTGCTATAACAAGGGTGGCATCTTCAGAAAAAGTAGATCGACCGTAACGAAATCCCAACGAAAAAACGTTTTTGTTTTTATCCTTTGTAAGAAAGTTAACATCCGCCCCTAATCTCCAATAGCGGCCATCATTGCTATAAGTGCTGCCACCGTTGGCTTCCCAACTTCGCGACCAACCACCCATTTCAAAAGTTGGGTAATAGCGATACACATTTGTTTCTGCTACAACTTCCCAACCGGAAAAATTATCGACACTTGCCGCACGAATAGGTGAAATAATTTCGTATCCCACACGCACAAGTGTTGGCATCCATTTTGATTTTTGTTGAAGAGAATCTTGAGCCATAGCATGTCCCACCATTCCCAACAAAAACAGGTTAACGCACAACCTGAAAATTAATAATGGGCGGGTCATAAATAGAATCTCTTTTTAATCTAGTATCTATAATTAATTCGGAGCGACTAAAATTTGAGTTAACAATTCGAATGTCATCAATCACAGTCTGCACACCACAAGAAGGAAGAATCATTTTATCAGCGCGTGAATAATTAAAAGTGATAAATTTTGTTTCTCCGTCTTCAAACTCAAAGGTATGCGTTGTTGCGTTGCTCGCAAGGTTTAGCGGCAAGCGAATAAAACTCAACGCACCTGAATCTGCATATAATTTAGTGTAATTAAAATCTGCAGTTGTTTCCGCTAAGGTTAAGGTATCTCTGCGCAACTCACCATCTTCCAATTCTCGGAAAGCCAGTAATAGATAATTCGTTCTCGGACATCTGTAAACATTAACATTGCCACCTGCACCAGGTGTTGCATTGGCGATAGCAATAGAGTCAGCGTTGCTGTTCAATACTTTTAATTCAGATAGTAAAAATTTTGGTCCACACGATTCCGAAACGAATTGTCCCTGTACACGATAACCCAATTCTATATCTGTGATTCTCTCAAATGTTTTGACTTTAATCAAAGAAGAAGTTGCCGTATAATCAACCAAAACAGATAGGTTAGTGAGCACAACGGTATCTTCATCAAAAACGGTGAGTTGAGTACCCGTTACATCTACTCTGGCAAAAGTTACTGTATCAACCCTGCCATCAAACATTTTTCTAAAAACTATGGTAACGGTATCATTGGTCAGGTTAAAGCAATCAGGCTCATCTAAACAAGCCACCGCAAGCAGTAGAAACAATAAATAAATGGCTTTTTTCACCCTCGTCATCAATAATAAGATGCAAAGATAAACGAAGAAATGAAGCCGCATTATTTTTTGTAATTTTGCCTGATAAACTGAAAAGCAAGAGGCGTGAAAACCAAAGGAAATAAACAAACGAAAGTAAATATTGTAACATTGGGTTGCTCTAAAAACTTGGTGGACTCTGAAGTGTTGTTAACCCAGTTGCGTGGTAATGGTATAGACGCTACGCACGAAGCAAAAGAGGATGATGCGAGTGTGGTGGTCATTAATACTTGCGGATTTATCGACAATGCTAAGCAAGAATCCATCGATACCATTTTAAGATATGTGGATGCCAAAGAAGAAGGCATTGTTGACAAAGTTTACGTTACGGGTTGCCTTTCTCAACGGTATAAAGATGATTTAGAAAAAGAAATTCCACAGGTTGATGCCTGGTTCGGCACACGTGATTTGTCTCGCTTGCTCAAAGTATTTAAAGCAGATTACAAACACGAATTGGTGGGCGAACGCATTTTAACCAATCCAAGTCATTTCGCATATTTAAAAATTTCTGAAGGCTGCGACAGACCTTGTTCTTTTTGTGCTATTCCTTTGATGCGAGGCAAACATATTTCAAGACCGATTGATGAATTGGTTTTAGAAGCAAAAAACTTAGCCAAAAACGGAACACGCGAATTGTTATTGATTGCGCAAGACTCCACTTACTACGGTTTGGATTTGTATAAGAAAAGAAACTTAGCTGAGTTATTACAAAGACTTTCGGATGTACAAGGTATCGATTGGATAAGACTGCATTATGCATTTCCAACGGGTTTCCCTTTAGATGTATTAGATGTAATGGCCGAACGCCCTAACATTTGTAAATACCTCGATATCCCGCTGCAACATGGCTCAAGTAAAATGTTGCAACTCATGCGCAGAGGAACAACCAGAGAAAAGACAGAAGAATTGTTACAAACCATTCGCACCAAAGTACCGGGCATGGCTATTCGTACCACCATGATTGCCGGACATCCTGGCGAAGGTGAAGCAGAGTTTGAAGAAATGGTAAGCTTTGTGGAGCGCATGCGTTTCGATCGCTTAGGTGTATTCACGTATTCTCACGAAGAAAACACACACGCTGGCACCATGACAGACGATGTGCCAGATGATGTAAAACAACAACGTGTAGATGAGTTGATGGAAGTACAACAAAATATTTCGTACGAGTTGAATCAACAGAAAATAGGCAAAACCTTTAAAGTGTTGATTGATAGAAAAGAAGGAGGCTCATACATTGGAAGAACCGAACACGACTCGCCTGAAGTAGATAATGAAGTGATTATTCCTGCAGATGATTACATCAGAATTGGCGACTTCGTTAACGTGAAAGTGGAAGAAGCAACTGAGTTTGATTTACATGGCAAAGTGGTGCAATAGCCGTTTATGGAATAGTAAAACTTTTGCTTTACACTTGTCGTTAGTCCATGCATAATTATTGATATCCTTATACCATGAAGGTTGAAAAGATTGCTTTTGAAAAGACAAATTCGTTCTCCGATTTTTTCTTAAATTATGTTAACGAAAACGATAAGCTGAAAGCATTTTACAATCACTTTCCAACGCTTCAAAATTTTGAAAAGCAAATTGCTGAAAAGCAACAAACCTTTACCGAGCAAGCACGACAAGTATTGGTAAAAAGTTTAACGCATCAATATCAATCCATTAGTTTAACAGATGCAGAAAATCAAAACCTTCAATCCTTACAAAACAAAAGTACATTTACCATCACCACTGGTCATCAACTCAATATTTTTACCGGACCGCTTTATTTTATTTACAAAGTGGTTACGGTTATTAATGCTTGTAAAACATTAAAAGAAAAATTTCCGGCTTATGATTTTGTGCCTGTATATTGGATGGCATCTGAAGATCATGATTATGAAGAAATAAAATCATTTCGGCTTTACAACCAGAAATATAGCTGGAACACACAACAGCAAGGTGCAGTAGGAAGATTTCATTTGAATGATTTAAAAAAATTACTTCCTGAAATTCCTGGCGAGATTGGTGTTTTTAAAGATGCCTACACAAAAGCCAATACTTTATCGGAAGCTGTAAGACTATACATGCACCAATTGTTTGGTAAAGATGGTTTGTTGGTATTGGACGGAGATGACAAAGCATTGAAACAATCTTTGATACCAGTAATTGAAGATGATGTTATAAAGCAAACAACAAAAAAACTAGTTGATAAATCCAATCAAGATTTAAAAACAGTTGGCTACGAAGCACCGATTCAAGGTAGAGATATTAACTTTTTTTATTTAAAGGATAACATAAGAGAAAGAATTGAATCGAATAATAAACAATACAAAGTCCTCAATACAAAGATTGAATTTACTGAAGATGAAATGCGACTTGAAATTGCACAACATCCTGAAAGATTTAGTCCGAACGTATTGTTAAGACCAGTTTACCAAGAAATTTTATTACCGAATTTAGCTTACTGTGGAGGTCCGGCTGAGTTGGTGTATTGGTTAGAGTTAAAAGAAATTTTTAAACATCACCAAGTAACATATCCTATACTATTACCGCGATGTTTCGCGATGATTATCAATCAACCCACCGCTCGCAATATTGAAAAATTACAATTGGATACAGAAGAAATCTTTCTTGAAAAAAATTATCTCTACAATCATTTCATCTTAAAAAATAACAGAAATGAAATCTTGCTAACCCAACAAAGACAAGCAGCACAACCCATATTCGAAGCAATAAAAAAGCAAGCTTTACAAACAGACCAAACACTTAACCGAATGGTGGAGGCAGAATATAGAAAATGGGAAAAAAGCCTGGAGAAAATTGAACAGAAATTATTACGGGCAGAAAAAAGAAAGCAACAAGAAGCCATCCACCAAATTGAAGCCATTAAGCAACACCTATTTCCGAATGGAAGTTTGCAAGAAAGAGTGGATAACTTCTTAAACTTCTATCAGCAAGACAATCAATTCATAGAAAAACTAAAAGCAGTTTTCAATCCATTTGATTATCGCATGCATATCTTATATCAGTAAAGGGTATGAAAAAAGAAGCGCTGCGTAAAATTTATTTACAAAAACGTTTGCAACTCAACGATGCAGAGTACAGTTTGTTATCGCGCAGGCTTTGTGATCAATTTTTTTTGCATGTTGATCTAAGTTTCCTAAAAGTAATCCATTGCTTTCTCCCACTAAAATCAAAAAGAGAACCGGATACTTGGTTAATAATAGAAAGAATAAGAAGGGAATTTCCTCACATCCGGTTGGTTATTCCCAAAGTAAATGGAAACAAGTTGGACCATTATTATTTCGAAGGCTTGCATCAATTAGAAATAAACAAATGGGGCATTGAAGAACCCAAACAAGGTATTCCGGCTGAGTTGCATAGAATCAATTTAGTATTAGTCCCACTATTATGTTTCGATGAAAAAGGAAACAGAGTCGGATATGGAAAAGGATATTACGATCAGTTTTTGCCTAACCTATCTAGTGATTGCCAACGTTTAGGTATAAGTTTTTGGGATGAAGTAGAAGTAATAGATGATGTAAATGATTTTGATATGCCTTTACAAGCCGTGCTTACACCAAAGGGAATGATTACATTTTAATCGCACGCACCATTTCTCTTTTACCGGGCGGGCCGGATAAACTTTCTACCGCTAACCCTAATGTTTTTAAATCTCTTTTTAATTGTCCTTTTGCACAATACGTTACCAATACCCCATTCTTGTCGAGAAGTGTTGTAGCTTTTGCTAATGTTTCGATTGTCCACATGTCGGGTTGTTTATTTGGAGCAAAAGCATCATAATAAATAAGATTGAATTTTTGGTTGGAGAAATAAGTTTGTAAAGGTTGGTTTACTTTTTCTAATGAAAAACCTTTAGCCATTTCAACAACTTCGTTCCAATTGGTTTGGTGCAATTGCAGGAAGGATTTTCTCTCTGTTTCTGTAAACTGATAATTTAACAAAGAGTAAACGACTTCAGGTAGTGGATAGGTTTCTAAACTTGTGTAGTGAACGGGTAATTCATTTTTAATGTGATATTGAAACGTAAGCCAGGCATTAAGTCCGGTTCCGAAACCAATTTCTAAAATTCTAATCTCATGGTGATTTTTTTCCTGATGCAGAAAAGCTAATCCTTTATCAATAAATACATAGTTAGATTCTTGCAGCGCACCATGTCTGGAATGGTAGGTTTCATCTAATGCTTTATTGAGCAACGAAGGCGAGCCATCTCCGGTGGTTATAAGACTTACTTCATCATCCATTTTACTTATCCTTTATGAATAAGAGCAACAGCATACGCACATACTCCTTCTTCTCTTCCAACATATCCCATTTTTTCGTTAGTAGTTGCCTTGATCGAAACTTCTTCTTCGCTTACGTGCAGTAACTCTGCCAATACTTTTTTCATAGCAGGAATGTGCGGATTCACTTTTGGTTTTTCTAACACAATGGTGCAATCTACATTTACTACTTTCCATTGTTTGGCGTGTAACATAGCGGTTACTTCTTTTAAAAAAAATTTGCTGTCCATGCCTTTCCATCTATTGTCGGTATTCGCAAAATGGAAACCAATATCGCGCATGTTAGCCGCGCCTAGTAAAGCATCACATAAAGCATGAATCAATACATCAGCATCGGAATGACCAACAGCACCGGCTGGCGCATCTGGTAATTGTACGCCACCTAAATAAAAGGGTCGTCCTTTTTCAAGTTCGTGAACGTCAAAACCCATTCCTATTCGTATGTTCACCATATCAATTTTCTTTCAGATAATACAACACATTACAATTTTCTTCGCGCAAAATATTTTTTGCTGCGCTAACTAATTCTTCTTTGGCAACAGAAGCAATCAAGTCTGCTTCTTTGTTTACCAATCCTGCATCTCCGGATAAAGAAGCAAAGGCTAAATTCATGGCGCGATTCATCACTTCTATTTCTCCAAATACATGCGATGATTGCGCCTGATTTTTTACTTTAGTTAATTCTTCTTCTTTTATTTCTTGTTTTAATTTTTCTAATACAATTTGTACTTCGTGTTCGCCTTGTTCGGGTGTTATGCCATCGCTTAATCTGCCACTCACTACAAACAATCCGGGATCTATCGTGCCGGTTACAAATGAGGAGATGGAAGAAAAAATCTGCTTTTCTTTTACCAAAGTTTGAAACAATCTACTCGATTTACCTCGGCTTAAAACATCGCTCAACAAATCGCAAGCATAATATCCACTTTCGAAACGACCGGGCATGTGCCAGGCCATATAGAGTGCGTTAGCCGGTACTTTTGCGCGCACAGTTTGAATTCGTTTTTCTTTTTGTTTGGGTTCTTGAGGCAATGCCTTCTCAGTTTTCTCTCCAGATGGAATCGGACCAAACCATTTCTCAGCTAAAACTTTTACTTGCGCTGTGGTAACATTACCTGCCACAACTAAAGTAGCATTGTTGGGGCGATAATGTTGGTAAAAGAAGGTTTGCACATCGTCCATAGTTGCATTTTCGATATGACTGATTTCTTTCCCAATCGTAGCCCATTGGTAAGGATGTTGGGTATACGCTAACGGTCGCAACTTCAACCAAACATCACCGTAAGGTTGATTCAAATATCTTTGTTTAAACTCTTCGATTACAACTTTGCGTTGCACTTCTAATACTTGCGGATCGAACGATAAACTCAACATACGATCGCTCTCTAACCAAAAACCTGTTTCGATATTAGCAGAGGGAACGGTGAGGTAATAATTAGTGATATCTGTGTTGGTGAAGGCATTGTTTTCTCCTCCTACTTTTTGTAGAGGTTCGTCATAGCTCGGAATATTTTTAGAACCACCGAACATCAGGTGTTCAAACAAATGCGCGAAACCTGTTTTATTCGGATGCTCGTTGCGCGACCCAACCTGATACAACAAGTTGAGCACAGCAATTTGCACAGAAGAATCTTCGTGAACTAAAACACGAAGTCCGTTATTGAGAGAGAAAGAGTTGAATGAAATCATCCTGCTTGTTGCTAAATACAAACATAACAAGAAAGCAGGCAATATCGTTTTGCTTTAGCGCAATAACATGCTAACGCGCATGCGGGTTTCTTCTAGGTTTTGCTGGTTAACTATATTTTGATATATAGTCTCTACTAAATCAGATGCTATTTCGCGTTTGTAACCAAATTTGATAGCAAAGAGATGGCTCAGTTTTCTTTCTTCCTGATGAATGCTTTCATCTACAGCCATCATGTGTACCAAATCAAACAATTGCTCGAATCGAATTTTATCATCTTTTGGTACTTCAAAAGCAACATTAGATGGATTTTTTCGGATCTCTTCTAATTGAGAATCGCTGATTCCGTTTCTTCGGGCAATGGTGCGCAACAACGAAAATTCAACCGAACTAAAATTACCATCTACGGCAGCCATTTCTACTAAATTTTTCATGTGGCTGCGTGCCGTACTTTTGCCTTGTTTAAAATGATTGAGGATATCAGAAAATTTCATAGCTCAGGGAGGATTAGATAAAGGTTATGTAATTTAAGTAGCCTTTGGCGGAGTACCAAAGAAAGTCCTAAAATCAATTAAATTGCGCCTGCAAATATTTTTATGAAATTCGACCATCCCGCTCTGGCAGCCGAAAAACACATCTTTCTGTACAAGGCTCTACTATTTCCGCGATTAATTGAAGAAAAAATGCTGATTCTCCTTCGCCAAAACCGAATCAGTAAATGGTTCAGTGGTATTGGACAAGAAGCTATTGCGGTAGGTATCACACAGGCTTTAGAAAAGGATGAGTACATCCTCCCTATGCACCGCAATTTGGGCGTTTTCACTGGTAGAGAAATGCCTTTCGAAAGATTGTTTGCGCAATGGCAAGGCACTATGATGGGCTACACCAAAGGGCGCGATCGTTCTTTCCATTTTGGGAACAATGAACATCATATTGTAGGGATGATCTCTCACCTCGGTCCGCAAAACGGAGTAGCCGATGGCATTGCGTTAGCTAGTAAATTAAAAGGAGAGAAAAAAGTAACGGTTGTATTCAATGGCGATGGAGGCACAAGCGAAGGCGATTTTCACGAAGCCGTAAACGTGGCTGCTGTGTGGGATTTACCTGTCATTTTTGTAATTGAAAACAATGGCTACGGACTTTCAACACCGAGTAAGGAACAATTTCGTTGCGAACAGTTTATCGATAAAGCTATCGGGTATGGTATTGAAGGTATTAAAGTAGATGGTAATAACATTGTAGAAGTATACACCACCGTTAGTAAACTAGCCGAAGACATCAGAAAAAATCCTCGCCCCGTTTTATTAGAATGTGTTACGTTTAGAATGCGCGGCCACGAAGAAGCTAGCGGCACCAAGTATGTTCCAAAAGAGTTAATGGACATGTGGGCGAAGAAAGATCCGGTTGAGAATTACGAACAATTTCTTTTAGCGCAGGGCATCATCGATGCAGATTTTGCTGAAACCGTTCGTAAAGAATTAAAACTGGAAATTGAAAAAGGCTTAGCTATTGCTTTCGAGGAGAAACATCCGGTGGCGAGTACAGAAATAGAATTACAAGATGTGTATGCGCCTTACACATACATCCCAGTGCAACCCACAACACTTGCGCAATCAGAAAAAAGATTTATCGATGCCATAAGCGATGGCTTGAAACAAAGCATGGAGAAACACAACAACCTTGTGCTGATGGGACAAGACATTGCCGAGTATGGAGGAGTGTTTAAAATTACGGATGGCTTCGTAGAAAAATTTGGTAAAGAACGTGTGCGCAATACACCCATTTGCGAAGCAGCCATTGCAGGCGCAGGTTTAGGTTTATCTGTTAAAGGCATGAAGGCGATGGTTGAAATGCAATTTGCAGATTTTGTTACTGAAGCCTTTAACCAAATCGTAAACAACTTAGCAAAAGCCCATTGGCGTTGGGGACAACCTGCTGATGTTGTAGTGCGCATGCCAACCGGTGCAGGAACTGCTGCTGGTCCTTTTCACTCTCAAAGTAACGAAGCTTGGTTTTTTCATACACCAGGGTTAAAAATTGTTTATCCCTCTACGCCCTACGATGCTAAAGGTTTGTTGTGTGCTTCCTTCGAAGACCCAAACCCTATCATGTACTTCGAACATAAGTTGATGTATCGATCGTTAAAAGAAATGGTGCCTGATGATTATTATACAGTAGAAATTGGAAAAGCCAGAACAGTACAAGAAGGAAAAGATTGCAGCATCATTACGTATGGAATGGGCGTGCATTGGGCTAAAGAGATGGCAGAAAGCTTACCTCAATTCAATATTGAAATTATTGATTTAAGAACGCTATTGCCATGGGACAAAGAAGCCGTGCAAACAACAGTACATAAAACTAACCGTGTGCTAATTTTACACGAAGACACATTAACAGGAGGAATAGGAGCTGAAATAAGTGCATGGATTACCGAACATTGTTTCGAACAACTAGATGCACCAGTTTTACGCGTAGCCAGTTTAGATACTGCTATACCTTTTGCACCCACACTCGAAGAAAACTTTTTGCCGAAAGGAAGAATTAAAAGTGCGATAGAAAAGTTGATGAGTTATTAAATGAAGATTTTATATTGATTTAATTTATAAGACAAATAACAGATTGTGCCAAAATGAAAATTGAAAGCAGAGCGAAGAGTTCTGCTTTTTTGTCTTAAGTTGAATTAAAATCAGTCAGGTTTTTAGAACGTGACTTATACTTCAAGAAATAATAATTCGATTCAATTTTTAAATTCTCAGATTATCTTAATCTCAAATTTTTAAAATCCCCTGTTTTTTGACTTAATCTTTTCCTTTTACTTTTTCGGGATTAACGAGTAGGTTATCATTTTCATCTCGTTTAATTGAGCCATCTTGTAAAATAAATTTACAGATATCTGTTCTGCCAAAACCTTCTTTTCTTACAGATGAAAAATAACCGTGCTTACCATCAGGAGCCAAATGAAAAAAGTTTTCGTATTCCGGTGTATTGATTGGATAGCCGAGGTTCACTGGTTTTTGCCACTTCTTTTTTACCCGTTCAACTTTAAAGATATCATAGTTACCTAAGCCGGGGTGTCCATTAGAAGAAAAATACAATAAACTATCATTCACCATAAAGGGAGCATCCTCATCTCCTGCAGTGTTTACATTAGGGCCTAGATTTTCGGCATTTCCCCATTCACCAAATTGATTGATTTCAGCAACATACAAATCTAATCCACCAAAACCATCAGGTCTATCGCTGGCAAAATAAAACTTCTTTCCATCCGGTGTGAAGCAGCCAGACGTTTCGCTGCTCAAGGGATCGTTAATAAACTTACCCATATTGTTAGGTTGCGACCAATCATTGCCGTCATAAAAGGATTGATACAAATCTCCATTACCGTCAGGGTAATACAGTACCATCATTTTTCCATCTTGTGACACGAATGATGCTGCGTCATGATTTTGTTTATTGATGTTGCCACTTAACGGTTTGGGTGGAGTCCAAACTTGGTCTATCATCTTAGTAACAAATACTTCTTCAAATAGAATTTTCGCTTTTGCATCATACAAGGCAGAATCTCTTGCTGAAGTAAAAATCAATTCATCTTCTCTGGCATTAAACAATGGAGCGTAATCATCATAAATTGAGTTGATGGGGGCAGGAAGTATTTCTATTGTATAGTTAGTTTCTTGATTGAGAAAAGCTTCTGCTCTATGACATTCATCAATTTTATGATCGCACAAGTCGCGCATACTTTTAGCCTTCTTTTTATACGCGTTATAATGTTCGATAGCTTCTTTAAACTTTAAATTGATTTGATAAGAAGTAGCTAAATAATAATGTAAGTCTTTGTTTATCCTGGGATTGATTTGTTTTACTTTTTCTAAGTGTGGCAATGCCGCGTGTTTGGGTGTAGATGCCAAATAGGATAAGCCTAACTTGAGGTGAGGCTTAGCATCATTTGGATTTTCTTCGATAAGTTGATTGTACAAGACAATTGCTTTCGAATATTCTTCACGTTTGTATAACTTATCAGCTTGTCGAAAACGATTGTTTTTAGGTTGAGCCAAAACAAAATGATGGCTCGACCAAAGCATAGCTAGGGTTAAAAGGATTAAAGACTTGGGCATTACCCCAAAATTAATTTTTTATATTAATATAAGCTCAAAAAATATCTTCAGATTTTTTTTTGAACTATTAAGGATAGAATTTGATAGGTTGAAGCCTAAAGTGAATATCAAATAATTTTAAAAGAGGCATACGAAATCTGTTAAGTTTTCTCCATTCTCTCTTCTCATTTAACAGAACAACGGGATTAACCCAACAAATTAATTCTTGTAAGTATCGGTGTTCAGTGGCACCTTTTCGGGTGAGCAAACGTTTAAGTTCCGGTCTGAATTCTTTTAAATTCCAATAATGAAAAATGGCATAATCTGCATTGATGATTTTATTTTCTTTTTGGAATACAACACTCAAGGCTAACTGCTCAGCGATGTGTCGCTTATTAAGTTCATAAATCTTATCACATAATTGATTTGCTTCTTTTAGCAGAAAGCTAAGATGCGATGAAATACCGATTACTCCTGAATTCCAGATTTCTGTTTTAGAAGTGAGTTGATAAGATGTTTCATTTACCTGAATTGTTTTGCCTAATAAGCCTTTATAAATACTTGAACGATCTAAATGCTTTTCAAATACATGGAGCACTATTCGCAAAGCCTGAATTTGTTGAAACAAATGATAACATTGGTTTGTAAAGTATGTGTCGGTATCAACCAATAAAAAGTTTCCGGTGAAACGAGAAGTAGCATCTATAAGACAAGCGATTTTGGTTTTATAAATAAAATTAGTTCCTTCCATCCATTGTTTAATTGTTTCTTGATTGATGGCAATGTAAGTGATGTCGAATTCTTTAAGATATTCTTTTATATAACTTACATTATCTGTGTAAACAATAATTTTAATCTTGTTTTCGCTGTGGTAGCGTTTAAAACTATAAACTGAGAAAATTAATTCATTGTATAGGTCAGCGTTAGTATGCGCTAGGTAAACGAGATAGTGGTTTTGTGTCATAACTCAGGTTGTTGGCTGAGTTATAAGGGAGTGGCACAAAATTATAGAAAGGCAAAAAGCAAAAATGAAAAATTAGTGTCGAATAAAATTCAATTTTAATTTGAATAAAGAACAAATTGAGCAAAAAGCAACAATTAGAAATTAGTAGCTTATCGAATGTAATTCGATCTTTAATAGAGCAACAATAAACCAGAACGCAATCCGGTTATAGTGGTCCCACCGGGAATCGAACCCAGATCAAAAGTTTAGGAAACTTCTATTCTATCCGTTGAACTATGAGACCTAATAATTAGGATTCAAAATTATCAATCATTCTCATTTTGCAAACCGAAATTTGTTTCACCCACTAATATATCATAGTCTGGTAATGTATAGTTTGGGTAAATTCTGAGAAAATGTTTTTTTACCTCTTGCCACAGCATTTGTTTAAACTGTGGTAAGTTCATTTTTTTTGATGCTGAGATAAACACAATATCCTCGAAACCAAATTGTTTGTAATATCCTTTTGCTTTTTCGAAATCGAAATCAGGTTGTTTTTCTAACACTGCGTCAATCTTATTTAAAACTAAAATGACTGGTATGTTGCCGGCACTAATCTCCGCCAAAGTTTTTGAAACAACTTCAATGTGGTTTTCATGAAAAGGATGAGATACATCGGCCACATGTAAAATCACATCTGCTTCCCTCACTTCATCTAATGTAGATTTGAATGATTCGATTAAATGATGCGGTAACTTTCTAATAAACCCAACAGTATCTGAAAGTAAAAATGGAATGGTTCCTAAGCTAACTTTTCTAACGGTTGCATCTACAGTAGCGAACAATTTGTTTTCAGCAAGAACTGTTGATCCTGAAAGTAAATTCATTAAAGTGGATTTACCGGCATTGGTATAACCCGCAATAGCAACCCTTACCATACCCGAACGTGATTTTCGTTGGGTGGCTTGTTGATTTTCTATCTTTTTTAATTTTTCTTTTAACACGTTAATCTGGTCGCGGATGATGCGTCTATCTGTTTCAATTTCTCTTTCACCTGCCCCGCCTCTTGTTCCAGTTCCACCTCGTTGGCGCTCTAAGTGAGTCCATAAGCGAGTAAGTCGGGGTAATAAATATTGTAATCGGGCCAAATCAACTTGAGTGCGCGCTTGCGCGGTTTGCGCTCTTTGCAAGAATATGTCTAGAATGAGTAAGCTGCGGTCGTAAATGCGAACTTTGTCTTCCTTATCCTTAGGATTGAATTCTTTTTCTAAGTTTCTGAGTTGAGATGGACTTAAGTCATCATCGAAGATGATGTGGTTAACTTGGGCGGCCAACACATACTCTTTTATTTCATCGACCTTTCCTTTACCCACAAAGTATTTTCCATCTGGTTTTGGCAAATTTTGCACAACCCTTTTAATGGTTTTGATGCCCGCAGTTTCAGCCAAAAAAGCAAGCTCATCTAAGTGTTCTTGTACTAATTCTTGATTTTTAGAATCTCCAAGTGCAACCAGTATCGCAATCGTTTGTTTTCTCTCCATTTAAAATTTGCTTAAAGTTAACTGAAAAGGAGTGCTAAATGATTTCCTGAAAGGTTACTTTTTATTAGTTTTGATTGATAAATACACCTAAGTGTTTTTACCGAGATTTTTTGACTGACCAGCGAAAAATTTCGCAATTTAACCCAGAGCCCAGACCTGTCTATGAGAATCGCAGTCGCCCTGAACACGAGTTGGAATATCTATAACTTCAGGCAAAACTTTATAAAAGCTTTAATGGCAGAAGGCCACGAAGTGCATACTATTGCCCCCAAAGACGATTACACACCTTTTTTACAAGAAATGGGTTGCATCCACCACAATGTTAGAATGGATAGCCGAGGTGCCAACCCAATAAAAGATTCAGCATTGATTGTCGAACTTTTTTCTATTTACAAAAAGGTTAAGCCTGATGTAGTGTTGCATTACACCATCAAACCCAATGTTTATGGTACCTTGGCTGCTAGTTTATTAGGTATTCCGAGCATTAATAACGTATGTGGTTTAGGAACGGTTTTCTTAAAGAAAAATCTGGTTTCTGCTATTGCGATGTTTCTGTATAAAGTAAGTTTCAGGTTTGCTAAAAAAGTTTTTTTCCAAAACCCGGATGATAAGAAACTTTTTGTTGAGAACAACTTGGTGCCTGCTGATAAAACAGATTTAGTGCCAGGATCTGGCATCAATCTTAATCATTTTGTGCCCTTTCAATTTAACCGAAACAAGACCTTTACTTTTTTAATGGTTTCGAGGTTGATTTCTGATAAAGGTGTTTTTGAATATATTGATGCAATCAAAAACCTTAAAGAAAAAGGCTTTAATGCACGTTTTCAAGTATTAGGGGCAATGGATCCGGAACATAAAAGAGGGATTGCCACAGATAAAATTCAGCGCTGGATTAACGAAGGAACAATCGAATATTTGGGAACATCGCATGATGTTCGCCAACATTTACAACAAGCAGATTGTGTGGTTTTACCTAGCTACCGCGAAGGTACACCCAGAACTTTACTAGAGGCTGCTTCGGTAGGTAAACCTATAATTGCTACAAATGTGCCAGGCTGTAACCAAGTAGTAGAAGACAACTTTAACGGCTTGCTTTGCAACCTCAAAGATGCCCAAGATTTGGCGGCCAAAATGGAAACCATGGCTAACATGGATAGCGAAACCCTGAAACAATTCGGAGCTAATGGTAGAAGTAAAATGGAAAAACAATTCGATGAGAATTTGGTCATCACCAAGTATCTTGCAGAGTTGAAAACCATACACCTTGCAAACGCCAGTTGAAATTGAGCAAACAGGCTTTAACGGCCTCATCCTCCTAAAGCCAAAGGTATATTCTGATACACGAGGTTATTTTACAGAAACCTTTAAACACTCATGGATTGATAGCATTCCTGAGTTGCAATACGATTTTGTTCAGGAAAATCAGTCATTTTCTAAAAAAGGTGTAGTAAGAGGATTGCATTTCCAACATCAACCATTTGAACAAGGAAAATGGGTACGCGTACCGTACGGAAAAGTGTTAGATGTTGTTGTAGACTTGAGAAAAAAGGAGCCAACATTCGGTAAGGTCTACCAAGTGGTGTTATCGGCAGAAAATCAATGGCAATTAATGATTCCACCTGGGTTCGCACATGGCCTGTCAGCTCTAGAAGATTCAGTATTTTATTATAAATGTACTAATGTTTATCATCAGCCATCAGATGCCGGAATAAAATGGAACGATCCGGCATTAAAGATCAGCTGGGGGATTGAAAATCCTATCGTTTCTGAAAAAGATAGTCAATTACCAACACTCGATTACTTATTGAATAATTCTTTAATTTGAATAAAAAACGACTTTGAAAAATTCCATCTATATCATCATCTTACTTTATTTATCATCGTGTGCTACTTACAAGAAAAGCATCATGTTTAAAGTAGATGAACAAACAAAGTTGAGTCAGGCGGCAACTGTTGCCGAGAAAAATTACACCTTACAAGCAAACGACCAAATAGTAATATCGGTCTTTACTAAAAGAGGAGAAAGGATAATCGACCCGGATGGTAAGCTACTTCAACAAGGTTTAGTGGGGAACAACACCACCACACAAACGACCAATACAAAGCCAACGAACGAGTTTGCATTAAACCAACAAGGTGAAGTACAATTGCCTTTAGTTGGTTTACAGAAACTACTTGGACTTACAGTACGAGAAGCAGAATTATATTTGATTAAGGAATATGAAAAATTTTATAACGATGTAATGGTTACATTAACTTGTAAAAGTCATCGGGTGATTGTGTTAGGTGCAGCAGGCTCAAAAGTAATTCCACTAACAAACGAAAACATAACTTTGGTTGAAGTTTTGGCCTTAGCCGGAACATCGCAAGTAGAAGGGAATGCAGAAAACATTCGCTTATTAAGAGGTAAGGAAATTATGCTGGCTGATTTTAGTACAGCTGAAGGTTATATCAAAACCAATTATGTTATACAACCTGGAGATGTAGTGTATGTAGAACCTATTAAGCGACCGTTTTTAGAGGCCACTCGAGATTATGGGAATATTGTAAATATATTAGTTGGCTTAGCAACTATCACAATTGTTATACTTAACAGCAACTGATTAAACGATGGATAAAAAGTTAAATATTTCAACAACAGATACCATCGATTTTGTTAAGCTAAAATCAATTTTTAAAAAAAATTTGATTTGGGTTTTACTAATCTTTATTACTACTAATCTGATAGCTTACTTATACATAAGGTATACAAAAGAAGTTTTTGAAGCTTCTTCAGAAATAAAACTAGAAATCAGAAGTGAAGCCAACGACTTTGGCATCACTAAAATGATTGACAATCAGAATTTGAATATTTTATCTGGCGAGATAGAATTGATTCAATCTAACTTGTTTATTAATCGTGTAATCGATTCCATGCAACTACAAGTTAGTTATTTCAGTTTAGGAGAAATCAACAATTTTGAGCTATACGGCACTTCACCATTTAAAGTAACGGTGCAATATATTGCTGAAGCCTTCAAAAATAAATTGCAAACTATAGAAGAAGTTAACGCAAGAGAATACAAGTTAACATTGTCGGATGGTTCCAGCCATCAACATATCTTTGGCCAGCCACTAAAAGTAAATGGATTTGAGGTCACGATTTCAAAATCAAATTTTCAAACTTTTGAAAAATCAATTAAGTATTCTTTCGTTATCAATTCCGCTGAAGCTTTGAATGCATACTTCAGGCAAAGATTAAAAGTTGAGCCTAAAAATTTCAATGCTAATATCATTCGCGTTGCGTTTAGCGAGTTTAATCCTGAAAAAGCAAGAGATATCGTTAATAAAATTGTTGACATCTATTTTATTTTCAGCAACGAGCAAAAAAACTTTGCGAATAAACACAAAATTGATTGGGTAAATAATGAATTGCGGCAAGTAGAAAAAAAGATGGCCGAGTTTGAAGAGTATTTTAAAAACTATACGCTACAAAATAAAACACAAAATGCCGCGGAAGATTTAAACCTAGTGATTAAACAACTTACTGCAATAGATACGCAACGCTTTGCAATCGGTAATAAGCTAAGGGTTTTGCAAATGCTTCGAACTAACATGAACGATGCCACTAAACCTTTATACATTGGTTTTACAGAAAAAGAAATGTTTAGTTCTGATTTAGTGACTTTAATTTCAGCTCATCAAAAGAATATAAACGAACTCGAAAAATTGAAAATATCTTATAAGGAAGAAACTTTTACCTACAAAGAACTATACCAACAATCGATCTCTATCCGCGAACAGATTAAAAAGCAATTGCACGAAGCAGAACAAAATCTACAGAAGCAATTAAACAGTTTAAATACCAAAAAGCGAAACCTTGAAGTTTCATTTGCCAACCTTCCTGATAAAGTAACGGAGTATGCTAAGAATGAACGTTACTATAAATTGTACGAAGAGTTTTATTTTACCATGATGCAGTCGCGTTCAGCGTTTGAGATAGCACGTGCAGGAAGTGTACCCAATTTCAAAATTTTATCTCGAGCAGGTTTACCCTCATCTCCCATTTATCCTAATAAGTTAATGGTGCAAGCAGCTGGATTTACTGCGGGATGTGTACTAATCTTTTTTTTAATCGGGTTATTATATATCATGGATGATAAAATAACAAGTGTATATGAACTTGAGCGAGTTGCCGAAGTTCCCATACTTGGTATTGTGCCATCATTTAGGTATTCTAAAAAAGATGGCTTCCCTGTATTAAATCATTCTCGATCGATGGTGAGTGAAGCTATCAGAACATTAAGAACCAATCTTGATTTCTTTTCTGTAGATGCACAGCACAAAATTATTTCTGTTACGTCAACTGTTTCTGGCGAAGGCAAATCTTTTGTTGCACGTAATTTAGGCGCTGTAATTGCCATGTCCAATAAACGGGTTTTGTTATTAGACTTAGACATGCGCAAACCAAAAGATGATCAACCTTATCCCTTTAACAATGCATCAAAAGGCATTAGCTCAGTGTTAATACAAAAAGCAAAATGGCAAGATTGTATTCAAAAAAGTAGCATAGATAATTTTGATGTAATTCCTGCCGGGCCACATCCACCAAACCCTTCAGAACTTTTAGTAAATGGAACATTTGCCGCACTGTTGGAAGAATTACGGGCTGACTATGATTTTGTTATTATGGATACTCCTCCTGTAGGTATTGTTACAGATGGGATAATGGCAATGAAACGTTCGGATATTTCTATCTATCTCTTCAGGGCTAATTACTCCAAAAAGGAATTTTTATACAACCTCGATCGTGTAAATAAGCTACATCAAATTAAAAATTTAACGGCTGTGTTAAATGCATTGCCTGATACAGCAGAATCATACGGTTACGGCTATTATCACGAGGATAAAGAAATAAAACCTTGGTATAAATTCTGGTCTGCCTGATGCTTATGTGGCACTGGTTCAAGCAAAAAAAATCATCAATCGATTTATCTTTTTTAAAGATAGATGTTCACTCACATCTATTACCTGATTTGGATGATGGCGTAAAAACCTTTGATGAGTCCATTAACTTGATTAAAAAATTTGAAGATGCCGGATTTACTAAACTCATCACAAGTCCGCATGTGCATGAATTATACAGAAACACAGCACAAAATATTTTATCAAGATTTGAAGAAACAAAATTAAAATTAAAAGAAGCAGGTATAACGCTTGATTTACAAACCGCAGCTGAATATAACGTTGATGATTGGTTTCTGAATCAATTCAATAACAATGAAGTTTTACTCACTTTTGCTGAAAAATATTTATTGTTTGAAACAAACTTTTTTGCTGAGCCACTCATTTTAAATGATTTGATTTTTAAACTGAAGACAAAAGGATTTACTCCAGTAATGGCTCATCCGGAACGTTATTTCTACTTGCAAAAGCAAATAGCACGACTAGAAGACTTGCAACAACGCGGTGTATATTTTCAACTCAATTTAGTTTCGCTAGCCGGTGCTTATGGTCCTGTTGCAGAAAAAACAGCGCGAGAGTTAATTGATAGAAACATGATTCAGTTGGTGGGCAGCGATTGCCACAACGACTTACAATTCGAACTATTAAAAAAAGCAAGTAAGCATAAATATTTCGAGAAAGTGATGGCATTACCTTTACTAAACTTTACAATTTAAGATGATTACAGTTACAGGTGCGAATGGTTTAGCGGGTAGTTACATTGTAAAAGAATTTTTGAACCGTGGCGAACAAGTAAGGGTTGTTGTACGAGAAGGTTCCGATTGCACAGAATTGGAAAGCGTAAAAGAAAAGGTGGAATGGAAGTACGCAGATGTTAACAACTACGATGCTTTAGTTGATGCCTTAAAAGGAAGTGATGTTGTTATACACACAGCCGCTGTTGTATCATATCATTCTGCCGATAAAGATTTGATGCGACAAGTCAATGTGATAGGCACAAGGCATGTAGTAAATGTTTGTTTACAAGAAAAAGTGCCAACACTACTTCACATCAGTTCTGTTGCTGCACTTGGCAAATTAGAAACAAGTACATTAATAGATGAAACAGCAACATGGATTGATGATGATACAGTTTCCGACTACGCATTAACAAAACACCATAGTGAATTAGAAGTATGGCGCGGAGGTGAAGAAGGACTTAATATCATCATCGTAAATCCTTCTGTAATTTTAGCACCAACAGATTTTAACAAAAGCAGCGCCCAACTTTTCGGTTATGTGTGGAAAGAGAAAAAGTTTTATACTGAAGGAGCAATCAATACAATTGATGTACGCGATTTAGCTACCTGTTGTTATTTGCTTTTGCAAGAAAAACATTTTGGTGAAAGATTTATTTTGAGTCATGAAGCTATTTCTTATGAAGTGTTTTTTAAGAGTATCGCTAACAAATGGAATAAAAAACCACCATCGATTAAAGTTTCTAAAAAATGGATGCTGTTGCTGGCCAAGTTAGAAGCCATACGTTCATGGCTAACCAAAAGCAAACCTTTGATAACCGTACAAACAGCCAGATTGGCAGGAAGAAAAGTTGTGTATAAAAACGATAAGATTAAAAAAGCCCTAAATTTTGAATTTCAATCCATTGAAAACTCCATTGATTGGTGTTGTGCGGAGTATATGAAAAAATTTGAAAATAAAAAGTAATAATATCACCCTACATTTGTGTTTGTATTTTGTAACTTTTGCAAACGCTTAACACATGGCAAAAGAATATCGCAAGCGGGAAGAGGAGAACGAACTAATCAAAAAGTACGAAGAAAATCTGCGTAAAAAAGACCAGGTTTACTTCGATCTGGAAGATTACCACGAAATCATCGATTATTATTTATTCAGAGGCAAGAATAATAAAGCTTTGCATGCTTGCCATCTTGCTATGATGCAATTTCCATTTTCAGCAGAAATGAAAATTGTGAAAGCGCAAATCCTCTCTAACCTTGGCGAACACGAAGAAGCCCTCGATATTTTATCAGAAGTAGAAAATTTACAACCCAACGATCCCGAAGTTTTACTAACAAAAGGCTCCATCTATACTTTGCAATCGCGTCACCAAGAAGCAGTTGCTTGTTACGAAAAAGCTTTGTTGTTAGCTGAAGATAAAGATGAAGTTTATTACAACTTAGGTTTAGCTTATCAAAACCTTGAGCAATATGAATTAGCTATCGAATCGTATAAAAATGCCATCGAGTTTAATCTTAATCACGAAGGTGCACTTTACGAATTAGCTTTTTGCCTAGATGTTTCCGGTCAATTAGAAGGAAGTATCGAATATTACAAAAAGTTTATTGACGAAGATCCATACTCAGCGGCAGCCTGGTATAACTTGGGTATCGTTTACAATAAATTAGAAAAATTTGATGAAGCATTAGAAGCTTACGACTATGCCATTACCATAGACGAAACTTTTGCCTCAGCCTATTTTAACACTGGCAATACTTACATGAATTTGGGTAAGTATGCCAAAGCATTAGAATCATTTCAAAAAACAATTGAGTTAGAAGGTCCGAGCCCTGAAGTATATTGTTGCATAGGCGCAGCCTATGAAAGCATGGAGCAATTCGAGTTAGGACTAAAATATTATCAGAAATCTACCAAACTTGATACCTTATACGATGAAGCTTGGTTTGGTTGTGGCGTTTGTCTAGAAAAAATGGAGAAATGGAGCGAAGCCAATCATCATTATACAAAGGCTTTAAAACTCCATACCGAAAATGTAGAATATTGGAAAGCAGTAGCGCATTCCGATTTCAAAATCGGTCATATTCCTCGAAGCCTCGAAGCTTATGAAGAAGCTTCTAAACTCGACCCCAACGATAAAGAAATCTGGCTCAACTGGTCTTTCATATTTTTTGACCAAGGCGAATACGAACGAGCCATAGAAATTTTGTTAGATGGATTCGATCACATTCCAGACGACCCTGAATTATATTATAGAATGACAGTTTACCTCATTCAATCAGGTAAATACAAAGAAGGCTTCAATTATCTAGAAAATGCATTAATTTTGGATTTCGATGGTCATACCACCCTCTATGAGTTCTTTCCACAATTAGAAACCCAGAAAGCACTCTTTAAGATTATCGAACAATTTAGAAAAGAAAACAATAAATGAACTACGACCTTAAAAACCTTCCTGAGCGAACCCGAAAGCCCAGGCAATACGGTTTTACTATGGCCATGGATAAAGGCCTAAGCATTCGGGAAGCAGAAGATTTTGTTTCAATGTGTGCCGACCATGTTGATATCGTTAAGTTAGGTTGGGCAACATCGTATGTTACCCCAAATCTAAAAGACAAACTGAAAGTTTATCGTGATGCAGGACTGCCTTGCTACTTCGGGGGCACGCTATTCGAAGCTTTCATTATCCGTGACCAGTTCGATGACTACCGCAGAGTTCTTGATAAATTCGATATGCAATTTGCTGAAGTATCAGATGGTTCTATCGACTTAGACCATGACAAGAAATGCGATTACATCAGCAAACTTACTGAACAAGTAACGGTGCTATCGGAAGTTGGGTCTAAGGATGCAGATAAAATCATACCACCCTATCAGTGGATTGAACTCATGCAAAAAGAATTAGACGCAGGCGCATGGAAAGTAATTGGTGAAGCACGCGAAGGTGGCAATGTAGGTTTATTTCGTTCTACCGGTGAAGTACGCTCAGGCTTGGTGCAAGAAATTCTCACCAAAATTCCTTTCGAAAAAATTATTTGGGAAGCCCCTCAAAAAGCACAACAAGTTTGGTTTATCAAATTATTGGGAGCCAATGTTAACTTAGGCAACATTGCACCAAATGAAGTGATTCCTTTGGAAACCATTCGCTTAGGTTTACGTGGCGATACCTTCCTTCATTTTTTAGGAATAGAAAGAAAAAAATCGAATACAACACCACCTTTCGAGGTCGAATAAATTAAGTTGTGAAAAAATTTTCTGACTACGTTCTTTTATATAGCAAAGGCATTGCAATGGGTGCTGCTGATGTAATACCAGGAGTATCGGGAGGTACTGTGGCATTTATTACTGGCATTTACGATGAATTGTTAGCTTCTATCAATAAAGTAAACACCGATGCTTTAAAACTTTTATTTCGATTTCGATTAAAAGAATTCTGGGCTGCAATCAATGGTAAATTTTTACTAACCCTTATTGCAGGGCTTGTTACAAGTTTATTGTCTTTGGCAAAGCTGATGGTCTTTTTGTTGAAGACATATCCTATTCTCATTTGGTCATTCTTTTTTGGATTGATATTAATCTCAGCGCCATTAGTATTGCGTGAAATTAAGCACTGGACATGGCAATCATTATTAGGTTTTGCCAGTGGAATTGCGGTAGCCTATTATATCACTGTAGTTACACCCACTGAAAGTCCAACGCACTTAGCTTTCATTTTTTTTAGTGGAGCTTTAGCCATCTGTGCTATGATTTTACCAGGCATTTCCGGAGCCTTTATTTTATTGTTGATTGGAAAATACCAATACATGATAACGGCTCTTATTAATTTTGATATACCTGTTGTGTTGGTTTTTGTGAGTGGATGTTTAGTTGGTATTCTCTCATTCTCAAGATTATTGAGTTGGGTGCTTAAACATTATCATGCTGTTACAATAGCAGTGCTGGCTGGCTTCATGGTTGGTTCATTAAATAAAGTTTGGCCTTGGCGCGAAGTGCTAGAATATGCCACCAACAGCAAAGGCGAACAAATAGCAGTATTCGACAGAAGTATTTTACCTAACCGTTATTTTGAAGTAATCGGAAACGATCCGCTTATCCTTCAATCTATTTTAATGATGGCTCTTGGAATTTTCATAGTGGTATTAATCGAAAGAATAGCAACTAGACTTAAAATGAAGTAAAATGGAAAAAGTATTTGGATTAATAGGAGCAGCAGTGGGTCACTCTTTCTCAAAAAATTATTTCGATGAGAAATTTTTTAGAGATGGATTAAGAGATCACCGCTACGAATTGTTTCAATTGCATCAAATCAGCGAATTAAAAGATTTACTTAACAATACAAAAGGTCTTTGTGGGCTAAACGTAACGTTGCCCTATAAGGAACAAGTTATTCAGTTTTTAGATGATATCGACCAAGCTGCTAAAAAAATTGGTGCCGTAAACGTTGTAAAAATCAAAGAAGGTAAATTAACAGGATATAATACAGATGCAGCTGCTTTCTTAGAAACACTTGAACGTTGGTTACCTAAAGAAGTAAAATTTAATGCATTGATTTTAGGAACTGGTGGGTCATCTAAAGCGGTAAAGCAAGCTTTAAAAACACTTAACATTCCTTTTAAACTCGTATCTCGCGAAGAAGGAAAAGCAGACTTTACCTACGAACAAATCAATGCTGATAAAAAAATCATTAAGGAATCTAATCTCATCATCAATACTACGCCACAAGGTATGCATCCAAATACCGAAACCATGGCGCCAATTAGTTTAGAAAACATTGGCAAGGATCATTACGTGTATGATTTGATTTACAATCCTGCACGAACTGTATTTTTACAAAAAGCTGAAATGCACGGAGCCATCATTAAGAATGGTTTGGAAATGCTGCATGTCCAAGCAGAAAAATCTTGGGAAATTTGGAACAGCTAAAAATTAACCGGAGCTAAACTCCAGTTTTTCTTTTTAGGACGAATCCAACGCTTTGCGTAAATTTCAATCTAAAATCTTAAGCATTGGAATTTAAGTTAACAAGCGAATACCAACCAACAGGCGATCAACCAAAAGCCATCGATCAGTTAGTGAATGGTGTGGAGCGTGGCGAGCAAAATCAAACATTATTAGGTGTTACAGGCTCAGGTAAAACTTTTACAATAGCCAATGTGATAGCACGCACACAAAGACCAACTTTAATTCTTAGCCACAATAAAACGTTAGCTGCACAATTGTATGGAGAGTTTAAACAATTCTTTCCTGATAATGCAGTAGAATATTTTATTTCTTATTACGATTACTACCAACCCGAAGCGTTTATTCCTACCTCTGGTTTATACATTGAAAAAGATTTATCGATTAATGAAGAAATTGAAAAGCTGCGATTAAGTGCAACTTCTTCTTTGTTAACCGGAAGAAGAGATGTGATTGTGGTTGCATCTGTATCTTGCATATATGGCATTGGTAATCCGGATGAATTTGGAAAAAATGTTATTCGCTTGCGTGCAGGCGAAACCATTGCCCGAAACAGATTACTTTTTGCTTTAGTAGATATTTTATATAACAGAACTGAAGCTGAATTTAAACGTGGAACTTTCCGTGTGAAAGGTGACACAGTAGATGTATTTCTTGCTTACGCAGATTATGCTTTACGTTTTTATTTTTGGGGAGATGAAATTGAATCCATCCAAAGAATAGATCCCATTAGCGGAAAAAAAATTTCAGATGAAAAAGCCGTAACGATTTTTCCTGCTAACCTTTTCGTAACCGGTAAAGAATCTTTGCATCAGGCCATTAGAGAAATACAAGATGATTTGGTTTTGCAAGTACAAATGTTTGAAGGAGAGAAGAGACATTTAGAAGCCAAACGTTTAAAAGAAAGAACTGAGTTTGATATTGAAATGATGCGTGAGTTAGGTTATTGCTCGGGCATTGAAAATTACTCACGCTATTTCGATAGACGAAAAGTGGGTCAGCGACCATTTTGCTTAATCGATTATTTCCCCGAGGATTTTTTAATGGTGATAGATGAAAGCCACGTTACAGTGCCACAAGTGCGAGCTATGTGGGGAGGTGATCGGTCAAGAAAAGTGAATTTGGTTGACTACGGTTTTAGATTGCCTTCAGCTTTAGATAATCGTCCACTTACCTTTAATGAGTTTGAAGAGTTAATGCGACAAACTATCTATGTAAGCGCAACACCAGCAGAGTATGAATTACGCAGGTCGGAAGGCATAGTAGTTGAACAAATTATCAGACCTACAGGATTACTGGATCCTTTGATTGATGTTCGTCCAAGTAAAAAGCAAATAGATGATTTGTTAGAAGAAATTGATGAGCGTGTAAAAAAACAAGAACGTGTTTTGGTAACCACACTAACCAAAAGAATGGCAGAGGAGTTGACCAAATACTTTGATAGAGTTGGAATTAAATGTCGCTATATACACTCTGAAGTTAGCACACTCGATCGTGTTGAAATTTTACGCGAGTTGCGTTTAGGTGTTTTCGATGTTTTAGTCGGTGTGAATTTATTGCGCGAAGGTTTGGATTTACCTGAAGTGTCACTCGTAGCCATTATGGATGCTGATAAAGAAGGATTCTTACGCAATCAACGTTCTTTAGTACAAACAATAGGTCGCGCGGCACGTAATGCCAACGGCCGAGTAATTATGTATGCAGACTCTATTACGGAGAGTATGCAAACTGCGATTGATGAAACGAATAGAAGAAGAAAAATTCAGCTTGATTACAACGAGGCAAACGGAATTGTACCAAAAACTGTATTGAAATCAAAAGATTCAATTTTGGGACAAACAAAAGTGGCGGACTCGAAACGTTCAGCAAAAAATTATTATATCGAAAGCGAAGAACAATCTTTAGCTGCTGATCCTGTAGCCGCTTACCTCACAAAAGAAGAGTTAACTAAAATGGCAGAGCGCACACGCAAAGCAATGGAAAAAGCAGCGAAAGAATTGGAGTTTATGGAAGCTGCCAAATTGCGTGATGAATACATGGCCATCTTAAAATTAATCGAAGAGAAGAAGTAAAACATGAGATTGCCACAAAACATTTTTAGTTCGATTTTTACACTTTGGGTAATGATTGTCTTTATTGGTTTCATGTTACTCTTTCTGCCTTTAATCATTATTCCTTTGTTGGCTGGCAGAAAATTTAGTTTTATTGGCTACGGTACACTATATGTTTGGGCTTGGATATTCTCATTCTTTACCCGCATTCGGTATGAATTAATCGGAAGAGATAAAATAAAACGCAACTATTCTTACATTTTTGCTTGTAACCACACTTCGTTTTTAGATGCACCAGGTGTAAGATTAATGATACCGGGAGAATTCAGGCCGATGGCAAAGAAAGAATTAACGCGCATTCCCATTTTTGGTTGGATAGTTTCATCTGCTTGTATTATTGTTGACCGTGCGAATGCTGAGAGCAGAAAGAGAAGTTTACAGCAAATCATTCAAATTTTAAAACAGAAAATCTCTGCTTTAATTTTTGTTGAAGGTACACAAAACAGAACCAATGAATTATTACAACCTTTTAAAGATGGAGCGTTTAGAATGAGTTTTGAAACGAACACACCTATCGTTCCGATGGTGATAATAGGAGCAGCTGATTTAATGAAACCCGGTGAAATTAAAGTGAAAGGTCCCGGAAAAATAAAGGTAATCTTTGGTGAGCCACTCTATCCCAATAATTTTAATGAAAGCATGGCAGCCTTTAAAGAAAAAACTTTTCAGGTGATGTTAAACTTGATACAGAAGCATAAATGAAGAATTTTTTATTGGTTTTTATAGGAGGAGGATTAGGCAGTTTATCGCGCTATGCCTTATCTTTTATTTTTCCTGCTGATAAAGGTCAATGGCCGTGGGCAACATTTTTAGCCAACACAATAGCCTGTTTAACGCTAGGTTTTATATTAGGTATCATGACAGACAAAATACCTAATCAACAAGTATATCGTTTGTTTTGGATAACCGGATTTTGTGGAGGGTTTAGTACTTTCTCAACCTTTAGTGCAGAAAGTTTACAAACATTTCAGCTAGGCAATACTATTTTATCGCTTAGCTATATGCTTTTATCTATTGTTACTTGCGTGCTTTCTATTGCCTTAGGACAAGGGTTGGGTAAGTTGATTTAATACGTTTTCGTCATATCATCAGGTACACAAATAACAAAGTCTGCAAGATTTTTATTGACATCCTCTAATTTGCTAATGTCTTTTTGTTCTACTACTTGAATGGTAAATATCTTCAGTTTTTTGTTTGCCTGTAATAAGTACCAAACTATTCCTTCTTTATTTTGAGAATGATAAGAGCCATTAAAATGCAAATGTTTGCCCTTCTTATTTTTTAAAATAAAGTAAGCCATGGTTGCATCTTTTACAGCTTGCGATTTAGCTATGTTTTCACCCGCAGTAGCCGGACCATGTCCGCCCATTTGGCTAATCATATTTTTGTAGCCCGGTAATGTTAAATCGATGGTTATGGGCAAAGGCGCAATAAATTTTTTTGCTTCAGGTTGTAAGGTTTCAAGTGATTCAATTCCTTTTTTATAGGCCATGTTGGCATAACGTCTCGGCACATTGGTAGCTATAACTTTTAATTTATTTTCTTTGGCGAAATCAATAATCGGTTTATAATCGTTTTTATAATTATCCCAAACTTTGGCTTCATTCAATAATAGTTTTTCATCAATTAATCCATTGAGGTATTCATCTAAAATTAATTGATTATCTGCTTCAAACATTTCCATGCCTATGCTTAAAGTATTGTCTTTAGTAAATAAATCTTTGGTTACTTGTAGTTCCAACCAGTGTGCGATGCTATTATCGTGCAATTCGCCAAAAAAGATGATTTCATTTTTCGCGGCTTCATTTATTAAAGAAGTATAGTCTGATGCTTTGCCATCGCTGGTATAAATCAAGTAAGCAGGTTTGTTTTGAGCCAACGCAAGCGAACTCATGGATAATAGTATAATCAGAATATTTACTTTCATATGAAAATCTTTTAGTACAAAGTTGAGAGATTTTTTGAGTAAAAAAACAGGAATGATTTAATCTGTTGGATTATTTCAATTAAAGCAAAACAGTCCACGAAAATCATGGACTGTTTTTTTAAAGATTTACTCAGAAGCAATTTTTAAGAAAAGCTCATCAACTATTGCTACCATCAATTACTCTGTTGCCTTCTTAAGTAAACTTTTCCGTATTGCGATTTAACTTCTGCGGTGTACGCATTTTTGCCAGCATATACTACAGTTGACCAATCTCCAATATCATCGCTGATTTGATTATTGATCGGTTTTTCTGTCAGGTTAGTTAGAATGTCGCCAAATTGAGTGTGTGCTTCTAATTTTTTATAGCCTTCCTTAGGCACAACAATATCTACTCCACTATAGGGTGAATTGGCAAATAAATTGGCTAAGCAGCCGTTGATTTCTATTAAACCATACGTTGCTTCGATTTGCACGTTTGTATTTTCCGGCACATAGATAATTAGTGTAATATCAATGTCCGGTCCGTAGCTTTTGTATTTTCTTTTCTTTTTAGGTGTGCTCATTTGCTTTAATCCTTCCTGATTGGTAAAAACAACTTTCTCTTCTTTTACTTCTTTTTCTTCCTCTTCTTCTTTTTCATCATCATAGTCATAATATTTTTCATAGGAAGTAAGCGAGTGGATATCTTCTATGCTTCCATCGATAGATAAATAATTGCCAGATTTACTTCCCTTCAATTTAAATGCATCATCTTCTGTGTGTCTGTTGATGTTTACATTTCCTTCGATTTTCACTTCTGGTTTATTCCATGTTTTTAAAACGACCAACTCGGGATAATCGAAAGTAATTTCAATTTTGTTTACTCCTTGTGCATCGAAACTTCGGCTATAATTTTCTTGAGCAAAAGTTGAGCTTGCTGCTAATAAAAGCAGTGATAAAATGTTTTTCATAAGATTAGATTTAAAAAAAGTCTTTGCGATAGACATAGACTTTTTGATGGATGAACTTATTTTTTGCGTAGGTAAACTTTACCGTAATCGGAGCGAAGATCTAAAGCGAATCCACCACCATTTAATTTACCTTCTACTTTATCGCCCCATTGTTGCATGCCATCTTTTATTACAATCTCCCATGGAAACCCAGATGCCATGAATAATTCTCCATAAGAAGTTAACATTTTTAAGTTGGCTTTTACCGTTTGCGGCAACGTGATATCGATGTGGCTATAAACGGATACCATCGAGATTGGTCCTTTCACATTGTTGCCAAACACGGCATCGATAGAGCCATATAAAGTTTTAGCAGTTAAAGGGCCGGTGATGTTTTCTAAAACGATATTATTGTATTGGCATGAAATTTCAATTTCATTTTCCATGTTTCTGAAGATTGCATCACCCCCATATTTCGAATCGTGTTTAAAGGAAACAACAATTCCTTTCGGAACTAATATTTTAAGATCAGGGTGGTTTAGTTTTTTTAACTGATACACCTCAATGATGTTATCTTTCACAGCTACATGAATACCTACACCAGTGTTATCCTCTAAACCAGAACCGTTTACAGAACGCAAACCTGCTGCGCGTGAATCTGTTTCGCTTTTGCCACTTTTAGAAGTAAAAACAATTTCATTTCCAGCGTAACCTTCTACGGTTACTCGTCCGACATAAAGTTCTAGCCTTCCTGAACTTTTGGCTACTTTATATTCTTGTGCCTGAAGTGTAGCTGCTACTAACACGAGGGCAATCATCATTAACTTTTTCATCATTGTTTACTTTTGTGTTTATCTATTTTCTTTCATGAAAGTCTTAGTAAGGCTGAGTGTGCCGCGTCTCGAACTGCTTTTTCTGTTCCTTCTTTTTGAATCAACTCTTCGAGGGTTGGCTTAATAGCCTGGTTGTTGTCTTGCGTGAGCAATTTGATTAACGCTACTTGTACAACAGGATCTTGTTGTTTTGCCAAAGAGATTAATAATTGTTCTTTGATTTCTTTTGTATTGTATTTGGCTAAAGCTTCTAAGGCAGCAAGGCGAACATTGGAGTTTGGATCTTCATTCAACAACCTGAACATACTTTTGATGATGTCTTGATCAATAGAAGAATAATCTGCTGCCTGGCTAACACCCACCATGCGCTGGCTGGCACTCAATGGATTTTTCATCATGCTGAGCAAAAGTGATTTTGTCTCTTGCATTTCTTTTTGCAAAGCTGCGTATTCTTTTCGCTCTTGTACTAACGTGTTTACCCAAAATCCTGCGGCAACAGATGTTGCAATCACCAACAAAGCTGCTGCAACTTTATAAAATACATTCAGATTAAATGATTGTGTTGCTTGAGTTGGCTTTAACTCATTCGCTAATGAAAGTAAAAAGGTTTGACGAAGACTTTCGCTTGGTTGTAATGTTGCTTCGTTCTCTAACTTTTTCAATAACAATTCTGTTTGTTTAAAAATCATGCGAGCTTCTTCGTCTTCCTGCAATAGTTTTTCTACCATTTGCATTTCAGATCCATCGCATGCTTGCAACAAGTAATTGTTAATAAGTATTTCTTTTTCTTCCTTATTCATACGCCTCTGTTTCAAAATAAATTTCTCTTAGTTTATGAATCGCTCTGTGTACTTTGGTTTTAATATTAGCCACAGTTGTTTCCATTATGTCGGCTACTTCTTCGTATTTCATTTGCTGAAAGCGCGTGAGTACCAACAATTCTCGCTGCTCTTCATTTAGTTTTTGTAAACAAAGATGCAAGCGATTTTCCATTTCAACCTGGCGAGCATTATCGTGCTCGGGCAGTAATTCAGCCAAACTTTCAATCGGTGTTTGGCTGCGCATGTTTTTTTTCATGGATTGATAATGGTCGGCAAATACATTGCGTGCCATTTGGTAAATCCACGATTGAAACCGTGCTTGCTCTTTATAAGTATGCTTATACTTCAGCATTCTTAAAAAAACATTTTGGGTTAAATCTTCTCCAACTTCTTTATTTAATGCAAGGCGAGAGAGATAATTAAAAATGCGAACATGATACCTATCGAATAAGATGGCAGCCTTTTCGATGGCTCCGTTTTTTACGGCTACCATCAATTCTTCATCTGTATGTTTCGAGAGTAGTTGCATGTTCTGGTGGTATTACCGACCGATGGCTAAATGGTTACAATCTTTTTAAAAAATAATCAGAATAATTGTAACTGTTGTTGATTTTTAGGTGAAATAGGCTGAAAAACAGGTTCTGAGAAATTGGAAACAGATAAACCTAATAATCGAATTTTATCGCCATTCTGAAAAACCTGCTCGATGGTATCTGATGCGAACTGCGCGATGGTAGGCAAATCGTAAATATTTTCGGTGAAAGATTTACTGCGTGTGATTTGTTTAAAATCGTGGTATTTTATTTTTAAGGTTAGCGTTCGTCCGCTGAGTTGATATTGATTGAGTCGTTTCACCACCTGAGCTGCAATTCTGTTTAATTCATGTTTTAAATCATCTAATTGGGTAAGGTCGTGTAGAAAAGTATCTTCTGCTCCAACAGATTTTGTTTCGCGGTTGGGTTCTACCGGTCGGTTGTCTTCGCCTCTTACGATAGAAAAATAGAAACGCCCGGTTTTGCCGAAATGATGAACTAATTCTGATTCTGATAATGCTTTTAAATCTTTGCCAGTGAATAAATTCATCCCTTTCATTTTGGCTGCAGTAACTTTACCTACGCCAAAAAATTTTTCTACAGGCAATTGTTCTATAAAAGTTGAAACACGAGATGGACCAATAAAAGTTAACCCGTTTGGTTTATGTAAATCGCTTGCAATTTTGGCAACAAACTTATTGATAGATATACCGGCAGATGCGGTCAAGTGTAAATCATCAAAAATCTGTTGTTTAATTCTTTTGGCAATTTCGATTGCTGAGCCTATGCCTAACTTATCGGATGTTACATCTAAGTATGCCTCGTCTAATGATAAAGGTTCTACTAAATCAGTGTATTGATAAAATATCTCGCGAATTTGTTTCGACACTTGTTTGTATGCTTCGAAGCGTGGATAAACAAAAATAACATGCGGACAAAGTTGCTGCGCTCGTTTGGATGTCATGGCAGAGCGAACACCAAAGGCACGTGCTTCGTAACTCGCAGTAGCTACTACGCCACCACGGCCAGTAGGCGGTCCGCCAACCACAATGGGTTTGCCTCGATACTGAATATTATCGCGTTGCTCAATAGATGCGTAAAAAGCATCCATATCAATGTGAATGATTTTGCGAATAGGATTTGAATTCAACTCACGAAGATAATTACACCTTATGACAAAGGTGTGTCAGCAGAAGTAAAATTTTAGATTAGATGAATAGAAAAAACTATTTCTTGCTATTTCATACCCTACAACTAAAAACTAAAGGTAAGCTGCACTCGATAGGTAAGGTTATCTTGTGTTTTATCGAAGGCATAATTCCCATACCGATAAAATGCTGAAGCTCCGAAACCTATATAGTACATATCTAGATAATTAAATCGAATGAGGTTATCTATGCCAATACCGGATTCAAAAAAACCTTTGCTATAATCTTTTAATGGAATACTAAAATGATCAGCAGGTCTTGTTAGTTCTCCCCAACCTGCTGACTGAGCAATGAATAATTCAGGTTTAGAGAATTCTGTATTCCAGGCGAAGGCACCAAAATGCTGACTCCAAAATGCACTAACATAACGGTCGGCTATAAATTCATTGATGCCCATCGTTTGAAAATAGCCATCCACATAGTAAGATGATTCTTCGTTTCCTCTTCCATAATAATGATAGAAAACAGGAGCTGCACCATCTAACCAACCACCATAAACTAAGAATTTTGATTTACCCAATCGTCTGTGTTGAAAAGTTTGTCCGGCATAAAAATCAAATCGTGTAAAATCTAAATTATCGCTTTTGCCGGGTGAAAAAGCTTGTGTTACACGCAATGAAAACAAGGGAAAGGTAAAGCGAACTAAACCGCTTCTTCCATTAAAAGATATACGTTGCGAGTTGCCAATGTAATTGATTTCTGCTGATGTAACTGTTCCTTTAAATCGATTGGTTTCGATACCATCATTATTAAAATTATAGTCAAAAAGAGATCGTTGTTCAACTTGCTTGGTGTTAGCAGTAAAGGCCCAATTACGGGCTATTCTAAAGCCTGTTTCAATATAACTGAACGTGATGTTATCAAAATTAATAGCGCGCCAATCGCGTATTACTTTGCTGCTAACAGCAGGTAGTTTGCTGAAGAAATCTTGAACACCGGCCTCATAAATGTTGTTCTCATAGCCAATTTGTAGATACCAATCTTTTGTATTGTTTAAATTAAATTTAGTGAATCCACCATATTTCCATTCTTGGTCGCGAAAGCTATAACCAGCAAAACCTCCTATTTGAAAAACCTTAGAAAATTTTGGATTTGTTTGTAAGCCAATACCGAGTCTTACATTTTCATATTGATTTAACTTTAATAATTGTTTGGTATCAATATCCAATTTACCAATGGGAATGGTAGCTGAAAGTAAGCCATTCGTTAAATTATCCATTGCTGCAAAAACTTTTACTTTACTGCGCACGGAGTCGAGCAAGAAATAAGTTCTTTCTTCTTTTTCATCTAAGGTTGTCACTCTGTACTTATCCAAATCAATGTCGTAACTACTGGCTGATAAATCAACTTGCGCACCTGAGAATAATTTTTTGTCAACATTGGTATTCACTTCTACATCGCGCAAATAACTTCGCACTTGAATTTGTAGACCTCTTCCATTCAATTGGTAATCTTTCATCGAAACATCTGTATTGAGCTGACTTGGAAACCAATATCCATTTTCGAAATTATACAATTGCTGAATGCGAAATCCAATTTTAGCCATAGGGTCGGCATTGGTTGCAATTACATTTTTGATTGCATAACCATTGGTACTGATAGTAATTTTTCCTTTTAGTGCAGCAAAAGTTGTTTTAGGATAAGGTTCGAACTCGATAACATACAAAGTATCTCTTTCTTGATACAAGGTATCGCTGAGGTTAAAATCATATTTCTTTTCACTATTAATGGAAATAGGATTGAGATAATTGTTTCCAAACAAAGGAACCAACTCTTGATAAAATCCAGTAGGTTGGTAATCGTTAGGCAAGGTAACAAACAAAGGTGATCGAAAGCCAGATGCTTTATGCGTAATTAGTTTTTCAAAGTTTTTATTCGGTTGTTCAAAATATTTTTGCGTAACGGATTCTGTAACATAAAAGTGATTGCGTTCTAAAAATCGATCCATTTCTAAAGCAGATGAATCTGCTTTTGTAAGTTTTTTGTTCGCTGCTTCAATAGCTTTAAGCAGTGAATCTTTGTTGATTCTTGCTCCTGCTCCGGTAAAAAGTAGTTTGTTATAAGAAGTGTAGGTATATGATTTTTTTTCCTGCGGATTATTGAGTTTGCGATTGGCTACTGCTTTTCTAATGATATTCCAGGCTGGGTTTTCGCCAGCTCTAATTACAACTTCTTTTAATTCAGTTACTTTAGGTTTCAGAAAGATAACTTTGTTACTTTTTAATTCTTGTAGGTTGATTTTTTTGGTTTGATAATTAACATGACTTATATAAATAACATCGCGATAATTGCTTGGGAGCGAAAAAGTAAATTTTCCGTCTATGTCGCTAACTGTTCCTGTTTTTTTATCGCTTAAGGTAATGTGTGCAAAAGCAACACCCGAACGGTTGGTCGAATCTGCTATAAATCCGTTGATAATTTGGCTGTTCCCGACTTTACAAAGAATTAAGAAAAAACTTAGTGCGGCTATCTTTTTCATGCCCCAATTGGTAGGACAAAGGGCTGAAAAATTTCATGTCAAGAAAAATTATTGATTTTTATGTAGCATTTGAAGCTTATTGGCACGATAAGCATGTAAAAAGAAAAGTATAAAAAAGGAAGTTTGTGCTAAAAGTATGGTTGCTATCATAAGCCGCTCTGTTTTCATTACAAAGTTGATTAATCATTAGATCAGGTACTTTTTAACTTTTTTGTAACAAGTACGGAAGTAAGATTTAATTTAGATTTTAGCTTTTTTACCAGTTCGTGGAGATAACGTTAAACAAAATGAACTTTCAATCGATTGCAAAATTACTTGTTGCAACATTAATATTATATTTCCTGAGCTATAAACAGGAGATTAAGGCGCAGAACTCGAATCAAGCTTGGCAGTGGTGGCAAGAATCACCACAGCATAGTAAATTTGTTGGAGTAGGATTGAAACAATTTATTGAGAATTCAATTTCAAAATCATTTTCTGCCCCAATTATCATAGCCGTATTAGATACTGGACTAGATACTGCACACGCAATTATTCAACCTTATCTATGGAGAAACAAAAAGGAAATTTCGAATAATGGAAAGGATGACGATCAAAATGGTTATACAGATGACGTTGCCGGTTGGAATTTTTTGGGTGGAACTTCGCAAAACTTAATCTATGCTCAACCCGAAGCAGTGCGTGAGTATGTGAGATTAAAAACAAAAATGGAAAATTCTGATGTAAGTCTTTCAAAATCGGAACAAATTCTTTGGCAAGAAATAGAAAGCAAATATCAAAGAGATAAAGGTGCCAACGAAAAAAAGTTAAAAGAGTATAGAGAAACGTTATTTCAGTACCAACAAGTTGATGAAACACTTACTACTGTTACCCGATTATTACTGAATCATTTTAAAGATTCGATTATTAGCTATCATCAAATCAAAGAATGGAATCCTGTTAACGATTCTTTATCAACCGCAAAGGCTATTTCAATTTCTATCATGGAAGCAGTTGATACTAGTTTGCCTATCCTAGCAATTAAAAAAGAATTCGAGAATGCCATCCAAGAATTGAAAACAACGGTTAGTAATTATGAAATTGCAGTAAGCTTATACAACACCGATATCAATTTTAGACAAGCTATAGGTGATGATGCTAATAATTGGTCGACTAACTATGGCAATAATCAATTGAAAGATGAGAACGGACATGGCACCTCTGTGGCAGGCATCATTTGTGTTGGCATAGATGCATGTTATCGCCATGGAATCAAACCCAATATTACTATCATGCCGGTTAGAATTGTTCCATCAGGTGGAGACGAATATGATAAAGATGTTGCCAATGGCATTCGCTACGCTGTAGATAATGGAGCAAAAATCATCAACCTGAGCTTTGGTAAGTATTATAGTCCGAACGTGAAATGGGTAGAAGAAGCCATCAGTTATGGTGTTACCAAAGGAGTTTTGTTTGTACATGCAGCCGGCAACGAAGGTTTTGATTTAGATGTAAAGAATCATTTTCCGGTTCCTCCGTCATCAGCAACAAATAACTGGATAGAAGTAGGCGCAAGTGGTAAAACTGCAGATGAAAATCTATTAGCTTCATTCTCAAACTACGGTAGAAAAACAGTTGATGTTTTTGCGCCAGGTGTGGAGTTATTATGCCCAGCTCCTAACATGCAATGGCAAATTAGTCAAGGAACAAGTTTAGCCGCACCGATAGTAAGTCTATGCGCAGCCTTACTATGGGCACAACAGCCAAATGCAACAGCCAATCAAATTAAATCGATGCTTGTAAGTAAAGTCAATACCTATCAAACCCATGTGTTTGTGCCGAAAGCAAAGAAGAATTTTAAATTCAATCAGTTAAGTAAAAAAGGAGGTGTTATTAATATAGCCCAACGTTAACCGTAAATCTCATTCAAGATATTAGCCAATCGAACTCCACTTTGGGTTAATCTTAACTTGACAATGTGAAAATATTTATAACTATACTGATAGCCCATTTTACCATCGCCATAGTCGTAAACTTGTTTTCTATAACTCATGCTTTCATTCGCCCAATCGCGCACATTGCCCTTATTCCATAAACTTCTTTCCACTTCTGTTGATTGATCTGCCCATTCTGCAAGCTCTGTATAGCTTAAAGCTTTGTCATCGATCATATCACTATCCCAAACACGGTGTAAGTTACTGTCTGCGCGAAACCACATTACTCTTACGTTATTACCACCACGATCGGGACCAATACCAACATGCAAGGGTTGATGAATATCACCCACCAAATGAATTAACATTTTCAGTTTTATCACCTCCTCTTTACCCGAAAGTTTCCCTGATTTTAATTCTACAATAATTCTTTCGATAGCTTCAATCACATCTCCTTTCGGATTTTTTTCTGACTGCTCGTAAGTTTGTCCATTCGGAATAGTAACCCAATGCCAATCATTGGCATAATCAAAAGTACTATCGCTTCTAATTTCATCCATCCAGGTAGTAGTTAAAGGCAAAGGCTCTGATTGCAGTAAAGCTTGCAATCTTTTCTTTGCTTTTTTAGAGAGGTATTTCTCTGCAATTTTTCCCATGGCTCTGTGCCCGGTTTGGCCCCAGCCAAAAGATGAGATACTGGCAATAACAAAAACAAAAATGATGATGATGCGCATACGATTTGGGTTTCAAGGTGCAAACTAAAATGTTTACATTTATAAAGCATAAAAAATTTTAATCTATGTCTAAAACTATCCGATTAACGGCTTTTTTAGCATCTAATCAGTTAGATATTAAACAGGTTAAAGCATTTTTAGAATTAAAACCGGCACACGATTCTTCAACAGAACTATTCTATAAATTGAATGAAGAGAAATTTCAATATTATTTCAATTTTGGTGTAGTTGTTTTTACTGGTTTTACTGAGGAAGAAATGAAAGTGGCATTAAAAACCATTTATCAATTTCAAAAAACACCGTTAGCCACACCTTTGCGCGATGAGTTTATGGTGGCTTATGAGCCTGCAAGTGAAACAAAATTTGAATTCGATCGCTTGTTAACATCTAAACTCGATGAAAAAGTATTGCGCATTGCTATGTTTAATTTAGCACAATCTGTAGCGATTGATCATCATCATATTGTTTCTGAAAGTCTATTAGCGGATGTGAAACGTTTTGCCAATGAACTGGAGCAAACAGGTAATCTTTCCATCAGCAGAAAAAATATGATGCGTTTTTTAGGTCGTGCCTTAAATACACAAAATGATATTGCTGAAAATATTTATATTTTTGATGCGCCTGATTTGGTTTGGGACGATGAGTTTTTAGATAAACTGCATGTAGGCCTTAACAAACATTTTGATTTGCGAATTCGATTTAGTGAATTAGAATATACGCTCCGGATTATTGAAGATAATTTAACGGTTTTCAGAGAGATTTATAATCAAAGAGAAAGTTCTCGTTTAGAATGGATCATCATCATTTTGATTTTATTCGAAGTCTTCGATTTAATCATCAGCAAGATTTTGCATTGGTTTTAAAATAGATAAGTTGTTTTATTAACTGTCTGTCTCTTTTAAATCTTTTAAAATTGATTTCAGATTTTCGATATGGTTGCCGTATAATTTTTTCATATACCAATTCGAAACGAATAAAGCCATCACTACCATTACAATACCTACAAGGACTAGTTTCAGTATCACCTCTGGTTGCGATATTCTCTCGATAAAATTATCCCAACCTCTTTCGATGGCTACAAAACCAATAGCCATAAAGAAATAGGTCGGATACAAAATGGTGTAACTTCTTTTGTAAAATTTTAAATAGGTTGATAAATCTTTTATTAGTCCTTCAATATTCTCTTTGATGTTTTGATTGTTGGAATTGAAACGGTTTAACAAACGAATTTTTTTTGCATAGTAGAATGTGTAAAGCAATAATAATATTAAAATGGCACTGAAAGACCAGCGTGTTGCACCATTGGGAATAGTGAATGCCAAAATCAAAAGGGCAAAACCAGTAACGATAGTAAAGATCAATTCAAACCACGCACTTCTTTTAAGTTTGGAAATAACTGATTGACTTTTGCCCTTGATCATGGCACTGATTTGCTCGGGATCTTTTTGTTCAAAAGTTCCGGAACCTTTCCAAACTAATTTTAAGTCATCTAGTTCCATACTCACTGTGTCATCAACTTTCTTAACTTTTCTCTAATGCGGTTCATCCTTACGCGTACATTATTTTGTGTGATACCGATTGTTTCAGCAATGTCTTCATAGGGTACTTCATCTAAAGCCATCATCACCATTGCACGTTCTATTTCGCTGAGTTGCTTAATGGCCCATTGTAAACGCTGATAATTTTCTTCTTGCTCGCTCGAATCGCTTTCTGCAAAATTAAAGTGCTTTTCGTTTACTTCTTCAGTTTTGATAGATCGACCTTGTTTTCGTAAACCTGAAATGGCAGTGTTTAAAGCAATGCGGTACATCCAGGTGGTAATTTTAGCTTCGCCTCGAAACGAACCAAAGGAGCGCCACAATTGCAAAACAATCTCCTGAAACAAATCGTTGCGTGTTTCAGAATCATTTTCATAAAGCATACAAACCTTATGAATCAGGCCTTGGTTATCCTCAATTAGCTTAACAAAAGATTTTTCCTGTTCGACCACGTGTTCAAGCAAGTAAATAGTAGTCGAAATTAAGGATTAGAAATTACACCGCAAGGATGTAGGAAAATACGAGATTAGTTTTTTTCTTTTACTTTCTCTAAGTCGAATAAATCGCTGAGGATTTCGCTTAGAGATTCAGCATCTCCTCGTTTGCAGGCTGCTTTTAAATGTAACACCGGATACTTTAATATTTTTTGCATGAGCGATTTACTCATCTCTTCCAGTTTTTCTGCTTCTTCCGGTTTGGCGTTTTTCAAGTAGCGGGCTAATTCATCCTTTCTGATTTGCTCTAAAGTTTGCTTCAACTTTTGAATAGTAGGCGTTACTACCATTTCTTTAGACCAATCTTCGAAATCGCTGATGGCGTCAGCAATAATTTCCTGCACATGCGGAATGGCTGCCTTCCTTCGCTCAACTGTTTCGTTTGTTTTTTCGCGGATGTCATCTAGGTTATACACCAACGCTCCAGCTATTTGCTCCACATCAGCTTCTACACTGCGCGGCATCGATAAATCGATAAAATATTTATGGCTGAACAAAGAAAGATTAGATAACATTTCTTTTGTTACCAAAGGTTTCTCTCCTGAAACTGAACTGATGATAACATCTGCTTGTTCAATTTTTTCTTTGAGTACATCCAAACCACCGAAGGCAAAACCACATTTCTCTGCCAACTTTTGTGCTTTCTCAATGGTGCGGTTTAGAATTGTTACTTGAAGTCTTGGTGTTTCTTTCATGTTCAAGCAAACATCCTGACCAATTTCACCAACACCTAAAACCAAAATTTTTGGTTGTTTGATAGCAGCTGTTAAATCTTCTGCCAAAACTTTTGCAGCGTAAGAAATGGAAGCTGCACCATCGCGGAAAGCAGTTTCTTGCACCACTCTTTTGTTGACATAAAAAATGGTGTGCATTAAGCGATGTAAAAACGGTCCGGCCATGTTTTCATCTGCCGACCATTGGTAAGCGTTTTTAACCTGACCAGAAATCTGTAAGTCGCCAATCACTTGGGCATCCAAACCAATGGATACTTCAAACAAATGCTGAACGGCTTCAGCATTTTTTAAATAAGTGAAATAAGATGATAAATCTTCGCTTGTATTCTTTATTAGTTTGAGTCCGGCAAAGATGACACTGGTATAATCTTGTTCTGCATTGAAATAAATTTCAGTACGGTTACAAGTAGAAACTACTAAAACATCAGTTGCCTGTGTGTAATTGCGCATGTATCCTAAAAAATCACGTACACCTTGTTCATTCAAGGAAACCAACTCGCGTATGGCTACAGGAGCAGTTTTGTATGTGAGGATGTATGACTGAAAAAATTGACTCATCGGACCACAAAAGTAGCATCGTTTTAATCATGTTACATGACTAAAATCAAGTTCAATCTTATTTAGAATCTGTTTAAACAATGTTAATTGAACTTTTAAAGAAATAGCATTAATGATCAATTCTTTTCCTTCGCGCTAGTATGAAAAGATTAAAACTATTGCTCGAAAATTCATTTGGCTTTTCTGCTAAAGAAGCAATAGGTTTTTTGGCATTGATGATGCTTAACCTAATTTTATGTGGTTTTATTCTTATAAAACCTTGGCAATATTTTGATTCGAGTCATCATAAAAACAACACTACATCCTTAGATAGTTTAATCACAGCTTGGCAAAACAAAATAAGATATGACTCTATACAATATTGGCAAAATCTGCAAGCCTTTAATCCCAACCAGGCCAACATTGAGCAATGGCAAAACATAGGTTTCAACAGTTATGAGGCTGAAAGAATTGTAAAAGTGAGTTTAAGCCCGAAAGGCATCCGAGACTTCCAACATTTTAAAAGAATCTACGGAATTGATACAGTTTTAGCAGAAAAATTAAAGCCTTATTTAGTTTTCAACGCTCGGCTACAAGTTTTGCAAACATCAACTAATGAAAATATTGAAAAGAGACCTGCTCAACTTATTCGATTCAATTTAAATGAAGCTGATACAACTCAATTTAAAACTGTGCATGGCATCGGTAGTAAATTATCCAAAAGGATAATCGCTTATAGGCAACAACTAGGAGGTTTTGTAAATGAAGGCCAATTATTTGAAGTATATAAATTAGATAGCGCTGTAGCTGAAAGAATCCTTAAAAAGTTTTACATCGATAAAAATTTTACACCGAAACAAATCGATATTAATTCTGCAAGCATTTCAGATTTAATCGCTCATCCTTACATTGAATATAAAACTGCACAAATCATCATCAATTATAGAAAACAACACGGTCCGTATCAATCAGCAAAAGATTTATTATCAGTTAAAGTATTAAATAAAGAATGGATAGAAAAAATCTCACCTTACTTTTCATTTACTGAGTAAGCCTGTGCCATCTCAAAACCAATGATGCATTTTTTCCGCGTTGCCTGCCAACGATATTCTCCTAGAATACCATCCTTTCTGATAACACGATGGCAAGGAATTAAATAAGCCAAACTATTAGCACCTACAGCAGAACCTACTGCTTGTAGTGCATTCGGATTTCCGATTTCACTAGCTATTTGTTGATAAGTGCTAACTTCTGCATAAGGTATGTTGAGTAGGGCAGTCCACACTTTTACCTGAAAATTTGTTCCTTTCACCAAGGCATGCAAACGCTTGGGTTCACCATCAACATTCTTATTTGGATAAAAAATTTTTTGAATGAAATCTTTTGTAGATAATTCATCATGTGTAAACTGACTATTATGCCAATGTGTTTTCATGCTTTCCATTTCGCTGGCTTCATCTGCTTCATCTTTTAAAAAAGAAAGCCAGCAAACGCCACGTTGAGAGATACCTATTAATGCTTTACCAAAAGGAGTGGAATGAAACCCAAATGCAATTGGATGTTGGATACCTTTTGATTTATATTCTTGTGGCGTAACGGCTTCTAACGAAGTAAACAAATCGTAAACACGTGCTTGGCTCGACAATTGTAAAGATTCGGCAACATCTAATAAACTTTTATGGCTTGCCAATTTCTTTTTTAAATGTTCAACTGTTAAAAATTGCATAAATCGTTTCGGACTAATGCCCGCCCATTCCGAAAACATTTTCTGAAAATGAAATTCACTTACGTTAACCTCTTCAGCAACTTGTTGCAAAGTAGGCTGCGCTAAAAAATTCTCTTCTAAGTAAAGAATTGCTTTTTCGATGCGCTGGTAATTAAATTCACTTTGAGTAAGCATATTTCCTGAATTTCACACAAAAATTCCGAAACCAAAAAACACTTTCAACCGAAATCTTGCGAAAAGTGAGAACCAAAATAACAATATAACGTTCTACTTTCTTTTTCAATTGCCAGTTTCTGTCAAAACACAAGTATTTACCCCAAATGCCAAACAAATTGCTTGTACGGTAAGTAAGTAAACATAAATTTGCAACCCTGATTTTTATATGAGTGTAGATCAAAACCTTTCTCGCTGGACAGAGCAAATTGCCCGCGAGTTTTCTTTAGTTCAAAAGAACGTTGATGCTGTAGCTTCTTTGCTGGAAGAAGGAGCAACCATTCCATTTATCTCTCGCTACCGCAAAGAAATGACGGGCAGCATGGATGAAGTGATGATTGCCAACATCCGCGATAGAATCGAACAACTGCGCGAATTAGACAAAAGAAAAGAAGCGGTTATCTCTTCTATTGAAAAGCAAGGTAAACTCACGCCTGAGTTGTTATCTGCTATTGCCAAAGCTGAAACCCTTGCTGAGGTGGAAGACTTGTATCTACCTTACAAACCAAAACGCAAAACACGCGCAAGTGCTGCCAAAGAAAAAGGCTTGGAACCATTGGCAGAAAAAATATTCTTACAAAATGAAAAAGTAGATGTAGAAACTTTCGCAGCCTCATTTATTGATGCAGAAAAAGGTGTAAATACTTTGGAAGAAGCCTTAGAAGGCGCACGCGATATTATGGCAGAATGGATAAGTGAAAATCAAGAAGCTAGAAAAAATATCCGCGAGTTATTTTGGAAAGAAGGAGTTGTTGAGTCGCGTTTGTTAAAAGGCAAAGAAGAAGAAGGACAAAAATTTAAAGATTATTTCGAGTGGACGGAGCCTGTGAGCAAAACACCATCGCACCGCATGTTAGCCATGAGAAGAGGAGAGAAAGAAGGAATTTTGATTTTAGATATTTATCCTAACGAAGAAACATCTATCGCAACGTTAGATCGACAATTTATTAAATCCTCTGGTGCAGTTGCCGAACAAATTGCTTTGGCTATTAAAGATTGTTACAAGCGTTTGCTCAGACCATCGCTTGAAACAGAAGTACGCATCGAAAGTAAAATGAAGGCTGATGAAGAAGCCATCAAAGTTTTTTGCACTAACCTAAAAGAACTTTTATTGGCCGCACCACTCGGACAAAAAAATGTATTGGCAATCGATCCGGGTTTTCGCTCAGGTTGTAAAGTAGTTTGTTTGGATAAGCAAGGTAAGTTGTTGTACAACACCAATATTTATCCGCACGAACCTCAACGCGAATCAGCTAAGTCGAAAGGTATCATCAAAGATTTATGCGAACAATATAACATCGAAGCCATTGCCATTGGTAACGGAACAGCCAGCCGAGAAACAGAATCATTTGTTCGTTCCATCGGACTTACCAACAGAATTTTAATTGTGATGGTAAATGAAAGTGGAGCCAGTGTTTACTCAGCTAGTGATGTAGCTCGCGAAGAGTTTCCGACACACGATGTAACCGTACGAGGTGCAGTTTCTATTGGAAGAAGATTAACAGATCCATTAGCTGAGTTAGTAAAAATCGATCCTAAATCCATTGGTGTAGGGCAATATCAACACGATGTAGATCAAATCAAACTCAAGCAAGGTTTGGATGATGTAGTGATGAGTTGCGTAAACTCAGTAGGTGTTGAAGTGAATACAGCCAGCAAAGAATTGTTGGCTTATGTTTCAGGACTGAATGCATCAATCGCTAAAAACATTGTTGAGTTCAGAAATCAAAACGGTCCGTTTAAAAAACGCGAAGACTTGATGCAAGTACCACGCCTAGGCGAAAAAGTATTTGAACAAGCGGCAGGTTTCTTGCGCATACGCGAAGCAGAAAATCCTTTAGATGCGAGCGCAGTGCACCCAGAAAGTTATGTGATTGTAGAAAAGATGGCGAAAGATTTGGGATGCGAAGTAAAAGATTTAATGAGCAGTACTGAGTTACGAAAGCAATTGGATTTAACAAAATACATTACAGATAAAGTAGGCTTACCAACACTAACTGATATTGTTGCCGAATTAGAAAAACCTGGCCGCGACCCTCGCGAAAGTTTTGAAGTCTTTTCTTTTACTGAAGGCGTAAACACAATTGCTGATTTAAAAATTGGGATGAAGCTACCCGGAATTGTTACCAACGTAACCAACTTCGGTGCCTTTGTAGATGTTGGTGTTCATCAGGATGGATTAGTTCACATCAGTCATTTATCTGATAAGTTTATCAAAGACCCCAACGAAGTAGTTACAGTTCAGCAGAAAGTATTTGTGACAGTTACAGAAGTAGATGTGCCAAGAAAGAGAATCGCACTTTCGATGAAAGCTGATCCATTTGCAGAACCTACTCCCAGTGCAAAACCACAAAAAGGCAAACGCGAAAACGACAGGAGAAAACCTGACAATAAACCAGAACAAAGCATGGAAGAAAAATTAGCTCTCTTGGTTAATAAATTTAAAAAGTAGAAGTACTATCAATTTTTTGATTCACTTAATGACGAACTTGAATAAACTGTCCACGATATTAATCGTGGATTGTTTTGCTTTTAACAAGTTGATAAAACTCAATCAATGAATAAAAAGTTAAAAGATCTTTCTTCTTACGTTTATAATCTTACGATTCTTTCGAATAATAAATAATCAACAACTAACAACGATTATCTCTCTTTCGCCATTTGTATATTTCTTAATAATCCTTTGTACCCGGTTCGCTTTAGCGGAGAGTTTTTAAAGGTAGCTTTAAAAACTTCTTCGGTAATTTCTTCCCAATCATTTTTTGTAAAGTTTTGAATGGGACTCAGCGGCTTGAATCTTTCTTCGTTGTGTGGTTTGGCAAAACGATTCCACGGACAAACATCTTGGCAAATATCACACCCGAAAATCCAATCTTCCATTTTTCCTTTTGCTTCTGCCGGAATATTTTCTTTTAACTCTATTGTATAGTATGAAATACATTTGCTGCCATCAACCGTATAGGGTTCCGTTATTGCATCAGTTGGGCATGCATCCATGCAGGCTGTACACGCGCCACAATAATCACCAACGGGTGCATCCACATCAGCTTCTAAATCGATGATCAATTCAGCTAAAAAAAAGAAACTACCCATCGAACGATTCAGCAGTAAAGAATTTTTACCAATCCAACCATTGCCTGCGCGTTGTGCCCAATCACGTTCGAGTACAGGTGCGGAGTCAATAAAAGCTCGGCCGACAATCTGTCCGTATTTTTCTGTTAATTTATTTAATAAATGAAAGAGTTTATCTTTTACTACGCGGTGGTAATCTTCGCCATAAGCATACTTGGCAATTTTATACGATTGATTTTCACTGATATCTTTTTGTGGAAAATAATTATATCCTAAACTCACTACTGTTTTTGCACCCGGAACCAATTGGGTAGGATCAATTCTTTTATCGAAATAATTTTCCAAGTACTGCATTTTCCCTTGGTAGCCTCGCTTCAACCAAGTTTCCAAGCGTTTGGCTTCTGGTTGCATCAACTCTGCTTTGGCAATGCCACAAAATACAAAGCCAGCCTCTTTGGCTATTTGTTTTATAAAACCTGCTACTTCGGTTTTATCCATTTTATGCATCGAATAATGTTCCTGTTTTTCCACTTGGTGGTGGAATGTTTACATGCTTGTAAGCCTTTACAGTTGCTTCGCGGCCCCGGCTCGTTCTTTTAATGTATCCTTCCTGAATTAAAAAAGGTTCGTACACTTCTTCAATGGTTTCAGCTTCTTCTCCAACTGCTGTTGCAATCGTAGAAATACCAACAGGCCCACCTTTAAATTTTTCGATGATGGTGGTAAGAATGCGGTTATCCATATCATCCAAACCGTTTTCATCTACATCTAAAGCCGTTAATGCCATGCGTGCAATAGCGATGGTAATGGTTCCATCTCCTTTAATTTGTGCAAAGTCGCGAGTTCTTCGTAATAACGTATTAGCTATACGTGGTGTGCCACGACTGCGCCTTGCTAGTTCAAAGGCAGCTTCTGCATCAATAGGAGTTTGTAAGATAGAAGAAGAACGCTTTACAATTGAGGTAAGTAAATTGGCATCGTAATATTCTAAGCGTGCGTTAATGCCAAAGCGAGCCCGAAGCGGAGACGTTAATAAACCCGCGCGCGTAGTTGCACCAATTAAGGTAAATGGATTTAACCCAATTTGAATGGAACGCGCATTGGGGCCGGAATCTAGCATGATGTCGATTTTAAAATCTTCCATGGCAGAATAGAGATATTCTTCCACAATCGGATTTAAGCGATGGATTTCATCGATAAAGAGCACATCGTTCGTTTCTAAATTGGTGAGTAATCCGGCTAAGTCGCTGGGTTTATCTAAAACCGGCCCGGAGGTTATTTTAATATTGGTTTGTAATTCGTTAGCAATAATATGCGAGAGGGTGGTTTTACCCAAGCCCGGAGGGCCGTGCAGCAAAACATGGTCTAAGCTTTCGCTTCTTTGTTTAGCAGCCTGAACAAAAATTTTAATGTTTTCGATTATTTTTTCTTGACCTGTAAAATCGCTGAATGATAGCGGTCTTAAGGCTTTTTCTATTTCCTTTTCGGAGGCACTCATGCCCTGGCTTTCGCCCGATAAGTAATCTTCGCGCATGCTGCAAGGTACAAAAGAGATTCACACATTGATTTAGCAACAGGGTTGCATTATTAGGTTTTTACCTAACTTGCGCTCGAATTTGACTGTATATGAGCGCTCGGGTTAAAAATATTGTGTACACTTTGGTTTTACTCACTTTGACATTGGGTGTTTGGTGGTACAGAAACCAAAATAAACCCAACCTTATTCTTTTAAGCGGTGCAACAATGGGTACTACCTATCATGTTTCTTATTTCGATGAAAAAGGAAGAAATTTTCAACAAGCTGTAGACTCGCTTTTGGTTTTAGTAAACAAAGCCATCAACAATTACGATACTACTTCCGAAGTTTCTGTTTTTAACAAGAGCGAAAGAGTTTATCATTCGCAATCAGTTTATTTTTTACCAGCTATATTGATTGGTAAAGAAGTATATCTTCAATCTAATGGAGCGTTTGATATGACGGTAATGCCATTGGTAAATGCTTGGGGTTTTGGTCCGAATAAAAATATTTCGCCCGATAGTGTAACCATCGACTCGCTACAACACTTTGTTGGGTTTGATAAAGTAAACATCAACCAAGATTCATTGATAAAATTAGATGCACGTGTTCAGTTAGATTTTGGCGGAATTGGCCAAGGGTATGGTGCAGATGTAATCGCAGAGTTTCTAAATAAAAAAGGAATTACGAATTATTTAGTAGAATTAGGTGGAGAAGGATTAGCTAAAGGAAAAAACCTGGAGAGTGGCAAGCCGTGGGAGATAGGCATTTTAGATCCGAATTCTACCCGCGATAATCAATTCTTTAAAGCCTATGCATCTTTGCAAGACAAAGCTTTTACCACATCAGGCAGTTACTTCAATTATAGAGTTATCGATGGTAAAAAATATGCACACACTTTACATCCTAAAACAGGTTATCCGGTAGAGTCGAATTTGTTAAGTGTAACTGTGTTCGCGGAAAATTGTACCCTGGCGGATGCTTGGGCAACTGCCTTTATGGTTTCGGGTGTTGATAAAACAAAGGAACTTTTAACACAACATCCGGAGTTAGATGTGTTGTTGTTATATACCGGAAGCGATGGCTCTTTACAAAGTTTTGTTTCTGATAACATAAAAAATTACGTTACGCTTAATCCTTAATCATGGCTTTAAAATACGCTGTACTTTTTCTAACACCACTTTTATCAGGCTTATTGGTTTATCTTATTCCGGCTACACGTAATAGTAACTTTCGCTTGTTGTTGGTGTTTGCTGGTTCTTATCTTTTCGGTATAACGGTTATCCATATTTTGCCTGAGTTGTATCACCAACCGGTTGGCATGGAGTTAATCGGTTTATTTGTTTTAGCCGGATTCTTTTTGCAACAAGTCTTAGAATATTTTACATCCGGCATCGAACACGGACACATTCATTTACAACACGAGCATGGGCAACAACATCAAGCCCATCATCACCGTCAGGTTTCAGCTATTGTGTTGTTAACTGCTCTTTGTTTACATGCCTTTTTAGAAGGAGCGATGTTGGCACAACCTGTACACATGGGCCCGCATTACGATATGAATGCCATTTTATTGGGTATTGCATTGCACCGTGCTCCGGCAGCCTTCGCTTTAATGACGGTTTTGGCTTTTCAATTAGGCAGTAAAAAAGAAGCCATTCCTTATTTAGTTGGTTTTTCTTTGGCAGCACCGCTTGGCTTATTCATCAGTTCGTATTTATCAGAAATTGAAATTTTAGGGAGTGAAGGCATGATTTATTTGTATGCATTAGTGAGTGGCAATTTTTTACACATCTCAACTACTATAGTTTTTGAATCCAGCCCCGACCATAAATTTAATGCGCGCAAATTAGCTGTGGCTATAGTTGGCGCTTTGTTGGCAGTAGCGGTGGAGTATATGATATAAACGATTAGTATCTGTAAAAACAGATTTTCTAAGGCATGAAAATAATGTCTGAATACAGATCTATTTCAATTGTGCGAACACATCATCTGTATCAATTCTAATATCATCTTCGCCAACATCATCAAAAGGATTTTCTAGGTGATCTTGGATGTTATCTAAACTCACTAAAATAAAACTGTACAGTATAGGCATTACATATTCTAATTGTGCAGAATAATCGGCAAAAGTACTTGCAAAATAGGGTCCGTAAATAATAGGGAAAATGTAAATAAAAACTTTGCTGTAGGCGCGAAGGGTAACAGGTGTTCTGTAATTATGAATGATTTTCATGGTATCAAATGCAATCACCATTTTACTTACATATTGGCTCACGCGCGATATCTCTCCACTTTGCACGCCTACATCACGTAGTTTCATCGTTAGTTTCGATAACTCTGAAAACTTATCGTACATTTTTAATTCGTTTCCACTCCATTCAGCATCATGACTAGATTTAAACATATCTTTCATCAACTCTACAATTTCCATCATCAATTTTTTACAGGCAATCGATAGATCATTTGGCTTGTCACCTGCCCAATCGCGTGTAGCAAAATAAATAGCAATTGCATGCCCTTTAAAATCGGATAAGCGTTGTAAGGCAGTTTCTCTTCTGTTGTAGGCCGAACCGATTGAAAATACAACCGGAAAAACAATGGCTACGCCCACCAACATGTCGGGAAATTTTGCAGTTAATTTTAACTCGATGCAGAAATAGGTAGAAACAACAGCCAGTGTGGTAACAATAACTGTTTTATAATTGATGATAAGGAAAAAACTTTTGAGAATGCGTTTCATTTGGCTTAGGAAGGTCTGGACATCAATATTACCAAATTGTTACCAAATTGGCTAAAAAATTGATTTTTAGCTTTTTACCTCTTCTAATAAAACTTGAAAATTATTCCATTCACATAATTAGCTGCCTGCTTCAACTAATTAATTTTGATTGTTTTGTTAGTTTTGCCCACTTTTATTAACCGTGAACAACGCCATCGTTATCATACCAACCTATAAAGAGCGCGAGAACATCAAAGCGATCATCGAAGCTGTATTTGCGCAGCCAAAGGCTTTTGATGTTCTAATTGTTGATGATAACTCTCCAGATGGCACTGCAGAAATCGTTGAAGGTTTGCAAACTTATTATAACCATGAGCATACCCGTTTGCATTTGCTGAAAAGACCAGGTAAGCAAGGCTTAGGCACGGCTTACATTGCTGGTTTTCGTTATGCTTTGGCACAAGGTTATGAGTTTCTGTTGGAAATGGATGCTGATTTTTCCCACGACCCAAAAGATCTGGTGCATTTGTATAATGCTTGCGCATTGCAAGGAGCTGATTTGTCTATTGGTTCTCGTTATGCAACAGGTGTTAATGTAGTCAATTGGCCGATGGGGCGTGTGTTATTATCTTATTTTGCTTCCATGTATGTGCGGCTAATCACTTCTATGCCTATAGCCGATACCACTGCCGGTTTTGTTTGCTATTCAAGAAAAGTATTATCAACGATTCCTCTCGATAAAATAAAATTTGTTGGCTATGCTTTTCAGATTGAAATGAAATTTGTTGCCTGGAAGTATGGCTTTAAACTCGTTGAAGTGCCTATTATTTTTACTGAAAGAGTTCGAGGAGAATCTAAACTATCTCCAGGTATTTTTAAAGAAGCTTTTTTTGGTGTGATTCAGATGACGGTTAGCAGTTGGTTTAAAAAATACATTCCGGCAGAAGTTCAAAACAGCTAGTCAAACTTAATTGCTTTAATTGGATTGATTTTACTTATAATCAAGGTAGGGATTATTAATACCAAAGTTACAACTAGGAAAATAATCAGATTCAAACCCAATACTATGTCCCAATGCCAACTCACCGGCACGTAACTGATGTAATAATATTTGGCATCTAAAGGAATAATCTTAAAGAAATACTGTAAGGCACATAAACCAATACCTAAAACGTTACCATATAATAAACCTCGCGCTATCAGCGAAATTCCCATCTGCATAAAAATACCACGTATAAGTTTATCCTTACTGCCTAAGGCTTTTAAGATCCCAATCATAGGCGTGCGTTCCATCACCATGATGAGAATCACGGAAATCATGTTTACGCAAATAACAATAATGATGATGGCCAGTAAAATTCTTACTTGTCGTGCTAATAAATCCAACCACTGAAATATATTTTGATATTTATCTTTTGTGGTCATAATCATCATATCATAATCGATATAACCCGAAAGTTCTGCCGCATCAAAATCGGCATGCTCAGGATTTTTGAGAAATACTTCAATGCCTCCGGCAAGTGTATCTGCCCAATCATTTAACTTTTGTACTTGTCTGATATCTGTGATCAAAACTTTATCATCGAAGTATTCGGATAAATGTGTTTGGTAAATTCCCACGATGGTTAATCTCCTGTAGCGTGGAGGGGTTTGAAAAAAATGAACGGTTAATCTTTCACCAATTTTTAAATTTAACTTATCTACAATTGTCTTACTCACTAAAACCTCATTACTGATGCTCGAATCTTGAAACTGAATAAATCTTCCTTCTAGCATATTTTGCTTAAAAGATGCAGTGTCGAAACGTTTACTTACACCTTTTAGTAAAATGCCTAATATCTCATCATCAGTTTTAATCAAGCCAGCTTTATTGGCATATTCTTGTATATGTTTTACCTGACTGAACTTTTCAGTTTCCAGAAATATTTCGTTGTTGAGAGATAAAGGCGTTTCTTCTAATGAGTTATTCAGTGACTGTTGGTTAATAACCATGTGCCCGCTGAAGCTATACATTTTGTTTTTAATGGCTTCTTCAAACCCAAACATGATTAAAAATGAAAGAATAGAAGCCGCCAAACCCAAAGTAATGCTAACTAAGGCAATGGAGTATATAGCAGAGGTAAAACCTTCGCGCTGTTGTTTGCTAATCCGTTTTGAAATGAAATACGAAAGGTTCACGCCTATTGTTTAATTTCGTGTGGCAAAATACATAATTGCATGATGCGAATCCTAATTTCGATATTACTCTTTGCTGCTTGCCAATCGGCAACATCGCAAAAGAAACAATTAAACAAGCAAGAGGTAGAAGTTTTGTTAACCGGTGCTGACCAGTTAAACCTTTTGTTGCCAAAAATCTCAGGAAAGAATGTTGCTTTGGTAGTAAACCATACTTCGTTGGTAGATAAAACACATTTGGTTGATACTTTATTAACGCATGGCATTAACATAAAAAAAGTGTTTGGTCCGGAACATGGCTTTAGAGGCAACGCTGCCGATGGGCAATTGATAACAGATAGTGTGGATAGAAAAACCAATATTTCAATTATCTCATTATACGGTAAACAAAAAAAACCAAGCCCGCAACATTTGCAAGATATTGATGTTGTGATTTTCGATATACAAGATGTGGGCACGCGGTTTTATACCTACATCAGCACGATGCATTATATGATGGAAGCTTGCGCAGAGCAAAAGAAAAAACTCATCATTCTCGACAGGCCGAATCCTAATGATTTTGTTGACGGACCTTTTAACCGAAAGCCTGGACAATCTTTTGTAGCTATGCATGCTATTCCTGCTGCACATGGCTTAACTGTTGCTGAATTGGCTTTAATGATTAATGGAGAAAAATGGTTAACCAACCAATTAACTTGCGATTTAGAAATCATCACACTAAAAAATTGGAAGCACAATCAACCTTATATTTTACCTGTTAAACCTTCTCCTAATTTACCTAACCAGCAAGCCATTGAGTTATATCCTTCTCTTTGTTTTTTTGAAGGAACAGCCATCAGTGTAGGAAGAGGAACAGCATTTCCTTTTCAGGTTTTAGGAAATCCATTGTTAAAAAATCTTCCATTCACTTTTACACCCGTAACCATAAAAGGAGTAGCTGTAAAGCCGCCACACGAAGGCAAACTCTGTTACGGATTAGACTTGCGCAATGCAAAACAAGAAAGAAAAATTAACCTTCAATATTTGCTCAAGCTATATCAAGGTTATCCGGAGAAAGAAAAATTCTTCACGGATTACTTTAACATTTTAGCAGGTAATCCTGATTTACGATTAGCCATTGAGCAAGGTAAATCAGAAGAAGAAATTCGTGCGCAGTGGCAGCCAGAATTAATGGCATACAAAACAATCAGAAAGAAATACCTGTTATATCCTGAGCAACCCTGATGCCATGCCTACAAAAGCTGAAAAAGTAAAAGATATAATTCGTATACTCGACCGTTATTATCCGACAGTAGAAGTTCCACTGCATCATAAAGATGCCTACACACTTTTAATAGCCGTTTTGCTTTCGGCACAATGCACCGATGAAAGAGTGAATAAGATTACACCTTTGTTATTTAAGAAGGCGGATAATCCATTCGATATGATCAAACTAACGGTTGATGAAATAAGAGAAATCATCAAGCCTTGTGGTTTATCTCCTATGAAATCGAAAGGCATCTACGGATTATCGAAAATTTTAATAGAACAATACAATGGCGAGGTGCCCGCAAGTTTTGAAGCTTTAGAAGCCTTGCCTGCTGTAGGACACAAAACCGCATCGGTTGTGATGACACAATGGTTTGGCATTCCGGCATTCCCTGTAGACACACATATTCATCGTTTGGCATATCGCTGGGCTTTAAGCACTGGCAAAAGTGTAGAGCAAACTGAACATGATTTAAAACGATTAATTCCTGAAGAGAAATGGAACAAAGCGCATTTGCAGATTATTTATTTTGGAAGAGCATTCTGCCCGGCTCGCGGACATGTTTGGCAAGATTGTCCTATTTGTAAAAAATACATGCGCAAAGAATTACGTGATTAAATTCTTTGCTGTTTATTTGTTCACTTATCTTGATATAATCCTTAGCAACACATGGCAGAAAAACTGCGAATTATTTTTATGGGAACTCCCGAATTTGCTGTGGCAAGTTTGGAACAATTAATTGAACATCACTTTCAGGTTGTGGCTGTCATCACTGCACCTGATAAACCACAAGGTCGTGGACAAAAAATTGTTTACTCGCCTGTTAAAGCATGTGCCTTGGAACATAACATTCCTGTTTTGCAACCCACTAATTTAAAAGCTGAAAGTTTTTTGCAAGAGTTAAAAGCCTATCATGCTGATTTACAAATTGTAGTTGCCTTTCGCATGTTGCCGGAAGTAGTGTGGAATATGCCACGTCTAGGCACCTTTAATTTACATGCTTCACTATTGCCACAATATCGAGGTGCCGCTCCCATTAATTGGGCCATCATCAACGGAGAAAAAGAAACAGGTGTAACTACTTTCTTCTTGCAACACGAAATAGATACAGGTAAAATTATTTTTCAAGAAAAAGAAAGCATCAAAGAAGCCGATACCGTTGGCGACTTATATGAAAGACTCATGAAGAAAGGAGCTGACCTTGTCGTACAAACAACATTGGCCATCGAAAAGGGAAATTACTCGCAAGAGCCACAAAATGAAACGCAAATTTTAAAAACAGCACCTAAAATTTTTAAAGAAACATGTGAAATCAATTGGCATAAAACATCCGTTGAAATTTACAATTTCGTTAGAGGCTTAAATCCATATCCTGCTGCCTGGACGAATTTGAAAGGAAAAAACTATAAAGTTTATGCTGTCCAACCTGTTCAGTCGAGTAAATCATTACAACCTGGCGAAGTTGATAGCGATCAGAAAAAGTATTTGCATGTTGGCACCCAAGATGGCGCTGTTGCAGTCAATATCTTGCAACCTGAAGGCAAACGAAGCATGCAGATAGAAGAGTTTTTTAGGGGAAATAAAATTGAATGAGATGATCATATCCTTAATTGCGGCATTGAGTAAAAACAACGTGATTGGAAAAAATAACGATTTGCCTTGGCGTTTACCCGATGACATGAAATATTTTATGCAAACCACCAGCGGACATTGTGTATTGATGGGTAGAAAAAATTATGAATCACTGCCACCAAAATTCAGACCTTTACCGAATAGAACCAATTTGTTGGTAACTAAACAAAAAGATTATATAGCTGAGGGTTGTCATATCTTTCATACTATAGATGAGGCAATTGAATTTGCTAAGAAAAATGGTGAGCCAGAATTATTTGTAATTGGTGGCGCTGAAATATATAAGGCAACACTTCCTTTAGCTGATAAATTATATTTAACTGAGATTGATGCAGTGATAGATGGCGATACTTATTTTCCAACCTTTGATAAAAGTAAATGGCAAGAAACTTCCAGAATAAGGCATGCTTTAGATGAAAAACATAAGTTTGCTTTTGATTTCATGATATATGAGAGAAAATTATTCGATTAAAAAAGAAGTGAAATTTTTTTATACAAGCTTGATACATAATCAAGCTTGTATTTTAATTTTAATTATTTAATCCGATTCTTAAATACTTATAAGTTCCATTTCCCACATTTTGAATATAGGATGATCCGTTTAAAATAGGACCATGGAGTGAAAGTAAATTATTCAGATTAGTATTTTCAAACATATAAACTAGATTTATTGGTTGACTGAGAATTTCACTATAGTTTAGACCTATATCATTAATTATCTCATCATCTAAATTTGGTAATTGAATTGTTCTTGATCGATTTAAATCACCGATAAATTGAATTGTCCAAGAGCCAAAGTGAGCAGGAATGTCATCAGCATTAAAATAAGTTAGTTCGAAGTAAACATTTTTAGCTTGGGATCTGCCACTGTAGGTTAGCCTCTTATTTTCAAATTTATAGTCAAGTAAAGTATAACTTGGCCTAGATAAATCAAATGGTTGTGTACCATCATAAACAAAAAGCGCTTCATTATCATTTTCTGCGTAAAAAGAAATGCCATAATTTTGGAAAATATTACCAGGGGTGAAAAGATTAATACTTGTAGAATTAATTTCTTTTTGCGAAGTATAAACCGGATATCCCAAAACATCTATATAATTTTCAAAACCATATAAAGTATATTCTCCACTTAATCCAGCAGGAGCTGATACTTGGCTATTACTAAAGTTGCTAAATGAAAGACCATCAACATCTATATTTATCGTTTCAATTCCATTAAATACTTCACTATTTAAATGATAACTAATCGGAATAGTACTTCCATTAGTGTTATTAAACTTTGTTAGTAAAACTTTTGAATTTTCAGAATAATTTATATTCGAACTATTTTGCATAATAACTCTTTCAAGGCCTTTCATAGATAACCCAATGTTATTTATATCATTACCCGATTTATTGATTAAAGAGCTTTTGAATTGTGAGTTAAAATTTTCATAATCTCTTAAATTCATATCCAAAACAGTCCCCTTCTCTAGAAATCCAATGGTTAAATGTTCTCCATCTTGATCATCTAAAAGACCCTCTGAAACCTTCAAGATTGTGAGGTGAAATGTGTTTTTTGTATAATCTGGGTTGGAGAGTTTAACTTCTGAAACAATTTCAGTTAAATCTTCTGAATTAATCAAAAGTTTATCTAGAACATTCCCATTTTCATCTGATGCAATAAACCACATCCTTGTGGGTAATGGGTTGTATTGGATATTCTTAATCGTTATTAAGTCAGGGTTTGGAGGTTCGTTTTCGTCACAGGAAAAAAATATAAAAAAGGAAGAAGTGATTAATACAAAAGAGAGTTTAAGCTTTGAAATAATTTTTAGCATAATTGTAAAGATTTACTTTTCGGATGAATTAAATCAGTAAATATTTAGTAACCTTTTAGAAGTAATATTTTTCGAATGAGATGAATAATAGAATCTTAAATAGTATATAATGAACGTTATAAGAAATTATTTAAAAATTTAATCCTATGGAGCGAATAGTAATCTCTTTATCCTGAGATCTTTTTATTTATCTAATTCGTATTGTTTATACTTTTAAAAAATGTTTATAAAGGTTTACTTTATGTTTATATAATTCAGTATATTTCTAAAAAACTACTATGGAAACTGCTAGACTCGATGGCCACAAAAGAACGCTGGGGATCATCTATATTATTTCAGCTGCCTTTACGATTTTAGGCGCGTTGGCCATCAACATGATTTTATCCCTTATTTTTTCTTTTGCTTTTAACGAAGCCAATCCTGAAGAAAAACAAGTTTTGGATTTTATAACAAGTTTACTTTCTATTCTTCCCACTATTTTAATTGTTGTGGTAGCTATTCCTACTTTAATTGCAGCATATGGCTTGCTGAGCAAACAAAGCTGGGGTGTAATTTTCTCTTTGATTATTGGTTGCCTCAAATTATTTTCTTTTCCTATTGGAACTGCCATAGGCGTTTATGCCATATGGATTTTCTCAGAAGACCAACGAGCCAAAAAAGAAACTGCCAATGGCTGAGCTATCAGGCAAGGTAATTTGGATTACAGGCGCATCATCAGGGATTGGGGAAGCATTAGCTTATGCTTTGTCTAAACAAAAATGTAAACTCATTTTATCTGCCAGAAGAGCAAGTGAATTAGAAAGAGTTAAAGCGAATTGTATGTATCAGGAGAACATTGCTACACTGCCTTTCGATTTATCTCAAGAAAATGAAATTGCTGAAGTAAAAAATAAAGCTTTAGCTATTTTTGGTTACATCGATGTGTTAGTGAACAATGGCGGCATTTCGCAACGAGGTCTTGCCAAAGATACTTTACCAGAAGTTGACCGTAAATTGATGGAAGTAGATTACTTCGGCACAATCTTTTTAACTAAAAGTTTAATTCCGCATTTCTTAGCCAGACAACAAGGTCATTTCGTAACTGTAACCAGCATCACAGGCATCGTAAGCACACCTTATCGCAGTGGCTATGCAGCAGCAAAACATGCGCTTCATGGTTTTTTCAATGCTTTGCGTGCTGAGTTATGGAAAGATTGTAAACATATATATGTAACGTTAGTTTGTCCGGGTTGGACGAACACCAATTTAAGTTTAACTGCGCTAACCGGTGATGGTACTCCACAAAACAAAAAAGATGACACACACGCAAAAGGATTAAGTGCCGACAAAGTAGCGAATGCCATTGTAAAAGCAATCATCCATCGAAAAAGAGAAGTGTATATTGGTGGATTAAAAGAAGTGAGCGCAGCTTATCTGCAAAGATTTGTTCCGGGTATTTTTGCTCGTATTGTGCGCGTTGCAAAAGTAAAATAAACTATGGAAGCGGAACGAAAACTACTTTTTTCGTTTCAAAAAAATCTTCTTTAAAATATTCCGACAGGTCATATACCTGATAAGGTCTTTTCAATTCATTTAATTCTTCATCTAAATCTCCTCCTTTTAAATATAAAATTCCATTGTCGCGTTCGTGTCGATTTTGTTTTTTGGTTTTGCGGTGTATCCAACCGTAAAACTCTTTTAACCGCGTTACCGCACGGCTAACAATAAAATCATATTGGTGATTGATTTGCTCTGCTCGAATTTGCTCTGCCTTTACATTTTTTAATCCTAAAGCCTGACTCACTTCTTTTACAACAGTAATTTTTTTTCCAATGGAATCAACTAAGTGAAACTGTACTTCAGGAAACAAGATAGCCAGTGGAATGCCTGGAAAACCACCACCTGTACCCACATCTAATATTGAACTATCAGGAAGAAAAGTTTGCACTTTAGCAATGCCCAAAGAATGAAGCACATGATTGATGTATAAATTATCTATATCCTTTCTGGAGATTACGTTGATTTTCTCATTCCAATCAGCATATAAATCATACAAAGCTTCGAATTGCTTTTGCTGATTGGCAGTTAACTCCGAAAAATAATGTTGAATGATAGCCGAGTGCAAAGTAAAAAAATTAAAGATGATCTCTTTTGTTTCGAACCATTTCGTACATCAACTCGCGCGCGCGATGCAGCTGAGCTTTCACTGTGCCCAGCGGTGCCTGTATGCGTTCTGCTATTTCTTCGTACGAAAGTTCATCGTAATAGCGAAGCCTTACCAATTGTTGGTATTTGGCTGGTAACTTATCTACAAAAACCAATAACAATTCTGCTTTCTGTGCTTTAATGGTTTCTTCTTGTGGGTTATTGTTTTCGTCTTCCACATCAATAGAAACAGAATTGCCATCTTCATCTGTAAAGGAATTATCGATGCTTAACGTATTCAGTTTCTTTTTTCTGATTTGATCGATGGTATTGTTGGTAGCGATTCGGAACAGCCAAGTACTAAAAGTATAATCCTTCTTAAAACGATGAAGGCTTCTAAAAGCCTTGGCAAAGGATTCAATAGTTAAATCTTCAGCATCATCGATGTTGCGCACCATTTTTAAAATCATGTGGTACACTGGGCGTTTATACCGTTGTAACAATTTGGCATAAGCTGCTTCATCTCCGGCAACGGCCCGATCAATTAACTGGAAATCTTCCAGTGCTTTCGAAGAAAACCGCGACTCGTCTAATTCTTCCATCTTATTTTTTTAGTTACAAACGCTGTTATGCCCGTTGTAAGATAATAAATGGGATAAAAATAATCTAACAACGGAATTGCCCATAATTCGAACTGTTGTTTCCATTGTTTGAATACAATATGTAGAGCAACTATCATTAGGATTACACGAAATACTAAAGCCAAGGCAACCCATTTAGAATAAAGCGAAAATAAAAGAGCAATCGCTATTGGATGTATGAAAAGCCAGGATGTCATCCAAATACCCAAAACAATCTTATGCCGGCTTCGGTATTTTTTTCCGGCTGCTAAATGCCTTACTTTTTGATTAAAAAACGCTCTCCAATTTGTGGCAGGAACCGACTCAACCACTGCATCAGCAGAAAGTGCAACAGCAGTGTTAACCGAAGTTGCATGTTGGTTAACAAACAAATCATCATCACCACCAATGATGGATAAGAATTGATTGAACCCTTTTCTTTCCATAAACAAAGATTTGCGATAAGCGAGGTTTCTTCCCACGCCCATGTAGGGCATTCCATTTAACGCAAAGCCCATGTATTGCCAAATCGTAATCCAAGTCTCAAAGCGGATAAACTTGTTCAGCATACCGGGCTGGCGCAAATAAGGCGAAATGCCTAATACAAACTGACTTTTAGGTTGAATAGCCTTAGCCATTTCGCGCAACCAATTAGTTGATGTTGGTCTGCAATCGGCATCTGTAAAAACCAGCCATTCGTGTGTGGCTGCTCTTACGCCCAAGGTTATGCCATACTTTTTTCCATTGATGTGTTCCGGTGTTTTTTCGATGTTAACATACTTCAGTTTTGGATATAGGTTGCTTTGCTTCATCAACCAATCAAAAGTATCGTCATTGCTTCTATCGTTTACAATAATGATTTCGTATTCTGGATAATCTTGCTCGATTAATAAAGGCAATAATTGTTGTAGGTTTTCCAGTTCGTCATGGGCGCATACAATTACTGTAAGAGGAGGAGTATCAAAAGTTGTTAACTTTTTCTTTTTGCTGAATGCGATAATGAAAAAGAGAAAAAAGAAAAGTTGGACGAATAAAACCAGCGCAAAAAATATAACTACGTAAAGCAAGAGAAGAAATTTGTCCGAAAGATAACGAGCTACTTCTTTACTTGATGCGCTTCCATCCAACTTTTCAAGAATAAATTAGAAACACGAGAGATTAGTTTAAGAAATATTGAAGGTTAAGTTCGCCTTCTTGAAGTTGCTGCACAGGATTTTGTCGTAATGAAATAATGCGTTCTCTTTCTGCCTTGGGTGTAGTATGTAAAGTTTGCGTGTTTAACTCTACAACTGTGGAGCGGTAACGCTCATCAGGGTAGAAAAACGAACCATTTTCTCCGATTACATCTACGGCAATAAAGCCATACTTCGACATGATAGGCTTCGTATGCTGGTGAGGGAATCCAAAAATATAGTTGATGCCCAATTGAGTAGATATACTCACACCAGCCCGAAGTAAAATACCTGGAAGTCCTTTACCGGCATAGCCTTCCTTTACCCACCAACCACAGCCTTCGGCTAAACCCAATGGCTTCAAAGTATCTACTAAGTCGCAAAACTCAGATGAGATTTCTGTTAATGCTTGAGCCATCGGAATATGTTTTTGGTCGGTTTCACGATCAAGACGCATACCTGCCACCATTTCTTTGGTTTCGGCATCGAATGCTACAAACATGTAGGTGTTAGGGTCGCTCTGCCAGGCCTGCTGGGCAGACGTTACACCTTTTACACCAAACAACCGCAAGACTTCTTGTTGCTCGCGAGCAAATTGTGCTGCTGCAATAGGATGTTCTATTGCTCGCAACATTCTGATTTCAAATTGATTTTTGTTCATAGAATTAGGGGATTAATTTTCCACAAAGCTATGATAATCAATGTATAAGATGCCTATAAATAAAGCTTCTATTTAAAAGATATACTTACTTGTGTTCATTATCAGGCTAGGATCTATTGTTTGTTTAAGCCTTATGAGGAATTTTTTATTTTCTGGTTTTATATTTTTCAACAAATCCATCGATTGAATACCTAATCTGTATGGATTATAGCCTTTTGATTGTAAAATTTTCATTATTTCACGCTGACATTGCATGGCTTTTTCATCATCACCTGGAGTTTCCCTATCATAACATATAGCACCTGTAATGTCTAGCGTGCGGGCATTGATAAATAGAAACCCTAAGTTTAATTCAAAACCATATTGCTTCGATAGCCTACGACAAATAGAAACAGTTTCCTTTACAGCTTTTCCCGTAAAAGGAATGGCAGGACAATACCATTGCACGCCACAACCATCTTGGTGCAAGTCGCCAATAGTAATTGAGGAAGGTTTTCGCCAATAAACCATGTTAAGACCGGCTTCAGATATATTTCCGTTTAGCAGAGAATGATTAAACATGAAATCCATGGTTTGCTTTTCTACAATGGTAGCTTTTGCATATTCTTTTGTAACATATTCCTCATTATAAAACTGAATGCTTTGTACATGATCTTGCAAAAGTTCTGTTAGAAATATTTTGTCTGCCTCTGCATGAGCTTTACTCACTGCATATAGTCCACCGATACCAATCCATCTACCGATATTCATTTCTTTGCAAATAGATAAGGTTTCCTTTTTAGATAATGGTTTATTTGCATTTTCGGGGAATCTTCTTGCAAATGAAATCATCCGCATTTCGTTAAATATTCTAAGTGAAACAGGAAAACCTTGCAAACTGATAGATTGAAGTTTCTCTATTACCGGAGGAAGTGCCGCATCAGAGGATAGATGAAAAATAAAAGACTGGAAAAATTTAGTTTTCGGTTTTAACCAAATCGTTAATGCGGTGACAACGCCTAAAGAAGATTGTGTGAATAACCCATCTATATAGGGTCCTACGCCCCATTTAGCCAAGGGTCCTATGGCAGTATTTTCGAAAGCCTCATAACCAGTATGAATAATCTCGCCAGTTGGTAAAACTACTTCCATACCACAAACAAAGTTAAATCGATCTGCATACAAAGCCATACCGTGACCTCGCTCTACTGTATTACCAACAATGCTGGCATCAGGTGTGCTACCAAGTGTATCCAACATTAATGGTGAATTAATCTTTGATAAATATTGAACCGCTTGCCGAAAGCTAACGCCAGCTTCAACAGTTAAATAAGCTAACGATTCATTGTATTTTCTGATTTTATTTAATGTAGATAAATCGAGTAAAACACTATCGACCATTGGTACTTTAGAACCTAAGCCCCAGTTTTTTCCGGCACTCACTACGTAAAGGGGTATTTTATATTTTGAAGCAATTTTTAAAACCAAACTTACCTCGTTGGTGTTTCTTGGTTTAAGAATGGCTTTGATTTTTTTCATAGTTTTAAAAGTTGCTTTTGAAGCGTTTTCTAATTCTTCATAATCAACAGAGATTTGATTTTTATTAAGTAGAATTTTTTCCCAGCTACGCAACGCTATTGAAAAGTTTTTCATTTTTTGTATATTTTATGTGAGACGCTAATAAGTGTGCAGCAACGAATGAAAGCTAAAAACAAATTTGCAAATATTATTGTACATTGTAACGCGATAGCATGACGAACCAACCAACAAACTTTGCAGATTTTAATTTGCTGGCGGATTTATCTGATCAAATGCAAATTGTGCTTACACAAAATTTAGATTTAGTGTTTGCGAATCAACTGTTTTATGATTGTTGTCCATTTGATAAGCCTTGGAAAAAAACACATGCAGCATTAATTGGATTTGATAAGAACAAAATTGATTTATTGATTGCCAATCCTGAGGTTGTACATCAGATTGAAACAAATATTGAATTCAATAAGACTAAGCATTGGGTGAGATGGAAAGTAATTTTTAAAAATGAACTTTTTTATTTCTCAGGTACACAACAAATTAATCAACACCTAAATGAAGGAGAAAAATTTGCAGAGGCTTTAAAGGAATCTACCAACGTTATTGATTCACAAAATTATTCAGGCAGGTTAACAGAAATACAAAGAGTACTAAGCGATGAAGTTGATAAATTTAAACTGATATCAGAAAATGTAAGTGATATTGTTTGCTTGCATGAACCTCAAGAAGCACGCTATGTATATGTTAGCCCATCTTGTAAAGAAGTAACAGGGTATATTCCAACCGAGATGGAAGGAAGATCTCCCTATGATTTCTTTCATCCGGATATGATAAAAGCTTTGGAAGAAGATCATCGAAGAAAAGAAGCAGGGGAGCTACCGGCAGATGCACCGACTGGTCCGCCTCCTAAAATGACTTACCTCTTTAAAACTAAAGACAGAGGTTTTAGGTGGATGGAATCGCACTCAAGACCAGTGTTTGATAAACAAGGCAACGTTGTGCTAATACTAAGTACCTCACGCGATGTCCACGAAAAAGTTATTGCCGAACAAGAAAGGGAGAAATATATCAATTACTATCGCATATTAGGCAACAACATTCCAAATGGTGCAGTTTTTCTAATCGACAGAAATTATAATTATTTAATTGCCGAAGGTGAAGAGTTTGAAAAGCTTGGAAGAACCAGCGATTATTATGTAGGTAAAAATGCCCGCGACATTTATAACGAAGACCGTTACAAAAAACTAAGCTACTACTTAGAGAAGTTATTCGCAGGAGAAAACGTAGCTTTCGATTGGGATTTTAATAATCAACAATACATTTTTTTGGGTAAACCATGTGTAGAAAAAAATGGAGCCATTAACAACGCAATTCTGCTTACACAAAATGTAACTGAAAGCAAACTGCAGTCTGCACGACTTAATAAAACCCTTGCTGAATTAGAAGCAAAGAATTTTGAGCTAGATAGTTTTGTTTATCGTACATCCCACGATTTGCGTTCACCTTTAGCATCAATTTTAGGCTTGGCAGATTTAATTTTAATTGAAAAAGAACTACCTGCTATTTATGAATGTACCACGCGCATTCGCGATAGCGTTAAAAAACTGGATGCAACTATCAATTCTATTTTAGAATATTCCAGAAACGGAAATCTAGAATTACAGCAAACCGAAGTAGATATAAAGTCATTGTGGTTGCAAAGTGTTGAGTTCCACCAAAACATGCCCAATGCAACAAAAATTGAATTTATCCAAGAAGGTGATTTGGATGGTAAGGTAAAAACCGATCAATTCAGGCTTCAGATTATTTTTAACAATCTAGTTTCTAATGCAATTAAATATCATGATTTCGACAAGCCTAACCTTTACGTAAAACTGCGTGTTAGAAAAAGTATTAACGGCTTGCAATTAGTAGTGTCAGATAACGGTTTAGGTATAAGTAAGGAGCACTTACCACTTGTTTTTAATATGTTCTACAGAGGTAACCGTTTATCCCAAGGGGCAGGACTAGGTCTTTACATTGTTAAGCAAGCAGTTGATAAGCTAGGTGGTGTTTTAATGTTAGATAGTAACGAAGGCGAAGGAACAACCTTTTCTATCACGATTCCATTACAACAATTACCAATTTGATTGTTAACTCATTTAATCGTACCAAATACCAATTTCTCGTTTATCGTATCTGGGTTTCCTTGTTTTCTCTTTAATGTTGTCTGGCTGGGTTTGGTTCTTTCTGAACCATTTAGCCCATAATAATTTAATATTGGTAAAAAGGTTTCTTTCTTCCTTTACATTATTCTTGTTTGTTTTTACAAAATAGAAATCAGGGTGGTAATTGGGTTTTCTTAAAAACTCAAACTTCTTCATTTTAATATTACCCTGGTAACTGCTTGCTTTTGCAAAAGCTTTTCCAGGTTCGCGTACGCGTAAGGCAGCACTGGCTGCTGATGGATTTTTTCTGTATGAATAGGCCTTTACTTTTCCATAAATGCTACCAGTCGCAAATACGCTTGTGCTAGGGTCTCGTTTCATTAATGCATCTTCATGAGCATTTTTATTCCTAGCCCAGCCGGGTTGTTTTAATCTTGTTGTTAATCCGCCAACTTTCAACGTTGAACCTATAGGTTTTCTCTTTAACAAAGCTAATTCAGCAGCATTTTTATTGCGTTTATAGCCTGGTGTTTGTAAACGTATTTGTAAACCATCAACAGCAAAAACACTTGTACTAGGATCTCGCTTTAATAATGCTTTTTCATGAGCATTCTGATTACGCGCCCAACCTGGTTGCTTCAAGCGAACGGGCATTCCGTTGGTAACGAAGTAATTTTGCTTCTCTCTTTTAACTATTGCATTTTCGTTTTGATATTTAACTTTACCGTATTTCCCTCTTCTTAAAAATCCTGTAAACTCCTCGCCTTGATTACTCATGCTGGGGTGAAGCTCAAATTTTTTAAAACTTCCCTGATACCTTCCTGCTTTTGCTGCTTCTTCAGGTGGTGTTCGTACAGGAATAGGAGCGTTATTGTTGTTCCATAATTTCCCACTAACACTTCCTCCTCCTTTGATTGGTTTTTTGCTTTTTAAGTACCCAGAGTAATTAACATTTTTACCTCCTATGCCTGGAGCGCGAGGACTAATCGGTTGGTTGTTGTTGTTCCATAAATTCCCGCTTACACTTCCACCTCCTTTTACAGGTTTTTTGCTTTTAATAAATCCTGAGTAGTTAACATTTTTACCTCCAATGCCAGGAGCACGTGGACTTATAGGTTGGAAGTTATTGTTTCTCATTTGATTTGAAATGCTACCTCCACCTTTCAACGGTTTTTTGGCTTTTGTAAAGCCAGTAAAATTTTCTCCCTGATTACTCATGGAAGGTTTTAGCTCGAATAACTTGAAACTCCCGGGATAGGCTGATGCTTTTGCAGAGATACCAGGCGATCTACCCACTACAGGTTGACCATTATTATTCCACAATTTGCCGCTAATACTACCTCCACCTTTGAGTGGTCTTCGCGTTTTTATATTGCCGGCAAAGTTTATCCCTTTGCTACCGATGCCTGGACTACGGGGAGATATAGGTTGACCACCATTATTCCATTTACCACTTCGGCTTCCTCCTCCGCTAATGGGTTTAGTTGCTTTTAAATTTCCAGAAAAATTTTCTCCCTGATTATTTAAACCAGGTTTCAATTGAAATTTTCTAAAACTTCCAGGATAGGCAGATGCTTTAGCAGATATTCCAGGCGATCTGCTAATGATAGGTTGGCCGCTATTATTCCATAATTTTCCACTTACACTTCCGCCTCCTTTTAATGGTCTTCTCGCTTTTAAGATTCCAGAATAATTAGCACCTCTACTTCCTATTCCTGGACCGCGAGCAGTTATAGGTCTGCCAGCGTTGTTCCATTGGCCACCGCGGCTACCACCACCTTTTAAAGGTTTATTTGCCTTTAAATTTCCCGTAAAAAGATTTCCTTTTGAACCTACACCGCCTTGTCTTGCAGGTAAAGGTTGACCATTATTATTCCACTTTCCTCTCGATTTTTTCAATGTTGCAGAAGTAGTCTTTCTTCCAGTAAGCTTTTGTTGAAACTTTGCCAATAAGCCAGCATTTGCACCTGGGCCATTGGTTGGAATGGGTCGCCCTACTTTGCCCGAGGATGATTTACTCTTAAAAGCTCCAAAACCAGATTTTACTTTTTTGCCTTTTGGAGGGCTTCCAGGTTTTGGCAAGGGAAGTGATGAACCTGTTTCTACTTTACTTTGAAAATTTTTACCTCTTATTTTTCTTCCGGCAATATCGCCAGACCATGCCTTGGGTTTTGTTTTTGTCGCACTTTTTGCAAAACCATTTAAAGGACCGCCTTGATAGGCTCGATCTCTTTGGTTTCTTTTTCTTCCACGATACGGATCTTTTTCTAATTCAATAACGCCAATCGGAGCACTTCGATAATTTTTTGTTCTTAAAGGTCTTCCAGCAATGTCACGATCAGTTGCAACTTCACCTTTTCTTTTTACTCTAAAAAAACCAGCAAATGGGTTGAGGCTTTTGCTTCTGATAAAACTGCTTGAGGCAGAGCGCGGCACAATACTCACTTTTGATTTTCCAGCATATGGACTTCTGCTTTGTATCTTTTTAAGTCTGTTTACGGTCGTTCTGTTAGACACCGGTTTTTGAATAATGGGAGACCGGTAGTTCCTGTAATTTCCACCATAAGGGGAAAAGTTTTTCTGTTTGCTTACTCTAACGCTCGAAGAGCGAACCACAACTTTTTGCCGATAAGTTTTTGCACTGAATAATCTTTCTGTATTTCTACTTGGTTGCTTTCTGGCATTACTTACATATGGATTTCTACGCGTACCGTAAACATTATTATACCTTTGTTTTGAACTAGCTGAACGCACTACCACTCTTTTTCTTCTTGGATTATCTGCTCTAACAACATCACCCGAAGAAGGTCTGGATTGATAAATGGGCCTGATAGGCTTTCCCGCTCGTTCGCCACTTAATCTTTTGGCTGGTTTACCTAATCCTTTTTTTAAAAAAGCCAATGGTTTTTTCGACTTAGACTTTTGGCCAGAAAAGCGAGTCTCCCGCGAGGGACGGTCACCTTTGGTGTTTTGTGCTTTTACATCAACAGAAAAAAAAGCAAATAAAAGTAGCAGACAGATACTGCCTGTAAGCGAACAGAAGATATGTTTAGTTGACTTCAGCAAAAAATAGCTTATGAAGGGCTAAGATAACGAAAAATTACTTTTAAGATGACAGAAGCGCTTCTTACATTTTAGTGAAAAACTTCTTTAAGAAAACTCTTGAATCAAATTCGTGCCTCCTTAGCTATAATTTCAAATTGCTTATCAAAAAAGGCAAGCGTTTGAAAAAGCTAATGAAGAAAAAAGGTTATTCAATCTTTTTTAATTCCACTTTGCTCCCTGAAACAACTTATTACGAACTTGATTTTCGAGGGCTAAGGCTTTCGGGAATAAAATTTCATTTTCAATTCTTGCATGAATCTGTAAGTTTACCTCGAACTCTTGTAACTCTTGATACATCACTTTTATCGTAAGCGGAGTAGATTCGTCAGTGTAATAATTTCTTGTGATTTGTCTGATGCCAATCATTTCGTCATCGTGGGCTTCGTGTTCTGAAGCAAATTGTTGTAAAGCATTTTGTTCTAGCTTAAAATACAATTTGCCGCTGGCAACTTTACCTTTTGAGGCTTTGTCGAGTAAACGTATGTAGGAAAAAAGGTTGTCTTCTTCCTCGTAAATGTGGTGTATAAAATCTTCGACAAAGAGAGGGAAAACCAATTTCAAATCTCTTACTATCGAATCGTAAGGTGTATTTTTTATTTCGAAAGCTTGTACTAAACTAGCTACGTACGGCAGCTTGTTTTTGATAAAATGAGCGTGAGCATGTTTTAAGTAGGCAACAATTAAATCTATAGGATAGGTTACAAGAGGCAAATCAACATTTTGTTGCAAACTCGGTGTTTCAAGCTCTTTAATTACCGATTCTAACTTCAGACCTTTTTCTCTACATACTGTTGATAGTTTTTCAGTCTGATGTTCAAAAAAACGGATGCCGAAATAATGTAAAACATAGGCGTGAACATAGTTTTCTTCAACTAAGTCGTTAATGCTAATGTTCTGCCAGTTTGTTTTCATTTAAACTCAAATATAGATTTTTAGACGCAAAAAAATACTGATTTTTGTCTGATAAGTGCCTTAATTATACTTTAACAATAGATTTACATTTTCGTTATTAGCTACATGTCCGAAAACAAAAACAATTCATACAAACTACCACTTGTACTGTGTTTAGGTCTGGCAGGTGGAATTTTTCTTGGGTCACAGTTCAACAATAATTTACCTGTTGTTTCCGATACCAGCCGCGATGTGCAAAAATTTCGCGATGCTTTAACAGTTATTCAACAAGATTATGTAGACGAAGTAAGCACCGATACTTTAGTTGATAAAGCAATTGAATATATGCTCACGCAACTCGATCCGCACTCTACTTACATCAGTTCGCGCGATACCGCCCAGGCCAATGAAAGTTTAAGAGGTAACTTCGATGGCATTGGGGTGGAGTTCAATATTTTTAATGATACCATAACGGTTGTTACGCCTTTAAGTGGAGGTCCATCTGAGGCATTAGGGATTCGCTCTGGCGATAAAATCATTAAAGTCGATAGCATCAACGTTGCGGGTATCGGCATCACTTCTTCTGATGTAATGCGATATTTAAAAGGACCACGAGGCACTGAAGTGCGTGTTTCTATTTTAAGGAAAGGACAGAAACAACCCATCGATTATACAATCGTGCGCGACAAAATTCCAACTTACTCAGTTGATGTTGCTTACATGTTGGATAAACAAACCGGTTACATCAAGATAAGTCGTTTTGCAGCAACGACCTACAGCGAATTCGAGAAAGCCTTGCAAGATTTAAAAGGCAAAGGAATGCAAAGATTAGTGCTGGACTTACAAGGAAACCCAGGGGGTTATATGGATATGGCAATTAATATTTTAGATGATTTTCTTCCTGCTGGTAAAAAGGTTGTTTTTACAAAAGGAAAAAAGTCACGCTACGATCAAGAAGCTTTTTCAACCGAAGCAGGAAAGTTTGAGAATGGATCTTTAATTGTTTTGGTAAACGAAGGTAGCGCATCTGCATCAGAAATTGTAGCCGGTGCTTTACAAGACAATGATCGCGCGCTTGTGGTAGGTCGCAGATCTTTCGGAAAAGGTTTAGTACAAACTACTTTTCCTTTAAGTGGTGGTGCAGAAATGCGATTAACTATTTCAAGATATTATACACCAAGCGGAAGAAGTATACAGAAGCCTTACGAAAGCTATAAGGATTATGAAAGAGATATGGTGAAGCGCTTTTCCAGAGGAGAGTTTTTCTCGGCAGATAGCATCAAATTCAATGATTCATTAAAATATTTTACGGAGAAGGGGAGAACCGTTTACGGAGGAGGAGGCATTATGCCAGACTATTTCGTGCCATTGGATACAACACAAAACAGCGTTTATTTAAATGAATTATATATTGCCAACGTTATAAACGAATATACTTTTGATTATGCAGATAAAAACCGAAGGATGTTGCAAGCCATGACTTTCGAAAAATTTTACAACGATTTTGTAGTTACAGATAACATGCTAAATGCATTAGTAGAGGAAGGCAGAAAAGCTAAAGTGAAACCTAATCTAAAAGATTTAGCCAAGCACAAAGTCTTATTTCAATTACATATTAAAGCACAAGTAGCCAGAAAGATTTGGGGCAACGAAGGATTTTATCCTTTATTCAATCAGACGAATGAAATTTTACAACAAGCTTTAAAGGTTTTCGATCAAAAAGTAGAGGATCCTAAAAAAATGTAAGACTTAGCGGTAATCTTTCATATAATAAAATTTTAGTATTTGAGATTTTATTAAAAAGTAGAAGCTAGTATTGCTTAAAATGCTAGCATGCCCTTATAACTTACTGATGAGGCAGTAACCGAAAAGCCTAAATAGAGTAGGTAATCTTTTTAAAAATTCTTTTATGAGAAATCAAAAAAAATGCAGATTTAATCTTAACAAATTAACTGCATTACTAGTATTGGTCTGCACATTGTTTGCAGCAGCATCTTGCACTGATTATTTGCAAGAGATGAAAGTCAATGATCCTGAAGTAACTGTAAACGACCCGGAGGTTAATGATCCTGAGAAAAAGGTGAATGACCCGGAAGTAAATGATCCGGAATAACAATTAGAAAGGGTTGATTTTCAACCCTTTTTTTATCGATAATTTTTAATCTTCATTCCAAGAAGAAATCTGGTGAGTTTAAATTTTCTAATTAAATACTGATAAATAGTAAACATCGCAAGGCTAGTAAGGATAATCAACACAACTAACTTTAATATTATTGGCCAATCAAGTTTTGTGATGTAATATCCAATGGCAACAATAATAGTTTGGTGTATAATGTAAAATGGAAACACCGCCTCATTTAAGTAAACCAATACTGGATGATTAAAATTTAAATACTTCTTAGCATAACCAAGGATAGCTACAATCAAACACCAGATCATTACACTATTGATAAAACCATATTGATAGATATCTGTAGATGAAGTCAACTTTCGCCATTCAAGATGCTCCCAAAAGAAAATATATTGCAGAGCAGCAGCCATCAAGGCAGTAATTAAAAAGTTGGAACGATAACGTTCTGCAGTGGTAAAAAAAGAAGGTAAATCTCCTAATAAGTAACCCAAAAGAAATAAGCTGATAGAAAAATTGAAAACAAACCAATCGTCTAGCAAACTACCTTGTTCTGGCCAATCATTATAAAAGTAAAAGTAGATAGAAGCGAAAAGAAAAATCGGTAGAATTAAAGCCAATGGAGATTTAAATAATCCATCTGCCTTTAATTTTAATTGTTGAATAAAATTGAATTTGAAGAGTGCAAATATTGGGAGCAGTAGAATTGTAAAAACAAAAAGGTAAACAACAAACCACATATGGCTCCACGTTAGAGCGCCTTCCGGATAAGGAATCAATTCCCAAACTTTAGGATAGAATGTGAGATAACTCATTTTTATAATTCCTTTTTGTAACCATTCATAATATACTTGAAGAGGTATAGTAAAAAACATAGCAAACAGTAAAGGAATAAACAATCGAACAAAACGTTCGCCATAAAACCTGCTAAGGCTTCGCTTAGTTAAAGAAAAATTAGCGCCAATTCCAGCGATAAAAAATAATAGGGGCAATCGCCATTGATGAAGAAAAATAATAAGCCGATCAAGAAAGTCTGAACTTGTTGCGTTCTTAATCTCCCAATTAAATTGCACAAAAGGCATACAACAATGAAAGAAAATAAGCAGAAGAAATGCTAATGCCCTGATCCAATCGATAAAATAAAGTCGCATAAGTTTTTTTGAACAGATGCAAAAATTTTAGTTGTGGTTGCTTGGGATTAATGTAATCTAAAAGAAAATTTATGAGTTAAGAAAGTATTCTTTTCTTTAAAGAGAAGCGTTGGTTATCACCCAACTGTAATAGTTGTAAAGCTTTCTAAATCAAAATAAGAAGTAGCTGTTTGTGCAACATCTTCTGGCTTCATATTTTCAATCGTATCAATCATCTGTTGGTAATAATCAACAGGTAAATTATTCAGTATGATGGTTTTAATTTTGTCTGAATTTGCAAAAATGGTAGACACTTCTGATTGTAATGAACCAACAAAATAGTTTCTCGCATTTTCAAATTCTTCTTTTTCAACCAATTCGGTTTTTAGTTTGTTAATTTCTTTTTTTATTTCACTTAATGTTAACTCTTTGTTTTGCTGGTTAACATCTGCACCAATCGAAAGTATGGCTTGTTGTTGCAAAGGTTGTAACACACTGTAGATGCCGTAGGTCAATCCTTTATCCTCGCGGATGTTTTTCATTAAGCGTGAGCCAAAATAACCGCCTAAAATATGAGTTGTAAAAAGTAAAGAAATAAAATCCGGATCATTTCTGTTTATAGCCAACTTACCGAAACGAATGGTAGTTTGAACACTCCCATCTTTTTGTATATGTTCATGTTTAGGTTTAGGCCAAGCTATCGTGTTAACTTTTATATTTTGAGGTTGGTACTTTAAACCAGCAGTTAGTTTTTCAATTGCTTTTATAGCATCTTCCACCATCTTTCCACAAATAAAAACAGCATGCAATTGGTAAGCTGTGTGATAAAATGAAAGTAAATCTTCTCTTGTAATTTCTTTTATATGACTATCTTCTATTTCATTCGCATAAGGATGATTGCCAAACAATGCGCTTCTAAAATATTTGCCAGCTAGGAAAGATGTTTTCTCTTTATTGATTTGGTATTGTTGCTGTGCAATGCTTTGTGCAAGCATCAGTTCATCTTCTGGAAAAATAACTTGATGAATAATTTCTTCTACTAGTGGTAAAACTTGATGCAGATGTTTCGATAAGGTGTAAAGGGTAAGTGTTGTGTAATCATTTCCTGCACTTACATCAATGTGCGCACCATACTTCTCAAATCCTTCGGCTAAAGACAAACTAGAAAGGTTGCTCGTTCCTTTATCAAGTTGTTGTGCTGTAAAATGAGATTGCCCAATTTTTGTTTCAGCAACTTTGCCCGCATTAAAAACCCATTCAATTCTAATCACATCTTGCTCTCCTCCTTGCATAACATACAGTGGTGCTCCAGATGAAGAGATTATCTTATCGGGTTGTAATAAATTTATTTGTGTTGATCGATAAAATGGCGGGGCAATTTGCCTGTTTAACATAGCACTAGTCCGTAACAGAATTATCCACTGCAATAATTTCAGGTACTTGCAGAATCACAGAGAAACGAATGGTTTCTGCTAGTGCGCTTTCTCTTCCATTAGTAGGCACAAGATAGGCCATATCAATACCGAAATTATTTTTTCTAAAGCCTAATCCAAAGGTTAAATATTGTCTGTTTCCTTTTTGTGCTGATTCATGAAAGTAACCTAAGCGACCTGCAAAAACGGCATTGTACCAGTACTCAATTGCCATCGACTTGGTTATCTCTTGCATTTCTTCTTCAAATCCTCCAGGTGCGTCTGAGAAAGAACCAAACACCCCACTTAGCATCGATTTATTCTGAAAGTTTCCATTAGCATCAGGTGAGGGAATCATGAGTTTATTAAAATCTAATAAGAAGGTAATCTTATTATAGGGATCTAGTTCTTTAGTAGCAGCACCACCAATGCGCAAATTGGTTGGCAAGAAACTTCTGTTACGATCATCAGAATAGGAAATCTTTCCGCCTAAATTGCTTATGGATGCTCCAAAAGATAAGTCAGATAAGCTGGCGCTTTTAAGCGGCACTTTATATAACACACCAAAATCTACAGCAACAGTTTGGCCTGGCTTACTTTCGCCTAGTGCGTTATTGTTATTAAACTGCCCTGTTAAGTTTGAATAAATATATCTACCGGTAAGTCCTAAACTTAATTGCGGAGATAACATTCTGGAATAGGTAACATCAAAAGATGCATCGCGAGGGTTATAATCGCCCAAAGATCCACCACCTTGATCGGTAAAGAAAATTTTGCCCATATCAAAATACTTGAATGAAGCACTGATCACCTGCTCGCGGTCTAACTTGTAGAAGCCACTCAGGTAGAAAATATCCATATCATTTACGATTTTGGCTAACCAAGGCGTGTATGAAAAACTTCCACCATATTCTTTATCTATAAAAACCATCTTTGCAGGATTCCAATATGCCCCGTTAGCATCAGGAGAAGATGCCACACCTGCATCGCCCAAGCCGGCATGGCGAGCGTCTGGTGAAATAGTCAGGAAGGGAGCGGCCGAGGTAATCACATTGCTGCCTGTTACTGTTTGGCTAAAAACAGTTCCTGTAGTTAATAGAAGTAAGAGGGAGAGAGGAACAAAGCGAATTTTCATCAGGGTTTTAAGTAAGTTTCAAAGATAATCATTTCGTTACAATTAGTTTGGCTGTGGCCTGGGTTGTTCTATTTGTTGAAAGGGAACGTAAAAATACCCTTGCATAGTACATACCTGCTGGTAATTGTGAGGCATCAAAGGTAAAAATGGTGGCTTTATTCAACACATCTTCGCTTATGGCATAAGAAACAGCATATTTAGCGCCATTACTCTGGTAAATATCAATATTTGCTTCTAATGTTTCTCCTGCGGCATTGTGTCTTACAAATATTTTAGTTTCTCCGGATGTCGGGTTGGGAATACTTCCGGCATGGGTTACAAGAAGTTCTTTTGGAGATGTAACAATAAAATCAACTTTTGTTTCGCCCATGTTTCCTAAAACATCCCAGGCCTTTACTACAATTTGATGCGGGCCTTCTGTTAGTTCTTTCAATGGAAAATCGATAATGCCTTTTTTAAAAGTATTGGATTTTGCCTGGTAATAATTTCGAAGTTCATACACTTCGTTACCATCCAAAATGGCAATTAAATCATTGCCCACTCCAAACCCCGATATATTGATTCCGTTTTCATCTTCAGTTTCTACATATAACCTAACGTTGGGCGATACTATTCCGCCATTTATAAAGGTACTATCATTCATGTAGGCTTTTAACTGAGGAGCATCATTTTCCGGATTTTCAGGTAAGGAAGAACCACCAACTTGCGCAAAGGCAATGCCACCTGCTGTAGCTGAAGTAGATTTTGCATATACACTGATTCTGCCATTCCCTAGAGTATAGTTGATCGTATTCGGGGTTACAAATGAAAATACAAACTCACCATCTACAACTTTTGCTTTTCCGCTGAATAAACGATTATCCCATTGCTGATAAGTATAAGTGTTGGGGTTAGGAATGGTTCTGAATGTTTGCGGTTTGTCGTGGATAACAATTTCAGCTTCTCCATTAAAATTTGCGGCTAGTGTTATGCCATCACTTTGTTTCACTTCACCACGGATGGTTACAGTTGATAAGGCTTTGATAATATTGTTAGCTTCTTGATTTTCCACTTCAGTAATCGCAATAGGCAGTTCCGGAAATTGTAAACGCATGGAAGGATCGCCTAGCAAAGAAAAATTTCTATTAGAGACTCCTGTATTGCTGTTGTTTTTTGTTTGTCGGAAAATATCACCAAGTCTTAAATAAACTCCATTGTCTTTTAAAAGAAAGGCCTGATAAAAGGCAGTGTTCAATTCAAAGTTTGATTGTGAAAAAACAGGTCGCGAAGTAGTTACTAAACCAATAGCACCATGTTTAGCTCTATGGTGAAAAAGCTCAGCTACCGATGTTACCTCAGGGTCGTCATGTCTACCAAACTCACAAGTGGCCGTTACCATAAAAGGTAAAATGTTGTTGCGTGTGTCTACCAATAACTGTTCATCCAAAATTCTTTCGTCAGCCCATAGAAACTCATTACCATGCCCAACATAATTAATCACAAGTGTACCTTCTTCTAAAGCATTTTTAATGGCAATGTTAACTTCAGGTGCCGTTTGACCGGAAGGCCGTGTTACTTTAGGATAAGAACCCATAAATATTTTCTCGCTTACAAATACACTTCCGCTGCTTGTTTCAATTTGTTGCGCTAAATCATTAGCATCTTTTTGGTGTTTCGTAGAAAAGCCATCATCCGAATTACCATCGTCTGCAACAAAAGTTATTTTCTTCTGCCAGCTACCTCGGTTTTTAGTATTGGTTTCGTAGTCGATTATTTTATCGACTATGTTTTTAGCTTCTTCAATTGTTGTAATAGAAAACCTACCTACGCCAATGTCTAAAGTTTCATCACAACCTGGGCATTCATTCCAAAGTCCTTCATCATCTTCTAATAAGGCGAAGTAATCATCAGAAGAATAGGTTTCTAATGGAGCAAAAGAATTTCGCGATTCGTAAGTAAGAATAATGTTATTGTTTTTATTCAACACATTTAAGTAATCAAATGTTCCTTTTCCAAAGAGCAACAAGTATTTAAAAGTACCGGCTTGTTGCTGGTATAAAAAGCGGGCATAATCTCTAATGGCAGTTACATCAGCTTTGCCTCCCGAAAATTCATTAAACACTTCCTCTTGTAGCACAACTTTAGTGTTGATGCCGGAAAAAGTATTTCTGTGATTTGCCAGTCGAATAGCTTCTTCTTTTAAAGCAGGCGTAGTGAAGATAACCAACTCAACAGCACTGCCCATCTTTAAATTTTGATTGCTAATAGAAGCAATAGATGCAGGTGTTAAGTAAGAAGAAAAAACAATGTATTCTTGTAGCTCACCGTTTGTTAAAGCACCAAAACGGTTGTTATTAATGGTCTGTATTTTTTCTTCTCCAGGTTCTGTTATATTCCATACCGATGTGCCACTAGGTAAAGTATTTTGAAAAACATAATTCACAGAAGAAAAAGCAACACTGGCAGGCGATCGGAAAATAGTTTGATTATTATAAAGAGCAAGATTGCGAGTTACGTTAACAGTTAAGTAATCAAGATAACCACTGCCACTTCCGCTTGATGTTTGTTCATATAGCAATGATACACTTTGGTCGTTTATTGAAACCATGCCTAAAGCATTAGTGTTGCTTGTCCAATTAGCTGTTTGCAAATTATATTTAACGCCATAACGCGAACCACTAATTGCATTAACGACAACATTACCGGCTTCATTTCCATTTATTCGGAGCTTAAAATTTGAAATGGCTGTTGCTGCATTAGCAACTTGCAATTGAATCTTAACCGCTACATTGCTTTTAACCCCTGCCCAAGGTATGGAGTAATTAAAGGAAGAACTGTTACTTATTCTTTCTCCTAACCATGTTCGGCCACTGCGTACTAAGTTATAAAAGGAATTTTCGTAGTGATGTACATCTACAAAATCAGTAATATTTTCCGTTGCTGTGGTTATGTTTTCCGTTGCAACTCTTTTTCCATTATCACCATCTAGTTGTATAAAAACAAAATGTTGTCGGCTGTATAGGTTTTGTTCGTAGGTTAAAAAATTTGTTCCTGTATTCCATCTCACTTTATCAGGACCTTCGGCATAAAAAATGATTTGATCATTACTATTAAAAACACCATCACTTTCACCTGTTACTAGAATATTTTTTTCGATGAGGTCGAAAGGTCGCTCAGCGGCATTGGCTTGGGGCAACATACCACCAGGGTTTCCATAAACTTTTATTTTCTGAGGGTTAATGGTAGAAGGATCCACACCCGCACTTTGCAATTGATTAAACGACAATGCATACATGCCACTTTGATTGATGGCAACCTTCAGCCATTTGCCATCAGCCAGAACAGAACTTTGGCTAAAAACTTTAACCGAACACAACAGTCCACAACACAAAATCAATAGTCGGTAATTCATACAATGAGCATCAGAACAAGTTAGGCTTTTGTGGTTTTTTGTATTGGACTAACGAAATAAAGACATATAAAATTATAATGGGCGCCATTGCGCCAGCTTGAAACAGAACCAACAGTAATGCTGCTAAAATTAAAAAGGTAAACCTGGTTTTGTTGTCTCTCCAAGTGAAGTTGCTAAATTTTAGCGCGAACAATTCAAATTCTGCCACCAACCACAACGAAGTAAGCACAGTTAAACCCACCAACACATAAGGTGTAAAAACAAAATCTTGAACTACTAGAGGTAAAAAAGGCAAAGCGGTTATAAACAAGGCATTTGCTGGTGTAGGCACACCAATAAAACTTTGAGTTTGTCGGGTATCAATATTAAACTTTGCTAATCGCAAGGCCGAAAAAACAGCAATCAAAATAGCTAAGTAAGAAATGCCCGGTGGCAATGTTTGTTGCTCTAACAAAAGAAACATTTGCACAGCCGGCAAAACACCAAAGCTTACCATATCTGCCAAAGAATCTAGCTCTTTACCGAAGTTGCCCGAAACTTTAAACAAGCGCGCTGCAAAACCATCGAAGAAATCGAAAAGGCAAGCCAACCAAACAAACCATGCAGCTTCCACTGGGTAACCTTGCAGAACCAATAGAATACCTAAACAACCGGTGGCTAAGTTTAGGCTAGTTAACGCATTGGGTATATGTTTTAAAATTCTCATGAGCGAATAGCACAAAATGGATTGTATTTTTTTTCGTAGTCGATGGTGGTAGCAGGCCCGTGTCCGGGATAAACCACAACATCATCCGGTAAAACAAATAACTGCTGGTGAATAGAGTTGATTAAAACATCAAAACTACCACCCGGTAAATCAGTTCTGCCAATGCTCTCTCTAAAAAGCACATCACCACCGATCACAAATTTTTCTTTTTCAAAATAAAAAGCAACATGCCCAGGGCTGTGTCCCGGCACTTGCAAAATTTTTCCCTTTTCATTTCCTACCCGGATTTCTTGCGTTCCATCAAAATAGGCATCGGCTTCGGCCTCTTGATATAATTGAAAGCCATACATAGGCGCATATACTTTTACCGCTTGCAAAACCGATTTTTCTTTTTCGGGTATGATATAGGGCACACGGTATTTATGCTTAAGTGCCGAAACGCCCAACACATGGTCAACATGGCAGTGGGTAGCAACAATTTGTTTGATTTGAATATTTTCTTGAGTGATAAAATCAGCTAGTATTTCTATTTCCTCTTTATCATAACATCCGGGATCGATGATTGTACCCTGTTTGTGATCGTCCCACAAAAGAAAAGTGTTTTCTGCAAAGGCATTAAAAGTAAAATCCTGAAGGTGTACCATAAGCTTTGCAAGGTAGGCATTGCAAAAGTTTTTGCAAGGGCTATAAAAGCCACCAAATAACGTGGCTAGAGGCTGATTGGTAAGGCTTCAGGAAAGCAATTAGCAAGTTCATTGCTAAAGCTTTCAACATCATTGCAGAAATTAAAGAGTTTATTGCAATATTTTACTTAATTATTGCAATTATTGATAAAGTAAAAACAGATATTGATAATTTTATTACAATATTTATCGATTTTAATAAGTTATTTTGATTATTTATTACAATTAATTACCTATTGATTTCAAATATTGATATTTTCTTTGCAGATATTTTCAACTTCATTGCAGATATTTACAAGATCACTACTAATTTTAACTACCGAATATGCTAAAGCTAGACCTCATCCGACTCTTCGAAGACAAAGGGATAGAAAACCCAAGTCAATTTTTAAAAAAGAATGGACTTACTGCCCACACCGTAAGCCGACTTCTAAACAATAAGGTAGAAAGCATCAGTTTTAAGCACCTCGAAACCATTTGCCTCCTACTTAATTGCACAATTGATGACCTTTTTGCGTGGGAGAACAACGACAAAAGTGATTTATACAAAGACCATTCTCTACAAAAATTAAAACGAGGAAAAAAGAAAGGCAACATTGTAGGTAAATTAAAAAACCTGCCTGCGGATAAACTGTCGCAAGTACGCGACTTCATAGAAGAACTATCCAAAAAGTAAAATCAAGATTAAAATTTAAAAAGCCTTAGCCAACAAAGCCTGCTCACTATGGCATGCTCAAATTATTTTAACTTTAAAAAAAGAATAACCGCAGCGCGTATACAAACTGTTGTTCGAAATGCTTTTAGATTGATAAATAAAAAGTGACAAATAAATTACAAAATGATAAAAAGAATTGCAATTCTAGGTGATTTTAATCCGATCTATTCAACACATCATGCTTTAAATAACAGCCTGAGGGAGGTTATAAAGAGATTTGACGAAGATATACAGTTCGATTGGATAAGCACTGATATCTTTAATTTCAAAATAGCGTTCAATCAGCTTTATTGTGGACTTTGGATTGCGCCCGGATCACCATATAAAGACATGAAAAATGTTATTGATACAATTACTTATGTTAGACAAAACAATATCCCAACATTTGGCAACTGTGGTGGATTTCAACACATGATCATTGAATACGCAAGAAACATTTGTGGAATTTTTAATGCTGACCATGAAGAGACAAATCCAGAATCAAAAGAATTACTAATTTCTAAACTATCGTGTTCTTTAATTGAAAAAGAAGAGCTTTTAACCATCGTAAACAAAGATTCAATTTTATTTGATATAATAAGAAAGGAAAATTTATTAGGTAAGTATTTTTGTAGTTATGGAGTAAATGAAAAATACATTAGTATACTTAAAGATAATGGACTTAAATTAACAGCAATCTCGGAAGATGGACAGGTTAGAGCATTTGAAATTGAAGATCATCCTTTTTTCTTAGGAACACTCTTTCAACCAGCTTTGACTTCTACAAATAATCATCCAAATCCTTTGATTGTTGAATTTGTTAGAAGATCAATTGCTAGAAAATAAAATCACGAAAACGCAACAAAGCCTGCTCACCATTGCATGCGCAAATTATTTTAACTTTAAAAAAAGAATAGCCACAGCGCGTATACAAACTGTTAGATGAAGGAAGTGGATTGCATCATTGTAGGAGGAGGCTTGGCAGGTTGCTGCCTGGCATTAGCCCTCCATCAAAAAGAAAAAAACATTCTGGTTTATGCAGAAGAAGCCAACCAAAGTAGCGCAGTGGCAGCGGGCTTGTTCAATCCTATAACAGGTAAAATGCTAACCAAAACATGGCAAGCCGATTTGGTTTTCAAAACCCTACATCAATTTTATGCTGATGCAGAAAAATTACTGCAACAAAAATTCTTTTATCCAAAACCCATCTACAGGCCGTTTCTATCTATCGAAGAACAAAACAATTGGATGGCCCAAAGTCAGGAACCCAAACTGGCAGCCTTTATCAAAAAAATGTTTTTGCAATCTACCCATACGCAAGGGGTTAAAGACTCTTTCGGAGGTATTTTACTGCAACAAACAGGATTTGTAGATACACAAATCTTTATGCACGCATGTAAGCAATATTTTCAACAACAAAATAAATGGCTAAACGAAAAGTTTAAATACGATGCCTTGCAATTAGCCAACGATTCTTCCATTCAATACCACACAATAAAAGCCCAACACATCGTTTTTTGCGAAGGCACAAACAGTTTACAAAATCCTTATTTTAATTGGGTGCCTATAAAACCTTTAAAGGGCGAAACTTTAACTATACAAACGGATTTCCAAACCGATTTTATTATAAACAGAGGTGTATATGCTGTACCATTAAAGCAAGCCCAACAATTTAAAATTGGAGCAACCTACGATCATCGAATTGAAAGCCAAAGTATTACCGAAGAAGCCAAAAGAGAAATACAAGAAAAATGGGAAGCCATTGCCGAGTTACCCTACCAAGTCATAAATCAAAACTGGGGAATAAGACCCACCAGCCCCGATAGAAAACCAATTATCGGATTACATCCTCAACATAAAACAATGGCCATTTTAAATGGTTTAGGTACAAAAGGCGTAAGCCTGGCACCATTAGCAGCAGTATATTTGTCGGATAAAATGATAAATCAAAACGATAACTCGATATACGATGCCATGAATGTAAGTCGTTATTATTCTTTATATTGGAAGTCGCTTTAGAGGGCATGAAAAAGTTTGTTTTTTTAATTCTCACAACAATATTATTAAATGGTTTTAACCAGACATTCGCGCAGCAATCGCGCGAAACTTTTGGTAAGAATCGTTTCCAATACCGACCCTTCAAATGGGAATACCTTAGCGGAGAAAACTTCGATGTTTATTATTATGACGAACGCAAAGGAAATGCATCCGAAACACTTGAATACCTGGAAGGGGAATTTGATAGAATAACAGACTTAATAGGTTTTCCACCCTACTTCAAAACAAAAGTATTCATTTACAATTCTCTAAGCGATTTAAGACAAAGCAACGTAGGTTTAAACCGAGCTTCAATGCAAGTAGGTGGTGAAACCGAATTCATTAGACCTTATGTAGAAGTTGCTTATACCGGAACCTCATCCTCATTCAAAGAAGAACTACTTTTTAAAATTGCAGAATTGTTAGTTAACGAAATGATGTACGGAGGCAATCTAAAAGACGCCTTTCAAAATGCATTTTTGTTGAATTTACCCGAATGGTTTGTGCAAGGAGCCATCCACTATGCAGCTAAAGGTTGGAGCCCGGAAATGGATGATTATGCCAGAGAATTGGTGATGACAAAAAAACCAAGCCGATTTTCGCGCCTAGCAGGGAAAGAAGCAGCGCTGGCCGGCCAATCTTTCTGGAATTACATAGCCGAACGTTATGGCAAAAGCAGCATACACAATGTTCTAAATTATACACGTGTTACCCGTAACGAAGAAAAAAGTTTACAAATAACGCTGGGTGTAAACTATAAACGACTCCTAATCGATTGGGAAAATTATTACAAGCAAATGGCAACGCAGGTAAATGAGTCTTACCTCAATCCGGATAAGAAAAACTTACTTACAAAAAAAACAGACCAAACTATCAGCTATACGGCTGCCAAAATTAGTCCCGATGGCCGTTACCTTGCTTTCTCAAAAAACGATAGAGGCAGTTTTGTGGTAATCATTAAATCGCTCGAAACAGGAAAAGAAAAAACTATTTTAAGAGGAGGCACTAAAGTTATCAGTCAGGAGGTGGACAATTCTATTCCATTAATAAGTTGGGCGGATGCCAATAACCTCGGTGTAATCGGACAGAAGAAAGGTGAATATTGGTTTTGGTTGTATGATTTATCCACCAACTCTAAGTTGCCCCGACCACTTGAAAAGTTTAATAATATCCGAAGCATTAGTTTCAGTAATAACGGAAGATTAGCAGTATTAAGTGCCGACTATGAAGGTAAAAACGATTTGTTCTTACTCAGCACCAGACGCGACAGAACAAGAAGACTAACCAATGATTCATTCGATGATTTAGATCCATCTTTTATTCCAGGAACTAACAAAATAGTTTTTGCATCAAACAGAAATTCCGACACTTTACAAACCGGAAAAAAGGTTCCACTAAACGCATTAACCCATTACAGCAACTTATACATATACGATCTCGATAGCACAAAAAACTTATTAAAAAGAGTTACCAATACACTCAGTCACGACTTTGCTCCCAAAGCCGTAAACCAAGATGTTTTCTATTACTTAAGCGACCAACGCGGAATAGTTAACTTGTTTAAGTATAGTCTTTCTAATGGCATATACACGCAAGTAACCAATTATCGCACAGGTATTATTAGTTACGATTTAAATGCTGATGGCAATTACCTGAGTATCGTTACAGCTGATAAATTGGAAGAATCCATTTACATCGACAAGAATTTTGATGCCAACAGACAAATATTCACTCCTTCTACCAAACGCAAAGAATTACAACAAGCACGAGTAATTAGAGAAAAGAAAATACAAACACAAACAGAAAGCGGTAAAAAGAAATCACTCAAAGAGTTGCTGAACGAAAGAATGAAAGCAGCACAGGATAGTGTAAAGAAAGAAAAAGAAAGCATCAATAAATTGATTGACAAAGATTCAATTGAAATACCCAAATCCGATACCTTAATAAAACCAAACAATTCTAAACCCACTGTAGCGAAAGAAAATAATCTCAATACAGATAACTACACTTTTGAAGACGAAGTTGTAAGCCAACCCAAACCAACAGAAACATTTTTAAACCGCTTTGCTAAGGCGAAAGCAAAAGAGAAAACTACCGGACCATTCCCGTATGATCCAAAATTCAGCGCAAGTAATTTAGTTACTTCATTGGTTATAGATCCCTTGCGTGGCTTAGGCTTCCAGCTTGAAACACAAATGAACGATATGTTAGAAAATTATCGTTTGTATGGTGGCTTAATGACAACCTTTGATTTTAGAAGTGGAGATGTGTATGGAGAATTTCAATGGTTGGCTCGTTACATCGACTTTTCGGTGCGATACGACAGAAAAGCTATTCAATGGGAAACACTCCGTAGTTTTGATAACAATGATCCGGATAACTTCAGGTATTCATTAGATCGGATTGAGTTTGGTACTATGTTACCTTTAAGCGACAGAGCAAGATTTGCCATTAAACCTTTTGCCAGCATTGCTCGCTCTGTTAACATAGGAAGTCAAAACAATTTTGGCGCTCCGCCTAATATTCGTCCTACTCATAATCCGTATGGAGGCATTAAAGCAGAGTTTGTATATGATAACTCCATCATTGGTGGAAATAATTTTGTGGAGGGAACCAGAGGAAAAATTTCATTTATTCACCACGAAAATTTTAAAACCAGCAGACTAAGTTTTAGCCAGGTTAGTATTGACCTTCGTCATTACCAACGATTATATAAAGAAATCGTTTTTGCAGTTCGAGGTTTTGCGGGATCTTTCTTTGGCAATGCTCCCAAACAATATATGCTAGGTGGCATGGAAAACTGGATTGGAAATGCAACTAGGACAGATGGAACAGACGCAGAAGGAAATCCGAACCCAATTGGCCTGCAACAAGAAAATCAAAATTTATTATTTGTTGAATTTGTTACCAACCTGAGAGGATTTAATTACGGCACTTTGTTTGGGAACAACGTAATGGTAGCCAACGCAGAACTTCGTGTTCCATTGTTTAAAGTGTTAAGCAATAGCCCGATCAGTTCTTCATTCTTTAGAAATTTTCAGTTCACAACTTTTTATGATATTGGTACAAGTTGGTCTGGCGCGCCACCCTTCTCATCAGAGCAAAGTGTAAGCAACGATATCATCAATCAACCACCCTTTAAAATTGAAGTAAAAAATTACCTCAACCCGTGGTTATTTAGTTATGGAACTGGTTTTAGATCTGTAGTATTGGGGTATTATGTAAAATTAGATGTAGCGTGGCCAGTTGAAAATTTTGAAAGACAAGATCCACGATTCTTCTTCACACTTGGCTACGATTTCTAAACACTTATTTGATTATCTTGCTTACTTAAAATTTTATTATGGTAAAATCCATGACGGGCTTTGGTCAGGCAAACAAAGATGGTAATCAATTTAGTTTACAAGCAGAGGTAAAAAGTTTAAACTCTAAGTTTCTTGATTTAAATCTTCGCTTCCCAAAATCTTTATCAGAAAAAGAATTGGAGATACGAAATCTGATAACAGAAAAATTAGAACGAGGAAAAGTAACGGTATCAATAGAAATACAAAAGTCTGCTTCTCAGCTTGCTCAAGTTCAGTTCAATCAAGAATTATTTAAAGTTTATTATCAATCTCTAAAAAATTTATCTGAAACGGTTGGAGAAAAGCAAACAGATTTGTTCAGCATCGCTTTAAATTTACCAGAAGTTGTGCAAAGTAATGTTGCCAATCAGGTAAATGAAGAAGAGTGGTTGATGTGCAAAGAAGTTTTAACGGATGCCATTAGCAAATGTGATGCATTTCGACAGGATGAAGGAAAAGTTTTACACAAAAAGTTCGTTGAGTATATTCAAAACATTCAACAATCGGTTTTGAAAGTAAAGGAATTAGACCCTAAACGAATAGAAAAAATCAGAGAACGCTTAAAGGGTAATATAACTTCCTTTTTTGGTGAAGAGAATTATGATAAAAACAGATTAGAACAAGAAATCATTTTTTATATCGAGAAGCTAGATATTCAGGAAGAAATAGTAAGATTAACGACTCATTTAAATTATTTCATTCAAGTGTTGAACGAAAAAAATTCCAACGGTAAAAAATTAAATTTCATCGCTCAAGAAATTGGAAGAGAGATTAATACGATTGGCAGCAAAAGTAACGATGCCGATATGCAAAAAGAAGTAGTATTGATGAAAGAAGAATTAGAAAAAATTAAAGAGCAACTCAATAATATTTTATAAAATGGCAAGTACTAAAATTATAGTTAACAACAACGGTTCGCTTAAAATTGAAGGCGATTTTGAAATAGTAGACACTAACGGTGGCATATATAATTTACAAGGACGAACTTTACTTTCGCTTTGCCGTTGTGGTTTATCAAATAATAAACCTTTTTGCGATGGCGCCCATAAAGGAAAATTTGAACATGAAGCTATCGCGTTTGAATTACCTCCTAAAAAATAACTCAACCAAGTTTAGCTAAAGTTGAAATATATCGCTCAGGTACATCACCTTTAGTTGCGGCTAAATAATCAGCATAGCTACATGGAATAATACTATTTCGTGCAAATTTTTCTTTGCCTTGCGGATAAGGAACTTCCATCCACCACTTTTCACTCATCTTACTTTTGTAAAATGAAATGGAAGAAGGCTCAGCTGGCATCGAAACAGTAAACTTTAAGAAATCATTGCTTTTTACATTTTGCTCGTTTTTCCTATTGTAAAAACCTTCTATGAAATACCATATCATAGTAGCAATTACGGATGCAGTTTGATGATTGGTCTGGTCCTTCTCAACTTGATAACCATAAAATCCTGCTGAGCTTAACTTTTCATTATGTCCGGCATACCAACATATTTGGCAAGCTTCCTCACCCGTTAAACCAAATGGCTGCGGATTATATTGTCCAGGAGCATCGGCAGAACGAATGGCAGCTATATCAAATGAAAGTAGATCAGCATGGCGAATAGCAGGTTCCATTTCTTGTAAGTTGTTGCGCATTTGCCCGATTCTAAATGCTTCGAAATACAACTTTTCTAAAACTGAAACCGAAACAGGATCAATCAGATAAGATTGATAAGCCATGTGAATATAATTGAATAAGAAATTGGGTTCATGCATTAAAATTCTGTGGATGTGTTTTTGCTCCATGTTCGCTGATGGCTCATCTTCCAAATCCAAAAACGCATCTATGTTTAACAAGCTCACTAACTTATTCAAAGTTTCGTAGGCCGTATATTGTCCAAAAGTATAATCGTGTGTGCCGCCAATCAAAACGGGCAAAACATTTTGTTCTAAAATCATGCGACACACTTCGCTAACACGTGTGTAGTTTTCATCTTGATCGTGTCCAGGCTTTAAGTTTCCTAAGTCTACAATACGATAAGAGCCAGTGCCACGCTTTAAATTGTAAAGCTTTTTACGAATGGTATCAGCGGCCAAATTATTATCGGAACTTAAACCAATAATAGCAATGTGGGCGTCTTTAAAGTCTGGAATTTTATCTGTGTATGCTTTGATGTTTTTATAAAAAGAGGAAGGAGACGATATGTCTTCATATAAACTTTCCTCAATGGCAGAGAAGAAAAGGGTTAAATCCATAACTAAATATGGTTTGAATGTACAAAGAAATTACTTTGTGTAAAAGCCGGGAATTTTGAATCCAATTTTCAATTGTGTACATGCAACTTCAGGCAAATCATAATGGATTTAGTTGCTAGTTAATCGGTTATTGAGAAATTCTAAAACGAGTTATTAAACAAAGTTCATTTGTAGTTATGATTAGAATTTAATTGAACGTTTAAAGGAATGTCTGGTCTCCAGCTCTAGGTAGTTTTGAGGATGATGAAGGCATATATTCTTTTATTAATGACAATTGGTTTACTAGGTTGTAGTAAGTATGATGAGGCTGATATTCGCCATAAAAGTATTGGCATGTATGATGGTGTTGTGCGGCATTATAATTTGCAAAATGGAGCTTTAGTTTATGCGGGGCAAAGTGAAACTATTTCTTTCACCATAGATAAAGTTGAAAATCCTTTTCATTTGCTTTTGGTAGTTGATGGCGTGGAATTTATCGGCACAGAGATACTAGGATCAAAGAATGCATATAATTTCAATTTGGATAATGTAGTTTATAAGGGCATTACTTATTCTGGCTATACAGGCTGCGAAAATGAAAGAGGTATATTTGATGGTACTTATTTAACAGAAACACGCCAAGTTATTTTTTATCTTCAAAGACTAAACTCGCAAGAAGTATTACAATTTTCTGGAGCTTGGAGCCAATAGATAAGTTCTGATTAATCGTAAGATTTGTTTCGTATATTAGAGCAAATATTTCTTAAGTATGCTTCGGTATCTTTTACTCGTTGTTTTGCTAGCCTTACAGGCAAATCTATTTGCGCAACAAACAATCGTTATGCGCGATAAAACAAAAATTTCTGCTACAATTTTGGATGTAACTTCTGATAAATTAAAGTTAAAGGAAGGAGCAGTATCAACATCATTAGTGGCTGAGGTATATTATAAAGACTCTCTTGATGCTCAGCAAAACGATAGAATTGTTCAATTGATGCTGTATAAAGATATTCTAGTTTATGCTAATCAAAAACTAGTTTTAAAAAAAGAAATAGCTAAGTTAGATTTAACAAAAACTGAAACTTCTCCTCGCTCAGCCGAAGCTTCTGATCGCTATGAATTTACCGAACACAATGAAATGTCATTTGGTTTTGGACTTGGTATAAATTATGGTGGAATAGGCGGGCAGTTCCAGTACTATCCTGAAAAACATATTGGTTTATTTGCGGGTGGAGGTTACTCTTTGTTAACCGTTGGCTATAATTTAGGTGCTGAAGCACACCTTACTCCTGACAAATCTTTCTCCATGTTTTTTAGTGCCATGTATGGTACTAATGGATTTATCATTGTTGAAGGTGCAAGTCAGTTTAATAAATCGTATACAGGATTCTCAATGGGTTTAGGAGCTCAATTCGCTAATGGCAGAAACCCAAAGAATTTTTTTAAAGCACAAATCATTCTCCCATTTAGACCAGATTACGATAGGGATTTAGATGCTTTAAAAAACAATCCTAGTATCATTTTTGAAGATGATCCTTGGCCTATTTTAATCAGTTTCGGTTATCATTTTGGTAATCACTCACGCGGTGACTGAATAAATGGAAGTTAACTTTTCTACAGCATAATTAACATCTTCTATAGTATTGTACTTACTGAAAGAAAAGCGAACAGCACCACGTTTAGATTGTGGATACAAAGCACCTAAAACATGCGAACCGGTTGTGGCTCCACTTGAGCAGGCACTTCCACCTGATGCAGAAATACCTTGCAAATCTAAATTGAAAAGTAACATTTCATTTTCTTCAGATTCGGGCAGGCTTACATTCAAAACAGTGTATAAACTTTTATCTAAATTATCAGAATCTCCATTAAAACTAACGCCAGGTATATGTTCGCGTAGTTTTCCAATCATGCTTGATTTTAATTTTTTGATATGAGTTTCGTGCGCAGCCATATCGCGGTAAGCAATTTCTAAAGCTTTCGCTAAACCAACGATGCCATATACGTTTTCAGTGCCACCACGCATGTTTCTTTCTTGCGCACCACCATGTATAAACTGCTCAATTTTTCTGTCTTTGCGGATATACATAAACCCAACTCCTTTTGGGCCATGAAATTTATGGGCAGCAGCAGCCAAACCGCAAACATGCAACTCTCTTAAGTTGTGCGCATAATGACCCATCGTCTGCACCGTATCAGAATGGAAAAATGCATTGTATGCATGTGTGAGTTCACTCACGCGTTTAATATCCAAGAGATTTCCAATTTCGTTGTTGGCATGCATGAGTGAAACCAAAGCTTGTGGATATTGTTTTAACAATTCTTCCAGATGGTTTAAATCAACATGTCCTTTCTCAGTAATGTTAACATGATGTAATTTGACAATTCCTTTTTTAGCCAAAGTTTCCAGTGTATGCGTTACAGCATGATGCTCAATTGGCGTTGAAATCGCGTGTTTAAGTTGATAGCTTTGCGCTCCACTTACTAAAATAGTGTTGTCGGCTTCCGTTCCGCCTGATGTAAAAATTATTTCACCCGGTGTGCAGTTTAGGAGTTCAGCAATTTTTTTTCTACTTGATTCAATAGCAGCCCTCACTTTTCTTCCATGTGAATGAGTAGAAGAAGGATTACCAAAATCTTCGAGCATAAACGGCTTCATGGCTTCGAACACTTCAGGGTCGAGGGGAGTGGTGGCGGCATTATCAAGATAAACTCTCATGATGATGAATTAAAGTCCGGCAATTTGTTTGATATCAGCAATAATTTTTTCTGCTAGAGCATTTGCTTTTTTCTCGCTTTGCGATTCAGCATAAATTCTGATGATGGGCTCTGTATTGCTTTTTCTTAAGTGTACCCATTCTTTCTCCTGCTCAAAATCAATTTTTACACCGTCAATGGTGTTTACATTTTCGTGTTGGTATTTCTTTTTAACTTCTGCCAGCACTTTATCAACATCAATAGCAGGTGTTAATTCTATTTTATTTTTAGAAATAAAATAAGCAGGATACGTTTTGCGCAATTCAGAAACTGTTTTACCGGTTTTGGCAAGGTGTGTTAAGAAAAGAGCAATACCTACCAAAGCATCGCGGCCATAATGTAAATCAGGAAAGATAACGCCTCCATTACCTTCACCACCGATAATGGCGTTGGTTGCTTTCATTTTGGTAACTACATTTACTTCACCAACTGCGGCTGCGGCATATAGTCCACCGTTTTTCTCGGTAACATCGCGCAAAGCTCGGGTGCTGGATAAGTTTGAAACTGTATTGCCTTTCTTTTTATTTAGCAAATAATCAGCAACTGCTACTAATGTATATTCTTCACCAAATGGTTTTCCATCTTCTTGAATGAATGCCAGTCTATCAACATCCGGGTCTACCACTATTCCCAAATCGAATTTTTCTGTTTTTACAGTTTTGCAAATTGCACGAATGTTTTCCGGGAGAGGTTCCGGGTTATGTGCAAACTTTCCGTTTGGTTCAGCATATAAAGACACAATCTTTTTAACACCTAAGGCTTTCAGCAAAGCAGGAACTGCAAAACCACCGCTTGAGTTAACACCATCAACAGCAATTTTAAATTTTGCTTTCGCGATAGCTTTTGCATCAACCCATTTGTGTTTTACAATTTTATCGATATGTTTCTTTAAGTAAGTATCATTATAAACATACTGGCCGAGTTCGGTTACGCCTGCAAAATCAAAACTTTCACTTTCTGCTATTTTTAAAACAGTTGCTCCATCTTCAGCAGAAATAAATTCACCTTTTTCGTTTAATAGTTTTAATGCATTCCATTGTATTGGATTGTGGCTAGCTGTTAAAATGATGCCACCGCTTGCTTTCTCCATGGGCACAGCCATTTCTACTGTTGGCGTAGTAGATAAACCTAAGTCAATCACATGCAAGCCCAGGCCTTGCAAAGAATTGCAGACTAAATCACTCACCATCTTACCAGAAATTCTTGCATCTCGGCCTATTACAATTTTTTTACCTTTTCTACTTTTTACCCAAGTACCAAAAGCAGCAGCAAATTTTACAACATCAACCGGAGTTAAGTTATCGCCTGGTTTTCCGCCTATGGTTCCGCGGATACCTGATATAGATTTGATTAACGTCACTTTAAAAGATTTAAAGTGCAAAGGTAAGATTTAAACAAAAAAGTAGTACACCAAAAAGTAAAAGAGAAAAACACTACTAAAACAGTAGAGCAATTGATTATTTTTTTCCGATGGATGGAAGTTCTGTTGGAGGACCTGTGGGACTAGCACAAGCATCGCCTTCGTTAAGGGTTTTGCCACAATAACCACACTGCACACCTTCTTTGTTAAGCCAAGGACTTTGCGAAGCGCAAGTTCCTCTGAACTCTCCATTTTTTAGAAATAGAAGGCGTACGGACATAAGTGCAAAAAACAAAGCGAAAATGCCTAAGGTTAAGAGAAAAACTGTCATAGCTCGCGAATGGTTAGTTTTATTGCGATTTTTGTACTCGCACAAAGATACAACTAAACTCAGCCTCAAATAGTTTTCTCACATGAAAAAACAATTAGCAAAACCAGATCCCAACAGAAAGGCAAAACTCGAAGCATTCGACAGATTGTTAACCGTGATGGATGAATTGCGCGAAAATTGCCCGTGGGACAAAAAACAAACCTGGCAATCGTTGCGACATTTAACAATCGAGGAAACATACGAACTGGGTGATGCCATTTTGGATGATAATGTGAACGAAGTAAAAAAGGAGTTAGGCGATTTAATGCTGCACAATGTATTTTATGCGCGCATTGCAGCCGAACAACAATGGTTTGATATGGCAGATGTTTTACATGCCATCTGCGATAAATTAATTGAGCGACATCCTCACATTTACGGAGATGTAGTGGCAGAAGATGAGGCAACAGTAAAAGCCAATTGGGAAAAATTAAAGTTAAAATCCGGTAACAAATCTGTTTTGGAAGGAGTGCCAAAATCTTTACCAGCCTTAGTAAAAGCCATCCGCATACAAGATAAAGCACGCGGTGTAGGTTTTGATTGGGAGAATAAGCATCAGGTATTCGAAAAAGTAGAAGAAGAATTAATAGAGTTGAAAGCTGAAGTAAACAGTGAAGAAAAGAACAATGATGAAAAGATAAAAGAAGAATTTGGCGACTTGTTGTTCTCGCTGGTTAACTACGCAAGATTTTTAAACATCGATCCGGAAGAAGCTTTGGAGCGTACCAATAAAAAATTCATCAAACGCTTTCAATATTTAGAGGAAGCGGCTGCACGCGATGGCAAGAAAATGGGAGAAATGACTTTGGCCGAAATGGATGCATATTGGAATGCAGCAAAGAAATTATAAGATAACGGTGTAATATAGGATAAAACAAAAACAGGGATACAAAAGTATCCCTGTTTCATTTCCTTCATTTTATTTGGTTTGAAGCATTACGTTTTCTTCTGCCTAAAATGAGGACTTATTTTTTAGAGCTTACCGCAATTGAGTACACTACCAAGCCGAAGCCGATTTTGTTGATTGCATCTGCAATGTTGTAAAATAAATCTACATTAGATGATTGCCAGCCTAAAAATGTGTTTAACCAACCACCAGGCATACACATGTAACCGATAGGATAGATAGCCCAACCTACCAATACAAACCATGCTAAAGTACGGATGCCTTTTACAACAGTTGCGTCTCCACTTTTGGCAGCTAATTGTGCTACTTCACCCAACCATGCAGTGTACAACACATATAAGTAGCCTAATGTAGATAACAGACCCCATAATACAGAATGACCTGTTGAGCCATCAGTGAAGGCTTCTCCAATGTAACCTGTTACCAACATCCAAACCGAAGCAAAGATGAGTTTCCATAATAAGGATTTGGTTGCACCGGCAGCTTTGGTTAACAAGTAGAACTCAACGCACATCAAAGGCACTGTTAAAGTCCAATCGATGTAACGCAAAGCAGTTGGGTTTTCTCCGGTTGATAGATAATAATCTCTCATGTAGTAATAATGCACGGCTGCGATACCAGTGATCAAGCCAGACACTAACATTGAGAGTTTCCATTTTCCTTCAACGCTTGAACGTTCTACGAAGAAGAAAACGGAAGCAGCGAGCATCGCCATGTAACCTGTGAAGAAGGTAAATGCGATTGGGTCATCCTTGGGGATGGCAATAATATCAAGTAAAGTTTTCATAAGAGTGTTTTGTTTAATGTTTTGAACTATACCTTAAACACAAACGATTGTTGGGTGTTTTGAAATTTTTAAGAAATTATATTGTTTCTAATAAATTTTCTTAAAACGTTTAATCTTTTACCAAATTGAGAATAGTTATCTTCTCAAACATGAAACAAAAGAAGAAGAATGATGAAAAATATTTTTGTCGATTTTGATCTATAATCTTCAGACTTGTCAATTTGGACTCATTAATCGAGCAGAAATCCATGAAAAAAAAGGATAAAATTTCATTTGTCTGGAGAGAAAGGGTAATGGTTAAAACAAAGTTTGAATCACTTGGCCCAATTTCTTGATAAGCTCCATTTCATTAAAGGTCCACTCGTCATGCTGGTAACCAAAGCCATAATGACTAATGAAACAAAAACCTTTTCGTTGATTAACCCATTTTCGAAAGCAATCAAGCCTAAGATAATTTCCATGGCACCGCGCGCATTCATGCCAAAACCAGCAGCCAAAGATTCTTGCCAAGTAAATCCACCCAGTTTAGTACCTAAGCCGCTTCCAATGATCTTACCGGCAAAGGCTATTAAGATGATGATGAGGGTTAACAACAAATCAAAGTTTGAAACGAAGTTGACGCGCAAACCAATCGAAACAAAAAATAACGGGGCGAATATATTATTGATGAATTGATGCACGATTTCTTTTGCTCTCTCGCTGAAATGTTTACTGTCGCCTAATGCCACACCCATAATAAAAGCACCAAAGATGGCATGGATGCCTATGTATTCTGTAAATCCGGCAGCGAGAAAACAAAATCCTAATGACAAAGCTAACACACCACCCGGCCATGCCATTTTCTTATTGATCCATGGTAAACTTCTGTTTAATACAATTCTTCCAATCGAAAGCATAAAAACAGCAAAGCCAGCAGTAAGTAATATAGTATTCCACAGCGGCATATCGCTGCCTTTGCCAATCATGCCAAGGATAACAGAGAAAATCATCCATCCTACGATATCATCAACCATGGCTGAAGCAACTACTAACATACCCATTCGCGTTCGAAAAAGATTCAAATCCATGAGAATGCGAACAATTACTGGCAGCGCTGTTATTCCCATGGCTGTGCCCATAAACAAAGCAAAAACCAGTTGATCCATGCCAGGAGCTATTCCAAAAAATTCTGGGAAGTAGTAAGGAAAAATAAATCCAATTGCAAAAGGTATAGTGATACCTGTTAAACTGGTTAACACAGCTTGCTTGCCTTGTTGTAATACAATGTGTAAGTCAACTTCAAGTCCGGCAATAAACAACAACATCACAACCGACATCTGTACAATGCCAGATAAAACCAAACCCGATGCACCTATGCTTGGGAAAATCAATTGAAACCACTCAGGATTAAGTGTGCCCAATACAGTTGGACCTAGTAAAATGCCAGCGATGATTTCTCCAATAACAGTTGGTTGACCCAACTTACGAATGAATTCCGCAAAAAATCTTCCGACTAAAAGCATGATGCCCAATTGTACCAATAACTGAACAACATCAGCGTGCGCTAGCCTAGCCATGGTTGACCTCCTTTCTGGTGCGGCTATGCACCACTAATAAGTTACAAGGCAGATCTTGAAAAATATATTCTAAGTCGTGTGGAAAAACTCTATCGAAGAAAAACAATCTGCGTGGTGATGCGCCAACAACTAATAATTCTGCTTTTTTCTTTTGAGCAAATTGTGAAAGTTCAAAACCCGATTTACCCGATAATAGTTTGATGTTGATACGCAAACCTTCGTGTGCAATGCCTGCCAACATTTTTTCTACATTTTCTATTTCGGCTTGCATAAGACCGTTGCGTTGCTGGTCGTATTCTTCTTCAGTGCAATCATCTAAAGAGGCGAGTGTTAATCCTAGCATTTTTACTTCACGCACAACATGCAACCAATTTGCTTTTTGCTTAATGCTGATTTCGCAAGCGGTGCGTATAGCCTCCGTTATGTAAGCACTGTCTTCAGCATTAACCACAACATTTTTAATAGGTAAAGCATCAACCTCAGGGTTAATGAGCATCAATACAGAGCAAGATGCTTTTCTTAAAATTTTACGTGCCGGGGTTCCTAAGTAATATTGGACTAGATTTTCTTTTTTTAAAGCACCAGCAATTAATAAATCAATTTGTTCTTGCTTGCACACTTGCAAGATGTTATCTGTTGGGTCGCCTTTCTTCCATAGCACAGTTGTATCATCGGCCGACCATTGGACGGATTGCAAAAGTTGAGATACCTTTTTTTCTGCTTCTTCAGATTTTTCGCCTACATGAACCAAATACAATTTAGCTTGATACATTTTAGCCCAACGCGCAGCCTCGGCCATCATGGCTTGCATGCGTGGCGAGAAAGCAAGAGCTAATGCAATCTTATTGATTTTCATGTGAGATGTTAAAGATACTTTTTTTCAGGATGGAAAGGTATTAGAAATCTTTAATCGTAAGCAATTTTAGTTGATGGTATCGTCTGTAATGGTAAGCGTGTTGCCTGATAGCAAAGTTTTGTATTGTCTTAAAGGACGAAATGCAGGGCCACCAGTTGGATTACCATTTGTAAAATCAAAAGTGGAATTGCAACAAACATCAATCATATATAAACCTGAAGCATGAACACTTACATTGGCACAAGCATCTGCCGGTTGAAAGGAACAAGTTTTTTCAAAAGCTGAAACGGCATTGGCATTGGTTCGATGTAGGATGATTCCTTTCACACCACCATCATCAATCTCTAAAAAGCCATTTACATTTTGCAAAGATGAATAAGCGGGAAGAGCGAGATTTAAAACAATATCTGCAAATGGAACAAAAGGAATAGGATCATCAGACAAATCGCTGCTACAGGCAAAAGCCATTGCACAAAAACTAAGTGATGTTATCCATTTTGATTTGATCATGAATTATAATCGTAAAATCCTTTACCGGTTTTTTTTCCTAAATGCTTAGCTAAAACTTTTTGTTGTTGAATTCTGCTAGGCCTGAAACGCGGTTCTTGATGAAAGCCATCGAACAAAGATTTTGTTACAGCAAAGTTGATATCATTCCCAATTAAATCCATTAATTCGAAAGGCCCGAGTTTAAAACCATTTGCTTTTAAAATAGTGTCGATTTGCTCGTGTGTGGCAACGCCTTCTTCTAACAGTTTTAATGCTTCTACATAAAAATGGCGCGCCACCCGATTCACAATAAAACCCGGAAAATCTTTGGCGACAACCGGAACTTTATTGAGTGTTAGCGTGAAGGCAATTAATTGGTCAATAACTTTTTTATCAGTTGCTGCACCTTCAATTACTTCCACCAATTTCATAACGGTAGCTGGATTAAAAAAGTGTAGGCCTGCAAATCTTGAAGCTCGCTTCAGCTGGGTGGCAAGCTGCGTAATGGGCAAAGAGGAGGTGTTGCTGCTGAGGATGGCATCTTTAGGTAAAACATCTTCTAGTGTAGCGAACAAGTTGCGTTTAATAGCAACATCTTCGATGATGGCCTCAATCACCAAATCTACTTCCATTGTTTCCAGTTTGCTGATGCTTTGCAAATTTTGCAAGATGCCCACTACTTCATCTGCATTTAATTTACCTTTTTCTTTCAGCTTATGTAATTGTTTTTCGATTTGCTGAATTCCGTTTTGCGCAATTTCCGGATTTGCATCATATAGGTAAACGTTATATCCACTTTGTGCGCAGGTTTGGGCGATGCCTAAACCCATCGTACCGGCTCCACAAACTAAAATATGTTGAATGGTTTTAGCCATTACGATACAACCATTTTAAACTGTTTTAAGAAACGAATATCATTTTCTGAATACAAACGCAAATCGTTAACCTGGTAACGCAACATGGTAACTCTTTCGATACCCATACCGAAAGCAAAACCAGTGTATTCTTCCGGATCGATGCCACAATTGCGCAACACATTTGGATGCACCATGCCTGAGCCTGCAATTTCTACCCAACCGGTGTGTTTACAAACATTACAACCTTTGCCTTTGCAAATCAAACAAGAAATATCAATCTCTGCGCTTGGCTCTGTAAAAGGAAAATAAGACGGACGGAATCTGATTTTTGTATCGTGGCCATACATTTCTTTTGCGAAGTGATATAAGGTTTGTTTTAAATCGGCAAAGCCAACATTTTTATCTACGTATAAACCTTCAACCTGATGGAAAAAACAATGAGCACGTGCAGAGATGGCTTCGTTTCTATAAACTCTTCCTGGCATGATAGCGCGAATAGGAGGTTTTTGTTGGTTCATTAACCTCACCTGAACGTTGCTGGTGTGTGTGCGTAATAAAATTTCAGGATTCTTCTCGATGAAAAAAGTGTCTTGCATTTCACGTGCCGGATGATTAGGCGGAAAATTAAGAGCGGAGAAATTGTGCCAGTCGTCTTCTATTTCGGGGCCATCGGCAACAGAAAAACCGAGTCTTTCAAAAATTTCGATGATGCGATTGCGCGTTAAGGTAAGAGGATGCAAGTTCCCTGTTTTATCAGGTATTGGAGGTAAAGTGAAATCAATTGCTTGCTTATCTTTTTTATTGCTTGATGTGATTGAAAGCTGTGCATCAGCAAATTTAGTTTCTGCAAATTGTTTTAGCTCATTTAAAATCTTGCCTACTTTTTGTTTTTCTTCTTTCGGCATTTGTTTGAGTTGCTCAAACAAATCTGTTACAGCTCCTTTTTTACTGATGAAGCGAAGACGAAATTCTTCCAGCTGAGTGGCATCCATGATGATTGCTGCTTCTACTTCAGCTTTAATTTTAAAAATGATTTCTTCCATGTGTTTAAACAGTTTCTTTACCCGATTTTTTTCTGATGATCAATTGATCGAGTAATACACTTAATGCAATTGAAAATAATAATAATGTAAGCAAGGCATAATTTTCTCCGAGATCGGATAAAATTAAAGCTAGACCTATATATAGAACGTGTGTGGTAGCCAAAATAATGGTGGTTTGTTGATGGCTCATGCCTAAACGCATAATGGCGTGATGGATATGACTCTTATCTGGTGTGAACGGAGATTGCTTTTTGCTTAATCTTAAAATGATAATTCGGCACGTATCAATTAATGGAATGATAATAAAACAAGCTCCAGTGGTTACCGATGGTTTAAAATAATAAGGACTAGTGGTGGCCAAGGCAAAATTGAAGTTGATGAAATGAATGGTAAGTATAGATAACATCAAACCTATTACTAATGCGCCAGTATCGCCCATAAATACTTCTGAAGGTTCCCAGTTAAAAATAAGAAAGGCCAAAATACCACCCAGCATACAAAATGAAATGGTAGAAAAGGTATAATCTTCAACCAGGTAAAACCAAATGCCGAAAGCCAATAAAGCAATTGAAGAGATAGTTCCAGCCAGTCCATCTAAGCCATCAATTAAATTGAAAGCATTCGTAATAACGATGATGGTTAGAATGGTGAGAAAATACGAAAGCCAAAGCGGAATTTCATTGATAGCCAAAATACCGTATAAACCTTTTAGGCGGATATCAAAAAAGAAAACAACCAAGCAGGCAGCTAAAATTTGTCCTACTAATTTTAAAGATGCTTTTATCGGAATTAAATCATCGCGCACGCCAATAAAAAAAACCATAAACAAGGCAACAAGCACGAATTTGATAGAGGCTAAATCATTTAAACCTATCCAAATAAAGGTTGCTGCGATGAAACCAAAAAAAATGGCGATACCACCCAAAGAAGGCGTTACCTTTTTATGAATTTTTCTGCGGCCGGGCACATCACCCAAGTTTTTCCTGAAAGAATACTTGATTACGATAGGAACCGTAAGAAAAGAGATCACAAAAGCCGTAATGGCAGCAGCCAGATTTGTAGCCATCTTGCAAAATTCTAACAAAAAATGGATTAAAAAAGTGTTAGAAGGCTTATTGCTGTTTTTTGTACACTTTGTACCAGCGCACCATTTTTTCTAAGCCAGTTAAAGTATCAGAAGGTGGCTTATAGCCCATTTCCTTTATTTTCGGAGCACTGTGCTGAGTAGCTGTAGCCAGTTTTTTTATACGTGCTGATGAAACCGGTAAGTTTTTGCCACTTAACTTAATAAATACATCAAACGGTTTACCCAAAAGCAAGGCCACGCCAAGAGATAAAGTAATTCTTATTTTTTTATTAAGAACATGTGCAATTTGAGTGCTGATTTGTCGGGTTGTGAGCTGAGGTTCATCTGCATAATTGAAAATGCTAACACCAGACTGACTTACATTTTTGAGCAAGAACAAAGTGGCTTGTACTAAATTTTCAACATAGGCGATTGACTTAATATTATCTGCCTTACCAATATGAAAATACAACCCTCTGTCAATTTGTTGAATGAGCGAAAACATGTTGGCTTTGTTGCCCGGGCCATAGACAACAGTTGGCCGTATGATGATGACCTTTCGGTTAGGTTGTTCTGCACACCAAGCATATAAAACTTTTTCTCCAGCCAATTTAGAACCACCATAGGGATGGTCGGGCTTTGGTGCAGATTCTTCTGTTGTGAAGTCAGATTGCAAGCCATAAACGGCAACTGAAGAATAAAATAAAATCGTATGAATGCCTGCTTTAGTAGCGGCTTCACAGATTACACGCGTTCCGTCTTCATTGGTGTCGTAATACTCATCTTGCTCAATTCCAAAATCGTGGTGCTTGGCAGCAAGAGAAATAATCAAATCAATTTTATGTTGTTGTAAGACAGACTCAACATCTTCCTTTTTTCTAATGTCGCCAATAATGTTGATGGCTTTTGTTTCGAAATTTGGTTTAACCAAGTCGAGGTTAACAATTTCTTCTTGAGGTAAGAAGCGATGGAAGTAACTTCCAATAAACCCAGACCCACCGGTTAAAAGAATGTTAGGCATCAGTTAAATCTTTTTTAAGTTGAAGGGCCAAATCATTTGATATTTTTTGCCTTGAAAAGTTTAGCCTACTCTGCAAAATATTGTTAACTAAAGATTGATAAAAATGCGAATCATTCTTCAGTTTTAAAATAAAATCGAAAATTTCATTTTCATCATAACCAGTAAATTGATGACCTAACTTATTGTTTGTGATAAAATATCCGGCTTCAGAAATAGGAGTAACAATAACAGGTAACCCAACTCCAAGGTATTCATAAATCTTTACAGGGAAAGAATTTTTTGAAATTTCATCATCTGTTCTAACAGATATACCAACATGAAACTTGTTGATGATTTCCGGAATTACTTCATGTGATTTCTTACCAAGAAATTTAAGATTAGTCAAATTACTTTCGAGCAACGATGATTCGTTGTTCCCCCAACCAATTACTACGAATTCAATATTCTGTTTTTCTTCTAAAGCTCTTTTTGCAAGATTGATTAAAAGAGTTGGCTTTTGAAATTTGCCGATATTGCCATGAAAAACGATTGTAAAATTTTGTTCTTTTACTGGACTTGTTTTAAATACTTGTTCATCAAATCCGTTTCTTACTAATAAAACTTTATTTTTTCCATGCTCTGACTTAGTGATAATCTTTTTAACAATGTTATCTGTAACCGTAATAGTTAAAAAAGAATGACGATATGTAAGCTTTTCTATTCTAGATAGTAAGCTTCCTATCCACGAATTCTCTTTAACAAGTCCCGAAACAAAGTAAACTTCCGGGTACTCATCTCTGACATCAACAATATATTTTTTAGCTTTTAATTTTGAAGCTATTGCGCCAAAAACCATTGGTAAAAAAGGTGGGCTAGAAAGAAGAAAAATATCGCTTTTGCTGAAAACAATTTTAAAGAAAAATTCTATTGCAAGTAATAATTCCTGAAACAATCTAACCAATGCATGGCTTTTATTTGAAGGTGCTCCAAAGAAATTTTTTCTATGTTTGAAATTTCCATGAGGATTCTTTGTGCAAGAATTAACCGTTACCTGAAAGTCGTTGTTTTTTAAAGCATTAGCAAGGTGAAACAATCGGATCCCAACTGCTTTCTCTTCAGGGTAAAATGAATCACATAAAATTTCAATGGAAATCATTGAATTAAAATTGATTTAAGATTTGGCTAACGTATTCAATCTCATCATTTGTTAATTCCGGAAACATTGGAAGAGATAAAATTTCGTTTTGAAAAGAACTTGCAATTGGAAAATCTGAAGGTTGATGATTCAAGTACTGATAAGCAGGAAGGTTAGGCAAAGCAGTTGGATAATGTATTGCAGTTTGAATGCCTTTAGATTGGAGAAATTGTTGCAATGCATCTCTTTTCTTATGCCTTATTACATATAAATGAAAAGTGTGTTTGGTTAAACTTCTGGTTTTTGGTTTTGTAATGTCTGTGTTTGTAATAAGTTGATTGTATTGGTTGGCATTATCAATTCTTTTTTGGGTCCAGTTTTTAAGGTGGGGGAGTTTAGCATGAAGAATAACAGCTTGTATAGTATCTAATCTACTATTTATTCCTTCCATCTGGTGTTTATGTTTCACCAATGCACCGTGGTTGGCATACATTCTCATTTTCGAAGCTAGGTCATCATTATTGGTGATAACTGCACCTGCATCACCATATGCACCAAGATTTTTTCCTGGATAGAAACTGAAAGTTCCAGCAATTCCTGTAGTTCCGGCTAAAACACCATTTTCTTCAGATAGATGAGATTGCGCACAATCTTCAATTAAAAAGAGATTATAACGCTGGCATATAGTTTTAATCACAGTGATCTCAGCCATTTGTCCATATAAATGTACGGGGATGATGGCTTTAGTTTTTTTAGTGATTTTCTCCTCTATTTTATCAACATCTATGGTATATGTTTCAGGGTTGATATCAACGAAAACGGGTTTAGCTCCAGTTTGTGAAATTGTTTCTGAAGTGGATATCCAACTGTTTGCCACTGTAATTACTTCATCACCTTCGCCAATACCAAGAGATTTTAAAACTATGTAGATGGCATCTGTGCCATTGGCTACTCCAATACAATGTTTTACGCCAATTAATTTAGCGAAATCATTTTCGAAGTTAGTTACGATTGGTCCACCGATATAATGAGATGTATCCAGCACATTTTTAATGGCTAAATCAATTTCACTTTTTATATTTTGATACTGACGTTGTAAATCAACAAATGGTATGTTCATATAATTAATTATTATCAATCAATTTTTTTAGCCGGATTACCTGCGTATTTTCCGGGCAATAAAATATTTTTTGTGACCACAGCACCCGCGCCAATTACAACATTATCACAAATAGTAACGGGAAGAATAGTAGCGTTAGAACCAATGGAAACATGATTACCAATATTTGTTTTTTCCCATTTTGTCTTGTCACCATTAGCAGGTCCACCTTCAGAAAATAAATCATTGATAAACATAACTCCGTGGCCTATGAAGCAATTATTACCGATAGTTACCAGTTCACAAATAAATGCATGAGATTGAATTTTTGTTTGTGAACCAATCGTAACATCTTTTTGTATTTCAACAAAAGGTCCGATAAAGCAATCTGAGCCAATGGTGCAACCATAAAGATTAACGGGCTTCACAATCTTAATATTTTCCCCGAAGGAAACATTCACGATGCCACTCTCATATAAGGTTGGTTCCATCTATCTGATTTTAGTGTAAATTTTATCAATGATTTCTACAGTTTTGAGTCCTTCAAAACCATTTGTGGCAATAACTCCATTATTTCCTAATACTTCGATAATGTTTTTGTAAACTTCATTGTGGTTAGACATGGAACCTTGGTACTGACCATATTGGTTAGGCGGATTTCCCGGAGGTAAATTTGTTATTTTAAAGTCTTTAAAATTTTGGTATTCCAACTCGTTTAAATACTGGCCTCCGATTTTTACCGTCCCTTTTTCACCGAATATGGTGAGTGAACCCTCCATATTTCTTTCGAATGAGTTAACGGTATAGTTGATAGTTCCTAGCGTTCCATTATAGAATTCAACAGCGATTACGCCAGTATCTTCAAATTCAATTGTATTTCCGTGATTTAGATTTCCACTAAAGCCTTGCGCACTTTTGATATCTCCAATCATCCAATACAATAGATCTATAAAATGACTGAATTGAGTGTATAAGGTGCCACCATCTAAATCAAGAGTGCCTTTCCATGAATTATGGTAATAGGCTTCGTTTCTATTCCAAAAGCAACTCAACTGAATAGATAATATTTTTCCGAAATGGCCTTCATCAATAGCTTTTTTTACTGCTTCAACAGGTGGGTTAAATCTGTTTTGTTTTACAATAAATAGTCTTCTGTTTGCCTTCTCTGCTGCTTTAATCATTTCGCCACAATCATGCACGTTCAATGCCATTGGTTTTTCGCATAAAACATGTTTACTGGCTTTTAGTGAATCAATACTATGAATAGCATGCAATCCATTGGGAGAACAGATTGAAATTACATCAACATCTTTTTCATTTGAGAGTAAATCGAGGTGTGATGGATAGAACTTACAAGATTCTGGAAGATTATTTTTCTTGGAGGTATCGATATCAGCAATTGCAACTAGCTCACCATATTTTTGAATATGCTCAGCGTGTCGTTGTCCTATTCGTCCAAATCCTATGATTGCAAACTTTATTTTTTTCATTTTTAATAGTCAGTTAACTGTACATAATTTTTTTTCCTCGCAAGAAGTTCAACAACTTTCGTAGCTTAGTATGCAACTGGTAACTTGTAGGGTAATTACGAAATGTTTTTGTTGGTGACTCTTTTAGATTTTGAAAATCTTGTTGTGTTAGTTCAAGCTTTTTTAAAACAAACTGAAGGTCTTCATCTTTCAATGTTTCTGGATAAATTGGTTTTTCCAGTTCAGCTAAAGCTTCTTGCTTTTTTATTTGTTTCGAAAAGATTAACGTAGATAAGTGTGCTTTTCTTTTGTCGATGTTAAATTTTTCCGGCAACCAATATCCTTGAAAAAATCGGGTATAAACAGATTCGTAGTGTTTACCTCCATAATATTTCCAGTTGAGTTTGTCTTGTAAAACATGCATTGCTTCAGCCTTATTGTAAGGCATATAATTTAAAATAGAAACAATTTTTACCCTTTTAAATAGAGTATAATAAAGGTAACGGAACAAGGTAAGATGTGGATAATTCTTTAATCTTCGGTCGCCAAATTGTTTGTGAATTGCCTTGATGTATTTCCAATCGATATGTCCATAAGACCAAGTTATCGGCATAACGCTCTCAGTGGTGAAATTGTTGCCGTTTAATATATACTTTATATTGTGTTTGGCTGCTGTTTCAAATAGTGTAGCAAAAATTGCATGATCAGTTGGTATTTCTCCATCAGGGGTAGAGGATTTTAAAAAGCTAATTTGAAGCGATTTGAATTCATGCCAGTTTAAAACCTTAGTGGTTAAATCAATCTGCAATTTGTTTAATGTATTCTCAATATTTTTTACTGCCAATTCTGAGTTCCAACCATTATCGAGATGTACTGCTAAAGGTCGTAGTCCCCATTGTTTAGTTAAGTAAGCTAAGTAGGTAGAATCAACTCCTCCACTAACACCAATTACACAGTCGTATGCTTTACCTTTCCCTTCTTTTTTAATAGCAGAGATTATTTCATTCAACTTATTTGGATCTTCAGAAAAATCACGAAGTAGCTTTTTAGTTTGGTATTCGTAGTAATAGTTACAGATTCCTTTTTCATCAAAGCTGATATCGGGATCTGCTATAGTGTCCATAACAGAGAGTGTGCATTGTTTGATGGGTACAGATTCTGACTTCATGCTTCTTTTAAAAGAGAAAATTCAATTTTCGTTTATTAAAGATTTATATATTTCTTGGTAAACTTCTTCCGACTCTTCCCATGCCCAACGATTTCTATTGACTTCCGCTTTTGTGCTTTTAATCATAAGTAAATCATTTGTTATGCTTTTTATCGTTACTTGTAAATCGTTAGTGGATGGGTCGATAAACCAGGCCGATCCCACTTCGGAAAATTCAGTAACAATATCAGGAAAATTACTTATGATTATAGGCTTTCCGGCTACTGCATATTCAAAAACTTTATTTGGCAAACAATAAAAATGATTCAAGCATGTGTTTTGAATGATGTGTATGCCCACATCAGCACCTTTTGTATATTTCAATAACTCGTAACTTGGTACAGCGGGTTTATGATGAACGTTTTCATGTTGAGTTGAAAAAATTTCAATTTTGCTACGAAGTGGACCATCTCCAAGAAATAAAATATGTTTTTGTTTATCTGAAATAGTTGTAAAGCAATCCAGAATTTTTTCAACGCCTCTGCTTGTAGAAAGCATGCCCTGATACAAAAAAAGAATTTCATTTTCAGGAATGTCTAATATTTTTTTTAGGTTAATATGTTCAGTTGATGTTTGCCATTTCCTTTCCGGAATATTCTTCACCACAAAGGCATTTTTAAGTGAATATGTTTTTTTGTACCAATCTTTTATACTTGTGCTAACGGTAATGATGGCAGATGCCTTTTTTATCAACATTTTTTCGATAAGCCGCGCAATGGATTTTCTTAAACCTTTAGATTCGTTTGTTTCTGTTTCTAATTCATGTGGGTCGTAGATAAGTTTACAACCTGTAAAAATTTTAATAGCAACCGTTAAGGGCAAAACGGTTAAACTATGCGCATGGATTACAGAAGGTTTATTTTTAATTGCATATAGAAAGCATCTAACATAAAAGATTAAAAATGAGAAAATATTTAAGAACTTTATGTTATCGTTTTTACTAAACAGACAATTGAGTCTAACAAAGGTTATAGTTACTTCAATTTTTTCTTCTTTAACCAAGTTGTTCTTCCAAAATCCCAGAACAACAATTCTTTCTGCAAGTTTAAGTTTAGCAATAGTATGGGTTTCTTTTAGAATACGGGATTCGTTAACAAGAAAAGAAGGATATATATGAAGACTGAGCAACATTGCATTAAAATCTTAAGATGTATTCTATTTTCTTTTCTTTATTTGCTTTTGTTTTTAAGCTTTTCAACTTGAAGTAAATTTTCCTAACAAAATTATAAACCTTTTCATTCGAAGGATAGTTGACATGTGTTTTGAGAGGAAGATTTATAATTTCATCCATTTCCTCAGGAGAAAGTCCGAGTTTTTTAGCTACGTATTCTTTATCTTCAGCTAATTCATTTATATCATATAGTGGTTTGGCGAGTTCAGCTAAAGCTTCATCTCGTGTTATTTGTCCGCTAACAATTAGGCTAGATAAGTGGGCTTTTCTTTTATCAAAACCAAAGCGAGTAGGCAATAAATAGGATTGAAAGAATTTCGTGAATCTGGATTCGTAATGCTTACCACCGTAGTATCGCCAATTAAATTTATCTTCTAAAAGTTTCATGGCTTCTTTTTTGTTGTAATCGATAAGATTTAAGAAGCGAATGGATTGTATTTTATGGATAAATCTTGAAACAAAATAATATTCAAAGAAACTAAGAGTTGGGTAAGTTTTTAGTTTTTTAAGTTTCCCAAAAGTTTTGTGTATGGATTGAAGGTGCACCAGATCCATGGCATCGTGTCCCCAGGCTTTAGGTAAAATTGATTCTGTTGCCAGATTGTGACCACTGATGATATACTGAATTTTCTTTTGTCTTGCTATTTTATAAAGAATAGAAATGATAGCATGATCCTGTGGAACATCTTGGTTAGGAACACCGGATTTCAGAAAAGCAACTTGAAGATCTTTCATCTCTTCCCAATTAATAACGTGGGTGTATAAATCGACCTTAAGTTGTGAAACTAAGTTTTCAATATTTTTCACAGCAAGTTCAGAATTCCAACCACCATCTAAATGAACAGCTAAAGGTCGTAACCCAGCAACATCTTTTAAATAATAAATTAAATAAGAACTATCTACGCCTCCACTTAACCCAACGATGCAGTCATATTCATGATTCTTTCCTGCCTGTTTAATTTCTTTAAGAAGATTTTGAAGTGCAATTTGTTTGTTTGGGTTTGGTTCTAATACAGGTTTAATCTTACTTTCAAAGTGATGAACGTAGTTACAAATGCCAGCTTCATCAAAAACAATATCTGGATCAGTTGTATCCATTACTGTTTTTGTACACATTCTATATGTCTTCATTTTTCGAATTAAAGATTTTTTCAAGTGAACTATAGTCAGGATAGGTAATCAACACCGCTTTATGCTTTCCATGGAAAACAAAAAAACTTCCTGCGGCTGCGGCTTGGGCCTTTGCATCATTAACTACCTTATCGATATCTTGTATGGAACCACAGCCACCGCAAGCTACAACAGGAATATTTACGGAAGTTGTTATCTTCTTGATTAATTCAAAATCATATCCTTGCATGGTGCCATCTAAATCAACGTTGTTTACTAAAAGCTCGCCAATGCCAAGCTCTTCGGCTTTCTTTACAAATTCTAGCACTTCTAAATTGGTTAATTTTTCAGATGGATGATCGTAAATGAAATGTTTACCCCAAAAGTTTTTCTTAACATCAATTGCACCAACAATGGTTGAACTCCCAAATTGGTTACAGGCTTCTTTTACAAAATCCGGGTTTTTACGGAGTTGTGTATTGATGATGATTTTTTCAACCCCGCTTTGAATCAATTTTTTGATTTGATCAACATTCTTTACGGCACCTGCGTATGATAAAGGCATGAAACATTCTGAAGCGATTTCTTTAATTAATGTATAGTTTGGTTCTGTATTTTTTTTTGAAGCATCTATATCTAAAAAGCAAAGTTCGTCAACATTTTTTTCATTAAAAATTTTAACTGCATTAATAGGATCGCCAACATACACAGCCTCCTTAAACTTAGTTGTTTTAACTAAGCCGCCATTTTGTAAAAGCAAAACGGGTATAACTCTAGGGATGGCCATTAGTAATTGAGGTGAAAATTTTGCAAAAGTTGCTTGCCAAACATATGACTCTTTTCTGGATGGAACTGCACACCAATAATGTTATTCTTTTCAAAACCTGAATGGAATAAGCAACTATATCTGTTTTCTAATAAAATGTCTTTATCCACCTTACAGTGTATGTAGTAAGAGTGAACGAAATAGAATCTTGATTGGTTATTGAGGTTTTGGAGAATTGGAGAATTGGTATTTTTAAGGTTGCAATAATCCCAACCCATATGAGGCACAGTAAATTTTTTATTGTCTACAAGCGTAGGAAATTTCTTCACTTCAGCATCTATCCAACTTAATCCTTTTTCAACTCCCTCTTCACTTTTGTTACACATTAATTGTGCACCTAAACAAATCCCCAAAATTGGTATACCACTATCTTTCTTTTCGTTAAGTAATTCTATTAATCCTAGTTTCTTAAGCTCATGCATACCATAGTCAAACGCACCAACACCTGGTAAAATAATTTTAGTTGCTTTGGAGATAGTCGCTAAGTCGTTTGAAATAACACTTGCTGCACCAATTTTTTTGAGCATGTTTGAAATCGATGCAAGATTGCCTGCGTTATAGTCTACAATTACAATCATACAAACAACAAATTTAGCAAAAAACTAGGATTTTGTGAGGCCAGCATCCGAATTAGTTTCTTTAATAAAAAATAGTATAATTAAAAACAAGAAGATTAAACCATGTGTAAGGAAGGAAGTAAAAAAAGCATGGTCGATAAAGCTATGAATTAATAAAAAGTAAACACCTAAATAAACAGATTGAATATTCATTTTACAGGTTAAAGCAGTTAAGGCGCCAGCAAAAAAGGTAAATAAAAATACCCCAGTTATCCCAAGGTTAATAAATCCATCAGAAATAATCCCATTGGTAGCATTGATGTCTACAGATTTGTAATAGTGTAGTCCAATCAATTTAGGTGGAGGTAGATCATATGGATATTCAATTAGTTTGCTTAAAAAGCTATGCGAAAAATAGATAGGTTCAGTAAAGAATTCTATGTACTGTTGATTAAGTAAAGCTGGCAAAAACAACATTCTCCTAATAAAGTTGTCAGCAAGAAAGTTTGTGGGTTTTATAATATATAAAGAGACAAATGTTAAAATAACTAAACCAATTAAGACAATAGATATCTTGTTGTCTAAATTTAAAGGTAAAGCAAAGAAAAATGCTACTGGAAGAATGAAGAGAGTAATCTTATTACCTGTAACAACAAAGAGATATATAATACAAATTACGCCCAGGAATGTCCAAATAAAGGATTTTCTATGTAGGCCAAATGCAATCATAAGTGGGAGTAGCCATTTACTAATAGTTGAGTAGCTGTAGTTGATGTACGAATTAGTTTTTTCAGCCATCTTCTCTCTATAGTCGTAAATAGTTTCAAAACTTAGTTCACTAAGACTTTCTGGAAAGCCAAAAGTTAGAAAATAAGGTATTAACAAAAGTAGAGTTCCGACAAACAAATACTTTACATCATAGTTTGGGATCGATTGAAAACTAATCTTTAAAGTGTTAAAGCTTATATGAAAAAAGTAAGTAGAAATGATAAAAACAGTTGATCCAAAAACCGGAATTAAACTGGCGTGACTAAATTGAAATAAAATGAGATTTGGAATAAACGAAAGTATGAGGAAAAATAGCAGGACAATTCTAATAGAGTCATTTTTAATTAATGGTATAAAGCATACTACTGCAAAAAAGAATAAATGCCCAACAATAATTTTAAAATAGTTTGATTGAAACGAAAATCCTAAATGTCCGTACTCCTCTACGATAATTAAAATGTAATACAACTCTAATCCAAAAAACAAGATTGTTAAAAGTAAAAGAAATATGACTTTACTTCCTAACAGCTCGCTCATCACCTTTGGCAAAATCATAAGATAAGATTAATTCTATAATATACTTTATACTATACGATAATGTGTAAGCGATTATTGCGCTTTCTATAGTTTTGAAATAAAGAAAGCTTAGGAGAAAGCCAGCACTTAGCATGATAAATAAAAAAAACTGGAGTAAAAGATCTAAACTTTGTTTTTGAGCAATAAAAAACATAGTACTTAGCGGACTTACAATTAACTGAAGAGCAAATAATGGGATCATTAACTTTGCATAGTAACCTGCTATAGACCAATTTTCTCCGAATAATAAAACAAAGAAATCCTCAACAATAAAGAATGCAGGAATAAAAGTTATCCCCGATAATATAGTAAGTCTTTTCAAATTAGCAGTGAATACTAATTTTGCCTGACCGGTTTGCAAGTATTCGTCTGAAGCATTTTTTCTAAACACATCACCAATTGATTTTGATATCAAATCTATCGGTGCTGCAACAATTCGATAAGTAAAGCCAAAGGCACCTAGGGCCTCACTGTTTTTTAAAACATTATTAAAGAAGAATGTGGGGGATTGAGATGAAACCTTTTCAACAAATCCAGAAAGTATTGAGAATTTTGGGAACCCGATATATTGTAAAGCTACTCCATGTATATTGCCTAGTCTTGGCAATTGATAGTCGAACTTTCTAATGATATACACTAAATAAATTACTACGATTAAATAGGCAATAACTTCAGCAACAACAAGTACATAATTTTTCTCGAGATGACTAAGTATAATAGCAAAAATAATATAAAAGGATGATCTCAAAATTTTTGATAAACTCATTTCTTTATAAAGGCCATCTTTGTTTAAGTAATAACTAAGACTTTGAAACCAACTTGAAACCAATAATCCAAAAGGTATCAAGAAAATACCTTCTTCAAGTATTGAAATTTCGAAAAAGGTAAATTGGTAATGATTTAGAGAAATGACGAAGAGTAAAACTAGAGCTGAAAAGAATGTAGATATAAGAAAGCATAAACTTAAGACTTGATTAGCTTCACTTTTATTTTTTGTTATAGCCAGTGCTTGTTCATATTTACCAGTAGAGAATGACGATAAAATCGTGATGATACTAAAATAAAGAGCAAAGCTCCCAAACTCGCGTGGGCTATAAAGTCTAGTCAATAGGGGTGAAAACAATAAAGGTATAGCTTGAGATATGCCTGTTCCTATTGTAAGGGTTAAAATTGGTTTACTTATAATATTAATTTTTCTGAATACCATTTCATTAAAGGGTATTCACCATTGGATGTAAATTTCCGTTAGATACTATTAAGTTGGTTGTACGGATCTCATGCACCAACTCAATAGACTGCCGGGCTTCGTTTAAACCAAAACCATTTCCTTTTAAAATTTCAGCATAGCTCTTGGTATGCAAATCTGTAAAGCCTTCGCTAAATTCTATTTCTTTTCCTTCCATTTGTATGGAGCGAAAGGTGCGCTGCCCTTTTGCTTGAATATCTTTCGGTAAATGGTTAGCATTGATACTTAACATCCAACGCACACGAGCTTTGTCTAATTCAATATAACCTGCAGCTAAATCGGCTTCGAGTTTGTGAACTTCAGAGTGTTTTACTTTTCCAAAAACCCAAGCCAACATATCAAAAAAATGGATTCCAATATTTGTAGCTACGCCACCTGATTTTGTCATATCACCTTTCCAACTATTAAAATACCAATTGCCTCTGCTGGTGATATAGGTTAAATCAACATCATATATTTTGTTCGGGTCGCCACTTTCAATTTGTTTTTTTAAGGCGATAATACTGTCGTGCAAACGAAGTTGTAAAATGGTATTTACTTTTCTTCCTGTTTCTTTTTCAATTTCTGCCAACGCATCTACATTCCAAGGGTTAAGCACCAAAGGTTTTTCACAAATGGCATCAGCTTGATGACGCAAGGCAAAACGTATGTGAGAGTCGTGTAAATAATTGGGCGTGCAAATGCTTACGTAATCTATTTTTGTTCCTTGTCTTTTTAACTTATCAATATGTCTATCAAATCTTTCGAACTCAGTAAAAAAATCTACTTGAGGAAAATACGAATCAAGAATACCAACTTGGTCGAATTTATCTAATGCAGCAACCAAAGTGTTTCCCGTTTCTTTGATAGCTTTTAAGTGGCGGGGTGCAATAAAACCGGCAACACCGATAAGAGCAAATTTTTTCATGTAGTTAATTTATCTGTCAAAAAGAATATTTTCTTAAATAGATTAAAAATGCATTTATCAAATTATAATTTCTTCACTTCTCCATTTTGTAAAACATATTGTTCGCCACTTTCAGGGCAAGTTGCTTTACCAGTTTGATCAAACAATAGTTTATGACCATACTCACTCATCCACCCGGTTTGTCTGGCTGGGTTGCCTATAACTAATGCATAGTCTGGTACATGTTTGGTTACTACTGCTCCTGCGCCAATAAAAGCATAACGGCCAATATCATGCCCGCAAACAATAGTAGCATTGGCGCCAATGCTCGCTCCTTTTTTTACAATGGTTTTAGCATACTGATTTTTTCTGTTGATGGCGCTGCGTGGATTAATCACATTGGTAAAAACCATGGAAGGCCCCAGGAACACATCATCTTCGCAAATAACGCCCGTATATATGGAAACGTTATTTTGTACTTTCACATTGTTGCCCAAAACAACATCGGGTGAGATAACCACGTTCTGACCGATATTACAATTTTCTCCTATGGTACAATTCGGCATGATGTGTGAGAAATGCCAAATTTTTGTTCCTTTTCCGATGTGGCAACCTTCATCGATTACAGCAGTGGGGTGTGCAGTATAGGTTTGTTTACTTTCCATTAGAGAAAAATTCTTTTATCGCTTGGGTAATATAGTGTAATTCGTTTTCCGTCATTTCAGTATGAATAGGCAATGAAATCACTTCTTCAGAAAGTTGTTCCGTTACCGGAAAAGATCCTTTACCAAATTGTTCTTGCTGATATGCTTTTTGGAAGTGCAAGGGAACGGGATAATAAATCATAGTTGGGATGCCACGCTCTTCTAAAAATTTCTTTAATGCATTACGTTTACCATTGGCAATGCGTAAAGTATATTGATGAAATACATGTGTACTAGTCTTGCTTCTCACCGGAATTTTAATTTGACTGATGGATGCTAATGAAGCATCGTAATAAGCCGCAACGGCTTGTCTGGCTTTTTCATACTCAGGAAGGTACTTTAGTTTTACTTGTAAGATGGCAGCTTGCAACGTATCTAATCTTGAGTTTACGCCAATGCTTTCGTGGTGGTATTTTATTTTTTGCCCGTGGTTAGCAATCATTTTTAATTTTTCCGCCAACGTTGCATCATTAGTAAACATAGCGCCACCATCGCCATAACAACCTAGATTTTTAGAAGGAAAAAATGAAGTTGTTCCAATATCCCCCATCGTGCCAGCTTGCTTTTTATCGCCATTAGAAAAAGTATACACTGCACCTAAGGCTTGAGCCACATCTTCAATTACATAAAGGTTATGTTTTTTTGCAATGACCAGAATAGCTTCCATATCAGCACATTGTCCGTATAAATGAACAGGTACGATAGCTTTTGTTTTGGCTGTTATTTTATTTTCTATTTGCTTAACATCAAGCGTAAAATGCTGCGAATCAACATCTGCAAAAACAGGTTTGAGGTGAAGCAAAGCCAATACTTCGGCAGTGGCTACATAGGTGTGTACGGGTAAAATAACCTCGTCACCCGGCTGCAAGCCCAAAGCCATCATAGCGATTTGCAAAGCATCAGTGCCATTGGCGCAAGGTATTACATAACCTGCACCGGTATATTGTTTCAAATCTTGAGAGAAGTCTTGTACTTCTTTACCTTGGATAAATGCAGTGCTGAGCAATACTTTTTCTATGGCCGTATCAATTTCATTTTTGATGCGCAAGTATTGTTTGCGCAAATCAACCATTTGAATAGAAGCAGAAGGAGCGAGGTTCGTCATTGTCTTTTTCTGATTTTCTTTTCCCATTCCCAAGCATGTTGCAAGGCATCTTCTAAAGTGTACTCAGGCTTCCAACCCAATTTTTTAGTAATGTAGGTTGTATCAGCGAAAACCTGAATAACATCACCGGGTCTTCTTGGTCCTTTTGTATAGTTGAGAGTTACCTTGTTAACACGTTCAAAAGCTTCAATTACTTCTAATACGGTTTTTCCTTCACCTGTTCCCACATTAAAAATATCCAAAAAAGTAGAAGAAGATTGCTTCAATAAATAAGTCAATGCCGCTACATGTGCTTTAGCTAAATCTACAACATGTATATAATCTCGAATACAAGAGCCATCGCGAGTTGGGTAATCCGTACCAAATACTGTTAATTGTTGGCGAACACCGGCAGCTGTTTGTGTGATAAAAGGAACCAAATTATTCGGTGTGCCGATAGGTAACTCACCTAACTCCGCACTTGGATGTGCGCCAATCGGGTTGAAATATCGTAGAGAAATGGCTTTTAAATTTTGAGAGGTAACATCTTTAATGATTTGCTCACAAATTTGTTTGGTGGCACCATAAGGTGACTCAGCTTTTTTTATAGGTGCTTCTTCGGTAACAGGAATAACATCGGGTTGTCCGTAAACCGTGCAAGAAGATGAAAAGATGAAGTCTTTTACTTTAAATTCTTCCATCACCCTTAACAAAGTAATGAGTGAGCCCACGTTATTGTAATGATACACCAATGGTTTTTGAGTGGATTCACCCACTGCTTTAAAAGCAGCAAAATGGATAACTGCATCGATTTGATGCAACTTAAAAACATTTTGCAAACTATTGTAATCGTTGCAATCAACTGGGTAAAAAGAAGGTTTTGTTTTGGTTAAGAGTTCTATACCTAGTAAAAGGGTTTCATCACAAACCGAAAGATTGTCAACAATAACTACATCGTAATTTTGTGCAATCAATTCTGCTACAGTATGCGCACCAATGTAGCCAGCTCCTCCGGTAACCAAAATGGTTTTCTTCATGCTATAATCGTGCTGTAACGTTTGATTTATTCCACATACCTTTTACATCGTACACAACGGTGTTCGCGTGTTTAATGTTGTCGATATTCAAAGTTAAAAATTCTTTATGCGATACTGCCAATACGATGGCGTGGTATTTTTTTTCAGGTTGGCTGATTAAATTTAATCCGTATTCGTGCTTTACTTCTTCAGCATCTGCTTGTGGGTCGTATATATCAACGTTGGTTTTAAAGCTTTTTAATTCGTTGATGATATCAACTACCTTGCTGTTGCGAATGTCTGGACAATTTTCTTTGAAGGTGATTCCTAAAACCAGCACATCTGCTTTATTGATGGGCAGTTCGTTCTGTGCCATCAATTTAATAATGGTACTAGCGATGTAAGCGCCCATGTTATCGTTTATCTTTCTTCCGGATAAAATAACCTGTGGATGGTAACCCAGACTTTCGGCTTTGTAAGTTAGATAATAAGGATCTACACCAATGCAATGGCCTCCTACTAAACCTGGTTTGAAAGGTAAGAAATTCCATTTCGTTCCTGCAGCTTCTAATACTTCGTGCGTGTCGATACCTACTCGCTCAAAAATTAAGGCTAATTCATTGACAAAAGCAATGTTGATATCGCGCTGTGAGTTTTCAATCACTTTGGCAGCTTCTGCTACTTTGATAGAGGATGCCTTATGCGTACCGGCAACTACAATTTTTTTATACAATTGATCTACTTCCTCAGCAATGGCTGGCGTGCTGCCCGATGTTACTTTTTTAATGGTGGTAACACGATGTAGTTTATCACCTGGATTGATTCTTTCAGGTGAGTAACCGCAAAAGAAATCAACATTGTATTTTAATCCACTAACTTTTTCTAATACCGGAACACATACTTCTTCCGTGCAACCAGGATAAACGGTAGATTCGTAAATCACGATATCATTTTTCTTCAACACGCTGCCTACTGTTTTACTTGCGCTAATCAATGGAGATAAATCAGGTTTTTTAAATTCATCAACCGGTGTGGGCACTGTAACGATAAAATACTTGACAGATTTTAAATCATTTAAGTCCGCGCTGTATGAAAGGTATTTGGCAGCTTGTAAGTCTTCTTTCTCTACTTCTAAAGTTCTGTCGTAGCCTTTTTGTAACTCACTGATCCTTTCTTTGTTGATATCGAAACCAACAACTGGAGTTACTTTTCCAAATTCAACAGCTAAAGGAAGTCCAACGTAACCTAAGCCAATGATGCCAATTTTTTCCATTATAATTTGATTTGATAATATGATACGTACCAATCGATAAATTTCCCGATTCCTTCTTCGATTGAAGTAGAAGGTTTAAAGTCAACAGCTTTCATCAATGCGTCAACATCGGCAAATGTTTCGGGCACATCGCCATCTTGCAAAGGCATCAAATTTTTAACTGCTTTCTTGTTTAATTTTTTCTCAATTACTTCGATGAAATGATTCAACTCCACCGGACTGTTATTGCCAATGTTGTAAATGCGATAAGGTGCAAAACTGGTAGAGGGGTCGGGTTGCATACCATTCCAATCCGAATTGGGGGCTGCGGCTTGTGGTACCAAACGAGAAATTGATTCGACAATATCATCTACATAGGTAAAATCTCTTTTCATTTTTCCATGATTATAAACCTCAATGGGTTTACCTTCTAAGATGGCTTTTGTAAAAATGAACAAAGCCATATCAGGCCTACCATAAGGTCCATAAACGGTAAAGAAACGCAAGCCTGTTGTTGGTAATTGATATAAACTGGAATAAGTATGCGCCATTAACTCGTTTGATTTTTTGGATGCCGCATATAAAGAGAGTGGATGATCTACGTTTTGATGCACTGCAAATGGCATTTTTTTATTAGCTCCATAAACCGAACTGCTCGATGCATAAACCAAATGCTGCACTTTATTATGGCGACAAGCTTCAAGAATATTTAGAAATCCATGTAGGTTGCTATGCAAATAGGCATGTGGGTTAGTTAAAGAGTAACGAACACCTGCCTGAGCGGCTAGATTGACAACATAAGGAAACTGATTTTTTTCAAAAAGTTGATTGATGAATGCCCCATCTGATAAATCACCTGTTTCGAAGCTAAAACCTGATAATTTTTGCAAAATCGTTAAACGTGATTTTTTAAGGTTTACATCATAATAATCGTTCAGGTTATCCAACCCAACAACTTCATAACCTAAACCGATTAATTTTTGGGTGAGATGAAACCCGATAAAACCGGCTGCACCTGTTACTAATACTTTTTTCTTATTCTGCATAAAAATGAAACGGCACAAAAGTAAACAAAATGGCGGGTCGGGTAAAACTTAGTAACTTACAAACGAAATAATATTTTGTAACAATGGAGAGACAATCGAATGAAATTGATTTGATAAAACTTTTAAGAGCATTCGCAGAACTTTTAACCAAGCATAAAGGGGCGTTTGTAATAATTTTTTTATTATTTATCTCATTTGCCACAATTCAAAAAATTAATGAAAAACCAAACTTTGTTTATGAATTAGTGATTCAATCTGAGGTTTTGGAACCCATGATTGCCTACAATTTGATGTATCCTGTAGGTGAGGCAGTGAGAAAAAAAGAAATTGAGGTTTTAAAGGAAATGCTTGGTACTAATTTTTCAGGTTTAACCTCTTTAAATCTAATTAAAGTTGAGCCATTGGTAACAACAAAAACATACAAGAAAGGCCCGGTTCTTCAACCCGATACAGTTTATTACACTAAATTAATAGTGAAAACAAATCAAGCTATTGAGACAGATTCACTTCAAAAAGTTTTACTGAACATTTGGTTGCAATCGAATTTGCTAAAAGCAGAACGTGATGCTTTAGAAAGTGCGCGTAACTACCAATCAAGGTTAATCAAAGAAAAATCTGAGTCAGATAGTCTTTTACGGATAAGCAAAAACACTGAAGAAAAAGCCTGGTATTTTAAAAAATCTTTGATAACGACAGCGTTTCTTATTGATATAGAAAGGCAACTGAAAATGTTTGGCGATGGATTATTAGTAGTTAAACCCTTTAGCCCTAACGTTATTCCAGAACCCACAAAAAGCTGGACCATATATGGCTTAATGGCGCTGTTTACCACTTTCGTGTTTTTCGGGTTATATGTTTTCTTTTATGAATTGGTGGTTAAAGTAAGACAATCATGAAAGGTATTCTCCCTCTTCTCTCAAAAGAATTAAAACTCGAATACAGAAAGCAATCCACCTTGGCAGGCATTGCCTTGTATCTTTTTTCGCTCACCTTTATCTGTTATCTCACCTTTAAACTTAAACAACAAAGTATACAACCTGTAACCTGGTCTGCTTTGTTTTGGCTGGTTATTTTATTTGCTGTGATGAACAGCGTAGCCAAAAGTTTTATTGGCGAAAGAAAAGGATTAAGCATCTATTATTACTACATCGCATCGCCTCAGGCCATTATTATTTCGAAAATTATTTACAACGCAGTATTGGCTTTTGTATTAAGTGCAATAGCCTACTTTTTATTTGTTGTTTTCATAGGTAATCCTGTTCAAGATGTTTTCTTATTTTTTTTAACACTTGTTTTAACCTCCTGGGGTTTGGCCTCATCCTTAAGTTTTATATCGGCTATTGCGGCAAAAGCAAGCAACAGCCACGTTGTAATGGCAGTGCTTAGCTTTCCGGCTTTAATAGCTGTTTTGTTAATGGCCATCCGATTATCTAAAAATGCTTTAGATGGTCTTGACTTTTCGGTGAGTGCAGACGAACTATATAATTTACTCGCAATAAATTGTATCAGTACAGCATTAGCCTACGTTCTCTTCCCCTATATTTGGCGCAGCTAAGAAAGATTGCAAATGAACTTGAAAAAACACTGGTGGAAGGCTTTAGCAATTGTTTTGCTGGTTTATGTGCACACGGTTGGACTTCTGGCCGAAGTGCCAAGATTAAATATTTTAAATGAAACCATCCGCGCACTTTATTTTCACGTGCCCATGTGGTTTGGAATGGTTTTGTTGTACGCGGTTTCGGTGTATTATGCTATCCTTTGCTTGCGCAAACCGGGGCAAGGGTACGACATTTGGTCGGTTAACTTTGCACATACCGGCACTTTACTCGGTATTTTAGGAATAGCGACTGGTATGTTGTGGGCGAATTATACCTGGGGCTCGCCCTGGCATGGCGATCCTAAACAAAATGGAGCAGCCATAGCCTTGTTGGTTTACTTAGCATACTTTGTTTTACGAGGTTCTTTAGAAAGCGAAGAACAAAAAGAAAGATTAAGTGCTGTGTATAATCTCTTTGCTTTCGCAGCGATGATTCCTTTGATTTTTATTATTCCCCGCCTTACTGAATCGGTTCATCCCGGCAGTGGAGGAAATCCTGGCTTCAATGCTTATGATTTAGATAGTCGCATGCGTTTGGTGTTTTATCCGGCCGTTATCGGTTGGTTTTTAGTAGGACTTTGGTTGGTGAATATCAGAGTAAGAGTACAGCAGTTAAACAAAAGCAATTCTTGAACATGAAAAATACATTTCAAAAAATAGTAGCTACACTTTTTTTATTCCTTAGCGGAACCTTGCATGCTCAAACTACGGAGGTTGAAATGGCTGATGCTTTTCGTGCCGATGGAAAAATTTATGTTGTAGTAGCGATGGTGCTAATCATTTTGGTGGGTTTCTTTGTTTACTTAATACTAGTGGATAGAAAACTCTCGCGAATAGAAAAAGAACAAAAATCATCAACAGAAAAAGAGAATTAACATAAACTTGTTGCGCTATGAAAAAATCGCACATCATCATCATCGTTATCATTGCTGCAGCCATTGGCATTATCATGACTACAGCAGGAGACGCCAGCACCTATGTAACTTTTACAGATGCGTATAAAATGGCTTCTCAAGGCAACGATGAAAGTATTCACGTAGTTGGCGAGCTCAAAAAAAATGCATCGGGTGAGGTAATTGGTATTCTGGAAGGCGCTGATAAAGTTTCTTTTTCTTTTTTGATGATTGATGAGAATGGCAAAGAACAAATCGTGCAATACAAAGAGCCTATGCCTGCTGATTTTACGAAATCAGAAAAGGTAGTAGTGATCGGCAAATACGTAGGCGAAATTTTTATGGCCGAAAAAATATTATTGAAATGTCCTTCTAAATACCAGGAAGAAGGCGCGCCCGTACGCGGAGCATAAAACATAAACAACATCAACATGCATTATTGGATCGGTAACGTTGGGCATCTGTGTGTACTTATAGCATTTGTTAGTTCTGCAGTTTCTTTCTTTTCATTTTTTAAAGCCAGCAACGCCCTCAACCCACAAGCAGAGGGTTGGCGTAAAAACGGAATTTTTTCATTCTACATCCATGCTATTGCTGTTTTAGGAATTTGCATTACGCTTTTCACCATTTTGGCTAATCACTATTTCGAATACCATTATGCCTACAATCACTCAGATAGCAAACTGCCCACGCATTATTTGATTTCAACCTTTTGGAACGGACAAGAAGGAAGTTTTTTGCTTTGGATGTTTTGGCAAGCACTGCTGGGCATCATTCTTATTCATACCAATAAATTCTGGCAAGCACCAGTGATGACAGTTTTTGCCTTAGTGCAAGCATTTTTATCGAGCATGATTTTAGGCGTTGTTTTACCGGTAATCGAATTAAAAATTGGTAGCTCACCTTTTATATTATTGCGCGAAGTAATGGCCGATGCGCCTATCTTTAAAATGCAACCTGAGTTTGTTCCTAAAGAAGGAAACGGACTTAATCCACTCTTACAAAATTATTGGATGGTTATCCATCCGCCCACTTTGTTTTTAGGTTTTGCGACTACACTCATTCCTTTCGCATATTGTATAGCAGGCTTGTGGCAAAAGAAATACAGAGAGTGGGTTCGACCTGCTTTGCCTTGGGCCTTGTTCTCCGGAGCTGTGCTCGGACTTGGTATTTTAATGGGTGGTTATTGGGCGTATGAAACACTCAACTTTGGTGGCTATTGGAATTGGGATCCGGTAGAAAATGCAGTTTATGTGCCGTGGTTAATTTTGGTGGCGAGTATTCATACGATGATTACGTATAAGAATAGCCAAACCGCGCTAAAATTTTCAATCATCTTAGTTATCAGTGTTTTTGTGTTGATTTTATACTCAACATTTTTAACACGTTCCGGAATTTTAGGCGATGCTTCTGTGCATTCATTTACCGATTTAGGATTATCGGGTCAATTGTTGATTTATCTACTCGTATTTTTATTAGCAGGCATTATCCTTGCAGCTATACGTTGGAAAGAAATTCCAAGTAGCGAACAAGAAGCTTCCGTTTATTCGCGCGAGTTTTGGATTTTCTTAGGCGTGGCTACTTTGTGCATGATGGGTTTTCAGGTTTTGGTGCCAACGTCTATTCCGGTGTGGAATAAAATTGTAGATATTTTTGGTGGAAATTCTAATTTAGCTCCTCCTGCCAATCAAGTTGAGTTTTATTCGAAATATCAAATCTGGTTTGCCATTGGTGTTGGTCTGTTATCAGCAGTTGGCCAATATTTCTGGTGGAAAAAAATTGATAAGAAGGAATTGAAGAAAGAATTACAAACGCCATTCTTGTTGGCTTTATTACTCTTTGCATTAATCATCTCCATTGGCTCTGTAACTAACCCAGTCTATATGCTTTTAGTGTTGGCTGGTGTATTAGCGCTTGTAGGAAACGCAAAAATTTTAATCAACTTGCTTAAATCTAATCCTAATTTATCAGGAGGTGCAGTAACGCATATTGGAGTGGGCATGATGTTAATTGGTATTTTATTTTCTGCTGGATATTCCAGAGTTGTATCGATTAACAACACAGGTTTATTGTACTCGCGCGAAGCAGGAGAAGAATTTAACAGAGACAACTTATTGCTTTTCTTGAATGAAACACGCACAATGGCCGATTACGAAGTGGAATACCTCGGCCCGCGTTTAGAGTTGAGAGAAAATAATGGCTTTATCGATAAGTATGGTGTGATGCTAACAGACGACCGCGATTATGTGGTGTTAACCCGCGACCAACAAATTGATGCTTTAAAACTAAAGAAAGGAGATACCGTTCGGGTATATGGAGAAAACACCTATTACGAAATACAACTTCGTAAAGAAGGAAAAACCTATACCTTATTTCCGCGCGCTCAGGTAAATCCGGACATGGGTGGTATTTTATCTTCACCTGATATTCACAGAACTGCCATTGCTGATTTCTATACGTATACTTCATCCATCATGCGCCCCGATCAGGAAAAAGAATGGAGTAAAGTGCAAGAGTTAAGAGCAAAAGTGAACGAAGATTTTTTTGCTAATGATTTTGTGAGCACAGTTACGAATATAGTTCGGGTAAACGAAGTACCCGGCATTCCTTTGCAAACTGAAGATGTAGCTGTAAAAGCGACTATACAAGTGAAAGGCGCTAACCAAGATAATATCGCTGAACCTATCTTTTTGATTCGCAATAAATTAGTAGGAAGAGTAAGTTCAGAAATTCCGGAGCTAGGCATAGAATTTACGTTGATGAACATCCATCCGGAAACCAACGATTTCACGCTCGGCTATAAGACACGCCAAAAAGATTGGGTGGTTATTAAAGTATTGGAGAAACCCATGATTAATATTCTTTGGATTGGAACCTTGGTTGTCATGCTAGGTTTTAGCATCGCTATTTACAGACGCTACCGCGAATTTATGCTGATGAAGAGCAAGGGGCAGGAGGTTTAGCTATACGAACTATTCTTACTGAGAATTGCCAGATGGAAATTCTGAGTAGGTGAAAAACTATTCCAACGCAATTCTTTTGCTTTACTATTTCATTTTTTCTTCCTAAATAGAGTTTAAATTTAATGCTCGTTGTTTCCCCAAGAACTTAATCAGTCAAATCAGAACGATATTTTGTCTAAATGAAAGTAAGAATTGCAATATTAATTTTCAGTGTGTTTTCGATGGCTTCTTACTGCAAACAAGATTGTGATAACCTTGACAAAGAGCAAATAAGAATAAGTTTATGGACAGATAAAATTGACTCGATTGAGATTAAGACTCCGATAAATTTCATAATATCTAATCCTCAACCAAATTTTTTTTCTTATAACAGTGGATGGATTAATATTGAAGAAAAAAATTTGCAAGTAGTAGTTTATATAGAGAATAATAGTACTCAAATAGAAATTCCAATTAAGGAAGATAGTTCTTTAAAATTAGTGATAACTGATTCGTCAAGAAATGATTGCAATTTTGAAAATGTTGATACGATAAATGATTGGCAAACATTCTCTTTAAATGATGTAATATATTGTTATTATCATAAAGTAAATGATTGCTAGTAAATACTTGGCATAAAAATGTAACATTCAGAAATATTAAATAGAAAATTATATTAAAGTAATAGGTATTTGCATTTTATTTATTTTTTACAATAATTTCTATATGGTTAGGTTGATGAAAAATATTCAATTCGTACAAATCGCATAGAAAATCTTGTATGAAGAATAGATTTTTACTGTATCGATATCTCGTTGTTTAATGTTCTATCAATTAATAAACAGAATTATGTACATTTCAAAAATATTTTGGTTAATTCTTTTACTTATTTGTTTAAGTTCTTGTCAAAAGGATTGTTTAGATAGAGTGGGTAAAGAACGATTTAATATTGAAACTTCATTAGAGGAGATTGATTCAATAGAAATTACATCTAATATAAATTTCCAGAAAATTTTTGATTCAGATATTTTGAATGGTTATCAATCTGAATATGTCAATACAGATTTAAAAAAGCTAAGCATAATTGTCTACATTGATAGTGATTCAACCCACATCAATATTCCTATCAAAAATGATCATAGTCTTTATATTTCAATTTCTACTACAAATTCAAACAAGTGCCTTCCAGAACTTTTAAATGAAAGGTTTGAATGGGTTTCTTCTTCTAAAGGTGAAATTCAATATTGCTATACTTATAGTCTTAATGATTGTCTTTAAGAACTTTAATTTATCAAAAACAATTTTGAGAATAACATCTCTGCTCTTCCGAATTTGTAATTCGGAAGAGCAGAGTTTCAAAAAATCGAATAGTAATATCAACCGATAAGAAAATCATTGTCACTTAAAATCAACCTATTAATTTTCTGGTTAATTGAAATTTTCTCAAATCTTACTACTTAAATCTGATGTCTTATTTAAACAACAATTAAACGAAATTTCTTTGACGCTTGGCTTCAAAAACCACCACAGCCGTAGCGGTAGAGACATTCATCGAATCTATTTTTCCTGCCATGGGTATAATAATATTCTGATGCGCTGCTTTTACCCAAGCATCGCTTATACCTGTTGCTTCCGTTCCCATTACTATAGCTGAGGGTTGATTATAAGAAACCGTATGATAAGGCACAGATGCCTGCAAATACGTACAATAAATTGTGATGTTATGTTGCTTTAACCAATCAATGGTTTCTGTTGTGGTAGCCGATGCAATGGGTTGTGTAAACACACAGCCTAAACTAGAGCGAATCACATTTGGATTATAGAAATCTGTATTCGGGTCGCAGATAATGACAGCATCAATACCTGCAGCATCCGCAGTACGTAAAATAGCGCCAAGGTTACCGGGTTTTTCCACACCTTCTACAACAAGAACCAGAGGATTTTTTTTGAGTTGAATATCGGCTAAGCGATGTACTTTCATGCTTGCCACGGCAATCATACCACCGGTTCCTTCGCGCACAGCAAGTTTTTCAAATACTTCCTTAGAAACCGGAATCAATAATTTTTCTTGTTTAAGTGAAGCAGGGATTTCATCAGCAGAAATGATTTCATCACAAAAAAACAAATTGCCAATGCTATAGCCGGCAGCTAACGCCAACTCTATTTCCTTTTTTCCTTCAATAATAAATTGTTGTTGTTTTCTTCGCTCGCGGGGTTTCTCGAGCGAAAGCAAACTTTTTACTTTCGGGTTTTGGGTACTGGTTATTTTAAAATGCATAGAATCACTCATCAAAAATCAGAATTTAAAGTCAAACTCAATTGGTATTCGTACTTTTATTTCGATTTTAAAATTTTGAATGACACAGCTACAACTTTTATATCCATCAAATTGGAAAGAATATGAATTGATTGATTCAGGTGATGGTCGCAAACTCGAAAAGTTTGGAGAATATACCTTAATCAGACCCGAGCCTCAAGCCATTTGGAAACCGGTTCTATCAGAAGAAAAATGGAATCAACTCGCACATGCGAAATTTGAGCGCGAACAAAAAGATAAATTCAGGTTTAGCGATGATGTAAAAGGCGGTTGGAAACGCCAACCCGGTATGCCCGAAAGTTGGAACATTCAATATCCTTTACAAGATAAAACGTTAACGCTTCGCCTGGCCTTAACTAGTTTTGGTCATGTTGGCATTTTTCCGGAGCAGGGCAACAATTGGAATTTTATTTACGAAACAATATCAACTTGGAAAAACAAACAAGCTAAGGTGCTTAACTTGTTTGCCTATACAGGCGCTGCCAGTGTTGTAGCAAGATTAGCAGGTGCAACAGTTACTCACGTTGATGCTTCGCGACCCGGTATCAATTGGGCTAACCAAAACATGCAACTGAATAACACCAGCGATATCCGATGGGTGTATGAAGATGCACTTAAGTTCGTGAAACGCGAAGTTAAACGCGGCAACAAATACAATGGTATCATCATGGATCCACCTCCTTACGGACGAGGTCCTGATGGCGAAAAATGGACTTTACAAGAAAAGTTAGACGAATTGGTGGGTCAGGCACATGATTTATTGGAACCAAAAGAATCATTTTTCATTCTTAGTACCTATGCAGTTGGCTTATCGGTTTTGGTCAGTGCAAACGTTGTCAAAACACATTTTCAAATGCAGCCTGAAATGGGCGAATTTTTCTTAAAATCGAGGAATAGAAATGACCTGCCGATGGGTACTTTCCTAAGATTTAAAAGTTAACATCTTTTAAAGTTTATTTTATATCTTTACGGTCTCAATTTCTTTAAGAGCCCAATTATGAGAGTTTCCCTGTTGGTCATCCTATTCTGGATGCAAGTGACTATTGTTTTTGCACAAACAAACTATGTATCGTCTGGTACATCTTCTAACTGGAATGCAGCAGGATCGTGGACACCAAGTGGTGTTCCTACTGCCACTGATAACGTTCGCATTCTGGCCGGCCATACTATTGTGCAAAATGCCGGACCCAATGGCGGTTCTGTTGCCGTAAATAATGTAACTATTGATGTTGGCGGAAGATTAGAAATTGCCGACCAAAAAGGGCTTACTGTAAATGGTAATGTTGTACTGAATGGAACACTAGAGTTTTTGGATGGAGGAAACATTGAAACACCCGGGTTCATTATGTCTGGTGCAAACACTACTCTTGATGGAACTGGCACTTTGATAACGCAAACAGCTATTAACGCAGGACAAACAAATGCTCATTTCAGATTCAATGCCAACATCACCATTTTATCCACAGCCAATTTAACCTTTACTGCTGTTGATACCGACTACAATAACTTAGTGCGAGTAGATGGAACGCGCACCGTCAACAATTTTGGAAAGATTACCATCAATCGTGCGTTAATTGGTGTTAACGCAGCCAGCACTTGGATAAATAGAACTGGTGCAGAACTTTCTTTAGAAGGAGCACTATTAGCAACAGGAACATTAGTAGCCAACGAGTCTGGCAACATCGTTAGGTATACCGGCTCAGGCAATCAAACTGTAAAACTTCCATCGCCCGCCCAATATGCTAATTTGGTTACCTCGGGCTCGGGTGTAAAAACAGTAGGCGGAAGTTTAACCATTTTACAGCAATTGAATAACTCGAGCATACTCAATACTTCCACTTTTGATTTAACAATTTCGGGGCAATGGATAAACAGTGGAGTATTTCAGCCGCAAAGCAGAACGGTAACTTTTAACGGTGTAGGCGACCAAACCATTACCAACAATATTGGAGAAAGTTTTAATAACCTTACCGTTAGCAAATCTTCTGGTCAGTTGATATCAACGGGCAACATTTTGGTTGCTAACAACTTGGTATTAGGTAACTCTATTGTTAATGTGCAAAGTAATAAGTTGTTGCTGGGAAGCAGCACTTCCTCAACTGGTTCTTTATCGGTTGGTACAGGTTTTATTATCGGAAAATTAGAAAGATGGATTAACTCAAATGGCGTTGCTATAGATTTTCCTATCAGCAACACTAGCGCAGCACGAAGAAGAGTTTCCTTTACACCCGATGGATTGGTAGCAGGAGGAACTTTATTGGCAGAATTTATCGGTACTGCTCCTTCGGGCATTTCTAATCCACCCTTAGACGATGCCGGCTTCGACTTAAATAACGTTTATCATACAGGTTTTTGGCGTTTAACCAATGCCAATGGTTTATCAATAACACAATTTGATGCAGTTTTTACAGCTTCATCATTTAGTCCTTTTGCAGTAGATGCAGAATCTAGAATTGTTTCGCGCTCGACCGGAACAACGCAATGGCTGGCCAATGGCTCACATGAAAATGCAGCTTTTACTACACCGTTAGTTACCCGTAGAGATATTACCATTCTTCCCGGAGAATTTGCCTTAGCGAGCAACAGTGCCTGTGTGCAAGCGAGTACAAGTTCGATAAGTGGTAGCAACACAGTTTGTATAAACACATCATCGGTATACAATGTAACAGGCACAGCCGGCTCAACTTATAGCTGGGAAGTGATTGGTGGCACCATTACAGGCGGTACAGGCAGTGGTGTAACAGGCAACCCTAGTGTAAGAAGTGGCGTAGATGTAACAAGCATCACAGTTAATTGGAACAGCACAGGCGGAGCAGGCAGCATACAAGTAATAGAAAATAATACAGCGAGTGGTGGATGCGGAGCAGGCGAAGTCAAAACACTAAGCGTA
>JAPZUF010000026.1 GCA_027533395.1 Cyclobacteriaceae bacterium
AAACAAAGAAAACGTAAACTAAAAACAAGGCCATCAACAACCAGAAAAACTATATCGTTACAACATCAAAAAGTGAGTTAACTTTTGGTGGTCACTTTACCGCGAAAAAAGGTGGTCACTTTACGCGGAATTTCCAATATATAGCATGATCGAAGTTAGCGGGATAATTTATTATGTAAAGATTGAAGACACTACATTGCAGATTTATTCCCTGAACAAGGATTTAAACAAAGCCTTAATATATAGTAGCTTAATTAATAAAACTGGAGAATATCCTACTTTAATTGAAGGATTAAATGATGACATCTACTTGCTTACACATAGTCAAGGACAGAATCAATTAGGTTCTATTGTTTCAATTAAATTAGATGGTTCCCAGTTTACTACACTTCATGAATTTTCACAAAGACATTCACAATATTTTCTTACTAAAGTTGACAATAGCTATTTTGGAATAATCTCTAATAATAATTACAATAGTGCATTATTTGAGTTTAGCCCGATTAATGGTTTTGAATTGATCCATGAGTTTAATCACGAGTTCAACATAAATTGTAAACTAACTTATTTTGAAAATTCTTTATACGGCATTTACGATGGTGGAGATGCTAATCGCGGAAGGATTTTTAAAATTGCAACTGATGGCACTTCATTTGAATTAATAAAATCATTTACCGAAGAAACCTCACCTATGTACACAAGTTGGTGGGGCGAGTTAAATTTGTTACCAGATAATTCATTTATAGGATCATTGTCTGTTAGTGGTGAAAATAAGGGAGCACAAATATTTAGAGTAATAAATGACACATTCATACCAATCTTTGATTTTCCTTATAATAATTCCATAACAGGAAATTTCCTACTTCATGTCCGCCAACCCCAAACCATCACCTTCAATGCTATTAACAACAAACAAATTGGTGATGTGTTTGAACTTGAAGCAAGCACAAACTCAGGTTTGCCTGTAACGTTTACAAGTTCTAGTCCCAACATACTTTCAATTAACGGAACAACGGCTACTGTACATGCAGCGGGTGAAGTTACCATCACGGCCAAGGCTGCTGGTAATGATGTATATTTAGAGGCGTATGATGTAACGCAAGTTTTTTCAACTTCTCGTTTAACACAAACAATCACCTTCAACGCTATCGGCAATAAACAAATTGGTGATGTGTTTGAGTTAGTAGCAACTTCATCATCAGGTTTGCCTGTAATGTTTACAAGTTCTAATCCGAACATAGTTTCAATCAATGGAGCAACGGCTACTGTATTGGCAGCCGGTGAGGTTACGCTAACAGCAAAACAAGAAGGAAACGATGTTTATTTGCAAGCAAATGATGTAACACAAAATCTATTAGTTATTGTTTTGGATGTTCAGCCTGAAGAAAACTTTTATATCAGCGAGCCTTATCCTAATCCGAATGACGGAACTTGCATCAATTTTAATATAAAGCAACCATCTGGTGTTTCCTTAAACATTTATCTAAATACACTTTTAGGTAGCGAGTTAGGAAATACAACCTTATTTGCTAACGGTGAAGATGAGAAAGTTTGTATTGCGAGTAATCTAAAACAAGGAACTTATTTAGTTTCTATAAAAAGTTCTACAGGTTTTGTAAAAGTGTATAAGGTTGTTGTTCCTTAACTAAAATGAGGATAGCAAATTGAAAAAGCAGTTGAGGACCAACTGCTTTTTTTATTCAATTTTTTGTCATACTGATGCGTAATATCGTTGCCTCTCCTTGTTGAGATTGTACTATTTGTAACGGTTGATTATAAGCTTTGGAAAAGCCGGAGATTACCCCTTTTCCAAATGCTATAATGCCTCTGGGTGATCGATAAGAAATTTCAACAGCATTTGATTGTATTCTTTTGCAGTTAAGTTTTGGCGGGTCAGCTAGTTTATCAGCAAAACGAACTGCCTTATGCATCGTGTTTTCTGTATGTTCTAGCAAATCAATTACTGTCCACTCAGGCTTGATGGAATGCGAATAAATTTTAATTAACTGTGGTGCCATATATTCACCAAAGCTGAATAAAATTTGATCTCCGGGTACGTTCAATGTTTTTTCAGCAGCCTGCAAAATGCTAAATAGAAATTTGTCGTCATACATTTTGGTTGGAAGGAAAATAGGTGTTTCACTACCTGATGCTTTTTCAATTTGTTCCCACACAGCATGACCATGATTTTTAGTCACAAATTGTTCGAGTTGATTAAAGATGAGTCCGTGCATAAATTTGGTTTTGCTAAAAAGGTAGATACATTTTTTTATACTCTTTTTTAGCGTGCCATGCATAGTATTCTGTGAACCTATTGATAAAAAAAGTCCATAGAAAGTGCTTTCCGGATTATTCGAAACCTTTATCGCTCAGCTATAAGAGCGAGAGGAAAGTGGGATTTTTACAGCGTAAATAACGTACTCAATCAATATAAAACCGATTTTCACCAGGTAAATAATACGATAGCTGCGCGCCACTTTTAATCATTTCATTCACCCAAAATTTGTTGCTGATGTAAAAGGTTTTAGCACTATTTTCAATTTGAAAAGATAAATAGATGTCAACTTTAAAGGGAGAATTCTCTTCTTTGTACAAATATTTTTTTACTGGCAAATTTCCATTGAGTACGCTTTCTACTTTAGTTGTACTTTCGGGTAATTTGGTTCGCATTTCTACTAGAAATCCTTTGCTATTTTCTATAAAAGTTTTTCCAATGATAATGTCGCTGTTGTTTTCGTTTTGAATAGTACCATTGGTTCTGCTTCTATCCCAAGTTACGCCATCCACAATTTCATGTTGAGAACCTCCTTCTATTAAATCTACAGTTTGAATGTTTTTAAATAAGGAGCGAGATTGTCCATTAATAACAACAGCAGAACTTTTCCAGTTAACAGAAATAGCTTCTTTTAATTTATTAAAAACAGTGAGCTTGATTGGTCCGTTTGCTCCGGCAAATCGATAAACAATTTTTAAGCTATCGTTTTCCCAGGTAAATGCATTCTGTTGATCACGAGGTAAGGGGCTATCGAGTGCAACAAATTGGAAACCTGTGCAAGAAGCGAGCAAAAGAATGATACAAATACTGCACAATGAGTTTATTTTCATCTTAAAAAATTTTATTTGTAAACAATCAAATAAAATGCCAGCCATAGAAAGAAAATGAAAAAGTAACCACAAGCCACAATCAGCCATGCAATCTTTTTCTCTTTTCTTGCCCAATAATGCACACCATACACCAAAGCGAACCAATATACAATTTCGAAAACATTAATGGCTCGGGCGGGGTAAGCCCATCTTTTGTCCATCGCAGTATAATCAAAAAAATGTATCAGGGATAAAGGATAAAAACCACGAATGCTATAATAGTCAGGGTCAGTATCCACAAACAAAAACCAAACGATTTTTATCAATTCCGGAATTAAGAATACAAACTCTGCTGCCAAAACAATACCCCAACTTTGGGCATACGTAATACGATAGCCAAACATGAAGCAGCCCACCCAAATCAAAAAACCGATTACGGTAAATTTCCAGAGATAAATCAGGGGAATAGATAAGAATTGTAAGCCACTGATTATTCGTAAAATCATACCTTCGGGCCGGTCTTGTAAAAACTCAAAGGCCGCAGTTTCGTTTTCTATAAAGTCTTTCTTTATGTACAATAAAAGAGCGGAAAGAGCACAAAGTAGCAGAAACACCACTCTTTTATCGGCAGCATAAAATGGATTTTCAGGATTTGAGGTTGAATTCATATCTTTTCAATGAAATAGCTTATGAAAGTAAAGTATTGCAGTTTATTATTTTTTTTATTGGTCGCAGTTGGTTCCGTTAAAGCACAGCAAAATGCTAAAAAAGATACAACTATTATCTTGCTCTCAGATTTATCTATTCAAATTGAGTGTGCTCAGGCGCTAGAGAATCTTTATAATTTCAACTTTCCTCAAGCTGAGCAACAATTTCGATGGCTCAAACAAAAATACAAGTGGCATCCGCTTCCGTATTTTCTAATGGGTTTAATTGAATGGTGGAAAATAATGCCCAACATTTTAGATAAAACCTATGACGAAAGTTTTTTGGCTTACATGGATACCACCATTATGGTATCAGAGAATTTATATAAAAAGTATCCGGCCTATAAAGTAGAAGCAACTTTTTTTCTGGCTGCGGCTTATGGATTTAAAGGCAGGTTATATTCTGAAGAAGGTCGCCATCAATGGAGAAAAGCGGCATCGGCAGGTAAGCAAGCTTTAAACTATTTAGAAGAAAGTAAAGGGTATCATTCACTAAGTCCTGAGCTTTTATTTGGAGATGCTTTGTATAATTATTTTTCTGTGTGGGTACCTGAAAACTATTCTGCATTGAAACCCATTATGTGGTTTTTTCCAAAAGGTGATAAAGCACTTGGATTAAAACAACTTCGTGAAGTTTCTTATAATGCTTTTTATACAAGAACTGAAGCAATGGTATGGCTGATGCGCATTCAAAATAGTTATGAAAATAATAATCGAGAAGCCATGCATTTGAGTGAATATCTATACACAACTTATCCTAACAATCCATTTTTTCATCGGTACTATGCACGCGTCTTATATGCCAACGGTAGATTTACGCAAGCAGAGCCAGTCTGTAAAAAGATATTAGAAAAAATCGATTCTGCACAAGTTGGCTATGAAGCTACAAGTGGAAGATATGCTGCGTTTTTCTTAGGACAAATTCATGAAGCGCGCGGTAAGTTAGAGGATGCTAAAAATTACTACTTAAAAAGTAAATTGTATTCTGAAAAAGTAAACGCCACTGATGCAGGATATTACCTCTATACTTTAATCAGTTTAGGTGAGATTGCCGAGAAACAAGGTAACAAAGCTGAAGCAAAAAAATATTTTACTGAAGTAAAAAAACGCTCCAATAGAAAAGATGAAACTTTTAAAGATGCGAAGAAGCGATTAAAGAAGTTAGAAAAGAACGATTAAGCTTTTACTTTTTGCTTTCGCGTTGACGAACAATTTCATACATAGCAATACCAGCTGCAACAGAAACATTGAGTGAGCCAATTTTACCTTTCATGGGAATGGCAGCCAAGGCATCAGCTTCCTTTAACAGCATATCAGAAATACCATCTTCTTCCGAACCCATAATAATGGCAACAGGTCCTTCGCAGTTGGTTTCGTAAAGCAAAGATTTTGTTTTCTCTGTGCAGGCGATAATTTTTAAACCTTGCTCACGCAAAGAACGAATCGTTTTCTTTAAATCTCTTTCTCTGCAAACAGGCACAAAATTTAATGCACCGGCAGAAGTTTTTACAGCATCACTAGTGATAGGTGCGTTACCTTTTTCACCAATTACAATTGCATGGATACCGGCACATTCTGCAGTTCGCGCAATGGCTCCAAAGTTTCTTACATCTGTTACTCTGTCTACAATTAAAACAAATGGGTCTTGTCCATTGGTATAAGTTTGATGAATGATGTTATCTAAGTTAGCATATTGAATGGCAGATAGCACACTGATGACACCTTGGTGATTTTTGGTAGATAATCTTTTTAACTTATCCGGATGCGTGGGTAGAATAGGAATGTCATGTTCTTTTGCGAGAGCAAATAATTCTTTTACCAATTCATTGGCTAAGCCATGTTGCACCATAATCTTTTCAACTTCTCTTCCAGCGCGTATGGCTTCGATTACGGCACGTGTTCCGTAAATCATATCTTTTTTTTCCATGATAAAGAATTAAAATCTTGCGTTTCGGTTTAGGTCAACAGCCTCAAGCCAAATAGATTCCAGTTTCTTTTTTCTGATTAACACAAAGTTATCCGGATCGAAAAGGGTAGGTGTTTGTACAAAGGTAAAGGATACTTTGTCGCCTTGTGTACGATATTCCCAAATTTCGCTGGTTTGTGTTCTGTAAACTGCATCGGGTAAACCAAAAATGGTGAAGATCATGCCGCGGTCTGTTTTCCAACCTTCTTTGTAGCTGCTAAAAAAAGCATTAGCCAATTCAACTCGCTTAAAATAATTGCGCATAAAGAGTTTGGCTCGTTCAGCATCGCCTGTAATGGCCAAGATGCTTCGATCAAAAGAACGCTTATCACCATTAGCTAAAACAATTTTATTGAATTCTGCTTTTGTAGTAACATAAGTAAACGGTGCCGTAAGCGAGGTAAGTTTCCGAAACTTGGGATAATCATCTTCTACGCGTATGGCAGCAAATTCTTTAGAAGATGAATTTTTCTGTATTACATACAAGCCTATTTTGTTTGCAATAAAAGAAGACGAAACTGTAAAAATAGAATCAGCATTTAAGGTTTGTGAAACCATCGATTGTGCTTCGGCATAAGGAGGACTCGCTGCCGGAAAATTCTCCTTATAATAATTTACTAAGAATGAAGAATGATGCTGATAAATTGAAATTTTACTGCCGATGCTTGCATTTTTTTGAAGTGAAACAGAATCGTTTACGAGAGGAATTAAACGATTAATCAATTCTTTTTTGCAATCTGTAAAGTAAAGCCAGGCTTGTTTTTTTTGAAGGTATAATATTCTGGCCACAAGGTAGGTGTTACTTTCTGCAAGTGTAAATCTGCCAGATAGGAACTTTTCGGTTTGATGAAAGTAAGTGATGGCAGGTTTGATTTCTTTTCCTTCTTTATCACTTAAACCTTCATATTGAAAGAAGTTGAGCTGATAGTCTGAAGCCGAGCGAGGACTTTCAAATTCTACATTGAAAAAGATTTGAATGGAATCGGAAGATAAGTTTTGCTTGCGTATAACCAGGTCAAAACCATTCTCTTGTACATATTGATATTGGTAGTTGATGTTGTTTAGAGCTTGCCCAAACACACCACAAGGAATTAAGAAGAAGAGAAATAATCTTTTCATACTTTAAAATAAAGGTAAAACAAGCAAATTAGAGCATGCGATACACTATTTTTGTTGTCACAAATTGATGCGCTATGTCTGTTTATACAACTGAAATTACTTCGGATAAGATAATCTCAGATAATCCTATTCATCAACGATTATTCAAGGCATATGTTGCTGCTCAACCTTATATAAAAGGTGCAGTTTTAGAAGTTGGCTGTGGCGAAGGTCGCGGCTTCGATTTGCTTATACCGGCTTCAACAACTTTTACTGCGGTAGATAAGATAGAATCGGCATTAGCAACGCTTCGTTCAAAACATCCCTCAGCGCAACTCATCAGCATGAATTTACCGCCTTTACATGGTTTAGCAGATAATGCTTACGATGTGGTAGTAAGTTTTCAAGTAATTGAACACATCGAAGATGATTTGTTTTACTTGCAAGAAATTGCACGAGTTTTAAAACCTGGAGGCACAGCTTTGATAACTACCCCCAATCGCAAAATGTCTTTAACACGTAACCCTTGGCACATACGCGAATACTTGGCTGATGAATTAAAACAACTCGGACAAAAGGTTTTTGCTGATGTACAAGTTAAAGGCATTACAGGCAACGAAAAAGTGATGGCTTACCATGCAGCTAATAAAAAATCGGTTGAAAGAATTACACGTTGGGATTTCCTCAACTTACAATACAGATTGCCTGCTGTCTTTTTGCGTTTGCCTTACGAAATTCTCAATCGCTTAAATAGAAATAAATTGCATCATGCTGATACCTCATTGGTACAATCGATTACGCACGAAGATTTTTTAGTGGTAGAGGATGCAAGTGATGCCTTGGATTTGTTTATGTTAGTAAGAAAATAAAATCCTAATTAACTTATTCATCAAGAAAAACGCCTGCTTTGTTCGAGCAGGCGTTTTGCTTATTTCATATTGAGTTAATCAAAAATCACTTCTGTCAGTATCGACTATGTTTAAGGCAGCGTTTACTTTGTTGTAAGCGTCTTCAACTTGTTTGCCTAATTCTTTTTCACCATTAGCATAGAGAACGCGTTGTAATTCTCCTAACACCATGTAACTAATTTGAAATTCGCGATTAATCTCTTGTTTATTGGCTAAGTACAAGGCAGTTTCTCCCGCGCGTGGTGCCATAATTTTTACAACTTCTATGGCTTTTTCTTTTTCGCCTAATTCAAATAGTGTAGCCACCATTCGTGCATTGTAATGATCGTAAGGAACAGTTACATCAGGCATTTTACTAAACATTTCTAGCACTGTTTTTCGTGCTTCTTCTGTTTTACCTTCTGCCATTTGGGCATCAATTAATGAAGTGAAACTCGCTCTATGATTCATCACAAAGTTTCTATAATCTTGGTTGTAATAACCTGAAGGATTATCTAAACCACGGAACCTGAACTTAGTCAGCATATTTTCCATACTTACTTTTGTATTGACAAGTGTAATGCGCGGATTTGGATTTTCAATCGGTAAAATGCGGTAAGCATTTCCTTCCTGAATGACATAAGGTTCTAAATCAACATTGAATTGATCGAGCGATGTTTGATTTACATACAATGGTCTTTCCCAATTACTTGTGGCCAGTAAATCTAGTAAAGCAAGATCTTTTTTCTCTAAGCCACCACCTTTTAGTTTTAGGCGCATCATGGGTACTAATAAGCTATCAAAGCCTTCGGGTAAAATGTTTAACTTCTTTACATGCTCTACATCAACATCCAATAAGATTTCTTTTGTAGGTACAACGTTAGCAGTTTTATAATAACGCAAGCCTTTATAATCTTTTTTAATGAGATCTAAGAACTGTCTTAAGTTCATGGAAGGAATTCCTAAATCCTGATAAGGGAGATAATCATTCGGTCCACCTTGTCGATAGTTATCTAACGTTAAGGTATAGTTTAATGCTTTCGATTCGTAAGTCTGTCGCATTGATTGTGCGACATACCAATCTGTATTGTAATAACTTAATACAATCACGCGCATATCTGTTCTTACACCTTCTACTTCTTGGTTATACCAAAGTGGGAAAGTATCATTATCACCACCGGTAAATAACACAGCGTTTGGCGCGCACGATTGTAGATAATTGTAAGCTGAGTCTACAGAGAAATAGCGGTGGTTGCGATTGTGATCATCATAGTTATTAGCCAACATGATACCGGGCGCAGTTAATCCAATCACAGTAGCGATAATAGCAGCTAACTTTTTATTCTTGATAAAACTTTCGAAAGTTTTAGCTAAACCAATAACAGCTAAACCAATCCAGAAACAATAAGCGTAATAAGAACCAGCATAAATATAATCACGCTCTCGCGGTTCGCTTGGTGGTCCATTTAAGTAAACCACTAAGGCTACACCAAGTAATAAAAACAAAAGGCTGACAACCCCCATGTTTTTCTGGTCATACACAAATTGATAAAACATACCCACTAATCCCAACACAAATGGAATCATGAATAGATTGTTTCTTCCTTTATTGTCGAGAATGCTCGAGGGTAAATCTTTTTCAAACCATGCTTTTGGACCGAGCCAATCTGCTCCTTGAATATCACTTTCTCTTCCTGCAAAATTCCACATGAAGTAACGCATGTACATCCAACTGATTTGATGCTTAAATAAAAAGTGGAGGTTATCGCTGAAGGTTGGTTTTTGATTGGGTTTCAAGCCCAAAATTTCTTCATATTCATTTTTCGATTCGGCAATCCAAATACGTGGGAGAATAGTTATGCGAGTTGGGTCATATTTGTAAGACATCTTTCTATCTACTAAATCGTATCTGTCTTTTCCTTTTTTGTAAATAGGATCACCTTCAACCATATCTACTGGTTGCGCATCATAGTAAGGACCGGAGAAAAGCGGTCTGCTTCCATATTGTTCTCTTTTCAAGTAACTCACAAAACTAATTGGGTCGCTCGGGTCGTTTTGGTTGATGGGAGGATTGTAGTTGGCGCGCACCACAACCAAAGTATAGCAACTATAACCTATTAAAATAAAAGCGAAAGCCAATAAGAAAGTGTTACCAATGATGTAACCTTTTTGGTGTGTGAGATAAATGCCATACACCAAGCCACCTACCAATAATAAAATAAAAAAGATGATACCAGAGTTGAAAGGTAAACGTAAACTGTTAACAAAGAAAATTTCCATGTAACCAGCAAAAGATGGTAAGCCTGGAATAACAATATCGTTAATAAAATAAATTAACAGTAAGCTAACAAACATAGTAATAAGAATACCTGTTAACGTTGGCTTATACTTTTTGAAATAATAAATTAAAGAAAGAGCCGGGATGGTAACAAGGTTTAACAAGTGTACACCAATGGATAAACCCATCATGTAAAATATTAAAATCAACCAGCGATTGGCACGTGATTCATCTTCAATTACATCCCATTTTAACATGGCCCATACAACCCAAGCTGTAAAGAAAGAAGACATGGCATATACTTCGGCCTCTACTGCTGAAAACCAAAATGTATCAGAAAAAGTATAAGCAAGTGATCCCACTAAACCTGCGCCCATTAATAACCAAGTATGTGAATCTGTAATTTCACTCTCTTTATGGATGTTTAATAGTTTTCTACCAAACAAAACAACTGACCAAAACAAAAACAAAATAGTAAAGGCACTGGCCAGCACACTGGCAAAATTTATCCAGTAAGCAACTTGGGTAACATCACCCATGGCCAAAAAAGAAAACAATCTACCGATTAATAAAAAAAGTGGAGCACCAGGCGGATGTGGAACTTCTAGTTTATATGAAACAGCAATAAATTCACCGCAGTCCCAATAGCTGGCAGTTTGCTCCATGGTGAGCCAATAGGTAATCAATGCAATGGTGAATACAAACCATCCGGTTATGTTGTTGATTTTCTGAAATTTCATGAGCTTGTAATGCAATATAAACGCGCCAAGTTAGGGATTTTTGATGGAAACCTTGATGTATTTTTCCCTTCGTAAAAAATATTATTCTCCTAATGGAGCATGATAATGAAAGTTGTGATTAGGGATTTTATCCGGATGTGCAATTTTAATAAGATCAGCTAAAATGAAATCCGGTCGCAAATAACCTTCTTCTAAATAAAAGGAACCTCCTTTTTCCCCCAACTTTGCATTATAGTGAAATACGTTTTTTAATTGAAATGCTTTAAACAAAGGATAGCGCTTATCTGCATTTTTTAAAGATGAAAAATCAGTAAAAGATGCGGTACCTATCCAGAAATCAGCTGTACCGGCTTTAGTTAAAACAGTTTCGAAAGGTAGTTGCAAGAAAGAAGTGGAGGCATCATCTTTCCATATATAATCCATGCCCGCATCCTGAAACAAAATAGCAGCATAATTTTGGCCACCGGGCAGAAACCAACTATCTCCATATAGCACACCGCTAAAAACAGTTGGTTGATAAGAAACTGGATCAGTTAAATTTTTTAATTGCAGATATTGATTTTCGATGGCAGAAAAAATTGAATCTGCTTTTGCTTTTTTATCAAATAAAATCCCTGTAAGTTTTATCCATTCAGCTCGACCTAGCGGATGTTGTTCTAAAAAATCAGTATTGAAAATTACAGGTATTTTAAATTGATTAAGTAAGCGATAAGAGTTTGCTTCTTCCTGCATAGTGTAAGTCATCATTACATGAGGTTGCAAAGCAATTATTTTTTCGATGTTTACATCTGCTTCCTGTCCCACATCTTCCACCAGTCCTTGGTTGATTCTCTTTCTCACTTGCTCAGAACTTATGTAGTCTGGTGTTGGAAAGCCAACTAATGCATTTGTTTCATTTAAATAAACAAGATGTGGAATGTGTGTGGTAGAACTACAAACAATTTTTTGAATAGGAATTTGAATAAAAGTTACGCTATCAGGCCTAGGTTGAGATGGTAATTTTGAGGCAAGCCAATAAAGTTTTCCAAACCGAGAATTTGAATTTTTTTCTTTGATATATACAGCAGTATAATCTACATATTGTTTGATTTCAAAACCTTTGGCATACCGAACTTCATTGGATTGCGTTGGATTTTGTTCAATTTTTTTTTGCTCTGTTCTTGAACATGCAAAACATACAATCAAAAGAATAAACAAAAGTAAACGCATCATAAACTTTAAAATGGAATCGAAAATAAAGTATTTACGGCAACATTTGCACTTTCAGTAATTTAATTACTTTTGTATCGATTAACGGTTCTTCATCCCTAACGGGCGCTGAAGATTAAAAGGGAATTTCGTGTAAAACGAAGGCTGTCCCCGCAACTGTGATCCGGAATAACAACTGACTGCCATCTTATGCCACTGCCAAAAGCGGGAAGGCGCAGCCAGCCGGAAAGCCAGGAGACCTGCCGCAAATCGCAAATTAATTTTGACTTTCGGGTGAAAGGTCGGAATAGTTCGGAGGCTATTGCGCTTTCTTGCATTTCGGTTTGATCCTGTCGCAAACTTTTTTGTTTATGCGATTGGTAACATGTTTTGCACTATGGCTGCTAAACCATTTTGTGTTTGGCCAAAGCGATAGTGTGATTTATTTGAAAGAGCTTCGAGTAGAAGCATTGGCTGAGAAAAACTTCTTGCCTGGTTCTGGTATGCATATACTTGAACGTGGTTTGCACGAAATTTATCAGAATAAACATGTAGGAGATGTTTTACAACTACAAGCCCCCGTCTATTTCAGAAATTATGGAAGCAACATGATTTCAGGAATCATCGTTCGAAGCACCGGGCCACAACACACTACCGTAAATTGGAAAGGTTTAAGTTTGAATCATTTTGCATTAGGTCAATCTGATTTTTCTTTGTTGCCCACTATTTTATTCGATTCAATTTTTCTTCATGCCGGTGGGAGCAGCGCGCGTTACGGAAGTGGTGCCATTGGCGGAAGTTTACAATTGACCAATCAACCTTCCCCTTTTAATAGTATAAAGTTAAATGTTGAACAAGGTAGTTTTGGTAAGTCGGCACAAGGTATTAAACTAAATTTTGCAAAAAGAAATTTCAGGACTTTGATACAATTGTATAGACAAGAAGCTGAAAATGATTTTCCAATTTTAAAAACAAATGAAAGGCAACAACAGGCTAATTATCGTTTCAGCGGATTTCAATTTAATCCTGAATATGTGTTAAACAAAGCTATCACCTTTGGTTTAGCAACATGGTATCACTATGCAGATAGAAATGTGCAACCCGCTATAGGCATTGTTAATAGTAACAACAACCAGCAAGATGTTTTAACCCGCTCCTTATTATACGTTAAGGTCGATAAAGAAAATTTTTCATTTCGACAGAATTTTGGACGAACAACGGATCTTATCAATTACAATGGCTCGAAAAGCACGGTAACCAGAAATACCTGGCAATCCGAATTTCAGTATCGTTTCAATTCATTTATCAAATTAGATATTGGTACAGAGTGGCAACAGGCTAAAGTAAGTGGGTCGGGTTATCCAAACGGTTTAGTGGATGAGTGGCGTGCAGATGTATTTGCTTCAGCACAATTTCAGAAAAGGCAAACAGAAGTTTTATTGAATATTCGAAAACCTTTCATCGAAAATTTAGAAACACCTTTTATTTTACAAACTAGTGTAGAGCAAACATTGCTATCTAACAATAAAGTGATAGTGAAAGGCATTGCAGCTACATCATTTAATTATCGTGCGCCAACACTTAATGATAGATATTGGATCAACAGCGGCAACATCAATCTTAACCCCGAATACAGTAAAAATGCAGAGGCAGGATTGAGTTTTTTGCATCAAACCCTCAGTATCAAATCTTCCTTTTTCTATAATCTGATTGATAATTGGATACAATGGAAACCAGTAGATCAAAGTGGTTTATTTAAACCACAAAATGTACAGCAAGTGCGTATAAGTGGCATTGAAACTAAATTTCATTTTCATACAACAGTAAATAACTGTCGTATTGATGCTTTGCTTAATTACCAATGGGCAAAGAATATTGTAACCAAAACCAGTATAGTTAACGAATCAGTAAAAGGTAAAACATTAATTTATACACCTGAACATATAGCTTCAGGTTATTTACGTGTAAGTTATAAAAAATTTCATTCTCAGCTGGCACTGCAAAGTGCCAGCCAACGATTTACTGAAGAGCTAAACAATAGTGTATATGCATTGCCAATGTACGGGTTAATGGATTTTACTATTGGAAGACAGCTTCAATATGAGCAACACAAAGTTTCCATCAACCTCTCTGCTTTTAATATAACCAATCAGTCTTATCAATTGTATGCGGGCTTTGCTCAACCTGGTCGAAACTATGCACTTCAAATTCAGTACCAACTTAAATAAATTATATGCAAATCAGATTAAAATCAATTGTTCCAATTTTGTTGTTAGCTATCATTCTATTTTCATGCTCTGATGATGATAATAGACCCAAAGGTTTATATGATGAAGGAGTTTTCATTGTAAACGAAGGACAATTCGGTCAGGCCAACGGAACTTTATCATTTTATAATCGCGCTACGGAAACAGTTACCTCCAATATTTTTCAAGCCGCGCCATTAAATTTTGCAGGAGCTGTTTTTCAATCTTTACATTTTGCAAACGATAAGGCTTACATGGTGATGAATGCTGGTAATAAAATTGAAATAGCCAATGCCTTCAATTTTGAAAGTATTAAAACAATATCGAACGAAGAACTTATCAATCCGAGATTTGTGATCGCTAATAACGGAAAGCTATATGTTAGCGTGTGGGGCAGCTTCGATGAAAATTTTTCGCTCGTAGATTCTTATGTCTTGGAAATTGATGAGGCAACAGGCATTGTATTACGCGAATTTGATACAGATGAAGGAACAGAAGAATTGCTGTTAGTGGGAAACAAATTGTTAGCAGCTAATTATAATTTTGGAGGCTCTAATACAGTATCGGTAATCGACTTAGTTACAGGCTCAGTTAATCATGTTTCAGTAAACGCTGGACCTACCTCTTTTGCAGTTGATGCTAACGATAACATTTGGGTTTTGTGTAGCGGAACCAATGAAGCCAACTCTGCAGCGCTAGTAAGGTTAAACAAAAATTCTTTTGAATTAGAAAAAACAATTTCTTTATCAGAATCTACTGGTCAGGATTTGGCAATCTCATTAGATAAGAGCAATTTGTTTTTTATGGCCGATGGAAAGGTATATCAATTAAGCATTAACGCAAACAACGCACCTGAAAATTCATTTATTGAGAATGAAGACTTAGCAGTTGCCTATGCACTAGGTGTTGATCCATCAACTGGTAACATTTGGATAGGGGATGCCTTTAACTTTACTTCAGATGGCAAGGCTTTTGTGTATAATGCACAAGGAGAATTTTTAAAGGAAGTAAATACAGGAATCAATCCAACAGCTTTTGTATTCAAGTAAACAACATGTCTAAAACACAAAAAAAGGAAATAGATAAAAAAGAATCACTCTATTATTATGAGAATGGTTTAATGGTTTTTACTGAAGCCTATCATCTTAAAAGAGGGTATTGTTGCAATAGTGGCTGCAGACATTGCCCCTATGGCAATAAGAAAAAGTAAACTTTATCTTTTATTCAAAAATAATAGAAACAATTCAGTGGCGGCTGCAATGGGATTAATCTCATGAGCCGCCACTAATTTTTTTAAATCCATTTCTTTTAATTTTAAGTTAGCATCATTGGCAATTTTATTTTCAATCAAGAATTGAAAATATTCTTGCATCCAAGCGATTTGCTGTTGCTGTCGGTTGTGTTCAAAATAACCATTAATCGTTTGTTGATTTTTAAAAGTGGAAAGCATCTCCCACACATCTTGTAAACCTTTTTTTGTAACAGCAGAAGTTTGAATTACTTTCGGAATCCAATCGTTGGCTAGTGCTGGAAATAAATGCAAGGCATGTTGTAAATCAGCCTGCGCTTTGTTGGCTTTGGTTTCGTTGTCATTGTCGGCTTTGGTTACAACAAAACCATCGGCCATTTCCATAATACCTTTCTTAATGCCTTGTAAATCGTCTCCGGCACCGGGTAAAATCAACAGCATAAAAAAATCAACCATGCTTTTAACCAACGTTTCGGATTGCCCAATACCAACCGTTTCAACAATCACAAAATCGAAACCAGCAGCTTCGCACAATAAAATGGCTTCACGTGTTTTATGTGCAACTCCTCCTAATTTATTGCCAGAGGCAGATGGTCTGATAAAAGCAGATTTGTTTTTAGAAAGTGTTTCCATTCTTGTTTTATCCCCTAGAATACTTCCCTTTGTTATTTGACTGCTCGGATCGATGGTTAACACTGCTACACGATGGCCGGCATCGATAATGGTTTGCCCAAAGGCTTCGATGAAAGAACTTTTACCAACTCCCGGAACACCTGTGATGCCAAGCCTGAAAGAAGACTTAATGTATGGCAATAGTTTTGTAAGCAGCTCGCTGCTTAATGCTTGGTCTTCTGGCAAATTACTTTCAGCTAAACTGATGGCTTGCGCCAATACAATTCTGTTTTGATCAAGAATTCCATCGTAATAGTAAGCCAGTGGAAAGACTTTTTTAGACATCTACCTAATGATAAATTTTCTAAATTTACTTCTTATCCTAAGCTTATGAAAAAATTGTGGTTACAAAGCCTCATCATTTCAGTTTTTGTATTCATTCTACTTTGGGGTGTAAGCAAATTAACCGATTTAAAACTTCTTAATGCATTCGATCCTATTTCGCAAGCAATGGCCGATTTTGAATTAACTGATTACGCCTTCTCTAATTTAAGACCCGATCCATTGGTTGATGAGAGAATTGTATTAGTAAACTTTGGTGAATTGCCCCGCGGTGCGGTGGCTCAATTGGTTCAAAAAATTGCTTCCTACAAACCACGTGTTATTGGTATCGATGCTCTATACAATTGCGAAGGCGGCTTAAGAGACACATTAAATTGTCCGCAGCTATTGGATACTTTAGGTAACATGATGTTGAGTTTCGCTTTTCAAGATGCAGGTAACATTGTTTTAGGCGAAAAACTCATGCAAACTGATTCTCTTTCACAATTTGATACCAATGATTCTGATTCATTAGAAGTACCGGATGAGCTATTTAGACAGCACGCCAAATTAGGCTATGTAACTTTACCTACGAATGCTACTTATCAGGAAGATGTTAAAATTTCGAGAACAATTTGGCCTAAAAAACAAGTTGGAAATAAAACAGAATTAGCTTTCTCTACTCAAATAGCCATGCAATATGATTCCACAAAAGCCATGATTTATTTGAACAGAGAGGTTGAGGAAGAAATCATCAACTTCAGAGGAAACATTGAAGTAATGCAATTGCGTGTACACAGTTTAAAAAGTGATGAAACATCAACCACTAATTTTGCTACCATGTTTAGTGTGATTGATTACGAAGATGTGTTCGCAGAAAACCACGACCCTGCGTTATTTAAAGATAAAATTGTGATGATTGGCTTTCTTGGTAAATACTTAGGAGCACCGTCTTGGGAAGATAAATTTTTCACGCCACTTAACAAGAAAATAGGAGGAAGGGCTAACCCTGATATGTTTGGGTTGGTTGTTCACGCCAACGTGGTTGCTATGATTTTGAACGGAGATTTTGTAAACGAATTGGCAGAATGGCAAAAGTACCTGATTGCTTTCATAGTTTGTTTCTTAACAGTTGCGCTCTTTATTACAATTGATACCAAACTACCCATTTGGTTCGATGCTTTTTCTGTTATCATTCAGATATTGCAATTGTTAGTTATTTCAGGATTTATGGTTTGGGCTTTTGCTCAATTTAACTTCAAACTCGATTTAAGTATAGCCTTAGGTGTGGCAGCTTTGGTGGGTCCGGCATACGATATCTATAAATCTATCGAAAATCAAATAATCGATTATCGGGAGAATAATAGTTCATCCTGATGGATTACCTATCTTTAAATAGCGTATTAAACATGAAACTATTCGGAATTATCGGCTAAATTGGCATGATTTTTCCGGCTAAAAACCAAAACAAAAAAGACATGCGTAAAATTACATTGGCTTTAACATTAGTACTGGCAACGCTAACCCTCGGATTCAGCCAGAATTATACTTTTAGAGTGTTAGCCACAAAAGGCGTAAACGAAGTGAAAACAGGAGGCGTTTGGCAACCTGTGAAAACTGGCGCAACCTTACAGGAAGCAGATGAAATTAAAGTTTCTGAAAATGCTTATTTAGGTTTAGTTCACAAATCAGGTAAACCTATCGAAATTAAAAAAGCAGGACCTTATCAAATTTCAGAATTAGCAAAATCAGTAAATACAGAATCATCTGTGCTAAACAAATACACAGATTTTATTTTGAGCAGCAATTCTGCCGAAGCTAAAAAGAACAGGTTAAGCGCAACTGGAGCCGTACATAGAGGAGAAGCAGACGCGATTAATTTACTTTTACCCGACAATCAATTCTCTGGATTTTTTGGCAACAAGGTAATCCTTACATGGGATGCTAAAGTAAGTGGTCCGTTTGTGGTAGAATTACAAGATATGTTTGAAGATGTATTAGCAAAATATGAAACACCTAATAACAGCTACACTTTAGATTTATCAGATCCTAAATTAGCCGGTCGCGATTTAAACGCTATCATGGTTTTAATCACTCAAAAAGAGTCTGCCAAAAACAGAAGCTCTGTAAAAATTTTAAAACGCTTATCAGCTGAAGAAGAAAAGAAAGTAAAAGCAGCATACGCTGCAGAAGTTCCTGTGCTTGATGACGGGACAGCACTTTCAAAGGTTTTGATTGCTTCGTTCTACGATGAAAAAAATCTGGTCGTTGATGCATTAACTGCCTATCAAGAAGCAGTGCAGCTTGCGCCAGATGTACAAAACTTTAAAGATTATTTAGAAGATTTTATGGTGAGAAGAAACATCAAATCTGCTAAGCAACAATAAAATTAAAATACAGCCCCCTGAAAGCCACCCAAAAGGTGGCTTTTGCTTTTTATTCCATTTGTAGGGCTGATAATATCCGCTATTTTTGTGGACATTAAAAAAGAAACATCATGAGTGTTCTCGTCAATAAAAATTCGAAAGTAATCGTACAAGGTTTTACAGGTTCGGAAGGTACTTTCCATGCCGGACAAATGATTGAGTATGGAACCAATGTAGTGGGTGGTGTTACACCTGGTAAAGGTGGCTCCGAACATTTGGGAAGACCTGTATTCGATACCGTAAAAGATGCAGTTGAAAAAACAGGCGCTGATGTTTCTATCATTTTTGTTCCTCCAGCTTTTGCAGCTGATGCTATTATGGAAGCAGCCGATGCCGGCATCAAAGTAATCATCACCATTACAGAAGGCATTCCAGTGAAGGATATGATGACAGCCAAGAAGTACATCAAATCTAAAAATGTAACCTTAGTAGGTCCTAACTGCCCGGGTGTTATCACACCAGGTGAAGCGAAGGTTGGTATCATGCCAGGTTTTGTGTTTAAGAAAGGAACCATTGGCATTGTATCAAAGTCGGGAACATTAACCTACGAAGCTGCTGACCAAATAGTAAAAGCAGGTTTAGGTATTACTACAGCTATCGGAATTGGCGGAGACCCAATTATCGGTACGCCAACAAAAGATGCAGTAGAATTATTGATGAATGATCCTGAGACAGAAGCTATCGTTATGATTGGTGAAATTGGTGGTAATTACGAACCTGTTGCTGCACGATGGATTAAAGAAACAGGAAATAAAAAACCGGTTGTTGGTTTTATTGCTGGACAAACAGCACCTCCAGGTAGAAGAATGGGACATGCAGGAGCCATTATTGGTGGAGCTGAAGACACAGCAGCCGCTAAGATGGAAATCATGCGCGAATGCGGCATACATGTAGTAGAGTCTCCAGCTGAAATTGGAGAAACCATGTTGAAAGTTTTAAAAAAGAAATAGAAATTATTTGATAAGGTCGCGCTGCAAATGCGATTCTAAATTTTCAAGCCCGGGAAGCCATGTGATTTTCTCGGGCTTATTGTTTTCATCATCTTGTAAGTACAAAACTTCAACTACTTTTTTATCGACCATGTGCAAGTGTGCCGTTCTTCCAGATGTTTGACGCGGACCGATATACAATCCATTTTTCAAGACATATTTAAGTTGCGCATCTAAAGGCAAGCTTTTGATAAAAAATCGTGCAAACATGATTTAACATTTTGATTGGGTGTGCCAAAAATGTTCCAACACGATTTTTGAAGAAAATTCGAAACTTTCGCTCTTTAAGTTTCCCAAAAAGAGAAGAGAAAAATAGAATTAAGACTTATAACAATTCGTTAGCCAAGTTGGCTAACTCCGACCGCTCTCCTTTTTCTAAAGTGATGTGTGCATATAATTCATGATCTTTCAGTCGATCAATCAGTGTACTTAAACCATTACTTTGGGTATCAAGGTAAGGTGTATCAATTTGATAGATATCTCCAGTGAAAACAATTTTTGTTCCTTCACCTGCGCGAGTAATTATCGTTTTTACTTCGTGAGGGGTAAGGTTTTGTGCTTCATCTACAATGAAAAATATATTCGATAAACTTCTTCCTCTGATATAAGCTAAAGGCGTGATCAATAATTTCTCTTGGTTCACCATTTCGGTAATCTTAGCAAACTCCTTATCGGTTTCGTTATACTGATTTTGGATAAACTTCAAATTATCCCATAACGGTTCCATGTAGGGATTCAACTTTGATTTTATATCGCCAGGTAGGTAGCCAATGTCTTTGTTACTAAGAGGTACAATAGGTCGAGCCAAATAGATTTGTTTATAATCTCTTTTTTGTTCTAAAGCGGCAGCCAGAGCAATTAATGTTTTACCTGTTCCTGCAATGCCTTGAATGGTTACTAACTTAATTTCAGGATTCAACAGAGCGTGCATAGCAAATGCTTGCTCTGCATTACGAGGTTTAATGCCAAAAATGCTTCGCTTTTCTACATGTTCTAATAAACCTGTATGAGGATTATAAAATGCTAGCGCAGATTTTTTTCCGCTTTTTAAAATGTAGTAATTATTTTTCAACAAGGCTTGTCCTCCTAACAAGGCCTTGGGTTCGCAAGAACCTTGCTCATAAAGTAAGTTGATTAAATTAGCATCTACTTCTTCAATCACTAACTTTCCGGCATGCAGCGATGAAATGTTTTGTACTTTGCCGGTTGTATAATCTTCTGCATGTAGACCAAGTGATTTGGCTTTCAATCGTAGATTTATATCCTTTGAAACAAGGATTACTTTCTTTCCTTTTTCTTCTTGTTGTAATTGCAAAGCAGAATTTAAAATTCGGTGATCTGCTTTGTGTTCATTAAAAACTTTATTGGCATCTATGGAACTACGCGTGTCCATCAACACTTTAAAATTTCCTTTGCCCTTACCATTGATGGGATTCCATTGGCCCAAGGGCTGATCTTTGGCAAGTTTATCCATCAATCGAATGAACTCTCTTGCTTCAAAGTTTAAAGTATCGTTACCTTTTTTAAAGTTATCAAGTTCTTCTAAAACCGTTATCGGAATACCGATATCGTGTTCATCAAAATTTAGAATGGAATTGTGTTCGTAGAGGATGACAGAGGTGTCGAGTACAAAAATTTTCTTTTCCTTTTTTGCTTTCGCCATAGGGAACTACAACTTGGTTTTCTAAATGTAGGAAAGAAAAAAGGATTATAATTTTTTTCAGCTAATATTTTTTAAAACTTAATGTTGATACCAATGCCTTGACCGGATAGGATTATACTAGGTCTCATTCCGGTTTTGTTGCCGTAAGAAAGATTGTATTGATCAATAGCTTCTTGTGCATTTTTACCAGAAGATTTTGATAGCGCGAAACTCACTCCTAATAAGGCTGCTCCGGCACCAGCTAAAGCCCATTCCGGATTATCACCTCCTAATATTAAAGTGCTGACAGGAAGCATAACCAACAAACCTCCTGCAAATCCGCTGATGCCAGAATAGGTGTATAGTTTTCTTGATTTTTTAAATTGGAGAGAAAGATTTTCATCAACACTTAATAATTGTTGTACTTGTTTAGCACTAAGTTCTGTATCTTCTCTCTGAAATTTTATTCCAGCTATGCTGTGGGTTAGCTCAATATTCTGTGCTAAAGAAGAAATAGAAAGAATAAAGAGCAGTATTGTACTGGTGTATTTCATTATAAAAATCTTTTCTCAATTAATTCCATAAACTCATGAAACTCTTCCGATTCCTGATCCCAATCTTGTAATTGTTTATTGAGAAACTGCATCGCAGCATCATAATCTTGTTGGCTATCGATGTGTTGAATGGTATCAGTAAATTTTTCGAAATCACCTTGAAAAAGTGCTTTCGTAAACATGAATTTCTGGTTGATGGTTAATTTTTCTTTAAGAGATTGAATCTTTTGAAATTCATCTGCCAATGTTTTATTTTCCTTTGAATGGGCGTTCGGAGTGCTTTTCGACTGTACTGGAGTTGAAGTCGCAATTTTTGGTTTTTTCTGTTCGAAAAAGAAATCGATGGTTACAGGTTCCAAAACACTTAATTGTTCTAAAACAGGTTCAATATCTTCCGGACTAAAATTTAATTCTTCTAAAATTTTATCAAGTATTGCAAAGGCTTCGTTGCCCGAAACCACATCCATTTTTCGCTCTTGTAATATTTGTGATAATCGAAGCAAAGGCGCTTTATTCAGCTTTAAATATTTTAAATCTTCCTTAAATCTATCTAACTCTAACTTGTTTTGATTGCCTGTAATTAATCGTGAAAAGAAGTCGTACGGATTAAGAACATCTTGTAAAGTATGTTGCGTTGCTTGTACAACCAATGGCTCCAAATAATTTTTACTGATTTTAATATGCCTGGATAAAACGTTGGCTAGTTGTTGTTGTGCTTCTTGCACCGCTTCGGCTTCATAATCGAAATACGGACTGCGAATTTTCTGCATCTCTGTTTTCCATGTTCTAAAGAGATTTTGGATGATGAAGAGATTGATCTGCTCAACTTCCGAAAGTGATAACAACTCTTTCCCGCTAATAAATTGTTTGTCAACAAAGAATCTATCCAACACTTTGCGTGTATATTGCTGACTGTATTTTTGGATGGCTTGTAAACTGATTTTATCTTCCATAATCGTATAGCCAAAGTTAAACGCTTTCGCGAAATAAAATATTTTGTTGTGAAATTCATTATCGAGAACCTTAACCAAATCATTGAAACCACTAAGGAAAATGTTCCGCTGGCTTTGGCTTTGCGCGAACAACATATCGAATGGATGCAGAGTTGTGGCGGGAAAGGCAGATGCACGACTTGTAAATTCGATGTTTTAGAAGGGATGGAGAACATTAGCCCCTACACTCCGGCAGAAAGAAAATACCTTGAGAATAGACAAATTAGTCTAACGCAAAGATTGGCCTGCCAGGTAAGGATCAGTGGCAAGGTAGTAGCCAAAATACCGCACGATAGCAAGCTGCCACACTTGCATTATTTGGATGGCAACATAAAACCTTAGAAAGCACCAAGAATTGCGATTAACACTTAATTTTGTTGCATGTTTATAGAACCTCGCGTTGGAAATAACAAAACACACACTGGCTGGATTGAGGTGGTTTGTGGCTGCATGTTCTCTGGTAAAACAGAAGAATTAATTCGCAGGTTAAACCGAGCCTTAATCGCTAAACAGCAAGTCGAAATTTTTAAACCGGTTATTGATAACCGATACCACGCAACATCAGTTGTATCACACAACCAGAATGCGATTCGTTCAACAACTGTAAATTTTGCACAAGATATTTTAATGCTTTCCGGAGATTGTGATGTAGTGGGTATAGATGAAGCACAATTTTTTGACGATGCCATCGTAGAAGTTTGTAATACGCTGGCTAACCAAGGCAAAAGAGTAATTGTGGCGGGCCTCGACATGGATTTTGAAGGTCGACCTTTTGGACCCATGCCATTTATATTAGCCACTGCAGAGTATGTTACCAAGTTACATGCAATATGTATGCAAACTGGAGAACTTGCTTCTTATAGTTTTAGAACTAGTGAAGACGATAGACAAATTGTAGTTGGAGAAAAAAATGTTTATGAAGCCAGAAGTCGTAAAGCATTTTATGAAGGCATGCTTGCCAAACAAAAAAGGCAAGAAGAATAAACATTCACCAGCATGTTGAAAAATATTGTATGCATCCTTTGTTATTTTTTGTTGCAAGGTAAACTTGTTGCACAAAACATTCCTTTGGGAACGTGGAGGTTTCATAGCTCAGGAGAAGATGTGCAGTTGCTAAGAAGTTATCAAAACACATTATTAGCTGCCACAACCAATACTATCTACTCGATTAATGAAGAAGATAATTCCATTCAAAGTTTGAATAAAGTAAATGCCTTATCCGATGTTGGAATCACTGCTTTACAATTCAATCCTTCCAATGGAGATTTTTGGGTAGGTTATGCAAATGGAAATCTCGACATCATTTCACAAAACAGAGTAAACAATTTTAATTTATTGGTTAATCCTTCTGGTGTATTAGGAAGTCCTGCCATCAGAGATATTTATTTCTTAAACAACGCAGCTTATCTGGCGACCTCTTATGGAGTAATCGTAATGGATGTTAATCTGCGAAATGTTCGTTTTAGTTGGCGTAACATTGGACAAGGTGGCCAACAATTAGCCATCAGGCAAATCACAACTTTGCGCGACAGCATTTATCTGGCAACAGAAGATGGTATCCTGGCAGGAAAGTTAAGCGATAATTTACAAGACTTTAATAATTGGAATAGATTCAATGCCGGAGATTTAAATAATCCTATTTCAGCTTTGGTTACATTTAACGATAAGCTATATGCAGCCATTAATAATCGAGGTGTATTTAAGTACACAGGAACAAGCTGGGTTAGACGAACTGAAATTCCGATTCAAACAACCTATACAGCGCTTCGTACAGGAAACAACCAATTAATTGTTCAAGGTAATGCTACAGGATTATTTAATCCACAAAGTAATGGCTTCGAAAATTTTGATACTGGAACAATCGGCACACTGAGGAATATTGTTTTTCACGCAAATACTTGGTGGATTACAAATGGACAAACAGGATTACTTAAACAAATAAACAATCAATGGCAAAAGATTACCATTACTGGTATGGCATCATCATTTGTGTTCCAAAGTTTTTCAAATGATAACGTTACCTATGCTGTGCATGGCGGTTATCAAAGTAATTTTACAGCTATTACTTCACCTTTGGCGATTAGTAAATTTGAAAACGGAACCTGGACAACTACTACAACCCAACTTCGCTTTGCCAGTGTAGCAAAAAAAATGGGAGAACGTTTATTAATGGGTTCATTCGGTGATGGACTTGAAATTCTTCAACCTAACTCATCCCAAATTTTCAATTCAGGAAATAGCACTTTGCAGCGGGTTACCGATTTTGCTTTTACCTCGAAAGGAACTTGGATTGCCAATTATAATGCAACAGAATCAATACAATTATTAAACACAGATAATACATTAGCGCCTTTTACTCCAGGAAACGTAACGCGCTTAACCACAAAAATAGTTGTGGATGATTTTGAAAACCTATGGTTAGTACAAAGTGAAAATGCAAGTAACGGTATAGCTATATTAAACAGCAATGCAGAACTTATCAGAACGGTGAGTGATGCAAATGGTTCATTACCGGATAGACGCGTTTATGCTGCTGCTGTTGATAAAGAAGGATTGGTTTGGTTAGGTACAGGACAAGGCGTTTGTTATTTTTCAGATGTACAAGGACAAGCCGTCAGACCGATTGTAGAGGGAAGATTTTTATTAAGTGATGAACGTGTTAATGCCATTGCAATAGATGGAGGAAATAGAAAATGGTTTGGGACGCAGCGGGGTTTATGGTTATTTAATGAAGAAGGAGATGAGGCATTAGCAAACTTTACAACTGATAATTCACCCCTACCTTCTAATATCATTCGCAATCTTTCTTGGGATGAAGTAAGCGGAGAGTTGTTTATTACAACAGACGCAGGTTTGGTTTCGTTCAGAACGGACGCTAGCAAAGGTGAAGAACAAGCAAAATCTATTAAAATATTTCCTAATCCAGTTCAACCTGAATTTATTGGCTTGGTAGGCATAACACAATTGGTTAACCAAGCAAGTGTAAAGATTATTACTGCTGATGGTAAACTTATTAAACAACTCAATGCCAATGGTGGCACGGCCGCTTGGGATTTAACAAATTTTAAAAACGAAAAAGTTAAGAGTGGTGTTTACTTTGTTTTAACAGCAAGTGGAGATGGAGTAGAGAAGAAGGCCGGAAAAATTATAGTGGTACGTTAACATGATTTGTAAAACAAGAGGCATCGTACTTCGCTATGTGCGTTATCGCGAAACATCGATTATAGCTACTATTTTTACAGAATCATTTGGAACACATGCGTACATCATCAATAATATTAGAACTGCAAAAGGCACGGCTAAAATAGCTTTGTACCAGCCCTTAACATTATTAGATTTAATAGTTTACCATAAACCCAATCAGGAAGTTGCGCGCATAAAGGAAGTTAAGTGTTTGTATGCGTATCAAACACTTTCAGCTGATATGTATAAAACTGGTATTGCTTTATTTATAACAGAAGTTTTAAACAAAGTTTTAAAAGAAGAAAGTAATCCGGTTGAACTATTTGAATTTTTACAAAACAGTTTAATTACTTTAGATCATCTACATGAAAAAGCTAATCATTTTCATCTTTTGTTTTTAATTAAGTTAAGTCATTATTTAGGTTTCGGCATCAGTAATAAAAGTGAGTTGATTCAAGAATTGTTAGGTAACAATATTCAAGCAAATGATTTAGAAGTAATTTTACAAGCCAATTACCTCGATGATTTGCTAACTAATTTTCAACAAAGAAAAACTTTATTAGACTATTGCTTGCAACAGTACACACAGCATGTACCCGGGTTTAATGAATTGAAATCAATTGATGTGATTCGCGAACTTTGGAAATAAGTAAGATTTCAAATCAAACTTTTCTTCAAAAAGGAAAACCAACCAAACTATCGCATACTCAACTGCTACAATCCAATAGTTTTCTTCAAAACCGTTGGAAGAATAACCAGCGTATGTTAAAGAAATTAATAGCGACCATACAATCGGATAAATTTTATGTGTGATAACTGATAGGCATAGTAAGGGAATAACATACCAGGGATGAATGGTAGTTGAAAAAGTAAGGTATAGGAAAAAGTAAAACTGCATGTTCTCAACTATTCTATCAAAGGGTTGATTTATCATTTCAAATCTTTTCCAGATACTATGACCTAAAATGATTAAAAGTGTTAATACCCCTAACAGTGGACCTAAAAAAGAAATAGTATTGTATCCAACTAATTGATAACCTATCCATCTCAACAAATAATATACGCTTGCATTAAACTCAAATTGTGAAAAGTAATAGCCCAAACTTTTTTGAAATCCTAAAACCAAAGTGGGATCATAGTAGATAAGAAAGAAGAATATTACAATAGAAATGAATGTGATACTAAACGCAATCAATCTTTTTAAATTTATATAGGATAAAAGTGCAGGTAACATCACTGCAGGATTTAATTTGATAAGAAAAGCACTTGCCCAGATGATAGATGAGTAGAGAAATCTATTTTGCTTTAAAGTAGATAAAGCAAAAAATAATAACGGTGCAATTAGAATTTCAAGGTGAAGATTGCCAATTCCTTCAACCAATACCAAAGGATTAAACCAATATACAATTAGTAACGAATTAATTGATGAATGTGGTTTAAGTATTTGAATGAGAAAGATCAACCCTATCAACTCAAAAAGTAAAATTATAAATCGGAGTAAAAGAATATTGTTAGCAAAAGTTTCATCACTTGGTAAGCTGATTAAATAAAAAACAACTTGAGCTAGTGGTGGATAAACACTAAAGTAACTTTTAGAATTTAGTTTTGGATAAAGTTTCTCTTCTTCAGGAAAATCATTCACATTATTTTCCTTCAGCATTGCGGGTGTAGCAGCAAATACATCAATTTGATGTTGCTGTAATTTTCCATCCCAAATGTATCGGTAAACATCTTCAGAAAGAGTAGGCGTGTGAAAAAAGAATGTTAATCTAAGTAAACAACCTATGATGATGATGGTTGATATTTTGATGTTTAAACTCGTTTTTATTGTAATGAAGTAACTTATAGTTAAGGCAATAAAGCATAGTATCAGTGAAATTGTTTCAAATCTTTTCACATAAAATTGAAGAATGAAAAATGTTATTACTGAAACACTTGATGCGAAATAAAACCAAATTTTTCTATCCATGTTTGATGCCTTGATAGATTAACAAAATAAAACCTAAGCAAAGTAAACCATGAAAAAAGAACAAACCACCATCAGCAATTTGAATGCCTACATAAATACCAAAAGAAAAATATAACAACAAAATTAACTCGATAATAACATGTCGCCACGGACGATAAAGAAAGTATTTTCTTTTTTTTAGTTCAATATAATGATTAAAGTGATTGAGTTTAGGTGTTCTCACGAATTCACTTTTTTGTCCGATCCAACCTCTAAATACGGCCAATCCATTATAGAAACTCATGGCCATATTCATACTTATGAAAGAAAAAAATCTAAAGAGGAAAGAAATGAATTTCGTTTTATTATTTACTACATCACTTCGATAGTAGAAATAAACAATGGAAAAAAATCCTATAAATAGGAATGTACCAGCTAAAAAAAATATTTGTAAGGATGCATAATTTTGTTTGATCATGAGCATCGGTACTGATAACAATGCGGTTACCATCAAAAAGAGAAAAATGCTACTGTTGAGTAAATGAAAACTGGCTAACATTTTAGTTCGAAGCGAAATGTTGCTCGTCCATACTTTAAGCATAATTTTTTTTGCTGTTTCTGCTCCTCCTTTGTTCCATCTGAATTGTTGATTTCTTACAGCTTGTAATTGTACGGGTAATTCACTCGGCACTGGTAGATGATGCAGATACATAAATTTCCATCCTTTTAATTGTGCACGATAACTCAAGTCTAAATCTTCTGTCAGTGTATCATCCTGCCAACCTCCTGCATCTTCAATTGTTTTTCTTCTCCATACACCACAAGTTCCATTAAAATTAATAAAGCTACTACTTGCATTTCTGGCTTGTTGTTCGATATTAAAATGGGCATGTAGACCAAAAGCCTGTAGTTGAGTTAAGAATGAAAAATCTTGATTGATGAAAGTCCAACGAGCTTGCACTAATCCAATTTTTTTGTTTTTAAAATACTGTAGTGTCTGAATTAAAAAGTCAGATGATGGTTGAAAATCTGCATCGAAGATAGCAACGTATTCAGCATCTGTTAAGGTTAATCCATAAGCCAAAGCTCCTGCTTTAAATCCTTTTCTGTTTTTTCTTTGGATGTGTTCAAAGTGATGGTTGGGTTTACTAGCGATGAAGGATTGAATTAGATTACTTGTTTCATCGGTAGAATCATCCAATACCTGAATTGTAATTTTTTCTTTAGGATAATTAATTTTATCAATGCATTGCAATAAGGAAACAATTACGTTTTGTTCATTATAAACTGGAAGTTGAATACAAACAGTTGGATAGACATCTAAGGTATTTTGTTCAGATACATTGTGTTTGTATTTATTAGCATAGAAAGTTAAATAAAGTTGACTGATGCTGAAAGAGAAAATAAACAGCAAGCAAAATGCATAAATAAAAACAATCAACCCAATCATGTTCTCTTAACTTCCTTTTTTTAATATACCATACTTCAAAATGGTTGTAATGATTTTATAACCGGCAAGGATGGTTCCTTTAATGGTTCCTGAAATTTTTGAAAAACCAATTCTTTTTCTGTATCGTGCAGGTACTTCTTTTATTTTTAATTTTTGCAAGCAAGCCTTCACTTGCATTTCAACCGTCCAGCCGTAAGTATTGTCTTGCATGTTTAATTGTACAAGTGACGCATAGCGAATAGCTCTGAATGGACCTAAATCTGTGTAAACAATGCCAAACAAAACGCTTATCATTTTTGTAGCAAGCCAGTTTCCGAAAATTTGTTGGGGTGTCATCGAACCTTTTTCTTTTTTTCCTAAAGCGCGCGAACCAATGACGATGTCCGCTTTATTTTCAATGATAGGTTCAATCAACGAAAACATTTCTTCTGGATAATCAGAGTGATCAGCATCAATAAAAACAATGATGTCTGGTTTTTCACTGAGTTGATTGACATATTCGATTCCACGTTTACAAGCACGACCATAACCAGCAATGGGTTCAACGATAACAGTTGCTCCTTTTTCTCTGGCTACTTGTTCAGTATTATCGGATGAATTATTGTTAACAACTACAATTTCTTTTACAATTTCCTTTGGTATTTCTTCAATGACCTGTCCAATTCCATTTTCTTCATTAAATGCAGGTATGATGACAATAACACTTTGCATATTGTTGCAAGTTAATGGAAAGCAACATAAAAGATGGATACAGCAATTTGATTATTTTTATTTGCTACACAATCGTTCATGCTTAGCATAAAGATTATGGTAAAACTTCAATATGGTTATTGCCAATCAAAATCGGTTTTCCAAATCTACCTTCTTCGTCTTTTACTTCTAAGTTTAAAACACCTCTTGGACAAACAGTTGAACAAACGCCACAGCCAACACAAGAACTTCGAACTATGTTTTGGCCACGCTGTGCATACCAACGAACATCAATTCCCATTTCGCAATAGGTTGAGCAGTTGCCACAAGAAATGCATTGGCCACCATTGGTAGTAATTCTGAAACGCGATTTAAATCTTTGAATGATACCCAAGTAAGCAGCAAGCGGACAACCGAAACGACACCAAACACGATTACCCATGATTGGATAAAAACCTGTACCTACAACACCTGCAAAAGTTGCTCCTATTCCTGCACCATACCATTCTCTTATCGTGTAAGAGTTGATAAAAAATAACTGCGACTCACCGGTAAAATAAGTGTATAAAACGGCAATCGTCATTACAATAGCAAAAACTAAAACACTATGGATGATGATGCGTTCCGCTTTCCATGCTTTTATACTTTTATCTGATAGTTGTCTGTAAGGGTCGCCAAGCGTTTCTGCTAAGCCACCACAACCACAAACCCAACTGCAATACCAACGTTTACCATATAAGTAAACCATGACAGGAACGCCTACGAAAATCAAAGCAATACCCCAGCCTAACATGAATATTCCTAAACTGCCTTGTTGAATCAATGTGTCTATTCGGTATTCAAAGAAAAAACTGTAATCGAGTGGCCATATATTTTTAAAATCAAAATAAGGTTGATTGAGTCTTACTAATATTTCAGGAATTAGAAAAGCAAAAGCAGTTTGAAAAAACATAACCGAAGCTGTTCTTGTTTTATGATATGCACTATGTCGATAATGAATCAACATGCGAATGCCCATGACCAACACAGCTAAAGTGTAAAGCAAACCATATAAGAAGAAAGGACTGGCAGCTTGATTTTTTAGAAAATAACTTAGAGGTTCAACCAACGCAACCCATGTGCTGATGTAAACAGGTTGAAAGTACAGTACGATGTAAAAAACAATCAGCCATGTTCCTACTAAAATTCCCAACCATCCTCTGTTTTTTAGAGCATGATTAAAAATATGATTGTTGTTTACACCTGAAGTTGTAGTTTTAATTTTAGGCAAGATGTAAATTAATGCACCAATAACAGCAAGAATCAAAGTAAATAATAAATAGATTATTTCTTGACTATGAAAGAAGTGTGTTGCGCCTGCTTTCGCTAATTGAAAAGAAAGATCTTTTTGTTGATAAGTATCAAAACCAAATTGCGGAATGATAGCATATTGAATGATGTTGTTGTTGATTTGATTGATATTACTTTCCAATTCTTCTTTGCTTTTATCCTTTGCTCCATTTAACCAGTTACCCATATCCAAAAAAGCTTTTCGCTTGAATGAACCAATCTCCGAAGAATCAAAAATGGTAAGACTTTGGTTGATATCAATAGGTTGTGGAGATTCGATAAGCGAAGCTATTTCATCTTTATTGAGTGCATATTTTTTAATCAAAGCTTCATGTGATTGTTGGTATGTTTGATTAATTGATGTTACAAGAGAAAAGATGGAGTAAGTTTTAGAAACATCGAAATTATCTAAAAATAAATCAGCTTTAGATTCAACTTTTAAAATGGAACTAACATCGTTCTTGGTTATTTGATGTTGAGTGATAAAAAGCAAGGTATTAAAACTGACAAAACCTGCTATGAATAATAGTAAACCAATGAGTTGTATTTTTTTCATATCAATGATGTGCAAGTGATTTGTCTTGTGTATTTTTTTGAGCAAAAGCATCCTGAATTTGGCTTTCATATCTTTTGAAAAATTCTGGATCGAAATTGGCTAAAGTTAAATTTTCTATGATATAGTAAACAGATTTTCTTTCGCGTAAACCTTGATCAAAAAACGCATGTCTCAAGCGGATGCCAAAGGTGTTAATGCCAGTAAAAACGCCATTTTCTTTTTTCCATCTGAGATGTACAGCTTTATCCGTATGTTCATCTTGCCAATAAAATTCATTTTCATCTGCCGGACAAGTAGCATCTACGTTTCCATAGGTCTGATATTCTAGATCGAAAAACTTAGCAGAGTTAAACCATGGACCTGGCTCGTAGCGTGTAGGTTTTCCGCAAATAGTTTGGGCTACAACTTCGCCCATCATTCTCCCAGTATACCAAACTTGTTCTATGTTTCTTCTTCCGGGTAAGGTGTATGTTCTTTCCGTACAATCTCCAATAGCATATACATCAGCGATATTGGTTTGCAGGTATTCATTTACTAAAATCCCTTTGTCAGTTTTTAAAGATGTATTCTTTAAAAAAGAAATATTGGGAGAAACACCAGTTGTAATCCCAACAAAATCGCATTCAATTTTTTCTTCTTTATCTGAAAGAATAGATTTTACTCTTCCTTGTTCGTCTTTGTGAATTTCTTTCAGCGAAGTATTGAATTTAAAATGAACATGATGCTTTTGAACATGTTGTGTAACTAAGGCTGAGTCTTGTTCTGGTAAAACATTGCGCCAGAATGAATTTTCGCGCACCAGAAAAGTTACTTCAATCTTTCTTGTGAGCAGCATTTCTGCTAGCTCGATACCAATTAGGCCGCCACCTACAATCACAGCTTTTTTTATACCTTGTTTGCTTGTTGTTTCTAGTTGTTGTAAATCTTGATAGCTATACAAACCTTGAACACCGATTGCATCTTGTCCGGGCCAATTATAAAAGTTAGGTTTCGAACCAGTTGCTAAGATCAATGTATCATAGTTAATCCATTCACCTTCAAAAGCTGTAGTTCTTACATCTGTTTTCAACTTTTTTATTTTACTTCTTACAAATACTTTTTTATTCTCGAATTGAATTTCTTCAACCCATCCGTTTAGCAAATCAATTTTATTTTTTTTCCAAAAGTGGTTTTCATAGGGTTGGGTATTTTCGAAATTCATGTGGCCCATATATACATACATTAATGCTGTGCGAGAAAAAAAATAATCTATTTCTCCAGAAATAATTAGAATTTCATCTTTGCTTCTCTTTCTGATGTTTCGGGCTGCTGTTACTCCGGCAATGCCATTGCCTATGATCACCACTCTTTTCATATTGTTATTCTACAATCAGGGTATAGTCTTGTGTTGGATTCAAAGGACATGAATATACATATTCTCCTTTTGTTAAGGTAACTGTTTCAGTTTTTCTTTTTTGATTATTGGGAATTAATCCTGCTTTGTCTGAACCCGTCACCGATGCTTCTTCTCCTTTTTTATGTAGATAGAAACCACCATCTTTTCCCACGTTTTTATTTTCAATCTCAAACACATAAGTTCCGGCTGCAAGTTTTAAATCCTTTTGTTCGAATTTTCCTTTTGTCTGACTGAGTGTTACAAGTTTTGGTTTCTCTTGTGCATAAGCTAATTGTAAGGTCATAGCTAAAAAGAGCAAGGCAACTAAATTGAATTTTGTTTTCATATTATTTTATTTGTTTACTAGAAAGTTACTTCTTATTGAGACCAGCCGATTTATAAAAAATTGTTATTGTCATCTAAACGACAATATATTTCTATTGATTACTCTATATTGTCTTTAATAAGACAGATGTATCCCTTCTTAGAATCTTTGTAAACCATTATGGGTTTTATTTTGTCTTGTTCATGGTCTTTTAATATTTAATTATGAAGTTATTTATCTTAACAACTATTCTTTCTCTCCTTTCATTTACCACTTGGTCAATGGATTATCAGTCTTTTACTTCTAAGGCAGATAAATTCTTTATTACATATGTGAAAGAAGGTTTGGTTGATTACAAACGAGTAGGCACATCCAAACAAGAAATTGAAGCATTGTATGCCGCTATAGGCGAAATGAAACTAGATGGATTAAATGATTTCCAGAAGCAAGCATTTTACATCAATGCTCATAATTTAATTGTGATTTACTGGGTAACAAAACATTATCCGTTAAAATCTCCTTTAGATGATAGTGGCTTTTTTGATAAAGTAAGACACCAAGTTGCGGGTGAAGCCTTAACTTTAAACATGTTAGAGATAAAAAAATTATTGGCTACTTACCAAGATGCAAGATTTCATTTTGCGTTGGCCTGTGCAGCTAAAAGTTGCCCACCTTTAGCAAGTTTTGCTTTTAAAGCAGAAACATTAGATAAACAATTGAATGAGAGAACCGCGGCAGCCTTAAATAATTCGAAGTGGTTAATTTTCAATGAGAAGACAAACCAAGTTTCATTATCTAAAATCTTTGATTGGTATAAAAAAGATTTTAATGCAGGAAGCAAAACAACTATTAAGTGGATTAATCAATATAGGAAAAATAAAATTTCTGAAAAAGCAAGCATTACATTTTATGAGTATGATTGGAGTTTAAATGAGCGTTAAGCGCGTACATAGCGATCTCCTTTTTCACTTGGCTCAATTTTTAAAACATCTGCTAAAACTAATAAGATAAGCTTACGCGAAACGCGCCACTTATTAATTTTAAGAAGATTAGCACATTCGATTAAAGTAATAAATTGGTGAACTTCTAAATATTGCATTAATAATTTTTCTTGATCGCCATAGGTAAATTGAAAGCCTGACTTCTTTTTGCTTCTCTTCAATACTTCGGTTAGCTCCTTACTGGCTTGTAAACATTGATCGTTTACGCGAATGAAAGTTCGCCAGCCATTGTTTGTTTTTATGCTATGTGGTTTTACATTACTTTCAGGAATAGCATACTTAATGACTTGTTTGTTTTCGCTGACGTTGATGAAGGTTTCTGTAAATTGAATGGTCGGTTTGCAATTCATTAAAGCTTTTTTCAACGCATGCGATTCGCCTTCCGCATGTTTTACTCCGCTGATTAATCCGTTATCATCAATGCCAATCAGTAAAATTCCACCTTTAGCATTGGCCATGCCAACTATTTCTTCTGCAATTTTTTCGGGGTGACTTACTTTTTTCTTAAACTCAAGAAGTTGATGCTCCCCATCCTTTACAAGTTTTTGCAAAGCTTTTACTTGCTGAGGATCGTATGCATTAACTTCCTGGATTTTGAACATCACACAGTTGTTTATCTTTTTCTTCTTGAATCAGAAGCATCGTTATCGTCTTCTTCATCTTCATCAAAATCTGAAGTCGGAGGTGTAAACATTCCACTTAAAATATCTTTGAACTGATGTCCTTGTGTGAGCAAGCCTTTGCTCAGTAAACTAAATTCTGCCATACCGTGTAAGGCAAATTCCATCAGAAACAATTTTGTAGCTGCATCTTCTTTTTTATGATAAGCATCTACCAATTCTGATAAACCGGGTACATTCTTTAAAATTTTCTGAAGTTCGTTAGTGGGTTGGTTATACAACACATCTAATACATTGCCATCGCCAAACCAATCGGTAATGGTTTTGTACGGACTTTTTTCTTTTTGTTTTCTGAACTTATCAGGATCAGGAAAATAGTTAGAAAACTGTGTGCGAATGGCTTTGCCAATTAAGTTCTGTGCAACGATTAGCGGTCCTTCTTGTTCACCTTCATACACCAATTCTACTTTACCTGTGATGGCAGGCACAACACCAATAAAATCCGAGATGCGTATATTGGTATTTTTTTCTTCGTGAATGAGCGATCTTCTTTCGGCAGCAGCTACTAAATTTTCATAAGCTGAAATAGTTAAACGTGCCGATACACCACTCTTGGCATCAACATATTCGCTCTTTCTGGCTTCAATAGCAATTTGTTCGATTAAGTCTTTGGCAATTTCATTTACCGAAATTGTTTTTTGTTCTTCTTTGATACGTGCTTCTTGTTGGGTAATGCGTTTACCAATTTCAATCGACTTGGGATAATGTGTAATAATCTGGCTATCGATTCTGTCTTTTAATGGTGTAACAATACTGCCCCGGTTGGTATAATCTTCCGGATTGGCAGTAAAAATAAATTGAATATCCAAAGGCATGCGTAATTTAAAACCTCTGATTTGGATATCACCTTCTTGCAAAATATTAAATAACGATACTTGTATACGAGGTTGTAAGTCAGGTAATTCATTGATAACAAAAATACAACGATGAGAACGCGGAATTAATCCATAATGTAAAACACGTTCGTCCGAATATGGAAGTTTTAAGGTTGCTGCTTTTATCGGATCAACATCGCCAATTAAGTCTGCAATAGTAACATCTGGTGTGGCCAGTTTTTCGGTGTATCTATCATTTCTGTGCAACCAAGTGATGGGAGTTGCATCACCCAATTCTGTTATAACTTCATGCGCAAATTTCGATAAAGGATGAAAAGGATCATCGTTTAATTCTGAGCCTGCAACAATCGGAACAAATTCATCTAACAAATTTACCATGCTGCGCGCGATCCTTGTTTTAGCTTGGCCACGTAATCCTAATAAGTTAATATCATGTCCGGCTAAGATGGCTCGTTCAATATCTGGTATAACCGTATCTTCATAACCCCAAATGCCTTCGAATACATTTTCTTTTTTCTTGAGTTTAGCTATTAAATTATCGCGAAGCTCTTGTTTGATGCTTTTGCTTTTGTAGCCTGCACCTTTCAGTTGCGCGAGTGTTTTCAGTTGTGTGAGTTGCATGTTTATTTTATAATTTTTTTCTTTTGTTCTTTTTAAAATCTTCGAATACTAAGTTGCCTAAACCTTGTAAACCACTGTAGTATGCATTGCCATTGTTGGCAGCGGTAAACTCGCGCACAAATTGTTTTAAGTAAGGATCGCTCGCAATCATAAAAGTGGTTACAGGAATTTTTAATTTTTTTAGTTGACCAGCGAGTGTAAGTGTTTTGGCTAAAATTTTATGATCTAATCCAAAAGCATTTTTGTAATAGCGAATGCCTTCTTTAATGCAGGTTGGTTTGCCATCGGTAATCATAAAAATTTGTTTGTTCGGATTTTTACGTTTACGCAAGAGATCCATCGCTAATTCTAAGCCGGCAACGGTGTTGGTATGATACGGACCCACTTGTAAATATGGTAAGTCTTTGATGGCTATCGGCCAAGCATCATCTCCAAAAACCAAAATGTCGAGTGTGTCTTTCGGGTATTTTTTGGTGATGAGTTCTGCCAAAGCCATGGCAACTTGTTTGGCAGGCGTAATTCTATCTTCTCCGTATAAAATCATCGAATGCGAAATGTCAATCATCAACACAGTTGATGTTTGTGTTTTCATTTCACTTTCCATTACTTCCAAATCATTTTCAGTCATGAAAAAGTTATCGAAGCCATGGTTGATCTGTGCATTGCGTAAAGAGTCTGTTACAGCAATATTTTCCGGGCTATCGCCAAATTGATAATCTCTTCTTTCTGTTGTTTGTTCATCGCCACGGCCACTGTAAACGGTGCCATGTTCTCCGCCTTTTCCTTTTTTTAACTTACCAAAAATTTCTTCCAAAGCATTTTGTCTTAGCTTTTGCTCGCTTTTGGCTTGCAGTTTAAACTCACCTTTTTGATTATCATCTGTAATATATCCGTCTCTTTTCAACTGTTCTATGAAATCGCCAATACCGTAATTTGGGTTTGTAATTTGATATTGCTTGTCGAGTTCGGTAAGCCATTGCAAAGCTTCGGCTACATTACCAGCAGTAATGAGCACTAATTGCATGAAAATTTTAAGTAATTTATCGAAGTCAGTGCCTGATTTAGGGTTGGGTGGCAGATATTGCGAAAACCGATAGCCGAGCATACTTGTAATTTTACTAAGTGTTAACCAATAATTTGCCTTTTCTGTTTCAATACTTACGAAACTGTTTCAAATATTTTTATGCTAAATAAGATGAATGAGATGTAAGATTTTAGAATACTTTACTAAATCATGATAAATCATTGAGAATATCTTGCAGCATAAATCCTTATAACGATGAAAAAGATAGTTGCTTTATTCTTGTTGATTGCTCTAACAGCGTCATCTTGTTCTTTCTATACCTGCCCGACTTATTCAAAAACTAAGCAGAATAATAAGGTAAACAGAATTTAGATATTTTTAACGCTTTTGATTTTATTGCCTTGTTGGCTAATAAAATTAATTAAGGGATCTATATCTTTAGATGGAAAGAAGTAGATTCCTTTTTTCTTGCCTTTAATTTTTAGTTTGTAAATATTGATAAACGGAATAAGTCGTAACGATTTAACATCCTCCCAATCTACTTTTTGTTTTTTTGCTTGTTCTAAAATCACAATCTTCTTTTTAGATAAAGCTACTCTGCGCAAATGTGTGCTGATGAATACATACAACACAAAACATAATCCACCGATGGTAAAGAAGATAAGTGTTGCAAATTGACTTTTAGCATTAGGTTGATATTGAGTAAAAAATACTAGTGCCAACAACCATTGCATAAAACCTATCAACAAGAAAAAGTACTTTGCAAGATAGAATTTGAGTGGACTAGCTTGTTTTGATTTACCCATTCGCGAAGTTATTAAGAGAATTAAAGTGAATATACTGAAATGATTTAATTACCGTGCATCAAAATCGGAAAATCCTGACCGCGACTGAACGTGTGCGGGTACTGGGGTTTTCCTTTCAGCTTGCGCGTCATCTCCGGCACTTGGTCATCTAAATAAGATTTGAGTTCGTAAATCGTAACCTTACCATCTTTTGGTGCGCCATCTGCTTCACCTTGTAAGGCTTTCATTAATACGTAAGTAAATAAACCATGACCTAAACTGCTAAACTCTGTTGCGAATTGATCGCTTCCTGCTGATGCCATAACATGTATGCCACTCGCGCGTGAAAGTTGCGCGATTGCCTTTTCTTCTGCTGCTCCCCTTGTGGCCAATACTTCTACTGAACCACCAGATTGACAAGCATCCATCACAATCAATTGTTTTAATGCTTTGATAGCACTTAACTTTTGTTGCATCACTCCGGCTTCTATGGCTTCTTTATTCAAGGCATCTCCATCATACAAACGCGAGCTTTCTGTTGGTATAAAATAGAATTGATTATCAACCATGCTGCCATGTCCTGCATAATAAAAAACAAAAACATCTTCAGGTTGTATCGCGCTGCTTAATGAATCTAATTTTTTCAAGATGTTATCCTTATTGGCTTGAGTATCGAACAAACTGATTAATCGGATTTCTTGAAATAAATTGTTGTCGCTTTGTTTTAAAATCTCACTAAAGGAACTAGCATCAGGTTTAGCATATTGCAAACTCATGCGCGGATTTTTGTATTCATTGATACCAACGACAAAAAGATGACACACACTATTTTTAGCCGGCAAAGCTGAAACAACTTCAGTTTGCTGTGGATATGATTCAACTCTTTTAGTGTTTACACCCACGGCTTCAAAAGTATTTCTTCCTCCAACAAGTTTTATTTTTTGGTTGATGATAATGCTTTGATTTTTTTCTTTCGGCCAGTTAGGAGAAGAAGTTAGTTGTAATTGTTTGCCATTGTGTTGTAACCTTACCTCAGCGATATCACTACCCACGTGGCTTACTTTAACATAGATTTCTGCTTCTTCTTCATTGATTTTAATGGCATTGATTTTAATAGCAGGTGGTGGATACAAATTGATTTTTTCATCCATGCCTACACTTTTTTTATCTGCTCCACGAGATTTAAAAAGTTGTGGCATTATGTCTGGCTTATAATAATCCTGAAAGAATTGATCGGCCGCAAAAGTTTCCAACCCTTTCACGAAATGAATGTATTGTCGTGCGCCTGAAGTTGCATTGAAATAGCCATCCGGATTTTTTACCATATAATCGCTTTCACCTAAGTGAATGTGTTCGTAAAACGATTTAGTTGTAGATAAATCCCAAAACTTGGTTACGCCATCAACAGCATGGCTAATTAACATTTGAGAATTTGGTTGAATAAGCAAGGAAGTTACTTCCGCCTGGTGCCCAACAAAAGTTCTGAGTAGCTTTCCACTTAGTGCATCCCACTCACGGATGATTCTATCTGTTCCAGCAGTATAAATTTTCTTGTTATCCGGATGAAAGATGGCTGTGTGAATGGCGCCATAATCGTGTTTTAATTTTAATTGAGCCAAACCCGATGAAACATTCCACAAACGAGCTGTTCCATCCCAAGATGCAGTTAATAGTATACTGCCATCGTTATTACTTTGTAAACTGGAGATGATATCAGTATGTCCGATAAAATCGCGTACGATTTTTTTTGTATCGATTTCCCACATTTGCACGCTGTGGTCCATGAGACCGGTAAACACATACAAATCATTAGGATGAAAACTCGCACAATAAGCCGAGTAATTATTCAGATTAAAATAATGCAACAATTTCCCATCTTTTAACTGATGTATTTTCATGGAACCATCCCAACTAGTAGAAAGAACTTTATCTGCTTGCTGATTGATTTGAAGGGTAAAAATCGGTTCTCTATAAGACTCTATAGTTCGAATGGTATCTCCTGTAATAGTATTCCAGAAAATAATTTTACCATCTCCTCCGCCACTGATTATATTTTTCCCATTGTTATAGTAAAGATAAGTAAGCGCAGTTTTGTCGTGACCTTTAAATTCCATGCTCGGTTTTCCTGAGGCGATATCCCATTGCTTGATTTTATTTCCGAATTTTCCTTTTAGCAGTTGCTTGCCATCATCGCTGATGATGATTTGATTTTTAAATCGGATATAACGCGCAATGTAAGAATCCCAATAGGAGTTAGGATTGTATTGTAAACTGCCTAAATCGCGGTCGTTTAAAAAGCCTGAATATTTTTTCTCAATTGAAAAAGTTTTACTGTTGATGAGGTTAACCTTGCTGTTATCTTGCGCTTGTAAAAAATTTTCGGAGTTAGGATAAAAAGCATTTTCAGTGAATTCTACTTCATCTTCAGCAACTATTTCTTTTGTTAAGGAATTATTTATGAAGAGAAATATTTTCTTATCCGTAGCTAAAGCAAGTGTAGTTCCGGTATAAAATAAACTTAGTCCGCTTAAGTCATCGATTTCATTTATTAAAATGGCTTCGGTTTTATCTTTAATAAGGTTGTAAAGTGATAGTGTTCCATTTTCTGTTGCAATGTAAATCAAATCGTTGTTTTTAAAAGCAATGCGTGTTCCACAACCACCACACCAACCTTCAGCAGGTTTTATTTCTTTGTTGAGTTCAAAATTCTGAGTGTTGTAAACTTTGCAAGTTCGGTTGTCTTCGCCTACCGCTAGTAATTTTCCATCCGGAGAAAAAGCAAGATCAATACCACTACCATTTCCTTTATCAGCATTTGCTTCAAACTTTTTGATGAGTTTGAAATCTGGTAGTGAAAGTACGTAAGCATCACTGGCATAGCCTGCTGCTACCACATAACTACCTGAAGGATGAATCACAACACTCGAGATGATATCTGGTAAAGAATATCTATTTAATTCTTTGCCGCTTAATAAATCCCACAACCGAATTGTTGCATCGTTTGAACCACTCACCAATAACTTTTTTTGTGGCACAAATGCTAACGCTGTTACCGATTTTTCATGGCCAAAAAGTGTTCTTAGTTCTCTGGTATTTTGCAATTGCCAGAGTTTGATGGTTTTATCTTTGCTCCCTGTTGCTAATAGAGTAGAATCGTCATTGATGGCGAGGGCAACAATACCGAGTTCGTGGCCTTGTTGCAAAACAGTTTCGAGTTGTTGGGCGTGCGCTAGCGTACTCCAAGTCCATAAAACGACAATCAGAATTTTTTTCATTTTGTTAGCTTTAGCATGATTAAACTTTCGCAGAAGCTTCAGGGGTTTCTTCTTCTTCACTAACAATTTCCCAGTTAGTTGGCTCTTGGTTGTGAAGGTATTGTAAGATTTTTTGTTCTACTTGTTTCAGTTTTAAAGCACGCAAGTATTTGCCATTACGTGCTAAAATCAATCGGCCTGTTTCTTCAGAGATAGCCAACACGAGCGTATCGGTGTTCTCACTCATGCCAACTGCTGCACGGTGGCGCAAACCAAATTGTGGAGGAAGATGATCGTTTTCGCTAACAGGCAAAACACATCGCGCAGCTTTTATTTTGCCTTTGTAAATGATAACAGCACCATCATGTAAAGGTGTTGTTTTATTAAAAATGGTTAGGAGCAATCGCTTATTGACATCAGCATCAATGATGTCGCCCGTTTCGGCATAAAATTTTAATTCAGTATCGCGCGAGAAAACAATCAATGCTCCAGTTTTTGTTGCTTTTAAAGTTTTACAAGCATCTATGACTTGTTGGATATCAAAATCATCGTGGTATTCTTGTCGCCAATTGTTAAGTGTTTTTAAAAAGTTTTCTCTAAACTCTGTACTTCTGCCAATCACTAATAAAAATTTTCTGATTTCGGGTTGAAAAAGCACAATCATCGCGATAACACCAACGCCCATAAATTGTCCTAAAATGGTGGCGAGTAATTCCATTTGTGCAGCGCGCACAATAAGATAGCCTAAGTAAAGTGCTAAAATGCCAAGGAAGATGTTTACGGCAATACTTCCTCTGATCAGTTTATAGACCTGGTATAATAAAATACTTACCAGCAAGATGTCTACTACATCTACCCAACTCACTTCTAAGAAACCTATTTTAAAGGCTAGTACCATTATACAAAACTAATAAAGCCTTCACCAACTAAAAGACTTTTGTTATAATTCTGTCTCTTGCCATAAAGTAACTGCTTGCACAGCTTCTGCTACATCATGTACCCGCAAGATGGATGCTTTTTTAAACAGCGCTATTGTATTTAAAGCAATAGTTCCCGGTAAGGCTTCGGCAGCACTTAGCTGCAACGTTTTCCAAATCATCGATTTACGCGAAACACCTGCTACTATGGGTTGATTGAAAATCTGAAAATATTCTAGATACTTCAACAATTCAAAATTTTGTTCTCGTGTTTTAGCAAAACCAAAGCCAGGATCAATCGCAAAATCGCTAATTCCTGCTGCAACGATTTCATTAACTTGATTAGCCAACTCTAACACCACTTCTTGGGTTACATGATTGTAATGGCTGTGCGTAACCATGTTTTGTGGATTACCCCGCATGTGCATGGCGATATAGGGAACTTTGCAACGCTTCACAACATTCAACATGTTTGAATCGAGTAAACCACCGGATATATCATTCACAACATCAGCACCGGTTTCAACTGCTTGCCGCGCCACTTCACTTCTAAACGTATCCACCGAAAGAAAAACTTCCGAAAAGTGTTTTGCTAAACTTTTGATAACGGGCAAAACGCGATTACTTTCCTCTTCCATCGAAATATCAGCAGCACCGGGCCTAGAGGAATAACCGCCTACATCAATCATCCAAACACCGTCTTTTATCATGCTTTCCGCTTTTTTCAGGTAATCTACTTCGGTTTGTACCCTGCTTCCGGCAAAAAATGAGTCGGGGGTAATGTTCAAAATGCCCATTACCTTTGGTTTGTTAAAACTTATTAAGCGGCCCCGCAAACACCATGTTTTGTTTGCTTTTATTGTTTTATTTTGCACGTCTGTTTAAAAATAGATTCCTACAAATTTCTATATTCTGATGGTAGAAAATACTACAATATCTTATAAAAAGGTGATAGCAGAATGCCAGGCTTTGTTTGCTAAAAAAACAAAAGATTATGGCACAGCTTGGCGCGTATTGCGTCTGCCTTCCATTACTGATCAGATTTTTATCAAAGCGCAGCGCATCCGCAGTATTCAAGAGAAAGGGACACAAAAAATTGAAGACCCGATTAAGGATGAATTTATCGGCATCATCAATTATTGTTTGATTGCTTTGGTGCAGATGGAATTACCAGCTGATGCTCCGTTGGAAATGAGTTACGAAACCTTGCAACCGCTTTACGAAAAGACTGTACACGAAACACTTTCTTTGCAACTTAATAAAAACCATGATTATGGAGAGGCCTGGCGAGATATGCGGGTTAGTTCCATGACGGATATTATTTTAATGAAACTCTATCGAGTAAAACAAATTGAAGATAACCAAGGTAAAACGCTGGTTAGCGAAGGCGTTAAAGCCAATTACCAAGACATCATCAATTACGCAGTTTTCTGCATGATAAAACTTTCTGAAGCTTAATAGTGTTAACAAACATGATGCAAAAAGTAATAGATCAATTCTCGCGATTTTTTGTTGGCGGATTATTTATTTTTTCCGGGTTGATAAAATTGAATGACCCTGTCGGAACTCAAATTAAGTTAGAAGAGTATTTCGAAGTTTTTTCGCAAGACATCGCTTCCTTTTTTCATGTATTTATTCCTTACGCGTTAGAAATTGGTTTGTTTTTGGTTGTATTGGAAGTGGTATTGGGCTTCGCTCTTTTATTCAATTACAAAATGAATATCACTACGTGGATATTATTGTTGTTGATGATCTTTTTTACTGCTTTAACTTTTTACTCTGCGTATTTCAATAAAGTAACAGATTGTGGTTGTTTTGGCGATGCTATAAAATTAACTCCATGGCAATCTTTCTGGAAAGATATTGTGTTGATGGTTTTTGTTTTGCATTTGTTTTGGTACCGAAAAAAATACTCGCCTGTTTTTTATACCAGAGAAGGCAATATTGTAATAGGCAGTGTAACTATTGTTGCATTAACTTTAGGTATATATGCAATCAGACATCTACCCTTTATTGATTTCAGAGCATATAAAATTGGGAATAATATTCCGCAGCAAATGCAACCGCAAGAGCAACCCATTATCGAATATGTTTTTCAAAAAGACGGAAAGGAAATTAAATCTGATAAGTTTTTATCTCCGGCAGATGGCTATACTTATGTAAAATCAGAAGTGTTGAATGCTGATAAAACTTTACCAAAAATCACAGATTACAACGTTGTTGATACAGATGGCAACGATGTTACACAAAAAACTTTTGAAGGCAGTAAATTGCTCGTTATCATCGGCCAAGTAGAAAAAGCTTCTACAAATAATATAGAAGCCATTCGCGAATTAATTAACCAGGCTGAACAAAAGAAAGTGGAAGTGATGATTTTAACATCTTCCACTTCCGAAACTTTCGAAGCTTTTCGCCACACACATCAGTTGGCTGCGCCTTATTTTTTTACAGATGCAACAGTATTAAAAACAATTATCCGTTCTAATCCTGGCATAACGCTGTGGAAAGATGGCACTGTGTTAGGCATGTGGCATCATAACGACACACCTACCATTGATCAAGTATTAAACCTGCTACAATAATCAGGATGATAACACCTCCAACTTTCGATAAGATTTTTTTGATAGGTATGCCGGGTTCCGGTAAATCTACTTTAGCACAGCAACTAAAAACTAAATTGAAGTTACCCGCTTTTGATCTCGATCAAATCATCGAAACGAAAGAAGGTTTTTCCATCAAGCAAATTTTTGAAACAAAAGGAGAGGATGCTTTCCGAAAAACGGAAACAACAGAATTACAAAAGATTATTCAGCAATATCCGCAATTTATTTTAGCAACTGGTGGAGGTACGCCCTGCTTTCATCAAAACATAGAGTTGATGCTGCAAAATGGTTTAGTTATTTATTTAGATGTGCCTTTAAATATGTTGGAGAAAAGGCTAGAGTACCAATCCGACAGACCATTGCTACAAAACTTAACGCACGATGCCTTGCAAGAAAAATTAAATCAGATTTATCTCCAAAGAAATAGCATTTACAGAAGAGCTCATTTACATGTACAAGGTGTAGATATTCCCGCTGACCATGTATTGCAATTAATCGATTACCTTAAAATGGGAAGCCCAGCGTAAGCACAAATTGATGTTGATTATTTTCGATTACGCTACTAGGAGAAAGGGCAGCATCGAATAAGTTATAAATCGTTCTTCTATTGTTCCATTGCGTATTCACTACTGCTAAATCGACAAAGAAAGTTGAACTTCGATAACCCAAACCACCGGAAATAGACGTGATTGCGTTATCAATACCGTTATCAAAATTGTAAGGATTGCCTTGTCGGTTAAAACCTGCTCTCAACCTGAATTTATCTTTTCTGAATTCTGCCCCCATTTTAATGTTGATGGCACCTTTATAATCATTTCGAATCACCTCATTTTCAAAGTCGTAGTTAAATCCAACTACATTAGAACTGTAGCGTGCTCCTTTATAATTTACCCATTCTAATTCTGCAGTAAAAAATCCAAATTTACTGATAGCAGTAGCGCCAACATTTAAGCGGGCAGGTGTTATTAAATCATATTCAGAAACAAGCGGAACATCGAAGTCAATCAATATGTTATTTCGGGCTGCCGTGCCTGGGTCATTATCATGGTCGAAGTTATTCCACTGTGATTCTAAACTGGCCGTATAGGTGTCAGTTAAATTATAAAGAGTAGGAGTAGCGTAACTAATGCCTATTTGCAAAAAATCTAAAGGTCGATAGATGGCACCAAGTGTAAGGTTTACTCCGGAACCTTGTATATCGTAAATCTCGGTTAAGTTTAAATAGTTAAATGCATTGTAAGAAGGAGTTTCACTAAATGAATATTCATCTTCGCGATAGTTAATTTCTTGTGTATACCTGAGCGTGGTAATTCCAACGCTTGCGCCTAAAAATAAGACATCATCAAAATTACCTCCATAAGAAAGTGAAAGTTGACTCTGTGCACCTTTGCGTATAGAAACTTCCGTTTGTCTATTGCTAATGGGTTCTAAAACAAATACATCTGGAAAGGCTTGTGAACTAATAATTTTATCTCCAGTATTTTGGTCAGTAAATTCATCAACTAGAGAAATTTGTCGAGCTAAACCAGATAGGGAGTATGGATCATATTCATTATTTCCAAAAAAATTTAATTGATCAACATGGTCTTCAATAAGGTAATCTATAATAGTTGTTTCGTTGTTAACACCACTGATCTGGTAATTGGTATTAAGATTATTAGTTCTGGTGTAGGCAAATCCAAATGCGCCTCCTAAGAATTTACCTTCGCTGTAATCGTGTTTTTGGATGTAACTAAAGCCGGGAATATTAAACACAGAACGATTGTCTTGTGCGTTGCTGCCAAAGTAGTTGGTGTTGGTGGTGGCATCCGTTAGGCCTAATGAAAAAGTAAATTCAGAACGGTTAAACATACCCAATCCGGCAGGATTAATTAACGCTGCGCTATAATCTCCTCCTAAAGCTGCTCCTGCACCGCCAATTGCCTGAAAGCGTGCACTGCCTGACGTTTGTCTTTTACTGAAGAGATAAGCATTATCGATAAAATCCTGTGCCTTTAAACTTGTGCTGAAGCAAAGCAAAGCCGTGCAGAAGATTAACCACTTCTTCATCATAGAAATTAAATATTGAATAGATTAATTACCTCTGCCGCGTGTTCTGGAACCTCCACCTGAGTTACCTCCTGAACTTCTGCTTGGCGAACTGAAGCTTCTATCGGGCGTGCTGTAAGAACGGTTGTTATTGTTCCAATTGTTTTCAGTTCTGTTTCTTTGAGCAGGAGTTATTTGCCCATTACTGTCAGTTCCTGTTCTGCGCCACTGGGGTGTATAGTATTCTTGTGTGGTACGGGTTGAAGTTCTGTTGGTGTAATTGTTGTTGCTTCTGCTTCCGTAGTTTGTATTATTACCTGTAATGTTTCTGCTTCTGGTTGAAACCATTCTCTCGCCATTGTTGTAACTGCGTGTACCACGTTTACCATATATGGGTGCGCGGCTGTTGTCAACAATAATCACATTATTCCAATTGTTCCAGCTATTCCAGCCCCAAGGGTTGTTCCAACTGTTCCAGCCCCATGGGTCATTAAAGCCCCAATTGTTCCAGCCTAATCCACCATTAAAGCCGGGGTTGTTCCAGCCGTAGTTCCAAGCGTTGCCCCACATATAACTAAATGAAACAGAAAGTCCATTTCCGAAATAAGGATTGCACCAAGGATTACCAAAACCATTGTTAAAGAAAGGGTCGTTGATGGGTGAGTAAAAAGGACTGTTCCAGGTATTGATGCCGGGAGAGAAGAATCTGTTATTGAACCAGGTGGAATTGTTCCATCTGTTAAAATTGTTGTTGAAGTTATTCAGATTTTGATTGGTGTTGTATTGGTAATTTTCAACAAAGTAATCTTCTTCTTCTATCTGGCTACTCATCACTGAGGCAGAACGAGAGATAAACTCAGGATTGGTATTGATGTCGTTGAGTTGTTCGCCATTGGGCGCATCAATCGGATAATCAAAACGTGTTCTTCTGTCGCTGTTTAAAAAATCTTGTGCAGGTTCTGCGGCAGCTAAAGCTTTTTGCAGCTTTGCTCTGTCTTTTCTATTGAAATAAAGATCATCATCTTCAACCTGAGCCATGGCAGTAGTGAATCCTAAAGCCAACACTGTAAATCCCATCCACTTTTTCATAACAATATCGATTTGATTCTATCTGGTAAACGAAAAAAAGACCAATAAGTGTCTAAAAATACAAATAAATCGCTAAAAAAAGTCCAAATAATCTATTGCCAAAAATGCTAGTTCTATATTTGCGGTTCAATTTTACTTACGATTATAGATTTTATGGCGAAAGGCATTCCTACACGCGAAGAAGATTACGCACAATGGTATATAGAGTTGGTTAAACAAGCAGATTTAGCCGAAAATTCTGATGTGCGTGGTTGTATGGTTATTAAACCTTATGGATATAGCATTTGGGAGAAAATGCAGCAAGCATTAGACAAGATGTTTAAAGACACCGGCCACGTTAATGCTTACTTTCCGCTGTTTGTGCCGAAAAGCATGTTCGAAGCTGAAGAAAAAAATGCTGAAGGTTTTGCAAAAGAATGTGCTATCGTTACCCATTACAGATTAAAAAACGACCCAGACAATAAAGGCAAACTAATTGTTGACCCTAACGCTAAATTAGAAGAAGAGTTGGTGGTGAGACCAACCAGTGAGGCTATTATCTGGAACACTTATAAAAAGTGGATTCAATCGTATCGCGATTTACCCATTTTAATTAACCAGTGGGCCAACGTAGTGCGCTGGGAAATGCGGACGCGTTTGTTTTTGCGCACCGCAGAATTTTTATGGCAGGAAGGACACACCGCGCACGCCACCAAAGAAGAGGCCATTGCAGAAACTGAACAGATGTTGGATGTGTATGCTGCCTTTGCCGAAGAGTTCATGGCCTTACCTGTCATTAAAGGAAGAAAGTCGGAGAATGAAAGATTTCCCGGAGCTTTAGATACTTATTGTATTGAAGCCATGATGCAAGATGGTAAAGCCTTGCAAGCAGGTACTTCGCATTTCTTAGGACAAAATTTTGCGAATGCTTTCGATGTAAAGTTTACTTCTAAAGAAGGAAAGTTAGAATATGTGTGGGGCACTTCGTGGGGTGTAAGCACGAGATTAATCGGAGCGTTGATCATGGCGCATTCTGATGATGACGGTTTGATTTTACCTCCTAAGCTTGCGCCTATACATGTGGTTATCGTTCCAATCTTTAAAACAGAGGAAGAGTTTAACCGCATTAGCGATAAAGCCAACGAAATAGCAAAAGCTTTGCGCAAGCAAGGCTACAGTGTAAAGTACGACAACCGCGATACGCAAAAGCCAGGATTTAAATTTGCTGAGTGGGAATTAAAAGGTGTGCCTGTGCGCATTGCCATTGGCCCACGCGATTTAGAAAATGGCACAGTAGAAGTAGCGCGAAGAGATACCAAATCAAAACAAGTAATTGCCCTTGCTGAATTAGAGCAAAGCATACCGGCTTTGTTAGACGACATACAGCAAAACATTTACAACCGTGCACTAACCTTCAGAACGAACAATACAACAGCAGTAAATACCTACGAGGAGTTTAAAAAAGTGTTAGCTGAAAAAGGAGGCTTTGTATCTGCCCATTGGGATGGCACACCAGAAACAGAACAAAAGATAAAAGAAGAAACAAAAGCCACCATTCGTTGCATTCCTTTAGATGCAAAAGAAGAAGAAGGCAAGTGCATTTACTCCGGCCAGCCCTCTAAGCGAAGAGTATTGTTTGCGCAAGCTTACTAAGCGTTGATATTGGTTGGTTGTTGGATGATGGTTGTTCGTTGTTGGATGGTGGTTGATGGTAGTTCGCTTTTCATTTTGCATTAAAAGTCGCTTCTTTTCTTTTTACGGGCTCGAGAATACTCTTTAAGGATTCGAAAATACTTTTTACAGAAGCGAGAATACTTTTTGCGGAAGCGAGAATACTTTTTGCGGGAGCGAGAATACTCTTTAAGTAAGCGAGAATACTTTTTGCGGAAGCGAGAATACTTTTTGCGGAAGCGAGAATACTCTTTACGGAAGCGAGAATACTCTTTACGGAAGCGAGAATACTTTTTACGGAAGCGAGATTTCTTTTTGCGGAAACGAGATTTCTTTTTGCAGATGCGAGAATACTCTTTAAGGAAGCGAGATTTCTTTTTGCGGATGCGAGATTTCTTTTTGCGGAAGCGAGAATACTTTTTGCGGAAGCGAGAATACTCTTTAAGGAAGCGAGATTTCTTTTTGCGGAAGCGAGAATACTCTTTACAGGTGAGTGAAAACCACTAACAAGTACTCATTTGATTTTGATGCATGGGCTTTTTAAAAATGAAAAGGCCCCAATGATAAAGTGGGGCTTTGTTTTGAGGTTTTAGATAACACTACTTTTATCAAATACTTGAATTTGTAAATTTTAATGCGCTTACTTGTTTGTATTGCTGACTGGATGTGCCGTAGATAGATTTGATATACAGCTTTACATCTTTGGCTATATCTAACAAGCCTGTGTTGGGATTGTAAAGGGTGACATTGCGCGTGATGCGCGCATTGCTAAAGGTGGCAAAGGTGTTGACTACGGCTGTGTTCTTTGCTCTTAAATCGGCTAGGTAGGTATTTAAGCCTGCTATGCTGAGTTCGCTTTCGTTAGGTATGTAACTGGGCTCGGCAGATAGGGTTGTAATAAGTTGCGCGAAGTGGTCTACCAAATTATCGAAGCTTTGTTGTGAGGTGGAAATGGTTTTAGCAGGGCTTGCATTACTGCCTGTAGTACCTGTTGTTGTTTCTTTTGCTTTTGTAGCGCGCTTGCCTTGTATTTTGTTGTTGGCAGTTTTGGCATCGGCCAGTGTTTGTTCGGTAGCCTCTGTTGCTGCTAAGGCATTGATGACCCTGGTAGCCAATGGCCTAAGTTGCTTGAAGGCAATTTCGCGTGCATTGGTGGCATTGTCGAAATTGGTTTTGGCTGTTTTAACAGCTTGTAAATTAGCGTTGGCTGTTGCTTTAAGCGTGTTGAGTGCGCCTAGTTTTAAACTTGCTTTGCTGGGGTTGTAGTTGGCACCGTACGCGGTGCAAAAACCGATGAGTTCTTCGAAGTTGGCAACATTTTTTGCGTGCCCTGTTTCTGTTGTGCTGGCCATTGAGTTTTTAAATTTAAAGGTTGAACATTTAAGAATACTGGATGTAGTTTCTTAAAGAAGGGAGCACTTTTCGATTAACATCGTATACGAAGAACGTTAGATTATTAGATTTTTTGCAAGGGAGTTGATTATTTTTTTGTGCGCGTGATTTAAATGTTGGGAGGAGTTCGGGTTTTCTCGTTAGTTGTTCGTTAATCGTTGTTCGTTGTTTGAATTGGATGTAAGAATTTAGGAGTAAGTCATAAGATAGTTGATTGCTAGTTGTTCGTTGTTGATTAAGCTTTGTCAGGTGATAGCAACTGACGGCAGTTTGCTTATCTTTTATTTTGAATTGGCACGCGTTGCAAACGCGCGCCAGCTAAGGGTGTTTTTTATTGAGTAATTAGTTTTTACCTGACTATTTAGTTATGTACTTTTTGCCCCCGCCAAGGCGGGATGTACCACTTGATGCAAAAAGTACCAAAAACATCAAGGCCCAAAAATGTTTTGCCTATGGTCGGTGTTGTCACCGACCATTTATTTTTTTGTGCCCTGCTAGATGTTATCACCTGACAGTAATTTGCTCTTCATTTAATTTTGAATTGGCATTGGCACGCGTTGCAAACGCGCGCCAGATGGGGATAATTGATTGCTAGTTGTTCGTTGTTGATTAAGCTCTTTCAGGTGATAGCACCTGAAAGCAATTTGCTTATAATTTAATTTTGAATTGGCATGCGTTGCAAACGCGCGCCAGCTATGAATGAAATGTGTATAACAAAAATGGTCGGTGACAACACCATAGTCGTTAACTTAAGGAATATTGATTTGAATTTTCTTATAGAGACAGAAGCCCCATTGGGGCAAATTTTGTAATTTTCTCCCCATAGTTTTTTTATTTTATTTTAAAAAGCAGGTTTCT
>JAPZUF010000002.1 GCA_027533395.1 Cyclobacteriaceae bacterium
CAGAGACAAGGTTAATGAGTAGGTATTAATTGAAAATAAACGAATAATTAAAAGACATGGCAAGGATTCAAGGTGTCGATATTCCGGATAATAAGAGAGGTGAGATTGCACTTACCTACATCTACGGCATAGGCAGAAGAAGAGCACAAAGCATTCTTACACAAGCAGGAATCAATTTCGACAAGAAGGCTAAAGATTGGTCTGATGACGAGTCGAGCGCAATTCGTAATCTGATTTCAGAGCAATTTAAGGTAGAAGGTATGCTTCGCTCTGAAGTTCAGTTAAGCATTAAACGTTTGATGGATATCGGCTGCTACCGTGGCTTAAGACACAGAAAAGGTTTACCAGTTCGTGGACAAACTACTAAGAACAACGCCAGAACCAGAAAAGGAAAGCGTAAGACAGTAGCGAACAAGAAAAAAGCAACTAAAGGTTAATTGACATAAACACTTTTCAATAATGGCAACAGCTGAAAAGAAAAAAGATAAATCGAAAAAGCGTGTAGTTAATGTAGAGGCTGTAGGACAGGCTCACATCCACGCTACTTTCAACAACATCATAGTATCCATGACAAACTCTACAGGTCAGGTGATCACTTGGTCATCTGCAGGTAAAATGGGTTTCAAAGGATCAAAGAAAAACACACCTTATGCAGCTCAGATGGCTGCTCAAGATTGTGCAACGAAAGCATTTGAACTTGGCTTACGCAAAGTTGAAGTGTTTGTAAAAGGACCAGGAGCTGGACGTGAATCAGCTATCCGCACTATTCAAACTGCGGGTATCGAAATCACAACCATTAAAGATATCACTCCTCTTCCTCATAATGGCTGTCGTCCTCCGAAAGCCAGAAGAGTGTAAGTATTTATTTAGGTAACAAAAAAACAAGAAAACATGGCAAGATATACCGGGCCAAAAGTTAGAATCTCAAGACGCTTTAACGAGCCTATCATGGGCGAAAATAAAGCATTACAAAAGAAAAACTATGCCCCAGGCATGCATGGCAAAAGCAAGAAACGTAAAGTTTCTGAATACGCCACGCAATTAGCTGAAAAGCAAAAGGCAAAATACATCTATGGATTGTTAGAAAGACAATTCGCAAAAATGTTCGATAAGGCATCTCGCAAAAAAGGTGTTACAGGTGAAGTATTGTTGCAGTTGCTTGAAGCAAGATTAGATAACGTTGTTTACAGGTTAGGTATAGCACCCACAAGAAGAGCTGCTCGTCAGCTTGTGATTCACAAACACATCACTGTCAATGGAGATATTGTTAACGTTCCGTCTTTCTCTTTGAAAGCAGGAGATGAAGTTGGGGTTCGTGAGCGTTCTAAATCTTTAGAAGCTATTACCAACAGTTTAGCTATTCAATCTGCAAAAAAATATCCATGGTTAGAGTTTAATAATTCAGAAATGGTTGGTAAGGTATTGCACATACCTTTAAGATCGGATATTCCTGAAAATATTAACGAGCAGTTAATCGTTGAATTGTACTCTAAGTAATAAACCAAAAAAGCATCCAACTATGTCAATATTAGCATTTCAAATGCCGGATAAAGTGGTGATGGAGAAAGCCGATGATTTTTACGGAACTTTCACTTTCAAACCACTAGAAAAAGGCTACGGAGTAACAATTGGTAACGCACTAAGGAGGATTTTACTTTCTTCATTAGAGGGTTATGCTATCACGGGAATTAAAGTTCCTGGTGTTTTGCATGAGTTCTCCACCATTCAAGGCGTTGTTGAGGATGTAGCAGAAATTATTCTTAATCTTAAAATGGTTCGTTTCCGCAAAGTAAGCGAAGCTAACGATGCTAAGATTACTGTATCCATCAAAAAGCAAAAGCAATTTAAGGCAGGTGATATTGCAAAATTCACTTCTGCATTTGAGATATTAAATCCTGAGCATGTTATTTGTAACTTGGACGAGGCATCTCAGTTCGAAATAGAATTAACTATCGAAAAAGGTCGCGGTTATCTTCCAGCAGAAGAGAATAAGCCAAACGAGCAAGTTTTTGGATTCATTCCGATCGATGCAATTTTCACTCCAATCAAAAATGTAAAATTCAGCGTAGAAAATACACGCGTTGAACAGAAGACTGACTACGAAAAATTAGTTATTGAAATTCAGACTGATGGCTCGATTCATCCTGAAAAAGCATTAGAAGGTGCTGCTCATATTTTGATTCAACACTTCCGTTTATTCTCAGATAAACCTATCGAGCAAGAAACTGGTAAGAACACAGAAGAAGAAGTGGTAGATGAAGCTATGCTTCACATGAGAAAACTTTTGAAAACAAGTTTACATGATCTAGATCTTTCAGTTAGAGCTTACAATTGCTTAAAAGCTGCTGATGTTAAAACATTAGGAGATTTAGTTACACTCGAGATTTCTGACATGATGAAGTTTAGAAATTTTGGTAAAAAATCGCTAGCAGAGTTAGAGCAGCTAGTGGCAGACAAAGGTCTTACTTTCGGTATGGACCTTGGTAAATATAAATTAGACGAAGACTAAGAGAATTTGCGACAATGAGACACGGCAAGAAAATTAATCATTTGGGAAGAAAACACAGCCACCGCGCTGCGCTTTTATCGAACCTTGCTTCATCCCTAATAATAAATAAAAGAATCACAACAACTGTTGCAAAAGCGAAGGCATTGCGCAAGTATGTTGAACCTCTTTTAACAAAAGCTAAAAACGACACTACCCATTCTCGCAGAACCGTTTTCTCTTATTTAGGAAACAAAGAATCTGTTAAAGAATTATTTGGTGAGGTAGCTTCAAAAATTGCTAACAGACCAGGTGGTTACACACGCATCATTAAAATGAGTGATAGCCGTTTGGGTGACAATGCAGAAGTTTGCTTAATGGAGTTGGTTGATTTCAACACGCTTTATAGTGGAAGCGCTGAGGCAGCTACAGAGAAGAAAGCTAAGACAAGAAGAGGTCGTGCTAAAACTAAAAAAGAGGATGATGCTTCTACAGAAGTAACTGCAGAAGAAAAACTGAAAAAGGCTTCTAAAAAGGCTGATAAAAAAGAAGACCAGCAGTAATTGAAAACTGTTAAACATAGTAAAGGGATTGAGTTTTCGCTCAATCCCTTTTTTTATTTGCACTTTTGCAATCGAATGAAATTACTTATTCATTATTTGAGCGCGAATATTCAGCTCGATTGTTATGCTATTCATTTCAGAACCCTATTTTTGTTAAACATTTCTCATCATGCAAAGAAAAAAAGCGTATCTCTTACTTGAAGACGGCTTAATACTCGAAGGAATTTCAGTTGGCAAACAAGGTACATCCGGTGGCGAAATTTGTTTTAATACTGGGATGACCGGCTATCAGGAAATCTACACAGATCCATCTTACAAAGGACAAATTGTTGTTACTACCGCATCCCACATTGGTAATTATGGCACAGCAGAAACTGAGCAAGAGTCGGAACACACCCAAGTTTCTGGTGTCGTTATTAATGAGTTTTCTGAAGAACATAGCCGAAAAGATGCGGCAGAAAGTTTACAGCAATATTTAGAGAAAAATGAAGTGGTGGGTATTGCTGGTTTGGATACGCGCATGCTTGTGCGTTACATCAGAAGTAAAGGTGCCATGAATGCTTTGATATCTTCTGAGTTAACAGTAGAACAAATGAAGCAAAAGATAAAAGAAGTTCCTTCCATGAATGGACTCGAATTATCCTCAGTTGTTTCTACTTCTACACCTTATTTCTTTGGCGATGAAAATGCACCCATCAAAATTGCTGCATTAGATTTAGGTATTAAGAAAAATATTTTAAGAAACTTATCGAAGCGTGGCTGTTACTGTAAGGTTTTTCCTGCTAAAACATCTTTTACCGAGATGCAAGCCTGGCAGCCTGATGGTTATTTTATTTCAAATGGCCCTGGTGATCCTGCCGTAATGCCATACGCTGTAGAAACAGTACAGGCAATTTTAAAGGCGGATAAACCATTGTTTGGTATTTGTTTGGGTCACCAGATTTTAGGCTTAGCAGTAGGTTTAAAAACATACAAAATGCATCATGGTCATAGAGGGTTAAATCATCCGGTAAAAAATCTGATAACCGGTAAAGGAGAGATGACTTCCCAAAATCACGGCTTTGCTATTGATGAAAAAAGTTTAGGCGCGAATAAAGATGTGCAACTCACGCATGTGCATTTAAATGATAATACAGTGATGGGAATTAGATTAAAAAGTAAAAAAGCATTCAGTGTACAATACCATCCGGAAGCATCTCCTGGGCCGCATGATTCAGCTTACTTGTTCGATGATTTTATCAGCCTTATAGAAGAATGTAAATTTCAAAAAGTATAGATAACCGTTATTAATTTTAAATATATGAGTTTAATTGAAAGTGTTCATGCCCGTCAGATTTTAGATAGCCGTGGCAATCCAACAGTAGAAGTAGAAGTAGTAAGTTCAGGTGGTGGCTTTGGAAGAGCCGCAGTACCATCAGGAGCTTCAACAGGTACACACGAAGCTGTAGAATTACGAGATGGTGATAAAAGCAGATACGTTGGAAAAGGTGTTTTAAAAGCCGTTGACAATGTAAACACGAAAATTGCAGAAGCTGTTGTTGGCTTTTCAGTTTTTGAACAAAATCTGATTGATAAAATCATGATTGAATTAGATGGCACACCTAACAAAGCCAGTCTTGGAGCGAATGCTATATTAGGAACTTCATTAGCTGTTGCCAAAGCAGCAGCTATGGAGGCTGGTATGTCCTTATATCGCTACGTTGGTGGCGTTAATGCTAACACGCTTCCTGTGCCGATGATGAATATTTTAAATGGTGGTAGCCATGCTGACAACTCAATCGATTTTCAAGAGTTTATGGTAATGCCAGTGAAAGCCGCATCATTTTCAGAATCACTTCGTATGGGTACGGAAGTATTTCATACCTTGAAAAAAGTTTTGCACGACAAAGGTTTATCAACCAACGTTGGTGATGAAGGTGGCTTTGCGCCTAACATTACTTCTAATGAAGAAGCGATTGAAGTAGTATTAATGGCCATTGAGAAGGCAGGTTACAAACCAGGTGAAGATATCTTTATTGCAATGGATGCTGCAAGCTCTGAGTTTTACGATGCAGCCAGCAAGACATATACATTTAAAAAGTCATCAGGCAAAAAATTATCTTCTGCCGAAATGGTAGATTATTGGGCCAGCTGGGCAGCCAAATATCCTATTATTTCAATTGAAGATGGAATGGCTGAAGATGATTGGGACGGCTGGAAAGGGTTAACAGATAAAATTGGAAAGAAAGTGCAATTAGTAGGAGATGATTTATTTGTTACTAATGTAAAACGTTTACAAGAAGGAATTGAAAAAGGAGTAGGTAATTCAATACTCATTAAAGTAAATCAAATCGGTTCCTTAACAGAAACCATCAATGCAGTTAACCTGGCTAAGAATAACGCATACAAAAGCGTAATGTCTCACCGCTCAGGAGAAACCGAAGACAGTACCATCGCAGACTTAGCTGTTGCTTGTAACACAGGTCAGATTAAAACGGGTTCTGCTTCTCGCTCTGATAGGATGGCGAAATACAATCAATTAATTCGCATTGAAGAAGAGTTGGGAGAAACAGCTTATTTTCCCGGTGCAAAATTTTAATTAATAGATTGAAGAGCCGGTTACAACCGGCTCTTTTGTTATTTTTGGATTTCTTATTACATTCATATTCATTTTTTAAACTTATGCTAAAACGCTTGCCACCATTTTTTAAGAATTTTTACTTTTTGGCTACAGCATTTTTCTTGGTTTGGATGATTTTTCTCGATCAAAACGATTTTATCTCGCGCTTCCGTTTAACAGGTAAGTTGCGATCGTTAGAAAGAGAAAAAGTTTATTACGAAGATAAAATCAAGCAAGTCAAACAAGACCACAATGAATTATTCGGAGATAATGAATCGTTAGAAAAATTCGCGCGCGAAAAATACTTGATGAAAAAACCTTCAGAAGAAATATTCGTAATTGTAGAAGACTAACATGAACAAACACTTTCTATCAATTCTTTTCTTTTTATGCATAGGTTTTTCTGCCTATACCCAATCGGATGATAATAGTTTGAAAGGAGTTCCGTGGAACGAACGCATCATTACAGGTGGTGGTCTGGGATTAAGCTTTAGTGAAAATCAAACTTTTTTTGCGGTTAATCCATTATTGGGGTATGCGTTAACCAGAAAATTAGTTGCTGGATCAGGAGCAACCTACCAATACATCAAATTCAAAAACATTCCTCCTAATAACCAAAGTATATCCATCAATAATTACGGATTAAATCCTTTTGTTCGCTACAATGTATATCAAGGATTCTTTACGCAAGCGGAATACGAATGGTTAAGTTTCGAACAACCGATTGAAGGAGGTAGAAAAAACTTCAACAGCTTTTTAGCTGGCGGTGGATTATTACAACCTATGGGAGATAAAGCCTCTTTCTTCGTAATGGTTTTGTATAACTTTTCTTACAGAACTCCTCAAGCTGGTGAACTTGCACCTTATAATAGTCCGGTAATTTTACGTGCTGGTTTTAACATCGGTGGTGTTAATCTTTTTTAAGATTGATATTCATTTTTTGTCCGAGCTGCGTTAAATCTTCCAAAACTTTTTCATTCACCGGAATTCCGTTTTTCAATCTTATAATTTCAGCTTCGCGTTCAGGATCACCAGGGATTAAAACATTTTCTTTTCCGGCAATCGTCTTTGCTATTCTAAAGCGACTTATCCAATTATCCATGTGGGTTTTAAATTCATCAGCTGGTCTAAATGCATCTACACGCATTGCACCAAAAAAATGACCAATACCTTTTCCAACCGGATCAGCAGGAGGTTGTAAAAAAGCAACAAAAGGCGGAACCCACGGACCGTAATTCGCACCGGATAATACAGCAGAAAAAATATCGACAATCGAACCTAAAGCATAACCCTTGTGGCTGCCATGTTCGTAATCACTTCCTAACGGAATAAGCGCTCCACCATCTTTTAACTCATGCGGATTAGTAGAGGGGAAACCCTCTTTATCTTGTATCCAACCGTTAGGTGCGTCTAAACCTTTTCGCTGTAGAATTTCAAGTTTACCATTGGCAGCAGTTGTAGTAGCCATATCAGCAACAAAGGGCGGTTGATTTTTCGCAGGAACTGCTACGGCAATAGGGTTTGTACCTAGCAATCTTTCTGTGGAAAAAGTAGGGGCAACTAAAGGACTGGCATTAGTCATAGCCATGCCTATCATATCATTTTCTAAAGCCATCATAGCGTGATAACCCGCAATGCCAAAATGATTGGAATGATTAACCGATACCCAACCTGTTCCGAATTGCTTTGCTTTATCAATGGCTACTTGCATAGCAAAAGGAGCTACAACTAACCCTAGACCTCCGTCTCCGTTCACGACTGCTGTTGAGGGTGTTTCGTATTCTATTTGAATGTTTGGGTTTGCATTGATTCTTCCTGCTTCCCATAATCGTATGTATCCGGATAAACGCGCAACACCATGCGAATCGATGCCTCGTAAATCGGCACTTAACAATACTTTTGTCGCTAGGTGTGCGTGTGCTTCGCTACACCCAATTTTTATAAATACCTCAAGAGTAAATTGATAGAGTTTTTGGTAAGATAAAACATTCATGCTGCAAATATACAGTTTCGAGTTAAGTCAAATAAGTAGAAAATTTTTTCGTTTTGGTATGGAATCGGCACAGATTGTGCATCCTATTATTAAATTTATTGTATGAAAAAAATCTTTTTAGTACTTATTGGTTTTGCTATGCAACTGGATGTTGTAGCACAAGAGGTTGTTACAGAAAGCAACGTTAATCATGTAACAGTTTTTTTGAATAAAGCACAAGTTAACAGATTAGTCATAGTGAGAATTCCGGCAGGGAAGTCGCAAGTAGTGGTAAGCAACTTAAGTTCCATGCTCGATCCGCAATCTATCCAAGTAAGTGGTAAAGGTAAATTTGTGATTGAAGGAACATCAGTAAGACAAAATTATTTGAGTGAAGTAAACATACCGGCACCTATTAAAGTGTTGAAAGATTCTGCTAACCAATTAGCAAAATGGATACAATTAGAGAACAGCCAGAAGGAAATTTTAACAAGAGAAGAACAATTATTAAATACCAATCAAAAAATTGGAGGAGGAAATCAAAATATAACAGTTGCAGAGTTAAAGGCGATGGCGGATTTTTATCGCACTAGAATGACGGATATTGTACAGGCCAGACTAAAGCATGATGATAAGATTATTCGTTATCAAGAGCGATTAAATAAAATCAACGCTCAGATACAAGAAAAGAATGCACAATACAGCCTTAACACAAGTGAAATTGTAGTAAATGTATCATCAGACATGCAACATGCAGTAGAATTAGAAATCGATTACATTGTGATGAATGCCGGATGGCAAGCTGTTTACGATTTGCGCGCCACCAATACCAATAGTCCTTTAAGTTTAGGTTATAAAGCATCTGTTTATCAGAACACTGGCGAACAATGGAAGAATGTAAAGTTGACATTAAGTACAGCTAACCCGAATGAAAGTGGTATGAAACCAGAGTTATTTACATGGTTTTTGGATTTCTACCAACCTGTTGTTTATAAAGATAGATCTACTAGAGGTTTGTCGATGAAAAAAGCAGAAGCACCTGCGCCAGAAGCAACAGCCGATATGATGTTATCTTCAGAAAGTGAAGAAGCTGCAAGTACATCAATTTATGTTAACACAACTCAAACTACTTTAAATACAGAGTTTGCGATTGCGATTCCTTACACGGTTGAATCAGGTAATAAACCAACATTAGTGGAAATTAAGAATCATCAAGTACAAGCTACTTATTTATACTCTGTTACACCTAAATTAGATCAAGATGCTTTTTTAATTGCCAAAGCAACCGGTTGGGAAGAGTTTAGTTTGTTGCCAGGCGAAGCTAATATATTTTTCGAAGGCACGTATGTAGGAAAAACTTTTCTTGATCCAGGTACGATTAAAGATACATTAGCAGTTTCATTAGGAAGAGACAAACGCATCAGTGTTAAACGCGAGAAAACAAAAGATTTCAATTCCAGAAAAACCATTGGCTCTACACAACGCGACACGTATAATTTTGATATTACAGTTCGAAATGCAAAAAGTGAAAGCATAAGAATTGTTGTGGAAGACCAATATCCAATTTCGAATAATAGTCAGATTGAAATTGCAACAACACAAACCAGTGGAGCAACGGTAAACAAGGCAGAAGGAAAGTTGAGCTGGAGTTTACAACTACAACCGGGAGAAAGTAAAAAGCTGACTTTCGGGTATGAGGTTAAATATCCGAAAGATAAAAAGCTGAATTTGTTTGAATAAATAAAAAGCGAGGGTTTTCCCCTCGCTTTTTTCAGATCACTACTTTGTTAATTAACGTACAAAGTATGCCTTCCTTTAAAGCATAAGTAGAAACTCGTATGTTTTGAAATTGATAACGTTTCAATATATGTTCTATTAAACAACACGCCACTACAATCATATCTACGCGCATTTCAATCATGCCAGGTATCAGCATTCTATCAGCTCGGCTTTTAACCAATAACTCTTCAAATACTTCGTAAAATCCTGTGATGGATAAAGGTGTTTCTGTGTCGTCTGGTTTTTTAAGTAAATCGTGTTTAATGCAATAGATATCGCTTAGCGTATCAAAAGTGCCGGAAGAACCCACCAAAGAAACTGGCTGATAGAGTTGAATGGCTTCAAACAAAGAAGTTAGTTCCTTATTCAAATACAAATCAAGTTGTTCTTGCTCCGAAGCCAGTAAAGGATCGTTATGTTGAAATTTTTCTAGCAATCGTTGAGCACCAATTTCAAAACTTCTTTTCCAGGCGATGGTCTCATCATTCCCGATTATAAATTCTACGCTACCTCCACCGATATCCATAATGAGGCTCATCTCGTTGCCTAACTCAATGCCATACCTTACGCCTTCGTAAATCAACTCAGCTTCGCGCTCTCCAGAAATTACCTGTACCTCAATACCGGTTTTGCTTTTAAACTCAGCCAGCACAGCATGAACATTAGCAGCGTTGCGAAGCGCACTTGTGCCAAAAGCAATTACTCTTTCAACATTAAATTGGTCGATGGTTGCTTTAAAACTGCTCAAAGCTTCTGTTGCACGGGCGATGGCATCCGGACGGATGGTATTTTGATTAATGCCTTTTTGCCCGAGTCGAACTGGCACACGTTCGCGGTGAATAAACTCGAACCGATGGCTGTGCCATTCAGCAATCAGCAAATGGAAAGTATTTGTTCCTAAATCAATTATAGCTGCTTTCACCGCGCAAATTTTTGAAAGCGCAAAAATAACAGGAATATTGGTTCATCAGATGCTACAGAAAAGTAGAACAGCCATTATCTTGCATCCATCCAATAATTTAACAAAATGGAAACACGCAAAAGCACCGATCCTGTTTTACAGGAGAAATTCGATACCCTGCATCGCAAGAATACAGAAGCTTTAACAGGAGGCGGAGCCAAAAGAATTGAACAGCAACATGCCAAAGGAAAGTTAACTGCCCGCGAAAGAATTGAGCTTTTGTTAGATGAAGGTTCTTTTGAAGAGTTAGACAAATTCGTTACGCACCGCGCTAAGGATTTTGGTTTAGATAAAGAGCATTATTTAGGCGATGGCGTGATTACAGGTTATGGAACTGTGAATGGAAGATTGGTGTATGTGTTCTCACAGGATTTTACGGTTTTTGGTGGTTCGTTATCTGAAACACATGCTGCTAAAATTGTTAAGATTATGGACATGGCCATGAAAAATGGTGCGCCAGTTATCGGACTTAATGATTCAGGTGGTGCACGCATACAAGAAGGCGTAGTATCGCTCGGTGGTTATGCTGATATCTTTTACAGAAATACATTGGCATCCGGAGTAATTCCACAACTTTCTGCCATTATGGGGCCTTGTGCCGGTGGAGCGGTCTATTCTCCCGCTATTACTGACTTTATCTTCATGGTGGAGAACACATCTTTTATGTTTGTAACAGGACCCAATGTTGTAAAAACTGTTACACACGAAACTGTAACGGCCGAAGAATTAGGTGGAGCAAGCACCCACAGTACAAAAAGTGGTGTAACGCATTTTTCAGCAGCAAACGAAGTGGAATGTATCAATCAGCTGAAACAGATTTTACAATACATTCCTCAGAATTGTGAAGAACAACCACCTTCATTTCCTTATGAAATTGGCAATGAATTACGTCCGGCTTTGAATCAAATTATTCCTGCTAATCCTAACCAACCTTATGATATGCGCGAAGTAATACAAGGTGTGGTGGACGAAAACTCTTTCTTCGAAGTGCATAAAAATTTTGCCGAAAATATGGTAGTAGGTTTTGCGCATTTGGCAGGAAGAAGCATTGGCATTGTGGGCAATCAGCCAGCCGTGTTAGCGGGTGTTTTAGATATTGATGCGAGTGTAAAAGCTGCACGTTTTGTTCGCTTCTGCGATTGCTTCAATATTCCGTTGTTGGTGTTTGAAGATGTTCCAGGATTTTTACCCGGTACCGATCAGGAATGGAACGGCATTATTACACATGGCGCGAAATTATTGTTTGCTTTTTCTGAAGCAACAGTACCACGCGTAACGGTTATTACCAGAAAGGCCTACGGTGGTGCTTATGATGTGATGAACAGCAAACACATTGGTGCAGATTTAAATTTTGCATGGCCAACTGCAGAAATTGCAGTGATGGGTGCGAAAGGTGCGGCAGAAATAATTTTCAAAAAAGAAATAAGTGAAGCAGCTGACCCTGCAGCTAAACTCAATGAGAAAGTAGATGAATACACTAAGAAATTTGCCAACCCTTATAAAGCAGCACAACGAGGATTTATCGATGAAGTAATTTACCCCGATCAAACACGTGAAAAGTTGATTAAAGCCTTTAAAATGTTGGAAAACAAAGTGGACAAGCTGCCGAGAAAAAAACATGGTAATATTCCATTATAATGTACAAGTATTTTATTATTAAGTAATCATATAAGTATGGATAAGAAAAGCAAAAAATTTCTCTACGATTATTTGAACAATGCATCACCCACTGGTTTCGAATCATCCGGTCAGCAAATCTGGTTGGATTATTTAAAACCGTATATCGATGATTATTTCGTTGATGTATATGGAACCGTGGTTGGCGTTGTCAATCCAAAGGCAAATTACAAAGTGGTAATCGAAGCACATGCTGATGAAATCTCTTGGTTTGTTAATTACATAACTGAAGATGGATACATTTATGTGCGCAGAAATGGTGGTTCGGATCATCAAATCGCTCCTTCTAAAAGAGTGAACATCCACACAGCAAAAGGAATTGTAAAAGGAGTTTTCGGTTGGCCTGCTATTCATGTGCGAGATGCTGCCAAGGAAGAAGCGCCATCGCTAAAAAATATTTTTATCGATGTGGGTGCAGAAAATAAAAAAGAAGTGGAGGCCATGGGTATTCATGTTGGTTGCGTCATCACCTTCGAAGACGAACTCATGGAAATGAACGGGCATTGGCTGGTTGGTCGTGCTTTAGATAACCGCATGGGAGGCTTTATGATTGCTGAAGTGGCGCGCAGGTTACACGAAAACAAGAAGAAACTTCCTTTCGGCTTATACATTGTAAACTCAGTACAGGAAGAAATTGGTTTACGAGGAGCCGAAATGATTTCCAGAAGGATAAAACCTGACTTGGCTATTTGTACTGACGTAACGCATGATACTCAGTCACCTATGTATAATAAAAAGGAGAGTGGAAACTTAAAAGCAGGAAGCGGACCTGTATTATGTTACGGTCCAGCGGTTCAGAACAATGTGTTAAAGATGATTTTAGAAACGGCAGAAAAGAAAAAGCTTCCTTTCCAGCGTCAGGCAGTTTCTCGATCTACCGGAACTGATACCGATTCTTTTGCTTATTCTGCTGAAGGGGTGGCATCTGCACTCATTTCTCTACCGTTAAAATACATGCATACAACCGTAGAAATGGTCCATAAAACAGATGTAGAGAACGTAATTCAATTAATTTATGAGGTTTTGTTACAAGTAAAATCTGGACAAGACTTTAGATATATAAAATAAAGTTCATTTTTAGCGTTTTTGAGAGCTTTTTGTTCAAAAAGAAGTTCAAGTTCAGAAAATCTTACATTAGAAAGTTTGCAAGTGATAACGACCCTGCTGTGAAAACGGCAGGGTCTACTTTTGTATCATCAAACAGACAAGAACTCTCAATAAAGAAAAAAATGAAAACTATTAAAAACACCCTTATCGCAGTTGCATTGTTTTTAGGAGCAACAGCACATGCACAAGAAAGACCAGTTCATGAAATGTATTCTATGATGATGTACAATTTTGTGAAGTACATTCAGTGGCCCGATAATAACACAAGTGGCGAATTTGTAATAGGTGTAATCGGTAACCAAGAAATCTTTAATACGCTTAATGCGTGGTATGGTGGAAAACCAAAGGGTAACAAAACATATGTGATTAAAAAATTCAACAATGCAACAGAGTTAGATAATTGTGATGTTGTGTTTATTGATAAATCAAAAAGTGGAGAATTCGATAAAGTGAAAGCTAAAGTAACCGGTAAAGGAACACTTATCATTACCGACAAGCCAGGCTTAGCAGAAAAAGGTAGCGCGATTAACTTCCGCACAATCGATAGCAAGTTAAAGTTCGAATTGAACCAGAAAGCAGTTGAATCTTCAAACTTGAAGGTTTCAGGAGCGTTGGCTTCAATGGCCATCCTCATTTAAAATAGGGTTGTTTGAGAAAGGGTCGCAGCAATACGGATGCGGCCTTTCTTACATTTTTGGAACTAATGTTGTAAGTTGCATAACCTAAAACACCTTACCCTTATGAAAAATACAGTTCTATTATTTTTTGCTGTGGCTTTAGTAACCACCACTTGGGCACAAGAAAAACCTGTCCATGAAATCCACTCTCAAATGATGTACAACTTCATTAAATATGTACAATGGCCCAATGAAGCTGAAGGCGGAGAGTTTGTGGTGGGCGTAATGGGAGATGACGATGTGCTAAACACATTAAAGCAGTGGTACGATGGCAAACCAAAGGGAAGCAAAAAATATGTAATCAAAAAAATTACATCTCCAGGTGAAGCTGCTACTTGCTCTGTGGTTTATTTAGGAAGAAGTAAGAGTAATCAATTCGAAGAAATTAAAAACTCAATCAGCGGTAAGCCCGTACTAACTATAACCAATGGCAATGGCTTAGCACAAAAAGGCAGCTGTATTAATTTTAAAGTGATTGATGGAAAATTAAAGTTTGAAATGAATCAAGGAACATTAACCAGTTCAAATCTTAAAGTTTCCGGGCAATTAGTCAGCATGGCGATATTAATTTAATAAGTAAAGAAGTATACATTTTTGAATGACACATCTGGAGGTAAGGGAAGAGCTGTTTCGTGAGTTGGCGCACCATTCAGCAGTTGTTACAATCATAACCGATGAGGCTTTTACAGTAAGATACGCATCTCACACCGCAACATCTTTTTTTGCTTGCGAAACAATTCTGGCTATAGGTAAAGAGTTTTTCGAATTCATAGAGCCTAATCAAATTGCTAACTGGAAAGAAGCTTTTTTTGAATTCAAATTAAATGGCCATGCAGGCCCAACGCTTCAACCAGTCATATTGCACAATAAGAAGAAAGTTTTTTCTGTTGAATTGGTTTACCTCCCCGCTGGAAATAATCAGGCAAATTGGATGATTCGTTTAAGCGACATCACCGACCAGCAATTAAAAGAAGAAACACTTCAAAAGACTACTGAACATTTCGACCAGATTTTTTATAAAACCACGCACGATTTAAAAGCACCTATTCGTTCTGCTTTAGGATTATTAAATCTGGCAGAAAATGCATCAGATGAACAGAGAAGCGAATACATGAGTCTAGTTAAAACTAATTTGTTAAAACTAGATAAGTTTATAGATGAATTAAATGAGTTTTTCAGTGGTAATAGGTTAGAAGTAAAAAATGAATTAATTGATTTTAAAAGATTAGCAGATGAAGAGCTAAAATTTGTAAGTGGATTGGCTGAACATAAACAAATCTCTATTTCTCTTGACGTAAGTCAAAAAAATCAATTCTATTCAGATATTTTCAGGGTAAAGACTATCTTAACGAATCTTATTGCTAATGCTATTAAGTATGCAGATGCCAATAAAAAGTTTGCCTTTGTAAGAGTATTCATACAAGTAACAAGCGATAAGGCTACCATACAAGTTGAAGACAATGGAATTGGAATTGAACCACAATATTTATCCAAAATTTTCGACAGATTCTTTAGGGCTAACCATGCCGTGCCCGGAACAGGCATGGGTTTGTTTATTTTAAAAGATACAGTTGAAAGACTAAAAGGAAATGTAGAAGTAACTTCCTTAAAAAATGTAGGAACAACTTTTACTGTAATATTACCCAACTTAGTGCGACCAACTATTTTATAAAAAGATATTGAAGAAATTACACACGGGGGCGCGGAGTTTTTGTTGAGAGGGTCTTTTCTCTGTTGTTCCTGTGTGTATGTTATCAAAGTCCTGTTTACGCAGGACTTTTTTATTTTTACACATGCAAAAAAACTTTGTTGATCAAACAGGCAGAAAAGTTTCCTTGACTCAATATCCAAAAAGGATTATTTCGCTGGTTCCATCATTAACAGACATTCTACACCATCTTGAATTGGAAAATGAAACCATCGGCATCACAAAATTTTGCGTACATCCTGCTCGTTGGCTAAAAGAAAAAATAATAATAGGCGGAACAAAAAATCCGGATATCCATCGTATTCTTTCTCTTCGGCCAGATTTAATCTTAGCGAACAAAGAAGAAAACAATAAAGACCATGTGGAACAATTATCAAATCATTTTCCGATTTGGGTTTCCGATATTATTCGCGTAAAAGATCAGGAAGAATTAATCCAACAATTAGGAGAGATTACGAATAGAGAAAACCAAGCAAAAGATTTAAATGAGAAAATCAATCTTGCTTACCAAAGCATTCTGCCAACTACGAACAAACAAAAAGTTTTGTATTTGATTTGGCAAAAACCATGGATGGCAGCCGGGCAAGAAACCTTTATCAACAGTGTTTTATCTTCAATGGATTTTGTAAATGTTATTCGTCAAACAAGATATCCCATTTTAACACAGGAGGAGATCATGCAATTAAAACCCGATGTGGTTTTGCTTTCTTCTGAACCTTTTCCCTTTAAAGAAAAACACCTTGTAGAGTTACAAAGCCTTCTGCCTCAATCAAAAATTACATTAGTAGATGGAGAAATTTTTAGTTGGTATGGCCCAAGGCAAATTCATCTTCCTGAACTTTGGAATAAATTGAGAAAGGATTTTTATTAAAGTAAATTATTAATTACGGCAAGAAAAAACAACCCGCGATTAAAATCGCAGGCTGTTTTCAATAGAGTATATTTAAATTTTCTCATCACGCATTGCAAAACCAAGCAGCGCCATATCTTTCCAAAAATTAGGATATGATTTTTTCGTTACTTCAGGCTCTTCTATAACCACATTCATGATGGTAGATAATGGAGCGAAAGCCATTGCCATCCGATGGTCGTGGTAGGTTTTGACGCGTATCTCTTTGGGTAATGTTTTGGGTGCAAGTAATTTCCACTTTCCGGTTTCCGTTTCTGTTAGCGTAGCTCCTATTTTGGCTAACTCATGTTGAAGCGCAGCAATGCGATCGGTTTCTTTTATGCGTAAACTTTCTAAACCGGTAAACTCAGCATCTATTTGTTTGGCAGTGCAAACAACAGCGATGGTTTGTGCGAGGTCTGGGCAGTTGCTAAAGTCTGCGGAGAAAAAAGAATTGCTTTCTTTTTTTCTTAATAAAATCTGGTTGCCTCGGGGTTCGCACGATACACCTAAGTTTTCCATCAAATCAACTATAACCCTGTCGCCTTGTAAAGAACGCAAGGGTAAATTGGGTAGCGTTAAACTCGCATCGTTTGCTAATGCTACAAAGGCGAACCAATAACTAGCTGCGGACCAATCGCCTTCCATTGTTAATTGTGTTGTGCCGGGCAATCCTTTTGCAACTACAATTGTATTGCCTTCCCATGTAACCTGCGCGCCAAATTTTCTCATCAGGTTGGCTGTCATTTGCAAGTATGGAATACTTCCTATGTTTCCTGTTAATTGTATAGACAAACCGTTTGGCAATTGTGTGGCGATCATCATCAAGGCAGAAATGAACTGACTGCTGATATCACCTCTTACACTTACTAAATTGCTTTTTTGTTTGATAAACGGATTGATTTTAAGTGGAGGATAACCTGGCTTTTCTAGGTACTCAATCGTAGCACCTATTTCAGTTAAAGCATCAACTAAAATACCGATTGGTCTTTCCTTCATACGGGCAGTTCCTGTTAGAATGGTTTCCTTTGGTTGCACCGCAAAATAAGCAGTAAGAAAACGCATCACCGTTCCGGCATCTTCAACATCGATAGTATTTTCATTGCTGTTAATATGTCGGATCATCAATTGCGTATCATTGGCATCTGATAGGTTCAATATTTCAGCTTTTTTATCGGCTAAAGCATTTAATACCAAAGCACGGTTACATATACTTTTTGAAGTTGGTAAAAACTGAATGGATTGATGAAACTGATGGCGAGGAGAAATCCGGAGTAAATTCATGTGGCAAGATACTGTTCGATTAAATGATTGAAAAATTTTGATGGATGATGCAACAAAATCCTTTTATTTTAGGTTAAGCATTATATGAGTACAACAAAAAAATTAGCCATTGGGTTTGGAATTGCTTCGGGAGCTTTGTTGGCAGCTTGGTTATTAACCGGTAGTCGCAAAAAGAAAACCACAGATTTTGTGAAGAAGAATGTCGGTAAGATTACAGACAAACTAAAAAAACAAAAATCTGGTTTCGATGATTCTGAAGTGCATTACGTTTAAGTTGAACGATAATATGCCAGAGCCATTTTTATTTCTTCAGCCGTAATCCTAACATCCCGAACAGCGTCTCCTTTTTCTTTTAAGAGCACGCACAATATCTCGTTGCCTTTATTTTTCTTATCCTGAAAAGCCTTTTCAATTAGTAAGTCGTCACTCAAAGTTTCAGTTTCAATTTTTCCAAATACTGAAAGGATATACCCTTCCACTTCTTTTAAATAATCCATCGAAATCAATCCTTTTTGATTGGCTAAAAAGGCTTCCATCACCAACCCTGCTGCAACAGCTTCTCCATGTGTGACAGGTTTTTGTTTTTCTAATAAAGTACTTTCTATAGCATGCCCAATAGTATGACCTGCATTTAAAATTTTGCGCAAGCCTTTTTCGCGTGGATCTTCCGTAATTACTTTTACCTTAAACTCAGCCGAAGCCTGAATCAACTTTTTCCAATCTTGATTGGCTAAATCATGTTTTCTTATCTCTCGCCAACTTTCATAATCACCTATTAAACTGTGTTTAACAACTTCAGCAAAGCCTGATTTTAATTCTACCTCAGGTAAAGTTGATAAAAATACATCGCTGATAATGGTAACAACAGGTTGTTGAAAAACCCCGATGTGATTTTTAAAATGCAGAAAATCAATTCCCAGTTTACCGCCAATACTGGCATCTACCTGCGAAAGAAGTGTTGTAGGGATTAAAACAAAATCAATTCCTCTTTTATAGGTAGCTGCGCAAAAACCAGCCATATCTCCCAGAACTCCACCACCGAGCACAACAACCAAACTATGCCTGTCGAGTTGTTTAGCGGTTAAAAATTGCCAGATGACTGAGCAGGTTTCGAGGTTTTTATGCGCTTCGCCTGCTTCTATAGCTAAAACATTTTCAGGCGAAAAAAGATGGCCTACATGAGGCAAACAAAATCGCTCACAGTTTTTGTCGGTGATGCAAACAATTTTACTGTAATCGCGCTTTCTTAAAAAATCTTGTAAGGCAATTTGGGGTGTATCAGTAAAAACAAGGGATGCTGAATTCATGCAGATAAATTAAAAGCAAGGTACAAACAAAGTATATTCCTTGCTTGTTGAACAAACGTTCGGTTAATTTTACCGGGCAATATTTATATTTGCCGCATTCTAATCTTATGGAAACCCGACCGTCAGTATCTTTTGAAGACACAGCCATCGCATTTTCTTACAAATCCGATAAAGAATTAAGTAAAGCGAATTTTGTTTTTTCTGTTGTTAATCATCCTTGGATTTCAGCCATGGCAACCAGTGCAGTAAAAGTAGCATTGCAGTTGCGTTTACCTGTAGAAGGTCTTATCCGTACAACTGTTTTCGAACATTTTTGTGGTGGAGAAAGCATTGACAAAGCTGCTAAAGCAATCGAGAAATTAGGTCAGTTTCACGTAGGCACCATTTTAGATTATTCCGTTGAAGGTGAGAAAACCGAAGCAGGCTTCGATGCCACAGTTGAAGAAACTTTGAGAACAATTGACAAAGCCAGCCAAAACAAAAACATTCCTTTTTCTGTGTTTAAAGTTACGGGCCTTGCCGATGCTGAACTTTTAACTAAAATTCAAAGCAAAGCCAAACTTTCAGATGAAGAAGAACAAGCCTTCAAAAGAGTACACGACAGAGTAGAAAAAATTTGCCAAGCAGCTTACGATGCCAATGTTCCTGTTTTGGTAGATGCTGAAGAAACCTGGTTGCAAGATCCTATCGATGCATTGGCTTATGAGATGATGCGCAAATTCAATCAAGAGAGAGCCATCGTATTCAATACCTACCAAATGTATAGAACGGCATCTTTAAAAAATTTAAAAGATGCGCTACACTTTGCGGCTATGCACAACATTTTCTTAGGCGCGAAATTGGTTCGCGGTGCATACATGGAAAAAGAAAGAGAAAGAGCAAAAGAAAATAATTATCCCGACCCTATTCAACCAAGTAAGGAGGCCACAGATCAGGATTTCAACAAAGCATTGGAGTTTTGCATTGACAATAAGCAGCGCATCACCGTCATGTGTGGCTCTCATAACGATTACTCTAACTTATACCTAACCGTTTTAATGGAAAAACACAGCATGAACCCGAACGACCCGCGCGTTTGGTTTGCACAATTGTATGGTATGAGTGACAACATTTCATTTAATCTTGCCCAAGCAGGTTATAATGTTGCTAAGTATGTTCCGTATGGTCCGGTGCGCTCTGTCATGCCTTACCTTTTCAGGCGCGCGCAAGAAAATACATCCGTAGCTGGCCAAAGCAGTAGAGAACTAACCCTTATTAAAAAAGAAGTAGCCAGACGAGCCAAGGCTAAAAATTAAAGTCTTAACCATCCCAATATTCTTTATTTTTGCACCCAAATTAAATCATCGAATATGCAATTGAGCGAACAAGAACTTGTGCGCAGACAAAGTTTGGCCGAATTGGCAAAGTTGGGCATTGATCCTTATCCGGCCGAATTATTCGAAGTAAACGCTTCAGCACAAGAAATTCTAGAGAATTACGAGAGACATAAAAGCGACTATCGTCAAATCTCCATTGCAGGCCGCATGATGAGCAGACGAATCATGGGTAATGCATCTTTCGCTGAGTTGCAAGATGAAACTGGAAGAATTCAAGTCTATTTTAGAAGAGATGATCTTTGTCCCAACGAAGACAAAACACTTTACAACACAGTTTTTAAAAAACTAACTGACATTGGCGATATTATCGGTGTTAAAGGTTACGGTTTTACTACACAAACAGGAGAAATTTCTATACACGTTACCGAGTTTAAGATCTTATCAAAATCATTAAAGCCTCTACCGATTGTAAAAGAAGCAACAGATGAAACAGGTAATGTTGTTAAGTATGATGCCTTCACCGATCCTGAACAACGTTACCGCATGCGTTATGTTGATTTAATTGTAAACCCCGAAGTGCGCGAAACTTTTGTGAAGCGTACCAAGTTGGTTAATTCCATGCGCCAATACCTCAACGATAAAAATTACTTAGAGGTAGAAACTCCTATACTGCAACCACTATACGGAGGCGCAGCGGCAAGACCGTTCAAAACGCATCACAATACGTTAGACATGACGCTCTACTTGCGCATCGCTAACGAATTGTATTTAAAAAGATTGATCGTTGGTGGCTATCCGGGTGTGTACGAATTTTCGAAAGATTTTAGAAACGAAGGCATGAGTCGTTTTCACAATCCTGAGTTTACACAAATAGAATTATACGGTGCGTATAAAGATTATTACTGGATGATGGATTTAGTGGAGGAGATGATTGAAAAAGTGGCGCTCGATTTACACGGTAAAACGGAAGTAAAAGTAGGAGAGAATATTATCGATTTCAAAAGACCTTGGAAACGCTTCACCATGTTTGAAGCCATACAACATTTTACCGGTGTTGATATCAGCAACATGGATGAAACCCAATTGATTGAAACTTGTAAAAACCTGAAAGTTCCCTTCGATGCAACAATGGGTAAAGGAAAACTGATTGATCAGATTTTTGGAGAAAAGTGCGAACCTAATTTGATTCAACCCACTTTCATTACAGATTATCCTGTGGAGATGTCGCCATTGGCAAAGAAACACAGAAGCAAACCAGGTTTGGTAGAACGTTTCGAAGCCATTTGTAATGGAAAAGAAATTTGTAATGCCTTTAGCGAGTTGAATGATCCTATAGACCAACGTGCCCGCTTTGAAGAACAAGTTGCCTTGGGCAAACGTGGCGATGAAGAAGCCATGACACTAGATGAAGATTTTCTTCGCGCATTAGAGTATGGTATGCCACCAACTGCAGGTTTAGGAATTGGCATCGATCGATTATCGATGATCATGACCAACTCACACAGCATACAGGATGTATTATTCTTCCCACAAATGAAACCTGAAAAACAAGTCGCAGCTTTCGATGAAAAAGCAATTGCTGCGCTTGGTGTTAGGGCAGATTTAATACCAATCGTTTTAAAATTAAACTTCGCGACAGAAGAACAATTTAAATCTCAAAAAGCATCTAAATTATTTAATGATGTGTGTGGTTTAAGAAAGAAACTAAAATTAGAAAACGTTCAAAATCCGACACTTGAAGAAGTAGAGAGTTGGTTGAAATAATTATTGTTTATACAAAGCAAGATAAGACTCAGGTGTTAAAACACTAATTTCGGATTTCTTATAGTCTTTGATGTTTCTGGTAACAATATGCTTGGCTTTAACATTCAAGGCGCAATAATGCTGTATGGCATCTTCGAAATCTTTAAATGAAGAAGTTAATGCCAATTCGATAACTTTATCATCCACATTGGCTACACTTACTAGTGTTTTAAACTTTGACAATATGTTTCGTGTTTGCGAAATCGAATATTGTGAACGTAACAAGTAATCGATGTTAGCAAAAGATATAGCTGAGACACTTGCATGAATTTTTTCTGATTCAGCTAAAGAGAATAAAGTTTGTGCTGAACTTACAAACGGCTTTCTACCAGAAAGTAAATCAAGGCAAACATCAGTATCAATAAAAACATGTAAAAGATTACTTGCCATATTTTGATTTTATATACTTATGATAGCTTTCCTTTGACTGATTGTTTGTTTTTAATTCTAAGATACCAGTTAACTTTTTTACTAGTGGAGTGATATCATCATCGTCAGGTTGTTCTGTTAAATTACCAAGATACGATTCGATAAGCCTGGATAGGCTGGTTTTTTTCTTTTTTGCATAAATCTTAGCCTTTTCAACTACAGATTGATTTAGTTTTATGGTTAATTTACTATCCATAGTACAAAAATACGTATTCTTTTAATATTTAATACGTATAAACTGTAAGAAGATTTTTTTAAGAAAGAGCTAATGTTTAGCGTAGATTATCCAACCACGGCTTTCTTCTTTCCATTTTTAGATCTTGCAACATGCTGGATTTAACGTTGATGCGGAAGTTGTAAAAAGTAAAATAACCAAAAGGAGTCCAATTCAAGGCCATCGTCCAACAGTGTAAATCGCGCATGATGTTCAAATTGGTTTGTGTAAATTCTCCTGCTTCAAAATCGTAACCCGAGTTAAACTGTATTTTCCATTGTGTGGATAAACTAATGTCTCCCGAAAACTGAAGTGCCTGCGTAACCTTATCAGGCTGTCCAATATTATTTGTATAGTTTAAACTATAGCTGATGCGTAAGTTCCAAGGGATAGAGAAGTCAACATACTCGTAAGGGTTGTTGATCATATGCTGCTTATCAGATTCAGAGAGATTAGAGTCATTAATTTTTTTATTTCTTTCAGTATCACTTTTTTGTCCTGCTGGATTAAAGTTGGTACTTAATGCGACATTAGCATTTGTAATTCTACCCTTCTCGCCAGCATTCCAAACATATTCATTAATTCTTCTTTTGTTTACAACGCGATATGGGTCGTAAGTAGCACTTGCGTTGATATTCAATTTATCTTTGAACAATGAAGTGTTTGCATTGATTCCGACAGGTGATAGTTTAAACGAATCTGCTAAAAAATTATAGTTAGAGTTGAAAGAAAGTTGATTGAGTAAGGTAACTTTTCTTGCTACAGAATCATCTTCATCCTTTACTTTCATTTCAAAATTATTGTTGATACCAAAACCAATCGATTGACTTTCACCTAGGTTAGCTCCGCCATAAATAAAACCTTCATGTAAAGATTTATAAGTTGTAACACCAGTTTCGGGATTTACTAATTTTTTAAAATAATTTTCGTTTGTAGAAAAATCTGGTCGATAAGAGTAGGAAATGGATGGGTTGATAACATGTCGTATTGCCTTTACTTTACCTTTTTTAAAATTAACGGTTCCGTATATGCGCGTATTTAAACCCACTCCTGCTGAGTAGGTGCTTACTCTGTTGAAGCCCTTTAATGTATCAGTTCGAATAATTCGGTTTTGATCATCAAAACCCCACACTAATTTTTCACCATACCACAACTCATCAAAAGTTATGCTAGGAGCCAGAGTGAAAAACTTCATCACTTTCATAGAAGTTGAAAGTGGAATGTTGTGTTTCATTCCTCTATTACCTCTGGCAAAAAAAGTAGCAGCATTATCAGCCGTAAATGGAGCAATACTGTCAGTAGATACACGATTGTTGATTTTGTTTTGGGCAGTCATGGTGTATCGAAAGTTTAAATTTTGTAAGGGACCTGACCTTCCACCGCCATTTTTTTGAAAGGGATAAATGTTATTCATGTTTAAACTGACTGACGGAAGTAATAAATCAACCAGCTTAGTTTGTAAATCTTGTTGATGCGTAGCATTGATACCCATGCTAAAAGGTGTTCCTTTAAATGTTTTACTATATGAAACATTAGAATTCATTCTTCTGGTGGTATTACCAAATGCATTTCCTGTCGGGTCGATATTTTGATTGAATAAATTGTTATTCTGATTAAAGGTAGAGGTAGCTGCATTTACCGATGCTGAAAATCTACCCGTACCTTTTGATTGAGGAGCATGCGACCAGCTTAATTGAAAATCATTTTTAAAACTTTTATCTTCTATATTATCGCTGATGGGTGTTTTGGAATAACTAAATCTAAAGCTTCCATTATAAGCATATCTTTTATTGTAATTAGCAAGTGTTTGTAAGGCGTGGCCGCCTTTAGAATAAATGTCACCTAAAAGCGTAAGTTTCAGGTATTCACTGATATCAAAAAAGTATCCACCTTGCCGAAGGTTAAAACCTCTTCTTCTTTCTTCACCATAGGAAGGAAAAATAATTCCAGATTTACTTTCGCGTTCCGCAGGAAACATACCAAAGGCAAAACCAAGTGGTGTTGGCACGCCATTAAATTCCATGTAAAATGGCCCTGAAACAACTTTGTCTTTAGGAATTGCTTTTACTTTTGTAGACCGAATGGCAAAGTGTGGATGTTCTAATCCACAAGTTGTGTACAAATTGCCCCGTGTAAATAATTCATTCTTTTCATTTTTAAATACAGTTGCCCCGTGAATGATGCCTTCACCTTGTTTGGTTACAACTTCAGAAATTTTAGCCCTTCTTGTTTTGAAATTGTAAATAATATCTTTTGTCTCGTAAACTTCACTACCATTTTTAAAAATCGGGAAACCAATACGATTGCCTAGTGAGTCACGCTTTCCATTTGCAGTAAGTGTACTATTTTCATAATCAATTAAAATCTCATCGGCTTCCAATTCTATGTCACCGTAAGTAATTTTAGCGTCACCATATAGCCATACTTTTTTTGTATCTAAGCTAGAAACAATAGAATCTGTGGCAGTATAATTGATAGTGGTTTCAATATCGCTTTTGGGTAACTCAGTTTTTACACTATCGGTTTTAGGTAAGAGTGTATCCGCTTTAATAGGTGGATTTAACTTAGTAGAATCTATAATGTTCTGTTTGCCTAATTCGCGGGGAGGTGTTTTTAGGTTACGTTCTACTTGCGCCTGAGCTAAGCCAAAAGAAAAAAACAAAGCAAAAAAAATGAATAGACGCACGTATGTTGGTTTAAATTCCGCGTTTTGCGAAAATTTCGCACTTTTGCGTAAAGTTATTGTAAATACACACATCATTAAAACCTCTGTGGCTAAGAATCTATTAATACCGGCACTTTTACTAGCAATTACCTTGCTAAACTCTGCCAGCGCCCTCTTGCCAGACTATAAAGTTAACGTTGTGGTAATAGATGCCGGGCATGGAGGTAAAGATTCCGGAACTTTAGGTAAAAACTCCAAAGAGAAGGATGTGGCATTAAGCATTGCCTTAAAACTGGGGCACTATATCGAAACCAATTTACCTGATGTAAAAGTTGTATATACCAGAAAAGACGACACCTATCCTGAGTTAGATGAAAGAGCAGCCATTGCCAACAAACACAAGGCTGATTTATTTATTAGCATCCATGCTAATTCTGTAAATAATGGAAAGGCTTTTGGAACAGAAACGTTTGTGATGGGTTTAACCAAGGAACAAAAGAATTTTGATGTAGCTAAACGCGAGAACTCGGTTATTCTTTTAGATGAAAACTATAAAGAAAGATACGAAGGTTTCGATCCCGAAAGTCCTGAGTCTTATATTTTGTTTTCGTTAACACAAAGCGCTTACCAGGAAAGCAGCTTAAGTTTTGCCCATAAAGTTGAAAATCAGTTTAAAAATAGAGTTGGCAGAAGCAGTAGAGGTGTTAAACAAGCTCCTTTTTGGGTGTTGTGGAGTACAGCTATGCCTAGTGTTTTAATTGAGACTGGTTTTCTTTCTAACATGGAAGAAGAAAAATATTTAACCTCAGAACGTGGTCAAGAGTTGTTAGCCAGCGGAATCTACCGCGCCTTTAAAGAATATAAAGCAGAAGTTGATGCCATGAATTAATTTTCAGGTTGCAGCTTTTTTGTACCTTGGTGCTTGTATGCAAATTTCAAAAGAAGTGAAAGTGGGTGTATTCATGGTGGTGGCCTTGGTACTCCTTTATTTCGGATTTAATTTTCTAAAAGGAATCGATTTCTTTTCCTCTCAAAAGAAGTATTACGCAGTTTATGATAATATCGATAAGCTAACCGAATCCAATCAAATCTTTTTAAATGGTTTAGCAGTTGGCCGCGTAAGCGATATCTCTATTGTTCAGGGCAAGGTGAATAAGGTGATTGTGGAGATGAAAATTGATTCTGAAGTAATTCTGAATGATAAGACAACGGCCATCCTCAGCAGCGACTTTTTAGGAACAAAAAGTATTTTGTTGGATGTAGGTAAAGGCAACAGAAATTTAAAGCAAAACGACACGTTGCTTTCTGCCTTAGACAAAGGCATGGCCGAGTTGTTGGAACAAGCCGCACCTGTTGCCAGCAGTTTACAAGCAACATTGGTAAAAGTGAATAACATCTTATCTAACCTCGAAAAAAATACCGTTCAGTTAGATAAAATGTTTGCAGATTTAGCAGCTACACCCAAACTTGTAAATGGAACGTTGGTGCTAACACAAGGCAAAATCACAGAACTATCAGATGCAGCCAAACAAGTAGCCGGAAATTTAAACGGAACGTTGGCCGATTTAAAACCCACCTTGCAAAACTTCAAAACTTTATCCGATTCATTAAAAGATTTACGTTTAAAAGGAACTTTAACCAAAACAGAGCAATCCATTTCCAAATTAAACGAAACGCTAAGTCGTTTAAACAAAGGGGATAACACAATGAGTAAGCTCATGACGGAAGATTCTCTCTATGTAAACCTCAATACATTAATTAAAGATTTAGACTCGTTGGCTAATCACTTCAATAAACACCCTAAACATTTCTTAGCGCCATTAGGCAAGAGTAGCCGAAAAATTGAAAAAGCCTTAGCAAAGGAAAAAGAAGAGCAAAAGAAAACTGAAGGACAAAAGAAAAATTAATGTATGGCCAAAGAAAAAGAACTGGAGTTTAACCGGAACGAAGACCAATACAAACAACTTGTTTTTCAACTTCAACACAAAGTAAAAAAAGTGAAGTTGGGCGGAGGCGAAAAAAAAATTTCTGAACAACATCAAAAAGGAAAATTAACAGCGCGCGAACGCATTCAATATTTACTCGATCATCAATCAGATTTTTTAGAAATTGGATTATTTGCAGGCGAAGGCATGTATACCGAACAAGGAGGTTGTCCTTCAGGTGGCGTGGTAGCAGGGATAGGATACATTCATAAAAGATTGTGCATGGTAGTAGCAAACGATGCTACTGTTAAAGCCGGAGCTTGGTTCCCAATCACAGCTAAGAAAAACCTGCGTGCGCAAGAAATTGCAATGGAAAACCGCTTGCCTATAATTTACTTAGTAGATAGTGCGGGTGTGTTTTTGCCAATGCAAGACGAAATTTTTCCTGATAAAGAACATTTCGGAAGGCAATTCAGGAACAATGCAAAAATGTCTTCGATGGGTATTGTACAAATCGCAGCCATCATGGGAAGTTGTGTAGCGGGTGGTGCGTACTTACCTATTATGAGCGATGAAGCAATGATTGTAGATAAAACTGGTTCGATTTTTTTAGCAGGATCGTATTTAGTAAAAGCAGCAATCGGAGAAGATATCGATAACGAAACACTTGGTGGTGCAACAACGCATTGTGAAATTTCCGGTGTAACCGATAATAAATTCCCGAATGACCAAGCTTGTTTAGATTACATCCGTTCTATTTTCAGCAAGATAGGCAGTCAGCCAGCAGCAGGATTTGATCGCATCGAAAATAAATCGCCACAAACTGATCCAAAAAATATCTACGGCATTTTTCCGGCTGATAGAACCAAACCTTACGACACACTCGAAATAATTAAAGCAATTGTTGACGCAGAATCTTTTGATGAATACAAAGCCTTGTATGGTAAAACCATTGTTTGTGGGTATGCACGCATCGAAGGCTGGGCAGTAGGCATTGTAGCTAACCAACGCAAAGTAGTAAAAAGTAAAAAAGGCGAAATGCAGATGGGAGGCGTTATCTATTCAGATGCTGCTGATAAAGCAGCACGCTTCATCATGAATTGCAACCAACGAAAAATTCCGCTTGTTTTTTTACAAGATGTGAGTGGCTTTATGGTTGGAAGTAAAGCCGAACATGGTGGCATTATTAAAGACGGAGCAAAAATGGTAAATGCCATGGCCAATAGCACCGTTCCGAAATTCACCATCATCATGGGCAATTCGTATGGTGCAGGTAATTATGCCATGTGTGGCAAAGCTTATGATCCAAGATTGATTGCAGCTTGGCCATCGGCACAAATTGCTGTGATGAGTGGAGCCTCTGCTGCGAAAACACTTTTACAAATTCGTGTGGCTTCATTAAAAGCACAAGGCAAAACGATTGCTAAAGAAGAAGAGGATGCTTTACTAAAAGAAATAACGGATAAGTATAATGAGCAACTCAGTCCGTATTATGCGGCTTCCAGAATTTGGGTTGATGCTGTAATTGACCCAACTGAAACCCGCCAATTTTTAGCAAGAGGAATTGAAGCTGCGAATAACGCTCCGGTAGAAAAATTTAATGTTGGTGTAATACAAACCTGATGAGTGACTCGGAATTAAAAGCATTGGTATCGCTGCTTGATGATGATGACGACCAAATCGTGAATCAGGTAGAGAATAAAATTAAAAGTCTTGGACAAGAAATAATTCCGTTTCTTGAGCAGGAGTGGGAATCAACTTTTAATCCTGGCTTGCAAAGAAAGATTGAAGATTTAATCCATACGCTTCAATACAAACTCTTAAAAGAGCGAATGGAAGCCTGGTACCAATCAGAAGAACAAGATTTGCTTACCGGCATGTGGTTAATTGCCACGTATCAATATCCCGATTTAGATTTAGAAAAACTGAAAAGAGATTTAGACGAAATTTACCGCGAAGTCTGGTTGGAGTTTCGCCCTGATTTGCATCCGTTCGATCAGATTAAAGTAGTAAACAGTGTTTTTTTCAGCAAGCTGAAGTTTGGTGCTAACACCAAAAATTTTCACTCTCCTGGTAATTCTTTACTCAATATTGTTTTAGAAACCCGAAAGGGCAACCCAATTTCACTTTGTATTATATACCTGTACGTTGCTCAAAAATTACAATTGCCTGTATATGGTGTAAATCTTCCTAATCTTTTTGTATTAACCTATAAAAATGAAAGCAATCAATTTTACATTAATGTATTTAACAGAGGTTTAATTTTTTCTAAAACAGATGTTGAAAATTATATTCACGAATTAAGATTAACACCACAAAATTCTTTTTTCGAGCCGTGTGCTAATTTAGAAATCGTGCGCAGGTCGCTTCGGAATTTAGTAATGTCCTTCGATAAAATGGGCGAGCACGCCAAAGCAGAGGAAGTAAAAGAAATTTTATTGATTATTGCCGATGGCGCAGATTTAGGAGTTTGATTTTAATTTAGAATAATTTCCTGTCACTTCTTTCTTATATAACAACCACTTGCCCGCGTAACGGGTGTTACAATGTTTTTCCCTGCTAAAAAGTTATCAATCGCAGTTTGTAAGTAAGCTTGTCGAACACCATTCTCTGCCTGTGCATTATCGTCAATAGATCCTTTGTACAAAATCTCCCATTGGTTTCCGTTAGGTTTTAATAAAAATACTTCAGGACTTCTTTGCGCGCCTAAGGCATTCATGACTTGTTGATCTTTGTCACTTAAGTAAGGTATGTTTAAACCATTGGCTTGTGCAGCTTTCAACATCCATTCTTCACTCTCAGGAGATTCAGTATAAGCATTTACCAACAACCAAGTAATCTGCTCACCATACTTTTGTTGTAAAGCCTTAATTCGGTTGGTATAGTAACCATCGAACGGACAAGCCACGCTGGTGAATAACACAACTATCGCTTTCTTCTGTTTGTAAGATGAGCTAGAAAGTGTTTGTCCGTCCATTATATTCTTTAAAGTAAAATCAGCAATGGATTGTGCTTGCAAAGTAAAACAAGAAAGGATAAATAGGCAGGAGAGTAGCTTTTTCATTTACGAACGATTATCAGTGAAAACTAAAACAAAATTTTCTTTTACAAGATACTGCAATTTATGCTTCTGTTCAAATCCTTTTTTATTAATATAGCCGAGCGTTATTCCTGAGTAGTGGTTATTAAATCTATCAATAGCAATTTCATCTTTTAAGAATAAATCTTTTTTGCCATATGTTTTAATTAAGGCTTCTTTGGCGCACCAAAAAACAGTGGCTTTTTTCGCATTGTTTTGAATGGCCTGTAATTCATCTTCATTAAAAACACGGTGCGCAACACGTAGTATTTTATCTTTCACTTGTTCAATATCAATACCGGCAAATTGATCTTCACTAATTTGGCAAGCCACAAAGGGATACGAATGACTTACACTAATGCTGTAGTGCATGTGATGTTGCGTCAGCCTTGGTTTGCCATAAGCATCTTTTTCAATTCCTGAGTACGTTAGGCCTAACAATTGCACACTTTGTTGGATCAAAATTTTGGCCGCTAATTGTTCCGCTAATTTTTTAGGGTGAGTAGGTAAGTCTTTAATGATTTCATCACTTGTTTGCAAAGCCAGCCACGGTAACGATTCGGTAATGTGCCAAACACAAACTAGATTTTTTTCAGTGTTATGTTTAAAAATTAAAGGCATAATAGATTAACAATGTTAAGCAAGAATGGCGATATATGTAAATTAGTAGCTCATAATTCTATGGCGATTAAAGTAGAGAAAATACATTCATTTAAAGGACACGAAGATTGCGTGTATACCCTAGAACCGGCCAACCACGAGAATCTTTTTTTCTCGGGTGCAGGCGATGGCATGGTGGTATTGTGGGATTTAAACAAACCAGATCTAGGAGAGTTAGTTGCCAAATTGCCAAACTCAGTGTATGCCTTGCATTACCACGCAGCTAGTAATTATTTAATAGCCGGCCACAACTACGAAGGCATCCATATTTTAGATTGGCAAAACAAAAAAGAAGTAGCTTCCTTAAAAATCACCGATGCCGCTATTTTCGCTTTGTTATCCATCGATAACATTTTATTTGTAGGTACAGGCAGTGGAGAGGTTATCCTCATCAACATTAAAAATGTGCAAGTAGTAGAAAAAATAAAAGTGAGTGAGAAGAGCATTCGTGCTTTTTCTTTTAATCCTATTAAAAACGAATTAGCCATTGGCGCAAGTGACAACCATGTTACCATTTTAGATGTTGAGCATTTGCAAGTAAAATACAATTGGGAAGCACATCTTAACTCCGTATTTTCATTGCAATACACCCCCAACTTCGATTACTTAATCAGCACATCGCGCGATGCACGGATAAAAGTCTGGGATGTTCGCGGAGGGTATGCACAAGTAAACGAAGTTGTAGCGCATCTTTTTGCGATCAATCACCTTAGTTTTAGAGCAGATGGTCGTTACTTTGCAACTTGCAGCATGGATAAGTCGATTAAAGTGTGGGATGCATCCGAACAGCGATTATTGAAAGTAATAGATAAGTCAAGACACGCGGGACACGGTACTTCGGTTAACCGATTGTGGTGGTCTTCTTATCAAAATCTGCTGGTAAGTGCCAGCGATGATAGAACAATTTCCGTTTGGAATATTATATTTGAATAGATTTTGGCCAAAAGCCTTTTAAGTAGGAGAACGAACTAGTTCTAATTTTTACCACTTAACCCAACAACAATGAGAATTACACCGCTGGAAATCAGACAAAAGACTTTCGAAAAAGACTTTCGAGGTTTTAACAAAGATGAAGTAAATGCTTTTTTACTTACCCTTTCGCAAGAATGGGAAAGAACACAAGATGAAGTAAAAGAACTCAGAATAAAGTTAGAATCTGCCGAACGCGAAGTATCCAAATTACGCGAGGTGGAATCATCATTATACAAAACACTAAAAACTGCAGAAGACACTGGGGCCAATGTAATTGAGCAAGCAAGACAAGCTGCCGATTTGCATTTACGCGAAACCAACCTGAAGGCTGAAGCTTTATTAAACGAAGCTAAAACATCGGCACGCAATACCATCGAACAAGCCGAAACACAAGCGAAAGAAATTGTAGCCGAAATGGAAGACAGGCTAAAAGCCATGTTAGAAAACTACAAACGCTTAGAGCAAGCCCGCGAAGATTTAATGGCCGATATGAAACGCGTTGCCAGCGAAATGTTAGACCGCGTGAGTAGGGCAACTAACAACCAAAGCCAGTTCGATGCCGACCAACATTTAAAGCATGTAAAAGCCAACACGCGCAAAGCAGAACCAACTCCGGTTACACCCAAAGTAGAAGTACTAACGGAGCAAGTTACGATTGAAAAAGAATTAGTGGCGGAAGTAATTAAACCAGCGAACAAACCGGTGTTCAAATCTTTTTTTGACGAGATAGAATGAAAGGACAAGTTGCACTGGAAGGTTTAGAGTTCCATGCCTTTCACGGTGTGTATCCGCACGAAAGAATTTCAGGGAATTATTTTACGGTTGATATAGCTGTAGAAGCAGACTTTACCAAAGGCGCTACTTACGATGAATTAGACGGAACGGTAAACTACGAAACCCTTTTTCAGATTGTAAAAGATGAAATGGAGAAACCTTCTAAACTTTTAGAATTTGTAGCAGAAAAAATCATCAACAAAATATTCAGCGATTTACCAAGTGTTACAGCTATTGAGTTATCTATCTCCAAACAAAATCCGCCAATAGGTGGAAAGTGCAAGAGAGCCAAAATCACGGTGAAAAGAAATCGCTAAAGGTTTTGAAGAAAATCTTTCGGTAAATCTCCTTCTACATCAACATCGCTTAGTAAAGGCAGTAGCGCATAGGTTTTTTCTAAGCGGAGGATATCAAATAAAGTATCATGTAGCACAGTGTGGGTGCTCCAATTTTTGTTTTCAAAAAGGGAGAATTCAAGTTTTTTCATCCCTAATAAGTAATAACCTCCATCTTTAGCCGGCCCGATTACAAAATCATTTTTGTTTAGTAACTCAAAAGCATTTTGAATGATTGGAGCAGTTAACTCTAAACAATCAGTTCCTATAATACATACCTTTTCAAATCCGTTAACAAAGCTTTCTTCAAAAGCATGACTCATTTTTAAACCTAAATTTCCTTCAAACTGAATTTTCTTTGTTATCGATGAGTCAGGCCATATATCGTGTGTTCTAATTTCATCAGCATAGTAGACATGAACGGTAGCGTCCAAATTTTTTAAAAGGGAAGCAGTATGAGTTACTAACTTTTGATAAACCTGAACTGCGATTTTATTACCAACAGTTGCAGCCAAACGTGTTTTTACTTTGCCCGGTTCTGGGTTTTTATAAAAGACCAGTAAAAGATTTTTTTGTTCGTGCATCTAAGATGTAGTAATTATGTCTTAAATTAGAAATACTTTTTTTAATCCAATGCCTTTACAGGAGACGTTCTATCAGTCCTTCGAAGTTAAATTCTCTGGTTTGTCTGCCGAAGAAAGGAGAAAGATACGTCTGCTCATTAACTCTGTTATCATCTCTTTTATTTTTTCATTAGGATATTTCTTTCTTTCCTTTTATACCGGATTTCTGCCAGGTCGATATACCATGATCATCAGCATAGCAGTAAGTATGATGTTGTTGCTGCTTTTGAAACCTGGTAATTGGCGAACCATGTGTCAGATTTTCATTGTAATGTGTTGGTTGTTAACCTGGATACTTATAGCATTTACTTCCGGCAATCAATCTCCAATTTTACCTTGGTTTGTATTAATACCCTTGTTATCCATAATGTTACAAGGTGGTAAGTGGCCTATACTTTGGTCGGCCATCATTGTTGTTAACTACTTTTTAATTTTGGTTTTACCAGCCCTTCCACAACAATACATTTATGTTGCACCATGGCCGGCATTTTTTAGTGTTACACTAAATGTTGGCTTAATGCTTTTTATCTTTTTTATAGCACAAACTTTCAGCAAGCACCAAGAGAATTTATTAAACGTTACTGAAAAGGCTAATGAAGAGTTGAGAGCCGCAGAAGAAGAACTAAGACAAAGTTTTGAAGAAGTTTCGGCCATTCAAGAATTATTAGAGCAACAAAACAGAACAATAAGTGATGCACAAAGAAAAACACAGGATTACCTTCAAACTTTGATTAAGTTAGCCACATGTGATGGCATTTTAAAAGGGAATCTATCATTAGCTTTCGACCAGATTTTGCAACAAGCTTTGCAAGCCTTACAAGCAGGCCGTGCCAGTATTTGGTATTTTGATGATAAAGCGGAAGCCATTATTTGCCAAGCCATACACGATGCAAATAATAAAGACGAACAACCTGGCGTCATCCTTAGCAGAAATGGTATTGAACCCTATTTCGATGCAATTCTAAAAGAGAAAGTAGTGGTTGCAACAGATGCAAGAACACATCCGGCTACCTCTTGCTTTACCGAGCATTATTTAAGACCATTAGATATTCAGGCTATGTTAGATGTTCCCTACTTCGAAAATGGAACATTTAAAGGTGTGATTTGCATAGAACAAAAAGGCAGCACGAGGGAATGGGATAAAGAAGATGTAATTTTTGTAAAAGCCATTGCTGATTTGGTAAACGTAGCAGCAAACTCAGCCGCACGCAAAGAAGCAGAACTAGAAATAGCAGAACAGCGCGAAGAAATATCCAGACAAAATCAATCTTTGATTCAGTATGCAGATGAGATTAAATCCATGAACGAAACCTTGGAGTTAAGAGTAAAAGAAAGAACCAAAGAATTAGACGAACAAAACCAAAAGCTTTCTGAGTATGCGTTTATCAACGCGCACTTACTGCGCGGACCATTATCACGCATTATGGGCTTGATAGAGGTAATTCAATTGGAAAAATCTCCGGAAGAAATCAAAAAGATGGTTCAGCACTTGCAAAGATCAACTGATGAGCTAGATGAAGTTGTTCATCGTATTACGAGTTTGATCCATGAGGGGCGCATGTTTGATAGAACCATCTTTAAAAAATAAACCCCATTCTTGCAGGAATGGGGTTTTCCAACCAAACCCTTCAAATCATTGATTCGGTTACCAGCCGAATCTCAACCTTAAACCATTTTAATAACAAAGTCAGGTTGTAAAAGTTTCTTGATTATTCTGAAAAAGATTAAAAAAATATTAAAAAGGTCTCTATTGAAAAAACTAAATCCTTCTTACAAAGAAATCGTTGTGCTTACTGAAGAGTTAATCTTCATCTACAAACTAAATAATGCGCTCAAAAAATGTTGGCTGGGTTCCCAAAAAAATAGCTAAATAGGAAGGTCCTAAATTTATTTACACTCTTGTTTTTTCATTCAACGGTTAGCTATAATATATTATCTGAATGAAGAAGAAATGAAATAAAAGCTAGACTTAAAGTATTATATACTTTAAACTTGAGTTAGACTGAAAATTATTTAAAGAAACTATAAATTTTATTTTGATAATTTTAAACTTCAACTTTAAGAAATTTTGTGAGAGGTCAGTTACATGTTATCTAATCATGGATAGAAATTCGAGTTATAAAGAAAGAAATTAAAATCCGATCAGGTTCATTATATGATAATAGCATAATCGATCTAACATTTATTTTGAATGCTTACCAAACTAAATAGTAATTGAAAGGATTAAGTCATAGCCCAAAAGATAGAGCATGTATTATAGGTCTTTAATGGTGAAAGTGAGGTAGAATTAGACAGCAATCGATTGTTAAACCATTTATCTAGTAAACTAATTTAAGTTTGCAAGTCCCACACTTTCTTTCTGGCTAATTTTCTACTTTTGCGCTTCATTTCAGCCATACCACTATGAACCGCCAAATTTCCCGCGCATTAATTTCTGTCTACTATAAGGATAATCTCGAACCCATCATCCATCAGCTTGCTAAGCAAAAGGTAGAATTCGTTTCAACTGGTGGTACACAATCTTTTATCGAAAAACTAGGTTATGCTGTAACGCCTGTAGAAAAGCTCACTGGTTATCCAGAAATTTTTGGCGGTCGTGTAAAAACTCTTCATCCTGCTGTGTTTGGTGGCATCCTCTATAGAAGAGATTTACAAGAAGATGTTAAACAAGCGCAACAACAAAATATCCTACCCATCGATTTAATCATTGTTGATTTATATCCATTCGAACAAACAGTAGCTTCAGGAGCAACAGAACAGGAAATAATTGAAAAGATTGATATCGGAGGCATCTCTCTTATCAGAGCAGCAGCTAAAAATTTCAAAGACACACTCATTATTTCTTCCAGAAATCAATATCCGGCTTTGTTAAACTTATTAGAAAAGGGAAACGGAACAACCACTATCGCAGAAAGAAAACATTTTGCAGCCCAAGCCTTTGATGTAACATCCCATTACGATTCAGCTATTTTTAATTATTTCAATCAAGAACAAAAAGTCAATTCCTTTAAAGTAAGTTCTCAAGAAAGCAGAACCTTGCGTTATGGAGAAAATCCACATCAAAAAGGTTCATTCTATGGTAAGCTAGATGAACTTTTCGAGCAACTTAATGGCAAAGAACTTTCTTATAACAATTTAGTAGATGTTGATGCTGCCGTAAGTCTTGTTCAAGAATTTGAAAATGAAACAGCATTTGTTATCATCAAACATACCAATGCTTGTGGTGTAGCTACAGGCAGTTCAGTTAAAGAAGCCTACGAAAAAGCATTTCAAGCTGATACGGTTTCAGCTTTTGGCGGTGTGTTAGCAACTAATAAAGAGATTGATTTAGCCGCAGCCGAGAGCATGAACACCTTATTCTTTGAAATACTGATTGCACCTGCTTATACAGACGAAGCACTGCAATTGTTAAAATCGAAGAAGAACAGAATGATTTTACTACAAAAACAAAAGCTAAGCTTCGGGTTACAATTCAAAAGTTTGTTGAATGGCGTTCTTGTGCAAGACTACGATACCAAAACAGAAACTTCTCAAGACTTACAAGCCGTAACCAACCGTAAACCAACCGATGCAGAAGTAAAGGCTTTGTTGTTCGCAGGAAAAATTGCCAAACACACCAAATCAAACACCATCGTTTTGGCCAACGAAGGTCAATTACTGGCCAGTGGTGTAGGCCAAACTTCGCGTGTTGATGCACTAAAGCAAGCCATTGAAAAAGCAAAGTCATTCGGATTTAACTTGAAAGGAGCAGTAATGGCTTCAGATGCTTTCTTTCCTTTTGCAGATTGTGTCGAAATTGCCGATAAAGAAGGGATTACAGCCGTTATTCAACCCGGAGGTTCCGTGAGGGATCAAGACTCTATTCAATATTGCAATGAACACAACTTGGCAATGGTGTTTACGGGAATCCGACACTTCAAACATTAAGAGAAACTTTTCAGATCAGTAAAAATTTTAATTCGATATTCCGGATATTCTTTTCAAATATATTTTGGTATATCTGCAATTGCTGTTTCTTTTGTAGTAGAATAAAACTCACCACACTTCGGCATGGCCTTATTTGATTTTTTCACCTCCGACATTGCCATTGATTTAGGCACGGCAAACACCCTCATCATTTACAAAGACAAAATTGTTGTTGATGAACCTTCCATCATCGCCATGGATAAGCGCAACAGCAAAGTGCTAGCCATCGGAAGAGAAGCCATGCAAATGCACGAGAAAACACACGACTTCATTAAAACAACTAGACCTTTAAAAGAAGGTGTAATCGCAGACTTTCAAGCTGCAGAAATGATGATTCGTGGATTAATCAAAATGATTGACACAGGTAAACGCCTGTTCCCACCTTCTTACCGCATGGTGATTTGCATTCCTTCAGGAATTACTGAAGTAGAGAAACGTGCTGTGCGCGACTCTGCCGAACATGCAGGAGCAAAAGAAGTTTACATGATTTATGAACCCATTGCTGCAGCGATAGGAGTAGGTATCGATATCGAACAACCTCTAGGAAACATGATTGTCGATATCGGTGGAGGAACAACTGACATTGCCGTTATCGCTTTATCCGGAATTGTATGCGATCAATCAATCCGTGTAGCTGGTGATACTTTCAACCGAGATATTTTAGATTACATGCGCAGGCAACACAACCTGTTGATTGGTGAACGCTCAGCAGAACGTGTTAAAATTGAAGTAGGCTCGGCCATGACTGAACTAGATGACGGACCGGATGATTACGAAATCCGCGGCCGCGATTTAATGACAGGTATTCCTAAAACCATTAAAGTATCCTATTCAGAAATTGCTTTCGCTCTCGATAAATCAGTTTCGAAATTGGAAGAAGCGGTACTGAAAGCATTAGAAACTTCACCACCTGAACTATCAGCAGATATTTATGAAAGAGGGATTTACCTCACGGGTGGAGGAGCTTTACTTAGAGGTTTAGACAAGCGCTTAGCACTTAAAACTAAATTACCCATTCACATTGCTGACGATCCACTTCGTGCAGTTGTAAGAGGTACAGGTGCTGCACTGAAAAACTTGCATCACTACCGCTCTGTGTTAATGAATTAAAATTTTTAATCGGAAGTAATCCTGCATGGAAAGACTCTTTCTATTCATTTATCAGTACCGTGCATTTTTTACCTTTCTGGTTTTACAAGTGATTTGCTTTTTGTTATTGGTTAGCAATAATCAATACCAAAGCGCTGCATTCTTTAATTCATCTAATTCATTAGTTGCAGGCATCAACCGAACTTCCCAAAATTTTCGTGATTTCTTCTCGCTTCGAGAAACTAACCAAATCCTGGCAGAAGAAAATGCTTATCTCAAAAAGTTAGTTGAACAACGCAACCAAAGTTTGTATCAACTTAATGTGCGGGAAATTAACGATACAGAAATCATCAATCGTTTTGATTTCATATCGGCCAGAGTCGTAAACAACAGTGTGGATCAGTTTAAAAACCATTTAACCATCAACAAAGGAAAAAAACAAGGCATTGCCCCAGGTATGGCTGTTGTAAGTCCACAAGGCATCGTTGGCAAAGTAAAAACTGTATCTGATAATTTTAGTGTAGTTACTTCTATTTTAAATATTGATGTTTTAACATCCGTTCAAATCAAAAGAACAAGTCATTTCGCAACAGCCAAATGGAATGGTGCCAATCCCGATGTGCTCAACTTATTGTATTTACCTCGACATGTACAGCCTATTGTTGGCGACACAATTATTACATCGGGTTATAATGCCATCTATCCGGAAGGATTAATGGTTGGCACAATCAGCGAAATCAATTTAAAAGATGAAGCTTTGTTTTATGATATTGAATTAAAACTTTCACAGGATTTCAGAAGATTAACCTACCTCGCAGTAATCAAAAGCAATTTGAAACAAGAGTTAGATTCTTTGCAAAACACTTTGACAATCAAGTAAGATGAATGTTTACAGAGTAATCGGTTTTTTCTTTTTTCTACTCTTACAAGTGTTGGTTTTCAGGCATGTGGTTTTGTTTCATACTGCCTTTTGTTTTATCTATTTACTTTTTCTCCTAACGCAGCCTGTAGAAACTAATCCGTTGTTAAACATGCTGATTGCCTTTGCGATGGGTTTGTTAATCGACATGTTTTACGATAGCGCAGGACTGCATGCCATGGCAAGTGTGGCTATGATGTATCTACGTGGTTATTGGTTAAACAGAATTACTCCACAAGGCGGATACGAAAGAAATGCCAATCCAACCATTGCTGCCAATGGTGTACAATGGTTTTTAGTTTACATCATTCCTTTACTAATCATTCATAATCTGGTTTTATTTTTTGTTGAGGCCGGAGGCTTTGGTTATTTTTGGTTTACATTATTAAAAGTGATAACCAGTGTACTGCTCACAACTTTCATTTTAGTTTTGTATCAACTTTTCTTTTCGAGGAAGTAAAATATGAATGATGGAAGAAAAGATATTATACAAGTCATTATCATCTTGGTGGCTTTTATTTTTCTGATAAAACTTTTTTCCATCCAAGTTTTAGATAACAAATATGCTGAGTTAGCAGACAGCAACGCCATTCTTAAACAAATTGATTATCCCGTTCGTGGATTGATTTATGATAGAAATGGTAAACTGCTCGTTTACAATACGCCAGAGTATGATATTCAAATTATTGCTAATGAAGTAAAAAGATTAGATAGTGCAGAGTTTTGTAAAGTATTCCGTTTAACTCCTGAAGAATTAAAAACAAAGTTTAAAGAGTTAAAACTAAAGAAAGAATATTCTCCAGTTAAGCCTACAACTTTTCTCACACAATTATCAAATGATGATTTTGCTCGCATTCAAGATCGGATCATTGATTTTCCTGGGTTTTACATTCAACCTCGTTCAACGCGTTCATATACAACCAGCGCCTTTGCTAATGGATTAGGTTATGTGAGTGAGATTTCTAAAAGTCAATTAGAGAAAGATATTACAGGCACATACAAACAGGGTGATTACATTGGGCAAAGTGGCATTGAAGCTTATTACGAAAAATACTTAAGTGGCAAACGCGGAGTTAGATTTAAAATGCGTGATGTCGATGGCTTAGACAAAGGTTCCTTTAAAAATGGCGACCTCGATACAGTTTCAGTACCAGGTCAAAACCTGATGACAACCATTGATTTGGATTTGCAATTATATGGTGAATTTTTGATGCAAGGAAAATCAGGCAGCATCGTTGCTATCGAACCGGCAACAGGAGAAATTTTGGCATTTGTATCTGGGCCTTCCTATGATCCTAACTTATTGACAGGAAAAAATTATTCTAAAAATTTTCAATTCATCAGTAGCGATACTGCCAAGCCTTTATTTAGCCGACCGTTGATGGCTCAATATCGACCAGGTTCAATTTTTAAAATTGCACAAGCGATGGTGGCCTTGCAAGAGGGAGTCATTACACCAGATACGAGAATTGTATGTAACCGGTCTATTATCAATTGTCATGGCTCACACCGCAACGAAGATTTAAGAGGTGCGATAACACACTCTTGCAATCCTTACTTTCATAATGTATTAAGAAGGATGCTCAATAAAGGGAAAGCCAACGATCCTTTTACTGATACAAGAATTGGTTTAGATGAATGGAGCAATCACATCAGAAGTTTTGGTTTTGGCAAACCATTAGGCATCGATTTACCAAACGAGAAAAGTGGTTTAGTGCCAAATCCTGCATTTTATGATAAGGCATACCGTGGCCGCGCCTGGAAATTTTCAAACATTTATTCTATAGCCATAGGAGAAGGTGAAAACCTAGTCGTGCCCATTCAAATGGCAAACTTTGCCGCCACTATAGCTAACCGTGGTTATTATTATACACCACATCTTGTAAAATCAATTGGTAATACAGGAAAACCCTTACCGGAATATTTGCAAAAACATTTTACTACTATCGATTCAATTTATTTTAATGTGGCCGTTGATGCCATGCAAAGTGTAGTAGAAGGAGGAACAGCACAATATCGAGCTAAGCTAAGTGATATTATTGTTTGCGGAAAAACAGGAACAGTAGAAAACAATCCTCCCTTGTTCGATCATTCTGTGTTTATCGCTTTTGCTCCGCGAGATAATCCAAAGATTGCCATTTCGGTTTATGTAGAAGATGCAGGACAAGGAGGAAGAGCCGCTGCATCTATCGCCAGTTTAATGATAGAAAAATATTTAATTGGCGAAACCAAACGAAAACATATTGAAGATTACGTACTTAGAGGCATATTCAATTGAATAGAAACGAACACATACCGGTAAAAATGGATTGGGTAACAGTGCTGCTATATATAGTATTAGTTACGTTTGGTTGGTTAAATATCTACGCCTCTGTATATGATGAAAATGTAAGTCACTCCATCTTCGATCTTACGCTCAGCTCCGGTAGGCAACTCATGTTTATTGCAGCAGGTATAATCATTATTACAGCTATTTTAATTATCGACATGCGTTTTTACGACACCTTTGCCTATATCATTTATGGAGTTATCCTTTTTTTACTCTTATTAGTTCCTTTCATTGGTAAAGAAGTTGGAGGTAACAAAGCTTGGATCGGCATAGGAAGTTTTGGTGGTCAACCATCTGAGTTTGCCAAGTTTGCAACTGCATTAGCTGTAGCAAAGTTTGTCGGAACTATTGGCTTTCGCATGGATAACCTGCGCAATCAAATGATTCTGTTCGCGATGATTGGCATACCAATGGTTTTAATTTTAGCACAAAAAGATACAGGTACAGCTCTAGTATTTACCTCATTCATGGTTGTGTTCTACCGCGAAGGCATGTCTCCATTCTTAATTTTAGTAGGCATAGGTTGCGCCATCATTTTCATATTAGCATTATTAGTAGAGAATAATATTTATCTGTATGCTATCATAGGTATTGTCTGGTTAGCATTAATTGTTTTTTCTAAAAAACGAAAATTCAAACGTATTGCTTTGTTAACAATTGGAGCGATAGCGCTCATTGCTATGTTGCAAAGTGTTGATTATGTAGTGGAGAATGTTTTAAAGCCACATCAACAGAACAGGATAAAAGCATTGATCAATCCCGATGCAGATCCCTTAGGTTATGGCTGGAATGTAACACAATCTAAAATTGCTATCGGAAGCGGAGGATTTATTGGAAAGGGATTTTTAAACGGAACACAAACCAAGTTTGACTTTGTGCCGGAACAAAGCACCGATTTTATCTTTTGCACCATAGGAGAGGAGCATGGATTTATCGGCAGTTTAATTACTATTGCTTTGTGGGTAACCTTATTGCTACGCATTGTGTTCATTGCAGAGCGACAAAAGAACCGTTTCACAAGAGTATTTGCTTACGCAACTGCATCTATTCTATTTTTTCATTTTGCGGTTAACATCGGCATGACAGTCGGCTTGTTTCCAGTAATCGGAATTCCTTTACCTTTTTTTAGCTATGGAGGCTCTTCGCTTTGGGGATTTACAGTGCTCCTATTTATTCTACTAAAATTAGATGCACACCGAGGAGAAGTGCTACAAAGAATTTAGCATATCAACTGTTTCATTTTATCTGCAAGAGAGAAGACGAATTATTCAAAAACTTTCCTCGCTTTCATTTTGATAGTACCGCTGAATTTCGAACTTTGAAGTCCTTTAAGAAAGTACCAACCAATAAATAACAATACAATGAGCGATCAAAAAATAAGCATAGCCAATGGCAAGTTAAATGTACCCGATAATCCTACCATTCCATTTATTGAAGGCGATGGCACCGGTGTAGATATTTGGCCTGCATCACAATTAGTGTTCGATAAAGCAGTTGAGAAAGCCTACGGAGGAAAAAGAAAAATCAATTGGAAAGAAGTATTAGCAGGAGAAAAAGCATTTAACAAAACAGGCAATTGGCTACCTGATGAAACCCTAGATGTTTTTAGAGATTATTTGGTTGGTATTAAAGGTCCGCTTACAACACCAGTAGGTGGAGGCATTCGTTCCTTAAACGTTGCCTTGCGCCAAATTTTAGATTTATATGTTTGCTTAAGACCAGTGCGTTGGTATAATGGAGTACCTTCTCCTGTAAAAAATCCAGGCGCAGTGGATATGGTTATCTTCAGAGAAAACACAGAAGATATTTATGCAGGTATTGAGTTTGCAGCAGGTTCTCCAGAAGCACAAAAAGTTTTAGATTTCTTAGCAAAGGAATTTCCGAAAGAATACAACAAAATCAGATTTAACACACCACAAAAATCTGAAGAGTTTTGGAAAATGGTAGGTGCACCCGATGTAAAAACCGAAACTCAAGTAGGCATCGGTATCAAACCTGTTAGTTGGAGTGGAAGCGTAAGATTGATTCACAGTGCGATTGCTTACGCCATCAAGCACAACCGTCAATCTGTAACGCTAGTACACAAAGGCAATATCATGAAGTTTACTGAAGGTGCATTCAGAGATTGGGGGTATGCAGTTGCTGAGCAATATTTTGGCGACAAAGTTTACACCTGGAACAAGTGGGAGAAAACCAAAAAAGAAAAAGGTGAAGCAGCAGCTAACGAAGAACAAAAAGCTGCAATTGCCGCAGGCAAAGTCATCATCAAAGATTCAATTGCTGACATTACACTTCAACAAGTTTTAACACGACCAGAAGACTTTGAAGTAATTGCAACTTTAAATCTTAATGGAGATTACCTAAGCGATGCACTAGCCGCACAAGTGGGCGGTATCGGTATTGCACCTGGTGCTAACATCAATTACATAACTGGTCATGCTATCTTTGAAGCAACACATGGTACTGCTCCTAAATATGCCGGGCAAGATAAAGTTAATCCAGGCTCTGTAATTCTTTCAGGTGTGATGATGTTCGAATACATGGGCTGGCAAGAAGCAGCTGATTTAATTAACAAAGGATTAGAAAAAGCAATATCAGCTAAGCGTGTTACCTACGACTTCCATCGCTTAATGGATGGCGCAACATTGTTAAAATGTTCAGAGTTTGCGCAAGAAATTGTAAAGAATATGTAGTTATAATAAACAAAACTTTAAAAGCAGGTGTCAAAGCCTGCTTTTTTATTTTATATACATTTATAATACTAAAAAAGCAGAATATTTAATCTTACTTAACCCTTAAACTATATGAAAAAATTACTCTCGTTGGTGCTATTTCTAGGCCTAATTATTTCTACAGGTTGTAGTGATGATGATGAAAAAGTTGATACATGTGGGCAGTTGGAAGCAGTTACAAATGCATTAGTTGAAACCGGCTTAACATATGCATTTGATCCGACTGTTGCTAATTGCCAAGCGTATACTGAAGCATTAGAGGAATGGCTAAATGTAGCTAGAAATTGTGATCAGGTAGATCAAACTGAGATAGATGAAATAGAAAGTGATTTAGAAGATCTCGATTGCTCAGCTGCTTAGAAAAGAATTAAATCAGATAACTAAAAAAGGAGCTTTCAAGCTCCTTTTTTAGTTATTAATCATTTGAAAATTAAAATGAAAGCATTTGAAGTGCAGTAAGCGCAGCTTCTTCTCCTTTATTCCCTAATTTTCCTCCGGCTCTTTCTAAAGCTTGTCCTTCAGTTAACACAGTTAACACCCCAAACACAACTGGTTTCTTTGTTTTGATATTAACTTCAGTTATACCATAACTCACAGCCTGGCAGATGTAATCAAAATGTGGCGTATCACCTTGTATCACGCAGCCAATCGCAATCACTGCATCAACATCTTTTTTCTCAGCCATCCACAAACTTCCCAAGGTTAACTCAAAGGTTCCGGGTACAGATTTTTTTATGATGTTACTTTTCTTCAAGCCATGTGCCAGCAAACAATCCTTTGCACCAACATATAAGGCATCAGTTATTGCTTCATTCCATTCAGCTACAACAATGGCAATTTTAGCTTTACTAAAATTAGCCTTTGCTTTTATCTTTCCTGATTTTAATTGTCCTGGCATAGTATGATTAAATTTTAATTTAAAACTAGAAATAAAAAAAGGGATTGGCTAAGCCATCCCTTTCTTATCTAAGATATTTTTTGTTTAAGAATTCTTCTGAAGTCTTGCTTTGAACTTTTTTGCATTTGTAAACTCAGGAGCATCAAAAAACTCGTTGATGATTCTATCGTAAGCAGCAATGGCTTTCTCGTTCTGATTTAATTTCTCATAAGCCAAAGCTTCCTTCATTAAATACGATGGAGTAAAAAACTTATTCGGCATATACTTAGAAGCTTTGCCATAATAAGAAGCTGCCTCTTCAAACTTTTGCAACTCCATGTGCGCATCTCCCAATAAACTATAAGCACGTGGTTGTACTAATAAATCCTTGCTCGAAAAATCTTTTAAATAAAGAATGGCTGTTTCAAACTCTCCTTGCTTTAAGTAACAAACGCCAGCATAGTAATTAGCTAGATTGGCAGCCTCTGTCATGCTATAGTCTTCAATGATGTTAACAAAACCAAGGTTGTTACCATCTCCATTTAAAGCAAGACTTAAACTATCTGCTTCAAAGTAGCGAATAGCCTGAAACATTTCTTTTTGTGCAATCTCATTCTGATTGTTTTTGTAATAAGTGAAGCCAAAATAACCGGCCACAGCTAAAACAGCAACACCCAAAATGCCGAAAACAACTTTTGAGTTATTTTCAATCCAATGCTCAAAACCTACAACTTTCTCTTGTAAAACTTCCTGGTTTTCGAGTACGTTTTTATTTTCTTCTTTCTTTGCCATGATTAATCAAAAAAGCGGTAAACCTGCTAAGCAGGGGCGCAAAACTACTAATAACTTGTGTTTAAACAAACGATGATTTTAATCGAAAATAAACGGATAATCCTTTTGCTCGTAAACATCGGTTAATGCTTCAGCCGGATCAGGGAATTTCGATTCCTCTGCAAATTGTACAGCATCCTCAACCTGTTTCATCACCTTAGCATCAATGGCCTCCAATTCAGCCTCAGATGCAAACTTCTTACTCAATATAGTGGTTCTCACCAATTCAATAGGGTCTTGCCTTTTGTATTCTTCAACTTCTTCCTTTGTTCTATACTTTTGTGGGTCACTCATAGAGTGGCCTTTGTATCGGTAAGTTCTAAACTCCAATAAAGTGGGTCCTTCACCGGCACGTGCTCGAGCTGCCGCTCGCGCAACTGCGTTATGAACTTCCTCAACACGCATCGCATCCACAGCCTCCGATGGCATATCATAAGACTCTCCCAAAGTATGTAACTCCGTAACGTTAGAAGAGCGCTTCACAGCAGTACCCATTGCATAACCGTTATTTTCGATCACAAAAATCACAGGTATTTTCCACAACATCGCCATGTTCAAGGCCTCATGAAAGGCACCTTGACGAACCGCACCATCCCCCATATAGCAAATACAAAGTTTACCCGTATTGTTGTACATCTCTGCGAAAGCCAAGCCAGCCCCAAGGGGAACTTGTCCGCCAACAATCCCGTGCCCACCATAAAAACGATTAGCCACATCAAAAATGTGCATCGAGCCGCCTTTCCCTTTCGATACCCCTGTTTCCTTTCCATACAATTCTGCCATCACAGCTCCAGGACTTGTTCCTAAAGCTAACGGATGTGCATGGTCGCGATAAGCCGTAATATACTTATCACCTTTTTCCAAGGCCGAAACAGAGCCGGCAGCGCAAGCTTCCTGCCCTATATATAAATGACAGAAACCCTTAATCTTTTGCATACCATACAATTGCCCCGCTTTCTCCTCGAACTTGCGCATCAATTGCATGCTTTCATACCAAAAAAGATAAGTATCCTTCGAGAACTCCTGTTTTGTTGCTTTTGCAGCCGAAGCCGCCTTAGATGTAGCCATAAACCAAAATTGAACTGCGAAAATACGCCCCTAAGCCGAAATAGCAATACAAAACCATTTATTTGACTGCCAAACTATATAGCCAGTCAACCAACCGAAAACAAAAAATAATTTGGGCGTACCTAGCCACGCCTAGCTGTACAGCTAGGCGTGGCTAGGCCGGGCTGTTCGGGGCTACCCTACCATCCCTTACGCAAACCCGTAAGCGTTATTCGGCCTTAAAATTCAAAATTCAAAATTCAAAATTTGAAATTCAAAATTTGAAATTTGGAATTAGTAATTAGGAATTTGAAATCAGCGCTTCCGATTAATAAATTCAGAAGCCTTATCACAGGGTTTGTAACCCGATTACTTATAAATCATTTCGACATCACAAATGTCGAATAACATAGGACAACATTGGAAGATATTCCCGCTACCTTAAAGTTAGTACCCGTCATCACGAAACTCGCATCCGCCACCACGAAACTCGCATCCGCCATCACGAAACTCGCAATGTCGTAAGCAACTACTCCCTAAGCCAAATAATAGCACGCCACAGCTGTTGCGTATCTAACAGCGATTAACTAAAAACAAGCAACCACAATTAGCTAACTTGCCACCCCATGTTACGCCTGCATTCCTTACAACTCACCAACTTCAGAAATTATTCAAACTTAACCTTTCAACCAGGCCAACACATCAACCTATTAATCGGGAAAAACGGAAGCGGCAAAACCAACCTCTTAGATGCCATCCACTTTTTAGCCTTAACCAAAGGCGCAGTTTCATCAACCGATACCGACTATATAAAGGAAACAGAAACCCAAGCTGTCGTTCGTGGTTTATTCAAATTCAATAACGAGGAGGTTGAAATAGCGAGCGCCATACAAACCGGACAAAAAAAAATCTTCAAGGTAAACCAGCAAGACTACCCCAAACTAAGCCAACACATCGGCCGCATTCCTTTGGTCATCATTCTCCCCGATGATGTCGACCTCGTGCGCGAAGGCTCCGAACTACGCAGAAAATTTTTCGATTCCTTTATCTCCCAGCAAGACTCATCCTACCTCGAAAACCTCATCCAGTACGGAAACATCCTTAAACAACGCAACAGCTTTTTAAAAAACATGGCCGAATCTGGCAAAACCGATCGTGTATTAGTAGATACATATGATGCCATGATCGCCCCACTTGGTCATCAACTCTATATAAAGAGAAAGTCTTTTGTTCAGCAATTCGAGTCCTACTTCATTAAATCATACCAAAACTTGGTGCTGCACGAAAAAGTAGAATTACACTATACCACAAACGTTACCACCGAAGCCGAATACCTCAACCAACTTAAAGCTAACTTTAATAAAGATTTACTTTTGCAACGAACATCCTTCGGCATCCACCGCGATGATTACCACTTCAAACTTGGCGATGGCGATTTAAAAAAATTGGGCTCACAAGGTCAGAAAAAATCCTTCGTTTTGGCGCTTAAACTGGCACAAGCCAATTGGTTGCAAAACGCAAAAGGTTTCTTTCCATTACTATTGATGGATGATGTATTCGATAAACTCGATAACCACCGCATCGAAAAACTTTTGCAAACCCTCCCAACAAACGCACAAATCTTTATCAGCGATGCCCGCCCCGATAGAACCCTCTCCTTATTTAAACAATTAGAACTTTCTGCTCAAGTTTTCCATGTAGAAGATGGTAACTTGCAGCCACATGAGTAAGCAAGACGATTTCCAAACCTTTGGCAGTGCCTTCCAACAGTTTTTACACAAATCTGGCATGAAAGACCGATTTGATGAAAAACAAGTGCTAGCGTCATGGGAGCGGGTAGTCGGCAAAGTAATCGCGAAAAAAACCAAAAGAATCTGGATCAAAAACGCAATCCTTTTTGTCGAATTCGACTCAGCATCCATCAAAAGCGATTTTTCCTTTTATAAAACCAAAGTTCTAGAACTATTCAGCAAAGAATTTGGTCCCGAAGCTGTAAAAGACATCTTCATCTTATAAGACAATTCAATCATTTCCGAAAAAACAAAGGATAAATCCTAATAAAGTTTGACTTAAAAAGTAAAAACTCAAGAAAAAGCCAATATTTCCTCACCCATTGTTTTGAAAAAGTATAAAAGCGTATAATTTTGCACTCCTATTTTTTAGGAGCGTTAACAGCGCACGTTCTTTTACATACGGGGGAATACCAAAGCGGCCAACTGGGACAGACTGTAAATCTGTTGTCTTATGACTTCATAGGTTCGAATCCTATTTCCCCCACCAGAAATTTCAAATGCAAGATTTCAAATTCCAGATTGCTTAAAATCAGGAATCTGAAATTTTAAATTTGGAATTTATTTGCGGGAGTAGCTCAGTTGGTAGAGCGATAGCCTTCCAAGCTATAGGTCGCGGGTTCGAGCCTCGTCTCCCGCTCGGATTAATTTCAAATTCAATGTTCCAAATTTCAAATTGGGGACTTGAATTTGAGGTTGAAGCCTTTGATTATGACAGAATTTTGAATCTGAAATTTGAAATTTTGAATTGATCTGCTGTTGTAGCTCAGGGGTAGAGCATGGCGCTGGTAGCGCCAAGGTCGAGAGTTACAATGGGAAAAGAACCAAAGCTGTTGTAGCTCAGGGGTAGAGCACTTCCTTGGTAAGGAAGAGGTCGAGAGTTCAATTCTCTTCAACAGCTCAACAGAAAATAAAAATTCAGCATTCAAAATATCAAATTTTGACTGCTGATCCGATTGGAAAACGTTCCAATCTTAAATTTGAAATTTGAAATTTTTGAAATATCCGAGGTGCCGATGCGTAGCGACCATCATAAAAGCATACCGGAAATTTCATCGAATTACCCTTATTCGACAGGCATATCATGTTTGGGGTGTATAGCTTCTTAGAAGGAGAAGCACAAATAGTAACTTATTAATTAAACTATACACTTTTAAACTTAACTGGGATTTTCAAAAATGGCTAAGGAAACATTCGATCGCTCCAAACCGCACGTAAACGTAGGAACTATTGGTCACGTTGACCACGGTAAAACTACACTTACTGCTGCAATTACTCAGGTGTTGGCAAAGAAAGGTCTTGCTGCAGTGCGCGACTTCTCTTCTATCGACAACGCACCTGAAGAAAAAGAAAGAGGTATCACTATCAACACCTCTCACGTAGAATATCAAACAGAAAACCGTCACTACGCTCACGTAGATTGCCCTGGTCACGCTGACTATGTAAAGAACATGGTTACTGGTGCTGCTCAGATGGACGGTGCAATTCTTGTAGTTGCTGCAACAGACGGACCAATGCCTCAAACTCGCGAGCACATCCTTTTGGCTCGTCAGGTAGGTGTACCTGCTCTTGTAGTATTCATGAACAAAGTAGACTTGGTTGACGATGCAGAATTGTTAGACCTTGTTGAAATGGAAGTACGCGAATTACTTTCTTCATACAAATTCCCTGGCGATACCACTCCTGTAATCCGTGGTTCTGCATTAGGTGGCCTAAATGGCGAGCCTAAGTGGGTAGAAAAAATCGAAGAATTGATGCAAGCAGTTGATACATTTATTCCGCTTCCAGTTCGTTTGATCGACAAAGATTTCTTGATGCCTGTAGAAGACGTATTCTCGATCACTGGTCGTGGTACTGTTGCTACTGGTCGTATCGAGCGTGGTATCATCAACTCAGGCGATAAGGTTCAAATCTTAGGTATGGGTGCTGAAAACCTTGAATCTACAATCACGGGTGTAGAAATGTTCCGCAAAATCCTTGACAGAGGTGAAGCAGGTGATAACGTAGGTTTATTGTTACGTGGTATTGAAAAAGAACAAATTACCCGTGGTATGGTAATTTGCAAGCCAGGTACAGTAACCCCTCACGCTAAATTCAAAGCAGAAGTTTACGTATTGTCTAAAGAAGAAGGTGGTCGTCACACTCCATTCTTTAACAAATACCGCCCTCAATTCTATTTCCGCACAACAGACGTAACAGGCGAAATCATGTTACCTGCAGGTGTAGAAATGGTTATGCCTGGCGACAACGTATCTATTGAAGTTACTTTGATCAACAAAATCGCTATGGAAAAAGGTCTTCGTTTCGCTATCCGCGAAGGTGGCCGTACTGTAGGTTCTGGTCAGGTTACAGAAATCTTAGACTAATTCGTAAGAACCACTAGGTTCCTATTATAAAAAGCGTTTCGGATTTAAAATTCCGAAACGCTTTTGCATTTTAAGGTAGTATTTATACCTTTGCAGTCCTTTTGAATTTCGCCAAGTGCATAAGCATGTGTTTTTCAAGGGGTTAAGGTTTCCCTGTGGATGTAAAACCTTGCCACTGCGAAGCCAATAATTACAGGTGTAGCTCAATTGGTAGAGCAGCGGTCTCCAAAACCGCAGGCTGGGAGTTCGAGCCTCTCCACCTGTGCAACGATAGATTAAAAGCCTTAAAAGGCAAAAGAAATAGCTGAAAACAGCATAAACCCTCTGCCGGAAAGCAGGTAATTGTTATGGAAAAAGTGACAACTTATTTCAAAGAATCCTGGGACGAGATCAAGAACAAGGTCTCTTGGACCAAGTATAGCGAACTGCAAAGCAGCGCTATCCTGGTATTAGTGGCTTCTACCATCTTCGCGCTGATCATTGGCGCAATAGATTGGGCTTTTCGTTCAGGTTTAGAGTGGTTCTATAGAGAATTTTAAAGGTATGGGCGAATTAAAGTGGTACGTTTTACGCGCAGTAAGTGGCCAAGAGAAGAAGATTAAATCTTATCTGGAAACTGAGATAGAGCGTTCCAAACTAGCGGATGCAATTCCACAAGTGCTCATCCCATCAGAGAAAGTGTACGAAATGAGAGGCGGAAAGAAGCGTGTTCGTGAGCGCAGCTTTTTCCCGGGTTACATTCTTATTTCTGCCGATTTGTCCAATGAAAAAGCATTTCATACTGTGAATGAAATTCCCGGTGTGTTAGGTTTCTTGGGCAGCAACGGTGCCGGTGCTTCCAAAGTCCCAGTTCCTCTCCGTCAATCAGAGGTGAACAGGATACTAGGCAAAGTTGATGAGATTGACAGCACCGAAGAAAAACTCGAAACCCCTTACATCAAGGGAGAACAGGTGAAAGTAATGGATGGACCATTCAGCGGCTTCACTGGTTCTGTAGAGGAAATCTTCGAAGACAAAAAGAAACTCAACGTAATGGTTAAGATCTTCGGTCGTAACACACCTGTTGAGTTAAGTTACATGCAAGTAGAAAAGCTAGACTAAGTAGCAATGGCAAAGGAAATTACAGGTTATCTGAAACTTCAGGTAAAAGGTGGTGCCGCTAACCCGTCACCTCCAATTGGTCCGGCTTTGGGTAGCAAGGGCTTGAACATTATGGACTTCTGTAAGCAGTTCAACGCTCGTACGCAAGACAAACCGGGACAGGTATTGCCCGTACTCATTACTATTTACAACGACAAGTCTTTCGACTTCGTCATCAAAACACCGCCTGCTGCTAACCTCATCCTAGAAGCGATGAAAAAGCAAAAAGGTTCTGCTGAGCCTAACCGCACTAAAGTGGGTTCTATCACTTGGGATCAAGTGAAAACAATCGCTGAAACTAAAATGCCAGACTTAAATGCATTTAAAATTGAGTCTGCCATGAAGATGATTGCCGGTACAGCGCGAAGCATGGGTGTAACTGTAAGTGGTACCCCTCCGTGGGATAAATAATTGGTTCAATTAAAAAAATCATTGAACAATGGCAAAGATTTCAAAAAATAGAAAAGCCGTATTGGCAAAGTTTAACTTCGACAAAGAATACTCACTAGAGGATGCATCGAAAATGCTGAAGGATATTACCTTCACTAAGTTCGATTCATCAGTTGACTTGGATATTCGCTTAGGTGTAGATCCTAAGAAGTCCGATCAAATGGTGCGTGGCGTTGTTGCTTTACCACACGGTATCGGTAAAACTGTTCGCGTATTGGTACTTTGCACGCCTGACAAAGTGCAGGAAGCAAAAGATGCTGGTGCGGAACACGTAGGTCTAGACGACTACATTCAAAAAATTGAAGGTGGTTGGACTGACATTGATGTAATCATCTGTACACCAACAGTAATGGCTAAGGTAGGTAAACTTGGTAAAGTGTTAGGTCCTCGCGGCTTAATGCCAAACCCTAAGTCTGGTACCGTAACGTTAGAAGTTGGTAAGGCAGTGAAAGAAGTAAAAGCTGGTAAAATCGATTTCAAAATTGATAAAACCGGTATCATCCATGTAAGCATTGGAAAAGCTTCTTTTGCGGCTGACAAAATCCGCGACAACGCGTTAGAGATGATTCAGACAGTAGCAAAACTGAAGCCTGCCTCAGCGAAAGGTGCATACTTTAGAAGTATCACTATTTCTACAACTATGAGCCCAGGCATCGCAGTGGATAAAGCATCAATTGCTGGCATTTAAGATTTAACAACATGACCAGAGAAGAAAAAGAACAGATTATTGAAGAGCTAAAAGGAAAGTTTGCAGAAAACGCTCACTTCTATATTACAGATGCTAGTGGTTTAACCGTAGCACAAGTAAATGCCTTCAGAAGACTTTGTTTCAAGAGTGGTATCGAATACCGTGTTTATAAAAACACCTTGATTCGCAAAGCTTTGGAAGCGCAAGAAGGAACCGATTTCTCACCGGTTTTTAAAACACTTAACGGTTTTTCAGGCGTAATGTTTTCAAAAGAAATTGGAAACGCACCTGCAAAAGTTTTAAAGGAGTACCACAAAAAACTGGATGGCAAACCTGCTTTAAAAGCTGCTTCCATCTCGTCCGATTTATTTATCGGATCAGAGAACCTAACTATGCTCGCTGAGCTTAAGAGCAAAAATGAGCTCATTGGTGATGTTATTGCATTGCTTCAATCTCCTGCCAAAAATGTTATTTCTGCCCTACAAAGCGGAAAGAATACCTTGGGCGGCTTAATGAAGACTTTGGAAGAACGCGCTGCAACTAAATAATTAATCGAATTTCAAAAACTTTAAATTTTATTACAATGGCTGATGTTAAAGCACTTGGAGATCAACTAGTTGAACTCACAGTAAAAGAAGTAAACGAATTAGCTTCTTACTTAAAAGAAACATACGGAATCGAGCCTGCAGCTGCTGCTGTAGCTGTTGCGGCTGGTCCTGCTGCTGGTGGCGGAGCTGCTGCTGCAGAAAAGACTAACTTCGATGTTGTGTTAAAAAGCGCTGGTGCTAACAAACTTCAAATTGTGAAGCTTGTGAAAGAATTAACTGGTCTTGGCTTGAAAGAAGCTAAAGATGTAGTTGATGGCGCCCCTAAGACAATCAAAGAAGGTCTTCCTAAGGACGAGGCAGAAAACTTGAAGAAGCAGCTTGTAGAAGCTGGTGCTGAAGTAGAATTGAAATAATTCCCTTCAGTTGGTGAAAGACGCTGGGTATCGTCTTAAACCATCTTCACAGACCCTGTTCCATGCAAAAATGGTACAGGGTCTTTTCCCATTTCTACCCACAAATGTTCTTAAGAGTCCAGGCACTTAAATAGTTTTACCCTTGGCAAAGAAAAATTCTAATGGTCGCATCGATTTTTCATCTATCGAGCGAATTATTGATTATCCGGATTTTCTGGATCTTCAACTTCAGTCTTTCAAAGATTTCTTGCAGATAGAAACACCTGCAGAAAAAAGACAAAATGAAGGCCTTTTTAAAGTTTTCGCTGAAAACTTCCCCATCAGCGACTCGCGCGAAAATTTCGTGCTCGAGTTCGTAGATTATACCATCGATCCTCCAAAATACTCAGTTGATGAGTGTATTGATCGTGGTTTAACCTTCTCTGTGCCTTTAAAGGCAAAACTGCGCTTAACTTGTAACGATGAGGATAATGAAGATTTCGAAACCATCGAGCAAGAAGTGTTCTTGGGTAACATACCCTATATGACTGAGCGCGGCTCGTTCGTCATCAATGGTGCCGAACGTGTAATCGTATCGCAATTACACCGTTCTCCTGGTGTGTTCTTCGCTATGAGCAAGCACACTAACGGAACTAAATTATATTCAGCACGTATCATTCCGTTTAAAGGTTCTTGGATAGAATTTGCCACAGACGTGAATAGCGTGATGTACGCTTATATCGACCGTAAGAAAAAATTCCCGGTAACTACTTTGTTACGTGCAATTGGATACGGGTCTGATAAAGACATTCTCGATTTGTTTGGTTTATCTGAAGAGGTAGAAGCAAACAAAAACACATTAAAGAAATATGTTGGGCGCAAATTAGCTGCAAGGGTTTTAAAAACCTGGACTGAAGATTTCGTTGACGAAGATACTGGCGAAGTTGTTTCTATTGATAGAAACGAAGTATTGTTGGAGCGTGACCATATTATTGGAGCTGAAGATGTTGATACAATTCTTGATTCAGGTGTAAAGTCCATCATTTTACACAGAGATGACATCAACGTTGCAGATTACACCATCATCTTCAATACACTTGCAAAAGATAATTCGAACTCTGAAAAAGAAGCAGTTGAATATATTTATCGCCAATTAAGAAATACAGAAGCTCCTGACGAACAAACTGCACGTGATATCATCAACAGTTTATTCTTCAGCGAAAAGCGTTACGATCTTGGTGAAGTTGGCCGTTATAGAATTAACAAGAAATTAGGTTTAGATCTTAGCTATGACCATAGAGTCTTAACAAAAGATGATATTTTATTAATCGTAAAATATTTGATTGGTCTTATTAACTCTAAAGCTCTAATTGATGACATCGATCACTTGAGCAACAGACGTGTTAGAACCGTTGGCGAACAGTTGTATACTCAATTTGGTGTAGGTTTAGCGCGTATGGCGCGCACCATCAAAGAAAGAATGAATGTTCGTGATAACGAAGATTTCAAACCAGTTGACCTAATCAATGCCAGAACTTTATCTTCAGTTATCAACTCCTTCTTTGGTACAAACCAATTATCTCAGTTCATGGATCAAACTAATCCATTGGCAGAGATTACGCACAAAAGAAGAATGTCGGCACTCGGTCCAGGTGGTCTTTCAAGAGAGCGCGCAGGTTTCGAAGTACGAGATGTACATTATACTCACTACGGACGTTTATGTACAATTGAAACTCCTGAAGGTCCAAACATTGGTTTGATTTCATCTCTTTGTGTTCATGCTAAAGTGAACAAGATGGGCTTTATCGAAACTCCTTATCGTAAAATCGAGAATGGTAAAGCGAAGTCAAAAGATGGCATCATTTACTTAACTGCTGAAGAAGAAGATACGCACTATATCGCTCAGGCAAATGCTAAGTTGAAAGATAATGGTGAGTTTCTTGATGAAAAAGTAAAAGCCAGATTCGAAGGTGATTTCCCGGTAGTGGAGCCAAAAGAATTACGCTACATGGATATTGCTCCGAACCAAATCGTTTCGGTGGCTGCATCTTTAATTCCTTTCTTGGAACACGATGATGCTAACCGCGCCCTGATGGGTTCGAACATGCAACGTCAAGCTGTTCCTTTAATGAGACCAGAAGCTCCGGTAGTTGGAACAGGTTTAGAAGGAAGAATTGCTTTAGACTCACGTACTCTTATATTATCTGAAGGAACTGGCGTTGTAGATTTTGTAGATGCTACTAAAATTGTGGTTAAATATGATCGCAACGAAGAGCAAGAGCTTATAAGCTTCGATACAGAATTTAAAACTTACAGCCTGATTAAGTTCCGCAGAACTAACCAAGATACTTGTATCAACTTAACTCCGTTAGTTAAGAAAGGAGAACAAGTTGTAAAAGGCCAACCTTTATGTCAGGGTTATGCAACAGAAAAAGGAGAATTAGCGCTAGGTAGAAACTTGCTAGTTGCTTATATGCCTTGGCAAGGGTACAACTTTGAAGATGCGATTGTAATTTCTGAGCGTGTTGTGCGCGATGATATTTATACTTCCATTCATATTGAAGAATTTGAATTAGAAGTTCGCGACACGAAACGTGGCGAAGAAGAATTAACTTCTGAAATACCGAATGTTAGTGAAGATGCGGTTAAGCATTTAGATGAAAACGGTATCATTCGCGTTGGTGCAGAAGTAAAAGAAGGAGATATTCTTATTGGTAAAATCACTCCTAAAGGGGAGACTGATCCAACCCCTGAAGAAAAATTATTACGTGCCATCTTTGGTGATAAAGCTGGGGATGTGAAGGATGCCTCTTTGAAGGCACCGCCATCATTAAAAGGTGTGGTTATTGAAACCAAGTTGTTCTCAAGACCAAAACGCGATAAAGATTTAAGAACAAAGAATAAGAAAGAACTTGATGCTTTAAAGAATCGCTACAGCAAACAGTTAACTGAGTTGCGTAACGATATGATTAAAAAGCTCAGCACTTTACTTAATGGTAAAACCAGCAACGGTGTAAAGCATAAGTTTGGTGATGAGTTAATCAGCAAAGGTGTAAAATTCTCAGCTAAAGTTATTGAGAGTAATTTGTTCCCTGATAAAAACATCTACAGAGACGAAAGCAACTACGCAGTACCTGAAGAGGTAAACTTAATTGCTGATGTTTCATTAGAAAACTGGTCAAGCGATGATCATACCAACGAGTTAATCGCTAACCTAACCAAGAACTACTTACTTAAGCGTAATACCATTGCTGGTGAATTTAAACGTGAACGCTTTACTTTAGAAGTGGGAGATGAATTACCTACAGGAATCGTACAACTTGCAAAAGTTTACATCGCCAAAAAACGCAAATTGAAAGTAGGAGATAAGATGGCGGGTCGTCACGGAAATAAAGGTGTTGTAGCCAGAATCGTTCGTGATGAAGATATGCCGTTCTTGGAAGATGGGACACCTGTTGATATTTGTTTAAATCCTCTTGGGGTACCAAGCCGTATGAATCTCGGTCAGCTATATGAAGCTGTACTAGCATGGGCAGGTAAAAAGTTAGGTCGTAAATATGCTACTCCAATTTTCGATGGTGCATCAATGGAGCAAGTGCAAAACGAGCTACAAGAAGCAGGCTTGCCGGCATACGGAAGAACTTACCTTTACGATGGCTTAACCGGACAAAAGTTCGATCAGCCTGTAACAGTAGGTGTTGCTTACATGCTGAAATTAGGGCACTTAGTAGATGATAAAATGCACGCTCGTTCTATCGGACCTTATTCACTTATTACGCAACAACCTTTGGGAGGTAAAGCGCAATTTGGTGGTCAGCGTTTCGGAGAAATGGAAGTTTGGGCAATCGAGGCATTTGGTGCTTCGCACATCTTACAGGAAATCCTTACGATTAAGTCAGACGATGTAATCGGACGTGCAAAAGCATACGAATCCATCGTAAAAGGCGAAAACATGCGCAAGCCAAATATCCCTGAATCATTCAATGTATTGGTTCATGAATTAAGAGGTCTTGCACTTGAAATTACAATGGATTAATAATCGTTGATCGTTGTTAGTTGTTCGTTAACCGAAGAGATTCCGAACAACTAACAACTAAACACGAACAACGAATTAAAAAAATAGTACTAAAGACTAAACAACAAAAAGATGTCTTTCAGAAAAAATAAAAAAATAAACAGTGACTTCTCCAAAATCACCATCAGCTTGGCTTCTCCTGAATCCATTCTCGAGAGTTCACACGGTGAAGTAACACAACCGGAGACCATTAACTACAGAACTTACAAACCTGAAATGGGTGGTTTGTTCTGCGAAAGAATTTTCGGTCCTGTCAAAGATTGGGAATGTCATTGTGGTAAGTACAAGCGCATTCGTTACAAAGGCATAATCTGCGACCGTTGCGGTGTAGAAGTTACTGAGAAAAAAGTAAGACGTGAGCGCATGGGGCACATCGAATTGGTTGTCCCTGTAGCACACATTTGGTATTTCCGTTCATTACCGAACAAGATTGGTTATTTGCTTGGTTTAGCTACTAAGAAATTAGATCAAATCATATACTATGAACGTTATGTAGTTATTCAACCGGGTATTAAAGAAGAAGACGGAGTTAATCGCCTGGATTTTCTAACAGAGGAGGAATATCTAGATATCGTTGATAAACTACCACGTGAGAACCAAATGTTAGATGATAACGATCCACGTAAGTTTATCGCCAAAATGGGTGCTGATGCACTAGAAATGTTGTTATCTAGATTGAAGCTTGATGAACTCTCTTACGAGTTACGCCACCAAGCTGCCACTGATACTTCCCAGCAACGTAAAGCAGAAGCGCTAAAGCGTTTGAAAGTAGTAGAAGCATTCCGCGATGCAAACACTCGTATTATTAATAAACCCGAGTGGATGGTTATTAGAATGGTGCCTGTAATTCCACCTGAATTACGTCCTCTTGTACCTTTGGATGGCGGCCGTTTCGCAACTTCAGATTTAAATGACTTATACAGAAGGGTTATTATTAGAAATAACCGCTTGAAGAGATTGATTGATATCAAAGCTCCTGAAGTAATCTTACGTAACGAGAAGCGTATGTTACAAGAAGCTGTGGATTCATTATTCGACAACTCTAGAAAAGTGAACGCAGTTCGCTCTGATGGAAACCGTGCATTAAAATCTTTGAGCGATATGCTGAAAGGTAAGCAAGGTCGTTTCCGTCAAAATTTGTTAGGTAAACGTGTTGATTATTCAGGTCGTTCAGTAATTGTTGTTGGTCCTGAATTGAAATTACACGAGTGCGGTTTACCAAAAGATATGGCTGCTGAATTATTCAAGCCATTTATTATTCGCAAGCTTATAGAAAGAGGAATTGTAAAGACTGTAAAATCAGCAAAGAAAATAGTTGATCGTAAGGATCCTGTGGTTTGGGATATTTTGGAAAATGTGTTGAAAGGACATCCTGTTCTTTTGAACCGTGCTCCAACACTTCACCGCTTAGGTATTCAGGCATTCCAACCTAAATTAATTGAAGGAAAAGCAATTCAGTTACACCCTCTGGTGTGTACTGCCTTTAACGCTGACTTTGATGGTGACCAGATGGCCGTACACGTGCCTCTCGGACAAGAAGCAATTTTAGAAGCATCTATCTTAATGCTTTCTTCTCATAACATTCTTAACCCTGCTAACGGTGCACCTATTACGGTACCATCTCAAGACATGGTGTTAGGTTTGTATTACTTAACAAAAGGTAGAAAGGGAACTCCTGAAAAACCTGTGTTAGGAGAGAAGATGACTTTCTATTCTACGGAAGAATTGGTAATTGCATATAACGAAGGTAAGTTATCAAAAAATGCCTTTATTAAAGTGCGCGTAAAAGTACGCGACAAGAAAACAGGCGAGCTTTCTTACAAGGTTATCGAAACTGTGGCCGGTCGTGTTATCTTCAACCAATATGTTCCTGAAGAAGTAGGTTTCGTAGATGAACTTTTGTCAAAGAAAAAACTTCAGACTATCATCGCTGATGTGTTTAAACACGCAGGTCTTGCTAAAACAGCAAAGTTCCTGGATGATATCAAAGAATTAGGTTTCCAGATGGCTTACAAAGGTGGTCTTTCAATGGGCTTGAACGATGTGAAAGTTCCGGCAGAGAAAGCGCACTTAGTAGTTGAAGCTCAGAAAGAAGTTGATGCCGTATGGAACAACTACATGATGGGTCTGATTACAGACAATGAGCGTTACAATCAGGTAATCGATATTTGGACACGCGCTAATACCATGTTGACTAACACTTTGATGAATCAATTAGAAAATGATGATCAAGGTTTTAACCCAATCTACATGATGATGCACTCCGGTGCTCGTGGTTCACGCGAACAGATTCGTCAGTTAGGTGGTATGCGTGGTCTGATGGCTAAGCCTCAGAAAAACCTAGCGGGATCAGTTGGTTCAATCATTGAAAACCCAATTCTTTCAAACTTTAAAGAAGGACTAGATGTATTAGAGTACTTTATTTCTACCCACGGTGCTCGTAAAGGTTTGGCAGATACGGCTCTTAAAACAGCTGACGCAGGTTACTTAACCAGAAGGTTAGTTGACGTTGCACAAGATTTAGTTATATCAGAAGAAGACTGCGGTACACTAAGAGGATTAAAAGTTACTGCTTTAAAAGATAATGAAGATATCGTTGAACCATTGGCAGAGCGTATAGTGGGCCGTGTTTCTGTACACGACATTTATGATCCATTAACACAAGAATTAATTCTTGCTGCCAACGGTGAAATTACTGATGATATTGCTAAGAAGATTGATGAAACTAGCATTGAAGAGGTAGAGATTCGCTCTATCCTAACTTGCGAATCGAGAGTGGGTGGTTGCGCTAAATGCTACGGCCGTAACCTCGCAACCGGTAGAATGGTTCAAGCAGGTGAAGCAGTTGGTGTAATTGCAGCACAATCAATTGGTGAACCGGGTACACAGTTAACGCTTCGTACTTTCCACGTAGGTGGTACTGCATCTAACATTGCAGTAGATGCAAACGTAAAAGCGAAATTCCCTGGCAAGATTGAATTCGAAGGTTTGAGAACTATTGATAGCACCGATAACGATGGCAACAAAGTGCAAATCGTTATGGGTCGTACAGGTGAAATCAGAATTGTTGATAAGGAAGGAAGAGTGTTGATAACCAATAACGTTCCTTATGGCGCATTCTTAAAAGTAAAAGAAGGAGATACAGTAGAGAAAGGTCAGGAACTTTGCTTCTGGGATCCTTACAACGCGGTAATTCTTTCTGAGTTTGATGGTGAAATCGCTTATGAATCCATCATCGAAGGCGTTACTTACAAAGAAGAATCTGATGAACAGACAGGACACAGAGAAAAAGTAATTACTGATACACGCGATAAAACTAAGAACCCTGCTATCATTGTAAAAGGTAAAAACGAAACCAAGGGATATAACATTCCTGTGGGCGCTCACTTAGCAGTTGATGAAGGCGATAAAATTAAAGCTGGTCAAGTGTTAGCAAAGATTCCTCGTACAATGGGTAAGTCTCGCGACATTACTGGTGGTCTTCCTCGAGTAACAGAATTGTTCGAAGCGCGTAACCCTTCTAACCCTGCGGTAGTAAGCGAGATTGATGGTGTAGTAACGTATGGAGGCATCAAGCGTGGTAACAGAGAAATCTTTATCGAATCACGTGATGGTGTACAGAAGCGTTATTTAGTACCTCTTTCTAAACACATTCTTGTTCAGGATAATGACTTTGTAAAAGCAGGTCAGCCATTATCTGATGGTTCTATCACACCTTCTGATATTTTGGCGATAAAGGGTCCTACAGCAGTGCAAGAATACTTAGTGAATGAAATTCAGGAAGTATATCGTTTGCAAGGTGTGAAGATCAATGACAAACACATCGAATGTATTGTGAGCCAAATGATGCAAAAAGTTGAAATCATTGATTCAGGAGACACAAGCTTCTTGCCTGGTGAAATGGTTGATAAACTTAACTTCAGAGAAGAGAATGATTTAATTCTTGATAAGAAAGTGGTAATGGAGCCAGGAAGTTCGGATAAGTTTAAGCCTGGTCAAATTATTACAGCAAGAGAGTTAAGAGACGAAAATTCTCAATTGAAGCGTAAAGATTTAAAACTTGTAGAGGTACGTGATGCGCAAGCTGCAGTGTCTCGTCCAACTTTGCAAGGTATTACGCAGGCGTCATTGAAAACTGAAAGCTGGTTGTCTGCTGCATCGTTCCAGGAAACAACTAAAGTATTAAGCGAAGCAGCGATTCGTGGTAAGGCAGATCAATTAAATGGTTTGAAAGAAAACGTAATCGTAGGTCACTTAATACCTGCTGGTACAGGTCAGCGTAAATTCAATGATTTAATCGTAACACATAAAGACGAATACGAAGCATTGAGAACAGCTCCTGAAAGAACTTCTCGCAAAGAGAAAGAGCTACAAGACTAATTTATAAATGAATAATTATGAAAAGTGCTGATGAATAAATTCGTCAGCACTTTTCATTTAAGGCCTCACCCTGACACTTTACAAAGGAGAAGGAGTGATTGTTTAAATTATAAACAATTTTGAATTTTGAGTTTAATAATTTTGAATAAAATTTATGTCAGACGAAAAAAATAAACCGAATCCTAACCAACAACAAATCAATATTGAATTGACTGAAGAAGTTGCAGAAGGAATTTATTCAAATCTAGCTATGATAGCACATTCTAATTCTGAATTTGTTATCGATTTTATTCGCTTGATGCCGGGTGTGCCAAAGGCAAAAGTGAAATCAAGAATTGTGATTACACCAGAGCACGCTATACGCTTATTGGCTGCTTTACGCGATAACATTGATAAGTACGAAGACTCATTCGGGCCGATTAAGCAAACACAAGATGCACCTAAATTCCCAATCAATTTTGGTGGAACAATGGGGCAAGCGTAATTTTTAACTATCCTCATTTAAAGTCCGCGATTTATATCTTGGACTTTTTTTATAGGATGAGTGTTAAACTTAACATCTTGTTATTTTTTTCAATAAAAAAAGGAGAGGCACCCCTTGCACCTCTCCTGCGAATTAAAACGAGTTTAATTCACTAAACTGTTTCAGGTTCCAATTTCCATTGCGCTGCTGATCTCCATAGAGAAGACAACATCAGCTCGCGCATGAAAATATATTCCTTTGGTAATTTATCGTACATGCGTTCGAACAACTCAGCGTGTGATAACAATTCTTGTTTCCACGCTTCGCGGTCGATTGTCATCAGTTTATCAAAATCTTTTTTTGTGAAAGAATCTAATCCATTCCAATCAATGTCTTCATAGTGTGGCATCCAACCAATCGGACTTTCCACAGCACTTGCTCTTCCTTTAACACGTTGTATAATCCATTTCAAAATTCTGATGTTATCACCAAAGCCTGGCCACGCAAAATTTCCTTGTTCATCTTTTCTAAACCAATTCACATTAAAAATTCTTGGTGGTGAAGGTAAATCGCGACCAAACTGTAACCAATGATTGAAATAATCTGCGATGTGATAACCACAGAAAGGCAACATAGCGAATGGATCTCGTCTTACTTTGCCTTGCTCACCAAACGCAGCAGCAGTAGTTTCAGAACCCATAGTGGAAGCTGCATATACACCATAGGCCCAGTTGATTGATTGATAAACCAAAGGAACAGTTGTGCTTCTTCTGCCTCCGAAAATGAATGCAGCAATTGGAACGCCATTCGGATTTTCCCAATCAGGATCTAAACTTGGATTTTGTGAGGCAGCGACTGTAAAGCGAGAGTTAGCATGTGCTACAGGTTTACCACTGGTAGGATCCCATTTTTTTCCACTCCAATCGATGATATCTTTGGGTACTTCTTTGCTTAATCCTTCCCACCATACATCGCCATCAGGTGTAACGCCAACATTGGTAAAGATGGTATTTTTAGCAATCGTTTTAATGGCATTGGGATTTGTTTTTTCATTTGTGCCTGGTGCAACACCAAAATATCCTGCTTCGGGGTTGATAGCATATAGCTGACCGTCTTTTCCAGGTTTTATCCAAGCGATATCATCACCAACTGTTGTGATCTTCCAATCGGAAAATTCTTTTGGGGGTATGAGCATAGCAAAATTTGTTTTTCCACATGCGCTTGGAAAAGCAGCCGCTAAGTATGTTTTTTCTTTTTCAGGACTTTCAACACCCATAATCAACATGTGTTCTGCGAGCCAACCTTCTTCTTGCGCCATGTTCGATGCGATGCGGAGCGCAAAACATTTTTTACCTAATAAGGCATTACCACCATAACCACTACCATAACTTACAATTGATTTCTCTTCAGGATAGTGAACAATATATTTGAGCGTTGGATTGCACGGCCATTTCACGTCTTGTTGTCCGGCTAGTAGTGGTGCACCAACTGTGTGTAAGCATTTAACAAAATTTCCATCATCACCTAAAATTTCTAAAACTCGTGTGCCTACACGCGTCATGATGTGCATGTTTACTACAACATATTCAGAGTCTGTAATTTCCACACCAATTTGCGACATAGGTGAACCTACTGGCCCCATGCTGAAAGGGATAACATACATCGTGCGGCCCTTCATGGCTCCAGCCATTACTTTATTTAATTCTGCTTTCATAGTTACAGGATCCATCCAATTGTTGGTAGGGCCTGCGTTTTCTTTTTTACGAGAACAGATAAAAGTTCTGTCTTCCACACGTGCTACATCGCTAGGGTCAGAGAAACAAGCAAATGAATTGGGTCTTTTTTGTTCATTCAGTTTAATGAAGGTTCCTTTTTGAACAAGCATATTACACATTTCATCGTACTCGGTTTTAGAACCATCACACCATTTTACTTGGTCAGGGTTCACTAATGCTTTTACTTCATCAATCCATTTTAAGAGAGCAGCGTTGTTCGTTTTCATAATTTTCGCTTTTGTTGCCCCAAACATATATGCAGAATTGTATATGCAACATGAGATTTGTCAGTCTTAATTTTTCTTGTGTTAAAGTTTGATTATAAAAAAAATTCCTGACTTTAAAAATCTTCGAATTCGAATTAGTCTATCGTTTGCGGAAATTTTATTTCATTAACCATCTGATAAATATCAAAATAAGAAGTGATAATGATTGGTAAGCATAACTGTTTGACTGAGTACGTTTGATACAGATTAAACAATTTTTATATGCGCACCTTGCGTTCTTTGCAATCGGCAAAAAGATTAAAGTTGATTATTGCTCTGGTTATCCCTTCGATTATTTTGATTTTACCAACGAGTGTTTTTCCATTTGATGGTTTAACCATCATTCAACAAAGAGTTATCGCGCTTTTCTTTTTGGCTGCTTTATTTTGGGTGTTAGAACCGATTCCTATTTTTGCAACATCAGTTTTACTGATAACACTCGAGTTAATTCTATTATCAGATAGTGGCTTATCATTGTTACAACATCCTGCTGATGCTTCATTTGGAAACATGCTTTCTTATAAAGAAATCATGGCAACTTTTGCATCACCAGTAATATTGTTATTCCTAGGTGGATTTTTTTTAGCTGAAGCAGCGAGTAAGTATAGATTAGACCAAAACATAGCCGGATTGTTATTGCCCAAGTTTGGTAAGAATCCAAAAATAGTTTTGTTGGGACTTATGAGTTTATCTGCGGTGTTTTCCATGTTCATGAGTAACACTGCTACAACAGCCATGATGTTGGCGATCATCATTCCTTTACTTAAAACATTTCCTGCAGAGGATAAATCGAAGATTGCATTTATTTTGGGAATTCCCTTCGCTGCTAATCTGGGAGGTTTAGGAACACCCATAGGTACTCCACCTAACGCAATTGCTTTAAAATTTTTATCTGATGCGCACCTTACTTTTGGTAAATGGATGGCTTTTGGTGTGCCTATTGTTTTAGTGATGTTGGTATTGTGTTGGTTATTGATGATTGCATTTTTTCCTGCATCTTCCAAAGAAGTTAACTTATCTATTAAAGTCGATTTTCTCAAAACACCGAAAGCTAAACTAGTTTACCTGACATTTATCATTACCATTTTGCTTTGGCTTTTAGATTTTGCACACGGCATGAACAGTTACGTAGTGGCTATGATTCCAGTATGTGTTTTTATTACTACTGGTGTAATCAACAAAGAAGATCTAAAAGGAATTTCATGGGATGTGTTATGGTTAGTGTCGGGAGGTATTGCATTAGGTTTAGCATTAGAAAAAACAGGTTTAGCAACTCTGGTCATTCAATCTATTCCATTTGATCAATTTCATCCTTATGCTGTCTTTACTTTTTGTTCTTTAATCGGTCTAATCATGGCTAACTTTATGTCGCATACTGCTACTGCTAACTTGTTGTTACCCTTAATGGCAACTATCGGAACTAGTATCGCCAACATGCAACAAGTTGGAGGTTCAGTTTATATGGTGGTAGCTACAACTTTTTGTATTTCATTAGGGATGTCGTTACCAATTAGTTCTCCGCCAAATGCATTGGCAAATGCAACGGGTTTGGTACAAACAAAAGATATGGCAAAGGTTGGCGTTTTGGTTGGCATAATAGGATGGCTTTTAGTTTTAGGAATGATGATAATTTTATACCTGATTGATTTTCTTTCATGAGCAATGCCTTTCAAACAGCCAGAAAATTGGCAGAATTAAAAACAAGATATTTCTCTAATGAGAAGAGGATATTGGTATTGAAACAAGGAGATTTTTTGCTTAAAGGAGAAGAGCACAACGACAAATTGTTTTTGATTCTGGATGGAACGTTAAGTTGTTATTTAAAAAATGAAGAAGGTAAGAATTATGAAGTAATGAAAAGTACACGTAATATGTTTCTAGGGGTGTACAGTTTTTTTAGTTATGAGCAAAAATCATATCTCACCGTTATTGCAGATACTAACGTGCGCTTGTCTTATATAGAAAGAAGTGATCCGGTTGTTGAAAATGATATGTTTGCTACCGATTTTCTTCCTGTTATTGTAAACGAAATTTATTTGCGACAGACTTTAACACAACAAATGAGTCGTGAAAAACAAGCAGCCATCCAAAAATTATATGAATCAGAAAAAATGATTTTACTCGGTCAGTTGGCAGCGGGGCTTGCACATGAGTTAAATAATGCCATAGGAATATTAGAAAGAAACACTTCTTGGTTAATGGAAAGGATTTCAAACAATTGGATACCGGAAAGTTTACAATCAATTTTTAACACAACCATTGTGGGCGGACTATCATTCAATTCACAACAAATAAGAGAACGTGCACATTGGTTGGAAGAAAAGTATAAGTTGTCTCCCAAACTCTCTAAACAACTGGCTAAAACTAATTTAACGGAAAAGGAATTAAAAATTGTGATACAGGGTGGTGCTAAAACATATGAGTTGATAAACGACACAACAGAACTAGCAGGTGTATTGCATGATATGCAAATTGCAGCACAGCAAGCAACGCACGTAGTAAAGTCTGTAAAAGATTTAGGTGCTAATAGAAAAGTAGAAAAGGCCGAAGTGTTATTGGTAGATACTATTCAACGAGCTTTGGTTCTATTGAAATCAGTTACAAAATCAGTTTCCCTTAATTTGGATATACGAACACAAGGAAAGATACTGGCAACTTCTGGAGATTGGGTACAGGTTTGGATTAACTTGATTAAAAATGCTTGCGAAAGTATGCTGCAAGCCAATCAAGTTTATCCTAAAATCAACATCAGTTTGTTTGAAACTGATAATCATTATCAGGTAGAAATTACAGATAATGGAACAGGAATATCAACTGAAATTAGAGATAAAATTTTTCAACCAAGCTTCACCACTAAAGTAAGTGGTTTGTCTTTCGGGTTAGGATTGGGTTTATCTATCGTAAAAAGAATAGTTGATTCTTATAACGGTGGTATACAAGTAAATAGTAAACAAGGAGAAACAACATTTATCATCACCATACCAAAAAATTAATTATGGAAAATTTAACAATCATTTTGGTGGAAGATCAACGCGAAGTGCTTCAAGCAATTGCAAAAGATTTAGAAAAATTTGAAGAATTAATTCGCATAGAAGAATGCGAATCAGCAGCAGAAGCTGAATCGGTAATGAAGCAAATCATAGATAGAGGTGATTATGTTGCGGTTATTGTATCTGACCATGTAATGCCCAACAAAAATGGAGTTGATTTTTTGATTGAAGTGAATACCAATCCAACTTTTAAAAGAACAAGAAAAATCTTATTAACTGCATTGGCCACCCATCAAGATACCATTCAAGCTATTAACAAAGCCAACATCGATTTGTATTTAGAGAAACCTTGGAAGAAAGAAGAGTTGGTTTTGGCAGTTAGCACAATGTTAACTCATTTTATCCTCGATTCAGGACTAGCTTATACACCCTACGTAAGTTTACTCAACAGCGAAATCTTATTCACTAAATTAAGAAACGCAAGTGATGTTTAAGTTGCGAAATACAATAGTGCTTTATTTCTTTTTGGTAAGTTTAGTTTCATTAGCACAAACAAACAAGTCGATTAAAGCCAACAAACAAATATGGTTTGGGTACATGACATCAGCTCCAATAAATTCTCACTATTCGCTATGGAACGATTTTCATTTTGTACTTAAAGGATTTTGGGTAGCGCGAACCGGCTTAACGAGACATTGGGATAATGTGGCAGTAACCGGAGGTTTTGCCTATCTCGGCCTGCCTGTTTCATCAAACAATAGATCATTAAAAAGAAATGAGTATCGTCCGTGGGCACAAATCACCTGGAATACTACAACTCGTTCTCATCTATCTTTTAATACACGCATTCGGTACGATGCCAGATTCAGGCAAAAAGTATCAGAAGGTGAGTTAACAGATGATTACCCTTTTACCAACCGACTTCGTTTTGCATTTTCTGTGCGTTATACCTTCAATCCTGATGCTAAAAATTTGCCTTTATTTACCCAGATTGGTTCCGAGTTCTTATTGAATTTTGGTAAAGAAGTTACTTACAATACCTTCGACCAGTTCCGTATCAATGCTACTATTGGTATAAGAATGAAAAGAATAACCATTCAAAGTGGTTATATGTATCGATTGGTACAAATTGGTCCGTATGCTTTTACAGGAAACCACACTTTATTGTGCTGGGTGAACCACCAAATCGATTGGTTTCATTCGGAAGTCACCCAGAAATAACAAATTAAAGACCATCGGAAATAAAATTGGTAATTTTACCCCTTGTTTTTCAAGGAATTAACCTAAAATTCTTGGATTAATGTTTGCACCTTAAAAGGTTCTTAATACCTTTGCAGTCCTATTTTTGAACAGGTCTATAAAAACAAAGCATAAATGCCTACCATTCAGCAACTTGTGAGAAAAGGACGGACAAAGTTGACTTTCAAGTCGAAGTCACCCGCCCTTGATTCGAACCCGCAACGCAGAGGTGTTTGTACACGCGTGTACACAACAACACCTAAAAAGCCTAACTCAGCCATGAGAAAAGTGGCTCGTGTTCGCTTAACTAATCAAAAAGAAGTTAACGCCTATATCATGGGCGAAGGTCACAACCTACAAGAGCACTCAATCGTGTTGGTGCGTGGTGGTCGTGTGAAAGATTTACCGGGTGTTCGCTATCACATCGTGCGTGGCGCTCTCGATACAGCCGGTGTTAACGGCCGTAAGCAGAGCCGATCTAAATATGGTGCAAAACGTCCTAAACCAGGTGCAGCAGCTCCAGCAGCAAAAGGTGCTCCGGCAAAAGGAAAAAAATAATTCAGTAAGTCATGAGAAAAGCAAAACCTAAAAAAAGATATCTTCTTCCTGACCCTAAATTTCAGGATACATTGGTAACTAAGTTTGTTAATTACCTTATGTATGATGGTAAGAAAAGTGTTTCATACAATATTTTCTATGATGCTGTTGCGCTAATAGAAAAGAAAACCAGTGAGAATGGACTGGAAGTATGGAAACGCGCATTAAACAATTTAATGCCAACTGTTGAGGTAAAATCAAGAAGAGTAGGGGGAGCCACTTTCCAGGTTCCAGTTGAAATCCGTCCTGAACGCAGAGTAAACTTAGGTATCAAATGGTTAATTGATTACTCTCGCTTACGCGGAGAAAAAACCATGACAGATAAATTAGCTGCTGAAATCATCGCAGCTTCTAAAGGTGAAGGCGCGGCCATCAAGAAAAAAGATGATACGCACCGCATGGCAGAAGCTAACAAAGCATTCTCACACTTCAGATTCTAACAAATAAAGTAAAAAGCTTTGGGTCTCTCAGACTCAAAGCTTTTTGCTCAACATAAGAGACAAATGGCTAGAGATCTTAAATTCACCAGAAACATCGGTATCGCAGCACACATTGATGCCGGAAAAACAACAACTACCGAGCGTATTCTTTATTATGCCGGTGTAAACCACAAGATTGGTGAGGTGCACGATGGTGCAGCCACTATGGACTGGATGGCGCAAGAGCAAGAGCGTGGTATCACCATTACCTCTGCCGCTACAACTGTTTATTGGAATTACAGAAATAACAAATACCACGTTAACATTATCGATACGCCTGGTCACGTAGATTTTACGGTTGAAGTAAACCGTTCTTTGCGTGTACTAGATGGTTTGGTTTTCTTGTTTAGCGCGGTGGATGGTGTTGAGCCACAATCTGAAACAAACTGGAGATTAGCCGACAATTACAAAGTCGCTCGTATCGGTTTCGTAAACAAAATGGACCGCCAAGGTTCTGACTTCCTTGCTGTTTGTAAGCAAGTAAAAGAAAGATTAGGCAGCAATGCAGTTCCTCTTCAATTACCCATAGGTGCTGAAGAAAACTTTAAAGGTGTTGTTGATCTTGTAAACAACCGCGGTATCATTTGGAATGAAAGTGATAAAGGTATGACGTATGAAGTTGTGCCAATTCCTGCCGACATGGTTGAAGAGGCCAACGAATACAGAGAAAAATTATTAGAAGCTGTCGCTGAATATGACGAAACATTGATGGAGAAATTCTTCAATGACCCAAGTTCAATATCAGAAGCAGAAATATTAAAAGCATTACGTGCGGCAACAATCGATATGAAGATTGTGCCAATGGTTTGTGGTTCATCTTTCAAAAATAAAGGTGTACAAACCATGTTGGATTACGTGATGGAGTTATTGCCTTCTCCTATGGATAAGGATAACATCATCGGTAAAAATCCGGATAACGATGCAGATGTAGTAATTAAGCCAGAAGCAAGCGGACCATTTGTTGGTTTAGCTTTCAAAATTGCAACTGACCCATTTGTTGGTCGCTTATGTTTTGTTCGTGCTTACTCTGGTGTGTTAGATTCTGGTTCTTATGTGTTTAATACACGTTCAGAACAGAAAGAGCGTATCTCTCGTGTGTTCCAAATGCACGCTAACAAGCAAAACCAAATTGAAAGATTAGAAGCAGGAGATATCGGTGCAGTTGTAGGTTTTAAAGACATTAAAACAGGCGATACTTTATGTGATGAAAAGAATAAAGTTATTCTTGAGTCAATGGTATTCCCTGAACCCGTTATTGGTTATGCCATCGAACCTAAGAAACAAGCCGATGTTGATAAATTAGGTATGGCGATTTCTAAGTTAGTAGAAGAAGATCCTACCCTTAGAGTAAATACAGACCAAGAAACAGGCCAGACCATTTTACGTGGTATGGGTGAATTGCACTTGGAAATTATTATCGATCGCTTAAAGCGCGAGTTTAAAGTTGAGATTAACCAAGGCGCGCCACAAGTTGCTTACAAAGAAACGCTTACAGGTTCAGTAGAACACAAAGAAGTTTACAAGAAGCAGACTGGTGGTCGTGGTAAATTTGCTGACATCGTATTCGAAATCGGTCCGCGCGAAGATGGTAAAGAAGGATTAGAGTTTGTGAACGACATCGTAGGTGGTGTTATCCCTCGTGAATTTATTCCTGCCATACAGAAAGGATTTGAACAATCAATGGTTAACGGTCCTTTGGCTGGTTATCCTATCGATTCAATGAAAGTGAGATTATTCCACGGTTCTTACCATGATGTTGACTCTGATTCATTGTCGTTTGAATTAGCAGCTCGTATTGGTTTCAAAGAAGCAGCAGCTAAAGCTAGCCCAATCTTATTGGAACCTATCATGGGTGTTGAAGTAGTAACACCAGATGAATACACTGGTTCTGTAACCGGTGACTTGAATAGAAGACGTGGTGTGATGAAAGGTATGGATAACCGCAATAACGCTCAGGTATTGAAAGCAGATGTACCTTTGAAAGAATTGTTTGGTTACATTACCGATTTGAGAACGTTAACATCTGGCCGTGCGGCTGCAACGTTAACATTCTCTCACTATGCTCCGGTTCCTAAGAACTTATCAGAAAAAGTAATTGAAGAAGTAAAAGGTGCCGCAATGGCGAAAAACTAAACAGGATTTAGGCGATATCCTACAAACAGTATGAACCAAAAAATCAGAATCAAACTTAAGTCGTACGATCACAACCTCGTTGACAAGTCTTCAGAGAAAATCGTGCGCGCTGTAAAAGCTACAGGTGCAGTAGTAAGCGGACCTATTCCACTTCCTACCGAAAAAGAAAAGTTCACAGTGTTGCGTTCTCCGCACGTTAACAAAAAAGCGCGTGAGCAGTTCCAACTTTGCACATACAAGCGTTTAGTAGATATCTACTCTAACAGCGCTAAAACGGTAGATGCTTTGATGAAGCTTGAACTTCCTAGCGGTGTTGATGTGGAGATTAAAGTGTAGTGATTAAAAATTATTTTATAAGGAAAGCCTTTCAGAGATGAAAGGCTTTTTTGTTTTTTCTGATTTGTAGATAAACTGTTTTTGCATGTCAAAGATTGAATCATATAATATCTAGGTCGATTCCTAAAATTGACTTCGAGTAGAGAAACTTTCACGTCTTTTTGCTACGATAGATAACAAGTTTTTTGTATAAGACTTTTATTTCGACATACTCATTACTCTCAAATCCAGCTTTTTGAAGCCAATAACCTTCTAACCTAATTGAAGGATAAATCCTTAATCCATATTTATTGTTCCTGTATTTTGACTGTATTTTGATTCTTCTCTTTTGCATCTTAACTGTGTTCGGAATAGCGAACAATATGCACAAATATATTTTAGAAATTCGTTTTCGTGAATGCGAAAGAAGAAAAATATCTTAAGAAATTAGGTCTTAAAATAAAAAACCTGAGAGAGTCTAAAAGTATCGACCAGAAAGCCTTTGCATTTGATTGCGAAATTGCGAGAACGCAATTGTATATGATTGAGAATGGAAAAACTAATCCAAGGATAACTACATTAATTAAAATCGCGAACACTTTAGAAATCACTCTTTCTGATTTATTGCTTATTGAAGGTAAATAGAAACTATGATAAGCTATTTTCTAAAACAATTAAATAGCTGTATGGCTTAAATGCTTATTACAAAAAACCAAACAATATCATTACAAAAAAATGAAGAACTAAAAAAGGTGACTCTCTCGAATCACCTTTAGCTATATGTTTATGTATCTATTATCCTTAATCTTTTAATACAACTGCATCAACATTTTTCTGTTTAATGAGTGTGTTTAACTTAGATAGTTCTTCATTTAAAATTTTATTCAAAGCTGTGAGTTGTACATCTATTTTACCTGCAATTTCCTTGTACACAGCTTTTACTTGTTCGGTTGGTGCGTAATCGCTTCCGGTTGCTTCGCTTCCTAATCCTGCCAATTTATTATTTAATCGGATTGGATAGTTAAGTGGATCTTGGTTACTTCTGTTTTTAGTTTGATACAAAGCTTCTTCAATTTTCTTCATATCATCCAAGATTGTTTTAGCCAACGAGGTAACATCTTTCATGTCGTCTTTTCCTTTCATCGGTTCGGTAACGCGGTTAATTTGTTCGCGAGCCGAACGTATTTTTTTAACGGCTAAATTGGTTTCACTTAGCTTATCGCGTACTTGTAACAAGAAATCGAATTGTGCCTGTATATCAGCTTGCGTTCCACTGGTACGTGGGTCTTTTACAATTTCGAAGCTCACTTCTTGTACCTGACCGTTAACAGTTAACTTGGCTTTGTACGTGCCGGGCACTGCTTTGGGCCCGGTTAATCCACCGCCCCATAAAATCATACCATCAAATCCTTCTGCATTAGGATAACGCATGTTCCAATTAAAGCGATTGAAACCAACTTTTACTTTTAATTCTTCTTCTTTAGCTTTCTTATCTGGTTTGGTGGCATATTTCTTAATCAATTTGCCTGAGTTTTCGAAAATCTCTAAGGAAGCAGAAAGTTTTGCTGTGTCTTTTACATAGTAGTGAATGAGTACACCATTAGGATGATTTTTTCCTTCTGTTTTAGATTCGCCTCTCCAACCGCCTTGTCCGCCATTCATGCGATAGCTCGGCATCGGTTTAAACAAATGAAAATCTGCTTTTGCAACTTGTTCATTCAATTGATGCAGAGGTGTTACATCATCGATCATCCAAAAACTTCTTCCTTGTGTAGCTGCAATCAGATTATCATTTTTAAGGGTTAAATCTGTAATCGGAACTTTCGGTAAATTCAATTGGAAAGGTTTCCAGCTTGCGCCATCATCAAAAGAAATATACATACCAAATTCAGTTCCAGCATAGAGTAAACCTGCACGCTTTGGGTCTACGCGCAACACGCGTGTAAAGTGTGGCGCTTTGATGCCATCTGTAATTTTAGTCCACGTTTTGCCATAATCTTTCGATTTGTACAAATAAGGTTCGTAATCCCCTGCCTTATATTTTGTTCCGGCTACATACAAACCTCCTTTTGTATGTGGATCAAATTCGATGCTATTGAACATCACCCATTCTGGCATTCCGGTTGGTGGAATCTTCTCCCACGACTTGCCACCATCTTTAGTAATGTGTAACAAGCCATCATCTGAACCGGTTACGATTACATCTTTTTCATAAGGAGATTCTGCCGCAGCGAAAATGGTACAATAATATTCTACGCTTGTATTATCCTTAGTGATGGGTCCACCGCTAGGTCCAAGTTTAGTTGGGTCGTTGCGTGTTAAATCAGGACTAATGATTTCCCAGCTTTGACCTCCGTTATAGGTAACATGCAACACATTAGATGCTGCATATAATTTTTGTTTGTTGTGAGGGGAAAAGAAAATCGGGAAGTTCCATTGAAAGCGATACTTGGCACCTTCGGCACCACTACCCATTGGGTTATCGGGCCAAGCGTTAATGCTTCTTTCTTCTTTTGTTCTGTGATTTAGTCTGGTTAAATAACCATCGTAAGATCCGCCATATACAACATCGTTATCAGTAGGGTCTACTGCAATATGTCCACTTTCGCCACCGGCAGTTTCCTCCCAATCACGCTCACCTATACTAGAACCATCGGTTCTGTGGTAAATGCGAATGGTTGAGTTATCTTGCTGGGCGCCATAAATTCTGTAAGGAAAATGATTATCAGTTATAACGCGATAGAATTGCGCGGTAGGTTGATTGTGATAGGTTGACCAATTTAATCCGCCATCATACGAAATGCTCCCACCACCATCATCGGCCATGATCATGCGTTGGTTATCTTCCGGTGCAATCCACAAATCATGGTGGTCGCCATGGGCAGCATTAAAAGCCTGAAAAGTTTTGCCACCATCTTTAGAGCGATGATACGATACATTTACCACATACACCATGTCTTCTTCTTTTGTATCGGCATAAATGCGCGAGTAATACCAGGCACGTTGGCGCAAAGCTCGGTCCTCATTTGTTTTTCTCCAAGTCTTACCAGCATCATCAGAACGATATACTCCACCATTATCGTTTTCGATGATGGCATACACACGATTAGAATTGACGGGTGATACAGTTACCCCGGAAATACCCCACAAACCTTTAGGCATTCCCTCATTCTTAGTTAAGTTAGTCCAAGTTTCGCCAGCATCAGTTGATTTCCAAAGGGCAGAACCTTCTCCACCACTTTCTAAAGAATAAGGCGTTCTTCTGATTCGCCAGGTAGAAGCGTATAACACGCGTGGGTTGTTAGGATCCATGCACAAATCAGTAGCACCAGCATCTGCGTTGGCAAATAATACACGCTTCCAATTTTTACCACCATCTTCACTTTTATATACACCTCTTTCTTCGGATGATTTGAATAAGTCTCCTAAAACTGCGGCATATACTACATCAGGATTTTTAGGATGAATGCTGATTTTTACTATGTGTTTCGAATCTTTTAAGCCGATGTGTGTCCAGGTTTTTCCTGCATCTACAGATTTGTACATGCCATCACCAAATGAAACATTTCCGCGCACTGTTACTTCACCGGTGCCAACATACAGAACATTGTTGTCCCAAGTGCTAACAGCTACTGAACCAATCGAACCGCCAAAAAATCCATCCGAAATATTTTCCCATGTTCCGCCACCATCTGTAGTTCTCCACACGCCACCACCAGTGCTACCCATGTAAAACAAAGTTGGTTTGCCAGGAACACCTGTTACAGCAGCTGAGCGGCCACCTCGGTACGGACCAATGTTACGCCACTCCATGCCGGCATAGAGTTTATCATCATAAGTTGTAGTATTTTTTGTCGGAGTAGACTTCTTTTGCGCTAAAGCAAAAAGCGAAAGCAACAAAAGAAAGAAAACTGTGGAAGTAAACTTTCTCATAGGTTAAGAATTTGGTAAATCGATTCATTGAATAATCAGAATTTAATTTACTTATTTTATTGAGATAAAATTGGTGTGTTTTGATTTTTAGAAGCAAAACGCACCGGCTTTTTTATGAGTGGTCAAAATTGATTTTTACATTTCTTATCTTGCTTACATGCATAAAGATTATCGTTCCTTATACAGCATTCCGGTAGTAGTAGCGGCACTGGGTTACTTCGTAGATATTTATGACTTGTTATTGTTCAGTATTGTGCGGGTTAGCAGTTTAAGAAGCTTAGGTGTAGCTGAAGAAAACCTATTGACAGAAGGAGAGTTTCTGATTCAGGCACAAATGTTTGGGATGTTGATAGGCGGAATTGTTTGGGGTGTGATGGGTGATAAGAAAGGAAGATTATCTGTTTTGTTTGGCTCGATTCTTTTATATTCACTTGCCAATATCGCGAATGGATTTGTTGTGAATGTAGATCAATATGCGTGGCTTCGGTTTATTGCCGGTATTGGTTTAGCAGGTGAATTAGGTGCAGGTATTACTTTGGTTGCAGAAGTGTTGCCAAAAGAATTAAGAGGATATGGTACCACAATCGTTGCATCAGTTGGGTTGATGGGTGCAGTGCTGGCCAACATCATTGCCAGTTTTTTTACTTGGGAAATTTGTTATTGGATTGGTGGTGGGTTAGGGTTAACCTTATTGTTATTGCGCATAGGTATTTTTGAATCCGGTTTGTATAATCAAGTAAAAGCAAGTCATGCATCGAGAGGAAATTTCTTTCAACTCTTCACAAATGCCTATCGCTTTCAACGCTTCTTATCCTGTGTGTTTATTGGCTTACCCATATGGTTTGCCATTGGCATTCTGATTAGTTTCTCACCAGAGTTTGCGAAGGTATTAGGTATTAAAGAACCCATTGCGGCAGGTGATGCTGTGATGTATAGTTACATCGGTTTAGCAGTAGGCGATTTAGCCAGCGGATTTATCAGTCAGTATTGGCAATCGAGAAAGAAAGTAGTGTTGTTATACATCACCATCACATTTGTTTTTATTGTGATGTATTTGTTAAACCCGATTGATTCAGCATTTCTATTCTATTGTATTTGTTTTGGGTTAGGAGTTGGTGTTGGGTATTGGGCTTTGTTCGTTACGATTGCAGCCGAACAATTTGGCACTAATCTACGTGCAACCGTTACCACATCTGTACCGAATTTTATTCGCGGAACTGTTGTTCCACTTGTTTGGATTTTCGGATTGCTGCGCGAAAATCTAGGTATATTATGGTCGGCATTTTGGGTCGGTACCGGAACGATTGTTATTGCCTTAGTAGCCTTGTATTATCTTTCAGAATCCTTTTCTCGTGATATGGATTTTTTGGAAACGGATTAACAAATTTCATTCGACTTACGTAAGTAAATTTTGGTAAATTGCCTTTAATGACCAACAAGAAATACCTCTTAATTCTTCTTTTTTTGCCTTTATCACTATTTGCTCAAAATCAAAAGAGGATTGCTGCATTCAAAAAGAATTTAGTTCTGGCTAATGACCAAAACCGATACGATTTATTAAGCGATTTAGCCTGGGAGTATCGATTTGCAAACCCAGACTCTACTTTGTTTTACTGTAAAGAAGCAATTGCTTTAGGAGAAAAATTAAAATTGGGTTTAGGTATTGCCAGGCCTTATAATTTTGCCGGTGTTGCTTATCAATATAAAGGAGATAAACTCAACGCTTATCAATATTATAATAAGGCTTTGGATATTTCAACCAACCAAGTTGATAGCATTCAAATTGCACATGCCAAAAATAATTTAGGAAGATTATTTTTTGATCAGGGGTTATTGCAACGTGCATATCCCAACTTTGTTGAGGCATTAAAACTATTTGAGCTGATGAAAGATTCATCGGGTATGGCTTATGCTTATCAGAGTATCGCCAACTTGTATCGAGTGCAAAAGGATTATGTTCAAGCGGAGGTGAATTACAAAAAGGCATTAGCAATTCGAATAGCAGAGAATGATACAAGAAACATACAATCTGCTTATACGTACTTAGGAAGACTATACCAGGAAGCAGGAGATTTAAAAAAATCAACACAGTTTTTATTGAAGGCAGATTCTGCTAGTCAGGTGATTAATGACAAAATCAATCAGGCTGAAGTAAAAACATTTATTGCTGAAAATTTTCTATTAGAGAATAAATTGCTAGACGCACAAAGAATTTTTTTAGAAGCGTTTGATGTAATTAAAAAATTAGGAAATATTCGTTTACTGCCGCGTTGTCATAATTTATATGGACAAATTCTGTTAGGTAAAGACAGTGTTTTAGAAGCAAAAACACAATTTGAAAAAGCTTTGTACTGGGCAAAATCGATTAAAGAGTTAGAATCGCAAATGGAAGCCTATTTGTATTTGTCGCAGGCAGCCAAAAAGCTTTCTAATAAAGAATTGGAATTAACTAATTATAACCTTTATCTCATCATCAGAGATTCTATCAATGATTTGGATGTTGCGCGAAAAGTAGAGCGACTTCAATTCGAATTAAGAATACAACAAGAAGAACAAGAAAATGAAGCATTAAAATTAGCACAGGCAAAAAATGAAGCCATCATATCAGCACAGCGTGCACAAAATATTGCACTACTTGTAGTTGCTTTAGCCTTATTAGGTGGGGGTATCTTTTTTTATGCCAATAGTAAAAAAAGATAAAAAGCTAATTTACATCTTGAACGAAAGAATATCGAAATTCTAAAGCAAAGACAAGAAATCCTCAATCAAAACACTGAACTCGCAAAGACTAATCAATTACTTTCAGAGTTAAATCATGAAAAGGATACTTTGATGAGTATCGTTGCACATGATTTGAAATCTCCTTTAAATAGAATTAGAGGTTTGATAGAAGTAATACGACTAGAAGGTGGTGTTGATGAAAATAAAACAAAATTAATTAAGATGATTGAGGATGCTGCTAACGGTGGACTATACTTAATTACAGACTTGCTTGATGTACATGAAATCGAAGAAAATAAAAGTACACATCTTGAAACAGTTGAAATAAACGCCATCTTTACTAGAATAAATTCTACCTTTAAAGGGTTGGCCCAAGCCAAAGAAATAAAATTGATTTTTCAAACAAATCAATCCTTAGTAGTTCATAGCAATACTGATTACCTAACCAGAATTTTAGATAATCTTGTTTCAAATGCTGTTAAATTTTCTAAGCGAGGTTCAGTAGTAGAAATTACAGCTGTAAATACCGACACAGATTTTAGGCTTAGTGTAAAGGATAATGGCCCTGGTTTTACTGAGCAAGACAAGTCATTTGTATTTCAAAAGTTTAGAAGACTTTCAGCCAGACCTACCGGTGGCGAAAGTTCCAATGGTTTAGGTTTAGCTATTGTGAAAACATTGGTAGACAGATTAAAAGGTGAGATCATTTTAGAATCTGAAGTTGGAAAAGGATCTGTTTTTACAATTATTTTGAAGAAATAGTAAACAGCATTAAACCTTTTCTATCAGCTTTAATCTAAGTGTAAAATAATAATTATATGAAACAGGTATTTTCAATTGCTATTTTATTGATGCTTACATTAGCCGTGCAAGCACAAACTCAGACTAAACGTGCCGATACTAGACAAAGAGCTCAACGCGTAAGAATTGCTGAAGGAAGGCAAGACGGTGATTTAACTAATCAAGAAACTGCGGCTTTAAATAAGCAACAGAGGCATATTCGGAGAACAGAACGCAGAGCAAAAGCAGATGGTGTTGTTACACCACGAGAGAAAATGAAGTTAGAAAGAAAACAAGATCGAGCGAACAGAAATATCAGACGCGCAAAAAATAATCAGGTTGAAAAGCCGCAGTGATTTTCTGAGAACAAAAACAAATTATTTTAATTTAAAAGTCTAAAAAGTCCACGATTTAGATCGTGGACTTTTTAATTGAAATCAGCATTTAGTTAAAATAAAAAGGCACGAATTCTTGGCGTACTTCTTTTTATTTTTTCAGCATTTCAAATTTTAAACTTTCTCTAAAGCTTGCTTTAAATCTGCTATTAAATCTTCTCCATCTTCTACACCTATACTCAAACGGATAAGAGAATCTGATAATCCGCTTTTAGTTCTTTCTTCCTTTGGTATAGAGGCGTGCGTCATTGAGGCCGGATGATTGATGAGAGATTCAACTCCTCCCAAAGATTCTGCCAACGAAAACAACTCAACACTTTTCATCAGTGTGTGTGCTTTTTCAATACTATCATCTTTCAAAGTAAAAGATAACATACCACCAAAATCGCGCATTTGTTTTTTGGCAATTGCATGATTGGTGTGTTCTTCAAAACCTGGCCAATATACTTTACCAACTTTAGGATGGTTCTTTAAAAAGTGAGCAATTAATTTACCATTGATGCAATGGCGTTCCATGCGCAAGTGCAAAGTTTTAATCCCGCGTAATACTAAAAAAGAATCTTGCGGACCTGATACAGCTCCACACGAATTGTGAATGAAGGCTAACTCTTGATGTAAAGCATCATCGTTTACTACCAGCGCGCCCATAATCACATCAGAATGTCCGCCCAGATATTTGGTAACAGAATGCATTACAATATCTGCACCTAAGTCTAATGGATTTTGTAAGTAAGGCGAAGCGAAAGTGTTATCAACAGCTACTTTTATTTTTTTAGATTTTGCCATTTCAACAAAAGCAGAGATGTCAACAATATTCATCAAAGGATTAGTAGGAGTTTCTAACCAAATCAATTTTGTTTTATCGTTGATAAATGGTTTAGCGTTTTCAGCATTTGTTAAATCAATGAAATGAAATTTGATGCCAAACTTTTCATAGATGCGTTTAAACATACGGTAAGTTCCACCATACAAATCGTTGCTGGTGATTACTTCATCGCCCGGTTGCAGAAGTTTTATTACCGCATCAGTTGCCCCCATACCGGATGAAAAACACAAAGCATGTTTTCCATTTTCTAAAGCAGCAATACTTTTTTGTAAGGCTGCTCTTGTAGGGTTTGCACCACGCGCGTAAGCAAAACCTTTGTGTTGAGCAGGTGCATCTTGAACGTAAGTAGAAGTTTGAAAAATGGGAGTCATGATTGCACCAGTTGATGGGTCGGGTGCAACACCTGCGTGAACTGCTTTAGTAGCAAATTTCATATTAGTTGATTCTTATTTGTTTAAATTACTTTCTAGTTTTTTCAATCATGTCCCACATTGATTCTGGAATACTTTCTAAGTGAGAAAACTCACCGCCATTGCGCAACCATTCCCCACCATCGATGGTGATCACCTCACCATTGATGTAAGCAGAATAATCAGATAATAAATAAGCTGCGAGGTTAGCTAACTCTTGGTGATCCCCAACTCTTTTTAATGGAACGCGTTCAGCCGGGTCAAACTTTTTCACTAATTCTCCCGGTAATAATCTGCTCCATGCACCTTCTGTTGGAAAGGGTCCTGGGGCAATGGCATTGCTGCGGATGTTATACTTGGCCCACTCAACTGCGAGCGAACGCGTTAATGCTAGAACGCCTGCTTTACCACAAGCAGATGGTACCACATAGCCCGAGCCAGTCCAAGCGTAGGTAGTAACGATATTTAAAAATGTTCCTGATTGTTTGTTATTGATCCAATGTTTACCAGCTGCCAGAGTTGTGTAGTAAGTTCCTTTCAAAACGATATCGACTACGATATCGAAGGCGCGATGAGAAAGCCTTTCCGTTGGGCTGATAAAATTTCCTGCTGCGTTGTTAAGTACGGCATCTAACCTACCAAATGTTGAAACACTTTGGTTGATGGCGTTTTCAATTTCCTCGTATTTGCGCACATCAGCGGTAATAGCTAACACTTTGCCTCCTGTTTCTTTCATTAATTCATCGGCAGTTTTTTCTATTACCTCTTTTTTTCTAGAAGAGATAACCAGGTTAGCTCCTAGTTCTAAACAATATTTGCCTATCGATTTTCCCAGGCCAGTACCACCACCTGTTATTAAAATTGTTTTGCCTGCTAATGCATTGGCTTGTAGCATCCCTTTCATACAATTAGTTTGGTGCAAGTTAATGGTTTGAGCAGAACAGTTGATTACCCTTAAAAGAATAAAAATGGCATAAAAAAAGGGTCGTTTTAGCCGACCCTTTTAAGTTCATTGCAATTGATTATTTTATAACTCAAGCGAGTTAAAAACTTCTTCTACAGCTACAAATATGTCTGCTAGAAGAACACGGCTTCCATCAGTAAACTCTACATAAGGTTCGCCATCTTCGCCTATCACGACACGACCAGCATCTGCTCCATCAACGGTAATGGTAATATTAATTACTTCATTGATATCTTCAACCGGGCCGGTTGGTTGGGTGGCAGAAATATTAAATCTCACATTCATGATTTGGAAAAATCCTTCGATACTTTTCAAATCATCTTCAATTTTTTCAGCACTATTATAAACAGCGGTAATTCCCCAACCTAAGAGAGTGGTATTGCCTTCGCGAAGCACTTGTGAAAATGAAGTTGAATTGGTGTTTTTGTCGTTAAAATCTAAATCAACACTAAATACACCTACAGTGTAAGTAATGTCAGCAAACGTTGGTGTATCAGTTCCATCACTTACATATTCTGCAATAGCGTCCAAAGCTGCTACTTGTGTGCCGTCAATGGCTAAGGTCGCGTCAATTAAAGTTGGGCTGTAAGCCTCATCTCCTTCTGGTGTTGCAACTTCATCATAATCAAAAAGTTTAAAAGTTGCATTATTAGTTGAGCTACCTTCTGTTGGGAACCTTAGTTCGATGATTGAAGAATTTCCTGATTGAACAAAATCGCCCACATTAGGATTCCAATCATAGATGCCTTTATTTTCTTCAAAGTCAAAGGCTTCATCTCCTTGGGTTCTAGCATTGTTGGTTGAACCTGCTGTGGCAATATTTTTAAGAGATGCAATAATTTGACGGGCTAAAACACGTGGATCTTTTTTTGTAGCCGTAGTCTGTCTAAAAGGTAAAACCGAACTTGATCCGGCAAGCGAATTTAAGTTTTCGAGTGCAGTAAAGCCCGGATTGGATTGTATTCTTTCTAAAGCTCCTGCAAAATCTGTATTTGCGGATGAAAAAGCTTCTTGAGCCTGTTCTTTATTGAGCGTTTCTTTGTCATCATCGCAGCTAGTTGCGATGAATGTTAACGCCAGTAAAAGCGCAACTAGTTTGTTTGTGAGGTTTTTCATAGATGTTATTTGTTGGAAGTAATACGAAAATAGAAAGATTTAGTTTCTATTTTTGCAGTATATTCTATACATACAATTAAGTAACCAATTTAACTATGAAATTCGGCTTAACCTCTATTTTTTTAACTTTTGTATTGAGCAGTTGCGTTGTTTCTAAAAAGAAGTTTGATGACATGTTGGCGCAAAAAGTAAAAACAGATGCCGATTTGCAAGAAAAATCAGATAAACTGGCTTCACTTGAAGATAGCTTTTCCAAGCTAGAAGAGAATTATAAAAAATCTATTCAAGACACCGCACGTTTAAGTGCTGATTTATCGCTCAATAAAAAGAAGTTAGCAGAGCTCGATGCTAACTATCAGCAGTTGAATAACTCCTATAAAAATTTATTAGCTAATAGTGGTAAACTCAATCGTGATTTAAATCAGCAACAACAGCAGTTATTGACCATACAACAAAATTTAGAGAAGACAAGGAGAGAGAATGATTCTCTGAGTACGAGTTTAGCAGAAAGAGAGAAAAAGGTGACCGAATTAGAAAAAGTATTGGCAAATAAAGATAAGGCAGTACAAGATTTAAGAACTAAAATTACTAACGCTCTGCTTAACTTTAAAGAAAACGACTTAACCGTTAAAGTGAAAAACGGTAAGGTATATGTTTCGTTAGCAGAACAGTTATTGTTTGGTTCAGGTAGCATTGATGTAGATAACAAAGGAGTTGGAGCTTTACAACAATTAGCTAAAGCTTTGAAAGACCAAAAGGATATACAGGTGATGATTGAAGGCCATACAGACAATGTTCCTATTTCCAGAAAATCACAATACATGCAAGACAATTGGGATTTGAGTGTGATGCGCGCCACCTCTATCGCCAGAATTTTAATTAACGGTGGCGTTGCTCCTCAGCAGATAATTGCTGCGGGGAAAGGTGAGTTTTCTCCTTTGTTGGCAAATGATAATAGTGTAAACAAACAAAAAAACAGAAGGACAGAAATTATTATTACACCAAACTTGGATCAACTCTTTAAGATTTTAGAAAACAACTGATATGATTCGTTTCTTATTGGGCGCCTTGCACCTAGTATTGGTATTATGGTGCTTATATGATTTATTGAAAAGCAAGCGAACACTTGAGCAGAAAATTTTATGGGCTATTGTCATTCTTATTTTTCCTTTGGCAGGTCCTGTTATCTATTTTCTGATTTCCAGAAAGATAATTCAGATGTGATTAAACCCCTAATTTAATCCATTTGAGTTTAATTGCGAGCGCAATCAGTTCAGTAGAACTGGTTGTGTTGTATCTGTTCATTAAATTCTTTCTGTGTGTTTGTACTGTATGTTCGCTCAAGTTTAAACTTTGAGCGATTTGTTTGGAAGTATTTCCTTTTGCTAACCAATTCAAAATTTCTTTTTCTCTTGGACTTGGTTCAGGTACTACGATATTTTTATCTGGTTCTGAAGTGGTAACTAACTGCAGGGTAGCTACTAATTGTTTATCTGTAAATGGTTTCACTAGGTATGCTACCGGTTGAGCAGCAGAAGCTCGTTTGATGGTGTGTGTATCGGCAAACGCTGTTAGAAAAACGATTGGAATATCTAATGAAGAATTTAAAATATATTCCGCAAAATCAATTCCGGTTTCAGTTCCTTTTAAGTAGATATCACAAAGAATAACATCTGGCCTTTTGTGAGCAATAAGATTTTTAGCCGAAGTAACTTCTGTAGCAATTCCCGTTACAATAAATCCATTATCTTCTAAAATAGCTTCAATATTTTGAGCTACTAATAATTCATCTTCAATAATTAAAACACTTTTCATTTAGCAGTTAAAGGTAGAGTTATCAAAAAAGAGGTACCATTATTGTTTTTAGCTATAAGGGTAGCCTTTAATTGTTGGACTAATGTATTTACTAATTTAAAACCGAAAGATTTGCTTTGAAGATTTTCCGGATCTTTAAGACCAATACCATTATCGGCAATGTTTACTTCTAACTGATTGTTATTTTCTTCAATTCGAACTAATAATGCTGGATGACTAATATGATGAAAAGCATGTTTAAATGAGTTAATCACTAATTCATTTATAATTAGGCCGAGAGGAATTGCTAAATCAACATCCAGCGTTTTGCTTTTCATATTGATTTGTTGTGTTACTATTTCTGTTTTGTAGCCATGCGCACTGGCAAGGCTTGCAATCAAGGCCTGCAAATATTCTTCCATGTCAACACCTCTTAAATCGTCATCTATATACAATTTTTGGTGAATGAGTGCCATCGCATCCACACGTGATTGCCCTTCTTTTAAAGCAGCCTTTGCGCGGTCATCTTCTACCTTGATGCTCTGTAAACTCAGTAGACTTGAAATTGTTTGCAAATTGTTTTTTACTCGGTGATGTAATTCTCTAATCAGTAACTCAATCTGTTTATTCTTTTCATTTAACCAAATGGTCTGCTTTTCTTTTTGTCGATAAGTTTTATAAAGAATAAATAATATGATAACAACTACAAGCAAACTAATCAGTAGAATGATAATGCTGTTTTGCTTGCTGACAATTTCATTTTTTTGTGACTGAGCTACTTGATTGAGAAGCTTTAAATCATTTTCTTTTTCATTAACTTTAAACCTAGTTTCTGCCTCCTTCAATGTATAATAGCGTGAGGCTTGTGTTAAAGAATCTTTTATTGTGTAGTGCTTTAACAACAAATCAATTGCATAGTTTGTGTTTCCTTTTTTCTTTTCTAGTTCGCTGCGTAGTTTGAGTAGTTGAATGCTGAAGGTTTTTGGATAAACATTCTGAAAGTTAACTAAAGATCTTACCAATGAATCAGCTCCAGTTAAATCATTTGATGCAATAGCAATATCCAATAATCCCAATAAACTGGGGTAATGTGCAGGTTGTTGGTTTTGTATGGCTTTTTTGAAATTACTTTTTGCCTGTTCAAATTTCTTTTCTCTTAGCTTGATCCATCCTTCTGTAAAATAAAAGGGATAGAAAGGTAATTCAGGTTTACCAAACATCTTGTTGGCCATTGTTTTAACAGAATCGTGTAAGGCAACAATCCTCTCATATTCATTACGGTTTGTTAGAGCTTCCGTTAAATAGCTATACACATAGGGTAAGTATGCATAATTTTTTTCTTGCTTGTAAGATTCAACAACTCGCTCAACATATGCGATACCATTATCATAATCCCCTACATCGCCTAAAACGGTCGCGAGTAAAAAGTATATAGTTGTTTTGGATTTACGGAAATGGAAAGGCATTCTTTCGTAAGCCTTGGTTGTAACTTTGTCCAAAGTAGGATCATCAATGTAACTCTGCGTATTTAAGAGTATATCAATTGCTTTTTTATAATCTCTGTTTTTTTCTTCTTGTAAGTAACCAAAATGATTGGAAGCTGCCATTACATCATCATGCCTGCTTTCAGTGAAAGTAGCCAGATACGCAGCTGAATCGAAAACTGGATTAAGATCAAAGTCTACTTTTTTCCATGCAAAGTGTAAAGCCTTTAAGGTTAATAAAATGCTCAGGTTAAATGTATCTTTTTCTAGTTTGGCGAGCAGAAATCCACGGTCAACTATAAGTTTAGCACTATCGTATAATCCTGCATATATATAACACAAGGCAAGATTTGACAAAGCATCTCTGTAAATTACCTTTTTATCGAGTTTACTTTTTTGAGCAAATTGAACGGCTTCGTTTGCTATTTGTAGTGCATCATCAAATTGATTTTGTTGCTGTTTGACAAAGGACCTGAATTGCAAAAGTGGCACAGCCATTTCTGGTGCATGTTTTTTCGCCTTTATTATTGATAACTGCAAGAAACTGTCTTGCTTAATAAAACTATAAACGTTAAAGATAGATTGATCATACAATTGGATAATTTCCTTTTGATGAGTTTGTCCTGAACAAAGCAATGAAGAAAATAAGAGTTGTAGGAGGGCTAGGTAGCGCATGCTTTAATATACTATCACCGGATTTAGCAATAATGATTAAAGGTCAAAAATTTGGGATTTGAGTCAAAATGAGTTCTATAAAAGACAAAATGGCATATTTATTCATTGATTAAAATATAAAAACAGTCATTATGACTTATTTTTTAACATGGCACATTTTTCAAGAGTTGATGACTAAACATGTTAAACTAAAATTTAAAAACATATGAGCATCATCAAGTATAATTCAGCATTAAATGATTTTGTGCCCACAACTTTCAGCAACATCATCGACAGATTTTTTAATGAATCTGTGGCAAGAAGCGGAGGTTCAGTTTATGCCTTCACACCGAGAGTCGATATCATTGAAAATGAAAAGAACTTCGAAATTTTGGTAGCTGTGCCAGGTATGAACAAAGAAGATTTTTCGATTGATATCAACGAAAATTATCTGACTGTTAGCGGAGAAAGAAAATTTACCAAAGAAAGAAAAGAAAATGCTTTCCGATCTATCGAAACACAGTATGGTTCTTTCAGCCGATCTTTTTCTTTACCTGATAACATCAATATTAACAGCATCGAGGCTGAATATAAAAATGGCATTTTGGAAATTGTTTTGCCTAAAGACGAAAAGAAAATGTTGCGCACCAACATTAAAGTAAAATAAGTTTTGTAGAGGGTTAGGTTGATGGCGCGAGCATCCTGAATTTTTCGGGATGCTCTTTTTTTATTAACTGTTTTCGGCTTTTGACGTTATCTTTAGTAATGAAAAAATATGTATTGCTTATTTTAATTGTATTGGCCAGTGGTGTAGGTGGTACAGTGGGTGCATTATTCTCGATTAACTATCTATATCAAGATGAGGTATCATATAATTCAATTGAGCAGCGCCAGCAATCTGTTTTGGTGAACTACAAGCGTGATACAACTTACAACGTTCCTGCCGAAAAAGATTTTCTCCAAACAGCAAAAAAAGCAACTGCAGGAGTTGTACACATTCGCACTTCTTATGGTGCAGGCAACTTCAGCATCAATCCTTTAGAATTCCGACACGATTGGAATGCACATTCATCCGGGTCTGGTGTCATCATTTCTGATGATGGCTACATCCTTACCAATTATCATGTAATTGAAGATGCATCAAATATTGAAGTAGTGATGAACAACAACCAACGCTTTTTTGCTAAAGTGATTGGTGTTGACGCCAGTACCGATTTGGCACTTCTTAAAGTAAAGGCAGGCAACTTGCCTTTTATACCTTACGGAGATTCGGATCGTTTGCAATTGGGAGAATGGGTTTTAGCGATTGGTAATCCTTTCGATTTAAATTCTACGGTAACCGCAGGCATTGTAAGCGCTAAAGCGCGTAACATTGGTATTTTGCGAGATCGCAACAATCTACAAATCGAATCTTTTATTCAAACGGATGCTGCGGTTAATCCTGGTAACAGTGGTGGTGCATTGGTAAACACACGTGGAGAGTTAATCGGTATTAATTCTGCTATTGCTACTTCTAACGGAAGTTACCAAGGGTATTCTTTCGCCATTCCAATCAGTTTAGCAAAAAAAGTTGCTGATGACTTATTAGAGTTTGGTACCGTTCAGCGTGGTTTGTTGGGCATTCAGATCTCTGATGTGAATGCAGCAGTTTCAGAAGCTTTAAGTTTATCCGTTAACCAAGGCGTTTTAATTGAAAGAGTTAATGAAAACTCTGCAGCGTTAGAAGCAGGATTGCAAGATGGTGATGTTATTACGGCCATTGAAGAAAAACCAGTTAATAGTGTTTCTGAACTGCAAGAAACTGTAGCACGTAATAGACCAGGAAAAAAATTGCAAGTCACTTATCTTCGAAGTGGAAGAAAGAACGAAACAAATGTTATCCTGCGCAACCAAGAAGGGAAAGTTAAATTGGCAGGCAAACCCATTGCATCCGAATTTGATGGAGCATCTTTAGCCGATATTCCTTACCAAACATTGGTAGATGTTGGATTAGAAGGAGGCGTTCAAATCATTCGACTTAAAGCGGGGAAATGGCAAGAAGCAGGCATAAAAGAAAAATTCATCATTGGTTTTATTGATAAACTACCGGTTAATAATCTCGAAGACTTTAACCGCATCATGGCGTTTAAAAAAGATGGTGTATTGATTGAAGGATTTTACCCGGATGGTACCAAAGGAACTTACGGTTTAGCATGGTAAGCTTTTAAATTCCATTACCTTTGTAGGAAGAAGTTTGGTATCATTTTTTACCTAGTCCAACCATGAAAAATTTATTTCCATGCCTCGCAAGCAAATGCTTTCATGAGTTGACCTTCGCTTTAACTCAGAAAGAAAAATCATCATGAAAAAATTTGGCATTCAGCAAGCCCTACAAACACTTGGTGTTAAAAAAACAAATCAAGGTACATCAACAGGAAGCAAATGGTTGCGCTCAAGTGGTGCTGCTATCGAATCTTTTTCTCCTGCAGATGGAAAACTTATTGGTTCGGTTATAGCCACAGATGAAAAAGGATATGCACAAGTTGTGGCAGAAGCACAAAAAGCTTTTGAAGTGTGGCGTTTATGGCCTGCACCAAAGCGTGGAGAAGTAGTAAGACAAATAGGTGAAGCATTAAGAAATTACAAAGAACCATTAGGGAAACTTGTTTCTTATGAAATGGGTAAATCTTACCAAGAAGGTTTAGGCGAAGTGCAAGAAATGATAGACATCTGCGATTTTGCAGTTGGTTTATCAAGGCAATTGCATGGTTTAACCATGCATTCGGAGCGCCCCAGCCATCGTATGTACGAACAATATCACCCTCTGGGCCTTGTTGGAATTATTTCCGCATTTAACTTTCCAGTAGCGGTGTGGTCGTGGAATACGATGTTGGCGTGGGTTTGTGGCGATGTTTGTATTTGGAAACCATCAGAAAAAACACCATTGTGTAGCATAGCTTGTCAAAATATAATCTCGCAAGTATTCGAGAAAAATAATGTGCCTGAAGGTGTAAGCTGTATCATCAATGGAGATTACAAAGTTGGGCAATGGCTAAGCATTGATGAACGAATTCCATTGGTTTCAGCAACTGGTTCAGTGCGCATGGGCAAAGCAGTTGGCAAAGCAGTTGGCGAACGATTAGGCAGAGCATTACTTGAATTAGGAGGTAACAATGCCATTATCATTTCAGAACATGCCAATTTAGATGTAGCCATTCGAGGTGCCTTATTTGGCGCTGTTGGTACAGCCGGACAACGATGCACAACCACACGAAGGTTAATCATCCACGAAAGTGTATATGAAGAAGTAAAAAACCGATTGAAGAATGCTTATACCAAACTTAAAATCGGAAACCCATTAGATGCAGAAAACCATGTTGGTCCACTTATCGATAAGCTTGCTGTAAAAGCCTACACCGATGCGCTGAAAAAAGTGAAAGCTGAAGGCGGAAAGATGGTGGTTGAAGGAGGCGTGTTAAAAGGAGATGGATACGAATCAGGTTGTTATGTAAAGCCAGCCATTGCAGAAGCAAAAAATAGTTTTCAGATTGTACAGCATGAAACTTTCGCGCCCATTTTATACATCATGCCTTATCGAACTATAGAGGAAGCCATTGCTTTGCAGAATGGTGTGAAGCAAGGATTGTCATCAGCTATTATGACCAACCACATGCAGGAGATGGAAAAATTCTTGTCTCATGCCGGTTCGGATTGTGGCATTGCCAATGTTAATATTGGAACGAGTGGTGCCGAAATAGGTGGAGCATTTGGAGGTGAAAAGGAAACCGGAGGAGGCCGTGAGTCTGGTTCTGATGCTTGGAAAGTTTACATGCGCAGGCAGACGAACACCATCAATTATGGTACTACTTTACCTTTGGCACAAGGGATTAAGTTTGATATTTAAATTGATTAAAGCATAATTGATAATTAAGAAAAGTGCTGCGAATAAATTATTTATGATTTGATGATGATAGTTTTACATGCTAGGTTTGTCAAATAGTATATCATTCTATATTTTTAACATGAAATAAAATCAGGTATGGCAAAGAAATACAAAACTGTAATGTTGATTGATGACAATGAAATTGATAACCTCATCAACCAAAAAATGATTGAGGCGGCTGCCATTACCGATACCATTTACACCCACACGGGAGCAAAAAGTGCTATCGAATTTTTAAAAAACATGGAGAAAACAGGCGTGGCCGACCAAGTATTACCCGATGTTATCTTCTTGGATATTGATATGCCGTTAATGGATGGTTTTCAATTTTTAGATGAATTCGAAAAATTAAGTCCGGTGGCAAAAAAGAAAGGCAGAATTGTGATGCTCACCTCCAGCATTAATCCACAAGACTTCAATCGTTCTAAAAAATATGAGAATGTGAAATTGTATTTAAACAAACCTCTCTCGCACGACAGCATCATCAAATTAGATATTTGATTTGAAATAAATCTTAAGTTCAGCACATTCAAATTAAAAAAGTCCGCAACCTAATTGTGGACTTTTTGTTTGATGATGATTGAAATTAAAACACTATTCAATTAGAATAATTTGAAGTTTCATTATAAAAAATGTAGGCAACCCTTATCATTACAGATGTCAAATCCGTTATAATGGTGTTAATCTGTTACCGGTTCCATTTCAGTTAGTTGCTTCACAAACTTATCATCAAAGCGAATCAATAAAGTTGGAGCGAAGTATTTTACTTCCAGAGATTTTAAACGAGGTAAAATCGCATTGATTTTTTTTGCTTTTTCTTTTTTGGCTTCGCTTGTTGTGATTTTTAAAATCTTCAAGAATAATAAAATATTTTCACAACTATCTTTGCCCAACATGCGGATTTGCCTTTGAATACTATTGCTCAACTGATTAAACAATTCGTAGTCCTGCAACATTACATATTGTAACGAAAGCAAAGCCTTCACTTCCATGTAGGTAATAGGAAATTTCTTCAAACTAACTTCATTCAATAAATTATTCAACACTTTGGCGGCTTCATCATATTTACCAGCATAGTAACAAGCCAGTGCGCGATAACAAATGTAGATGGTGTGTTTCGGAACATCCAGTGCGTCTACTTCGTAATCGATAAATAAGTTTTCGTTCTCAGCGTAAAGTTCAGCTTCATTTCCCAAGCGAAGATGCCTTTGAATCTTTGTTATTAGAAATTGTGCCGGAAAGGAATAAGTAGTATAATTAACTAAAAGGTTGGTTGCGGCATCGTTTACTTCTTCAAAATACTTTTCAGATTCTCTGTAAACTTTATAGTGTGTGTAATATTCTAAACGTAAAAACTCGAAGACAAGATTAAGGTGATAGTAGATGGCATCTAGGTTGTAGGTTTCAAAGATCTTCTGAACTTTAGTAAAAATATCTTCAATCGATTCAAGGTCTGGTCTGTACGAATCATCCGGTTCAACAAACAAGCGATGAAAAATATTCAAACAACTTCTATATACAAACAATCGGTGCGATTCATATAAATTCGCCACGTTGTCCATTTCCTTTTGCAATAAGCCGAGGCTTAGCTTTTCTACATCTCCTCCTGTAAATAAATACTCACCATACTTCTTAAAATAATCGGCCAATAAATCTTCTGCTTTATCTAAAGCCAACATATAAGCAACGTGGCGGTTATACAATTGTGAGTATTGGAAGTAATCAGGAGAATTAACGTTTAATTTTTTGAGTGATTTATAAATAGTGGTTAACTCGTTAGCCAAATCGTAATCGAGTAATTCTTTTTCTAACTTTTTAAGTGTAGCAATGGAGATGGCTTTCTTTTTGGTGAAAAGCACCTCGTTGATATTGGCTAGTTTCTTTAATACATCTGTGCGCGGGCTTTCTAGCTGCGCCATCAGATATTCTTCAATTTTTAAGTTAAGGCGCGAACGCAAAGTGTAGTAGGCGTTGGCATTTACCTCTAACTCTGCCATTATTTTGTTATCCGACAATTGTCTTTCGCGTAGGGAGCGCAAGAGATAAGCAGATTTTTCTGCATTACTTTCAACCAGGCTGTCGTAAATAGCCTGAAAGTCTTTTTCAGAAAGTTGTTTGACTATATTCTTAAGCTTAGCCATTGGATAGCATTTCAGCGTTTAAGTTAAAAAATAATTTTCCATGCACAAGGTTACTTATCAGCTTCTGTTTAAAATAATCGCAAACTTTGTTACATTTTTACAATAATGAGAAAAACTGGTATTATACTTTCTTTTCTTTTGGCAAGTCAACTCGCAAGTGCGCAACTGGCAAATGAAAAAGCAGCTTGGAATAACCTTGGGCGCGAGCGCTGGATAAAAGTTAGGCAATACCTAGATAAAGCGTTAAAGAAGGACTCAACTAACGTGGGTGCCAACTTCACCTATAGTTGGTATTTCTTCACACAGGGAAATCCACAATTTCATCTCGATTCTTCCTACGTTTATCTGCAAAAGGTAAAGCGCGATTTTGCCTTGCTTTCAAAATCGGAAAAGCAAAAGTTAGACTGGTATCCAATTAATGAAAAAGAAATTAATAGACTTCAATCTTACCAAGACAGCGCAGCTTTTGAGCGAGCCTTTGTTGCCAATACCGAGATGGCTTATGGTTATTTTACACAAAAGTTCCCGTGGGCTAAGCAAGTAGCGCGTGCAAGAGAATTACAAATTGAAGTTGGATTTTTAATGGCCTTGCGCAGAAACACACACGAAGCCTTTTCAGAATTTTTACAAAAATATCCTGACAGTTACCGCACTGCGGAAGCAAAAAACAGATTCGAAAAGTCTTTATACGAGTTCGAAACGGCCAGTGGTCGCTTGCAGGCTTATGAAATTTTTTATGATCGCTACAAAGACAGTCCGTACAGAAAAGAGGCAGCTCAAAAAATATTTATTTTATCAACCTTGGCAGGCGACTCCATCAGTTTTGCAAAGTTCATTAATCGATGGAAGCAAGGTGAACATGTTGAGTTTGCAGGAGAAATCATCCAAAATTTAAAAGTAAAAGATGAAACAGAAGAAATAATTTTACCGGTTTGGAAAAAACAGCGATACACGTTGTTAAAAGCAGATGGAACACTTTTGGATTCCACTGGTCTAACAACAATAGAAAACGATTTAAGGTGCGATGGTATATCAACCTATTTTTTTCTTTCAGGCGATAAAGTGTTTACCATAGATGGAAAATTTCTTACAAAAGATGCGAAAGCCATTGAACCGATGGAAGCTGGTTTTGTAATAGTTGAAAAAGAAAAAGTAAATGAAGTTTGGCATGTAGCTAGTCATAAAATTTTTGAAAGCAATGGATCTCTTAACTTGTTAGAAGGAAAATGGTGGATAGAAAAGAAAGATGGAAAATATATAATATATAGTCTTTTGGGTCATCCTTTGCTTACAGGAAGTTGGAGAAAAATAATAGCTTTTGATGGATGGTTGGCATTGCAAACAGAAACGAATTGGCAATTAGTTTCATTTAACGATGTTGCCGATGTAAACAATCAATATAAAAAAATGATTGCTGCAGAAGAAGTAAAACCTTTCAAGCAAGGAATTTGGTACAAAGTTGGCAATCAAGAAGCTTTACTGTCTTCCAATGGAAAATATTTGGTGGCACAACAAGCTGCAAAAATTGATTTGTATGATGGTGGAATAGTTGTAACCCGCGATTCACTTTCAACTTTATTGATTGGAAACAATGAAATTGAAAAAGAGATGAAGAATATAAAATGGCTGAAGCCATTTTGGGTTTTTCAAAAAGATAAACGCTTTGCCTTTGTAGATAAAAAGCAAACATCTCTTTATTACGATACTATTCAGGTATTCGGACAAACACTTCTTGGCTTTTCTCAAGATAGTTTGTTGGTAGTTCGAAATGAAAAGAAAATTACATTAGCCAGCAACGTCATCAAAGAAATCATCACAAAAAATGATTCTGTTTTTTTTGTCATGAAGCGAGCAGATAAATTATACATAACAAATGTTTTAGGACAAAATCTCTTTGTCAATGATGCAGATAGAATAAGTTATGTAGGAGGTAACTTTTTTTTAAAATCAAAAAAAGACAAGCAATGGTTTATCAATAGAAAGGGCCAAGTTTTAATGGAACTTACTCCTGATTTACAATCAAGTGTTCGAGGTAATTTTATTGTGCTTGTGCAGAAAAATAAATTTGGTTTACTGGGTGATGCTATGGGTCAATTAATTAAGCCAAAATTTGATAAAGGAATTATTCCACTGCTTCATCAGCAATTGTTAGTGTTTCAATCCAACAAATATTACATCGTCACTTGGAATTATAAAAATCTTCCAACTCAATTTTGGGATGATTACGAAATCATCAACGAACAATACCTTTGGTTAAAAAAGGGATTCTATTGGAACTTGTTTGATTTAAGAAAATCGAAAGTAGTGTTATCTAACATCAGTGAATACAAACTTGCTAAGCAAATCGGGCACGATGCTTATTTCATTATTAAACAAGATGGTCAACTCGGTATGTGGCACACACAAAGAGGAATTTTGTTAGAACCACTCTTCACCAATATTCAGATAAAAGGCAGTGAAGCACAATTTATGGTAGCTCAAAAAGAAGTGGAAGAAGCAGGATTAATCCTACTTTTTATTTACGACCATACTGGTAAACAAATACTCAAAGAAGTGTACGAAGAAAAAGATTTTGAAAAAGCAATCTGTGATTAAAATTAACGCAGTGTTTACACAGGCGGAAAACAGAAATCTGAATAATGATTAGCTTTGTAAAAAAATGTGCTATGCTTCGCTTTTGTTTTATTTTCATTTGCATTGTTCAGTTGGGTTTTGCACAAGTAAAATCACCGCAGCCAAATACGCCACCCAAGTTAGTGGTAGGTATTGTGGTTGACCAGATGAGACAAGAATACTTGTATAGATTTTACGACACTTACGGAGAAGGCGGATTTAAACGAATGATGTCTCAAGGCTTTATGGCCACCAATATGCATTACAACTATGCACCAACTTATACAGGGCCAGGCCATGCATCCATATACACGGGAACAACACCGGCTATCCATGGCATCATTGCCAATGATTATTACGATAAAGAAGAAAAGAAAGTAGTGAACTGTGTGGAAGACTTATCGCAGGCTTTAATTGGTGCAACACAATCAGGTAAAGGAGTCTCACCCAAACGCTTGCAAACAACTACTATAACAGACGAGTTAAAATTATTTACACAAAACAGATCAAAAGTAATTGGAGTATCTATTAAAGACAGAGGAGCCATTTTACCTGCCGGTCATTTAGCAGACGGTGCGTATTTTCCAGAAGGTAGAGGAGGAAAATTTATCACCAGTGCTTTTTATAAAAATCAACTCCCCGATTGGGTGAACAAATTCAATGAAAAAAATTTAATCAATACTTATTACAAACAAACCTGGACTCCACTTTTACCTATAGAGAAATATACAGCATCCGGTCCGGACGAATCACCGTACGAAAGAAAACTTGACGCAAAAACTAAAATGGTCTTCCCTTATCCTACGCAAGAGTTGATCAACAAAGTAGGAGCAGATTATTTTTCTTACACACCATTCGCAAATGACTACATCACTGAATTTTCCAAAGCAGCTATTCAAGGCGAACAAATGGGAAAAGACGAGATAACAGATTTTCTGGCAATATCTTATTCAACACCTGATATCATGGGGCATGCGGTAGGACCACGCGCTATCGAATTGCAAGACATGTACCTTCGCTTGGATAGAAATATGGCAGATTTATTTTCAACATTAGATAAAGAAGTAGGTAAAGGAAATTATGTTGTGTTCATTACAGCCGATCATGGCGTTGCAGAAGTGCCACAATATTTAAAAGATAAGAAGATACCCGCTGGTTATTTTAACGAAGAATATGCTACCGCTAAAGTAAATGAATATTTATCAACTTTTTATCCCGGTAAAAAATTGGTAGAAAGAATCAGTAACGCTCAGGTATATTTAAATCACCAGGCTTTTGAGGGTTCACCAAAAAGTACGGGATTAGATTTTTTTGTAGTGGCCGAACTGGCCGGCAAATTTCTAATGACCATAGATGGCGTAGCGAATTATTACACCGAAGCGGTAATTAAACAAAGTGATTTTAACGAAGGTGGCATAAAAGGAAAAATTATTCGTGGTTTTCATGCTAAACGCTCAGGCGACATTGCCCTTGTTTTAGAACCTGCTTGGTTCGAAGGAAATTCAGTGCAAGGCACTACACACGGTTCTCCTTATGCGTATGATACAAATGTTCCTCTCTTGATGATGGGAAAAGGAATCAAGCCAGGACAATCACATCTTCCTTACGATATTACAGATATTACACCTACTTTATCTGTGCTCATGAAAGTAATGTTTCCTAATGGCTGCACAGGCAAGCCGATAGTAGCAGCTATCGAACCCTGATGGCTATCTTTCTTCCTTATTTTTTTATTAGCACTATTTCTTATCTTTCCGCATAATCTTATTTATGGCTGAGCAACAATTTAAACCTGTATTGTCACTTTGGGATGCTACCATGATTGTAGCAGGATCGATGATTGGTTCCGGTATTTTTATTGTAAGTGCTAACATCTCTATGAACGTTGGCAGTGCAGGTTGGTTAATTGCTGTATGGTTGTTAACCGGATTCATGACAGTTACCGCAGCCGTAAGTTATGGCGAGTTAAGTGGTATGTTTCCTAAAGCAGGTGGACAATACACCTATTTAAAAGAAGCGTATAATCCTTTAATTGCTTTTTTATACGGCTGGAGTTTTTTCGCAGTTATACAAACAGGAACCATCGCAGCGGTAGGGGTAGCCTTTTCAAAATTTACAGCCTATCTCATTCCAGCTGTAAGCGAAAACATTGTGTTATTTGATGCAGGCTTCATTAAAATTTCTCCCGCACAACTTTTAGCTATACTAACCATTATCTTACTTACCTACATCAACACAAGAGGAGTCAAGGAAGGAAAATGGATTCAATCTGTTCTCACTACAGTAAAGTTGCTAAGCTTATTCGGTTTAATTGTTGCCGGATTTTTCGCCTTTAAACCCGAAGTGTGGCAAGCGAATTGGCAAGATGCATGGAGCATGAAAAAACTTTTACCCGATGGAAACATAGAAACGTATTTGACTATTGGAGCATTTGGTGCTATTGCCAGCGCAATGGTAGGTTCCATTTTCAGCAGCGATGCCTGGAACAACGTAACGTTTATTGCGGGTGAAATTAAAAATCCACAGCGCAATATCGGCTTGAGTTTATTTTTAGGAACGCTCATCGTAACTGTCATTTATGTCAGCGCTAATTTTATGTACACAGGTATTCTACCCATGAATGAAATTGCATTCGCAGAAAATGATAGAGTAGGTGTGGCTGCATCTACAGTTATTTTTGGTGCTGCCGGTACCATTGTTATCGCCATCATGATTATGATTTCAACTTTTGGTTGTAACAACGGTTTGATATTATCAGGCGCGCGCGTGTATTATACAATGGCAAAAGATGGATTATTCTTTAAGCAAGCTGGAGAATTGAATCACTCATCAGTACCACAAAAAGCTTTATGGATGCAAGGTGTTCTGGCTTCGGTTTGGTGTTTAAGTGGGCGATATGGCGATTTGCTTGATATGATTTCTTTTGTGGTTGTATTATTCTATATGCTTACCATTGCTGGTATTTTTATTTTACGAAAGAAACAACCCAATATAGCGAGACCCTATAAGGCATTTGGATATCCCATTTTACCATTTATTTATATGTTGATGGGCACAGCTTTTTGCGTGCTTTTAATCGTGTATAAACCTCAATATACTTGGCCCGGATTCATCATCACTTTATTGGGTATTCCACTTTATTACCTGGCATTAAGGAACAAGCAATCCAAAGGTGTTGTAAAATAACCATTTGTAAGAATTTGTTTATTGTTACGCGTTCAATGCTTATATTGAACCATGACTCGCCCTGGTCTGTTTCTAACTTTTTTATTTTTCGTTACACTTGTTGCATTCAATAGTGTAAAGGCACAACCACTAGTTGAGATTCAATTCAATCCTCAACAAAGTTTACAAGAATTAAGCGTTACCAATTGGTCAACCGATGCCGGCCTCTCGTCTAACAATGTTACCTCTGTTTTTCAAGATAGTCGAGGACTAATCTGGTTAACTTCCTTTAATGGCTTCATGAGTTTTGATGGCCGCTCTTTTGATATTTATGATCGCAACAGTTTAAAGTTTATTGAAATAGATGGATTTTATTCAGTGTTAGAATTAGAAGATGGTTCACTTTTATTTGGCTCGCAAGGCTCCGGTATTGTGTTACTAAAAGATGGCGTATTTAAGCCTTACACCATTAAGAAAGGAAAAATACCTTTATCTACCAGAAAACTATTACTGACTAGAAAAGGTGAGATTGTTGTAGGCACAACCAACTTGGGAGCATATTTAATAAGGAATCAAGAGGTAATTAAGTTGCAACACGAAGCATTAACGAACTCTACCATTATGAGTTTAGTTGAAGATAAGGCTGGAAATGTTTGGATGGCAACCGATGGAGAAGGTGTATTTAAATGGGATGGCAACACAGTTATTCACTATAACCAACAAGACGGATTAATCAGTAATAATGTTGAAGCATTAGCAGTTGATAAGGCAGGACGTGTTTTAGCAGGCACAACAAAAGGTTTGCATGTTTTCGATAACCAACAATTTACATGGATTAAAGAAGTAGGAGAAAACCAAATCAATGCCTTATGGGTAGATGTTACCAATCAAGTTTGGATTGGCTTAGAAAAAGGTTTAGTAAGATTTAATCAAGTAAACAAAACACAAGAAATTTTATTGGCAAAGCGAGGAATAGATTTTGTGCGTATCACTTCCATTATGCCAGATAAAGAAGGAAATCTTTGGTTGACTTCTAACCGATCAGGTTTAATCAAATTACGAGAAACCAGTATTACCAATCTAACAAAACCGAATATTCCTAGTGACAGGGTGAATATCATCAAAGAAGTAGATGGTGAAATATACATCGGTACCGATACAAATATTCTTTCTGTATGTAATAAGAATGTTTGTAAATCAATGCTGATAAAAAGTTTAAGCGATGCAAGTGGTATTCGTGATGTATGGGTTGAATCAGAACAATCTATTTGGCTTGCTACTTACTCAGGGATTATTCACCTTGATCGAGGACAAGAAAAAGTTTATAATAAAAAATGGGGAATGCCCGCTGAGGATTTTAGAGTTATACACAAAGATAAAGCAGGTAATTTCTGGTTTGGAAGCCGTTCAGGAGGCTTGATAAAATTTAATAACGGCAAAATACTTACTGTGCTCGATCATTTAAATGGATTGGAGTCTAATTATGTGATGGCATTATCTGAATCTAATAACGGTGATATATATGTTGGAACACATAGTGGTGGATTATCTATTATAAAGAAAAATGGCAGCATTCGTACCTATCACTTTAAAAATGACGATTCAGGAGTATTATTATTCAATATTGATATAGACAAAGAAGGAAAAGTTTGGGTAATGGCTAATCAAGGTCCGCTTTATTTTGCGGGAGATTCTCTTCACTCCATCCAATTGAGTAGCGATAGTAGGAGTAAAACATATTTTGATTGGGTCGATGATGGGAAGGGTACTATGTATATCACCACTAATGTTGGTATACTTCAAATTAAAAAAGAAGATTTGCTAGCCCATATTTCCGGTAAAATGGATAAAGTACCTTTTTTTATTTTAGATGATGCAGATGGTATGAATAATAAGGAGTGTACAGGAGCAACATCCTCTACACTTTCATCTAACGGTTTAGTATATGTGCCAACTTTAGGTGGGGTTTGTGTTATTGACAATACACTCAGAAAGGAAAATACTGTGAAGCCTCCTTTGCGCATTGCACAATTTAAAACGGATACGCTATCCCATGTCATCAGTAATTCAGTAATTACAATTCCCCCCGGAACTTTACGTTACTCTTTTAGGTACAGTGTGCTGAGTTACTCAGCACCAACTCGCAATTTGTTTCGGTATAAATTAGATGGATTAGATAATGACTGGAGTGAAGCAACAACAGTAAATGAAGTAGAGTATACCAATCTTAGGCCTGGTACTTATACTTTTCGTATAAGTGGGTGCAATGATAATCAAGTATGGAATACTGATGGTGCTTCTTTGACTTTTATCGTTCAACCTTATTTTTATCAAACCATTTGGTTTTACATAACCATCATATTCGCAGTAATGCTTTTATTTTATTTAGTTTATAAATGGAGAATTTCCATTATCAACAAACAAAATGAAGCCTTGCGAAAAGTAAATGCAGAGCTGGATCGTTTTGTTTATAGTGCTTCTCATGATTTAAGATCTCCTCTATCTTCATTATTGGGATTGATAAACTTAGCTAAAGACGATGAGAAATGGGATAAAAAAGAATACTTAAGCTTAATGGAAAAAAGTGTTAAACGTTTAGATACTTTTATTAAAGACATCATTGATTTTTCGCGGAATGCCAGATTAGATATAACTGCTGAACCCATCAACTTTAAAAAAATTGTAGAGGATATTTTAGAAGACTTGTCGTACATGGAAAATTTTGCTTCCATTGAAAAGCGGCTAATGATAGATGAAAACATAGATTGTTTATCTGATGAAAAAAGAATCAGAATAATTTTAAGCAACATCATTGCTAATGCCATCAAGCACCATTGGCCAGGAAGAATTGAAAAGCCTTTTGTTGAAATAAAAATAACTGAACAAAATAAATCAGTTGCTATTTCAGTATCGGATAATGGACCGGGTATTCCGAAAGAACATCAGCAAAATATTTTTAAAATGTTTTTCAGAGCTACCAACAGAACACCGGGTTCAGGTTTGGGTTTATATATTGTGCAAGAAACTGTTTTAAGATTGAATGGAACCGTGTCCGTTCAATCCGAAGTTGATAAAGGAACTTTGTTTGTTGTATACTTGCCTAAAGAAATTAAGAATTAATCTGACTAGCCAACAAAGCAATACCTTCTGCCAAGCTATGTGGCTGATAACCCAACTCTTTTTCAGCTTTAGAAATGTTAAAACCAGTAATCAAAGGTCGCTGTGCTGTTTGCTTAAACTGTGTTGAATCTGTTTTTTGAATAAGCGAAGCATCTAAATTAAAATGTTTGGCTGTGGCTATAGCAATGTCGTAGGGTGTTACAAAATCTTTTCCAGAAATATGATAAATGCCTTTTGCTTTTTGCTTAGCTGCTAAATAACAACCCATGGCTAAATCTTCAGCCAATGTTGGTGTTCTAAATTGGTCGCTAACAACTTTGATTGCTTTGCCTTGCTCTAAAGAATTTTTTACCCACAACACAATGTTCGATCTACTCATATCTTGTGTGATGCCGTACACTAAAACAGTGCGCAAGATAGCCCAGGAGATTGTGCTTGCTTGAATGATTTTCTCAGCTTCCCATTTGCTCATACCATAGTAATTCACAGGATTAGACGCTGCGTCTTCAGTTAATGGACCCTTGCTTCCATCGAAAATAAAATCAGTTGAAACATGCACCAAATGTGTTTGATACCACTCACACGCTTCAGTCAGGTATTGTACAGCTGTTGCATTTTGTAACCAGCAAGCTTCGCGTTGCACTTCGCAATCATCAACTTGTGTCATAGCTGCTGTATGAATCACCACTTCTGGTTGATGTTTTTCAAAAACAGTAAGTATATCTTCTCGGTTGGTTACATCTAGTTTTTCATAAGTACCTTTAAATGGAAAAACCAATGGACTTCGGGCTGTTACAATCAATTCTTCTGAGTCATTTTTTGAAATGAACAAGGAGACTAATTTCTGACCTAATAAACCGTTTGCACCAGTAATAAGAATTTTCATGTTGCAAATTACACTTTATAAAAAAACCGATTTAAGTTTTTTACTGGATATTTGCATCCCATGAAAGAAACAAAAGATGACCATGTTTTGCACTTAGCCTTAGTTTGGGGTTTTGCTGAAAGTGGATTGGGTGGAATTTTTCATGCGTTTAAGTTACCCTTTACCGCTTTTGTTTTGGTAGCCATCAGCTTAGCTGCTATGGCCCGCATCGCCATCAATAGTCAGCGTCCTTTTGTATCGATTATGAAAGCCTTGTTTTGGGTTTTAACAATAAAGTTTGCAGGAAGTCCTCATAGCCCGTTTACTGCTTATGTGGCTGTTGCTTTCCAAGGATTAGTGGGTGCACTCATTTTTAGTTGGCGCGTTAATACATTGAGTTGTATGCTTGCCGGTTTGCTGATGATGGCTGAGAGTGCTATACAGAAACCGTTGATGGCTACTTTGCTTTTTGGAGATTCAATTTGGATTGCCATTGATAACTGGTGCGAAAAAATTGCTGCTTTTTTCGGATTGAAAGCAATGAAACAATTTTCATACAAATTGATAATCTCTTATGTTATGCTTTACTCCATTTGGGGTTTGTGTTGGGGTTGGATGACGGCCAAGTTTTTAAGAACAATACAAGAACGAAAAAATGCGATTTCAAGATTGTTAAGCATAATTAGTGTGCGTCATTTCTATGTGATTGAAGAAAAGCGAAGAAAACGTTTTCGGATGATGGTATGGTTAATTATTGGCGTGGCAGGCTTATTGTCTTTTTGGCAATCCGATTGGAAAATTTTATTTAGAGTTACCTTCTTACTGTTTGTATTATATGCAGTTGTTTTACCTCTATTGTATTTCTTTTTAAAAAGATATACGAATGCCACTATTTTGAATCAATACTTTGAACGATTACCCATCTATCAAAAAAGATTAGCTGTTACCTTTGCTTATATAAAAACAAAGAAAAATGCTTGGCAATCTTTTCTGGCATTTGTTTTCTTTATTCAAGCTTTTATGTTTTTACCTATTGAAAATCAGAAATAATAAGCAACATTTTTTATCCAAGTGTGTTTGTTACATAGATTTTTGCAAACTTGGATAATAATTGGTAATCCCTCTCTATGACTAAAACCATCAAACCCCTTGTTCCATATTCAGACGTTGTGTTAATGGGCGCTGGTATTATGAGCGCAACATTAGGTTTATTATTAAAAGAATTAAGCCCTGATATCAGCATTCAAATATTTGAAAGGATGGATGAAGCTGGCACCGAAAGTTCTGATGCATGGCACAATGCCGGAACTGGTCACGCAGCTTTTTGTGAATTAAATTATACACCGCAGCGATTAAACGGAAATGTAGATATCAGCAAAGCCATTAAAATATCAGAACAGTTTGAATTGTCTAGAGAATTTTGGGCGTACCTGGTAGAAAAAAATTGTATCGGTAATCCAAAAGAATTTATCACCAAAGTGCCTCACATTTCTTTTGTGTGGGGAGATGACAACGTAAACTTTTTAAAGACACGTTATCAATTGATGAATGAAAGTCCACTCTTCAAAGGCATGCAATTTACACAAGACGAAAGTGTGTTAACAGACTGGGCGCCCATTGTGATGCAGGGCAGAAAAGGAAATTTACCTTTAGCCGGGACAAAAATGGATATTGGAACGGATATTAACTTTGGTACACTTACCCGTGCCATGATGAAAAAGTTAACTGCCATGCCAGGTGTAACTATGCATTACCACACAGAAGCTTTGGATTTAGATCCGGATGGCAAAGGCGGCTGGGTTGTGAAAGTAAAAAGTCTTCTGACTGACGAAAAGTATAAAAGCAAAACCAAATTTGTTTTTATTGGCGCTGGAGGAGCAACACTTCATTTATTGAAAAGAGCGGAGATAGAAGAAAGAGACGGTTATGGCGGATTCCCGGTAGGTGGTTTATGGTTAAAATGCCACAACAAAAAATTAATTGAATTGCATAACGCTAAGGTATATGGTAAAGCTTCGGTTGGATCACCTCCTATGTCTGTTCCGCATATAGATACCCGTTATATTGATGGAAGAAAAGAATTATTGTTCGGTCCGTTTGCCAGTTTTTCTACAAAATTTTTAAAGAATGGTTCTTTGATGGATTTACCCAAATCCATCAAATTCGATAATGCCATACCGATGATTTTTGCCGGATTGAAGAATATTCCACTTACAAAATATTTGATTGAACAACTGAGATTGAAACCGGAAGACAGACTAGAATCGCTTCGCGATTATGTACCGTTGGCAGAGTTAGGCGATTGGGAATTAAAAGAAGCCGGGCAACGCGTGCAAGTCATTAAGAAAGACAAAAAAGAAAAAGGTATTCTCGAGTTTGGTACCGAAGTAGTTGTATCAGAAGACGGAACAGTTGCTGCGTTGTTAGGTGCATCGCCTGGCGCATCAACCTCGGCAGCTGTGATGCTGGATATTGTTAAAAAGTGTTTCAAAAGAGAAATACATACTAAGGCGTGGCAGGAAAAACTGCACGAAATTTTTCCTACCTATGGGCATGCTTTAGCAAAAGAAGAAAAGTTATTACAGGCTACGCGCGAAAGAACAGCCAAAGTACTCAACTTATAGAATTTACAAAGTGATTAGAGCAGGATCTGTTTCAGGTCTTTCTTCTTTTTTACCATCCGGATAGAGAGCGAAACCATTTTTAGCTTCTTTATGAACATGCTCATAACTTGACCATGGCCATCCGCCAAATTGTGTTTGTTGGTATTCGGCAAAAGCTTGCATAATTTCTTGTTGAGAATTCATCACGAAGGGTCCGTGTTGCGCAACAGGTTCTGCAATAGGTTTACCTTGCAAAAGTAAGAAAGAAGCTGGAGCATTTCCGTTTTCAAACTCAAATGATGTAGTAGCCTCTAATTCCAAACCTGTTTTTACTTTTATCAACTTTCCATCAGCTTTAATTTCATTTCCTTCATAAAAATAAAGCGAACGATTTGCTTTGCTTGATGCAGGTGGTAAAGTAACTATTGTACCAGCTTCAGCCTTTATCAGCCATATAGCTACATCGTTATTTGGGTCGTTTGCCCAAGAATTAGGTGGTGGTGCTTGGTGTTGCTGTATGTTTCCTGCTACTAGCTTAATGGTGTATTTTTTTCCTTGCTTATCAGCTAATGCTAAAACAGGAATATCACTATTCCATAGCATTTTAAATTGAGGATTAGTCAATTTATCTTTCTTAGGAAGATTCAACCAAATCTGAAATAACTCTAAGGGATTATCTTCATTTTGTTTCAGCAAAGGAAACATCTCACAATGTTGCACACCTTTTCCTGCAGTCATCCATTGCACATCTCCATTTCCAAATCTTCCCGCTGCGCCTAATGAATCTGAATGATCAATAAAACCTTTTGTAGCAATCGTTACTGTTTCAAAACCTCGGTGCGGATGAGCAGGAAAGCCTGGAACTTTTTCGCCATGATACATGCGCCACGGCAATTGAGGATCAAAATCTTGACCAATGTTTCTGCCAGCTAGAGAGGTGGCAGGACCAAAATCCGCATTTCCTTTCGGATAAAAATCTTCGTGGTGAACACAGAATAGAAAGGGATCTTGTGTTTTCCAAGGGAAACCGAGTGGGAATTGCTTTAGTATCATAATCTTATTTTCCATGTAGAACATGAATAGATAAAAAAAGTTCAATTGTATTTTGAATTTAGCACAAACAAAAAAGCCTTCAGTAATGAAGGCTTTTTATTTTTAATCAACGAGGAGAATTATTGAAGTTTGAAGTTAAATGAGCCAGCAGTTAACGAAAGACTAGTTGGGCCGGGGCCTGTGCTTGTGGCGCTTTTGTTCAAAGTAACTCCATTTATTGTTCCAGTGTATCCGGTTGGTCCACCACTTATTGTTGCGGTAACTGTTGTACTATTGTTATAAGAAGTACTTAGAAAGTTACCTACTCCATCTAGGTAAAACACGGTGATGCCTACATTAACGCTGCCACTCCCGATATTGATTGTTTCAAAGTATTATGCGATGAGAACATTACTTTATTCTCAATCCGATTAATGAACAAACCACGTTGTTTGTACATGGAGAAAATTTTTCAGGCCTTTTAATTACGCTATTCACAAAGATTTTCGATAACACAAAAACCGGATTTGAATTGATGAATGAAGCCTTGAAACAGCGATGCGAAAAAACTTAATTTAAGTTCAATTTCTTTTTAATTTGAATAGGAGACTTCCTATGTTGTTCATTTATGACTGTTAATAAAAAAAGTAAATCATTTGATGGAAATTGTTTAACTTCGCTAGTTAATAATTACCAAAGAAAATGAAAACCCTCCCTAGCTTCATTCTTCTGGTGTTGTGTTTGCTATTTGCGCAAACAACCCAAGCTCAAGTAGGTATCGGAACAGAAAATCCTAATGCGAAAGCCGTACTCGATTTGCGCTCACCAACTAATAACCAAGGCTTACTAGTTCCTAGGCTAAGCACTGCACAAAGAACGGCCACAGCTTTTATTTCTTCACTTACAGCGGCAGAAAAAGGATTATTAGTATTCGACACGGATATCAATAAGTTTTGCTTTTGGACCGGAACTGCTTGGATTGTAATTGAAGACAGCACCGGCACAGATTCTCAAACTCTTGGATTTAATCCTTCTACAGGAACACTAACCATAAGTGGTGGAAATGCTATCTCTATCAATGGGGCAATACCTGGTGGAAATGCAGGTGGTGATTTAATAGGAACATATCCCAACCCAACCTTAAACAATAATGTTGTTACTTCAGCAAAATTAGCTGACGGAACAGTGGCAACTATAGATGTAGCTGACGGAGCGATAACTAATGTTAAGATTGCCAATGGAGTTGCCGTGAATAAACTAACTGCCGGAACTAACGGTCAGATACTAGCAACCAATGCTGGTGTTCCCACTTGGACTACCCCAAGCTTTGGAACCATCACCAATATTGCAACCGGAACAGGTTTGTCAGGTGGACCGATTACCAATACGGGTACAATAAGTTTAGCAAACACTGCAGTTACTGCGGGTACGTATGGTACGGCTACACAAGTGCCCAATTTTACTGTAGATGCGCAAGGAAGAATTACCAATGCAGGCAATTTAACCATCACAGGCGTAGCACCTGGAGGAGCAGCAGCAGGAGATTTAGCTGGCACTTATCCTAATCCAACCATTGCAACAACATCAGGTAATAACATTGCAGCCGCAATAAACAATACTGGCACAACGAATACAATTAACACAAATAGATTAAATACAGCTGTTGTATTAGAAACTGAAAACCCAGCAGCGGGAGATATCAGTGGAACATACGGAACAGGTTTCCAAATAGGAAGTGGTACGGTAACAACAACTGAAATTGCTGACCTAACCATTGCTACAACAGACCTCGCTGCCAATGCAGTTACCGATGCAAAAATTGCAAGTGGTATTACCGCCAGTAAAATCACACCATCTGCAACTAACAATCAAATTTTAACAACTATAGCTGGTGTAGCAACCTGGGCAAATGCACCATCTCCAACAGGAGCAGCTGCAGGAGATTTAGCTGGTACTTATCCTAATCCAACCATAGCGACAACATCAGGTAATAACATTGCAGCCGCGATAAACAATACAGGTACAACGAATACTATTAATACAAATAGATTAAATGCAGCCGTAGTATTAGAAACTGAAAATCCAGCAGCCGGAGATATCAGTGGAACATACGGAACTGGTTTCCAAATAGGAAGTGGTACGGTAACAACAACTGAGATTGCCGACCTAACCATTGCAACAACAGACCTCGCTGCTAATGCAGTTACCGATGCAAAAATTGCCAATGGTATTGCAGTCAGTAAGCTAACACCAACAACTATTCCCAATGCGATGCTTACCACTGTTGCTGGAGTTGTAACATGGGCTGCTGCACCAACAGCAAGCGGAACTGCGGGAGGTGATTTAAGCGGAACTTATCCCAACCCAACTGTCGATGGTTTGCAAGGTAGACCAATTGCAGCAACAGCTCCCACTACTGGTCAAGTATTAGAATGGAATGGAACAGCTTGGGCTCCTGCAACTGATGATAGTGGAGGAGGAGGAATTAGCGGAAGTGGTGTCATTAACCAAGTAACATATTGGACAGGGACATCAGCCATCAACGGTGATAACAACATGGTGTATGATAACAAGAACGGTTATTTAGGTTTGGCAACCACAGCGCCAAAAGGAAATCTTCATGTGAATGGATCTCAATACGTAAAAAGCGATGTAGTTGATTTATTGAATGGTAACTATACGGTTGGCAATACAGAATATTTCATGATAGTATTAGCAAGCGGTTCGCAAAGAATTACACTCCCTCCGATTGCTAACTCTGATGGACGCATCCTTATCATTAAAACAAAATCAATAGAAGGTTTTGATCTGGTTCCATTCGATCCAAAAGATGAAAGAATTGAAGGAGCAACAGGTATTAAAATGGCAGACAATGCTAAGGATATCTCCAGCCTTACCCTAGTTTGTAATGCTGAAGCTAAGCAATGGTTTGTTGTTAGCTTTATAAGATAAATTAAGATGAAGATATTAGTTTATTTCCTTTTTATATTATATAGCTCAACGTTATGTTTAGCTCAAAGTTTTTATAATAAAGGAGGGATAGTGTCCATTCAAGCCGGCACTATTTTTACCACAAAGGACAGTTTGGTCAATACTGGAACTCTTACCAACAATGGCAACATGGTGATGGGTGGTGTTTGGTTTAACCAGGGTAATTATAACCCAGGTAATGGAGAAATTACTTTCAATAGTATTGCAGGTGCTCCTTCACAAGTAATCAATCATAATAATCAAACTTTTAAAAAGTTAACAATAAGTGGAGGTGGAGAGAAGGTAATGTTAGCTGATATGACCATCGATGGAGAATTGATTCTGGAAAATGGGATTATTACAGGAGAGAATGATTCCAAAATAAAATTTTCTTCTTCTGCAACTATTTCAGGTGGAGGAAATAACGCTCATATTAAGGCTCCTGTTGTACATAGTGGAAGCGGACAGAAAGTTTTCCCTATAGGGGATGGAACACAATATCTACCAGTTACCATTAGTGATATAAACAATTCAGAGATTGAAATTGCAATGTTGCAAGAACCTTTTAATGCCAATTTTAATTTAGAATTACAAAGTATTGTAAACGACCGCTATTGGCAAGTAAATGCTATCTCAGGCTCTCTCTCCAACACATTAATTACATTGCCAGTTTTTCAATTACCGTCACAAATTGACCAGGAGAAATTAGTGGTTGCTCAATCGGCATCAATAAATGATGAATTCTTCAATCTTGATAAAACAAATTTCAGTGGCTCACTGGCAAATGGTTCAATCTCTGCAAGAATTAACGAAGCGGATAACGCCATTTTTTCTTTAGCAGTAGCCAGTGAATTATCAGGTGAAGTTTTGGTTTACAATGCGGTTTCAGCGAATGAAGACGGTTTAAATGATTACCTAGAAATCGCTAACATTACCAATTATCCTAATAATAAATTACTTGTTTTTAATAGATGGGGCGATGTGGTTTTCGAAATTAACGGGTACAACAACACCGATAGAGTTTTTAAAGGTGTTAATAACAGTGGCAGTTTATTGCCTAAAGGAACTTACTTCTATCGTTTAGATTTAGGTGATGGTTCGCTAGTAAAATCAGGTTATATCTCAGTGAAATAGCCATGAAGAAAATTTTAACCTTAAGTTTTTTATTGCTTTTTGGCAAAACAACTTTTGCTCAGCAAGATCCTTTGTATAGTTTATACATTACTAATCCGATCACTATTAATCCAGCCTATACTGGTATCAATGATCGTTTTACAGGTTATGTAAATTCAAGATTACAATGGGCTGGTTTCGATGGTAATCCTAAAACTCACGCATTTGGTGCCCATACTTCAATTAGAAACAACAGAATGGGTTTGGGTGTACAGTTTGTACAGGATAACATTGGTGAGAATAGTAATACAGCTTTTGGTATGTCTTATGCATATAGATTACCGTTAGGTGAAGGTTCATTAGCTTTTGGTATGCAAGCTGGAATGATTAACTATAAAAATGATAACAGCGAATTGCGCATCAGGCAGCCTAACGATCCTCTGTTTAATAACTTTAGCGAGATGAAGTTTAACGCAGGCGCTGGTTTTATGTTCAAAAGCGAAAGAATGTTAATAGGTATATCTGTACCACGTTTAATCAATAACGCAGTGAGCATTGGTGGACAAGATATTTCTGTTTATGAACAACACTATTATCTTTTCGCTTCTCGTTTGTTTTATATTAATGAACATGTTTCTTTAAAGCCTTCTGTATTAATTAAAGCCGTGAAGAATTCTCCTATATCTACAGATGTAAATGTTAACTTTCTTTTCAATCAAAAGTTTACGGCTGGGCTTTTTACCAGAAACCTGAATGCATATGGTTTACTCGCACAAGTTGACTTTCTTGAATCTTATCGATTGGCTTACATCTTCGAAATTCCTTCTGGTAATACTTTAGAAAGCCGTTTTACGACTCATGAACTCATGCTAAGCATCAATTTGGCACTTTTCGATTTTCATGATAAGAGTATGTCTAATTTTTAAATCTATTTTTTTGAAACTTTAAAAATTATCTATCGTAATAATACGATAATTGAAGTATTTTATGTAATCTTGTGACGTTAAGTATTAAGAGTGACGATTGTCATTTTTTTTGGTTATTGATATCGCAATATTACGATTAATTAATCAGAAAGAAATTTAAATTTAATGATATGGAAACTGTAACCACCTCCGAGCAATTGAAACAATTAGTGAAAGAAAAATACAGCCAGATTGCTGAGCAAAGCAAAGATCAAAATGAATCAAGTTGCTGTGGAGCTACCTGCGGTTGCGCTACAATTGATTACACCATCATGGCCGATGATTATACATCATTACAAGGCTATAACAAAGATGCAGACTTAGGTTTAGGTTGTGGTTTACCTACAGAGCATGCATTAATCAAAGAAGGAGACATCGTGGTCGATCTTGGTTCTGGTGCAGGCAACGATGCTTTTGTAGCTCGCTCTATAGTAGGAGAGAAAGGAAAGGTTATCGGTGTTGATTTTACAGAAAAGATGATTGAGAAGGCACGTATCAATGCTGAAAAACTAAATTATCATAACGTAGAATTCAGATTAGGTGATATTGAGAAAATGCCTTTGAGTGCTAACGTTGCAGATGTAGTTGTAAGCAATTGTGTGCTTAACTTAGTTCCTAATAAAGAAAAGGCTTTCGCAGAAACATTTCGCATTTTAAAACCGGGTGGTCACTTCAGCGTTTCCGATATTGTTTTATCAGGTAATCTTCCTTTAGGTTTGCAACAAAGCGCAGAAATGTACGCAGGTTGTGTGTCTGGCGCTATTCAGAAAAACGATTACCTATCAATTATAAAAGAAACAGGATTTATAAACATTAAAATTCAAAAGGAGAAAAGAATTGTTTTACCAGATGAGATTCTCACTCAATATCTATCTGAAAATGATATCGAAGAATTTAAAAATGGTAATGCAGGAATTTTTAGTGTTACAGTATATGCAGAGAAACCAAAAGATTGTTCTCAACCAGGTTGTTGCTAATCAATATTTATCAACTTATTATTCTTAAACAGTATATGCATAATTTACTTTTACCGAGTTTGCAAAAAAAAGTAGAACAACTTGTTCAACAATTTGATGCGATTGATGAAGAACGTCATCAACCTTTATTAAGTATGACGAATTACATCCAATCTAAGATCAATAAGCAGCAAGCTATTCAATTGAATTTTATCTGCACACACAATTCCAGAAGAAGTCATATATCGCAATTGTGGGCACAAGCAGCTGCCCACTATTATCAAATTCCGAATGTGTTTTGTTTTTCGGGCGGAACAGAAGCAACATCGTTTAACCCACGTGCTGTGTTGGCTATGCAAAATGCAGGTTTTGCTATTGAAGCATCAAATAAAACAAACAATCCTATTTATGATGTAAAATTTGCCAACGATGCCATGGCATTGCAAGTTTTTTCTAAAAAGTACGATGATGCCGTTAATCCAGTCAACTCTTTTGCTGCTGTAATGACGTGCTCACATGCTGATGAAAATTGTCCGTTTATACCAGGAGCTGAAAAAAGATTCGCATTGACTTATGATGATCCAAAAGCTTTTGATGATACGTCATTAGAAAAGGAAAAATACAAAGAAAGAGTAGAGCAAATCGGTAGAGAAATACTTTTCATATTTTCTAACATCAAAAAATAATGCAACCATCACCTAAACTTTCATTCGTAGATAGATACTTAACTCTTTGGATATTCCTTGCCATGTTACTTGGCATAGCTATCGGTAATTTGTTGGAAGTAGAAAAAGTTTTGTCTGTATTTCAAGTTGGAACAACCAATTTACTTATTGCTGTAGGATTAATTGTGATGATGTATCCACCGCTAGCAAAGGTTAAATATGAACAATTGAATAAAGTATTTAAGAATATAAAACTAATAGGTTTGTCGTTGATTCTAAATTGGATCATCGGTCCGATTTTAATGTTTGTGTTAGCCATTTTGTTTTTGCAAGATCAACCTGCCTATATGGTAGGTTTGATTTTGATTGGTTTAGCAAGATGCATTGCGATGGTTTTAGTTTGGAACGACTTAGCCAACGGTGATAAAGAGTATGCAGCTGGTTTGGTTGCGTTGAATAGTATTTTTCAATTATTGTTTTATAGTTTATTTGCTTGGCTATTTATAACTGTATTACCACCCTATTTTGGTTTGCCATCCTTCGACATACATGTAAGCATGATGGATGTAGCGCAAAGTGTTTTGGTATATCTGGGAATTCCTTTTTTGGCAGGATATGCATCGCGTAAATTTTTGTTAAATAGAAATGGAGAGCAATGGTACAAGGAAAAGTATATACCAAAAGTTAGTCCATTTACATTATACGCTTTGTTGTTTACCATTGTAGTAATGTTTAGTTTAAAAGGAAAGGAAATAGTTAGCATTCCATTAGATATAGTGCGCATAGCCATTCCATTGGTGTTGTATTTTGTGCTGATGTTCCTCTTTAGTTTTTTTCTTTCTAAAAAACTGGGTGCTGGATATGCAGAAAACACAGCAGTTTCATTTACAGCAACCGGTAATAATTTTGAATTAGCGATTGCGGTAGCAGTAGGTGTTTTTGGAATTAATTCTGGTCAGGCTTTTGCTGGAGTTATAGGTCCGTTGATTGAAGTGCCAGCTTTAATATTGATGGTTCGTTTAGCATTTTTATTAAAGAAGAAATTGTATTCATCTTCTATAGAAAGCAAATAGAATAAATTTGTGAAACATATTACGAAGAAGAATAGCTTTCTACTCAGAAACAATTTTCTGAATTTCTTTAATGATTAAATCTAAATCGTCTAATTCTTGTTGAATCATTAAATTAAGTTGATGTTGTTCCTCAGGTTTTGAGATAGATTTTAATTGAAACAATCCTTTTATCCTACAATAAGGAGCACGCAACTTATGCGCATTATAAAAAGCGTATTCTGTTAAACGTTCATTTTTTTGTGCTAACTCTTGTGTTCTTTTCTGTATAATCGTTTCCAAGTTATGATTGAGAGATTTTACTTCATCGTTCAGCTTGGTTAATGCGTTATTACTTTGCACTAATTCTTCATTGATAGCAGTAACTTCTTCTTTTTGTTCTTGTATTACTCTATTGGCTTGTGATAATTCTGAAAATAGATTTTCTACTGACTGCATCAACAAGAAAATCAACAAAGAAAATAGTAAGTAATACAGAATGACAACTAGAAAGAAATATTTGTTATTCACCACGCTCAATAGTTCAGTAGATATTTCATCATCTTGACTAATTAAAAATTGGATAGAAGTTAATACAAGAATAAAATTGAAAAGAAATAAAGTCCAGAAATACGCAGGTTCAGTTCTTCTGGAGAACATCAGGTGAATTAGCAAGGCATGAAAAATCAAACCAACCGGATAAGCCAAATAATAATCAGGTGGTGTCTGCTGATACCAAATCGGAATAATATGCATCAGCAAGGGCCAAGTGATAATGAATATCAATCTTCCAATTCTTGATTTACCTTTTTTATTGAGATAAAGAGCCAAGAAGCAGATTGCAATTTCAAAAAGGAAAATGAATTGATCCCATTTTAATTCTTGAATAGGTCTTAAGTATGCTTCAATATCAATGATTACAAATAATGTATAAACAAACGGCAGCGTTATGTAAATGATATTAGTGTAGATAAGTCTTCTATTAAAACTATCATTATAGCTGGCTTGCGTGCCTTGGTGAATTAGAGGTTGTAGAAAGGTAACCATAGAAACTTCTTTGGTTAAGGATTGGATAAAAGAACTATAGCATAATTTAGGTAAAAAAGTTGAATTGTATTTTAGAATCCAAGACTTGTCAGACAAACAATTAATCAAACATGTATATTCTTATTATATAAAATTGATTAAAAAAGATTATCCATTAAATATTTTTTCGATTTTTACAATCTAATCTGTCTCTTAGTATAAACTTAATACAGGCAAAATGCGCTTCCTTCTACTTTTATGCTTCGTGTTTGTAAGTATAGTCTTACCAGCACAAACAATACCCCAACATCCTAATAAAACAGAAAATGGATTGCGCCAAGGTAATTGGGCGATTTGGTATGATAAAGATTGGAATGAAACAAAGAATAAGGATAGTGTTGCCTTTTACCGATTAATAGAATACAAAGATGATATTCCCGTTGGCTTAACAAGCGATTACTACAGCAATGGTAAACTTCAAATGCAGGGTAAATTACTGGCAGAAAAACCGAAAGAAATTTGGGATGGTAAAGTCACCTATTACTTTCCTAGTGGTAATAAGGAAAAAGAAGAATACTATGAAAAGGGTAAACTTCAAGCTGATGCACTACTTTTTAAGGAAGATGGAACAATAGATAGTATAGCGCTAGCAGACTATTTTTACAATAATAGTTTTTATGAAAGGGCTGAGCCATTATTACTTCATAATAAAAAATCTATAGAGAAAACGGTTGGCAAGTGGAACCGCGATTATGCCCTAGCCTGCACGAAGCTCGGTTTTTTGTATAGAACAATAGTACTATTTTCAAAAGCAGAGCTGTATTACTTAGAGGCTCGGGAAGTTTATGAAAGAATAAGTGGAAAAGAAAGCATAGAATATGCTCGTGCAAATGGAAATTTAGGAGAATTATACTACACACAAGGCTATTATTCAAAAGCTGAACCCTTACAAGTAAATTCAAAAAATACATTTGAGAAAATACATGGTAAATTTTCATCTCCTTATGCAAACGCATGTGTTAATATGGGCAATTTATTTGCACGTTTAGGCCGTTTTACCGAAGCTGAAAATTTGCTGATTGAAGCAAAAGAGATTCAAGAGAAAATTGCTAGTAAAAATAGTTATGGGTATGCTCGTGCATGTAGTAATCTCGCTGTTTTATACAGCACTTACAAATTTTATCTGAAAGCATTGCCTTTGTATGAAGAAGCCAAAGCAATTAGGCAAATGCTAGAGCCATACAGCTTAGAATACATTAATACTTGCATGAGTTTAGGTATTACTTACATGTATCTGCAACGTTATGATGATGCTGAAAAATTATTGATAGAAGCGCTAAACTTAACAAAGCAAGTAGTTGGCGAAAAACACCTAACTTTTGCTATTGCCTGTAATAACCTTAGTGCATTTTATAACAATTGTAAATTGTATAAAAAAGCAGAGCTTTTGCAAATTGATGCGAATAAAGTAATTGAGCAGGTTTTGGGTACTCAGCATTTTAGTTATGCCAATGGATGTAACAACTTGGCAGAAATTTATATTAACCAAAAAAAATACGACAAAGCTGAATCGTTTTTATTGAAAGCCTATCAAACTTACTATTCAATAATAGAAAATCAACTTTCATACATGTCTGAGAGGGAGAAAGAAGCTTTTCTAAATACATTTAAACAAGAGTTCGAAGCATTTAATTCATTTGTTCTATTACGCCAAAAAGATAATCCTGCAGTCGTTGGGAACATGTACAATAATTTATTGGCTACGAAAGCACTTCTGTTTAATACCCAAAATGCAATGCGAAAACACATAATAGGGAGCGGGAAGATGGAGTTAATAGCATTGTTAAATGATTGGCAGGAAAAAAGAGAGAATTTGGCAAAGGCTTTTAAAATGTCGATAAGTGAAAGAGAAAAAAGAAAAATTAACCTTCAGGAATCAGAAAAAGAAATCAATTTAATTGAAAAGCAACTGTCGCAACAGACAGCCGTTTTTTCCAGATCGCGCACCAATAGCGTTACTTGGCAGGATGTACAAAAAACAATAAAGCCAAAACAAGCAGCGATAGAAATGGTGAGGTTTAGGTATCATAACAAGAAATTTACTGATACAATTTATTATGCAGCACTAATCATCACACCAACAAGTAAGCAACCCGAATTGGTTGTATTAAACAACGGTAATGAACTTGAAAAAGCAATCAAGTACTATAAAAACAATATCAAGTTCGAAATTGAAGATAAAACAAGTTATAACTTATTTTGGCGTTCAATTAGTGAGCGACTAAATAAGGTGGCGCCAAAAACAAAGAAGATTTATTTTTCTGCAGATGGTGTTTATCATGCTCTTAACTTACAAACTTTACTTAACCCTCAATCAGGTAAATATGTAGCTGATGAATACGAGATACAGCTCTTAACAAACACAAAAGATTTAATTGGTGCGATTCAAAAAATAGACTCGAGAAATGAGGCTTTTCTTTTTGGTTATCCTGATTATACAAATACAATTAATGAAAACAACATTCCAGATTCAAACATCCTAAATTATGATTTAGATAGCTTGAAAAGAGAGTTTGTAAGGGGTCGCATTTCCATGTTACCAGGAACAGAAAAGGAAGTTAAAGGACTCTTTAATACGTTAGCAAAACAAAACTGGAAGACCGAGACGTTTATATTGGGTCAAGCAACTGAATCGAAATTAAAAGACTTACGAAGCCCAAAGGTTTTACACATAGCAACACATGGATTTTTTATGCAAGACGTAAATGTTAAGGATAATTCGAAAGGTTTTATAGGAATAGACAATCAAAAGATATTTGAAAATCCATTGTTGCGATCGGGGTTATTGCTCGCAGGCTCGCAGCAGTCCTTAGATGGTAAAAACAACTTTGATGAAGAGGATGGAATTTTAACCGCATACGAAGCGATGAACCTGGATTTAAGTAATACAGATTTAGTTGTTTTGTCTGCCTGTGAAACAGGTTTAGGAGAGATAAAAAATGGAGAAGGTGTATTTGGTTTACAAAGAGCATTTCAAACAGCGGGCGCAAAAAGTATTATTATGAGTCTCTGGAAAGTGAATGATACAAGTACACAAGAATTGATGCAGCTATTCTACAACAATTGGTTATCATCTGGAGATAAAAGGAAGGCATTTATTCAAGCACAAGATTCTATGAGACGAAAATACAAGCATCCTTTTTTTTGGGGAGCTTTCGTCTTGGTTGGTGAATGAAATGAAAAAACTGTTGACTTGTTCTAAGAAAAATTTAGGTTCTTTATGATGCTATTCTTACTGCAATAACTAAGAAGGCAAGTTGTAGCCAAATGCAAACTAAAATTCGATTTATTTCAGTGGTTAGTTGTTTTTAAAATTTGTAGCCAATCGAAAGCATCCAAATTACTTTTTAGCCATTCAATTTTTAGAATGGTTTTCTATACTCAATCATAGTAAAATATTGAATTTTTAACTTGAAAATTGATAAATAAAAAAGCCTAACTAGAAGGTTAGGCTTTGTGATCCCGCTGGGATTCGAACCCAGGACCCTTACATTAAAAGTGTAATGCTCTACCAACTGAGCTACGAGATCTTCCGTCAATCACCTAAAGCTTTAAAACATTGTCAATTTCGCCAGCTTTTCCGTAATTGAGGGCACAAAGGTAATAGGATAAAAAATATATGCAAAAAGCAGTCAAAAAAAATATAGTTTTCTTTTTCATACTTTTATCCGCATGGTCAGTTTATGGGCAAAATGCTCAACTAACTTTAAAAAAGGCTGACTCTCTTTTTTCTGCCAAACGGTATTCGCAAGCCATCAAGGTCTATGAATCTTTGCTTCAAAGTAAACAGATGAGTCCTTCGATGTTATTGAAAATGGCCTACATCTACGAGGCTAATAATGATTATACCCAAGCTCAATATTGTTTAACACATTATACTCGATTAACAAACGATTTAACTGCATTGGATAAACAGAATAGTCTTGCTAAGAAGTATGGGTTAAAAGGTTACGATAATCCTGAAGAAGTGCAAATTTGGTTTTCTGTTTTGCCTTATATCCCATACATCGTTTTGTTAATTTTGTTGACGGCAGCAATTCTGGTTTTTGTTCAGTTTTGGTTCTCAAAACAGAATGTAAAGCGACTTGTATTTCCAATTCTTACAACTGTTTTCCTTTTGTTTGCGGTTTTCCTTCAAACAATATTTCAGCAGCCAAAATTTGGCATTGTTTCAGCAGATAAAACGTATGCCATGTCAGGACCATCAGCGGCTGCTAACGTAAGCCAAATCATTCGAAAAGGAAGTCGTGTCGAAATTATGGATTACACCGATGTTTGGGTTAAAGTGAAGTTAAATGAAGATGTATATTTTGTAAGACAAGACGATTTGCTAACCATTGCACCTTAATATCCATACCTTTAAGCATGGCAAGAATAATGGCAATTGATTACGGAGTTAAAAGAACGGGTATTGCTGTAACCGATATCAACCAAATAATTGCCACTCCATTAGATACTGTTGCCACGCATCTTTGTTTACAGTTTATCGAAAACTATTGTAAAAAAGAACTTGTTGAAACTTTTGTGGTAGGTATGCCTAAAACATTAAACAACGAAGATTCAGAAATTGCACCCTTAGTAAGAAAGTTTATCGATTCATTACAAAAGAAATTTCCCGATATAAAAATACATACTGCTGATGAACGCTTTACTTCATCTATGGCTAAACAAGCTTTGCTAGATGGAGGTATGAAAAAGAAAGATCGCCAGCAAAAAGGTAACATCGATAAAGTAAGTGCCACCCTTATTCTGCAAAGTTTTTTAGAAACAAATAGAAATTTTTAGTGATAGAAGTCACTAAAGAAACATTGTTGATGGATTCATCCATTAAGTAAACACATTAATATTTAACTTTTTTAGGAATACACAACCAACCGTGACTCATGTCACAGTGTAGCCCTGACCGACATTCTACTTTTGTGAAAAAAGTAAAGATATGCGGCAAAAAGTTTTTTTGATTTTACTACTAAGTTTTAGCACAAGCTATTTTACACGAGCACAGGAAAAAGGAATTCCTATTTCACTAGAGGAAAGTGTGCAAGCTTCGCTTAAACACAATCCTATTTTAAAAATGGCAGAAGCAGACCTTCGCATGCGCGAAGCGAGTGTTACACAAACAAAAGCGTTTTTCTTACCCGGGCTAGATGTTTCGTATGGAGGTTTCTTCACCAATAATCCTTTGAATGCTTTTGGTTTTAAACTTCAGCAAGAAGCTATTACACAAAATGATTTCAATCCTTTATTATTAAACAATCCGGATGCGACTGAAAATTATTCTTTTAAAGTAAGTTTTACTCAACCATTATTTAATCCAGATTTATGGTTGAAAGCGAAAGCAGCTCGCTTAGCTTTAGAAGCAGAGACATTGTCAACCGAACGCAAGAAAGAGTTTGTAACCTATCAGGTAAAGTCTTTGTATTATCAGGTTTATCTGACTTACAAGAGTTTAGATGTTGCAGCAGCTTACAAACAAACCTTGCAAGAAGCTTTACAACAAGCAGAAGAAAGATTCAAAGGTGGATATTTACAACAAGCGGATGTGTTAAAAATTAAAGCTGAGTTGTTGCAGGCAGAAACTGAAGTAATTGCAGCCAATAAGAATTATGAAGGTATTTGCGATCAACTAAGTTTAGCAATGGGCAATAGTCTGGGTACATTGTATGCCCCCATATCCTTTGAAAAGGAATTAACTGGAAATGCGGATTCAATTTTAAGTAATCAAAACAGAAAAGATTTTTTAGCGATGCAGAAAGCTTTGCAGGCACAAGAGAAAATCTTTCTTGCTGAAAAAAATAATCTATTACCAAGCTTGAATGCTTTTGGTGATTGGCTAACGAACGATAATAGTCCGACTGGTTTTGGTGCCAATGCTTATCTGGCAGGTTTTCAACTTTCGTGGAAACCTTTTACCGGGTTGTATCGAAGTGGTAAAATCGAAGAAGAGAAAGCTAAACTAGCTAAACAAAAAGAACAGTATCAACAATACGTGAACAACAGCGAACTCGAGCGAAGACAAACGCATTTATTATTCGTTCAATTGAGCCAAACAGAATTAGCAGCTAAACAAGGCGCTGAAGTTGCACAAGAAATTTTCCGTATCACATCTGATCGCTTTGCACAAGGCTTAACCAGTTCTACAGAGTTGTTAATGGCCGGAACAAAAAGCAAACAACAACAACTCAACCTATTATACATTACTACAACTAAACTTAGTACGATTGCTTATCAAGAATTTTTAAAATAAAAATATGAAAATGAAATACAGTATCATTAGTTTATCTCTCTTATCTCTCTTTGCCTGCTCAGAAGAAAACAAGCAAGACAAACCAACATCAATTGAAGTTGAAGCATCTGTTATACATCCCATTTCTCTTCAAGAGGAAAATCTGAAAGTAAGTGGTTTAGTTAAATCACAAGAGCGTGCTGTAATCACTACGCGCATTATGAGTGAAGTAAAACAAGTATTGGTGCAAGCCGGAGATCAGGTAAAACAAGGCGATAACTTACTCGTGTTGGATACACAAGAAATTCAAGCAAGAGTAAACCAAGCCAAAGCTATGGTTGCCGAAACACAAGCTGCCTTAACTGTTGCCGAGCAAGATGTTGCACGATACAAAGCGTTGCTGAAATCAAACAGTGTTTCAGTTAAAGAAAATGAAAACATTGTGTTGCATTATGAATCTATAATAGCAAAACACGAGGCAGCTAAAGCCATGCAAACAGAAGCAGCCTATTGGTTAAAACATGCCATCATTAATGCACCCTTTTCAGGAACAATCGCTCAAGTTTTAATTGATGCCGGAAGTATAACCAATCCGGGTATGCCTTTGGTAGTCATAGAAAAAAATGGGGCCATAGCGATTCAGTGTTTTGTTGATGAATCAGTCATTAATAAAATTAAAGTAAATGAAACAGTTTACATAAGTGCAGGTGAAGGGATGAGTAAAGCAATTATCAACTCTAAATCAAACTCTTCTACATCTAACAGTGGTCTATATGAAGTAGAGCTAACCGTTGAAGGTAATCAACAAGCTTACTTACTCGGGCAATCAGTTACTGTATTATTCAATATAAAAAATAGTCAGGCTTCTGTTTGGTTGCCAAAGCGTGCTTTGGTTTTTAAAGACGATCAAACTGGTGTTTTTGTGCAAGATGGTAATCAGCAAGCTGCTTTGCGTTGGGTTAAAACCGGATTAAGCAAGGATTCACTCACACAAATTTTATCAGGTGTGATGCCAACCGATAAAGTATTGCTTAGCTATAACAGATTAAGAAATGGTGTAAAAGTAAAATTGACTAAGTAATAAAATGAAAGAAGGATTATCCGGCTCAATAGCCAAAGCATTTATACAATCGAAGCTTACCATTTTATTAATGATAGGTTTTCTGTTGGTTGGTGCATACAGCACCTTGCTCATTCCGCGTGAAGAGGAACCTCAGATTGATGTACCCATGGCCGATATTTTCATTCGGTATGAAGGTGCCAGCCCGAAGGAAGTAGAAGCGCGTATTGTTCAACCACTCGAAAAAATAGTTTCGAATATTCATGGAGTAGAATATGTGTATGCCACTGCTATGCAAGGTCAAGCCATGCTAATTGTGCAGTTTTATGTTGGCGAGGATATTGAACGTTCCATTGTAAAACTATACAATGAGTTGATGAAGAATATGGATAAGATGCCGCAAGGTGCATCTATGCCATTGGTAAAAACAAGATCGATTGATGATGTTCCTGCATTAAGTTTAACGCTTTGGAGTGAAAATTATGGTGATGATCAGTTGCGACAAATAGCACAAAGCATTACGCATGAATTGAAGCAAATCAATCAGGTTGCAGAAGCAAAAATTATTGGTGGTCGCGCACAGCAGTTAATTGTTGAAGTGGATAAAACTAAACTCATCCAACATCAGTTAGATTTAGTTTCCTTACAGCAAGTATTAGCAGCTCAAAATCATCAGGTTAGTGCCGGTACTATCATCAATCAAAATCAACAAATCAATGTATCTTCCGGATTCATCATCGAAAGTGAGACGGATGCAAAAAATTTAATCGTTGGCGTTAATAATAATCAACCTGTTTATCTTCATCAGATTGCTTCCATCAAGTTAGCGGCAGCGCAAGCTAACCAATATGTTTTTTATGGCGAAGGCGCTTTTAGTAAACCAAATGAATTCGATAACGGTGTTGAATTTCCGGCAGTAACCATAGCTATCGCCAAAAAGAAAGGTGCCGATGCAATGGTGGTTGCAGAAACGATAACTGAGAAAATTGAATTATTAAAACAAGATTTAATTCCAAATGATGTTCAGCTAACGGTTACCAGAAATTATGGCGAAACTGCTTCAGAGAAAGTTTCGGAATTGCTGTTGCATTTAGTAGCTGCCATTGTTGCTGTTACAGCTTTTGTAATGTTAGCGATGGGTTGGCGCGGAGGTTTAGTTGTATTCTTATCAGTACCCGTAACTTTTGCATTAACCTTGTTCAGCTATTACTTTCTTGATTATACGCTCAATCGCATTACACTTTTTGCCTTAGTATTTATCACAGGTATTGTAGTAGATGATTCCATCATAATTGCAGAGAACATGCATCGTCATTTTAAAATGAAAAAATTACCTTTCTTGCAAGCTGCTATTTTCTCTATTAATGAGGTCGGCAATCCAACTATCCTGGCCACGTTCACTGTTATTGCAGCCGTATTGCCTATGGCATTTGTAACCGGAATGATGGGACCCTATATGAGTCCGATGCCAATTGGTGCTTCTATTGCTATGTTGCTTTCTTTGATAGTGGCTCTCACACTCACACCTTATTTAGGTTATCTTTTCTTGCGAGAAAAAGATGACAAAAAAGATGAGCATGAACATGTTTTGGAAAAATCAGCTATATATAAACTCTATAAGAAGATTTTAGATCCGATGTTGCTCACCCGTTGGAAACGTTGGGCATTTATGATCGGTACTGTAGTTATTCTTTTGGGTTCTATGGTTTTCTTTTATACAAAATGGGTAGCCGTTAAAATGCTTCCATTCGACAATAAGAATGAATTTCAGGTTGTGATTGATATGCCCGAAGGAACTTCCTTAGAACAAACGTATGCAGTTACACAGGAAGTATCGCGCTATTTGGCTACTTATCCCTTAGTAAAAAATTATCAAGGATATGTGGGTACGGCTGGGCCAATAAGTTTCAACGGACTAGTTAGACATTATGATTTGAGAAGTGGTGGAAACGTTGCTGAAATACAAGTTAACCTGGCTGATAAAAAAGAAAGAGACTTACAAAGCCACGATATTGTAAAAGAACTAAGAGCCGAAGTACAGCGTATAGGTAAGCGTTATGGTGCTAATATAAAATTGGTAGAATTACCTCCCGGCCCGCCAGTTCTTTCTACAATTGTAGCAGAAGTTTACGGTCCGGATTATGAGCAACAAATAAAAATCGCAAAGCAATTACAGTCTTTATTAGAAAGACAGCAAGGTATTGTTGATATAGATGATATGACTGAAGCTGAACATAAAGAAGTAAGACTCAACATTGATGCTGAAAAGGCAATGAAGATGGGTATAGCTCCTGTACAAATCAATCAAAATGTACAAGCTGCTTTATCCGGAATTTCTGCCGGTATGGTGCATCGTGAGGCTGCTTACGAACCTGTGCCTGTGATGATAAAATTACCTGATGTACAAAAAAGTGAACAAAGTGATTTGCTATCTATACCTGTAAAAGGAAGTCGTGGTAATGTGGTTTTAGCAGGCGTTGTTGCAAAAGCTTCTGAAGAAAAAGCAGCGCAACCCATCTATCGTAAAAATCAACAGCGCGTTGTGTTTGTTTTGGCAGATATGGCAGGCGAGTTAGAAAGTCCTTTCTATGCTATTAATTCTTTAGGAGACAGCTTAAAGAATATTCAGGTTCCGAAAGGATACGAACTAAGAGAAGTGTATGCGAAAGTTCCCAACTACCACGATCAGTACACTATTAAATGGGATGGAGAATGGCAGATTACCTTAGAGGTGTTTAGAGATTTAGGTATCGCCTTTGTAGTGGTTTTAATCTTCATTTACATGTTAATCGTTGGTTGGTTTCAAAATTTTTCTACACCGTTGATCATGCTCGTAGCTATTCCACTTTCATTAATTGGTATTGTTCTAGGCCATTGGATGCTAGATGCTTACTTCACAGCAACATCTATGATTGGCTTTATTGCATTAGCGGGCGTAATGGTTAGAAACTCAGTTTTGTTAATCGACTTTATCAATATTCGTTTAAATGAAGGCGTGGAATTAAAACAAGCTATTATCGAAGCGGGTGCAGTACGAACAACACCTATTTTATTAACGGCTGGTGCAGTAGTATTAGGAGCTGTCATTATCTTATTCGATCCGATTTTTCAAGGTTTAGCAATTTCTTTAATGGGTGGAACCATCACCTCTACCATTCTTACTTTGGTTGTTGTGCCTTTACTATATTTTAAAATGAAGAAAAATAATTCCTGAGTATGAAACTATTAGTAGTAACCTTTATTAGAGAACATCAACAAGCTGTAATAGCGTTGGTGCAAAAAGCAGGTGTTAAAATATTTAGCCTGACTGAAACAAGTGGAATCAAACAGAAAGAGGAACAAGCTGTATCTGAAAATTGGTTTGGTGGTGCACAAATTGCTTTTGATTCAATGGTATTATTCAGTTTTACAGAAGAAACAAGTGCGAAGAAAGTAATTGAAATAACCAAGGAGTTTAATAAAACGGAAGGAAAGGATTTTCCGGTTAGAAGTTTTATAGTATCCGTTGATCAATCAAACCTTGATTAAAATTATATGCTAACCAATCAATCAACACCAACTTATTCAATGGGTTTTGTAGTAGCCTTGCAGAATTTAGAAAGAGTTTGCCAACAACATGCAAGCGAAAAAATTTGTTTAAAAAGTGTAAAAAGAAAAAAGAAAAATCATGACTAAAGAAAACGTAATCAGAGCAGTTGCCGGAACGATGGTGCTTATAAGTATAACCCTATCCATATTCGTACATCAATATTGGCTTGGACTAACCGCCTTTGTAGGTTTAAATTTATTGCAATCGTCTTTCACAAAATTTTGTCCTTTAGAATGTGTACTTGACAGAACAGTATACAAGAAAGTCACAAAATAGATTTTCAATTGTGTTTGATGTTTTGTCAGTTTAAAGGCTTCAAGTTATAAGCCTGGATTAACAGTTAGTTAAGGCAGGAAGAGCAATCTTTCTGCCTTTTGCTTTATCTACAAACGTTATCCAAATTCCTTTTAAAAAATTTCTACCTTTGTTTTATGATTTACCCTATTGTTGTTTACGGAGACCCTGTGCTTAGACAGCGCGCTAAAGACATTGAAAAAGGAAGTGACATTACACAACTCATTGCAGACATGCACGAAACCATGCAAGCAGCACATGGAATAGGTTTGGCAGCGCCACAAATTGGTAAGAGCCTTCGCTTATTTGTTGTAGATGCAACAACGCTAGAACCAGAAGAAGGAGAGGAGGAAGAAGCTGAAGATTTAAGTGACTTCAAAAAAGCCTTTATTAATCCGCAAATTATTGAAGAGTCGGGCGAGCCTTGGGCTTTCGAAGAAGGTTGTTTAAGCATACCCAACCTTAGAGAGAATGTGGCGAGAAAAGAAACCGTGCGCATCAAATACTACAATGAAAATTGGGAGTTGAAAGAAGAAGTGTACGATGGCATGAAAGCCAGAATTATTCAACATGAATACGACCACATCGAAGGGAAATTATTTATCGATTATTTATCTCCCTTTAAGAAGAGATTGTTGAAAGGCAAATTGGCCGACATCACCAAAGGAAAAGTGAATACAGATTACAGAATCACAATTCCTAAGTAAAATGAGTTTTCAACTGCCTAAATCAAAATTGCCACAGGTTGGTACAACCATCTTTACGGTAATGTCGAAACTGGCTGCCGAGCAAGGCGCCATTAATTTATCACAAGGCTTTCCTGACTTCCCGCTCGATGGTCGATTAATTGAGTTGGTCAACGAAGCCATGCAGGAAGGATTCAATCAATATGCACCAATGCCGGGTTGGCCTGCATTAAGGCAAGTAATCAGTGAAGTAATAGAAAAAACATATACAATCAACGTTAATCCTGAAACAGAGATAACTGTAACAGCCGGAGGAACACAAGCGCTGTTTGCTATTTTTCAATCTTTATTTTCAAAAGAAGATGAGGTACTGGTTCTCGATCCTTCTTACGATTCCTACCGACCGGCAATTGAATTAAGTGGAGCCAAAGCAATCTCAATTTCATTAACACCGCCAACTTATTCCATCGATTGGAATTTGGTGGAACACCATATTACACCGAATACAAAAGGAATCATCATCAACACACCGCATAATCCAACAGGTTCTGTTTTTACAGAGCAAGATTGGGTGGCATTAGAAAAATTAGCACTCACGCATGATTTAATAGTGATAAGCGATGAAGTGTATGAACGCATTATTTTCGATGAACAGAAACATGAAAGTGTATTGAGCAGAAAGGCGCTGCGCAATCAAAGTGTAGCTGTTTTTTCTTTCGGCAAAACCTTTCATGCCACCGGATGGAAAACCGGATACATTGTAGCTTCAGAACTTTTAACAAAAGAAATACGAAAAGCACATCAGTTTATGGTTTTCAGTGTGCATACACCCACACAAGTAGCCTTAGCAACCTACATGCATAATCCTGACCATTATCAGTCGCTAGGAAAATTCTATCAGCGAAAACGCGATTTATTTTTACAATCCATACAAGGCAGCAGTTGGCAGCCTTTGCCTTGTAAAGGATCGTACTTTCAATTATTGAGTTATAAAAATATCTCTAACGAAAAAGATACAAAATTAGCAGAAGAGATAACCATTAAACAGAAAGTAGCTTCTATTCCTGTTTCAGTGTTTTATGCAACAAGGGAAGACCACAAAGTGCTTCGATTTTGTTTTGCTAAAAAAGACGAGACTCTTGAACAAGCAGGGAAAATTTTACGGCATTTTTAAATCATATAGTTGATAGTTATGTCTATACAAAATCAACAATCAGCTAAGGTAAGAGCAGCAACTATAGCTGATGTGAAGGCACTTAATACTTTAGTAAATTCTGCTTACAGAGGAGAGGTTTCGAAAAAAGGTTGGACTACTGAAGCAGATTTATTAGACGGAACCAGGATTGATGAGATAGCCCTTAAAGATTTAATCCTTAAGAAAGGAACAACAGTTTTATGTTGCGAAACGGAAAGTAACATTCAGGCCTGTGTAGAGTTGCGAGAAGAAAGTGATAAATTGTATTTAGGTATGCTTAGTGTTAACCCTGAAATGCAAGGAAGCGGTTTAGGTAAAATTTTATTGAAAGAAGCTGAATTTTTTGCGAAAGAAAAAGGGTTAGCATACATATACATGACAGTTATCTCTGTGCGAACCGAGCTTATTGCCTGGTACCAAAGGCACGGCTATCAAGTAACAGGCGAAAGAAAACCATTTATTGTTCCGGATACTCGTTGGGGTATTCCCAAACAACCCTTGGAGTTTGTAGTCTTGAGAAAACCTATTTTGTAAATGAAAAAATGAATTTCTGATTCATTCTAATTTTAAGCGCGATAAAGCTTTTACAACTATTAGGTATATTCAGTTTTTTTGTATTCAAATCCCTTATGCTCAGTAGTTATTTTCGGTCAATCATCAGGCACATTGTCAGGCAGCGAAGCTTTTCTGCTATCATTGTATCTGGCTTAACGGTTGGGATTACCGCAAGTTTGTTGCTTGTTCTTTACATCCAGGATGAATGGAGCTTTGATCGATTTCACCAAGATGCTGATTTAATATATAGAATTACACTAACGGGAAACTTAAAAGGCACACCTGTTAACACTGTAAAAGTTGGTTTTCCTGTCGCTCCTAATTTACAAAAGGAAATACCGGAGATAACTTCTTTTTGTCGATTAACAGCTTGGAAGAGTTTTCCAATTCAATATGAAAAGTATGGTAGCACAGAAGATTATCTATTGTTAGCGGATGCACAGTTTTTTACCTTCTTTTCTTTTTCTTTAAAAATTGGAGATAAACAAAATGTATTGCGTGGTGCACATAAAGTGGTGATCAGCGAAAGTGCTGCGCGTAGAATTTTTAATTATCGAGGACCTGAAGATCCTTCGCCCATTGGTAAAGTCATCAAGCTCGCGCAAGGTTATGAAGCTACGGTTAGTGGAATAGCTGAGGATGCTCCTTCCAATTCACATTTCAAATATTCAATCATCTTATCTATTGATAGCTGGGATGAATTGTATCAAAAAGACGAATGGATTAGCGAAGATGTTTACACCTATTTCAAAATCAAACCTGATGTTTCTTTTAATACTTTTATCAATCGTTTTAAAAGTGTAACACAAGTTAAACTTGCAGAAGAGGTAAAGCGATACAACGTGACAGTTGAAAATTTACGAGCAAGAGGAAATCACTTAGCATTCAATGTACAACCTTTAACATCGATTCATTGGCATAGTGCTTTTCCTACTGAAATTGAAGAGAATGGTAGTGCTCAACAAATTTATCTTTTTTCAGCTATTGCTATTTTCATCATCTTATTAGCCTGTATCAATTTTGTTAATCTCTCTACTGCTAGAGCTAATAGCAGAGCAAAAGAAGTAGGCATACGCAAAACGATTGGTGCCGGCAACAAAGAACTTGTTTTACATTTCTTAATTGAATCTTATGCTTATACGTTGCTTTCTTTGCTATTCGCTTTGGCATTGGTGTCCGCAGCTATAGTGCCCTTGAATATTCTCACTGGTAAAATGTTGAGTTTATCTGCTCTTATCAATCCAATTTTTGTAAGCAGTATTTTGTTATTTTTATTACTTACCGGATTGCTCTCTGGAACTTATCCTGCTTTTTTTCTTTCGTACTTAAGTCCTGCTAATATCTTAAAAGGAAATGTAGCTAAAGGAATCACTACCTATAAAATCAGAAATACATTAGTGAGTTTTCAGTTTGGTGTAACCATTGCTTTATTGATTGCTTGTTGGGTTACTGCCAATCAAATTCATTTGTTACAGACAAAAGAAAGTGGTTTACCTGATAAACAGTTAATTCGACTGTTTCATACTGCGAATTTAAAAGAAGCGGAAAGTGTATTTAAAAAAGAAGTGTTACAAATTAAAGAAGTAACTGATTTTGCTTATGTAAATCAAACACCACCTGCAGTAGATTGGTCGGCAGTTTATCGAAAAGATTCATTGCCGCAAGAGTATATCACCAATACAATTTTTGCAGAGCAAGCTGTATTTAAAACACTTTCACTTCAATTTATTGAAGGAACTCCTTTTTCAGATGCAGACACCAACTTAGTTGTCATCAACCAACAAGCAGCTCGGAAGTTGAATATTCTAAACTTAAAAAGGGATGTATGGCTTCACACAGTTGATTCTTTACCAAAGAATTATAAAGTAGTTGGCATGATAAAAGATTTTCATTTTAAACCTTTAAAAAGTAACATTGAACCGCTGATCATTCACACAAAAACAAATCCTAGTTGGGAAGCCATTATTAGAATAAAAGAAGATGCAGATTTCGAATTAGTGAACGAAAAAATTAAGCAAGTATGGCTTCGCTTTGCAGGTAATATTCCATACGAATCTTTTTTTGTTTATAATCAATTTCACGAATCGTTTGAAAGAGAAGAGAAAATAGTTTGGGTATTAGGTATTTTTTCACTTCTCGCTTTTATTATTGCTTTATTAGGATTGATTGGTTTGGTTACTTACGCCATAGAACAAAAATCAAAAGCAACAGGTATTCGCTTGGTACTTGGAGCAAAACCAATTCAAATAGTAAATCTCTTTTTAAAAGCTTTTACTTGGCAAATTGTAAAAGCATTTGCTATTGCGGTACCCATTGCTTGGTACTTAGAATGGAATTGGATTAAAACTTTTCCATATCAAATTAGTTTTCCTATTTTAATTTTTGTAGTAGTTGGTGTAGGGGTCTTCTTAATAGTAGCCTTGGTTGTTACGGCAAAAGTTTTACCTTCAGTCCATAAAAATCCGATTCTACTGCTTAGAGATGAATAAGGATTTAATCATTTGTTGATATTGGATTTTATTCACTCGTACTTATATAATCGTCATTTGTGGGAAAGTTTAACGGAGTTATCCTAAAACTATCTATATTGTTTCCAATCCCAAACCATTACCAGTATCATGAAATTCTTATTCTGCTTATTTATCGCTTGTAGTCCTTTTGTATTGTTGGCACAAAGCAACGATATGCCACAAGATTTTCTTTCATCAACTTGGCATAAAGAGAGAAGAAACCAACTTCGAACTCAATTACCGGCAAAAAGTGTAGCTGTGTTTTTTGCTAACGCTGTCCGAAACAGAAGCAATGATGTAGATTATGTATACCACCAAGATCCAGATTTTTACTATCTAACCGGATACCGCGAACCAAACGCCTTGTTACTCATTTTTAAAGAGAAACAAATAGCAGAGAATGGAACAAGCTATGACGAAGTTATTTTCGTACAACCGAATAATCCTATCCGCGAGATGTGGACGGGCCGCAGATTAGGAAGTGTAGCAGCTAAAGAAAAATTAGGTTTGAACTTGGCTTTCAATAATTCAGCGTTTAAAAAATTTAAAATTGATTTTTCTTCCTTTAATGAAGTTCTGTTTTTTGATTTCTACAACGATGTTAGAAACGATGAACGCGATTCTTCTGATTTGTTTGATTTAATCGAACAGTTTAAGATGAAAGCCAACTATCCGTCAACTAATACTTTAGAATTAAAAAGAGAGCTGCCACCAAACTTAAATACTAAAAAGCTAAGTGGCATCATGGATAACTTGCGTGGAATAAAAACAGTTGAAGAAATAGAAATGCTTCGAAAGGCTGTAACCATCTCTTGCTTAGGACAGAACGAAGTAATGAAAGCCATGCGTCCCGGTATGAGCGAGCGCGAAGTGCAAGGCATACACGAATATATATTCAAGCGTTATCAAGCTGAAGATGTAGGCTATCCATCCATTGTGGGAGGAGGACACAACGGTTGCATTTTGCATTATATTGATAATTATAAACCAGCATTGAGCCCTAAAGAATTAATTCTGATGGATTTAGGTGCGGAGTATCATGGGTACACTGCGGATATTACACGTACCATTCCGGTTGGAGGAGCTTTTTCAACGGAACAAAAATTAGTCTATGACTTAGTTTTAAAAGCTCAGGAAGCTGGCATGAAAGTTTGCAAAGAAGGAGTTGCCTTTGATAAAATTTATGCAGAGACTGCGAAGGTTATTTCGGCTGGTTTGGTAGAATTAGGAATAACAAAATCAGAAAGAGAGTATGGACAATATTATCCGCACGGCTGTTGTCACCATATAGGATTAGATGTACACGATAGAGGAAATTATGATGTATTGAAAGAAAATATGGTGATAACCATTGAGCCTGGCATATACATCACCGATAAAAGTAAAGCAGACCCTAAATGGCATGGCATTGCTGTAAGAATTGAAGATGATTATTTGGTAACTAAAACAGGTTGTGAATTATTATCTGTTGTTGCACCTCGTACAACGGAAGCCATTGAAGCCATGATGAAACAAGCCAGTCCTTTTGATAGTTACGAGCTGCCAACTTTAGATGTGAAGAAAAGGTAAATCTAGTAATTGGTTGTTCGTTTTTGAATTGTTATTGTAGATACGAATACATAAAATCGATTTACCATTAACCAACAACGAACAACTTTTTATTTCTTCTGTTCGGCAAACTCTTTCGCAAAATAAGTTAAGATAACATCTGCTCCAGCGCGTTTGATAGAGAGTAAAATTTCATTCATCACACGGTTACCATCTAGCCATTTTTTTTCTTCAGCTGCTTTTACCATTGCATATTCTCCACTTACATTATAAGCAGCAACAGGCAAGTTTGTTTGCTTTTTTATCTGATGGATAATATCTAAATAAGAAAGAGCGGGTTTTACCATCAAAAAATCTGCGCCTTCGTGTTCATCTAAACTTGCTTCAATTAACGCTTCGCGTGCATTGGCTGGATCCATTTGGTAGGTTTTCTTATCACCAAATTTTGGTGCAGAATCTAATGCATCGCGAAATGGATTATAAAAACCACTAGCATATTTAGCCGTGTAACTCATGATGGAAACATCTGTAAAGCCATTTTCATCTAATGCCTTTCTAATATATCCTACACGGCCATCCATCATATCAGAAGGACCAATGATATCGATACCGGTTGCTGCTTGTGCAACGGCCATCTTACCTAAGATATCGAGTGTTTTATCGTTAATTATTTTTCCATCTTCTACTAAGCCATCATGTCCATCAGAGGAATAGGGATCCATCGCTACGTCTGTCATGATGCAAGCTTCAGGAAATTGTTTTTTAATTTCTTTTAATGCCTTTAGATAAAAGAAATTTTGGTCGTAACTTTTTGTTGCAAATTTATCTTTTAAGTGATCTTCAACAGCAGGAAAAACATCAAAAGCCTTTATGCCCAACTTGAGGCAATATTCAATTTCTTTCAACATTAAATCGAGAGAAAGCCTGTAAATGCCAGGCATAGAATCAACTGCGATTTTTTTTTGTTGACCATCAATTAGAAAAAGGGGAAACAATAAATCGTTAACACTTACTTCGGTTTCTCTGATCAAGGAGCGAATGGCTTCACTCTTTCTGTTTCTTCTTGGTCTGCGAATAATTAAATCCATTTATTTAACACTATCAAGCGACACAATTTCTTTGCTATTGATATAGGCTTTGGCTTTAGGGAAAAACGTTTCAATTTCCTTATAACTAAACGTTACTTGCTTTCCGATTAATAACTTTGGATTTTCTTTATAGTCGTCAGATCCGTTAAAGTATCCGTACCACAATAGTTTATGTTCTTTTCCGGAATCTTCCCGAACAACAAAGGTTAAAAGTGTTCCATCTTCTATCGCTTTTACCTTTCCTGTAACTTGAAGCAAGGCAACTTTTTCAGGAACATTTACTGTTTCTTCATTCATAAAAGCCTGAAAAACCTGTGGACAAACACCTGCCATGCGAATTCCGACCTGTTGGCCATATGATTCCATAGCTCGTTCATCTGTAATTTCAATATCAACTTTATTTTTATTGATGCTTTCGAGCATACACAAACCCAAAGCCATTTCTAATTCTTGTCGACTTGGATTCTGTAAGTTTCTTTTAGCAATACAATCGCATGTTTCGGTAGCGATTACTTTATACATGTCATCTTGTGCAAACAACGATGTAACACAAAATGCAGTAGAAATTGTAAGTAGGAGGATGTGTTTTTTCATCCTGCAATTTAATCATTTCTGCTGACGCAAAATACCATTGTCAGCCATGTTATGATAAAGTGTTCCTAAAATGAGTGACTGTAAAAAATGAAATATCTCTGTTTCGTCTTTCTCTTTCCCAAAATCTGTTAAAGAAGGTAGGTGGTGCATAAAAAAATGCTGTTGATGCGTCATTTCCAATACAGTGCTTGCTAAAGAACGACAATACCTGTATTCATTGTTAAGCTGTGAAAAAATACCAGCCATTCTTGCACATAAATCTTTGTAGGGTTTAAAAAGCAGTTGCTGATTATCTTCAGTAACATGATTGGTTAGGTAAGATTTAGCACTTTCTTTAATAATTAGACTTCTTAAAACATTTCTATCTAAAGTCGGCCCCCCAAATAAATCCGTGTTTTGTTGATGCAACAATATTCTCAAAGTGATTTCAATCTTTTGCTCAACATGATCAAGTGAACTGGTCTGTACCATTATCTGATACTCCATCCAACGCCAATACCAATTCACCAAATACAATAAAAGCCTGTGTTTGTTTTCGAAATAACGGTATATGCTCGATTCATTGGTGTTTAGCTCGGATGCCAGTTTCTTAAATGTAAATTCCTCTAGTCCTATTTTTTCAATCATTACGGCACCTTGCTGAATAATTCTTCTTCCTAAATCGCTAACTGACGGATCGCGCAAGTAGAGCTTTTCGTTTAATTGAATTTGAATCTGCCACGACATAAACCGCGTTTTTAAGGTAAAAAGCAAAGTTATGCAAATCTTTTAAACATAAAACTATAACTATCGTATATAATAGTATTACTTTTACATAAAATATAAACCGAATGACAAACACGAAAAAAACCATTACTGTGGCCTATGGCGATGGTATTGGACCTGAAATTATGGAGGCTACGCTGGAGATCCTCCACGCTGCAGGCGCGCAGTTGGATTTTGATGTGATAGAAATTGGTGAAAAAGTGTACCTGCAAGGTAACACGGCCGGTATTCCGGAAGCTGCCTGGGAATCGCTCAGAAAAACAAAGGTTTTTCTAAAAGCCCCCATCACAACCCCACAAGGTGGTGGCTACAAAAGTTTAAATGTAACAATGCGTAAAATGTTAGGTCTCTATGCTAACGTTAGACCATGTGTTACTTACTATCCTTTCGTAGATACCAAACATCCTATTATGGATGTGGTCATCATCCGCGAAAACGAAGAAGATTTGTATGCTGGAATCGAACACCAACAAACAGATGAAGTGGTGCAGTGTTTGAAACTCATCAGCAGACCGGGTTGCGAAAAAATTGTTCGTTATGCTTTTGAGTATGCTCATCAATACGGTAGAAAGAAAGTAACATGCTTTACTAAAGATAACATCATGAAAATGACTGATGGGCTTTTCCGTAAAGTATTTGAAGAAGTAGCTTTAGAATATCCACACATCGAACACGAACATTGGATCATTGATATCGGAACTGCTATGTTAGCCGATACACCTGAAAAGTTCGATGTAATTGTAACGCCTAATTTATATGGAGACATTATTAGCGATGTGGCTGCTCAAATCACAGGTTCAGTAGGTATAGCAGGTTCAGCTAACATTGGGGAGCATTGCGCTATGTTCGAAGCCATTCATGGTTCTGCACCTAAAATTGCGGGTATGAATAAAGCTAATCCTTCAGGTTTATTGCTGGCGGCAGTGCAGATGTTGATTCATATCGACCAACCTGAAATAGCTGCTAAAATTCACAACGCTTGGCTGGCAACTATCGAGCAAGGAATGCATACTGCTGATATTTATAAAGCTGGAACGAGTAAACAAGAAGTAACTACAAAAGAGTTTACGAAAGCAGTGTTGGCTAATCTAGGAAACAAACCGAATAAACTCGCAGCTGTTAATTACGAAAATGCAAAGAAACCAATTGAAGTGAAACTAAAAGAGAAACCAGTAGCGAAAAAGGAAACGGTTGGTGTTGATATTTTCTTGCACTGGAAAAAAGGTTCACCAGAACAATTAGGCAACACCCTGAAAGAAGTTGCAAAAAATGGTTTGTCTTTGAACATGATTACTAATAGAGGTGTGAAAGTATATCCGGGTGGCATACCTGAAACATTCTGTACCGATCATTGGAGATGTAGATTTACCACACAAGATTTTCAATCTGTTTCTTACAAAGAGATTATGGAACTGATGGATAAAGTAAACACACTTGGTTTTGATATTGTGAAAACAGAAAACCTCTGCACGTTTGATGGTAAACCTGCTTTCTCGTTAGGACAAGGACAGTAATTTGGAATTTTTTAAAAACAGAAACATCATTATTGCCTCCAGCCACCAAAAACACAAAGTGATACAACCACTTGTGGAAGGTAAGCTGGAGGCAATCTGTATTATACCCGAGCGTTACAATACAGACAGGTTCGGTACATTCTCCGGTGAAATTGAAAGAGATGCAGATGCCATCACAACACTCCGAAAGAAGATAAACACAGCCTTAGATGAATTTAATGTAGATGTCGGCATAGGAAGCGAAGGTTCATTTGGGCCGCATCCTTTTTTACCCCTTACACCAGCCGATGAAGAGTTGGTGATGCTAATAGATAGAAAAAATAATTTTGAAATAGGTGCGACTTACCTGACAGAAGAAACAAACTACACACAACGAATTATCCATACAATAGAAGAACTAAAGCAATTTGCTGATGCAGTGCAGTTTCCTTCGCATGCTTTAATTGCCAAAACTGAAGAAGGAATTGTGATAAAAAAAGGAATTGATAATTGGCATGATTTATTGCAAATAGCAACCCGACAAGATTTAGGGAGAAATGCTCTGTGTGTAGAAACAGATATGCGTGCTATGCATAACCCAACACGCATGAAAGCCATTGAAAAGGCAACACAGTTGTTGATGGATAAAATTTTAACAACTTGCCCTAATTGTGATGCACCCGGTTTTGAAGTAAAAGAAAAAATTCAAGGATTATCATGTTCATGGTGTGGAACTCCAACTCAATTAGTAAAAAGTTTAATTAGAAAATGTTGGCGATGCCAACATACTGTTATTGAAGAAAAAATAGAAAAAGCTCCACCGCAATATTGTGAAGTTTGTAATCCATAAAGAAAATTGAATAGTTTTAGTTTAACTAGATTAGCCTAACGCTTTGTCGAGGAAATTAATCTGATAGATCAAGATTTATAGTGCCGAATCAAAAAGTAAACGCATCCATTCTAATAGAAACCTTTTAGTTGATTATTTCCACTACTGTGGAAATAAAAAGCGTGTAAAAAAAGCAGGTCATGTTAACTTACATGACCTGCTTTATTTCGGTTGATAAAAATTTAGTTCTCTAAAAAATCAAAACAAATATTAATTAGAACGAATCGCAGCTACCGGATCTAACCTGGCTGCCATCGCTGCCGGAACAATACCGGAAACTAAACCAATAACTGTAGATACGCCTAATCCCAATACTATATTTTTAAGGGTAAGTACCACCTCTAAACTTCCCATAGGAATAAAGGTGATAAACCATACCAAAACCAAACCACCTAATCCACCGATCAAGCTCAAGAAGATGGCTTCAAACAAAAATTGAAATAAGATAAAGTAGTTTTTCGCACCCAAAGATTTTTGTAAACCAATGATGCTCGTTCTTTCTTTCACAGAAACAAACATGATGTTAGCAATACCAAATCCACCTACTAAAATAGAGAAACCACCAATTACCCAACCAGCCAAACCAACCACATCAAACAAACTTCCAATTACATTGGCAATGGCTTCTGGTCTGTTTAAAGCAAAGTTATCTTTCTCTGTTGGTTTCAAGCCACGCCTTACGCGCAAGTTGCCTCGTAATTCATTTTCTAATTCAACTAAGCCAATGTCTGTTTCTTTTCCTTTGATACCGATACTCGATCCAATTTCATTCCATCTACCTGTCCCGGTCATGTATAAACCTCTGAAAGCTTTGTAAGGAATGACGCACGCATAGTCATTACTTGGAGTTCCGATAAAACTTTCTCCTTCTTTCTTTACAACACCAATTACAATGTATTTCAGATTTTTGATTTTTACTTCCTTCCCTACTGCATCTTCGCCATTTGGAAACAAAGCGTTGGCCACTTCTGCGCCCAATAAAACTACGTTTCTACCGCCCTCTAATTCATCTAAAGTAAAGTAACGACCACTAGATACATCCACTTCAAAAATCTTATCATAATTTTCGCTTCCACCCACTAACATGATTTGCCCAATGGAATTGCTATTTCTTCTAATAACCATGTTACCTTTTCTGGCCAGTATGGCGATGGCATCAGCGTGTTTTAAATTAGCTTGAAAAAACTTGTATTCGCTATAACTTGGATTAGGCCTTCTCCAAAATTCCCACCATTTATATTCTCCATTGTTATCTGCTGTGTAGGGCCACTTATCAACGTACACTACGCCAGTTCCTAAAAAGTTAAAGCTGTCTTTTATGTTTTTTTCCAGAGAATCTACAATAGTAAGCACGGCAATAATGGCAAAAATGCCTACTGTTACGCCAAGTAAAGATAAAATCGTTCTGAGCAGGTTAGAGCGCAAGGCTTTTGCTGCAAAACGGAAACTTTCGAATATCTGAGTGATAACAAACATGGTAATTAGGTCGGCATAAATAGCCAATAATTACGCTTATGACTCTTTTCTTAAACATTTTGTTACAAAATTTTAAGAATGGAGTACCAATCGGGCATTGTCGCCTTATTTTTGCGACTTCATTTAAATTTAATCTAGCCCGTAAGCTATGAAACTTTCAGAATTCAAATTCGAACTACCCCTAAACCTTATTGCGAATGATCCGGCCGAAAACCGCGATGAATCCAAGCTAATGGTAGTTCACCGTGACTCAGGTAAAATTGAGCACAAAATGTTTAAAGATGTTGTCGATTATTTCGATGATGGTGATGTAATGGTGGCCAATGATACCATGGTGTTTCCGGCTAGGTTGTATGGACGCAAAGAAAAGACAGGAGCAAAAATCGAAGTTTTTTTATTGCGTGAACTTAATGCAGACATGCATTTGTGGGATGTTTTGGTTGATCCTGCCCGTAAAATTCGAGTTGGTAACAAATTGTATTTTGGCAATGGCGATTTAGTAGCTGAAGTAATTGACAATACTACATCTCGTGGCCGAACCATTCGCTTTTTATTTGATGGTACTTCTGCCGACTTTGATAAGGTGATTGAAACTTTAGGCGAAACTCCGCTGCCTAAATACATCAAAAGAAAAGTAAAGCCAGAAGATAAAGATCGCTTCCAAACTATTTTTGCAAAAAATAAAGGAGCTGTTTCTGCACCAACTGCCGGTATGCACTTTACGCGTCAATTAGTAAAACGTTTACAGCTTAAAGGTGTGGAAATGTCTACAATTACTTTGCACATCGGTTTAGGAACTTTCCGACAGGTTGATGTGGAGGATTTAACGAAGCACAAAATGGATTCCGAGAATTTTGTTGTGCCTGAGGAAACAGTAAACATCGTAAACAAAGCATTGGATAATCGAAATAAAGTATGCGCGATTGGAACCACCACCATGCGAAGTTTAGAGTCGGCTGTATCTGCTAACAATAGATTAAAAGCTAAAGATGGTTGGACTGACAAATTCATCTTTCCACCTTATGATTTTAAAATCTGCAATGCCATGATCACCAACTTTCATCAACCAGAATCTACCTTGTTGATGATGACTGCCGCTTTTGGTGGTTATGATTTGATTATGGAAGCTTACAACGTTGCTAAGAAAGAAAAATACAAGTTCTTAACTTATGGCGATGCCATGTTGATTATTTAAACACAAACAGATAATGAAAAAGGGAAGTATTTACTTCCCTTTTTTTATGTTCATTTATTTGCTTTGATGAAATAAACAAAAAGATACACCACTACCGGATAAATTAGAAAGTAAACCATGCTAAATGGTATAATCCTGAAAATCATGGCGACAGGCACACCCAACAATAAAATGCCTGTTGTTAAAACTAACAATCTTTTACTCGGTTTTATATCTTGTTGAATAACCTGTAACAACTGATATACTAAAAAAGTAATGGCGGCCACATTAAAGGCGATGATAAGAAATCGGAAGAGAATCATAATGTTGTAATTTCGTAAAAAAATGAATCAAAAAGAATACGCCATTATTGTAGCCGGAGGAAAAGGCACGCGCATGAAGGCTAAGTTGCCCAAACAATTTTTATTGTTGAAAGGCAAGCCTGTTTTAATGCACACTTTAGATGCTTTCTATCGGTACCAACCCAACATGCAAGTAATTCTTGTGTTGCCGGAAGATGACGTAAAACTTTGGGAAAGTCTTTGTCTACAATATCAATACAACAAACCAGTTACGTTAGTATACGGTGGCGAAACTCGATTTCAATCTGTAAGAAATGGATTATCCGCTATTGAAGGAGAAGAAGGAATCGTGGCTATACACGATGGTGTTCGCCCTTTGGTAAGTGAAGATATTATTGGTGCTTCTTTTAGATTGGCGGCTGTGCACGATACTGCTGTGGCAGCGGTTAGGTTAAAGGAATCGATTCGCATGACAGACCAAGACAACACGAAGGCTATGGATCGTTCTAAATTCAGATTGATACAAACACCTCAAACTTTTAAGCTCTCTTTAATCAAAGATGCATATCGCGGCAAAGAAGACAGCAGCCTAACGGATGATGCCAGCGTTGCTGAAAAAGCAGGACACATTATTTCTCTCTTTGAGGGCAGTTATGAAAACATCAAAATCACAACACCTGAAGATATGATTGTGGCAGAAGCATTATGGCATGCACGTCATAACTAAGAGATATTGAGTCGTTCACTCATCGCTAAACTTTTGTTTAGTCGAACAATTTCTTTTCAAACAAAAGGAAAATCAATTAAAGATTTTAGGTAGTAAATTTTATTTCAAACCGGTGCTATCAATCAAAAAGGTTAAGGCAGCCATGGCAGCAGCGCCTAATTCAAGTTCGCGTTTGTTTACTTTGTCAATGGTATCTTCTTGTGTATGATGATAATCGAAGTAACGTTGCGAGTCGGGTAGGTAGCCAAAGAGTGGAACACCCAGCGGACCTAACGGACCTATATCTGCTCCGCCTCCTTCCTGACCGAAATCTGTTAATCCGTATGGTTCTAGCATGGGCTTCCAGCTTTGCACCAATGCTTTTGTTTTATCAGGTACACTCATGGTAAATCCGCGAGGCGTAAATCCGCCTCTATCACTTTCCATCGCTGCTAGGTGTTTTTCTTTTTTTAAGTCTGCTTGTTTGGCATATTCGATGCCACCGCGCAAACCGTTTTCTTCATTCATATACATTACCGCTCTTATCGTATAGCGAGGTTGATATCCTATTTGCTTTAACAAACGCAAAGCTTCGATAGCTTGTACACAACCTGCGCCATCATCGTGTGCGCCTTGGCCTACATCCCACGAATCTAAATGGCCGCTTACTACAATGTATTCCTTTGGAAATTCTTTTCCTTTTATTTCACCGATTACATTGAAGGAGGGAGCATCGGGCAATGTTTCGCAGGTAGTGCGTATATAAACTGTTACCTCTTTTTCATTTTTTAAAATCTCGCTCAGCAAATCGGCATGCTTGGTGCTGATGGCAACAGCCGGTATTTTACCCACGTTAGGTGCGTAACGCAATCCACCGGTGTGTGCATACTCTTCGGTGTTAGAACCCATAGAACGAACTATAGCTGCAACGGCACCATACTTGGCTGCTTCGCTGGGGCCTGCACCACGTTGGTTTACCGCTCCGCCATAGGCAGCAAAGGTTTGAATTTTGGTGGCATCCATCGGTCTGTTAAAGAATACGATTTTGCCTTTTACATTTTTTTCTCCTAAAGTTTTTAACTCTTCGAAATCTTTTACTTCTACAATTTGTGCTTGCAAGCCTGTTGTGCCAGTACCGATAGATCCGCCAAGAGCTAAAACATTTACGGGTACGTTACTTCTGATTTTACTTTGGATAATGGCTACTTCTTTCTCGCCACGCACCCAGTGTGGAACCATTACCGGTTGCAACCAAACCGAATCGAAGCCATAGTGTTGCATGATGTGCCTGCTCCACTCTACTGCTGCGGCTGCTTGTGGCGAACCACTTAAGCGCGCACCAATTTTTGTTGTTAAGTAAGTGAGCATTGGATATGATTGTCCTCTTAACAGGGCCTCGTCATATATTTTTTTGATGGTTGTTTCTTGTTGTGTTTGTGCGTTGGCAAGTAGTACCAATAAACTTAGCAGTAACACTACACTAAGGCTCGAGAAGCTGGGCTTTTTGTAAGACATAAATATGTTGGTTGGGATCGGTTGCGTTTAATATTAAAATACCTTCCATGATAACAGGCTTGGAAGAAAACTTTACTTTATCATTGGTGCTCACTTCCACTACAGTTTCGGGGCCGGCAGCACCGCAGAAGTAACACAAATTAAAAGGAAGCGCAGAGAGCATAAATTTTCCGGAAGGGCCTACTTCATCTAAAGGAATAACGTAGCCTTTCAGTTTTATCTTCTTGCCTTGAAAAGTTTTGAGGTAGTTACTAAAGACGGGCACTTCTGTTTCGTAGCCGTTTTTATCTTTTTCTATTTTAAAGTTGACTTGCGCAAGAACATGCCAGAAACTATCGGGCTGACTGTTGGCCTCTATCGTTAACAAACCCAATAAAAGAAAAAGAAAGCAGCGTTTCATGTTAGAAAGGTAGTACACAACTTCTTTGGATGTGAAATTAATTGAACGAATGGTTATTTTTTAGTGTTTCAATCGTTTGAAGGTAGCAGTTTATGCTGTTACTTCGCAACATAAAGCAAAAGAAATGGCTTACTTATTCGAATCATTTGCGGGCTGGAAGGAATATGCAGAAGCAAAGAAAATGGCTTTGCACGAAGTAGTGCTGGAATATGAGCAAGATCAAAAAGGAAAATCGAGAGAGGAAATCTATACAGGCTTAAGCCGCGCTTGGGACGTAATGAAAGATGCAGTGCGCACAGGTTTGGAAGAAGACATGACTTCGCGCAGTGGCATGATTAACAATGGTGCGAAGAAAGTATATCGTTATCCTAAAGCTGTGCTATCGCCTGAGTTTCAAAGATTGATTGCGCGTGCCTTAGCAGCAAAGGAAGTAAACTCGTGCATGGGTAGGGTAGTGGCTGCACCTACTGCGGGTGCCAGTGGCATTATGCCGGGTGTGTTATTTACCTTGCAAGAGTTGCATGCCATTGATGATCAGCAAATTTTGGATGCCATGTTACTGGCTGCCGGCATTGCATTGATTATGGAACAGAAAGCATCAATTGCCGGAGCGGTTGGAGGTTGCCAAGCTGAAACAGGAACTGCAGCAGCGATGGGTTCGGGAGCAATTGTGTTTTGTTTGGGTGGTGATACCGATCAGGTATTTAATGCTGTTGCCATAACGGTGCAATGTATGTTGGGTTTAGTGTGCGACCCCGTGGCTGGTTTAGTAGAAGTGCCGTGTGTGGTGCGTAATGCCAGTGCAGCAGCCATTGCTAATAGCTCGGCACAAATTGCTTTGGCGAGTGTGAGCAGTGTAATTCCGGTGGATGAAGTAATTGAAGCGATGGGAGAAATTGGTGCGAGCATGGAAACACGCTATAAAGAAACTGCACTTGGTGGTTTGGCTGCTACTAAAACAGGACAGGCCATTGCGAAGAAAGTGTTGATTAGAGATATTGAAATGTTGCCCGACCAAGATGCAGTATAGCTAAGGGTTGGTTATACATAATTGTTCGATTTTATTGGTTCGATGATGGTCGGTGGTTGTTCGGATTATTGCCGATTGCTGAACTTTAGGCTTGATTGCCGATAGGCAGTGAAGCATCTATTCTTACTTTTTTACAGACGCGAGAATATATTTTACAGGAGCGAGAATTTATTTCGCAGGTGCAAGAATTTATTTTACAGGAGCGAGAATTTATTTTACAGGAGCAAGAATTTATTTGGCAGGAGCGAGAATTCTTTTTACAGATGCGAGAATACTGCTGAAGGATGCGAGATTTCTTTTTACGGATGCGAGAATACTGCTGAAGGATGCGAGATTTCTTTTTACGGACTCGAGAATACTAAATGCGCATGCTTACTTTATATTTGCGCATGCGAGAATACTAGCTAACGGTGCTTATTTTCTTTTGCACGGTGCGAGAATACTGGATAACGGAGCTTACTTTCTTTTGCACGGTGCGAGAATACTAGCTAACGGTGCTTACTTTCTTTTGCACGGTTCGAGAATACTAGATAACGGTGCTAACTTTAAGCCCTGTCAGGTGTTATCACCTGACAGCAATTTGATTATCATTTAGTTTTGTATTGGCACACGCGAAACGTGTGCGCCAGCTTAGGGATTTCGGACGGTTACTTAAAACAACTTCAATTGAGTTTCTTTCTTGGGATAGAATACACCAATAATCACAAACGGATTTTTTGATCTTCGCATGTGCCATTCTTTAGTTGTACCCAGAAAAAGGTAAATATCTTTTTCTGTGAGAAACTCACCTTCGTATTTCTCTCTTACTTTTTCCAGAGCAGCAGATTCATTTCCTTCTGTTGCTTTTAAACAATTCCAGTATAGCGCACCTATCTCCCAATCTTCAATCATTAAGCGACTTTCTTTTCCAGCGTCATCTTTAAATCTGTAAAAGAACTTATATGGCAACTTTGGGATGAGAGTCTCCGGTGGTTTTTCAGTAGCAAAGAGGTCGCCTTGTTTTCTTATTTCAACCCATTCATCTTTCCATTCTCTAGCATCGTTTTCAATTTCAAATCCAACTATTTCAGTTGGTTTGAAAGTGGCAAGCGACCGGTTTGTTGGTGCTTCTGAGTCTTTAATGAGTTGGCTAAGATTGGTGTAAACATTTTGAAGGCAAAATTCTTTTCTCTTCAACCAATTGTTTTCTGTTCCTATGCGGTCATGGATAACGATGTCGCGGAAATCATAATTCTGTGGTGAGTGACTTTCAGGTCTAAAGTCATCTGACCTCTTGTTCAAATCAAGTTCAACCCATGTGTACTTGAATGATTCTATTTTGCCTGACTGCCTTTGACCCATCAAGAAACTTAATGGTATCGGATAGATGCGTATCCATTCGCCTGTTTCTAAAAGTCCTGCGGTACAAACTAATTCATCATAACTTCTGGATGGTAACGGATAAGTTGTTACCGATATGAGGACTTTCTTTCTTGCCATAGATTAAATGTGTTCAACTTTATATTCGAAGCCAGGAAGGGTTTCAATGGCTTCAGCCAAATGTTTGCGATGACATTGGCAAATGTTGGCTTCGAAGCATGTTAAGGCAATGCGTTTATTTTCTATTAGTAAATTCAGGATTTGCGTTTGTGAGTCAATCGTTTTAGTGAGGTTATGCTTTCTGTAAACTGCAAACAATTTATCATAATCTGTTTGTGTGTTTAACTCCTGACGTTGTTCCGATTGTATGCCAACTTCTGGCATATGTACATACTTTATACCTAAGTTTTCGCAGTATCTTTTTAGTTGGCTTTTACTGAATCCGTACTTCATGCTTAACGGATTGTTGCGCACATCTATCAAAACCTTAACATCTTTCTTTAACAGGCGCACTAAATATTCTTCCAATGAAATGCCCTCATAGCCAATTGTAAACAAAACCGTTTCATTATTCTTTGGCTGTGCCGCTTTAACTTTTTGTAGTTCTGTTTCGGTTAAAATATCTCCGGCAATTTCACTCTTTGTGGCGTAAAAAGGATAATTAATGTACGTATGCTTCATTAGCACTTTCGAACTCATTTTGCCATACTCTGCCTTTACCTGTAGTAATAGTTTCAGGTCATCGGATTTTATCAATTTTAAGTAGTCCGTTTTGTCTAGTTTATTAAAATGCTTTTGAGATTCAGCCAATAATCCTTTGGAAACCATTGTGGTTAAATCGGCATTAGCCGAGTAGGAATAACAACCGTATTTGTACGGCACAAAGTCGTATACGCCTGCCTTTCCGGTAGGCAGGGCTTTGGATTGTTTAAGAGAAAACAAAAAAAGCAACTTTTGTAGCCGGATTTTATCCAACTGTCCGTCAAAAAGTTGTAAGAGGGCTAGTATTATTTTTCGTCTGTAAAACACAATACAAAACTAAGGCTTTTTAAAGCCTATTCAAGCCAATTAGTGTCATGGTAGATTTTAAGCCCTGTCAGGTGTTATCACCTGACAGCAATTTGATTATCATTTAGTTTTGTATTGGCACACGCGGCACGCGTGCGCCAGCTTGGGTTGGTTAGAAAGAGAAGGATTGTTGAGAATACCGAGCATCGGCAAAAAATTACCTCAGAGTCCTCAATGGGTGAATCTGAGGAGGTGAATAAATTCCAGATTTCAGATTTCAAATTTTGAATTTGGCATTTTGAATTTAGAATTTAGAATTACGAATTGGGTTTGCGGCAGCCGCGTTAAGTTCTCTTAGGGTGGCTCTGAAGAGGTAAAAAGTTTTTTGATAGATAAGTTTTTACTCGGCTATTTGCTTTTGTACTTTTTGCCTAGACGCAAAAAGTACGAATCCCGAAAGGATCCCACTGGGAAAAAGTCATGGCCCAAACCTGTCTGCCGGCAGGGGTTGCATAAGGCTTAAAAGCATGTTGCTGATATAAACCTTTATTCTCAACGTGGTTTTTACTCTGACTTGATAAATGATTCTTCTCTGATAGGTCTTAGTAACTCGTACTATTTTTCTTAACCTGACGGCTATGGCGACACGCGTGCGCCAGCTAGGGGTTGCAAATAAAAATATCTTTTTACTTGTTTTTTAGCACAGTTCATTGTTAGCGGCTGGCCCAATGTCCTAGGTAGATAAGTTATGTTAGTCAGACAGAATAGAGTCTTAGTGTTTGATATACTCACTCCATCTTGCAATTCCAATTGAGGCAGATAGTAAGGCGTTATCCTGATGAATCGCGTTGGGAGTATAGTTAGAATATAAAACGAGTCCAACGGGAGATTTTTCTTGGAGTGTCCTTGTCATTTTACTAAAACCATTTTTGATATTTTCTGTTTCATTTTCGCCTGCGCTCATGTATATAAAAGTATTTAATGTGTCTGTCGAATTTAAAAATTTGTCTACTTTAGAAACAAGTATATTATCTTGTCTCCAAAACGGAGTGCTGAAACAAAATCTCGCATTAAACAAGTCTGGTTTATACACAAGTGAATACATCACAAATAGACCTCCTCTTGAATTTCCACTAATCAGTCTTACTTGTGAAGCATGATACTTGTCCTCCATAAACGGAAACAATTCGGATTCCATAAAGGCTATAAATTTATCAGCTTCACCTAATTTACTATTCTCGTCATCGTTATCCCTTCTCATAAAGGGAGGCGTTAAATTTCGTTCTCTATTTTCACCAGTCATGTTAGGAATACCTACAATTATTGCTTTAGGCGAGTACCCCACAGTGGTAAGTACGTCAAATGTTGCGGCAATATGCATGTCCTGGGAGCCCCCATCTAAAACATACATTACTGGGTATGTCAATGTGGAGTCGTAATTTCTAGGTAGATGAATGATAATCTCTCTTTCTTCACCCAAAATGTCTGAAAATAGCTTTGTCTGTATGACACTTTTAGGATAATCAGATTCATCCCCTGTTAGATAGGCAAAGGTAATAATCGACAATAAAGCGGTACTTGCGATTACTAATACAAACGTGAGTATTCTCTTCATAACTTTTTTTACAAAAATGATATAAAGAAAACAGGCTTGTCCAGTCATTTCAGCGTCATTCTTACGCCATTTCTATGAGAAAGGCTCAAATCTTAAAATAGAGCGGGAATAAAGGAATAAATGTCAAATTTCCCTTTTTGAAGCTCTATGGCTGTTCGTATTGTGAAAACGAGGTTTAACACAAGCAACAGGATGTAAACCAGAAAAACAGTCGGAGGGAAACGACCAATTACGCGGGATTGAATAATACTGTACTGAATGAATGGAGTAAGGAATACGATCAGTAGCGTTCCTAGCGTCCATAGTATTTGAAAGCTGATGATTTTTTTGCCTGCTTCATTTACCGAGGCAATCTCTCTGTTTTTTCGCCAAAGGAGTAATGGTAATAATAAGTTGCAGAACGGAATTGCCAAACCAGCGAAGGAAGAGAAGTTAATGAGCTTAAGTTTTGCAATGGTGATCTGGCTCTGCTCTATCGGACTTGCTTGACTAGTACTCAATTCCTCCACAAGCACCCCCAATGTTTCAGCAAGTGTTTTTATTGTATATGGTCTAGGTGTAGCAGTCCCATTCTCAATACGCTGAATTGTTCTAAGTGAAATGTTAGATTTTTCCGCAAGGTTTTCTTGGGAAATACCCTTGCTCTTCCTTAATCGACTTAATTTTTCACCTAGTAACATTTCTTTATATCAAGCCCTGCAAAGTTATGAGTTTCTTCTACTTTCATTTTACGGAGTATGTATTGGGATGGGATGTCGGGGCTTGCCGCTAACGGTTTGCGGTGTGAGCAGTGGCGGGATTTAAGCTGTGTTTAAATCCCCCGCTGCGAAGCCAAGGGCAGGGGAGGAAGTATCCCGAAACATATAAACCGCCATTGCTTATACCACGTGTTGTGTTGCATTAATTATTTTTATCAAATCGTTCAAATGTGTATCTGTATTCGCAATCATTTTGAATAAGTATCAATGTATCAGAATTTTTTCTCTTAATTATGCTATCTCCACACTTTGCTAAATGATCAAATATTTTATTTTGATTCAATCCACTAGTGATTGGATAAAAAATCCATTCCTCACTATTACCCTTAATCTGAAATCCAACGCCATGATGTTTTATATAAACGTTTTTAATCTCTCCATATATTTCTGAATTGTAAAACTTTAAAAACTCTTGCTCAGTTCTTTTTCCTCCTAAATAATTAGCTGTCAATAGGTAAATAATTGCTAAAAAAACAAAAACGGCTAATAAAATTGATTTCTTTTTACTCATAATGTAACTTATCCATTTGTCGAAAAACTAAAATAATTCTATTTAGTAATCTATGAACAAACCATGATTGGGATCAATATTTGAAAAACATTGAATAACATTTTCTCCTTGTGATGTATTTTTTAATGCAACACAACATATCTGTAACAGCAATTAGTTACTGTAATTTCCTGTAGGAGCCTTTATAAAAGTAACATACACTGGTCGTTTTTACAAGTAGCTGAGGGTTAGTTATAAAGAAAGTGTTATAACCAGACAGCAACTCATTTATACAACAGGATGGATTTAAAATAAAACTGTTCTGAGTTTATAAACGCAGGACAGTAGAGTGTTGTGTTTTTATCTTATTTTATTCAAAATTATTTTTTGTTCATCGACTTCAATTAGTCTTTTAGGTAATCTTAGTCTTTGGGATTTTGAAATGATAAAGGTGAAGTAATCTTTGTTGTCAATCATTTTTATAAAAGTTTCAAATCCGATTTTAGATTCATTATTGTTGTCTCTGACTGTTATAAAATTATCATCAATTTTGATGTCTAAAGTTTCAGTTTTATAACTGTCAAAACGGGATAATATCCATACAATAGGTTTAACTATCATGTAAGCTCCATATAAAATGCAAATTCCTGAATAAGCTATTGAAAACTTATCAATGCCCGTTGTATAGAAGTATAATCCGATAATCATTAAAAGAGGACCTCCCAATAATCTTAGAATCGTTATCCATTTACTATATCCAAAATAGTAGTCCTTTATAAACATTGTAATTTTTTCTTTTCTATAAAGGGTTTTCATAAATAATGCAATAAGTTATCGAGTGTCGTGGCTGTTTGAAATTTGTCTTATCAAACTTATTAACAATTGTCCATATTGAGAATCATTAGATAAGATTTTCGCATCACAAATTTTTCAATGCAGTTTACATTTTTAGGTTTAACACCTCAGTTAAGGACAGTGGTTGTGCTTTCGCTGTTAATATTTTTGTTCGTCAATAGACTTGGTAATTTCTGACTTAACCTTTCCTGTATGTTCTGTTGTTTTAGTTTCGATGAGCATGATTAAGCATTCCTCGGTGGATGAGACTCTATGATTTACTCCTTTTTTAACAACATGTAAATCTCCTTTTTTTAAAATTAGATTAGGCTCGTTTTCAATTTCCATGAGGAGTTCACCCTCTACTATAAAAAATAATTCGTCTTCATTTTCATGGTTGTGCCAAGGAACTTTATCTCCTTTTATTTTTGCAATTTTGATGTATTGGTCGTTTACTTCTCCAATTATCTTTGGCGAAAAGTAGTTTTTAACTTCTGTAAATGCGTTTATTAGGTTCATGGTATCAGCTTTTTCTTTTTGATTATTTTTCCTTCTTTGATAGAACGGTAGTATAAAAATACACCTATTGCGAATAAGATAAGCACCGTTATAATAGAATCTTCAATTCCAACTCCTCCACCTGTAAATAGAATAGGTCCTTCAAATTTAGAGATAATAATTCTGCCCATATCATTTAATCCGGTAAGGTTTGAACCGTAAAAAGGTTGTGCGAAATTCCAACCTAAATGAAAGAAAAATGGCAACCACACTCTTTTGGTGTAAACAAAAAGCATTGACATGGTAAAGCCCCAACCGAGTGATACAAAAAAGCTGAACAAAGTTGTGTTGGGATTAAAGATGTGGTAAGTCTCAATTAGCATGATTACTACAATGGCGATGTTGGTTCCTAGCCAATTTTCTAATTCTCGTAACACGAGGCCTCTGGTAAAAAGATCTTCGATTAAAGCGGCAACAACCAAGGTCATGAAAAGCCTAAGCGAATACTCATCTGTAACTATATCGATGATGTGATAATATCCTAAGAGATACAATATAAAAATGGATAATGAAATGGCTGAGAACCCGATAATAAATCCACCAATTAATTCCTTGGGTAAATGGTGAACTGAAAGTTCTTTAATTTCTCGTTTGTCATACCAACGAAAGAAATAATAATAACTAGAGAGTAAGGCAAAAAAAGAAATTAGGTGAATGAAGGGATCGGCACTATTTTTATCTTCAATGATTGCATAGAAAAATGGCTTTGACACAAAATTCTGAATCACTACAAAAAAAGAAAAGCAAATAGTTATTCCTACAATTATTTTTGTAAGGGGATGATATAAAATTGTTTTCATTGCGTTCGTCATCATTTTGTGAGGTTTGACTAAACGTATAGAAAATGGTTACACGAATTAATTTTTTATGTTATTGGTTGGTTCCAATTTTGCAATAACAGCGATGGGTTTTCAAACTTGTTAGCAAGATAGTAATGTAGTTTCACCATCAATTCTTCTATCTTATTAAGTGTAATTGCTAAAGAATAAAGCCTCACAAAATACATTTGAAAAAGTTAAAAGCTAACGCCAGCTTGGCTATATATTGCTTTGAGGTTATTTGTTTTTCAACTTTTCGATGGAGTCTTGTAGCGATTGAATGTTGATATCAAAGTCGCTTGTTATTTTTATGTTTCTGTTTTGGATTACCCTTTCTGCTGTAAAAAACTGATTAATCAAATTACCATAAATCGGTTGTTGTACTTCTAAAGCGAATTTATTTAAATCTATTTTCAATTCTGAAGTGTTCGTTTGGTATAAGTAGTTGTTAGATTGTATCATGATTTCATTTCGGAAGTAATTTGCTGTTTCATTTTGTTGTTCATATAAATGTTGCAGATCGGGCAATTTATTTTCGTACACACTGTAAATTTTTATCTGAATAGAATCGGGTAGTTTGGTAAGCAAACCACTGCTTATGGCAGATAAGTAGGCAGGTGATTTTGAATCGAACAAGCCAAATTCTTTACCTGTCAAAAGGTTGTAGAACCAGGTTAGCTCCGACTCATCTAATTTTTTTAAATCGCGTTGTATGCGAAGCGAGTCTAAGTTTTGCAGCCATTTGTTGGTTCCTTTTAAATCTGATTGTAAGTGATTTTTGCCGATTTCTGCATCACGTATAAGCGACTCGGCCAGTTCGATGAGTTCTTGTCTTTGCCTGTTCTCTTCCCGCCATTGCTCAAACAAAAAGGAAATCGTAATACCAATGAAGATGATGATGATTTCAACGATATACACAATTATTTGCTGATACACATTTTTGAAATTTTGTCGGTTGAATAGTCTCATAAAAAGAGAGGTTGTATGACTAAAGAGTAAAATACCAAATTAATTTTATTTTACATCGTTTGGTTTTCTTTTATTGGATTGAGGCTCTTATCCTATTGAGAGTCTCCTTCGGGTGACTTTGAAGAAGTAAATAAATTTCAAATTCCAGATTTTGGATTCAAAATTTCAAATTTCAAATTTCAGATTTTGAATTTTGAATAAAGAATAGTGTTTTGCGGCAGGGATGGTAGGGGCTTGGTGTGAAACGTAGTGGAGCACCGAAGCGAAGCGGAGCCCCGCACAGCCCGGCTGCCGCCCTTGTGTTTTCGTTGTTGATATTTAGTTGTTGGTTGTTCGTTTTTCGTTGTTGGAATTTGGTTGTTGGGTGTTGGTTGTTCTGAGGGTGTTGGATGTATACACCAATCCATGTTTATTTATCCATCCATAAACAAACAGCCCACGATTAAAATCGCGGGCTGTTTTATAATTGAATACTAAAATATATTCTCTTCTACTTTTTCTTATTGTGCCATTGCTTGCAACACATCGTGTTGTGTGATGATGTGTACTTGTTGCGCATCATCGCGCACGAGTACGGCTTTGGTATCTTTATTTAAGAAGGAGGATAACACATCTAGCGTTGAATCGGGTGCAACAAATTGCATGGCTTTCTCCATTACTTCTCCTACTTGTTTTTGTGTAAGCATGGGGTCGCTAACCATTTTCTCTAGCAATGATGATGAACTGATGCTACCAACAAAATGCCCGTTATCAGTAACCGGAATTTGGTCAATACCTTCTTTGTTCATCAACACAATGGCTTCGCCAATTTTTGTGTTTTTGTTTACGGTGTGTAAACTGCTTTTACTTTTTCTGTTTTGAATAATGTCTTTCGCAGTACCGAAACTACGCGAATCTAAAAAGCCATGGTCGCGCATCCATTGGTCGTTATATACTTTGGCCAAATAACGTGTGCCATGGTCGGGCAAAAGAATAACCATTACATCGTCTTTCTTTAAATTTTGTTTGGCATATTCTAACGCACCGTGCACAGCAGAGCCACAAGACCAACCTACAAACAAACCTTCTTCTTTTGCTAGTCTGCGTGTCATCAAAGCGGCATCTTTGTCGGTTACTTTAATGAATAAATCAATTAAATCGAAGTCGACATTTTTAGGTAGAATATCTTCACCAAAACCTTCGGTTAAATACGGATAGATTTCTTTCTCATCGAAGATGCCTGTCTCTTTGTATTTTTTAAATACAGACCCATACGTATCGATACCAACCGTTACTAAGTTTTTATTTTTCTCTTTTAAATATTTAGCTGTACCACACATGGAACCTCCCGTGCCTACGGTGGCTACATAGTGCGTAATTTTTCCATCGGTCTGATCCCAAATTTCAGGGCCAGTGGTTTCGTAATGTGCTTTAGTATTCGATAAGTTATCGTATTGATTTGGATAGAAAGAATTAGGAATTTCTTTATTCAATTTTCTGGCTACTGAATAGTACGAGCGCGGATCGTCTGGCTCAACATTGGTAGGACAAACCACTACTTCTGCACCCACTGCACGCAAGATGTTTATCTTCTCTTGCGATTGTTTATCGGCCATAGTGAAAATGCATTTATATCCTTTTGCAACTGCGGTTAAGGCTAAACCCATGCCTGTGTTGCCGGAAGTTCCTTCTATAATGGTGCCGCCTGGTTTTAATAAGCCGGCTTTCTCGGCATCTTCTATCATCTTTAAGGCCATTCTGTCTTTGGTAGAATTGCCAGGATTAAAATATTCTACTTTGGCGAGGATGGTTCCTGGTAAATCATTTCCGAGGCGATTTAAGCGCACCATAGGCGTGTTGCCGATGGTTTCAACTATTGAATTATAAACTTTCATGCAGAATGGTTTTGCGTATTTGCGGGCAAATTTAGGAAAAACAAGCGAATGGGTGTTAGCTGAGTTAGAAATGAATTCTGATGTATTAAATTTCAAATTTCAAATTTCAAACTTTGAATTCTGAATTTTGAATCTTGAATCTTGAATCTTGAGTATAACTATCAATTTATCGCAAATAATATAACGATGGCATTGGTGAGAATGTACAAACCAATGACTAGCCTTGATCCTATTTTGTTTGTGGCGATGCTTTTCTCTGTTCTTCCTGTATCAAAATAATGTAAAGCGATAGCGGATACGGTAAGCGTTACTAAAATACTTAAATACGTAATGGTGTGCAGTGTATCTACTAAGGTAAAGGCTGTTGACTCCGGTAAAATAGAATCGATAATGTATTTATTACCCACTGCTGCAAACAAACCACCGACAGGTAAACCAAAGCGTGGTTCTAACTCTTGTGGTTGTAAAGTAAAACTGATAATGGAAATAAGAAATGCGAAATACATACCTATAAAAATTTTGAAGAATAATCCCCATGCATCGCGTTCAATATCTAACTCAATTTGAAAGGCATCGTATTCCGAATGTAGCATCGTACTACTTGGGTCTCCAAACACCGTTGTGTATTCGTTACCTGCTGTTGTTACTTTAAACTGATTGATGTGCCAACCTTCTAGGGTTAGCTCTCTGTCGTAGGCACTACCAAGACTATCAACCACAAATACCATTCTGTTTTTATCGTAGATGGAATTTTCTACTCTCACCATTAAGTGTTGTTTGTCAAAAGGAAAATCTTCTACTTCCCAATCTTGCATCATCTTGCATTTTAGTTTCATCAATTGCCAGGTTGTTCCATCTACCAAATCCATTTGTGGGTTGGGTATTTCTATTTCCTTGGCATTAGGAATATCAAGTTGTTGCGCAAAGTCGAAGGATGGGTTTTTATATAACGTCCACAACCAAAATCGAATAGTGTATTCTTTATTTCTGAAATCGATATCGTGTAAATTAATGATGTAGGCCCCTATTTTAACAGTATCGGGGTTTTGTGCTTGCGATAAAATGCTGGTAAATAACAGCAAAACAAAGAAGCTGGTGCGGATTAAGGTTTTCATGGTTAAACAAAAGTAAGATTTTTCGGAAGTCTCGAAAAGCCGTGTTAATTTTCGGGATAATTCATTTAAACAGTTTTCCTTATGTATACAGGTTTATTTCATTCTCACTCAGGTTTGCGCTATATCGTTCTTGTGTTGTTGCTGTTAGTAGTTGTACGCAGTGCAGCGGGCTTTTTCGGTAAAAAGAGTTTTACTAAGGCAGATGATAAACTTAGTCTTTTCCTGTTCATTAGTACCCACATTCAGTTATTACTAGGTATTGTTTTATACTTTGTGAGTCCGTGGGTGAAGTGGGGAAGCGACACCATGAAAGTGGCAGAAACCAGATACTGGACTGTTGAGCATTTGATTGGCATGTTAATAGCGATTGGTTTGATTACTGTGGCTAGGATTTCTTCTAAGAAATTACCTGATGATTTATCTAAGCACCGCAGAATGTTTATTTTCAACCTGGCTGCTTTATTGATTATTGTATTAACCATTCTACAAAGCGGAAGACCAGTATTTATCCTCTTTTAGTTGAGCGTTATTTTTGCTTAAAACCCCTCTCTCATGTTACAGTATTTTTCAACTTGTTTGCTTTTTTTACTTCTCACTTTTGTAACGCACGCACAATTTGCACCACGTTATGAGTTGGTAAAATTGAACAAAGAAATCAATACGCATTACCACGAAGCAGCGCCAGTTATTTCGCAGGATGGTAAGAAGTTGTATTTCTTTGTGCACAATCATCCTGAAAATAATTATGGCAAAGAAGGTAGTGATGATATATGGGTTTCTACTATAAACGAGAAAGGAGAGTGGGGTGCAGCACAACATTTAGGAGCACCCTTTAACATACACAGAAGCAACCAAGTGTTTACCACTTTACCGGATGGTTCAATCTTTATTAAAGGTGGCAGAAAAAAAGACACAAAAGGATTTTCTATAGTATCTGCCAATGGAGCTTTAACTGAAATTGAAATTCCAGGATTTTTAGAAATGAATAAAGGACGTTTTTATGGTGCCTCCATGTCTTCGGATATGAGTCACATCGTTCTTTTCTTTAGTGAAATACCGACCAGCACACGCAGTAGTTTATACATCAGCAATAAAACAGATAATGGTACATGGACTAAGCCTGTTAAATTAAACATATCTGTAAAGGATGATGATTGCGGACCGTTTATCGGAATGGATAATCAGACTTTGTATTTTGCCAGCGATAGAAATTTACCTGGCAAGAGAGGTAAACTGGATATTTATAAAACAACACGTTTGGATGACTCGTGGCAAAAATGGTCTCAACCTGAAAACATGGGGTCATCGATCAACACAGCCGCAGAAGAATTATACTTCTGCATGGATAACCAAAATAATGTATTTACCAGCAGGGCTAATTCAACTATTGACGGGGGCAACTTAGATTTATTTAAATTGATTCCTAAAAATGTAAAGGTAACGTTGCAGGTAAATGTATTGAATAAGAAAACGAGTTCGCCTATTTTGGCAACTGTTCAATTAGAACAAGATGGTAAAGCTGAAACCTTTAAAACCAAAGCTGACGGTAAGTTTAGCAAGCGCATAAACGAACTTGCTATGTATATGTTGGCTACTAGCGCGGATGGATTCATTACCGACAATCAAGACATTATTGTTCCTGCACCGCAGCGCGATACAACTTTAGTGGTGGATGTTTACTTGCAACCTATTGCTAAAAAATTAATGGTGATGGGCAATGTGTTGAATAAGAAAACTGAAGAAACAATTCCACAGGCCAAAGTAGTGTTGAGTGTAAAAGGAAAAAAGAATAGTCAACTCAATCTTGTAACAAATGAAGGAAAGTTTGAGCAAGAGTTAAAAGACTTAAATTGGTATTATGTAACTGGTAGTGCTGAAGGATTTTTGTCGGCCACGGATTCAGTATATGTAGATGATGAAGAAAATACATCTTTCATTAAAAATATTTACTTAGAACCGATTGAAGTTGGTTTAACGGTGCGATTGAAAAACATTTATTTTGATTTTGATAAGACAACTTTGAAGAAAGAATCCTATCCGGAGTTAAATAAAGTAGTTGATTTCCTCAAACAAAACCCTTCAGTAGAAATAGAAATTGCAGGACATACCGACAATAAAGGTTCGGATGAGTATAACTTGAATTTGTCTCAGGGTCGTTCGCAGTCTGTAGTCGATTATATTGTTTCACAAGGTATTGATCGCAGTAGATTAACTGCGCAAGGTTATGGAGAAGGTAAGCCTATTGATAGTAATGATTCAGACGAAGGCAGGGCAAATAACCGAAGAGTGGAATTTACGGTGTTGAAGAAGTAATTATAAGGAGATTTATACGTTGCCGTCAAAGAAATTTTTGAAGTCGGCCACTTTTTCTCTGCTCACGATGATTTCATCTGGCCATTGTATGTGTGTCTTAATTTTTAAGCGACTATTACTATGAACATTCACTTCCTGAATGGCATTGATGTTGAGTAAATAACTTCTGTTGATTCTAAAAAATAAAGTAGGGTCAACGAGTTCTTCTAACTGTTCTATCGTATAATCTACAATGAACTTTCGCGCTTCAATATTAACGAGATAAACATCTCGTCCATCAGCATAAAATAAAGCAATTTCATCTGAGGTAATTGATTTAATGCGATCGCCAACCTTTACCATGAATCTGCTTTTATACTCTTTGGTTGAGTTACTCAGCGTTTCTTTAAGTTTTGATTGTAAAGAACTATCGGTTTGGAATTGCTGTGCTAATGATTCCAATTTTTTCAAACTTGTTTCAAGATCTGCGTATGTGATGGGTTTAAGTAAATAATCTAATGCTTTGGCTTTAAAAGCTTGCAGTGCAAAATCATTATAAGCAGTAACGAAAATGATAGGTTTTACAATCTTTACTTTTTCTATTATTTCAAAACTTTGTCTATCGTGCAGTTGAATATCCATGAAGATAACGTCAGCCAAGTCTTGGTTTTCCTCGAGCCATTCGATAGCAGCAGGAACGGTGTTGAGCACAGCCAGAATTTTAACATCGCTATTATACCGAAGCAGATACCTTTGCAGTTTTTCCACTGCAGGGCTTTCGTCTTCGATTATCACCATGTTTTTAAACATTATCCGAGTTATTTAATCTTGCGTTAATTGTAGGGCAGGCAATTTAATGAATTGTTCATTACCCGCTTTTACTTGCACAAAAGGTCTATCACTAAAAAACGAATAGGCTCTTTGTAATCTGTTAAAAGCTTCTAGGCTTTCTTTGTGTTTCAATAAGCGTTCGTTCAGAGAATGTTCCAGAATTAAATAAGCATCTTCTTCATCGTAATACAATTTAAATTGTAGAGGCTTTTGTGTAGTTATTAAAGTATTTCTTACTAATTGATCAATGATAATCAAAAGAGAGCCCGGTATAATTAAGATAACGTTAGGAATATTTCCATCTAACTGTAAATGTATGTGAGAACTATGTTTTTCTTTCAGCAATTTTAACAAACTTTGGATGATGCTTACTTCTTCATGTAGGTTGATTAACTCTTTTTGCTTGTGCATTAAGCCATAGCGATAGATTGAAGCGAGATGATCGATTTGTTCTTCGGCAAATTCTGGATTGTGGTATAAGTTTGCAATGATGTTTTCTAAACTTTCATAAAGTAAGTCGGGATTAATTTCTGCTTTGAAAGAAATAAAATCTGCCTCTATTTTCTTTCTAAGGTTTTCTTCAAATTCCAATTGTTTGGCGTTTTCTCTAATTAACAATGTATTGGTGATAAACAAAACAAGGTATAAAACATTGGCAATAGCATATAATAGTAAAAACCTTTGAAGTTCTAATTGAGCAATGGAGTAACCAATTACATATTGAAAATAGAAACTGATAACTGCGCCCACTAAAACCAACGCTGCAATAAACGCCAATATACTTACACCGATAACTTTTTTAAAAGGAGTATCATTTAATTTCTTTTTTAATTTAAAGAGAGCCAGTATAATTTGAATGCTTTCGAAGGATATGTAGGTAAGTACGATGCAAACATACAGTTCCTGATTTTGAAATAGTTCTTGTAATTCGAATAATGAGTTATTGAAAAATAGTAACAATACATAGACCATGAAGCCGAAAACAAATCCGGAAAGCAATCGAAAACCTAAAGAGAAAATAAGGTTACGCTTCATGGAAATGGTTTTCTTTTTTAAGACTTTGAATTTCAGCGAGAATAGGTAGTAGCACTATAAATTCTTTATCCTGTTTAATAATTAGTTTTTTGTTGGTGAAGAAGCTGTAACGCTGTTCAATGTTTTGTAAACCGATTTGTAAACTTTCTTCTTTTATAGTTTTTGTTTGTATCACGTTGCTTACCTCAATATATTCTTGATTGGATTTGATTTGGATAGTTAATGGATTTTCAATAGACATATCATTATGCTTAATAGCATTTTCGATGAGCAATTGGATTGTAAGTGGAGGAATGGCACTTTCGTACCATGACTGCGGCAACGAAATTTCTAGTGAAATTTGATTTTCGTACCGTGCTTGCAATAAAAAGAAATAGGCTTTCACAAAATCGAGCTCTTCCTTTAATGGAACTAATTTTTGTTTTTGCCAACCTAGTACATATTGAAAAGTGTCTGTCATGCGCCTGATGAACTTTTCGGCCATGTGTGGATTTTTATATATAAGAGAAGAGATAGTATTTAAGCAATTGAATAGATAGTGCGGACTAATTTGATTTTTTAAAGATTGAAATTGTAAATTAAGTTGCATTCTCTCTGATTTAACTTTCTCTATTTGTAATACAGAAAAGTAATGATAAGCGTAGATGGCACCATAAGTAATTTGATATACTATGCCAAACATGAAAATAATAACCATTAATTTAGGTAACTCCTCTGTAGTATTGATTAAGTTATATTGAGTAGCCGGATATACAACCAATGTACTAAGTAGAAGGATAATGATAATTCCTGTAATTAAGCGAAGCAAGAAGTACTTTCTCCAGCTAATTAGTTTATTTAAAATAGAATCAAGAAAGAATTGAAGATAACTTAAAATGAGACCTATTGAGATTGAAGCGAAAATCTTTCCTGGGTGATTGAATGCTGTGCTTAATTCACCTTGATGTGTAAAATGCCAATAGGTATAAAATAAAAGTGAGGCCAAGGTTCCGATAACCAATGGCCAAGTATGTTTATTTAACTTCAATTTGGTTGCCATTATAAAGTAAATAAAAATACGATATTATTTTATCTATTAGTCAATGGCACGAATAGCTCTTCCATAATAAGTTTCCGATGAAATTTCTTTTGCTGTTTTTCTGTATTGATTTTTAATCGCTTCATTGGCTACTTTTACTTTAGGTGCAGCTTTTAATAAAACAGTGGTGATATAATGATCTGATGATATTTTACTTGTTGCTTGCAAAATACTTTGTAATTGTTCAGTACTTATATCTGATTTATCAATGGCAGCAACTAAAACATTACTTAAATAAAAATCACTACCAATATTAGAAGTGTTATCCATTAATACCTGAAAGCTTTCGCTGCTTAAATTTTGGTTTTTAATAATTCTGATAAAAACATCGCTTAAGTAGTGATCGGAACCCATGCTATTGGTGTGTTCAATAATGGTGCGCAATTCTTCTGTAGATAAACTTCTTGATACAAGTGTTTGAATAACGGAGGCTTTATAATAGTCGGAACCAATATCATCAATAGCAGTAATAATTTTCTGGTAAGTATTTTTACTCAGTTGTTTATTACTCAATAATTTGTTTAAAAGTTGGGTCATGTAATAATCAGATTCAATCGATAAAGCACTCGCTGCAACTTGTTCGGCCATCTCATCAGTTAAGTTTTTACCAAGGGCTGCAGCTAAAACTTCGGTTAAGTAGTAATCGGAATTGATAGTTGAGGCTGATGTAAGAATGGCTTTGGTAGATTGCTGATTAAGTTGACTGCTTTTTAATGTTTTTTTCAAAACACTTGCTTTATAGTAATCAGATTCAATTTCATTAGCTGCAATAGAGATTGCATAAGTTCCTTCAGTAGTTTGAAGAAATTTATCTGTGTTTTTTTCTATAAAACTGGCGAGGTAATAATCGGAGCTGATACTTTTACTCAAACTTTGAATAACGGTAGGATATTCCTTTGATTGGACTGGTAACTTCAATAACAAGGAAGCATAGTGATGCTTAACATAATCACTTTCAAGTTTATCGATTTCCTGTAACACAAGGTTGGTCCCACCTTTTTTGTAAAATCGATTGGTACGACTTTCAGCACCAATTGTGGAAGTCTTCACTAAATCCGGCAATATTTCTGCTAACCATTTTCTTCCTTCCGGTTCGTAAGGTTGCTTGCTTCTTCCTTCGTAATATTCTTTCCTTAGAGAATTGCCCTGTGAAGTGATGATGATTTTTCTTTTATTTCCAAAAACAGTTTTTTCAATTTCTAAATATCCATCTGATGACATACCAATTATGTCACGATCATCTTCAGACACTTCTATTTCTCCTCTTACTTCAACCTTAAAGTTTTGTAGCGGGCCAAATGAGTTTTGATAAATGATTCTATTGTTATTGTAGCTGATTACTTGTTTAGCCCCTTCTTGCGCCTGTAGGTTTATACTACCTGCTAGTAGTAGGAAACTGATACATAAAATTGAAAAATTCTTCATAACCATTATTTTCTCATAACAACGGTAAAGATTAATCTTTGGTAAACTTTATTAAAATGATATGTATTGAATTGTAAAATTCATGTATTGAATTGCAAAAATTAAGCCCGCATTACGGGCTTTATGATTTATTCTGATTTTAAACTATCAGCCGGATTTACTCTTGCAGCTTTAACTGCCTGGAAGGATAATGTCATAAAAGCAATAACTAAAGAAGCTACCAGCGTAAGTAGATATGCAAACCATGGAGTATCTATTTTATATTCAAAATCTTGCAGTATATAATCTGAAACATACCAAGCCACGGGGCTTGCAAGTATAAATGAGATTAACACTAACAATAAAAAATCGTTAGCGAGTAATAGGACAATCTGGTTAACACTTGCCCCTAAGGTTTTTCTAATGCCGATTTCTTTTGTTCTTTGAATTGCAGCTAGAGAAATTAATCCGAACAAACCTAAACAAGATATAACAATAGAAAGTACAACAGCAGCACTTGCTAGTTTAGTAATTTGTCTTTCTCTTTTATAAAAGTTCTCAATGGTTTCGTTTACAAATTGATATTCAAAAGGATAGTCTGGATAAACTTTTTTCCAAGCCATTTCAATCTTTTTTAAGTTTTCCTCTAATTCTCGATTGTTATTATCGTAGTTTAACTTTACAGAGAGTTCTGCAAAGTTAGATTTTTCGTAAGCCATATAAACAGGCGATACCTTTGTTTTAAGAGATGAAATGTTAAAATCTTTCACTACACCCACAATGGGCACAATGTTGTCATTCACGTTTACAAATTGACCAATGGCTTCGTGAATGTCTAAACCAAATTCTTTTGCAAGTTGTTCGTTGATTACAATTTCGGTAAGTGTATCTGAGGGATTTGCATATCTGCCTTTTAGCAATTGGATGTTGTATAAATCGAGGTAGTTTTCATCACCAAATTTTCTAAAAGCATTTACTTCAATTTCTTCATTTCCCTTATTCTTAAATTTAAGTGTGTTACTCGAAAAACCATTTTCTGCTGGTGCCGCATTATTTAAACTAAGTTTTTTTATGGCAGGAATTTTCTCGATTTCATTTTTGAAAGTTTGTACTTTATGGATAGGTTCCTCGTAAGGTGTATACATATGAATTACGGATTCAGCATTAAAGCCCATGTCTTTCTTTAAAACAAAATCAATTTGTGCAACTAGAACTAATGTGCCTATGATTAAAATCTGTGCAAATCCAAATTGGAAAGTAATGAGCACTTTGCGCATGTATTGAGACCGTGAATTGGTTTTATCAATAATGCTTATATTTTTAAGTGCTGTAGCCGGCTTGAAGTCCGTCATGATAAAGGCTGGATAAGCACCTGCTATTAATCCAATTAATAAAATCAATCCAAGAAGAATTAGCCAAAGTGCAGGGCTTGTAAATTGAATGATTAAACCCGATGGAAGAAAATCCTTAAATAAGAGAATGCTTACTTCTGCTAAGGGTACAGCTATAATAGCACTGATAGTTGTTAATAAAATAGATTGAAATAAGAAATGAATTATTAATTGAAACCGTGAACTACCTAGCACTTTACGAATGCCAATTTCTTTTGCTCGTTTTACAGATTGAGCCGTTTCCAAGTTGATAAAGTTAATGGCAGCCAATAACAAGATAAGAAAAGCAACACCACACAAAATGTAGAGCGATGGTTTATGTGCAGTATTATTGATGTGGTCAAAAATTCCTAGATCACCATTAAAATGAATATCAGACAATGGTTGCTCTTTATAGGAAACCTTCCATCCTTTATCTGTATTAACTTCGTTGTAGCGTTTGTTGGCAGCCTCTATAACTTTTTGTAAATCTGAAAGATTTTTATTCTGATGTAACTTTATCATTAAAACCTCGCCACTGTTTGTACTTTGCCAATCATCTCTTGTATAATTTTCTTTGAATTCCTTTTGAGCCATACTGGGCGCTGACAAATAACAAGCAAAATCAAAATCAGAATTTTGTTGTTCGTTCGCTACAATGCCAGCTACAGAAAATAGTACAGAATCTTTTATGACAAATTCCTTATTGAGGTATTGTTCTGGAGAAAGTAATCCAAATAATAATTGCGCAGATTTTTCTGTTAAAATGGCTTTATATGGATTGTTTAAATCAGTAATATTTCCTGCTAACCATTTTTTAGGAAACAATTGAAAGAAATTACTATCTACAAACGCAATTCCATTTTCTAGTTTAAATTTTTCCGTTTGCTTACCTGGCCTGAGCTTTACTTGTGTTCCGTAAGTATGGGTTTCTGCTACAAGACCATGCTGTGTAAAATTCTCTTGAAAAAACTGATGTACACCTATTGCAACGCCTCTGTTAGTTCCGGTAAAAGTTCCATTAAACTCAGTGTATATCCGATAGATGTTTTCACGATTAGGTATATGCTTATCAAAACTCAGCTCATGATGAACTAATAAAAAGATAACCAAGCAAGTACTAATGCCAATGGATAAACCAGTGATATTAATTATTGTGTGGGTTTTATTTTTATTTAAAACACGTATTAAGAATTTAAAATAATTCTTTATCATATTTATTCGCTTCTTAAACTTTTGGATGGATTTGCTGTGGCTGCTTTAAAGGCCTGTATACTCACAATAAGTAAAGCAAAGATTAATGCTATAGAACCTGCTAGTAACAAGGCCCACCATGGGAACTCAATTCTATAAGGATATCTCTCCAAGAAAGAGTTTAAAGTGTACCAGGCAACAGGTGATGATACTAACATAGCTATAATCACTAACCACGAGAATTCTTTAGAAATTAAACTCACTAAACCAGTTACAGACGCACCTAAAACTTTTCTGATGCCAATTTCTTTTGTTCTTTGCTCAGCTGTGAAAGATGCTAAACCAAATAAACCTAAACCAGTAATGATGATTGCAAGTAAAGCAAACAACTTTGAAAGCGTGCTTATTAAATTAATCGTAGCAAATTTCTTAGCAAACTGTTCATCTACAAAAGTATATTCAAACGGATAAGCAGGATTAAATTTTTTAAATACACTTTCAACTTTTGCAATCGCACCTTGTAGATCAGAGGTTGGTTCGAGTCTTACTGTCACAGCACTTGCCCAATCAGGTATGTAAGTTACAAACAAAGGAGAAGGTTGTCGATAAGGTGAGCCCATCGTTACGTTGTCGATTACACCAACAATGGTAGCTCTATTCTCTTCTCCCCAAAATGAAACTTTTGTACCAACTGTTTCTTTTAAGCCCATTAAATCAGCAGCTGCTTTGTTTACCAAAATAGACACTGAATCACGGTCATCTATAAAATCACGTCCTTCCAAAATTTTAATACCCATTGTTTTAGTATAATCTAATTCAGTAGCAATGGTTATGAACAATACTTTTTGTTCTTCGGGTTTACCGGGCCATTCTAAAAAGTTATTGGAATAAATTTCTGTTATTGGACTATTGGATTTTGTAATAGATGAAACAGCACCAGTGGCTACTAATTCTTGTCTAATAGTTTGAAAATTTTGACTGATTTCAGTAGTATAAGGAACCGTTATCAAATTTTCTTGATTATAACCTAGATCTCTAGCCTTAACAAAAGCAATTTGTTCTGTGATTACAATAGTACCAATGATTAAAAGTGTTGAGAAAAAGAATTGAAGTACAACTAAAACTTTTCTAGGTGTAGCAACACTTTTGCCTTGTTGGATTTTTCCTTTTAACACTTTCACAGGATTAAAACTAGATAGGTAAAGGGCAGGATAGCTACCTGCAAAAACTCCGGTAACTAAAATAATAGCAATGGCACCTAACCAAAAGTTTACGCTCGAAAAATCAAGGCTTAATTGTTTTTGTGTTAAATCATTGTAAAAGGGAAGGGCCGCTTCAACAATGATAATTGAAATAATAAAGGCGATGGTTGTAATTAAAATAGATTCCACTAAAAATTGAAAAACCAAGTCTCTGCGTTTTGATCCTACACTTTTTCTTACACCTACTTCCCTTGCTCTTCTTTCACTTCTAGCTGTTGCCAAATTCATAAAATTGATACAGGCAATTACCAATACAAAAATGGCGATGGTACTAAATCCTTTTACATAATCAATCATGCCTCCGCTAATCTTACCATTTTCGAAGTTGGAGTACAAACGCCATTTATCAAGTGGATGTAAGAAGAATTCGCGAGGAACATCTGTTTGCCCTTTTTTAACAAGCACATCTTTTATGGCAGCATCGACATCTTCTTTCTTTACATCAGGCTGCAACTCAACATACACTTGAAATGAGTAATTGCCCCAGTTATTTAAGGAATTTCGTACCCAATCCTGATTCTCCATTTGTTTCATGGGTATCAGTACTTCAAAATCGAAAGACGAGTTTTTAGGGAAATCTTTCAGCACACCTGTTACCTTCAACTCAGAACTGTTGTCAACTTTAATTAATTGATTGATGGGATCCTTATCTCCAAAAAAGGTTTTAGCAGTAGATTCGTTGATAACTATTGAATTCGGATCTTTCAATACTTGTGATGCATCTCCTTTTAAAAGTTCGAATTGAAACATAGTAAGAAACTCTTCACTGGCATAAAAGCTAAACTTATTCGCACGTGTTTCTCCAACAGCAAGCAAGCTTTCACCTCCCCAATTAGCTATCGCAGTATTTTTGATTCTACTATCTGTCGTTTTTAATTCGGCATAAGTAGGGTAGGGCACAGAATTAAAAGTATTTACTTTACCATCATAAGTAGCATTTATCCAAACCTGACTTAATCTATCAGCATTAGTATGAAAAGCATCAAACGATGTTTCATCTGCTACCCAAAGTAAAATTAGAATGCTACTCGCTATGCCAACTGCTAAGCCGAAAATATTGATGAAGGAGTAAACTGTATTGCGTTGAATGTTTCGCAATGCGATGAGTAGATAATTTTTTAACATGAAGTAGGGTTTGGCAATTCTTTACCAAGTTCGATGCCATTTGCTTTTCTTTCAATAATCTAAAATTTCGCACTTTTTATGTGGATAAACAGACTAAAAATGAACGGAAGCGTTCGCTTTCGGTCGGTTTTTGGGAATAAAAAAGCCCGATAATGATCGGGCTTTAAACTGATTTTTCTTGCATTCAATTCTTCTTCACGCCAAAGGCTGCGTATCGTTGCTCTTTCTCGCGTTCTAAATCTTCTTTTTCTCGTTTGATTTTTGCTTTGGCTTGTGGCCCAACCGAAATGGGCGCTTTTTCAGTTTCTACGTTTGCAGCTTCTAAACCGTATAGCTCAGCGGTACCCAAACTGAATTGTTTTATCAATCGATAACCTTGAATAATGATGCGATCAAAGTTAGAAATTTCGCTATCACTCGATGCCCATGAATTTAAGATAATGAATTTAAAATCTGCAGACATGCTATGTTTATGCAAAGATGGATAAGGACTGATAATATCTACCTCACCACATTCAGCCATTTCATGTACAATTTTATTGAATAATAAATTGATGCGATGCGGTGTTTTAAACCCTAATTTCATTCTTACAAAGAAACAACGTTTAGGTATAATGGTATCAACAGAATATTTGCTGGTGTAAGGACTATCAACAGTATCAACATGTAAAAACCAATATACATCAGCGCGTTTCGGTTTCTTCTTAAAAATGGAATAAATGATGTTGGAATCAATGTAACGCTTACTATCGGCAACGGCCAGATATACTAAATTGGTAGCTTCTTTTGGAATAGTACTATCGTTTTGAACATCTTTGATTAACTCTTCATAGTGTTTTAAATCGACAAACTCTGTATGTCTGTCGCGTAATTTTCTGGCTCGAACTAAAATAAACATCATCAAAAAGAAACAAGATGCTATTAAGAAAGAGAACCAACCCCCATGACTGAATTTACTTAAATTCGATATAAGAAAAGAGCCCTCAATCGCAAAGAAGATGATGGCAATACCAATGGCACGATAAGTAGACTTCCTCGAAAGCGAAAAATAATAAACCAATAAAGAGGTTGTCATTAACATATCGAAGGTGATGGCCAAACCATATGCACCTTCCATCGCTGTAGACTCTCTAAAGATTAATACAACAGCTATACAACCAAACATTAAAATCCAGTTGATGGCCGGAATATAAATCTGACCTTTTACTTCGCTAGGATAGCGCAAACGAGTAGCTGGCCAAAGTTTTAGTTTCATTGCTTCGTTCACTAAAGTAAACGTTCCCGAAATCAAGGCTTGGCTGGCTATTACAGCTGCACATGTAGCAATGATGATGGCAAAAATCAATAACGGCTCAGGTACAATGGCATAAAAAGGAATGATGGTGCCAAGTCTGCTATCAACTTGAGTTGTTAACCAAGCTGCTTGTCCGAAGTAATTCAACAACAAAGCAACTTTTACAAACCCCCAGCCAACACGAATATTAGATTTGCCACAATGTCCTAAGTCGCTGTACAAGGCTTCTGCTCCTGTCGTACACAAAAAGACGGCACCTAAAATCCAAAATCCTCCAGGATAGTTCAGTAAAAGATTATATGCGTAATAGGGATTGATGGCTTTTAAAACTTCCGGGTTTTTTACGAGTTGTAACAATCCCATTACGCCAATAAAGGAAAACCAAATAAGCATGATGGGCCCAAAAGTTTTACCCACTACTGAGGTACCAAACTGTTGAAAAATAAAAATCGCAATGATGATTCCGATGACAATCGGGACAGTAGGAATATCTTCATTCAATATTTTTAAACCTTCTACTGCGGATGATACAGAAATGGCAGGGGTGATAAACCCATCTGATATCAGCGTGGCACAACCGATAATTGCTGGGAAGATAACCCAACCTGCGCGGTATCTTCTTACCAAAGCATATAAGGCAAAGATTCCTCCTTCACCTTTGTTATCAGCATTAAGAGCGAGATAAACATACTTGATGGTGGTGATGAGTGTAAGTGTCCAGAACACCAGTGACAATCCTCCGAAAATTAATTCTTCAGAAATGTCTTTATTGTGCAGAATGGCCTTGAATACATAAAGCGGAGACGTTCCGATATCTCCGTAAATTATACCAAGCGAAACTAAAACACCAGCCGCAGAGAGTTGTTGAATTTTTGAATGACCGTTTTCCATTTATGATACACCGTCTTTTGGACGGGCGATGATAACGCGATTGCTCTTGTCGTAAGTAAGGTAGCTACTCACCCAGTTGATTAAAACCATCACTCTGTTGCGTGCGCCAACTAACGACATCAAATGTACAAACATCCAAATTAACCAAGCCAATGTTCCCTGTGTTTTCAATCGCACAGGTATTTTCAAATCAACTACAGCTTTGTTTCTCCCTATGGTAGCCATGCTACCTTGGTCGGTATATTTGAAGGGTACTAATTTCTTCTTACTTATAATGCGTTGAATATTTTTCGCTACCAATTTTCCTTGTTGCATGGCAGGTGGTGCAACTTGCGGATGTCCATTCGGAAAGTTTTTATCTACACCTTCCATGATGGCTGCATCGCCAATGGCAAAAATATTTTCGTAACCTTTTACTCTGTTAAATTCATCCACTTTCATGCGGCCACCTCTGCCAATCACTTCAGGGTTTAATCCGGCAATGGGTTTTACAGTAACTCCTGCAGCCCATACTAGTGTACGCGTAATTAGTTTTGTGCCATTATTGAAAAGCACCTCGTGGCCATCGTATGATTTTACAGCAGTGTTAAGATGAACTTTCACACCCATCTCTTGTAAATATTGTAAGGCTTTGTTACCAGCCATATCCGACATGCCATTCAATAATCTGCCAGTGGCTTCAACCAAATGAATATCCATGTGGCTAAATTCCAACTCTGGATAATCGCGAGGCAAAACGTGCGATTTTAATTCTGCCAAAGCACCAGCCATTTCTACTCCGGTAGGGCCTCCACCTACAATCACAAAATCCATTAAGGCATTCATTAACTCGGCATCGTCTGTTAACAATGCAAGTTCAAAATTCTGAATGATTTTATTTCTTAGTTTGATAGAATCGATGATGTTCTTTAACGGTGCAGCATGTTCTTCCACATCCTTCATGCCATAATAATTAGTAGTAGCACCATTAGCTAAAACTAAATAATCATACTTCACACTACCGATGGATGTTTCTATTTGATTCTCTTCCGGTTTGATGGAAGTAACTTCGCCAAGTCTGAAAAAGAAATCTTTTTGTCTGCCAAACCTTCTTCTAAACGGAAAAACGATAGAACTTGTATCTAAACCCGAAGAAGCAACCTGATATAACAAAGGTTGAAAACAATGATGATTGTATTTATCAAATACTACAGTCTGAGCTTTAAAGCCCTCCATTCCCTTAGCAACTTCCAAACCTCCGAATCCTCCTCCTATAATAACAACCCGGGGTTTGCCCAGATCTGCAATACGCGTGCGCGTGGTAATTAATTTGGGCATCTTTATTTTTTTCTAAAAAAAACGTGGCAAAGTTAATCGGGTTTCTTCATTCCTAAAGAGAAAACAAAAGAAAGTTCTGCTATCGATTTCGAAATACAAATTTCGAGATTAAATTTTAATCGGTTAGTAAACGGTAATCACAAAGATTTTAACTTTGAATTGGTTATTTAAAAGGATAAAACTAAAGCATGTTTACCCATTGCAACATTTTGTTTGTTTACCTTCGTTTTATAGCCGAATCGATAAAAGATTAATATTTATGACTAAACCATTTCTTTTTTTGGGCATGAGCGCCCTTCTCTTATCAGCTTGTGGTGGCGGAGAAAATGCCAAATTACAAACACAAATTGACTCACTCCGCAATGAGTTAGAAACCAGCCAGCAGTTTGCAAACACTCTAACAGAAGTTGGCGTTTTGATGGACTCCATCGATGCTAATCGACAACTTTTGCGCGTAAACATGGTGGAAGGAACCACCTACGATAATTATACTGATCGGATGAAGGATTTAAATAATTATGTGAAGGATACAGAAAGCAAAATCTCTCAACTCGAAAAGGCTCTTAAAAAGTCTAAAAGCACAGCTAGTGGTTATGCAGCAACTATTAAAAAACTAAAAGCAGATTTAGAAAATAAATCAAAAGAAATAGCTGAGCTACAATCTTTGGTTGACAAATACCGCAATGAAAACGAAAACTTAATCCAAACCATCGGTTTACAAGATGCGGAAATTGCAGATAAAGAAGACCAGATTGCAGCGAAAAGACAAGAATTAGCTTTACTGGAAGCCCGTATTCAGGAAATGATGATTCAATCAAAAATGACGGAAGCTGATGCTTACTTTGCTCGCGCTGCCGCTGTAGAAGAAGCAGCTAACCGCACGAAATTGGCGCCAAAAAAGAAAAAAGAGACCTTAAAAGAAGCAATAGAATTGTATAAAAAAGCCCAATCGCTAGGTCATGCCGGTGCAGGAGCTAAAATAGCCGAACTCGAGAAAAGGATTTAATCAACGAAATAATCTGCCAGAAACCCCGGAAAATTACCGGGGTTTCGTTTTTATAAGGCTTTTCAATCGGCTGAATTTCTAACTTTCAGTATCTTTACCCTTTATATGGCATTTGATATTTTTATCACCATCTTTTTGGTGTTTCTAAACGGGTTCTTTGTTGCTGCAGAATTCGCCATTGTTAAGGTTCGTTCCTCTCAAATTGCATTACAAGCCGGCACCACTTCCAAAAGAGCAGCGCAAATTATAATCGATAACTTGGATGGTTTCTTAGCTGCTACACAGTTAGGTATAACCTTGGCCAGTCTTGGTCTAGGTTGGGTGGGCGAAGATGTAGTGTCACATCTTATTTTAAACCTGATGACTTCCTTAGGTTTTGAAATGGATCCTGCTACAGCTCATAAAATTGCTATGCCTGTAGCCTTTGCTATTCTAACCATCATGCATATTGTGTTTGGCGAATTGGCACCAAAAACTTTAGCCATCCGCTATCCTACAGCTACAACACTTTCAGTTTCTATACCGCTCCGTGTTTTCTATTTCATTTTTAAACCCTTCATTTCCGTACTCAATGGCTTTGCTAATCTTATTCTAAAATTGATGGGCATTAAACCTGTACACGAAAGTGAGGAAATACATTCCGAAGAAGAATTAAAATTAATCATTGCAGAAAGCGAAGAAGGCGGAGCCATTGAAAGCAGTGAAAGAGAGTTAATCCAGAATGTTTTCGATTTTGATAACAGAATTGTAAAACAAGTAATGGTACCACGATTCAAAATAAGTGGCATTCCTGTAACTACCTCATTAGAAGAAACAATGCAAATTGTTTTGAAAGAGGGTTACTCACGCTATCCAGTTTACGATAAGAGCCTAGACGAAGTAGTTGGCGTTATTTTATCTAAAGATGTAGTTCGCCATTATATCGAAAAAACAGGAAAAGGTTTGGGCGACATCATGCATAAAGCCTATTACGTTACCGAAAATAAAGCCATCGACCAATTGTTGCGCGAGTTCCAGAAGAAGAAAGCGCAGATGGCAATTGTAGTGAGCGAATATGGCGGCACAATTGGTATCGTAACCTTAGAAGATATCATCGAAGAATTGGTAGGAGAAATACAAGATGAACACGATCAGGAAGTACAAGTTGTAACGCGCGTAGGTAATACTTATTCAGTTATCGCAACAACACCACTTCACGACATTAATAAAGTATTGGATGTGCCCTTTGCTGAATCTGATGAATATGAAACATTAGCTGGCTTGCTTATTCATCATAAGCCATTTGATTTAAAAGAAGGAGAAGAGATAGAGGTCGATCAATACAAAGTGAAAATAATTAGAATGAATAGAACGTTGCCTGAGTTAGTCGAACTACGACCACTCGCTACCAATAACCCATAACCTATGAAAGTTCTCCTTCAGTCGCCCAGCATCATCCACGAAGGTTCACCATTTCATAACAAAGAAAAAAATGTGCTCATCCAGAATGGCAAAATCCTGGATATAGGAGATAAAAATTTTTCAGCAGACAAAGTCATCAAAGCACAAGGCATGTTCTTAACTATTGGTTGGATGGACATTGGTGCTGTATCTGCCGACCCTGGTCACGAATACAGAGAAGATGTAGATAGTTTAGCTAAAGCTGCAACTGCCGGAGGTTTTACAGAAGTTGCTGTGTTTCCTAACACGCATCCGGTTATTCAAAGTAAAAATGAAGTTGCCTACATAACCCAACGCAACGAAAACAGACTAACCCAATTGCATCCGCTTGCTGCTGTAACACTCAACACAAAAGGAGAAGATTTAACTGAAATGATAGACCTACACACAGCAGGCGCAGTTGGGTTTACAGATGGTTTAAAATCGATTTGGCATACAGATGTGTTTTACAAAACACTTCAATACTTACAACAGTTCGATGGTGTTTTAATCGATCATCCTGAAGATACATGGCTAAGTAAATTCGGTCAAATGCACGAAGGCATCAACAGTACACAACTAGGGATGAAAGGCATACCTCGTTTGGCCGAAGAAATAATTTTACAACGCAACATTGAGTTATTAGCTTTTGCAGGAGGAAGATTACACGTGAATAAATTATCAAGTGGCCGTTCAGCAGAATTAATCAAACAAGCGAAGAAAAAATTGCACATCACTGCCGATGTTGCCAGCTATCAATTGTTGTTAACAGATGAATTACTCTCGGATTTTGATACGAATTATAAAGTAAGTCCGCCCTTGCGGGAAGCAAGTGATGTTGAGAGTTTGAAAAAAGCACTGAGAGAAAAAACCATTGAAGTGATATGCAGCGGACACCACGCTTTAGATGAAGAATGTAAAAACTTGGAATTCGATTTAGCAGATCCGGGTATCATCGCGTTACAAACCGTAGGTGCTAACTTAAGCAGCTTATCAGAAGATATTGATTGGCCTACTCTTTTAGCAGCTGTTACAACCGGACCGCGAAAAGTTTTAAAGTTAGATGTGCCTGCTATTGAGCCTGAACAAAAAGCAAACCTTACTTTATTCGATCCGAATAAAAAATGGACTCTGAATGAAAGAAGTAGTTTTTCAAAAAGTAAAAATTCACCGTGGTGGAATAAAGAATTAAAAGGTAAAGCCGTAGCCGTTTGGAACAACAACAAAAGCTGGTTCGATAAAGATGAAAATTAAATCGCTATTACTTCGATTATCCTTTCGCAATGGAATTATTGCTGGTGCGCTAGCCATTACCATGATTATTGTTTTGTATGTGGCGGACAAGCATCCCTTTTTAATTCCGATGGTAGCCGATTTTAGAATATTTCTGTTCGGATTGTTTATCTTTTTTACCTTAAAAGAATACCGCGATAAAACAGAAGGAAACATTTTGTATTTCTGGCAAGGCATGGTGGGAGCCTATCAATTCATTGGCGTTTTTTCATTGATAACAGCCATCGGTATTATGATTTTCAGTTCGATAGAACCCAATTTTATTCAAGAATACATTACTTTGTTTTTGCAGCAAGCAGAGGAAGGCAAAGCTGAAGTTATTCAGCAAATGGGAAAAGAAAATTTTGAGCGTAATTTAGAAGCTATCCGCGCTACTAATGGCGCGGAAAGAGCTTTTGTTTATGTCATTCAAAACATATGGATTGGCCTGTTCATCAGCATTATTATTTCCGTTATTTTAAGAAAACAACCTAAACAATAATTATTATGGAAAACACAGCCCCAGCAGCCCCATCATTATTCCAACATGCTGTTAAACATGCAGCGATTCTTGGTGTAATTAGTATTGTACTAACCTTAGCAGCCTACATCATCGATTATTCTTTAATGGTTTCGATGGGATTTGGTTTATTTTCATTTGCGGTATATCTAGGATATGGCATTTATGCAGGTATTCAATATAGAAAGGAATCTGGTGGATATTTAGCTTTTGGAAAAGCCTTTCAACATGGCTTCATCACTTTCGCAATCTCAGCATTAATATCAACTGTTTTTACAATTTTGTTATACACAGTTATTGATTCTGAACTTCCTTCAAAATTAACAGAAGCATCAATGGAAAATGCGGCTGCCATGATGGAGAAATTTGGAGCGCCAGAAGATGCCATTGAAGAAGCTTTAGCTAAGCAAAAAGAAGAAACTGAAAAACGATTTACTGCGGTCGGTATGCTTACAGGTTATGCATTTACTTTAATCGGATGTGCTATCTTTGCATTGATAAGTGGTGCCGTTGTCAAGCGCAAGGAGCCAGAGATGCAATAATAGAATGACAAATACACAGATTTCAGTAGTAGTTCCAGCTTTTAACGAAGAAGAATCTATACCCGAATTATGTTCTTGGATAAGCCGTGTGATGCAAACACACGGCTTTTCTTATGAAGTTATTTTCATAGATGATGGCAGCACAGATAACACCTGGCTACAAATCGAAAAAGAAAATAAAATCAATTCTGCCATCAAAGGAATTAAGTTCAACCGCAATTTTGGTAAATCTGCCGCTTTGCATACAGGCTTTAAGCAAGCTGTTGGCAAAGTAGTGATTACGATGGATTCTGATTTGCAAGACAGTCCGGATGAGATTCCTGATTTATTTAAAATGATTACCGAACAGAAATATCATCTTGTTTCTGGTTGGAAGAAAAAAAGAAACGATCCCTTATCTAAAACTATTCCTTCTAAGTTTTTCAATTGGGTAACGTCAAAAATATCAGGCATTAAACTCCACGATTTTAATTGTGGTTTAAAAGCCTACGATCAAATTGTAGTAAAAAACATTGCCGTTTATGGCGAAATGCACCGTTACATTCCGGTGATTGCCAAATGGGCTGGCTTTACCCGCATCACCGAAAAAGTAGTGGAACATAGAGCCAGAAAATATGGCCACACTAAATTTGGTTTAGAAAGATTTGTAAACGGATTTTTGGATTTACTTTCTATTACTTTCGTATCCAAGTTTAGACAAAAACCTATGCATTTTTTTGGTACGTGGGGTACACTCTCCTTCTTGTTAGGTTTTGTGTTAACAGCCATTCTTTTTTATAATAAATTTTACGACCTCTACATTTCTAAAACACCCATAAAAAGAGACATTACTGAACAACCTATTTTTTATTTGGCCTTGGTGGCAGTAGTTATTGGTGTGCAATTATTTGTAACAGGATTTATGGCTGAGATGATGGCTACACAAACAGCAAGCAAAAGAGAATATTTAGTGATTGATAAAGTAGGAATAGAAAATAAGCATGAGCAATAAAACACGTTCCATTTTAAAAATTACAGCCATCGTATTGGTGTTGCTGGCCGTTGTGATGCGCTTAGGATATGTTAGCATTCCCGTTTTGCAGCCGCATCTATTTTGGATGGTGATCATTGCTTTTGCTTTGCTGCTAATTGGTTCGAAGTAACTTAGTTTTCTCAACCATCCTTAAAACGGATTGTTCATCAGTAAAATTTTTTACTTCATCCATAGCCAACCATTTTACATCGTGCGACTCCTCGCTTACGATTATTTTTTGTTGATCAGATGCTTGTAATAAAATCCTGATATCGTAGTGGTCATGTGCCGGCATATCCTTACGCTCAGGTATACGATGAATATCTAAATCAAAAATACTTTCAGAGATTATTTTATATTGATTGATTCCGGTTTCTTCTTCCGTTTCCTTTAACGCTACTTGAATAATATTTTCATCTCCATCGGCATGCCCACCCGGCTGCAACCAGCGATTTAACTTTGCGTGATGAACCAGTAAAACTTTTGAAAAATCTTGATTACAAATCCAAGCCGAACCAGTTAGATGTCCTGGTAAATGAGTGCGCTGAAATGCATTAACATTTTCCAATAGAGATAGAAATCTTTTTCTAAACTCCGTTTCTTCCTTAAAGTTGCTCGTGTACTTGGATAAAGCTTGAATAAGTTCTTGTCGGTTTTTCATTCAGCTACTGAATAACAATGGTAACTTTGTTGATTCTATTTGCCACCAAAGTTTCAATTTTTTCTCCACCACCTGCATTGTCTTTGTCGTCTTTTTGTGCTTTCACAAAATAAGGAATGGCATCTAGGTCTTTAAATTTAACGACCCCTTTTGCATCAGTTACACCACTTTGTACAGGATTAACTTCTTTTTCATAATCTGCTTCCATTTTAAACAAAGTAACTGTAGCGTTAGCTTCTGTATTTCCTAACTCGTTTCTTACTGTTATCACAACTTGTGTTTTAATGATCTGAAAGGCAAGCAACGCCACGCTATATAAAACTAGAAGTGAAATTAAAACAGACTTTTTCATATCTATAAAAATTAGTTAACGAACTAAAACAACACCACCGCGTTTTTCCAAAATCCCTAATTCTGGTTTAAAACTGCTTCGGTATTTTACAACATAGGTATAAGTACCCGCTGGTAGTAATGTTCCATTTTTGTTAGTTCCATTCCAACGGAAATCTCTTTGGTTGGTTTGATACACCATTTCACCCCAGCGATTAAATACAAAAACTTCAAATCCTTCAGTGGCAACAAAAAAACTATAAATGAAGAATGAACTATTCTCTGCCACATTACTTCCGGGTCTAAAAGCAGTTGGTGCAACAATACGTGGATCACATTCTAAAAGAAGGGTTGTTTCATCAGAACTCGGACATCCAAAATTATTCACCAACTCAACAGCATAAACGCCCGGTTCTGTTGCAGTATATGTTTGAGTAGTTACATTTTCTGGATTGCCATTCTTAAACCAATTGAAAGAAATAAAACCATTTCCGGCATCTAACAATACTTCTCTTGAGTTCGGATCAGGATTGGCAGGATCGTTACATATCAAATACTGATCATTCAAATTGCCTAGTGTTAAAGGTGCACTAACAATCCTAATTGAATCGGCTGCCGAACACGTTCTTCTTGTAAATGAAAACGTATAGACTCCGTTGCGTGAATCTGCGTACGTTAATTGGTTGGCACCAGTAATTGTATTTTTGTTAAATAACCATTCAAAAGCGTCTGGTGTTTGGGAAGGAGTGGCCGTTAAAGTAAACAGATTACCTTCGCAAGGCGGAGTTGTGGTTAATCCAACACTAAGATTTCCAACAATTGCAACGGTTAAGTTAATTGCAGATGTACAACCTGAAGTAACATCACGGACTGTTACACCATAATTTGCATTATCATCTGCTGTGGTAAGTTGCAGGGTTCTACCTCCAATTGGATCAGGTGCAGGATTTCTTGTCCATAAATATGTAAAGCTACCTGCAGGACTAGCCGTTAACGTTACCACATCTTCACACTCATCGCTTTGAACTAACGTTGCTGTAAAAGGAGCTGATCCGGTTGTATTAAATATGCCGGTTGCAGGACATAACCCACCAGGTCCATCATCAACCGATACTGTTAAACCAATATTTCCAGTGGAGATAACAATGCTTTGCAAATTAGCCGGAGGAATGATGTTCGCCCCACCCGAAGTTTTTGTCCAGGTAAATGCTGTGGCGCCCGGTGCATCGACTGTAATCTGGGTTAAACCTCCGGGAGCACATGCAGTTGAAAAACCATTGATGGCTAAGGTTGCCGCCTGATTGATTGTAACATTAGTTGTACCTAAACAATTGTCGCTTGTTCTTCTTAACTCTACTGTATATGTATTACCGCTTGGTATTGTGTTGGTATTAAATGGCGTTGGTCGAACAGCACTTGCGCCATTATCAAAAATATTTAATCCTGCATCTACAACACGATAACTAAATGGCTGTGCTGCCAGGTTATGGGTAACAGACAGATTGATAGGATCGCACACACCAACAGCACTTGCGCTTACAGTAATTACACTATTTCCAATACCAATTGAATTTGATAATTGACAATTAGTAAGTTGATCGAGCACCCTAACCCCATAACTACCCGATGCTAGTCCTGCAATGGTTTGATTAAAAGTTGGCGGAACAACAATATCAGTCTGAGAACTAGGAACGGGGCCAGTAACAAAATAAGAAAACGTACTAGGCGGATTGGTAATAGATAAATTTATCTGTCCATCGTTTGTAAAACATCCTGTTGCATCTATGCCTGCTGCCGTAAACACGGGTATGGAGTTTATGGTAAACGTTACCTCGTCTTGTGCGGTACACAATGTAATCGGATCTGTAACGGTTACCCTATAGGTAAAAACACCCGGTGTAGTGGTAATAACTTGTCGGGTTTGGCCAGTGCTTGGACTGCCACCATTAACGATCCAACTATAATTTGATCCAGGATTTTGAGCATCTAAAAATGGTAAGGTTGTATTTTGACAAATGTTTAAATCCGGACCTAAGTCAACTTGCGGCCTTGTATCACTTACTATAATGCTACCATTTGATGTACATCCGTTTACATCAGTAATCGTAACGCCTACTCTTAGTGGACGCGTTACATTGATGGTTCTAGTTGTTTCTCCGGTAGTCCATAAATACGTGTAGCCATTGGGCACAGGTAGCGGTAAGGCTTCTAATAATAACGATCCTGTACAGATTGCAGGTTGAGGAACTCCGGCAGGCAAAAAAGTAGGATCATCAGGTGGAGGATTGATGGTGATTTCTTGTGTTAATTCAATTAAAATACCACATCGGTTGGTAATGCGTAAAGTTACTGTATAGTTTCCTGGTGCATCATAAATATGACTTGTTGAATCTCCGACAGCACTTTCGCCATCACCAAAAAACCAGGTGAGTTCATCAATATTATCAGTTCCCGAACCTAAGAAAACAGTTGGGCTTCCTAGGCAGAATCCACTAACCTGAATTCCTGGTTGTTGACTTGGCGCTGACAAACTTTGAATAAAATTAGGAAGACCTAATCTGCTGTTGGTTCCTCCTAACAAAGCACGAGCTGAAGGATTAAAAATAGAAACTTGCGTTGTATCTTCAACAGGTTGGATGATACCTAAAGTAGTTTGATTTTGAGATGCAACATATAGCTGACCGTCAGGCGCAATTTGAATAGCGCCCAAATTTTGATTGATATTTCCTATTACCCCTTTAAAATAGGGTCTGGCAAGAGAATCAAAAGCAAATTCTACAATTTGTGAGTTAGCTCCCGTAACAGATGCATACAATTTATTTCCTGCCGGAGAAAACTCTAAACCATAGACCTGACCGGTATTTTGACGAGTGTTGAGGGTTCTTAAATTAGTCACAACTCCGGTGCTGTCAACAAAATCAAAAACTTCTACTATATTGGATGGTGTAGCATTAGGTGTAGATAAGGCCACTGCTAATCGATTGAAAGGACCTAATTTCATATATCCTTCCCCGTTTTCTTTAATTGTTAATTGATGATCAGAGCCTATGCTGGAAATAACAGGATTGCTGATTCCTTGAGCTGTTACCTGATACGCTCTGAATCTGTTATTGCCAAACTCATGTGCAATCACCCAATTTTGGTTACCGGTAATTCTTTCTGTGCTTCTGGAGAAGAGAGGAACTGCTTGTTGTACAATAGCTCCTGCACCATCATTCTCTTTTAAGTCAAACAAGGAGTAGCGCAACTCAAAAGTGCCGGTTCCAAAAATTTCTTGCGTTGTAAATATGTAATAAAGGGTTTCATCTCCGGCTACAGGAATGATGAGGGAAGATTGAGTTGCATTTATATCTCCACCTATACTGTTGGCTAGAACATTGAAATCACGATCCCAAACTGTGTTGCCATCTGTAAAGAAAATGGTTTGTCCGTTTCTATCGCAAATAATCGCACAACCTTCTGGTGCATTCATCACAGTGTTGCTAACTGGTACAGCGCCATTATTAAAGTCGATACCTGCTCTATTTCCAAAATACCAAAAGTTAGCGCGCTGCTCTTGCAAACCATATTCTCGTATGTTTACACCCGCATAAGTTGAGCAACCGTTTACATCAGTTACCACTACATAATAATAACCTGCAGAATCAGGTTGTAAGGTTAAAGAATTTTGACCTACTAATTCCCCAGCTGGTCCGTACCATTGGGTGGATGTTGGTGTTCCGCCACTTACACTTGCTGTAACAGAAAATCTTTGACAAGAAAAAGTACAGCCTGCTGTTTTAGGGAAAGGTAATTCACAACAACAAGCTGTGGTATCTTGTACTAGTGAGAGTTGTAAATCGAATTGTCTAACGGTTACAGGTGCTTCGAAAGTGGCAGTTTCTCCACTCAAGAATGCAGTGACTTGTACATTGAATGTTCCTCCGGCTGTAAATTGATGAACAGGGCTCCATGCTGTAACTGCAGGAGAACCATCATTAAAATTCCAGACTAAACTATCGGCCGCAGGAGTAACAGTGGGGTAGAACGTTGTGTTTGCATTGGAACAATTGCCTTGAGAAGTAAAAGTTACAGTTAAATTTATTTCGCGTCTAGGAGAAAAAGAAGAGAATTGAGTAGCATTAAAATTTATGTTTCCTGCAAATAATTGCGGATTGTAAGTAACTAAGTTGGCCGCAGAATCAATTTGATTTATTTGCCCTAGTAAAAATGGCCCGCCATTAACGCTCTGATACAAGTGATAGATTGTAGAATCCGGAGCTTGTTGTAAGCCCCAGCTTCTAAAAAAAGCCGGTGTGTTAATTGTCTGTGTACTGGCATTGGGTGTATTTAAATCTAATTGCAAAATATTGGCATTTACACCTGCATCTCCAGTTCGGGAAAAATATAAATACTGACCTGTGTTGCTCCACTCCACATCGTAATAAGCTGGTTGGGTTGTAACCGCTACAGATGTATTAAATAGGATTTGATTTAAACTCAAGGCACCGCTGATATCATCGAAATCTAGAATCAAAACGTTTTCAGATGCTTCTGTTGGTGTTACAGCAAGTCTTCCACTGGTGGCATGATAAGAAAAATGAGAAGCTGAAAAAGATAGACCAACATTAACAGCTGGTAATTGGTTAAATCCGGTTGATGTAATAGATGTCACGATAAAAGAACCGGTTCCGGATTGTTGTGTTATCAAAAAGTAATCGGTGCCATTATCAGCAGGAATGATAATCATCGCATCAGTAGCATTGTTAATGCCTGGTCCCACAACTTGATTTCTACTCGTAACATCTCCGGTTGGTGGAGCCGGAAAAGTGCCGCCAATATTCATATCAACTGTGCTTACTAAAACTGAATTGGCAGCATTTCTAATAAAAACATAAAATTGATTACTTTGACCAGGAACTGGACAAGCTACAACAGGTTGATTTTCAGAAGAACTGCCTCCTAGTGCTTGACCATTAAACATTTCAGTGCCGGTTACATCATAAATGTTAGCCCCATCTGAATAGAATAAAAGGTTTCTGTTAGTGTGGTCGGTTACAGTAACACTGCCACCAGTTCCAAAAGGTTGTGGTAAATTTTTATTGATGCGCTGAGCTGCATTAGTTCTCACATCAAAACGCAAGGCCTCAGTTGAATTGCCAAAGTACCAATTATGTCGAGAAAAATCCTGACTTTTTAAAAAGCCCGGTAGTAAAACAAAAAGCAAAAAGAAATACTTGTATCTCATAATCTATTTCCAGCCGATTAGCTTACAAATCTTGAAGACTTAACGCCCAATCCTAACGAAAGTATACAATTTGTTCAAATTTAACGTTAACTGTCAAGTAAATGGGTTTATTTACGTTGGATGTATTTTTTTAAAGCACTTATTCCTTTTATTTTGCTTCGATGATGGTAAGTAACCGCAAGTTAAAATTGTTGTTCTCAGCTCTTTTGGTTTTAGCTAACCTGAGCAATGCGTGGGCGCAAGATCCGCAGTTCTCTCAGTTTTATGCTGCGCCTTTGTATTTAAATCCTGCTTTTGCAGGTTCAACGGGGCAAGCAAGAGTGGGCATGAATTACCGCAATCAATGGCCTTCGTTGGAAGCAAACTTTACAACCATGTCGGTGTATGGCGATTATTTTATCGAAGATAAAAAGAGTGGGGTAGGTATATTGATTTCGCGTGATGTAGAAGGTTTGGCAGGATTACGTTCTTTACAAATTGGAGCGCAATACTCTTACGAATTGGAGATAAACAAAAATTTAGGTTTTCGTCCAGGCTTTCAGGTAGCTATGTTTCAACGCGATATTAATTTTGGAAACTTAACTTTTGGTGATCAGTTTGATGCAACTACAGGCAATCTTATCTCGCCCCAAACAGCCGAAACATTCAATACCGGATTCAATAAGTTTTTTGTTGATCTTTCTGCCGGAGGTATTTTCTTTACCCGAACAGCTTGGTTAGGTATTGCAGCTCACCACTTAAACAGACCCAATCAATCGTTGATAGGTGAAAATAGTCCGCTTCCAATTAAGTATTCGTTACACGGTGGATTTAAATTCAAGATGAGACCAGGGGTGCAAGGAAGTGGTGTTTACATGCGCAATACGGAGCGAAGCATTTCTCCTGCTTTTCAGTATCGTCATCAAGGGCAGTTCGATCAGTTGGATTTAGGTGTTTATTTTACTTTAGAACCCTTGGTGTTTGGTGCTTGGTATCGGGGAGTTCCATTTAAACCTGTAAATGGTTTTGTTAATAATGAATCAATTGTATTTCTGTTAGGTTTCGCACAAATTGGTGCTAAAGATGCCATCAACATTGGTTATAGTTTCGATTACACCATTTCACGTCTTGGGATTGGCAGTGGTGGTGCGCATGAATTCAGTTTAACCTATACATGGCCGATGCGCAACCCACGTAAACCTCCGGCAGATAAACTCGTTATTCCTTGTCCTGATTTTTAAATTATTTTCCAGCTTCCATATCACGCAATTCAATTTCTAACGCTTTGGTGCTAATAAAAATTTCTGATAATGAAAGCGCAAGCGAAAGAAGCAAACACAGTAAGCTAGCGCCAAAAGTATAGGCAGCCCAATCGCTGTGTTGGATGTAAATAAAAAACATACTCAACACACAAAGAAAAAAAGAAACGATGCCGTAGATCTGCATGCGTCTGATTAAGACAAGTCTTTTATTGAGGTTATTGATTTGGTCAACGATTACTTCTTTGTCTTCCTGAATTTGTTTGTACTTCGCATGTAAATTTCTGATTAAGCTTGCTAAACCTAAAAACCGATTAGTGTAAGCCAGCATTAATAGAGTAATAGCAGGAAATAACAGAGCTGGTGTATTAATTGATAACTCCATCTTATTTAAAATCTTTATTCCAAGTTAAAGTATCTTGTATTTGAGAAACTTTAGACATCGGACCTGTTACTGTAACTTCGTCACTTTTGAACTCAATAATTAGCTTTTCAGTTTCATACCAGTTGTTATGCAACTTCTTGAAAAAGCCAGTAGGAAGAAACGTATAGAGGTCATTCACTTGTGTTTCAGTAATAGAAAATTTACGAACTCTGGTAAGTAGTTTTTTTTTAAAGTTGTCAATTTTTTGAAACTCAGTTATCGTGAGTAAACTCGCTTTTGCATTTCTTTGAAGTATGAGAGCGAAAAATAAAGGGTAAATAACTAGGTAAATGGAGTATGTGAAATATTGACTTTCCTGAAAAGAGAAATCATTATCAAAAAATAAACGAATGCAAGTATATAATCCTCCAAAAATAAAAGCGAAGGAAACGAACCCAACCCAAAATACTTTTTGAGTGGTTTTCTTAGTTTCGAACTTAATCGACATTCTTCTTTTTAATTTCTACTACCACACAACCAATGAGAAATAACAGAACGAGCCACGATGATGCAGCCGTAACTGAGTTTCCAATTTGGTAAGACTTAGGCTCGAACCTAAATTCTATTTTATGTTTACCTACCGTCACTTCCAAGGCGCGTAAAATGTAATTAGCGCGAATGATATTTACTTCTTTATCATCAATAAAAGCTTTCCATCCTTCCGGATAATAAATTTCTGAAAAGATGAGTAAACCATTCTGATTTGTCTCTACTTCATATACTAATTTTTTAGGTGAATAATCTTGTAGCCGAACCGTTGCCAAACTATCATATTGAAAATTATTTACAAAAAACTTTGTTTCATCTATAATAGCCGTAGAAGATAAATCAGTTGTGTTAATAGAACCTAATTCTTCATCAGCAGATTTTACTTTCTTTATATCTCTTACAAACCATGCGGGACCGTAGGCGGAATTATTGACTAAGATATTCTCAGCGCCAGGTCCGTAAACCAAGTATTTTGCATTTAACATGTTAATAGCGCCATAATTTTGGAATGATGTGTTGCCACTTTGAAAATTTGTGATCAAATCATTGGTTTGTTTATATAAACATGAATCAACAAAATCCTGATACCTTCTGATTTTTGCACCGTGGTAACCTCCAACAGAATGATGAAAGTAGGATGTGCGTGCTTCACTCATTGCATCTTGCAAATTGTAAACGCGATAATAATTTTTATCTTTTAAAATAATCTCATCAGCTGCAGTTGGTGCAAAAAAAGTATTATCACGTTTGCGCTGATAATTATCGACTGTAAAATAACGCTTGTTTACTCCGCTTAAATCAATCACAATCAACAAGGGAATAGCAACATAAGCAATAACAGGACTAATCCATTTTTTAAGCATGGCTGCTAATATTCCACCAGTAACAAGAATAAACCAGAAAGAACGCCACGCATCACCTTGTAATAAATCTTTACGGTCTGCCTGCATAGCGCGGATTAACCAGGCAGGCAATTGCGATTCACCTTCTCTTAAAAACGAGCCCATCCCTCCGGTTAACGCAAACAACAAACACACACCTAACACAATGCTGGCAGGCCAAATTAATTTTTTCTTGAGAGATTGAAAATCACCTTTAGCTATATGTTCAAGTGCTAAACTACCAAGTAAACAAAAACTAAAAATTGGAAATAGCATCGCAAAAGTTACCGATCTGAATTTGTTATAGCCAGGTAAGTAATCGAACAAGAAATAATTGAAGCTTTCAAAATTGCTTCCCCAACTCAACATGATTCCTATTAGTGCTACACCTGAAAGCCAAACGACTAACTTTTTATCAGCAACAACCAATCCGAGAGCAAAAAGAAAACAAATGATGGCTCCGGCATAATAGGGCATGGTTAATGGTTGACTTCCCCAATACGCACCAGTATAGGCTGCGAGTTGGTTAGCTTGTTCCTGATTACCCGACTGAATCAATGCTTTATATGTTTCACTTTTTTCATTCTGAAAAAGATACTGCATGCTGCTTCCTCCGTAAATATTGGGAATAAGCAAGGTCATGGGTTCGAAGATGCCATTAGAATATTGAAAGGCATATTCTCTGCTGAGGGCCTGCGAATTGCTGGCATCTTTTTTTATTTGAGCTGTTAACTCAGACTTACCTCTGATAGAATATTTCGAATATTCCTGCACCGACCACAGTGGACCAAAAAAAGTGCCGACTGCTAAAAGTGCAGCACCCACTAAAAGCAATCCGTTAACAAAAAACTTTTTGATGGCTTTTTCACGTAAAGCTTGCCATGCTTCTACTATAGCATAGATAAGTAGAATGATAAGTAAGTAATAAGTGATTTGCAAATGATTTTCACGCAAGTGCAAAGCCAATCCGGCACTTGTTACACCTAACCCCAACCATAATCTATTTTGAAAGACCAATCGCACACCTGCAACTACCAAAGGCATAAAAGCAATGGCTCCAATGCGCGCGTTGTGTCCGGCCGTTAAACCAATTACCATGTAAGTTGAAAGTCCGAAGGCAATAGCTCCACCAATCGCCAAAAAGGGTCGAACCCCAAATGCCAAAAGCAAAATGTAAAACGAAACAAAGGCAGCCAAAATATTGGCCACCGGAGAAGGAAAACCAGCAGTAAGAATTTTCTTGATATATGTGATAGGTTGAGCCGACCATTGGGTAGAAATAAGGTAAGCAGGCATACCGCTAAACATGCTATTCGTCCACAAGGCTTCTTCACCTGTTTGTTTTCTGTAATCGATTATCTCCTTTGCACTTCCCTGAAATTGTTGAATATCGTGTTGCTTAATTGTTTTCCCATCAAAAAATATCGGGCTAAAGAAGACAACAGTAACAACAATAAAAACCAAACAAGCTAAAGCATGCGGTAAAAAATGTTTTGTAAAAGAAAAGTTTTTCAAAGGATTAAAATTTTAGTTGATAGTAAAGTTAAGATGGAGGTTGAATTTCTTGAAAATTCAAATTAACCCACATCCTCGTTTTACAGATGCAAATTAGCATTTTCGAGACCTACTACAATTCAGAAGCAACGATTCATTAGCGCTTTTACAGAAGTTTTATTGGTTTCGGAAAAATTCAATCCTTTCAAGGCTATTTCGTGCCGTTCCTGTACCAGTTTTTAGAGAATTACTGAAGCTATTCTATATTGACTCTTTGAATTTTTACCCAAACTATAGATCCATGAGAAAACAGTACAGATTATGGCAACTGATGTTGCTAGTGTGCTGGTGTTGGGCAACTAACTTGCAAGCGCAAGATGAAGTTGTGCTTACTCCTGTAACCAAAACCTACGCCATTACCAATGTAAACATCAACCAGGCTCCCGGAAAGAAAATCGAAATGGGAACCATCCTGATTAAAGACGGAGTTATTAAAGCCGTTGGAAAAAATATTACCATACCAGCGGATGCTTGGGTTATCAAAGCCGACAGCATGCAAGCCTATGCTGGCTTTATCGATGGTTTTTCCAGAACAGGTGTTACCAAACCGAAAGAGGAAGGCCGAGAAAGACAAAAAGATCCAGGCAATCCACCACCGGATAAAGCAGGCATCACGCCACAAAACGATGTGCGAGCCTTTATCAACCCTGCGGATAAAGCTATTGAAGAGTGGCGCAATGCAGGATTTACAATAGCACATGTTGCGCCATATGGTGGTATGTTGCCCGGACAATCCGCACTAATCTTATTAGGTGGTTCTGGTACCGATAACATGGTGTTGCAAAGTAACGCTGCTCTATACAGCGAACTAACGCCTGCCGAAAGGATGTATCCAAATACCATTATTGGTGTGATGGCTAAATTCAGAGAATTATACCTGCAAGCTAGCATCACAAAAAATTACGAAGCCGTCTATGCTTCGAATAGAAATGGATTAGAAAGACCACAACCAGATCGTGTATTACAAGCTTTCTACCCTGTGATTGATAAAAAACAAGCCGTTGCCTTTAAAGCAGAAAAAGTATTGGATGTACAGCGTGTAATCAATTTGCAAAAAGATTTAGGTTTTAATGTAACCTTAGTCGATGTAAAAGAAGGTTGGGATGTGATCAATAAAATTAAAGCAGCTAATGCAAAAGTATTTCTGAGTTTAGATTTGCCGGAAAAGAAAAAAGAAGAAAAGAAAGAAGATAAAAAAGATGACAAGAAGGAAAGCAAATCGGATAAACCTAAAACTGCAACTGAATTTGAAAAAGAAGCTTTAGACAAACGCAAAGAAGAATTTACTAATAAATATTTTGGACAGGCTAGTGCTTTTCAGAAAGCCGGAATTGCGTTTGCATTTTCAACCAATAATGCAAAAGCAAAAGATATACCTGCAACGTTACTAAACGTAATTGCAGCAGGCCTAACAGAAGACCAGGCATTGGCAGCTTTAACCACTACACCGGCACAATTGCTAGGCATAAGCGACCGAGTTGGAACTTTAGAAGTAGGTAAAATGGCCAACATTGTTATCAGCGATAAATCTTACTTCAATGAGAAAGCAAAAGTACGTTACGTTTTTGTTGATGGCGTTCTTTATAAACAAGAAGTAAAAGAAGAAAAGAAAGCTGAAAACACCGGTAAAAAAGCTGATGCTTCAGGTCGTTGGTCTTATACTGCCGAAACACCTCAAGGAGCAAACACGGGTATCATCAGCATTAAAAATGATGGCGGAAAAATGACAGGAACACTTACCTCTAGCATGGCAAACCGCGATTATGAATTGCAAGACATCGTGCTCGATGGTAACAAGTTATCTTTCTTTTACACTGCAGATTTTGGTGGCAATTCTTTAAAAGTAGAATTTAATGTTGCTCTGGATGCAACTAGTTTTGAAGGAACCATGACAGCCGGTCGCTTTGGAAGTTTCCCTGTAAAAGGCAATAAAGAACCTTGATAAAAAAATAATCAACATGAAATTAAAAATATTTTTTCTGCTGCTTTGTTGCACCTGGTTAGGAGCACAAGCGCAATCGCTTACCGGCAATGTGCTGATTAAAAACGGCACTGTGTTAACGGTAACAAAAGGCACATTAGAAAATACAGATGTGTTAGTAAAAGATGGAAAGATTACTCAAATAGGAAAAAACTTTGTTGCTCCTGCTGGGTATAAAGTAATCGATGCTAGTGGTATGCATGTTATGCCAGGTATAATTGATGCGCACTCGCACATTGCTTTATCAGTAGTAAACGAAGCTACACAACCTAACACCGGACAAGTTTTTGTAGGTGATGCGCTCGATCCGTTAGATGTTTCTATTTATCGTGCGTTGGCTGGTGGTTGCACTACTTCACACGCAATGCATGGTTCTGCTAATGCTATTGGTGGCCAGTGTGAAACTATTAAACATCGTTATGGAACAGTAGATGCTGACGCCTTGCGCATGGAGGGTGCACCCCGCACTATCAAATTTGCATTGGGTGAAAATCCTACCCGTGTGCATGGTAGTGGTAATGGCATAGTGCCCCGAACACGCATGGGTGTAGAGCATGTTATCCGCCAAAGTTTTGCCGAAGGAAAAGAATACATGGAGAAGTGGGACGAGTACAAAGCTGCAACTAAAGTAAAAGGTTTTAGAGGCGCACCTCCGGTGTATGATTATCGATTAGAAACGATGGCTGATATTTTACGCGGCAATATCATCATTCATTGTCACTCGTATCGTGCCGATGAAATTTATATGTTGTTAAATGTTTGCAAAGATTTTGGTGTGAAGAAATTAGTTTTCCAACACGTAAACGAAGGATTTAAAGTAGCACCGGAGTTGGCGCAATTTGGAGCAATGGCATCTGTGTTTGCAGATTGGTGGGCATATAAGTTTGAAGTTTATTATTCAACTGCATATAACGCAGCGATATTGCATAAGAATGGTGTAGTAACTTCTATCAACTCTGATAGTGAAGAGCTAATTCGCCATCTCTATCACGAAGCAGCCAAAACACAAAAGTATGGTGGACTAACAGACGATGAAGCATTGGCGATGATCACCATCAATCCTGCCAAACAACTAGGTATTGAAAACCGCGTAGGTTCTATTGAAGTAGGCAAAGAGGCCGACATCGCTATTTTCAAAGGACATCCTTTATCCTCTTACACCATTCCCATGCTTACCATTGTTGATGGTGTGGTTAGATTCGATAGAGAGAAAGATGCTGACGACCAACGTATCTATGTAGATCCGAAAGGAAACAATGATAACGCCACCTTCCATAAATATTATCACAACCACGAAAACTGTTTGGAAGGCGCAGAACAAACCATGGTAAAATTGTTTGGCTTTAATTAATCTCGAACATGAAAAAATCATTGAATACAATAGCCATAGCAATAGCCTTGCTTTTAACGCTTAGCTATACTTTTGCGCAAAGTCCGAAAGGTAAGTATGGAACGTTTGCCTTAACCAATGCAACTGTTTATACAGTTACAAAAGGCATTCTCACTAATGGAACAGTCATTATCCGAAACGGAAAGATTGAAGCTGTAGGAACAAATATTACCATTCCTTCAGGAGCAGAAGTAATTGACTGCAAAGGACAGTTTATATATCCGGGTATGATTGACAGCGGAACTCGTTTAGGTTTGGTAGAAGTAAGTTCGGATCCGCGCACAACCGACTTTAATGAAGTGGGTGATATTGTGCCGCAGATGAAAGCCTTAACTGCTGTTAATCCCAACTCTGCATTAATACCAGTAACAAGAGTAAGTGGTGTCACCACAGTTATTGCAAGTCCTGAGGGAAGTATGTTTCCGGGAACTGCAGCATTAATTAACCTACATGGTTATACACCGGATCAAATGTATGCCGGATTTGAAGGAGTGGTGCTTAACTTTCCAAATACAGGTCGTAGAGGTTTTTGGGATAGAAGAACAGATGATGAGATTAAAAAGGCTACCGATAAAGCCATGGAAAAACTAAACGATGTTTGGGAAAAAGCCACACAATACCACAAACTTGATTCAGCCACCAATGGAAAAGGAGTTGGTTACTATCCTGAGTTGCAAGCCTTATTGCCTGTGTTAAGAGGTAAACAAACTTTGTTGATTGAAGCCAATGCATCGAAAGATATAACAGCTGCATTGAAATGGATAAAAGAAAAGAAAATTAAGAGAGTTGTATTAACAGGAGTGTTAGAAGGCTGGCGCGTAGCCGATGAAATTGCCAAAGCAGGCGTGCCTGTTATTGCAGGACCTGTGCAAGCTGTTCCTTCTCGCGAATACGATCGCTATGATAGAGCCTATGCCAACCCAGGCTTATTGCGTAAAGCAGGAGTAATAGTTGCCTTACAAACTGGCCAAGCTGAAAATGTGAGAAATCTTCCTTACCATGCTGCTTATGCTGCTGCTTATGGCATGGGACAAGAAGAAGCATTGAAAGCAGTAACCATTGTTCCTGCAGAAATTTTCGGTCTGGCTGATAAATTAGGTTCAATAGAAGTTGGCAAATCAGCCACTTTGTTTATTTGCGATGGAGATCCTTTCGAAACAAAGACAAACATTAAGCAAGTGTTCATTGATGGTTGGCAAATACCGATGGTGAGCAGACAAACACAATTGTATGACGAGTTTTTACAACGCGATCCGGGTGTAAATAAAGTGAAGCAATGATTGATTATTTTTAGATATCCATAATAAAAAATAATAAAGCCTGACAGAAAATTGTCAGGCTTTTTTTACAATTAAACATAAAGTGTTACACTAATATTTATTTTGAATTTGATTTATAAAAATAGATCTAGTTAATATCAATCACTTTGGTATATTAATCAAAACAAATATTGAAATTCTAATTACGAATTGTTAATAACGGTTGACTTATAAATGTACTGATATGTATTTATCACATAATATTTTTTCTTCATCCCCTAATCCTCTACTTTTAATTCATTAATCCAAAACTACCATGATTCTACGCGATAAAAGTTTTGCTATTGATTTAGGAAATAACAATACCCTTGTCACTGATAAATCAGGTATAAAAGTAAATCAACCTTCCTATATAGTGTTGGATGATAGCCAACATGTTAAAGCTGTGGGTGAAAGTGCGTATGCCTGTTGGGGTAAAGAACATGGATCTTTGCATTCGATTAAACCTTTACGTGGAGGTGTAATAGCTGATTACAGAGCAGCAGATAAAATGATTAAAACTTTAGTAGAAGAAGTTTTCGGACATTCATTTTTTAAAAGCGGTTTCAATCAAATTATTTCAGGTGTTCCTTACCATACAACCCAAGTTGAGCGCGAAGCCTTTAGAAATTCGTTAGAACAATTTCGTGCACGAAACACAGGTTTATTGTTCGAGCCTTTAGCAGCTGCTTTAGGCTTAAACCTAAACATAGAGGAGCCCGAAGGAAAAATGATTGTTGACATAGGTGGAGGTATAACTGAAATTGTGGTGATATCACTTTCGGGTGTTGCAGCTTTTGAATCAATCCGTACTGCAGGTGATGCCTTCGATATGGCTATCCAAGATTATATAAGAAAAAATTATCAATTGCTTATCGGTCTAAAAACGGCAGAAGAAGTTAAGAAAAAAATAGGTGGTGTAGATGTGGACATCAAACTAAAACCCGTTGCAGCAAACATAAAAGGTAAATCGTTAGAAGATGGCATTCCAAAAGCCATTTCAATAAGCTATGAAGAAATGGTAAGTATTCTTCATCCAATTTTTTTAGAAATTGAATCAGCTATATTTAAGACATTACAAAATTGTCCACCGGAATTAGCAGCCGACATATATCAGAGCGGTATTTATCTTACAGGTGGTTCTTCTTTGTTATTGGGAGTAAAAGAAAGATTGGAAAAGCAAACTGGTTTAAAAGTGATCAAAGATGCAAATGCATTAACTTCAGTGAGTTTAGGCATCACGAAAGTAGTGCAACAACCATCCAAGTATAAAAATGTATTAGTACTGCAAGATTAATGTTTTAGGTTTAACCCATGTTTTGTATCTTCCAACATGGGAAGTTTACAAAGATTACAAGAGTTAAAAGCTCTTAGAAATAAACGCATTGAATGGGCACGCGCCATAAAAGATGTTGTGTTTATTGTTTTCGGTGTTCTTTCAGCGGGTTTAGGATTAAAAGGTTTTTTATTGCCCAATAATTTTTTAGATGGTGGTGTAGTTGGTATTTCCCTTTTGATAGAAGTTTTATCTGGCATCAATCTTTCCCTTTTAATTTTTTTGATCAACATACCATTTATTATTATTGCCTACACACAAGTTTCGCGCAACTTTGCCTTTAAAACATTAGTTGCCATAGCTTTATTAGCTGTTTGTGTGGAGTTAATTAATTATCCTGTTGTTACAGATGATAAATTATTGATTGCATTTTTTGGTGGTTTCTTTTTGGGCTTAGGTATTGGTTTGTCTATTCGCGGAGGAAGTGTAATAGATGGCACTGAAGTGTTGGCTATTTATTCGAGTAAGAAAACTGCTATTACGGTTGGCGATTTTATTTTAATTCTTAATATAATCATCTTTTCTGTTGCTGCTTATCTCATCAATATAGAAACAGCTCTTTATGCTATTCTTACTTATTTGGTAGCATCTAAAACAGTTGATTTCGTTGTACACGGTATTGAAGAATACACAGGTGTGATGATTGTTTCTGCAAAGAGTGCTGAAATCAAAAATGCCATTATTGAAAAAATGGGACGAGGCGTAACCATCTTAAAGGGAGAAAGCGGGTATGGCAAACAAGGGCATAAGAAAGAAACAGATGTAATTTACTCGGTGATAACTCGCTTAGAATTACAAAAACTAAAAACGGAAATTGCTAAAATTGATGATGAAGCTTTTGTCGTGGAAAGCAGCGTTACAGATATTAAAGGAGGGATGATAAAAAAACGGCCACTTCATTAGCAATGAGTGGCACGGGAATGATGTAAAAAGAATTCGTATTAGTCTTTCTTAGCTTGTTTCTTTGTTTTTTGGAAGTCGACATAACCAACGGCAGTTGCAAATCCGATTAAAACAGCTACGATTGCTATAAAAATGCTAACTCCATCACCTGTGTATTGCTGAAACATAATCCTATTTTTTATAAGTCAAAGGTAAAGCATTCAGTTGAAATTCAATCAGCCCTGAGATTAAATTTTTGTGTACAAATAGGTTTGAAAAGCCCATTTTGGCATTTTTGGAAGGTTAAAATCATATTTTATGCAATTACTACTGCTCAGTAATTCAACTATGCCGAGAACACCCTACTTCAGCTGGTCAAAACCATATGTAAAGCAATTTTTGGAAACCAAAGCAGTTAAATCCGTTGTGTTTATTCCTTTTGCTGCCGTTACTTTTAGTATGGATGAATACGCCAAAATTACGCAAGATGCTTTTGCTTCAATTGGTTTTAATTTACAATCTATTCATTCCACTAAACAATCTGAAGAATTGATCAAACAAGCTGAATGCATTGTTATTGGTGGTGGAAATACTTTTGCTTTGCTGCATCGCTTACATGAATCAGGCTTAATGACGCTTATTCAAGAAAAGGTAGCTCAGCAAACACCTTACATCGGTTGGAGTGCCGGTGCTAATCTTGCTTGTCCAACCATCAGAACAACCAACGATATGCCTATTGTGCAGCCACCATCTTTTCAGGCATTAAATTTTATTCCTTTTCAAATCAATCCACATTACCACGAGTTAAGTTTACCCGGACAAGGCGGAGAAACACGAATAGAAAGATTGAATGAGTTTATCACTTTCAATCCACAAGTTGCTGTATTGGGTTTGCCCGAAGGCATGTTGTTGGAAAGAGAAACTAATAAACTTCTATTAAAAGGAAAGGGTGAGGCTAAATGGTTTCGACATGGCCAGTCAACTCAATCTTTAATGGAAGGAGATGTAAGTTTTTTACTTCAGTAACTTTTATCTGATTTTTAAATTTCGATATCGTGTAAAAAAACAGTCTGCAAAAAAGCAGACTGTTTGAAGTTTTAACTCTAATTAATTTACTCATAAATTCTTTTGCACCTTAATATAGCTTTACAAAGAATTTTGATTGGATGTTTATTGAACCAAGTTTACACTTCGTTTTAAAAACTGTGTTAGACTCGGACCTGTTAATAAATTTTGTGATAACAAAGCTAGATCATACACTTGCTTGGCTAGCTCAAGTTGTTTTTCTTCTTTTTCCTCTTTTAATATTTTAGAAATAAGATTATGATTACCATTAATCGCTACCTGGTAAGTATCGGGCATATTTCCCATAAAGCCATAGCCACCACCCATTTTGGCCATGTCTCTCATCCTTCGCATGAACTCACTTAATGTTATAACTATTGGTATTTCGTCTGTAGCTAATGATTCAACCGTTAATTGCATGTTAGAGTTGTTGATGGCTTTTTCGAAAATGCTTTTTATTTTTTCTTGTTCGTCATTAGAAAGCAAGTGTTCGAGTTTTGTGTCTTTATCAATTAACTTTTCTACTATATCACTATCAACTCGTTTTACTTGTGTTTTCTCTAATTTCTGTTCTAAGGTGTTGATGAAGTGATTATCGAGTACTCCATCGAACAATAATATATCGTAGCTTTTATTTTTTGCAGATTGAATAAAGCTATCTTGTTTGCCTGCATCGGTTGTATAGAGATAAACTGTGTTTCCGTCTTTATCAGTTTGTAAATCTTTTACTTTCTCCTTGTATTCATTAAAAGTAAAATACTTAAGTTCTGTATTCTTAAGTAGGGTAAAGTCTTTAGCACGGTCATAAAATTTTTCGTCAGAGATGATGCCATACTTTACAAAGATGTTGATGTCGTCCCATTTCTTTTCGAAATCGCTTCTGTCTTTTTTATATAATTCTTGTAGTTTATCTGCAACTTTTTTAGTGATGTGCTGGCTTATCTTTTTCACATTGCTATCGCTTTGTAAATAACTGCGCGATACATTGAGTGGAATGTCAGGTGAATCGATAACACCATGTAACAACATCAGAAAATCCGGCACAACATCTTTTACTTCGTCTGTAATAAAAACTTGACGTGAATAAAGTTGAATTTTATTTTTCTGTAACTCAAAATCGTTTTTCACTTTAGGGAAATACAAAATCCCGGTCAGGTTAAAAGGATAATCTACATTGAGGTGAATCCAGAATAAAGGATCTTCGCTAAAAGGATATAACTCTTTATAGAATTTTAAATAATCTTCATCTTTTAAATCTGCAGGTGACTTAGCCCACAAAGGATTTGGATTGTTAATGATGCGATCGACTGTAATGGTTTTATATTGTGCTTTTCCATCTTTATCTACACCATCTTCAACGCTTTCTTGCTTGGTGCCGAATTTTATTTCTACTGGTAAAAATTTGCAATACTTTTCAAGAATTCCTTTCAGCCTGAATTCATCTAAAAATTCTGAAGAATCATCATTAACATATAAAATAACATCAGTGCCTCGTTCTGTTTTATCTGCACTTGTTAATTCAAACTCGGTGGAGCCATCGCAAATCCAACGAGCTGCTTGTGTATTGGCTTGATAGGATTTGGAAACAACCTCAACTTTATCAGCCACCATAAAGGCAGAATAAAAACCTAATCCGAATTTACCTATGATATCTTTGGCATCAGTTTTATCTTTAAATTTTTCAACAAATTCTGCAGCGCCTGAGAAAGCAATTTGATTAATGTATTTTTTTATTTCTTCTGCAGTCATGCCTAAACCGCGGTCGCTCACCGTAATGGTTTTTTTATCTTTATCGAACTTCACTTCGATTGTAACGTTGCCGAGCTCACCATTGAAGTCGCCAAGTGACGCTAATTTTTTTAATTTTTGGGTTGCATCTACTGCGTTAGAAACAAGTTCACGTAAAAAGATTTCGTGGTCGCTGTATAAGAACTTTTTAATAATCGGAAAAATGTTCTCAGTGTGGATGGAAATACTTCCTTTTTCTGCTACTTCTGCCATAGTGCTATATTTTTTAAATAAAAAATCCTGCCGAAACAGGATTCAATTATTATTCCAATGATTAAAAATGACAGGTTGACAGTTATCTAATACCTGGGCACATGTTTATTTAGAAAAGCAGACGACATTTTTTCCCAATTATTAAAAGTGTCGTTTCTTTTTTTATTCAAAACTTGTAGTTGCTTGTTGTATTCTCCTAAGGCTTTGTTATAGTTTGCTACTGCTGAATTGTATTCGTCAAAATCTTTTTTTGTTCGATTGGCCTCACTTTTCTTTTCAAAAGTCTGTTTTATTTTTTCAAATTTTTCTTTCTCAATTGTGAAATCAGTAAATATTTTAACATTGTTCCCTTCAAATGTAAAAAATTCAAGTGCATTGCGACAAGCTGTTTTTAAGGTTTCATCTCCTGCAAAAGGTTGGGTCAACTTTAATTTTTCTAAGTTTTCTTTTGCATTTAACTTCATTTGCTCGCTGAATTGCAATTGTTCTATGGTGCTACCTTTTTCGATAGCATTAAAAAGATAAGCATCATCCTTATAACATTTAAAATACAACAAGTAAATTTTGTTGTAGTACTCATTTACCTTGGATGCTTTCGCTAATTTCTTAGATAGATTAGAACTACCTTCAACAAGTTTGATATTATTTTCTTTAGCAAAAATGCTTACAATGGAATCTATTCTATCTCCTGCATTTTCCATTATCACTTCTGCCTTTTCTTTGGCTGCGAGATACAATTCCATATTATCATAAGAATCTTCGGCCATTGCTTCTAAATCCATGATTTGACTATATCTTTTGTTCAACACTTTCTCACTTAAATCAAAATATGCAACAACTGAATCTCTTAAAACTGTTTTGCCATTAAATCCTTTCATTTTCCTAATGTTGCTTTCCGCTAAAATGATTTGCTTGACTAATTCTGTTCTTCGTTTATCAATTTTTCTTGCACTTTTCCCGTGTGAAACTGCGCTAATGTAACTCATCATTTCATGATTCACTTTTGTATATTCCGATGAAATTTGTTGTAGGTATTCACCTGGGTTTTGGCCTATTGCTTGAAAACTTGCAAGCCAGAAAAGAAATAAGAGGTATTTTAGTTTTGCTTCCATACTTTTATTAGCTGGTTGATGATACTGTAAGTTTGTTGTAAGTAAGGATCTTTGGCAAGATTAATTGTTTGGTCCGAAATTAAAGCATGTAAATCGCTATCCGATTGCATAATTTCTAAATCTGATTGATTGGGTAATACTTTTAATGGAAAAATACTATTCTCAACTAATAGTTTATCAATCTCTTTCTCTATTGAGTTAAGCCAATTGATGTTATCATCGGTTTCTAACAAAACTTTTTTTATCAATTCGTTTATAGTGTCAACTCTTTGAGTGATGCCTTTTGTGTTTATGGAATTTATAAAGTTAGCATCGAAGTGTGGTTGTTTTTGTGCTATTGGTTTAAGCAAGTTGGGTTGGATGAATTCCTTATAATCAGATTCTTTTTTTGCAACATTTATTCTGATCTCTGGCAAAATAATATCAGGAATTACTCCTTTACCTTGATAAGTTTTTCCATCTATTGTATAGATGATACCATTGGTAATGGTTAAATAATCATGATTTTGCGGTGTGTCATATAAAGGAATGACATTTTGAAATGTTCCTTTCCCGAATGAATAACTTCCTACTACTAATGCATTACCAAGGGATTGCAGAGCAGCAGCAAATAACTCTGATGCTGAGGCTGATTTACTATTAATCATCACAATGATTGGGAAATCTACCAGTTTGCCACGCACAAAATCTTTTGCCGTTTTAACAGCAATCATTCCTTCTTTATTCTTAAACTGATATTGAAACATTGGGCCGATATCTATGAATAAACTGATCAACTCCATAGCTTCTTTGAGAGATCCACCACCATTGTTGCGAAAATCTAAAATCAGTCCTTTAATTCCCCCTTGTTTAAGTTTGACCACTTCTTTAGCTAGAGCATTGCTCATAGTTTTGTTATGAGCATCACTCTCCCACTCTGTAAAAAAAGAAGGTATTGAAATATAACCAACTGATTCATGGCCCTGTAGAAAAAATCCTCTTACAATGTTATCTTCGTTTTCAATACTTTCACGTTGAAGAGAAAAAGATGTTGTTGTACCCTTAAGGTTAGAAATAGTAAGTTGAATAGATGTTATTTCTTCATTTAAGTTCACATTATACCAATCTAATAAACTGGGTGCATGAATTTTGCTTTTGTTGGCTTGTAACAAAACGATCTCATCACCTTCCTTACATAATTTTTCGATTGCGACCTTACTTGCAGGGTTAATATAATCGATGACAAGTTTTCCAACGTTATTTTCTTTACAGGTAATACCAAAGGTTTTTTCTTCAAGAGACAAAGCATTTTTTAGTTGTTTAAACTCATTAAAGTCTAACCAAGATGAATGAGGATCTTGAAAAGATATAAATGCCTTCTTAATGGCTTGTTGGATTAAATTAGCTTGATGTTGAGTCAGAAATTGTTGTTCGTCTAGAATAATTTTTTTCAGTTTAGTCAAATAACTAGTAATAAAAGGGATGTAATCTGATGTCTCTTTCGTCTCATTTGTATAATTCAATTGATTAAATTCTTCTAACAATAAAAAAGAATGAAAGTGACGCAACCTTTCCAAATGTTCAAATTCATTTTTAGAAAAGATGGTATCGTTAAAAGCGTCATAAGCTTCTAAGTCTTGCAGTTTTTTTATGGAATTTAACCAAGGATAGATTTGCTCCATTTGTTTATTGTATACGATCAGGTTTTTATCCAGAATCGTTGCAATATCTTTTTGTAAATCGTTGGCTTTAGTGGTTATTGTGAGATGGATATCAGAATAGTTATTCAAAAGATAATCAACATCATTTTTTTTAAACAACAGGTGGTCTGGATCTAGGTTGTTGATTACCCTTAAAAAGAAAGCATTTGAATTTTTGATGGGCTGATAACCGTTAATATGATGCTTTTCTAATAGTTTGATAGACTCAACTAAATCACGCTGTAACGAACTTTGCGCAGAAACTGAAAAAGAAAGAATGAGTAAGAATATTAGACTTAATGTATGCATGCACTTCGAGAAATTTTGGATGGGTAAAGATACCCACCCAAAATACAAAATCTATTTTCTTTTAAAAACGTAACGCGTAATAAAAATACCTTCGCCATCTTGTTTACCTGCATCACTTTCTACACCACTGGTAACAAATACAAGTTCCCAGCCTTCTTTTGCCATTTCAGTTAATTTGCTGGATACCACAGCATCGTTAGAGGCAATATTTTGAAAATTGATACCAACTGCGCTGTAGAAGTTCAGCAATTTTGTTTCTTCAAAGTTTTCGATTTTAACATCATCTCTCTTCACATCGCCTTGGTCACTTTTTTTACCATCCACCCTGGAAGTTGTCAATGCTTTGTAGTTGGATTTTTCTGTAGCATCAAGCATTCGCGAACGGCCAATGCCAAGAGGAACGATTGATTCAACAGTTGTAATTACTTTGTATTCTTGTGCAATTGCAGCACCAGAAATCAATAAAACTAGTAGTGTTAGAAGCTTTCTCATGTTAGTTTGTTTTTAGTGAAGTTTAATTAATTATCGTATACGGTCTGCGTCTTTTACAAGTTGCTCATCTCGTCTTATAAATCGGTTGGCTAGAAAATTACAAGCCACTCCAATGGCCACTAACCAAAAACCAAAACCATATTGTGCATCAGGATGTGTTTCCGTTAGATCAGTTACAAAAAATACGATGCAGATCATTACACCCAGCATAAGTAATGAATTAAGCAAACCTAATCGCATTTGTTTTTGTCGATCATGATAACTTCGAATGCTAATGAATGATACGGTTGCTGCGGCAACTGCTAAAATAGCTGTTAAACAGTAAGGCAAATAGTAAGACTTATTTCCTTCTGGTGATTTTTCAGTGTAGTGTAAAGCGTAGAGTTGGTGTTCATTAGGGGTATCAGGTGCGTTTACCCAAATGGGTAAAATTAACAAGCCTAACATAGAAGCAATAATCATTACAAGGAATAAAGTTTGAATTCTTTGCCACATAGTTTTTGTTGTAAATCTAATTGAAAGTTTAATAACTTGCATCGCATAATCATTCTATGAACAAAGTATTTCACGCGTTGTGCTTTGCATTTATGGCAAGTATTCCTTCCTATTCACAGAACAATGGTATTGCTTTTGGAAATATAAATACAAATAGTTTTTCTGTCAATTCTAAATTGATAGATGACGAAACCAATGCAATTGTCTTGTATGAATTTGCAGATATGTATTTTGATACAGAAGAAACGTTTGAATTAATTATTGATTATCATGTTATCATCAAAGTATTAAAACCGGAAGGGCTTAAAGAAGCAGATGTTTTAATTCCGATATATAAGAGCGAAAAGGCAAAGGAAAGAATAAAGCAGATTAAGGCTGCATCCTATAACCTATCAGCAGGAAGTATTAACAAACAAACTTTAGAAAGGAAAAATATTTACATAGAAGACCCGCTGAAATTTTCAGAAGAATATAAATTTTCAATACCTGGTGTTAAGCCAGGATCAATAATTGAATACCAGTATAAACTACAAACTCCCTTCATCTTAAATTTGAAAACTTGGTATTTTCAAAGCCATTTACCAAAAATAAAAAGTTCCTTTATTGCAAAAATACCAGGTAACTATCTCTACAACGTTTCAATGCGAGGCGCTAAAGAATTATCAGTGAATGAATCTAAAATCATAGAAGATTGTGTGATACTGGCTGATATGGGATATAGTGGCAAGACTGGTGCTAGTTGTTTATACATGCATCTGGGAATGGAAAATATTCCTGCCTTTAAGGAAGAACTCTACATGACTTCAAAAGAAAACTTTTTGTCTTCAGTAAGATTTGAACTTTATCAAATCAATAAGTTTAGTGGTGGAGTAGATAAAATCAGCAAGTCGTGGAAAGATGTAGATGATGAATTGAGAACATCAAAGGATTTCGGTCTTCAATTAAAAAGAAGCAGGAATTTTTTTAAAAATCTTGAGAGTTTTAAGATCAACTTAACAAAAGATACTTTACAATTGGCAAAAGAGATATATGAGAAAATTTATTCTCATTTCAATTGGAACGACACCTACGGATTTAATGCAGAATACGGGATTGAAAAAGCTTTTGAAAAGAAAACTGGAAATGTTGCTGATATTAATTTAGCTTTAATAGCAGCTTTAAGAGATAATGGCATACAAGCCAACCCTATCATTTTAGCTACTCGTTCCAGAGGATTTGTAACTGAATTGTATCCAGTTTTAAGTGATTTTAATTACGTTATTGCACGCGTTAGTTTTGGTGGTAAAACTTATCTTTTGGATGCAACATCAAAACTGCCATTCGGTATTATCCCTCTCAGGTGTTTGAATGGTAAAGGAAGAGTAATCACAGAAAAAAATGATTCGTTTTGGGAAGAACTGAAGCCTAATGCGAAATATAAATCTACCTACAGTTTCAGATTTCTATTAAATGATAAATCTTCTTTAAACACTTTCGCAACCAATCATTTTGAAGGGTATTTAGCTATTATTGAGAAAGAAAAGAGAAAAGAATTTCAAAATCTTGAAGATTATAAAAAAGAGAAATTCAAAGATGTAGCTGATTTATCACTTAATACTTTTGAAGAAAAAAACCTAGATAATACTGAACCGAGCTACTCAATTCAGTATGAGGCAACATCAAATCTTGGACATGAAGAGAGCGACATAGTTTATTTCAATCCGTTTTTACTTTCAGAAAGTTGGGAGAATCCGTTTAAATTAAAAGAAAGAGAATTTCCTGTTGATTATGGAGCATTGATAGATCAAACTGAAATTATTTCGTTTGAATTTCCAGAGAATTTTACCCTTGAGTCTTATCCCAATCGCCAGGCCAAAACGTTGCCCAATAATGGTGGCAAAATGATTTTCGAGTGTCAATCACAAGGAAACAAAATACTTATAACGTTCAAATTTTTGATAAATAAACCTGTCTTTAATTCAACTGAATATTTTTATCTGAAGGAATTGTATAACACGATTTTAGATTTAAGAAATACACCAATTGTACTAAAACGAAAAGTTTAATCAGTCGATTTCGTTACTTTGCGAACAAATTGATTTTTATGCAAAGTGCTTTTGTAGTAGATGCAATTAGAACACCCATAGGCAAGTATGCTGGAACTTTATCTGGTGTTAGACCCGATGATTTAGCCGCACATGTTATACGAGAATTGTTAGCTCGCCACCCAAATTTTGATGTTAATATTTTAGAGGACGTAATCTTTGGCGCAGCCAATCAATCTGGTGAAGACAATCGCAATGTAGCGCGCATGGCAACTTTATTGGCCGGACTTCCAGTGCATATTGGCGGAGTGACTGTCAACAGGTTGTGTGCTTCCGGTTTGCAAGCCATTGCAGATGCTACAAGAGCCATCCAAAGTGGAGATGGTCAGGCTTATTTAGCAGGAGGTGTAGAAAGCATGAGCAGAGCTCCATTTGTGATGGCAAAATCTGAAGAAGCCTTTACTAGAAAAACAGAAGTTTACGATACAACCTTGGGCTGGCGTTTTGTCAATAAGCAATTAGCAAAAATGTATCATCCTTACTCAATGGGCGAGACCGCAGAAAATGTTGCGCAAAAATGGAAGATAACGAGAGAAGCTCAAGATGCATTTGCTTTTGCTAGTCAGCAAAAATTTCAACTTGCACAGCTAGGCCAAAAATTCAAAGATGAAATTGTTGGCGTAACTATAAAAAGAGGGAAACAAGAAAGTATTTTATTTGATGTAGATGAACATCCACGTCAAACAACGTTAGAAAAATTATCACAACTATCGCCATCTTTCAAAGAAAATGGGACTGTAACAGCAGGCAATTCAAGTGGGATTAACGATGGCGCTGCTTGCAGTTTGATTGTCAATGAAAAAACGCTTCATTCTTTCAACTTAAAACCATTAGCTCGTATCGTTTCTATCGGAGTAGCTGGAGTAGACCCGGCATACATGGGGGTAGGTCCGGTTCCAGCTGTACAAAAAGCATTGCAAAGAGCTGGCTTAAACATGCAAGATATTGGTTTAGTTGAGTTGAATGAGGCATTCGCAGCGCAGTCGCTGGCATGCATACAAGATTTAAACATCAATCCTGAAATTGTAAATGTAAACGGTGGTTCGATTGCCATAGGGCATCCCTTAGGTTGCAGTGGAGTGCGCATCACTGCCACCTTATTGCACGAAATGAAAAGAAGAAAAGTAAAGTATGGTGTGGCCACCATGTGTATTGGTGTTGGGCAAGGTGTGGCAATTGTTTATGAAGGAATAAATTAATGCCTCGATATTTTTTTGAAATCGCTTATAAAGGCACTGCCTACGCAGGTTGGCAAAGTCAACCCAATGCAATAGGTGTGCAACAAGTAGTCGAGGAAAAATTAGCGATTCTTTCCAGACAAGCACTTGAAATAGTTGGCAGTGGAAGAACAGATACAGGTGTTCATTGCGCACAACAATTTTTCCATACTGACTTTGATTTTGAAATTGATGCCGAAACATTTAAAAGAAAACTAAACGGATTATTGCCGGCTGATATCAGTATTAAAAATATTTTTCATGTTTTACCACAAGCACACGCCCGCTTCGATGCCTTATCAAGAAGTTATGAATACAGAATCGCAAATGAAAAAAATGCATTACTTGTTGGATTAGTCGCGCACTATTTTAAAACCTTAGATGTTGAGGCTATGAACGAAGCCGCAGAAAGTTTAATGGGTGAGCATGACTTCGCTTCCTTTAGTAAAGTAAACACAGATGTTAAACATTTCAGGTGTACGATTATCGAGGCACAATGGAAACAAAAAGACGAATTACTCGTTTTTCATATTTCGGCCAACCGCTTTTTAAGAGGAATGGTGCGTGCTATTGTAGGAACACTTTTGGAAGTAGGCAATGGAAAATTAACCACATCAGAATTTAAAGAAATTGTGTTAGCCAAAGACAGAAAGAAAGCCGGCATGAATGCCCCACCAGAAGGTCTATTTTTAACTAGTGTTACCTATCCCGAGAGAATTTTTATAAAGCCTTAAACGCCATCATGGATAAAGAACAAATTAGTAGTGGTAATATTATCGATTGGTCGGTTCTTCGCAAACTGATGCGATTTATCCAGCCCTACAAAGGCCGATTTTATTTAGTCGTTTTCCTAACCATCGCGATTGGTTTATTATCTCCGATTAGGCCAATGTTAATTCAGTATACATTAGATAAAGATGTAGCAACTGGCGATTATAACGGAATGGTTTGGATTATCGTTTGGCTTTTTGTCTTATTGTTCATTCAATCCATCGTACAATATGCACATACTTATTTCTCCGGATGGTTAGGGCAACAAGTGATCCGAGATATTCGCACAAAACTCTACGACCATCTGATTCACCTCAGGTTGCGTTTTTATGATAAAACACCTATTGGCAGATTGGTAACCCGAACCATTTCAGATGTAGAAACCCTAGCGGATGTATTCAGTGAAGGATTAGCTGCCATGATCAGTGATTTGTTACAAATCATTTTCATCCTTGCTATTATGTTTTACACCGATTGGCGTTTATCATTATTGAGTTTATCAACCATTCCGCTGATGTTGATCTCAACCTATATTTTCAAAGAAAAAATAAAAGTTGCCTTTAACGATGTAAGAAACGCAGTAGCCAACCTCAACACTTTTGTTCAAGAACATATTACAGGCATGAGCATCGTGCAAATGTTTGCCAGCGAGAAACACGAATCAGAAAAATTCAAGGCTATCAACAAAGAACACCGGGATGCCAACCTTCGCTCAGTGTTGTATTATTCTATTTATTTTCCGGTTGCAGAGATCATTGCAGCTGCCGGTATTGGTTTGTTGGTTTGGTATGGTGCAAAAGCCGTAATCGAAGTAGAAACAACAGGCATCACCATTGGTAAACTGATTGCTTTTATCATGTACATCCAGATGTTTTTCAGACCGATACGCATGATTGCAGATCGATACAATACCTTGCAGATGGGAATAGTTTCTTCATCCAGAATTCTGAATCTTTTGGATGATCAAAAATACGTTCAAAAAAATGGAAACTATCAACCTGCTAACATTCAAGGAACTGTAGCTTTCAAAGATGTCTGGTTCGCTTATAACAATGATGATTATGTTCTAAAAAATATCAATTTAAAAATTGAGGCAGGACAAACTGTTGCTTTTGTAGGTGCAACCGGAGCCGGTAAATCATCAATTATCAATTTACTTAATCGCTTTTATGAGATTAACAAAGGTAACGTTACAATAGATAACCGAGATTTACAGGAATATGAATTAGGTAATCTTCGCAAGAATATTGGTGTTGTTTTACAAGACGTTTTTTTATTTTCAGATACCATATATAAGAACGTTAGTCTCGGTTCTGAGGAGGTTACTGAAGAAATGGTTTGGCATGCCGCAGAATTGGTAGGTGCCAGGAAGTTTATTGAGAAATTGCCAGGTCAACTCAACTACAATGTAATGGAACGCGGCAGTACCTTATCTGTTGGTCAGCGACAACTTATTTCTTTCATCAGAGCGATGGTGTATGACCCAAAAATTCTTGTTTTAGATGAAGCCACATCATCCGTTGATTCAGAAACGGAGGAGATGATTCAGCAAGCTATTGATAAAATGATGAAAGGAAGGACGGCAATCGTTATTGCTCATCGTTTATCAACCATTCAAAAAGCAGATAAAATTGTTGTTTTAGATAAAGGTGAGATTAAAGAGATGGGGACCCATGAAAGTTTATTACAACAAAATGGATTTTACGCTCAACTCCACAAAATGCAATACAAAGAGTTTGTCTCCTGAAATTTGAGTTAAAACGATGGCTTGAAAATCCGCATATACAACAAAAAGCGTATATTTGTTGTAATGCGCCTTCCAATCTCTCTCATAATCTGTGTTTTTTTATTGCTTTGTCAGCAGGCATTGCATGCGCAAGGTTTTAACAAAACATTCCATACTAAAAGTAACCTAACCAAAAACAGGTATAATAACAGAGCTGCCTTTGTAGGTCATAAAAAAGCAAAAACGATTTGCCCCATCTTCGAAAATTCTAAATATCCTTATCAAGGCTTTGGCTTTAAAATGGGCGATCCATTTGCCTTAACTTATAAATTTTATCCACGTAAACATTGGGCAATCGTAGCAGATATCGGAAGACCAGCCAGTGGTTTATATAGTACATATTTTAGAAAAGAGTTTACAGAAAAGAGCACAGAAATTGTTCCAAACAGAAATGGTGTAGATTATTCCTCGCATCGTGTTAAATCTGATTTTATTTTGGAAGGAAGAGTCTTGTATCAATTTGATGCAACCATTGTTTCTAAAGGTCTTCAAGTTTATACTGGCATGGGTTGGGAGTTTAGAGCAACAACAATTGATTATGACTTCTTCTTTGAGGAAAGTCCTGACACAAATGATTTTGCCCGCACTTCATTTAGCCGAAGTTCTCAAGGATTTCAAACAGTAGTAGGTATTGAATATGCTTACTTTCAATTGCCCATTTCAGCTTTTATGGAAATGGAATATTATGTTGATGTACAAAGAGACCCTGGTCAAACTTTTTTACAAGGGGGCATAGGTTTGCGATATGTTTTCTAAACTTCCTTCTAACAGCATGAAAAATATTCTCTTATTGATTATTTCAATAACAGTATCTTATACATTACGAGCACAACACCAATCAATAGGTTTGCGCATAGGAGATCCAACTGGAGTTACATATAAAAAATATTTAGCTAATTCTGTAGGCGCAATCGAATTGGGTTTCGGCACAGTTTCACCCGAACAAAATAGCCGATATTACAGAAAATCATTTCAACATTATAAACAGTTCGATGGCAAAAATTATTTCAACCATCGTGTAAACAGTACTTTGGTTTTACAAGGTCGTTACTTGTTTCAAAATCCGTGGGAACTGCAAGGAAGTGGAAAATATGAATGGTATTGGGGTGTTGGTGCTTTGATGAAAATAGCCAATATCGATTATCGTTATACAGAAACAAATGGTAATGGCACTATATTCAAAGAGGATAAAACAGATTTGGATTTAGGTTTAGAAATTCCTCTTGGCATGGAATACACTTTTGAAGATGCGCCCATCACACTTTTTGGTGAGTTTGGTTTAATGCTGGAACTTACCGATCGTCCGGGTATATTTCAATTAAAAGGAGCATTAGGCGTCCGGTATAATTTTTACCAAAAGTTGTAAATATTGCTTAGCTTATTTGTGAGTCTTTACTTATAGAACCCTAAAGGTTTTATTTCTATTTTGATTTTTTATCTTTCTTTTAATTAGATCAAACTCTTATGAAATTATTTCTATTAACATGTTTACTAGCCTTTGCAGGCAATCTTTCTGCACAAGAAAAGAAAACGAGTTTTGAGACCGCAGATCCACCATTAAGCAAAACAAAACACACCGTAGTGATCAATGGAAAAACGATGGCCTATACGGCTACAGCAGGCTTTCATGTATTGCGCAAAGAAAATGGGGAACCACGTGCTAAAATGTTTTTCATTGCGTACACGGCTGATGGTATAAATGATGTTTCGAGGCGTCCGATTACTTTTGCATTCAACGGTGGACCAGGATCTTCATCTGTTTGGTTACACATGGGCGCACTAGGACCGAGAAGAATCGAAATGACTTCCTTCGGAAGTGCAACCAAACCACCCTATAAAGTTGTTGATAACGAATATTCTTGGTTGAGTGAAACAGATTTAGTTTTTATCGACCCAGTAATGACGGGTTACAGCAGGCCCGAAGAAGGCATAGATAAAAAAGAGTTTACAGGATTTCAAGAAGATATTGAATCGGTAGGTCAATTTATTTACCAATACACAAGCAGGAACCTTCGTTGGAGTTCGCCTAAATTTTTGGCAGGAGAAAGTTACGGAACCACCAGAGCAGCTGGTCTTTCCGGACATTTACAAGACCGTTATGGTATGTACTTAAACGGCATAGTGTTGATTTCTGCTGTGCTTAATTTTGCTACTGGCGATTTTTACAAAGGGCATGATTTACCTTATGCTTTGTTTTTGCCTACCTATGCAGCAATGGGTTGGTTTCATAAAAAAGTAACTGCTTATCCAGATTTAAAAACTTTATTGAAAGAAGCAGAAAGATTTGCCTTAAATGAATACAGCACTGCGTTAATGAAAGGTGATTTACTAACATTAAATGAAAAACAGAATATAGCAACAAAACTTAGTCAATTAACAGGATTATCAAGTGATTATTTATTAAAAACTAACCTTCGTATAGAAGATTATCGATTCACGAAAGAATTGCTACGCAACGAAGGTAAAACAGTAGGTCGACTCGATGGCAGATTTACATCTGTAGATTATGACGATGCAGGTGAAGCATATGAGTTTGATCCAAGTTATAACGCAGCTATATATGGTCCGTATACCACAGCGGTTAATGACCATCTACGAAGAGTCTTAAAATTTGAAAGCGATTTACCTTATGAAATTTTAACGGGTCGGGTTAGACCTTGGAATTACAACAACGTACAAAACCAATTTTTAAACGTGGCAGAGACTTTGCGAAGTGCAATGACCAAAAATCCTCATCTAAAAGTTTTGATTACCAACGGTTATTATGACATGGCTACACCTTACTTTGCAACAGATTACACAGTTAATCATATGTTTTTATCACCAGCATTAAAACAAAACATTTCGCAAACTTTTTATGAGGCTGGCCACATGATGTATATCCATCAACCATCATTGGTTCAGTTTAAAAAGGATGTAGATGACTTTTACAGAAATGCCTTGAAATGAAATTCAATAATTGAGTTTTGATAAAAAAGGATAACACGAAAATGTTATCCTTTTTTATACCATTAACATGCACCTGAAGCCGCGAGCGGCATAGTAAGATTCGGCACCATTGTGATAAATAAAAGTTGTGCCATAACGATAATCACCAAATAAGGCGCCACCTTTTTGGCGTATTTCGGATGGAGTTAATATCCAACTTGATGTTTTTAAATCAAAAGGTTCAATTTTTTGTAAAGCTTTGTATTGGGTTTCATTTAACACGGTGACTCCTGCCTTAAATGCTAAACCTAGCGCACTGCCTTTAGGTTTATTTTCTTTTCTACTTTGTAACGCGTCATCATCATAACACAAGCTTCTTCTGCCCACAGGACTTTCTTTTGCACAATCAGTAAAAATGTACAAACCAGATTTTTCATCTCTGCCAATTACGTCAGGTTCACCACCGGTTTCTTCCATCCAAAAAAGAGAATTCAATTTTTCAGATGCGAGAATTTTTTTAAATACATCATCTTTTTCTACATGCTCGTGCCTGTGCAGATTTTGATCAAATCTTTCTTTTAAAACTTCGATTAATGATTTTATTTGCTTTGATGTTAATTTCACAATTGTTAATTAATTAATAACTTAGATTTTGAAAGTACAATAAAGTTAGGTTTCATTATCTCATAGAAGGATTTAATAACCTAAATTCCCAGCTCTTCTTTATTCTTTTTTAAGACTTCAATAATAAAGGTGATGTGCTCTTGTAAATCGACACCCATCAGCTCTACGCCTTTAGCGATTTCATCTCGTTCTACTTTTGCAGCAAAGCCCTTATCTTTTAATTTCTTCATGACTGATTTTGCTTCAAGGGATGCAATGCCATCTGGTCTCACTTGCGCACAAGCCACAATAAAACCTGTTAACTCATCACAAGCCAATAAAGCTTTATCCAGTAAACTATTATAAGGCACATTCCACTTGGTGTAATGGGCAGCAATAGCGTGCGACATTTCTTCTTCACCCAATTCTTTTAATTGTTTTACAATGATGTTGGGATGTTGTTCTGGATATTTTTCGTAGTCGGCATCGTGTAATAAACCCGTGCAAGCCCAGCGTTCAACATTTTGGTTTAATTGAAGGGCATACGCTTCCATTACTAATTCTACCGTTCGCATATGCCTGCGTAAACTTGTGGTCTCTGTAAGTGAGTAAACTATGCTTCTTGCTTCTTCTCTTGTCATGAACTTATTTTTTGATGCGATTAAAATTAATGATTTTTGTGTTCATCATCTTCAAAAAATCAAATGGCTGTATTCAAGGATTTAAAAGTAATAGAATTGGCATCAGTATTAGCAGGACCAAGTGTAGGACAATTTTTTGCTGAGCTAGGAGCAACTGTTATCAAAATAGAAAATAGCGAAACAGGTGGTGATGTAACCCGTAGTTGGAAGTCAACACAAGAAAAAACCGATTCGCGCTCTGCGTACTTCTCAGCCATTAATTGGGGAAAACAAAGCCTTTCATTGAATTTAAAAAGTGAAAAAGATAAGCTTTTGTTTTTTGATTTATTAACCAATGCTGATGTTTTACTAATCAGCTTCAAGCCTGGCGATGCAGAAAAACTAGGCGTAACCTACGATGCTTGTAAACATGTGAATGAAAAAATTATTTATGCAGCTATAACAGGTTATGGAAAGGACGATAATCGTGTGGGGTATGATGCTGTGATACAAGCCGAAAGTGGCTTTATGAGTATGAACGGAGAACCCGGAGGTAATTCACTTAAAATGCCAGTAGCACTAATTGATTTATTGGCTGGGCATCAATTAAAGGAAGGTATTTTAGTGGCGCTGTATGCAAGACAACGTTTGGGTATAGGTTGTAAGGTGGAGGTATCTTTATTAGATAGTGCTTTAGCCTCACTAGCTAATCAGGCAACTAATTATTTAATGGTGGGGAAAACTCCTACTAAGCAAGGTTCTTTACATCCCAACATTGCGCCTTATGGAGAAGTAGTAAAAACCAAAGATGGAAGTGAAATTCTATTGGCGTTAGGATCGGATAAGCAATTTCAAGAATTATTAAAGTTGTTGAAGCTTGATGATTATTTAAACGATGAGCGTTTTATTAATAACGAAAATCGGGTAGCTAACCGAAAGGAAATGTTTGAAATAATTAATCAGGCTTTTCTTTTATTTGATTCAAAAGAAATTTTACCACGCCTACATCAATTTAAAATACCTGCCGGAAAAATTAATACAGTTCTGCAAGCTTTGCAATTACCACATGCATCTCCCTTGATTTTTGATAAAGATGGATGTAAAGCAGTAAGGACTTTTGTAGCCCAATTCTCAAATGAAGTATTACAACCAGTTAAAGATTTAACGAGTCCACCTTTGTTGCCGAAATAGTTTTAGAATTGATTATTGAATCCAAACAACGGAGTTACCATTGCCATATTCGTTTTGTTCCCACAAAGCATTGCTCGGATCCAAAATCCATTCACCATCAACAATAAATTTGTAAATGCATTTTTTGTTACCGATGTAAACATCTAGTTTATATCCTTCTGGGGTTGGACGCATGGTGTAACCATTCCATCCATTAAAGTTACCGGCAACTTTTGCTTCGTTTCTAGCTTTTTCTTTTGGTAAAAAGAAAGTGTGGTTAGGTTTAAAAACTTTTAATGAGTTTTGTTCGCCACCTTCCTCTGCAATTAGTTGATTATGGGGATCACGTATCCAGTTGCCGTCAACTATGAATTTATAATGATAATTGCCTGGTGCAGCAATTAAATGATATGTCCAGACACCGTTGGTTTTTACAAGTGGTAATTCACCATCATTCCAATTGTTAAAATTTCCGGCTACAAAAACGCGCTTAGCTTGTTCAAAACCTTTTAGCTGAAACGTTAGCGTATCGCCCAAAGCGAAAACAGAATTTACGTGACCATCTCTATCAATTCTTGTTAATTTATTTGTTGGGTCGGTAATCCAGTTTTTGTCAACTATGAATTTATATAAATGAGTTCCTTCTTTTAAATAAACAGAAATTATCCAACCCGCTTTTGTTTTTTTCATGGGCAACCTTTCTTCTTCCCAATTGATAAAGCTTCCAGTTAAGATAACTTTCTTCGCGTTTTCATACCCTTTTAATTCAAAGATTTTATTGGTAACATAATACACAGAGTTGCTTCCGCCTTCGTAATCAAATTCTTTATTGTTGTTGTTAGGATCTTCTAACCAATGACCATTTACAATAAATTTATAAACATGTTTACCCGGTTTTAATTTTAGTGAAACGACCCAACCACTATCGGTTGGCATCATAGGCGTCTTTAGTGTGCTCCACTCATTAAAAGTTCCGGATAAGAAAACTTCATGACTATCGGTATGCCCGGGTAAATAGAAAGTAGTGATTTCGTTTTTTGTTTTTACAGATTGAATTTTTCCAAATTGATTAAATCCAAAATTAGCATCTGTTTGTTGTTGCAGGCGAGCTTGAAAATCCTGATACAAGGAGACTAAACTACTTTCTTTTAATTGTCCGGATAAGTCAACAACAGGTTTATAAACTGTAATTTGATTTTTACCAACGCGTTTAACCTTCCAACCTTCTTTATTATAAACTCCCAAACTTTGGAAATTCCATAACGAATCCAACGAAACGCGATTCATGTTGAATTTCTCGAGTACTTTTTTCTGATCTTTATCAGATGTTCTTTTATCTAACAATAGTTTAATATAGCTACCATCAATCTTAATCGAATTACTTTGAGCCCATAAGGCACCATTTGTCCCGAAAAAAAATACAAGTAGCCATATGGTAATCTTTAATTTCATTTGGATAGCGAACCGTGTGGATACAAGGTAAATGTTTTAGTAGAAAAATTAATATGTATTATTCCTTTTCGAATTAAATCATAGCCAACCATTAAATCAATTCTGGTACCATATCCATTGCTTAGGGCATCTAAATTGGTGATAATGGTTTCTGCATTTTGTATTTGAAAATGCTCAATAGAAAAAGAAGTTAAGTTTCCATACAAAACTTCGAGGCGAGAACCACCTGTGCCTAGCAAGGATTTTCTTCCATTAACTTCAAAAGCATTCAGCACTTTATCGGATAATCCTGCATGTAATACTGTTGTTTCAGCTCCAGTATCAAAGCATAGTGTTAGCTTTTTATCGGCCACTTTTACTTTTAGTAAAATCGCGCCATTCGATAAATCGATTGATGTTTTAAATAGAGGTATTTTATCTTCTAAATCAAGAAGTGTTTCGTTTTGTTTTGGTTTAGTATGAACGATTAATACATTATTGTTTAAGTCGAGGGTTATAGATGTTCCTTTAAAAACTGAGACACCTAATAAGCCTAAGATTTTTAAACCACATCGGTTTTCGATATGGCCAAGCTCTGTTACGTTGGCGTTTATTTTGGGTATACGCCACGTGCGTATGGTTAACTCTTTCGTTCTGGTTCGTTGTACAGTAGCCATACTTCCGGTTGCGCTCGTGGCCATCACATCTGTTTTGTACCACCAGTTTCTAAAATAAGTTTTGTTTACAATTAATTCTGGTGCACCTGTATCTAAAATGAAGTTACCAATGAGGGTATCTATTTTGGCTTCGATAACAATTAGTCTATTTACCCTTCTTACAGGAATAACCAATGCATCAGGATCGTGAATGGAAACATCGCCCAACAAGGTTAAATCTAAAGTAAGCGTATTGATAAAAATAGGTGATGGTTTATCGGCTAGCATGCGCGCCTGACTTTGGCTGAGCCAAAAAATAAAGATGAAGTTGATTATAGAGGTAAGAAAGCGCACTAATACATGTACGGCAAAAAATCATAAAAGTTCCTTCTTCATTGCGGAAATACTACCAATTACTTGTTATTCTTTCTTCAAACATTTACACAATTGGTAAAGATGGATAGTATTTATCACGTAACTTTAATTTATTACTTCCATTTCTATGAAAAGAATATTATCAACTTTATTATGCCTTTCTATAGGCTTTGTTGCCTTTTCGCAAGGTACACGATTGCTTAGGCAACCAACCATTAGCGACAAACACATTGCTTTTGTTTACGCAAACGATTTGTGGCTGGTGAGTAATGCGGGAGGTGATGCTACCCGACTTACCAGCAACGAAGGTGCTGAAAGTTTTCCTCACTTTTCCCCTGATGGCAAATGGATTGCTTTTACAGCACAATATGATGGCAATACCGATGTGTATGTTATTCCGGTTGAAGGTGGGCAACCGCAACGTTTAACTTGGCATCCTTCGCCCGATAACGTAACAGGATGGACGCCAGATGGAAAAGAAATTTTGTTTACTTCTCCTCGTAAAAATGTGCCTACACAAGAAAGTAAGTTTTTTTCCATTAGTAGAACCGGTGGCATGGAACGCGAATGGAATATTCCTCGTGCTGTAAATGGAGAAATATCTGAGGATGGAAAATACATCGCTTATCAACAAATAGGATTCTGGGATCCTGAATGGCGCAACTACCGTGGCGGTCAGGCTAAACCTATTTGGGTGGTAGATTTGAAAACAAATGCATTAAAACAAACCAAGCAAACAGATAACGAACGGCATACCGATCCGGTGTGGTTAAATAATGTTGTTTATCATATATCTGAGCGTGATTTTGCCGGAAACATTTGGAGTTATGATCCGGCTTCAGGCGCAGAGAAACAAATTACCTTTCATAAAGATTTTGATGTTAAGAGCTTAGATGCTGCAACAGGAAAAATTGTTTATGAACAAGCGGGCTATTTACATGTATGGGATGCGAGTACAAATTCAACTAAACAACTCGCTATTAATGTGCGTGGAGATTTTGACTGGGCAAGAGAACGTTGGGAAGATGTAAGACCCGTTGCTTTACAAAATGCTTCACTATCCCCAACAGGACAACGTGCTTTATTTGAATACAGAGGAGATGTTTATACAGTACCTAAAGAAAAAGGAGATTGGAGAAACATAACTAAATCGTCCGGATCAGCAGATAGAAGTCCGGTATGGTCGCCCGATGGAAAAAAGATTGCCTGGTTTAGCGATACAAGTGGTGAATACCAATTGATGATTGGTGATCAGGAAGGTTTAGAAAAACCAAAAGCCATCGAACTTAAAAATCCCACTTTCTATTTTAAACCGCAATGGTCGCCAGATGGAAAATTTATTGCCTGTACGGATACTGATTATAATTTGTTGATTATTGATGTGACAACTGGTAATGTTCGCAAAGCAGATACAGAGCGTTATGCACATCCTAATCGTTCTTTAAATCCGGTGTGGTCGCCCGATAGCAAGTGGGTTGCTTATGTAAAACTTCATGAGAATCATTTTAAAGTGGTGAAAGTATTTAATGTTGATACCAACCAAGTATTGCAGTTAACGGATCAATTGGCTGATGCTATTTCGCCTGTTTGGGATGCCAATGGAAAATATCTATACTTCTTAGCTAGTACTAATTATGGTCTCAACACAGGTTGGCTAGATATGAGTTCGTACGACAGACCCGTTACCCGCGCTTTGTATACTTTAGTTTTAGCTAAAGACACACCCACTCCAATTGGTTTAAGAAGCGATGAAGAAAAAGAAAAACCGAAAGAGGAGAAAAAAGAAGGAACACCCCTGGTTAGAATTGATTCAGATGGCTTAGCCAATCGCATTTTTGCAGTAGATGTTCCGATAAGAAATTATACAGCTTTATATCCGGCAACGGATGGCTATATTTTTTATGTAGAAAATATTGCCAATCAGCAAGGGCAAACCATTCATCGCTATAATTTTAAAGACAGAAAGACAGAAGTTTATCTCAGCGGTGTTAATGAGTTTTCTGTTTCCCACGACAGAAAATCAACCTTATATCGTGCAGGTACAACGTGGGGTATTTTAAATACAAGTGATAACGGAAAAAAATCGGGAGATGGAAAACTGGATGCGGTTGCATCCATCAAACATAAAATTGTACCAACAGAAGAATGGAAACAAATTATGAAAGAAGGATGGCGCTACCAGCGCGATTTCTTGTACGTTGATAACACCCATGGTGCACCGTGGAAAGAAGTATGGCAATGGTATAGTCCTTTAGTAGAACACGTTCGCCACAGAACTGATTTGAATTATATAGTGGATATGATGGGTGCAGAAATAGCTGTTGGACATTCTTATGTAAGTGGAGGAGATTTTCCTAACGTAGACAATGTCCCTGTCGGATTAATAGGTGCAGACTTTGAAGTGGATAACAATTTGTATCGCTTTAAAAAATTATACTTAGGAGAAAACTGGAATCCGGATGTGAAAGCGCCATTGCGAGATACAGAAGTTAATATACAAGCTGGCGATTATTTGTTAGAAGTAAATGGTGTAAAAGTTGAAGCTTCAACTAATCTTTATAAGTATTTTGAAGCAACTGCCAATAAACAAACTAAGTTAAGAGTAAACAATAAGCCAACTTTGGAAGGCTCACGTTTGGTTACGGTTGTTCCTGTTGATAATGAAAACCAATTGCGCATGATGGATTGGGTAGAAGGTAACAGAAGAAAAGTTGATGAACTCTCGAAAGGACAAGTGGCGTATGTGTATGTTCCTAATACAGGTAATGGAGGTTATACTTACTTCAATCGGTATTATTTTGCACAGCAAGAAAAGAAAGCTGTAGTGATTGATGAAAGAAATAACGGTGGTGGTTCGGCTGCAGATTATATGGTTGACATCATGGCCAGACAGTTGCAAGGTTATTTTAATAGCAGGGCTAATGATCATCGTCCATTTTTAACACCTAACGCTGGCATATACGGACCAAAAGTAATGATCATTAACGAAAGAGCCGGTTCGGGTGGCGATTTGCTTCCTTATATGTTTAATAAAATGAAACTGGGCCCGCTAGTAGGTACACAAACTTGGGGTGGTTTAGTGGGAACTTGGGATACGCCTCCATTCATAGATGGCGGCAGAATGGTAGCCCCACGTGGAGGTTTTTATGATACAGATGGCAAATGGGCCGTAGAAGGTGTTGGTATTTCACCCGATATTGAAGTACAACAAACACCTGCCGATGTTATCAAAGGCAAAGATCCACAATTGGAACGAGCGGTGAAAGAAGCTTTGCAAAGAATACCGGGCAACAGCTTAGAAATTAAACCTGAGCCTGCGCCTCCGGTGAAATATAAAAGACCGAAGTAACCAAAATCAAAAGGTCTTGGGAAGCCAAGACCTTTTTTATTTAAAATAACTTTTCAAACATTACAAGAGAGAACAATTACTGTATCACTCCCGACCCAATCAGTTCATCATCTTTGTACCAGGCTGCAAATTGACCGGGTGTTATGCCTCTTTGTGCTTTATCGAAATCAATATACAAACCTTCATCTGTTTTGATCAATTTGCAAGGTTCCAACTTTTGTCTATAGCGAATGCGTGCTTCATAACTCGCTTCTTCATTCGACTGCATTGCTAAATCGGGTCTTATCCAATGTAAATCTGAATTCGGTATAAATAACGTTGTTCTATATAATCCAGGATGGTCATCGCCCATACCCATATAAATTACATTTTCTTGCGTATCGGTTCCGATTACAAACATCGGTTTTTCGTGGCCGCCCATGTTCAACCCTTTTCTTTGTCCGATGGTGTAATAATGTGCGCCTTTGTGCTCACCAATTACTTTAGTATCGGCATTTTGCAAGGCGTAAGGCTTTGCTTTTTCTAACAGGTTATTTTCTTTTCTATTGAATACTTCGCTTGTTGAAGCTACTTCTAATACTTTACCTTTTTTTGGTTTTAGCTGTTGTTGTAAAAATTCAGGAAGGTGAACTTTACCTATGAAGCATAAACCTTGCGAATCTTTTTTCTCTGCCGTAGCTAAATTCATTTCTTTAGCAATGGCTCTCACTTCGGGTTTAGTTAATTCACCTATGGGAAACAAAGCTTTAGAAAGTTGTTCCTGAGTAAGTTGACAAAGAAAGTAGCTTTGATCTTTGTTATTATCTTTTCCAGCTAGTAATTGATAAATCGTTTTACCATTTACAACTGTTTCCGCTTTGCGAGCATAATGTCCGGTGGCTACATAATCAGCGCCAAGTTTTAAAGCGGCTTTTAAAAAAATATCAAATTTAATTTCTCTGTTGCAAAGTACATCCGGGTTGGGTGTTCTACCTCGTTCGTATTCTGCGAACATGTAATCGACAATACGAGTTTTATATTCAGCACTTAAATCGATGGCTTGAAAGGGAATGCCTAATTGTTGCGCGATGATGTTGGCATCGTTGCTATCGTCTAACCAAGGACATTCATTGCTGATGGTTACCGAATCATCATGCCAGTTTTTCATGAACATACCTATAACTTCGTACCCTTGCTTTTGCAGCAAATACGCAGTAACGCTGGAGTCAACCCCACCTGAAAGTCCGACAACTACTCTTTTTGGCATGTTTGATTGAAGTAGAATACAAATTTATAAAAACCTGTGTGGCTTGTAAATGAATTTTCTGACTGAAAAGTTCAGTTATTTGTAGACAAATTTATTTAAGACAATCTTTTACTCAGCTAATAAAGTATTGATAGTCGCATTAAACTCTTCCTTAAACTGTTCATAATAGATGCCAGTTCCAGGGCCAGAAAAGCCAGTGTGGATTTTTTTAACCTTGCCATCTTTTCCTATGAAAATTGTAGTAGGAAAAGCCAAAACTTTGTTAAGCATAGGTAAAGCTTCCGAAGCTTTTGCTTTGTCGTTGGTGCCTGCGATGACAAAAGAATAAGGAACTGAAAGTTTCTCTTTCATTTTCAATACTCTTTCTTTTGCATATTGAAAATCATCTTTGCGCTCGAAAGCTAATCCTAAAATTTCTACACCTCTGTCTGCATTTTGATTGTACCATTCAGTAAGGAATCGCGTTTCATCCATACAATTAGGGCACCAAGTTCCGAAAATCTGTAAGACCAAAACTTTGTTCTTGTATTTTTCATCTTGTGGTGAAACTAAAACGCTGTCAGTATTAGGAAAAGAAAATGAAATAGTTTCATAACCTGGCTTTAAGTAAGTTAAAGCGTTAGCATCAGGCAAACTTGCGTTTTCATTTTTTATTCCTTTCCAATTTTGATGAAAAGATTTTCCTGAATAAAAATGTCCACTGATTGAATCATTGTTTTGGGTTGCAGTAATAAGAAAAGCATGGTTGCCATCGAAGGCACTTAATTTTAATTCGTTATCTACAACATTTCCTTCCAAGTAACGGTAGTCGCCAGTTGGTGTTAAAAAAGTGCCAGTAACAGTATTTCCTTTTTGTTCGAAGATACCTACGGCATCAGTTGTATCATTCTCGTTATAAAAAGTAATTGCATACTTACCAGAAAAATTGATTGATGTATTTTGAATTGTTGGTACAAAACGAAAAGTATCACCTCTTTTGGCAGTGAAGGGAATGGGGTTTTGGATATCGTAATACTTCACAAAATTTCCTTTCATCACATCTCCCTCAACGGTAACTTCTAAAGCTGCATCAAAGATATGGAGCGTCAATACCAAAGTATCATCTTGCCATTTTACTTCTGATAGTTCAATGTTTTCAGTGCCGTTGTGAATGGTTGCTTTTAATCCTTTTTCATTTTCTTCTATTGAAAAAGTAAAAGGCAAAACCTGATTTTGAATTTCAAGTTCTGCTCGCCAGGTTCCATTAACAGCTGGTTTTTTTGAGCAAGACATCATTATGTATACAGTAAAAGCAAAAAATAAGAAAAATGAAAAACGCATATAAATGAATATTACTTCAATAAATTTTTTCGATAGAATAAACTCACAATGGCAATCACAGTAAAAATGGCTAACACAGCCAACACCACCACTAAACGAATGTTACGAAGTTCGAGTTCCTGAATTTCAGATTCTTTTTGCATCATCTGCAATTCTTTTTCTTTTTCTGAGAAGTTGACAACCAATTGCATTTGTGCAATTTTTCTTGAACTTTCTTCTCCGTAAATTTTTTCTCTTAAAGAATCATATTTCAGAAAAGTATCATATGCTTTTTTTGATTGACCTTGTTGGTTATAAAGTGCAGCTTGCGCTTTATAAATACTAGGTAAGTTGGTATAGGCGTTTAAAGTGGAAGAAAGTATTGCTGCTTCCTGTAATATTTTTTCAGCTTCTTTTATTTTGCCTGACTTTAATAATGCAGTTGCTAAATTGGTGAATGTATTTAGCTTACCTAATTGATTGTTAGTTTTATCTTGAATGGCAATTGCTTTGTTAAAATATTCGATGGCAGTCGCGTAACTGTTTTGCTTGAGGTAGAGATTACCCAAGTTTTCAACAGGATCGGCAAAATTCAGATTTTCTTTTTCTGCAAGTTGCGCAGCTTGCGAATAAAACTTCATGGCATTTTCGTTTCTGCCTAATTCAGAATTTAAATTGCCTAAGTTATTCATGGCGCCTACTATTCTTTCTTTGTTTCCTTGTTTGATTAACAAGGCGTGGGCTTGTTCCATAAAATTGAGGGCTAAGCCATAATCTTTTTTCAAAGCATAAATATTAGCCATGTTATTTTTGATGGAAGCAATTCCGGTTTGGTCGTCTAATTGTTCGTATAAAGCTTGAGCTTTGATGTAATATTCTAAAGCCTTATCAAGCGCCCCTTGGTTACGATAAGCAATGCCTAAGTTATTGTACGCAGCTCCCATTCCTTTTTTATCTGCAACGGTAATGGCCAAATTCAATGCTTCACGGGCATATCCCAAGGCTTTAACAGGATCGTTATTAAGATATTGACCGAAAAGTCTATTTAATACTTTTACTTTTTTCTCTCCTTCGCTTGTATTGAGTGCGCCAAGCAAGCTATCGGGCTGAGTCTGTCCTAAAGAAAATTGACACGTTACACATACCAGTAATGAAAATACCAGTGCTTTCATGGGTTAAGGGTTTTTCAACTTAAAATTAACATCTTTATTAGTATAAATTTCGTTTTTACATCCTATAGAAATTAATACCTTTCAAAAAATCAAAGAAATATGAAGTTTGTTCAATGTCTCCTAATCCTAGTTTTTTCTCCTTTTGTAAGTATTGGACAAGATGCCGACAAAATAGCAGTAGAAAATGTGATTGTTGATTTGTTTAAAGGCATGTATAACAGCGATAGTGCACAAGTTCGAAAGCTTTTTGTACCATCTGTAAAAATGGCAACCATTGCTACAGACGCGCAAGGAAATTCAGTTGCAAAAGATGGCGGTTCTCTGATGGATTTTTTAACCGCTATCGGCACCAAAAGACCTGACAAACTTTCGGAAGAAATCTGGAACATTAAAGTAAACATTGATGGTGGCCTGGCTCAGGCTTGGTGCGATTATGCCTTTTATGTAGGAAAAAAATTTAGCCATTGTGGGGCTGATGCATTTCATTTAGTAAAAGAAAATGGCCAATGGAAAATCTTTCAATTAGCCGATACAAGAAGGAGAAGCAATTGTATCATACCAGAGGTTATTCAAAATAAATTTAAATGAGAATTATCTTTTTAATTGGCTTGTTAACTTTGTTACTAGAAAGCAATGCGCAAGAAACAACCACTTTTATTTTAATACGGCACGCTGAAAAAGCAAAAGATGGTACGCAAGATCCAAATTTATCACCCGAAGGAAAGCAACGTGCAGAAGTATTAAACAAGATATTGGAACGAAGTGATATAGCCTCTATTTACAGCACTAACTTTAGAAGAACACAACAAACAGTTTTTCCATTAGCGCAAGCAAAAGGAATTACTATTCAAACTTATCAGCAAGCAGACTTAAACTGGTTGCAAAAAGTAGCAAAAGAAAACGCAGGCAAAATAGTTTTAATGGTAGGGCATTCAAACACCATTCCAGAAATCGCAAATACCTTATTAAGCGAAAAAAAATTTGAGCAATATCCTGATGATTTATACGATCAAATGTTGGTTATACAGTATAGCGAAAAGATAAAACCATCTGTTTTGATTTTGACTTACTAAATCATATTGAATTTTCTTCTCTTGTATCCAAGATGGATTCGGCTCTTTCACGATCAATTTCAAAAATGTGTAAAGTAACTTCCATGCCTTGCATGTAAGGTAAAGGGTACAAGGCTGCCAGTTCCTCATTCGATAAAAAACAAGGAACACCATACGCATCAAGTTTGGCCTTGGCCAATTGCGCGTCGATTGCATGTGCATATTTTCTCAAAATGATTATCGGTAATTCAGGAACCATGCCATCCATAGCGCAAAAACAAAAAAATATTTCGATTTTGTAAGATAAATATTTTAGGCCACTGTAACATTCAGTTTAGTCAGTCGTCTGGTTATTAAATTCGGCAACGGATGAACTTCGAAACTTTCCAAGAAAGGGTTTTACCTGTAAAAAACAAGCTTTATCGCTTTGCCCTGCGCCTAACCGGTAGCCAGGAAGAAGCAAAAGATGTAGTACAGGAGGTATTTATCAGGGTTTGGAACGGACGCGACCAAATGCAAGAGATACAAAACATGGAGGCTTGGTGTATGCGCATTACCCGCAATTTGTCTTTAGACAGGGTGCGGTCAATGAATAGAAAACAAGCACAGCCACTGGAAGAATCGTACAACGTTCGCCACGAAGAATTAACACCTCATGAAACAACTGAACTACATGAAAGTATGAACCGAGTAAGCCAGTTAATGGCAGCGCTGCCCGAAAAACAAAGGCAGGTTATGCACCTTCGAGATGTGGAGGGCTACAGCTACAATGAAATATGCGATTTGCTGGCCTTGGATATGAATCAAGTGAAAGTAAACTTATTCAGAGCCAGAAATGCCGTAAGAGAAAAATTAATGCAATTGAACGCCTATGGACTCTGATAAAATTAAAGACCTGTTGGAACGCTACTGGAATTGCGAAACAACCTTAGAAGAAGAGCAATGGCTGCGCGACTTTTTTAATAGTAACGAAGTGCCTCAAAGTTTGCAGCAAGAAGCACAGTTGTTTCAATACCTGAAGCAACAACAGAATGTAAAGCTAAGCGATTTGAATTTTGAGCAAAAGTTGAAACAAAAGTTACAACCTAAAGAAGGAAAGGTAAGAAGTTTGTTGATGACTGGTATGAAACTCGCTGCCGGTATTAGCGTTGTGGTAGCATCGTTTTGGTTGGTTCGCCAGGAACTTAATAAAGAACAACCGGAGGAAGTAGTAGATACTTACAACGATCCGCAAAAAGCATTTGAAGAAACAAAACGCGCTTTGCAACTCATCTCTAAAAACTTTGGTAAAGCACAAAAAGCAAGTACCAACATCAACTTAATTAACGAAGCAACAGAAAAGTTGCAAAAAGAAAATAAAAAAGCAGACAGTTAAAATTTAAACTAAAGAAATTAAACATATGAAAAAGTTAATCATTATAGCCTTGGTTTTAGTAGCAGCACAAGTACAAGCCCAGGATGCCATCACTAAATTTTTCTCTAAATATCAAAACGATGAATCATTTAGCAATGTAACTGTGAGCAGCAAAATGTTCAGCTTATTTACAGACATGGAAGTGAATTCTCCAGAAGATAAAGAAGTAATTAACGCTATCAGCAAATTAAAAGGATTAAGAATTCTGGCTAAAGAAGATGCGCGCAACGCAAGAGAATTATACAAAGAAGCTTTTACCTTAATTCCTGCTAAAGATTATGAAGAATTAATGACGGTGCGCGATAAAGATGCAGACATGAAGTTCTTTATAAAAGATGATGGCAAAGGAAAAATTTCTGAATTATTGATGGTAATGGGTGGCAATAACGATTTTATGATCCTGAGCTTGTTTGGTGAAATCGATTTAAAACAAATCAGCAGACTTGGCCGCAAAATGGACATCGGTGGTCTCGATAAGCTTGAAAACATGGATAAAAAGTCAAAACAATAATTCATCCTCGAAAAATTGATTGAGCCTGTGCAACCCACAGGCTCTTTCTTTCATCTGATAAAAAAAATATCATCATGAAAAAGTTATTACTCATCACTTTAATCTTATTGCCAGTTATCACCAATGCACAAAGTGATAGCTTTTCTTCCTTACGCGAAAATTTTGAAGACGGACAAGATGTTGTTCACGTCAGCATCAGCGGTTTTTTAATGCGAACTGCCATTTGGATAATGGAAGAAGATGACTCTTGGATAGATGCCGCAGAAAGTGTTAAAAGTTTTCGTTTTATGAATATTCCAAAGAGTGAGTTTGAAGCAAAAGGTCTTCGATTAAATTCTTTCAGAAAGTTTGTAATGAAAGACAATTTTCAGCAACTACTTACTGTAAAAGAAAATGGTGACTGGGTTGAATTTTACATGCAAGAAGGAGAAAGAAATAGAAATCGATATTTAGTCATTGCAGAAGCCGAAGATGAAGTAAGTGTGTTTGAGTTAACAGGCTATATTGATTTAGAAAAACTAGCTCTTCGAAACAAAAAGCAAATAGAAGTTAAATCAAATTTATAAACATGTCTAAGCTACAAAGTATTTTTTTATTCGCATCCTTACTGGTTGTGCAAACTATTTTTGCGCAAAGCAAAACAACACAAGACTTGCATAAAACCTATCCGGATGCACGATCTTTCTTTTTTTACAAAAATACTTTGCGCATGGTTAATCAAACAGACAGTAAAGAGTTTGATGATTTGATTAAAGATATTGAAAAAATGAAAATTTTGATTATCGAAAAGTCTGAGAGTTTTACCACTTCAAATTTTAAAAAGTTAGCAACTGACTATAAGCAAGATGGTTTTGAAGAAATTATGACCAGCAGAGTAGAAGGAAGAAGTTTTGATATTTACCTTAAGGAGAAAAACAATAAAACTTTGGGCACTATTGTGTTGGTAAATGATGTAGACAAATTGTATGTGTTAGATGTAGTAGGCTCTGTACCTATGCAAAAGATTCCTGAATTTTTTAAACAAATCAATAACAGCACAGAGATTCAAAATGTGATTAAAGAAATTGCAAAGGATAAAGATGCCGATAAAGAGAAGGATAAAGCTAAAGAAAAACAAGACTGATTATACAAAAGCTACTACATGACAACACCCGTTTTAACAGTAAAAGGCTTAACCAAAAACTTTGGTAAACTTTGCGCAGTCAATCAAATAAACTTACAAGTAAACCAAGGCGAAGTGTTTGGTATGCTAGGCCCAAATGGAAGTGGAAAAACTACAACATTGGGCATGTTGATGGGTGTTGTAAACCCAAGTGCGGGCGAGTTTAGTTGGTTTGGTCAGCAACCCAATCATCACATTCGTAAAAAGATTGGTGCAGTATTAGAACATCCTATTTTTTATCCCTACCTGTCCGGACAAAAAAACCTCGAACTAAACGCAACTATTAAACAAACCGATTTCAACAATATTGCCAAGGTTTTAGATATTGTAGAATTAACGGCTAGAAAAAACGATGCCTATAAAACCTATTCCTTAGGTATGAAACAACGCTTAGCTATAGCATCAGCACTGCTAAATGATCCTACAGTGTTAATTTTAGATGAACCTACGAATGGGTTAGATCCGATGGGGATTGCAGAAATCCGTACGATTATTAAGCGCATTGCGGCAGATGGCAAAACCATCATTTTAGCTAGTCATTTATTAGATGAAGTACAAAAAGTGTGTACACATTTTGCCATTCTCCGTAAGGGAAATTTGGTGCATTCAGGTCCGGTAGATGATGTTGGTAAGGGAGAAGAAATTGTTGAAGTGATTGCTTTTCACGATGATTTACCTGCGCACCTTAATCAATTTCAGGGAACGAAAGAAATAAAAAAAGATGGCCAGTTTTATCTGGTAAAAATGAATAACGGTTTTCATAGTGCAGAATTAAACCGCTTTTTATTCGAGAAAGGTATTGTGGTTTCTCATTTGGCTACCCAAAAGAAAAGTTTGGAAAAACAATTCCTCGAGATTTTAGCTGAAAACAATACACATTAATCATTATTCTTAATCAGGCATTATGTTGCATTTATTAAAAATAGATTTAAAGAAGCTAACCAGTTATCGCACTTTTTGGGTAGTATGTGGTTTATACTTTATAACACTTGGCTTTACTACGGCCAGTGGTATGGAATTTTTAAAATGGTTGGCCAACAAAAGTGTAGAGTTTGGTGCAAACATCAACATCAATCGTATTCCGTTGTATCATTTTCCGGACATATGGCAGAACGTTATTTTTGTAAGTGGTTTCTTTAAACTGATTCTAGCCTTTATGGTCGTTATCTCAGTTACCAACGAATTTACTTACCGAACCATTCGCCAAAATATAATCGATGGAATGAGCAGAACAGAGTTTCTGCTATCGAAAATGCTTACCAATGTTTTGTTGAGTTTGCTAAGTTGTGCCATGTTGTTGATTATTATTTTAGTAACAGGCTTTATCTACTCACCAGAAATTATTTGGTCAGATATTTTTACCGATGCGGGTTTTATGTTTGCCTACTTCTTAGAAATGTTTTCTTTTCTTTCTTATACTTTAATGTTAGGATTGTTAATACAGCGTTCGGGTTTAACCATCGTTGTCTTGTGCTTGTCTCATATGTTAGAGGCAATAGTAAAGGCTAACATAGATGATTTTGCACCTGGAATTATCCCATTTTTCCCTATGGAAAGCATCACCAATTTAGTGGAAATGCCTTTTGCGCGGTATGCCTTTCAGGAAATACAAGATTATGTAAGCCTTACTTCCGTAGCCATTGCACTGGGTTGGTTAATTATTTTCAACTATATCAGTTATCTGAAGCTGCAGAAATCGGATTTATAAATTAAAACCATTTGCTTTCTTAGGTTGTAATTTCTTTCCAACTCATATTTTGTATGTTGTTCATCATCATCCAAAATAAAAAGATGAATGGAATAATAGCCAAAGTAATGCCATAAGGTATTGTTGCCAATAGGTAATGAAGTCCGCTTAACACACCTACTATAAGCATCATAAGTAAGCCTCGGGCAAAATTGTTTCCATTTGTACGCGCTTCTTCCGGTAATGAAAAAGGTAGAAATCTTTGATTCAATCTTGTGTTAATTAATGAGATCAAACTACAACTAAAAAAGCCAAGGAATACATCATCAAACGCTTTTAATCCCCAGAGTGAAAGAATAAGAATACTTATTAGTATATAAGCTGGAATAAAAAAGTAAATCAGATTGGCCTTAAAAGAACCACTGATGAGCATGCCTGGTTTTTCGAGGTTCGTACTTTCATAAATCCAACGTGCTTTATAGTTTTCGCTATGTAATGTTTCGAATGTAGCTGTGTTTAACAGGAATCCACAAAAGTAGATCAACCATAAATAATGATAAGTTTGGTTGAGTTCAACAAACCAGTTTTCATTTTTTCTACTAATATTCAATAAGATGATAATTAAGAAAACAGCCATGTAACCAATAGAAGGATAAATTCTCAATTTTAATTTCCTATCTGCCTTTAAAGAAGCAATAGTGAGTAGATAACCTGAATTTTCTATTAGTTGAAGTCTTAATAATTTTTTAATGGAAGAAGAAAAATCAAAACTCATTTTACTTTTTGCTATTTTATCTTTTTCATCCGATTTATTCTGAATGGCTAAATCTTGTAGCTTATTATTAAAAAAAGGAATAAAATATTTCTGAATACCAAATTGAAGCGCAAAAGGAAAAACGATAGCTAAAGCAATAGCCAAAACTATTATTAGATTTGCTTCAGTTTGCTTCAATAATAACGTTTGTATAGCTGCATACCAAAAAGGTGGTGCTGCAAGCATCCAATCTTCAAATGTTAGCATTTGAGTGACGTCCTCAAGATTTCCAATTAACCTGGGCAACAACTGATAACTACCCATAAAAACTACCGTCATAACTATTTGCATGTAATTAATCGTGTTTTTCATGGTTTCTTCTGATGTAAAACTCATGATGCCTAGGTATAACGTGTAAGTGAGATTGGTTGAAAAAAGCGTGATCAAAACCAAGCTTACAAGGAAGAGAATGCCAGAGACTAATCCGTATTTGATGAAAGTAAAAATGATGCCTCCTGCTGATAGTGCTAAAACAATTTGGCTTATATAAATGATGATGAATGTATTGCGTGCTGCAAAAACTGTATTATCTTGAATAGGTTTCGGTAGAATGATGGTGTTATCACTAGTATCAAGTAATACGCTTGAAAAATCTGTAATCAGAACCATGATAATAAATACCATGATGTATGCATATAAAAGCGCAAAAGAGATTAAAGCACTGTTTTGAAAAAAGATAACTAACGCAAAAAGTAATCCAACGATTGTATATATAACTAAGCCGAATGTAAAACTGGTTTGCTTGCCTGTTGTACTTTGTCCCAACATACCATTTGTTTTTCTTGAATTGATTTCAAGTTTAACAGAGATAATGGCTCGTAATTGTTCATAATCAACACCACTTCTTTTATAAAGAATGGCAATTTTATCTAATAGAAGAAGAATAAACTTATTCATGGTAGAATAGACTATTTTATGATGTCAATTAATTGACTTGCTTTTTCTTTGTGTTCTCCTGTTCCGGTTAGGTTGGTAAACAATTGTTCGAGCGATCCGCTTTGTGCTTGTTCATTTAATTCGGCAAAAGTTCCGTTAGCAATTAATTTACCTTGGTTGATAATCATAATGCGGTCAGAAATTTTTTCAACTACATCCATTATATGAGAACTGTAGAAAATAGTTTTACCAGCTATTTTTAATTGTTGCAAAACTTCTTTTACCAAAATAACAGCGTTGGCATCTAAACCTGATAAAGGTTCATCTAAAAACAAAATTTTAGGATTTTGCAACAAACCGGAAATCAACAATACTTTTTGACGCATACCTTTGCTAAAAGTATTCATTCTATCGTTCCTCGAATTCTCTAAACCAAACAACTTCAACAATTCATTTGCTTTTAAAATGGTTTTATCTTTTTCCAACCCATACAAATGCCCAACAAATTCCAGAAATTCTAATGGAGTTAGCACATCGTATAAAGCTGCATTCTCCGGAATATATCCAATTACTCGCTTTATTTCGATAGCATGTTGGCGCACATCCATGCCGGCTACAATGGCGCTTCCTTCAAAATCCGGAATCAATCCGGTTAATATTTTGATGGTCGTGCTTTTCCCGGCTCCATTCGGACCAATGTATCCGATTATTTCTCCTTCAGATACGCTAAAGTCTAATTCGTGTAAAATTTTTTCTTTGTAACGCTTACTTAACTGTCGAACTTCAATTGCTGTTGCCATTTTAAAGGAATTTAGACGTTAATGTAAGTTGTTTTTTTCGGGTGACAAAAATCAGTTTTGCCTTTGATGGCAGTCACAGTTTAGGGAACTGGATACATCTACTTTTGATTCTTAAACCCCTTAAGTATGAAAAAGATTTTGGTGCCCTGCGATTTTTCGAAGCAAGCTTTAAACGCTTTTCGATTTGCTGTTGATTGTGCCATTAAATCACGTGGCGAAGTACATGCTTTGCACATCATCGAATTGCCCGTTATGCACGATAGTGTGTTAATGCCTGTTTTATCTTTTGAAGAAACACTATTGGGCGAGTTAAAAGAAAAAGCCGAATCAGAGTTTGATAAGTTGAAAAAGAAATATGGATCGGAAGATATAAAGATAGTGACAGTAGTTGCGTTTGGTCATCCATCAAAATCTATTATTCAATATATAGAAGAGAATAAAATTGAATTGGTGGTAATGGGCACAAAAGGTGCAACCGGCTTAAAAGAAATTTTAGTAGGTTCAAATGCAGAAAAAGTGGTGCGTAGTTCTCCTGTTCCAGTTATAGCAGTTAAGAATTATCCTCGCTTGGATATGATTCGCAATATTGTTTTCCCAAATACTTTGCACACAGAAATACAAGAAGATTTGATTTTGAAGGTGAAGGCGATGCAAAACTTTTTTGGCGCTCACTTGCATATCGTTTTTGTTAATACACCAAGCAATTTTACACGCGACATTATTACCAACAAACGGCTTCAATTATTTGCGAAGCGTTTCTTGTTTAAAAATTATTCTGTGCATGTGTTCAATGATTTGTATGAAGAAGATGGCATCATCAACTTTAGTAATTTAATCAAAGGTGATTTAATAGCGATGGGAACACACAGTCGGAAAGGCATTTCGCATGTACTTAATGGAAGCATTGCCGAAGATGTTGTTAACCATACCGATGCGCCTATCTGGACTTACACCATGAAAAACGAATAAACATGGTAGAAACAACAATAGAAAAAGAGACTGAGGAAAGTCTTAGTTGCTTTCATTGCGGACAACCCGTGCGTGATTCGCATTTGATGCTCGACAACCGTCTTTTTTGTTGCAGAGGTTGCCAAACAGTTTATCAGATTTTAAATGATAATAACCTATGCGATTATTATCAATACGAACAACATCCGGGTTTAACACAAGACAAAGTAGAAGGAGATTTCACTTTTTTAGATGAGCCATCTATCAAAAATAAAATTTTAATTTTTGAATCTGCGGATTATGCCAAAGCTGAGTTTTATGTTCCGGCTATTCATTGCATTTCGTGTTTGTGGTTGTTAGAAAATATACAGAAGATTTGCAGTGGTGTTATTAAGTCGGAAGTAAACTTTTCGGCTAAGCGAGTTACCATTTCCTATCATCCTCTACAGGTAAATTTATCTGCTATTGCTAATGCCATGCAAACCATTGGTTACCCGCCTCAAATAAATTTAGATACTCAACCCAATAAAGTAACATTCAACAAAAGTTTAATAGCCAAAATTGCCATAGCAGGATTTGCGTTTGGTAATATTATGTTATTGAGTTTTCCTGAGTACTTGGGTATGGAAAACAATGGAGGAGAATTGAATAGATTATTTTCTTATTTGATTTTAGCACTTTCCATTCCTGTAACATTTTATAGTGGTAATGATTACTTTATCAATGCTTGGAAAAGTTTTAAGCAGAAGCAATTAAATATTGATGTACCCATTGCTATTGGCTTGGCAGCTTTGTTTTTGCGCAGTAGCTATGATATAATAACCCATAATGGTCCGGGGTACATGGATTCACTCTCGGGTTTGGTTTTCTTTTTATTGATTGGTCGTTGGTTTCAGGATAAAACATTCGAGAGTTTAGCATTCGATAGAGATTATCAATCTTATTTCCCCTTATCTGTCCAAAAACGTATAGCCGAAAGTTATAAAGCTGTCTTGGTTTTAGACTTAGAACCAAAAGATATTATTCAAATCAGAAACATGGAGGTAGTGCCGACAGATGCCGAATTGTTAAGCGAAGAAGCTTTTATAGATTTTAGTTTCGTAACAGGTGAAGCACGACCCAGTAAAGTTAAAAGGGGAGAAATCATTTTTGCAGGTGGAAGATTACTTGGCATTCCTGTATTGTTAGAGGTAATAAAGAAGACATCACAAAGTCATTTAACCAGTCTTTGGAACAACGAAGCTTTTCAAAAACCAAAAGAGAGTAAATACAAAAAAATTATTGACTATGCTGCGCAAAGATTTACGTGGGCAGTCTTACTCTTAACCATTGCAACCGGTATTTTTTGGTATCAGCATGATAGAGAGCAAATGTGGCTGGTGATTACCTCTGTGTTAATGGTGGCTTGTCCATGCGCTTTAGCTTTAGCAGCTCCCTTTACGTATGGCAACATGATGCGAAAATTGGGTCATTTTGGTTTTTATTTAAAAAATGCTGATGTTATTGAACGATTGGCAAAAGCAGACACCATCATTTTCGATAAAACAGGAACCATCACATTTGGGAATGCACACATTACATGGAAAGGATTTGCTGAAGAAAATGAATTGAAAAATGTACAAGCCATAACAGCTTCTTCTACTCATCCTCTAAGTGTGTTACTTGCAAAAAGTTTACAATCTGATAGTTCTATTACCATTGAAAAAATAGTTGAAAAACCCGGAAAGGGAATTGAAGCTTATGTTGATGGGGTGTTGTATCAAATTGGTTCAGCAAATTTTGTTAGCGCAAATAAGCCCAATCAGCAACAAGCTTCTTACGTATTTATCAGCATCAATAATGAGGTAAGAGGATATTTTGAAATCACCACGTTTATTCGTCCTGGTTTACAGCAACTGATAAACAAGTTAAAAAACTTCACCCTCGGACTTTTATCCGGGGATAACGAATCTGATTTAAAAAGAATGCAAACTTTTTTTGGTAAAGATGCAAAAATGCGATTTAACCAAAGTCCGCACGACAAACTTGCGTATATCCAAACCTTACAAAATCAGCATAAAACAGTTGTGATGTTAGGAGATGGTTTAAACGATTCAGGTGCACTTAAGCAAAGTGATATTGGAATTGCAGTAACAGATGATACTGGCGTTTTTACTCCGGCATGCGATGGCATTTTGCAAGGAGATAAACTGCAATATTTGGATAAAATTATTTTGCTGGCCAAAAAATCAACTCGTATTTTAAAAGTAGCTTTTGCTATTTCATTTTTCTATAACATCATCGCATTAAGTTTTGCCGTGAGTGGTTTACTCACACCCTTAGTAGCTGCTATTCTAATGCCGATAAGCAGCGTAAGTGTTGTAGGCTTTGCTACGCTTGCTGTAAACATAACATCTAATAAAATTTTAAAGGAAACATTATGACTATTCTAATATTATTGATTTCCGTTTCGTTGGTGATAGCCATTCTTTTTCTACTATCCTTTCTATGGAGCATGAAGCATGGACAGTTTAATGATACCTACGGCCCGGCTGCCCGAATGTTGTTTGACGATAAAAAGAAGAAACATGAGTAACTATAGTAATTTACTAAAAAAGTATGATGTACCCGTGCCGCGCTATACGAGTTATCCGACAGTACCAGCTTGGCAAACGCAACATTTTTCTGTTAGTGCGTGGAAGAAGAATTTAAAACACTCATTCGATGAAGTAAACAAGAAAGAAGGTATTAGTTTATACATTCATCTTCCTTTCTGCGAAAGCCTTTGTACGTACTGTGCTTGCAATACTCGCATCACAAAGAATCATCAAGTAGAAGAAAAATACATAAAAGCACTTTTGCATGAGTGGAGTTTATATAAAACAATTTTTAACCACACGCCTATTATTCGAGAATTACATATTGGAGGAGGTACACCCACTTTCTTTAGAGCTGGTAATTTGAAGTTTTTAATTAATAAACTGTTAGAAGATACTCAACTTCATCCAGATTTTGAGTTTAGTGTTGAGGGGCATCCGAATAATACTACTGAAGAACACATTGATGTATTTCATCAATTAGGTTTTAATAGAATTAGTTTTGGTGTGCAAGATTTAGATCCTATAGTACAAAAGGCTATTCATCGCATTCAACCTTTTAGTAAGGTAGAAAATGTTTTTAGTTATGCTAGAAGAAAAGGATTTAATTCCATTAGTTTCGATTTAGTGTATGGCTTGCCTTTTCAAACTATTGAGAGTATTAGAAGTACTATGGACCAAGTTATCAAATTGCAACCTGACCGTATTTCTTTCTATAGTTACGCGCATGTTCCCTGGTTAAAGCCCGGACAACGAGGTTACGAAGATGCCGATTTGCCAACTGATGTTCGCAAGCGCGAGTTATATGAAACAGGTAAGAATTTACTGTTGCAACATGGCTACTTAGAAATCGGTATGGATCATTTCGCTTTACCTACCGACACGCTTTATGTGGCTCAGGAACGTGGAAAGCTAAACAGAAACTTTATGGGGTACACTACCTCAGCAACCAGCGTATTAATTGGTTTGGGAGTTTCTTCCATAAGCGAAACTAATTCTGGGTATGCACAAAATGAAAAAAATCTTGAAGAGTATTATCGATACATCCAAAGTGGATTATTGCCCATTGTAAAAGGACATTTACAAAGCGAAGATGACAAAAAGAGAAAGACAATCATTAAAAGTATTATATGCAGGAGTCGTGTGTCGAATCAACTTTTAAAAGACTATTTAACAGACGAAGTAACATACCAGATGCAAGAAATGATCCGCGAAGGAATCATTACTTTAAATGATGATGAAATGCTCGTAACTAAAAAAGGTAAAACTTTTGTAAGAAATGTTTGTAATTTGTTTGATGCTTATTCTTCCAAACAATTTGATGCCTATTCTTCCAAACAAAAAGAAACGCCACAACAAATATTTAGTAAATCTATCTAAGTAAACATTTTTTTATTATTCAAAAATACGAGAGGCCCGCAAAGGCCTCTCGTTCTCTTTCAGAAGATTAACTTTTCTGATGTTAATTTATTTCGATGGCTCGTTTTCCCTTAACAGGTTCAATAACTTTTTTAGCCATCACCATTTTCAGAATGCCATTTTCGTAAGTCGCTTGTAAAGTTTCATCATTTGCTGTTGGAGGCAAAGTGTATGATCTGCTAAAACGAGCAATACGAAATTCCTGGCGTGTGTAATCTTCTTCCTTTTCTTCTTTCTCGGTTTTCGTTTCTGCCGAGATAGTAAGAATGCCATCGGCTGTCTCAATCTTAAAATCAGATTTTTTATAGCCTGGAGCCGCCATTTCAATGGTAAAATCTTTCTCAGATTCTTTTACATTGATAGCAGGTAACATTTGGTTTTTAAACCAAGCATTGTCTATGAAACGATCTGTTTCAAAGAAATCGGATAACCATTGGCCGTCTGTGCCAGAGGGCCAGTCAGTTTTTTTAATGTTTGACATAACCTCTGTGTTTAAATTTTATGATATGAAGTTATACAAACTATCTAGTTAAATCGATGATAAAAGCTTTTATCGAAATTGATTTTAATCAGTTTTGGAATGTATTAAAGCGAATTTTCCATGCCCTAAAATTACAATGACTAAAATCAGTCAGCATCCTAACCACAATCAGGCAAGACTGCACGTGCACATTTTACTTTTGATTTTGTAAACAAGCATAATCCTGCCTATGGAACTCGAAAGATTTAGTTACGACAACAAAATTGTAAGAGCCTTCATCATTGCCACCGTAATTTTCGGCCTCGTTGGTATGTTGGTTGGTCTCACTATCGCGCTACAATTAGTGTGGCCGATTTTTAATTTTGATTTGCAATACACCACGTTTGGCCGCATCAGACCGCTTCACACCAATGCCATCATCTTTGCTTTTGTTGGCAACGCTATGTTTGCCGGTACTTATTATTCTTTACAGCGTTTGTTAAAAACGCGTATGTTTAATGATACTCTGAGTTGGATCAACTTCTGGGGCTGGCAATTGATTATTTTGGCAGCTGCCATTACACTCCCATTAGGTTACACCACCTCTAAAGAATATGCAGAATTAGAGTGGCCAATTGACATTGCCATTACTTTAGTTTGGGTTGTATTTGGTATAAATCTTATTGGCACTATTATTAAAAGAAGAGAGCGGCACATGTATGTGGCTATATGGTTCTACATAGCCACTTTTGTTACAGTGGCTGTTTTACACGTTGTCAACTCTTTTGAAATGCCGGTTACATTGTTTAAAAGCTATAGCTGGTATGCAGGTGTGCAAGATGCGTTAGTACAATGGTGGTATGGTCATAATGCTGTGGCATTCTTTTTAACCACACCATTTTTAGGATTGATGTATTACTTCTTACCTAAAGCAGCTAATCGTCCGGTTTATTCGTATCGCTTATCGATTATTCACTTTTGGTCATTGATATTTATTTACATCTGGGCTGGCCCACACCACTTGTTATATTCAACACTTCCTGATTGGGCACAAAGTTTAGGTGTTGTATTTTCCATCATGCTTATAGCTCCATCGTGGGGCGGTATGCTAAACGGATTATTAACGCTACGAGGTGCATGGGATAAAGTAAGAGAAGATGTGGTATTGAAATTTATGGTTGTAGCTGTTACTGCATATGGCATGGCAACCTTAGAAGGCCCACTGTTATCCCTTAAAAATGTAAATGCTATTGCACACTTTACCGATTGGATTGTAGCACACGTACACGTGGGTGGTTTAGGTTGGAATGGTTTCTTAATATTCGGTATTCTATATTGGGTAGTACCACGCATGTGGGCAACTTCACTTTACTCAAATAAACTCGCTAATCTTCACTTCTGGTTAGGTACATTAGGTATCATCTTCTATGCGCTACCCATGTACACTTCAGGTGTTGTGCAAAGTTTAATGTGGAAAGAGTTTAATGCCGAAGGTTTCTTAGTATATAAAAACTTCTTAGAAACAACCGTGCAAATATTGCCTATGCACATGTTGCGTGCTACCGGTGGTGCCCTGTATTTAACAGGTGCTATTATCATGACTTATAACTTGATAAAAACTGCGTACGCTGGGAAGTTCATAGCGAATGAAGAGGCTGAAGCCGCACCACTTGAAAAAGCTGCACATGTTACAGGAGGTGGCTGGCATGCAGTGTTAGAGCGTAAACCAGTTGTTTTTACAGCATTGGCTTTAGTAGCTATCCTAATTGGCGGTGTTATAGAGATGGTGCCTACCTTCTTAATCAAATCTAACGTTCCTACTATAGCATCTGTAAAACCTTATACACCTCTAGAGTTGCATGGCCGCGACCTATATATAAGAGAAGGTTGTGTAAACTGTCATACTCAACTTGTTAGGCCGTTTAGATCTGAAACAGAACGCTATGGCGAATATTCAAAATCAGGAGAATATGTGTACGATCATCCATTCTTGTGGGGCTCGAAACGTACCGGTCCAGATCTACAAAGGATAGGAGGAAAATATAACGACAGTTGGCATTATTATCACATGATGGATCCGGGATCAGTATCCGCAGGATCGATTATGCCTGCTTATCCCTGGTTATTTGAACAAACCATTGATAAAACTGAAACTGCAGGTAAAATCAAAGCATTACGAACAATAGGTGTTCCTTATGAGCCAGAGTACGAATACAAAGCAAATGAGGATTTAGATAAACAAGCACAACGCATCGTAGATAATTTGTTAATAGAAGAAATCAAAGTATCCAAAGATGCTGAAATCGTTGCCCTTATTGCTTATTTACAACGACTGGGTACAGATATTAAACAAAAAGATAAAACAGCCGAAGCAAATCTTAACCAATAACGCTTATGTATAAGAACGTATTGCAAAGTATAGATAATGTAGCCATTTGGCCGGTGTTATCTTTTTTAATCTTCTTTCTCTTTTTTATCGGTTTGCTCTGGTTCACCTTTACTGCCAAAAAATCGTTTATCGATCACATGAAAAATATGCCCATCAACGATGCGGAAGAAAACCTTAAACCTATGCATTATGAAAAATAAGATTTTAGCATGCTTAATTTTCGCCTTGCTTCCATTGGGCGTTCAGGCGCAAGAAGCAACAACAAAAACTTTTTGGGATGATCCCGTCAACCATCCGATGACGCCATTCTACTTGGTAATCGCGCTGGTAGCCATTGTTACGATTTTAATTTTAGTAGTTGCCATTATGTTGCTAAACGTACTCAATATGTTTGTACGAAAAGCAGCAGAAGAAAGAGCAGCGAAGTTGGGTATTCCTTATGTACCCGAACCAAGTTGGTGGCAGAAGTTAGATAGAAAATTAACAGATGCAGTTCCGCTTGAAAAAGAAGAGACCGTTTTGTTAGATCATAACTACGATGGTATAAAAGAATTAGATAATCATTTGCCACCTTGGTGGAAGTGGTTGTTTTACGGAACCATTGGTTGGTCTGCTGTTTATTTAGTGGTTTATCACATCACAGACAGTATGCCGCTCAGCGATCAGGAATATCAGAACGAAGTAGCAATAGCCAGTGAAAAATTGAATAAACTAAGAGCATCACAACCGGTTGCTGCCATTGATGAAGCAGGACTAACTTACACAGCTGATGAAGCGTTGATTCTAAAAGGTAAATCCATTTACATTTCTAATTGTGCATCGTGCCATAAAAATGCGGGAGAAGGTGGGATAGGACCTAACTTAACGGATGAATATTGGCTACATGGTGGAGGCATTAAAAACATATATGCAACCGTTAAAAATGGTGTTCCGGATAAGGGTATGATTTCGTGGAAGCCCATTTTAAAACCAGAAGAAATGCGAGATGTAGCCTATTATATCTTAAGTATTCAGGGTACAAATCCTCCCAATGCTAAAGCACCACAAGGTACAATTTGGAAAGAAGAAAAGGCAGCACCTGCCGATTCTACACAAGCAGTAAAACCTGCAACAGCAAGTTTATAATATGCAAAACACAGAACAGTTTTATCAGTTTGATGAAGAATTCAGAGATACCATTGCAACTGTTGATGAGAAGGGTAAACGCATTTGGATTTTCCCTAAAATGCCAAAAGGTGTTTTGCACAACAAAAGAATAATAGTCAGTATTATCTTATTGAGTTTATTTTTTGTGGGACCATTCCTAACCTGGGATGGTCACCCTTTTTTGTTATTTAATATATTCGAGCGTAGGTTCATTTTATTGGGTCAGATTTTTTGGCCACAGGATTTTATTATTCTGGCAATCTCTTTAATTACTTTTTTTGTTTTCACTATTCTATTTACCGTTGTATTTGGTAGAATATGGTGCGGATGGGCATGTCCACAAACTTTATTTATGGAAATGGTATTCAGAAAAATTGAATATTGGATTGAAGGAGATGCCAACCAACAAAGAAAATTAAAAGTTGCTCCGTGGACTGGTGATAAAATACGTAAGAAGATGAGTAAGCAAATCATTTTCGTTCTTATCTCACTGCTTATTGCCCACACAGCTATGGCCTATTTAATCGGTATCGATGCTGTTTTACAGATCATTCAACAACCACCAACAGAACATCTTGCAGGCTTTTTAGGCTTGCTAGCTTTTACCGGAATTTTTTATTTCGTTTTTGCTTGGTTTCGCGAACAAGCGTGTATTGCTGTTTGCCCGTATGGAAGATTACAAGGTGTATTACTTGACAAGAATTCGATTGTTGTAGCCTACGATTGGTTGCGAGGAGAACCACGCAGCAAAATCAAAAAAAATGAAAGTAATGTTGGCAAAGGAGATTGTATCGATTGTAAATTATGCGTGCATGTTTGTCCTACAGGTATAGACATCCGCAATGGTACACAACTCGAGTGTGTAAACTGTACGGCTTGTATTGATGTATGCGATGATGTGATGGTAAAAATCAATAAACCAAAAGGATTAATTCGATTTGCTTCATTTAATTCAATAGCATCGAAAACACAGAAGCTTTTTAATACTAGAGTAATCGCCTATTCATTTGTTTTACTGGGCTTATTGAGTTTACTAAGTTTTTTAATATTCACTAGATCTGTTGTAGAAACCACCTTGCTTAAAGTACCTGGTACAACTTTTCAAAAAACAGATGATCAGTACATTACTAATTTGTACACGATAGAGTTTGTCAATAAGAGCAATACTAACTTACCGGTAACACTTAAATTAATAGAACCACAAAACGCAAATATAGAATTAGCAGGTGGAGATAAAATGAATTTGGAACCTGGAGCCTTGCTAAAAAAAGTAATGATCATTAAACTTCCAGCTGATGCCATTCAATCTGTTAAAACAAATGTGAAAGTTGAAGTATGGATTGATGGAAAATTAGCAGAAACTGTTAAGTCAAAATTTATAGGACCGGTATATTAAAACAATAAGAATATGAATTGGGGAAAATCAATAGCAATAGCCTTTATCTTTTTTGCTGCTTTTATCGTGGTGTTGGTTAGTATTTGCATGAAACAAGATGTGACTTTAGTTTCATCAACTTACTATCAGGAAGATTTAAAATTTCAGGATGAGTTAAACGCAAAAGATAATGCCACGCATTTAGTTCAAGCGCCAGAGATAAAAGTAGAAGATGGATTACTTCTTATTGAATACAATAACTTACAGCAAGTAAAAGAAGGAAAAATCTTTTTACAGCGACCATCCGATAAACGGTTAGATCAACAGTTTGAAATAGAAAATGCAACTGAAAACAAATTACAATTCAATACAAAGAATTTAGTGCCCGGTTTATATAAAGTAAAATTTATTTGGCAAGAGGGCGAGCGAGCATATCAAATCAATAAAACAATTGTAGTGTGATAGTAACTGCATTGTTATTGGGTTTAGGTGGAAGTTTGCACTGCGCTGGCATGTGTGCACCATTAGCTGCTTCTGTTTCTTTTAAAAACAAGAGCGTATGGCTAAACCGATTTATATATAATGCAGGAAGAATTACAACGTATGCCTTTCTTGGCTACATCGTTTCAGCCTTCGGTTATCTTTTCCCAATCGTTAATTACCAACAAATTTTTTCAATCAGCTTAGGCTTGATGATGATTTTCATTGCCATTGGTTGGGCGAAGACAAAACAAATACCTGTGTTCACAAAAGTAGTCTTATCGTTCACACAATTTCTTCGTAAACAATTTTCATTTTTACTAATTAGAAAAAGCAAACTCTCAACCTTTTTATTAGGAATGATAAATGGTCTATTGCCATGTGGCTTAACATATTTAGCATTAACCTATGGTTTTGTAACGCAGCCAGCTGACGCGATTTGGTTCATGGTATTTTTTGGAGTAGGAACATTGCCCGTCATGCTAGGTTTCTCCGGAATATATAGCTGGATAGTGATGCGCTTTAAAATCAGCACGTATCGTTTATCGATGAGTTTATTGTTATTCTTTGGAGTTTTATTAATCGCACGAGCATTTATTCATCAACCTAATCCTACACAATGGTCGGTTCCGTTCGTAAACGAAACGGTTACTTGCGAAAAGTAGTTGCGAACTTAGTTGTTCGAAGTTGGTTGTTGGTTATTCGTAAATCAGTTTTAGTTAAATACATGAGTTTTAATTTCTAAACACGAACAACGAACAACGAATATCTTAAAACCAACAACGATATTACGTCTTCCTACTTATGTTTTACGTCTAAATCGAGCAACTACGGACTTACTTCTTTGCCACACTCCAGCGAATAACTTGTTCGAGTTTGTTTGGATGTAAGACATTGATTTTGCCACTAATAATATCAATTAAGCCTTCGTCTTTAAAATCCGATAAAACACGGATGACAGACTCTGTTGCTGTTCCCACAATCTTGGCTAAATCTTCGCGTGCAATATTTAAAGAAGTAGTTGGATTCTTTAATTGATGTAACTTTAGTAAAGCTTCTGCTGTGCGTTGGCGAATGGAATTGTAAGCAAGATGTAAGAGTTGAGATTCTTTTTCCGTAACTTTCTTACATAATAATGCGATAAAACTTTTAGCAATATCGTGGTGGCTATATAAGAGTGTGAGAAAATCGTTTTTAGGAACGATGGCTAGTTCAGCATCTTCTAAAGCAAGCGCAGATTCCTGATAGGGTTGGTTTTGTAAAATGGCTTCGAAGCCAAAAAAGTCTCCTGCCTTATACAGGTTAGTGATTAATTCTTTGCCATCGGGGTGCGCTTTGAAAGCTTTTACTTGTCCTGATTTCACAAAAAAGATAGAAGCCGGATTTTCTCCTTCTTCATAAATAATCATTTTCTTTTTGTATCCTTTTTGTTTGTGTTCTTTTCCGAGGTCTTCAATTTTTAAAGCTTGCTTAACATCAGAAATAAAACTGTTAAAACCTTCTACTGTATTTTCGTAGCTGGCTTTTATTAATTCTTTTTTCTTTAAGCGTGTTTCCACTGCATTAAGCAAATCGGTATCATCAAATGGCTTTGTTAGATAATCATCAGCACCTAAGGTCATTCCTTTTCTGATGTCAGTTTTCTCTGCCTTTGCAGTTAAGAAAATAAATGGGATAGATGCCGTTTCTGGTTTTTTACTAAGGATATGCAATACACCATAACCATCTAATTCAGGCATCATAATATCGCAGATAATTAAATCAGGATTTTCGGATTGAACCAATTCAACTCCTTTTTTGCCATTATTGGCTGTGAAAACACGATAACCGGCCAAGTCAAGAATTTCTGCTGTATTTTCTCTTACTTCTTGGTTGTCTTCAATTAATACTATTTTTTTCATGGTTGGATGTCAAGATAGTGGTAAGCTTATCGTAAAGGTACTGCCTTTTCCGTAGACACTTGTAAAGGTAAGATTACCTTTTAGTAATTCAATGTATCTTTTTACAATATGTAAACCTAAACCTGTGCCTTGAATGTTGGTTGCATTGCTTGCTCTGAAAAAACGTTCAGCTAAATGTTTCACATCTTCTTCTGGTATGCCAATTCCTTCATCTTTAATGGAAATCGAGATAGAATCAGAATTATTCTTAATTTCCACAACAATTTTTTTATCTGCTTCAGAATACTTGCTTGCGTTTGAAATCAGGTTGAAAAGTATGTTGCGCATAATGCGTGTATCGCTAATGATAGTTACGTTTTTATCTAGTTGGATGCTAATATTTTGTCCTGACTTTAAAGATGGGCGCATTTCATCTGTTACTTCACTCATAAAATGTCCTAAGTCAACAGGTTCATGCATTACTTCGAGTTTGCCTTCTTCCAGTTTACCTAGTGATAAGAAATCGTTGAGGATAGTAGTAAGGTGATGAACAGAAGATTTGATTCGCAGAATGTGTTTTTCTTGCTTATTAAATTCATTCCTTATTCTATACTGGTCAATTAATGAAACCGATGATAGAATAGAACTAAGTGGTGTTCTGAACTCGTGCGAAGCGATGGAAACAAATTTTGATTTGAGTTCATTCAATTCTCTTTCTTTCTCCAAAGATTTCTTGGCATCTTCTTCAGCTTTTTTTCTTTCTCTAACCTCATTCTCTAATTTATGAACAGATATATGTAAGGCTTCTGTTCTGGCTTCAACTTTCTTTTCTAATTCTGTAGCGTAAACGATAAGTTGTTCCTCACTTCGTTTAAGTCCATCTTCGGCTTTTTTTCTTTGTGAAATATCGATAATGAAAGCCATCACCACTAGCTCGCCATTATTCTGGGTGTAACTTAAACTTACTTCCACTGGAAATTCAGTTCCATCTTTTCGTAGTGCCCAAAGATCTCGTCCTACGCCCATTCTACGCGGCTCAGGATTTTTAGCAAAACTCTCTCGCATGGCAACATGCGAAAATTTAAACCTTCCCGGAAGCAAAGCTTCCAATTGTAAATTTCTCAATTCGTCTTTATTGTATCTAAAAATGGTTTCTGCAGCAGGATTAGCAATTAGAATTTTGCCGTCCTTGTTAATAATCAGAATGCCTTCGGTAGATCCGTAGAAAATTTCTTTGAAGCTAATGTTTGTATGTTCAATCACGGGCTTAAGATAAACAAGAAACCAACATGACAAAAGTCATGTAATCACTTGAATATTGTTGGCAACTTTGCAAGTGCTAAATAGTTATTTAGCATAGTGAACGAGATAGAAACGCTTCTGTGATGAGTATACCAAAAACGGTTTTGTGTATGATTGATCTTTCTGATGATTCTAAAAGAGCATTAGAAAAAGCTGCCCGTATTGCTAAAAATAAAGGAAGTGAACTTGTGGTGCTTTATCCGTATCGACTTAAAAATCAGCAAGTTGGAGAACATAAAGTTACATTAAAGCAAAGATTGGAGCAAGAAGCCTATTCCAGATTTGATTCCATGAAGCAGAGTGTTTCTGAATTGGAATTGGTACCTTATACTTTTTCTCCCGAGGTTGGTTTTGAAACAGATAGACTCGAAGCACACCTTCAAACCAAACCAATTGAGCATGTTTATTTATGTAAATCAATTGCTTTGCAGGCAGAAGCTAATAGCGATTGGCATTCATTTGTAAAGGCTTTACAGATTCCTGTTGAAATGGTTCCTTAAAATCCATTTCAATAGCTAAATCATATTTTTGATTATCTTTAAACACGTTAAATTTTACCCCCTTTATGAAAAAGATATTGGTTCCAACGGATTTTTCGAAACCAGCTCAAATGGCAGTAGATGTAGCTGCTGATATCGCACGTAAGTCTGGTGCACAATTAATTTTACTTCATGTTATTGAAGAAATAGTTGGCGGCTCTTTCAATGTGGAAGGACAGGTTGACTTTGAAGGAGACATGGAAGATAAACTCTTTACCTTAAAAATGATCGAGCGATCAAAAAAATTAATGGCGAAAGCTGTGGCCGACCCTAAATTAGAAGGTGTAAAAGTTAAACCTGAATTAAGAATGGGATCTCCTTTTCATGGTATGAACTCCATTATTACAGATCATAAAGTTGACTTAGTAGTAATGGGCACGGCTGGTCATAGTAATTTAGAAGAGGCTGTAATTGGCTCAAATACAGAAAAGGTGGTACGCCATGCAGCTTGCCCTGTTTTAACAGTGCACCAAAAACCTGCCAGCAAAGATTTTAAAAACATCGTGTATGCAACTGCGATGAATAAAGATGAAGAAGTATTTTCTCGCATTGTAAAACGCGCACAACAATTATATGATTCAACTATTCACTTAGTTAGAATTAATACGCCAGGTAACTTTCAACGCGATGCAGTGGTTAGAAAGGCCATGAACGATTTTGCGAAAAAATTGCAATTGAAAAATTACACTATCAATATCTTTAATGATTTAAGTGAAGAAGAAGGAATCATTTATTTTGCCGATTCTATCAATGCTGATATGGTGGCGATGGCCACACACGGTCGCACTGGTTTTGCACATGTATTAGCCGGTTCAATTGCAGAAGATGTAGTCGGGCACTCTAAAAGACCGGTTCTAACTTTTGTTACTAAGCACAAAAAGAAATAAGATAAAAAGAATTATTTTTAAATTAAGCCCTGCAAAACAGGGCTTTTTCTTTTGACACTCTACGACATACTCGGCATTTCGCAGGCAGCAAGCGAACAGGAAATAAAAAAAGCCTATCGCAAATTGGCTTTACAATATCATCCTGATAAAAATAAAAGTGCGGATGCTGCAGAAAAGTTTAATCTGATACAACAAGCTTACAATGTATTAAGCAATTCACAATTAAGAACTCAATATGACTACACGCTTGTGCTTGGTAACCAACAAAATACACTAGAAGAGGAAGCAACATTTAGAAACAATCATCGAAATCCTCGATATAGAGCCAGAAGTCATTACCAAAATACAGATAAGGGACCTACCGAAAGGTACATTGCTATGGTTTCCGTTCTTGGCTACTTTAAAAAAGTAAATTACCTGAGCATAGCCTTGCTACTATTTATTGCAACGGAATACCTTCTTCCTCATAAAACTGAAAAACTTGAAATTGCTGACGTAATGCAAAGAAGAAGTGGTAACCAATACATTTATTATTTCGTATTTACGAATGGCGGTAAATTTGATTTTTCGAGGAATTCGGAAGTTTTTCTTTATCGGGGAGATAATTTATTCATTCATTATTCATTGTTGACTGAAACGTTGATTGAAATTGAGTTACCACGAACAACGTTCAGCTATACAAACTTTCCAACAATTTATGCCAACTTTAGTTTTGTGCCTATTCTTTTAGCACTTTTAACTTTTCTTTCGATGATCTTTCAAAAGAAAACAGAATTTGCTTTTAGTTTAGGAATCATCAACATATTCTTATTAATCATTATTTTTATCATGTTGATTTAATGTTATGGCTGCGAAAAAAAACGATTGGAAAAACAGAGAAGGTGTGGTGTATTCTACTTCTAACGATTTCGATTACCAATATCAACAACAAGAAGAAGCTGAAACCCTACCCAAACAACAACAAAACCTGATTGTAAAACTCGATAAATCCATGCGAGCCGGTAAACAAGTTACTTTAGTTGTCGGCTTTATCGGAAACTCAGTCGACCTCGAAAGTTTAGGGAAACTCCTTAAAACCAAATGTGGGGTTGGAGGTTCGGTTAAAGATGGAGAAGTCATCATCCAAGGCGACCACCGCGATAAATTGGTTGCTGTGCTACAAAAAGAAGGTTATAAAGCAAAAAGAGGCAATTAAGCTATTGTAATCCTTCTCTAAATCCTTGATTTTCTGTAAGAAAGCCTTTTAAATTTCAGATTTTTATTACCTTTGCAGCCCCATTGGGGAACCAGTCGATAGGTTTCGGCCGGTATGTAAAACCAAATTTGCAAAGGAAGCCCGGCCTTTGCATGTACAAAGGGCATCAAACCATTTATGGCAAAAAATACAAAAGGCTCTGAACCAAGAGCTAAAAAAGCCACAGAAGCTGAAGCATTAGCTCCTGTTAAAAAAGTAAAAGGTCCAAAAACAGCCGAAGAGCTTGCTAACGAAGACCTAATCCAAGCAGCAAAAGAATTTAAGAGAGAAGAAGAAGTAATCACTTCAGAAGCTATTCCTGCTGCTCAATTGAAAAAAGAATTGTATGCTAAGCAAGTGGCAGGACAATTCGATTGGGATGCTTACGAAACAAAAGGTTTTGGCGAAGGCTACTCAAAAGACAAAAAGCAAGAAATGTTAAACCTTTATGGTAACACCGTTACTACTGTAAACAGTGGTGAATTGGTTGAAGGAATCGTAGTAGGCATTAACGATCGCGATGTAATTCTTAACATCGGTTTCAAATCAGATGGTTTGGTGCCATTGGCAGAATTTAAAGACAATCCTAATTTAAAAATTGGTGATACAGTAGATTTATTCATCGAAGAGCGCGAAGACAAAATGGGTCAGCTCATCCTTAGCCGCAGAAAAGCGAAGTTGATGAAAGGATGGGATTTGGTACAAAAAGCACTCGACAACGACTCTATCATCGAAGGTTTTGTAAAACGCAGAACAAAAGGTGGTTTGATTGTAGATGTGTTTGGTATCGAAGCCTTCTTACCAGGTTCGCAAATCGATGTGAAGCCAATTCGCGATTTCGATATTTATGTGAACAAAACCATGGAAGTGAAAGTGGTGAAAATCAACTACACTAACGACAACGTGGTTGTATCGCACAAAGTATTGATTGAAAAAGATATCGAACAACAAAAGGTAGCCATCCTCAACAACTTAGAGAAAGGACAAGTGTTGGAAGGAACCATCAAGAATATGACCAACTTCGGTGTGTTTATCGACTTAGGTGGCGTAGATGGTTTACTACACATTACCGATATTTCGTGGGGTCGCATCAACCATCCGGAAGAGATGTTGAAGTTAGACCAAGTAGTAAAAGTAGTTGTATTGGATTTCGATGGCGACAAGAAACGCATCAGCTTAGGTATGAAGCAATTGACTTCACATCCTTGGGATTCATTAACTACTAACTTAGAAGTTGGATCTAAAGTAAAAGGTAAGATTGTTAACGTTGCAGACTACGGTGCATTCTTAGAATTACAACCAGGCGTTGAAGGCTTGATTCACGTAAGTGAAATGAGCTGGTCACAACACTTACGCAATCCACAAGACTTTATGAAAGTGGGTGACGAAGTAGAAGCTGTTGTGTTAACCTTAGATCGTGATGAGCGCAAAATGTCTTTAGGCATTAAGCAATTAACTGAAGATCCTTGGACACGCCAAGATGTGATGAACAAATATGCAGTTGGCACTAAGCACAAAGGTGTTGTTCGTAACTTAACTAACTTCGGATTGTTCTTAGAATTAGAAGAAGGCATCGATGGATTAGTACACGTTTCAGATTTAAGCTGGACAAAGAAAATCAAACATCCTTCAGAATTTGTGAAAGTAGGAGATGCTTTAGAAGTACAAGTGTTGGAACTAGATGCAGCTAACCGTAGATTAGCGTTAAGCCACAAGCATTTAGAAGAAAACCCTTGGGATACTTTCGAAACTATATTTACAATCGGCTCTGAACACAAGTGTACAGTTATCAGCAAAAATGATAAAGGTGTTGTTTTAGAATTACCTTATGGTATCGAAGGTTTCTGCTCTGCTAAGAACAATGTAAAAGAAGACAACAACAAAATTGAAGTTGGAGAGTCTGCCGATTACAAAGTAACTGAGTTCTCGAAAGACGATCGTAGAATTGTGTTATCACACAAAGCAATCTGGTCAACTGAAGAAGAGAAAGCAGCAGCACCTGCAGCAAAGAAAGGCGCGAAACCAGCAAAAGATGCACAGCCAACAGTGAAGTCGATTAACCAGGCAACTGAGAAATCCACTTTAGGCGACATCGAAGCTTTGAGCGCGTTAAAGAACAAGATGACAGGCGACAACAAGTAATTGTTGTATATAGATATGAGAAGGGTGGTTCCTTAAAAGGTTCCACCTTTCTTTTTCACAGAGCATTTGTTGCAACAGCGATAATTGCTATTTTTGAAAATAATTTGAAATTTAAAATTTTGAATTTAACTGGTTCCGTGGCCGAGTGGCTAGGCTGAGCTCTGCAAAAGCTCCTACAGCGGTTCGAATCCGCTCGGAACCTCAACATAAAAGACTACTTGAAAGAGTAGTCTTTTTTTATTTCTATAATTACCGAAATGGATACCAAAGGTTAACGGTAAATAAATGGTGTCTTTGTTTCATTACTTTTAATTCATCAAGTTGAATAATATATTTTCGTTAAAAACTTGCTGCCAAATAATTTTTGAGTTTACTTTTGTTTAAACTTTTGAGGGCTCCAAAATAGCACGTCATAAGTCTTTTACTTACTTAATCCTAATCCTCCCTTCTATATGTACTTTCAGATATTCAGAAAGTTGTTTTGTGTTTTACTCTTATCTTTAATTTTCTCAATTGCGAAGAGCCAATTTATTACTACATGGAAAACAGATAATCCGGGATTATCTGCCAATAATCAAATTAGCATTCAAACATCAGGTACACTTATATTTTATAATGTAAGCTGGGTAGAAGTTGGTAATCCTACCAATACAGGTTCTGTTGCGAATATCAACACACCTTTCATAACTATCACTTTTCCTACCCCCGGAACTTATCGAGTAACGATGACGGGTACTTATCCTAGAATAGTTTTTGGAGGAAACCCAGACGTACGAAAACTTTTAACAGTTGAACAATGGGGCACCAACGCTTGGACATCTATGTGGTCAGCCTTTGAAGGTTGTTCTAATCTCGTTATCAACGCTACAGATAGCCCTAACTTATCTAATGTTACAAGTTTGCAACAAATGTTTCAAGGCGCTGCTTCGTTAACCGGAAATTTTAGTAACTGGAATGTAAGCACCATAACGAATTTCTCCTACATGTTTTTTGGAGCCAGTTCTTTTAACAGCAATATCAGTAGTTGGAATGTATCTAATGCAACAGACATGACTGCCATGTTCGATGGGGCTTCATCCTTCAATCAAAACATCAGCAGTTGGAATGTGAGCAACGTTACCAATATGCGCTCTATGTTCAGGCGAACAAATGTATTTAATCAGCCACTTGCCAGTTGGGATGTTAGAAACGTTACCGATATGAGTGGGATGTTTAACCGGGCCTTGGCATTTAATCAACCACTCAACACATGGGATGTATCGCAAGTGTTAAACATGGCAAGCATGTTCGAAGGTGCAACTGCGTTTAATGGAAACATCACCACATGGAATGTGGGAAGTGTTGCCATCATGTCGAGCATGTTTTTAGGCGCAACAGCTTTTAACCAGGATTTAAATGCTTGGGATGTATCAGCTTGTATTTTTTTCAATAGTATGTTTGCCAACGCAACTACATTTAATGGAAATATTGCCGGTTGGAAATTAAGCAGTGCGCAATATTTATATAACATGTTTGAAGGTGCATCAAGCTTCAACAGAGATATCAGCGCATGGAATGTATCTGGTGTTTTGTTTATGGATTTCATGTTTTCTCAGGCTACATCTTTTAATCAGAATATTGGCGGATGGAATGTGAGTAGCGTAACAGACATGTCGAACATGTTTAACGGAGCAACTGCTTTTAATCAAAACCTTAGCAGCTGGAATGTTGCGCAAGTAACCAACATGACCAATATGTTTTCCAATAGTGGTTTATCTAACACAAACTATGATAACCTGCTGATTGGTTGGGCAGCATTAAGCATTTTACAAAGCAATGTTACACTGGGTGCACCCAATAATAGTTATTGTTTAGGCGAAACGGCACGCAATAATTTAATTTCTACATATAACTGGAACGTTATAGATGCCGGTAAGTCGTGTATTCCGGTGCCGGTGATAATATCCTTTACACCAACCAGTGCCGCATCCGGCACAACAGTAACTATTAACGGAACAGGCTTGACTGGAGCAACCGCTGTTGCTTTTGGTGGAACAGATGCAACATCGTTTACGGTGGTTTCTGCTACAACTATAACCGCTGTTGTGGCAAGCGGAAGTTCGGGCAATGTAGCCGTACTTACACCCGGAGGTACAGCCACGCTTGCAGGCTTTACTTTTATACCGGCACCAACCATCACATCATTTACACCTCAAATCGCTACGGCAGGTGCAACGGTTACGATTACCGGAACAAATTTTAACGGAATAAGTGATGTATCATTTGGGGGGACTAAGGCATCTTCATTTAACGCAATTTCTTCTACTACTATTACGGCAGTTGTTGCCAATGGAACTTCCGGGAATGTTTCAGTTACAGCATCCGGAGGAACTGCTTCTCTAAATGGATTTACTTTTGAGGCACCTAAGTTTGTTGTAAAAAGTGAGGACAACCCAAATTCTCCAATACAAAATAACCAAGACCAAGCAGTTGACTTAGGCGAAACTGCGGTAAACGAACAATTAACCAGAGTATTAGAGATAGAGAATTTAGGTTTGACGACTATTAACTTAAATGCAGTTAAAGTTGACAATGAAGTTTTTAGTGTTCTTGAATTTCCTTCTACTATCAACCCTGGTGAATCGGGAAATGTTACCATCGCATTACAAGCAGAAATACCAGCGGTCTATACAGCTAGAGTAAGACTTGATTTCGATTTTTCTTCATTCCAGTTCAATATAACAGGAGAAGTTTCATTTCCGGAAATCGAAGTTTTTAATGTAGTATCGCCTAATGGTGATGGCGCTCATGATTTTTTTAAAATCAAGTACATCGATCTTTATCCTTCTAATACAGTTATCATCATTAACAGTTTAGGTGATGAAGTTTATAGAACCTCGGGTTACAGCAATGTAAATAAAGAAAAGCAATTTGCCGGTCAGTCTAACAAAGGCAATGGTACACAAAGCTTAACCGATGGAACATACTATTACATTATAGACATTGGTAAAAAAGAAAAATATACTGGCTTTTTATTATTACAACGATGAGATTAATTCCTGCCTTAATAATTTATTTATTCCTTACTGTAAAATTGTTCGCACAAAACGATCCTTTGTACAATCAATATTACTTTAATCAAGCTATGATTAATCCTGCATATACAGGAACGTATAATGTTACAAATGTTACGTTACTTTCTCGTGCACAATGGACGGGCATAAAAGGTGCACCCATTACACAAACATTAAATGCAACTTCAGCTTTAAAGAATGAAAGACTTGGCGTTGGATTGTTAGCCATTAACGATAGGCTAGGAGTAAACAACAATACCGAAATTCAAGGCGCAGTAGCTTACAAATTAGTTTTCCCTAACAGCCAACTTTCTTTTGGTATGCAAGGTGGCTTAGTAAATTATCGATATGATTATAGTGATTTGAACTTTGAAGTAGTAGATCAGCCCATACTCGAGCAAAAATCTAATTTCACAAAACCAACTATTGGCGCAGGAGTATTTTTCAGAACGTATAAATACTACATAGGCTTATCTGTACCTCGCATGTTAAACATCAATATTGAAGATGGTGTTTCAACAAGCACACGTTATAAGCGTCATGCCTATTTAAGTGGAGGAATGATTATAGATCGGGTAGCCGCTATTAAAATAAAACCATCGTTTTTAATTCGTGCTGTGCAAGGTCAACCCATTTCTTTAGATTTAAATGCTAGTGTATTGTTCAAAGAAGTGTGGTGGGTTGGTTTATCAGTAAGAAATTTTAAAGCAATTGGGCTTAACAATCAATTTGAAATAAACGATAAGTTTCGTGTAGGGTATTCGTACGAAATGCCTTTTGGTGCCTTATCGGGCACAACTTTTGGAACACACGAAATTATGCTGAGTATGGATTTCGAGTTACTAAGTAGACAATTAGCTTTGAGGCGATATTTCTAAATTATTTTCTCTAGCTAAAAGCACACTTTGAATAAGCAAGTATTGCTAAGAAGGTTGGTATTTTTTTTCTGGGAATTAGTCCTAAAGAAAAGTTATCAAAGCATTTTTTTCGAGTAAAAGTTTGGCAAAGTAATTCGGTTACTTCATTCATTACTTATTCCTTTTATTGTGAATGGTTGTAGCTTCATTGCTTTCAATAAAGCCAGAATCTAAGTCTTAATATTTTTTTTTAAGATTTTATTTCTTATATTTATTTAACTTCCTAAACCCTCCTCCCTTGTCTGTTCTTGTAAGAATCAGTTTAGTTTTGGCATTTTTGCTTTCATCTTGTCTTCAGTTAGACGATGATGTTGTTACAAAATTGAAAGAAAACAACGATGAAGAGGAGGAGGAACTAGAGCCTGAATGGTTTTATATAAGAAAAACGGATGGCCTTGCCGAAGATACTGTAACAACGATGTTGAGAGATTCGCGTGGCGATTATTGGTTTGGTTATTTTAAAAAGGGAATTACAAAATGGGATGGGTATAAAGGATTCATTCGAATTTTTGCAGAAAATGTCATTAAAAAAATTATACAATCATAGAAAGAAATAGCTGTAGGATGATCTCAGAAGTGTTATAACTAGGTTTAATGATTGTTTATGAAACTTAAAAATAAAATATAAGTTATATTGATTCGGTTACAAAAACAAGAGGCAATATGAAGTCTACAAAATGTTTTGAACTAAAGTAAGATGTAAGTATTTCACAAATAGGTTGATTATTTTGCTAATCAACCTATTTTTGACTTCAAACTTAACCTCTTCGCGTTGACCAATACACTAGCATAGCAGCTAAAATAGTTGGTGTTACAAATGCAGCAAGAGAAGGAGCGAAAATGCCCTGCGCTTAGCGGCAGTAATACCCCAATGAGAAAAGGATCAATTGGCTGATTAATCATAACTTTTTTTAATTTAACATTAAATAAATCTAACTAAAATGAATCAATTATTCAAGTAACTTTAATAAAAACAAGCAAATAGTTTGATTGTGATCTTCTGTTAGTTTTTTGATTTAAATCTTTTGATGCTCCAGTCACTTTTAACAAAAATTTAACTTTATTAATTTTCTAAAGTTGTTACTGTTTTAATATGAAGTTAAGTAAGGTTTACCTGAGCACTTACTTCAACAGAAATTTAGTTCGAAGTTATTAATACTCTTTAATAGAAATTGTTTAAATAATAACTTTTAGATTGTGATTTTCTTATTTGGATCTTTTTATATTCTTCCTTTCTTAAATCATTTTATTATCATAAATCCCTAATTTTGCACTTTGCTTGATGTATTGTTGATAATGAAGTAAAGCCTTATTGTAATTATTTTTATTTGCTTCCGTATCGCCACTCTGTAAATGATTCGTTGTTTGTATGCTTACGGGGCTACAGCTCACTGCCGCCAACCAAAGTAAAAAAAAGTGAAGCAATTGTGTTTTAACATGAGCGAAACCTAAAGCGTAAAAATCTTTTTTTGATGGATAGAACTTTTTAAAAGTGTTTTTTTCAGAAGAAGTTATCTTATCTATTTTAAGGTGAATTTAAGTTTCTAAATGCTTAGTAGATTATTTCCCCTCTAAGAACTTTTTAAATTTTGCTTGAGTGGACATAAATTTGAAAACATCCTCGAGCTTATAATATTTATCTTTCTCTTTAGCTAAGTCATAGGCGTACTCAACAAATTCTAACGCTTGTTCCTCAAAACTAAAATCATGTGCAATGGCTCTTATTTGCGAAAGTGTTAAACATTTATTTTTTGTTACCAGTTTGGCCATTTGCATTTTCTCTCCACTAAAGGCTTTCGCTTTCACGGCCTGTAATGCATCTGCATATTCGTCATCCGTAAATTCACATGGGGGAACATCAATTACGATTATAGTTTCAGTCGTTTCACTTTCCTTTACTTCTTCTTTAACTGGTTCTTCTGGTTTGGTAGGTACAGGTTCAGGCTCGACAGGTTTAGTTACTACTACTGGTACGCCTTGCACAACAGGTTGTGTTATGTCTTCAACAACGATGGAGCGATAATAATTATCAAACATTTTAGATCCAGTAAAATCCTCATCGCGATCGAGAATAACACTTAAGCCTTCACAATTCCAGTCGGCATATAACGTGGCAGTCATGCCTTTTGGTACTTTAACCGAACTAAGTTGTTTATCTCCTATGGTTAAATCGCGTGCATAGTATTTACCAGGTGCAAGTTGTTGGCCTCGTCCTGAAAATTTATCGCTATAAATAGTTACAACTAAATCGGCAGGGTTGATTTCTTCTACCTTCATAGATGAAACGATATCGTTAAACTGAAATTGATTAAGTAAATCAACGCCTGCACTTTTAACTAAAGTGAGAGATTTTCCTTCGAAGGCACCGTATTCGTAAAGCGTAACACGTAAACCACGTGGAATACTGATAGCTGATAGAGTATTGTTGGCCATGCCCATATCACTATGTTCATAACTTCCTACTCGCAACTGTTTAGATGTTCCGGTAAAATTATCTTGGTAGACTGTTACTTTTAATTCTGGTTTTTCAAGCACCTGTTCTTCGTTAACCTGAATAGATGAAGTTAGGTTATTAAATTTTTTAGCGATAAGTGTATCGGTGTTTGCATCTTGTGTTAAGTACAATGCTTTGCCTGTAAAGTCTGGTCCATCGAAAAGCAACACACTCATGCCCGGAGGAATTTTAATGCTTGATAATTCATTATCCAACAAACCAATTTGCTCGAGATAAACAACATCGTATTTACCCGGTCGTAAGCGAAAAGCAAAGTCAGCAAAATTTCCCTGATATAACGATACAGTTGGAATTTCCTCTACTAATAAAGATGATGTTATATTATTGAATCCTAATTCTGTTAATCGTTCTGTGCTTGTGCGAGTGGTAAGTTGTAAGGTTCGACCTTTAAAATTTTCGTGTTCAAATAATGTTACACGTAAACTACTGTGAATATCTATTGATGAAAGTTCTTCATTGCCAATACCGAGATCAGTAGCATTGTATTTACCAGGTTTTAATACTTTACTATTACCTGAAAAATTCCCTTGATAAATGATGACCGCAATTTGAGGTTCAACTACTTCAGGCAATTTCTCTTCAACTCGTTTTTCAACAGGTTTAGTTACGACTGGTTTCTCAACAACAATTTCTTTTGTTGGTTCTTCAACAACTTCTACCCGAAGTGAAGAAGTAACATCATTAAATTTATTTTTAATTAAATCATTGGCGCTGGCATCTGCCTTCAATTCTAGCTTTCGTCCTGCAAATCCACCATGTTCGAATAAAGTAACTTTTAAACCTTTCGGAATGCTGATGCTCGAGATGTTATCATTCGCTACTTTACCCAAATCGGTGTAATCGTAATTGCCGGGAGCAAGTGATTTTGATTCTCCTGAGAAATTATCTTCATAAATTGTAACCTTCGGGCCTTTTGTAACGGGAGCTATGCTCACAGCCATGCTTACATTGTTATGAAGATTACCGAATCCTTTTGCCATGATAAAGGCTTGGTTTGCATCTTCTGTTAATACCAATTGCTTTCCTTTAAATTGATCTTCCAGATAAAGGGTAATCTGCATGCCTTCCGGAACGCGTGCCGATCGGATTACAGAAACACCGGCTTTAACTAAAGTCATGTAATCGTATTGGCCAACACCAAACGATGCTTCATTGCCTTTAAAATCATCTGAATAAACAGTGACATTTGTATTTTGAGCCACGCACATTTCGTTTGCTGAAAAAAGCAAAACGAATAAGATGAATAATTTTTTTATAAGAAGAGATGACATACTCTTAAAATAAGAGTAATAGTAAGAGAAAGCCATAGGAGGGTCGGTTTATTGAAAGGATAATGTACGCAATTCTATTCTCATTCCCAAAATCAAATCAAGGATAATAGTGACTATGCCTTTTAGTTTGAATGTATTTTATCAATACTTAAAAATCATATATAAGATTGATTATCTAGATTATTGAATGTGGTAGCTCTGGAACATAAAATAGTATGGTTAGATAAGTTCATAGTGATAAATGAAATTGTTTATCTTCACTTTTACTTTAACACAACCAGCCTATGACAATAGATAAATTTATTCAGGTAATTTTTAGATTATTCTTCGTTTATATTTTTTTTGATGTTTTGCTACAATCTATCTCCATTTTTATCACATTGTTTTCTCAGCAGCCAGATGTCCTTTTTATTTTGGTTGCAGGCGTTGCGATTGTACTTTTTTTGGTTTTATCTTATTGGTTGATTAGTAATTCTAATTATATTATAAATTTACTAAAGGTTAATAAAGGTTTCGAAGGTGAAATAATTACATTCCAGCATTTAAATGAGAGATCCATTTTGCAACTCGGTATTATTATTTCTGGAGGAGTTATCTTCTTCGGTGGATTACCTGATATTTTGGTAGAAGTTTATTCTCTTTTTTCATATCATGCTAAAGATAGAGTTGATGATTTATTATTCGGGAGAAATCCAAGTATTGTTGTGATGGATTTTATAAAGTCTTTTATCAGACTTTCAATAGGATATCTGCTATTTAATAATAGTAAATGGATTGCAAACAAGTTGTTACCTGTAGAAAGTAACGAGTCCAATTCAACAGGTGATTCGACACAATAATTTTATTTGAATTAGATCGAGAACCTTAAAGATATATCAGACTAAAATGTGATGCTTTGTTATTGATAATTGAGTGCTTTTATGTTAAAAAAAGGTAATATTGATAAAGTAAAATTTATTTTTGATACTCTATTTTTTTAATCTTCCATTTAAATTGAGCAGTCGGTGTTTTTACGATTACTTCATCGCCCACCACTTTTTGCATAAGCGATTGCGCCATAGGCGAATCGATAGAAATATAGTCTTTACTTCCAATTATTTCTTCACCGCCAACTATTCTTAGTCGCTTGGTTAATCCTTTTTCATTTTCAATTTCTACCCATGCACCAAACATTACTTTTCCTTCTTGAAAAGGTGAATAGTGAACAACCTTTAAATCATCAATACATTTTCTTAGGTATAGAATACGCCTATCAATTTCTCGTAATCTTTTTTTATTGTAATGATAATCTGCGTTTTCGGACCTATCGCCCAAACTGGCGGCCCACGCTACTTTCTGAGTTGTTTCAGGTCGCTCAACTCTCCAAAGATGATCCAATTCTTTTTTTAACTTTTCTAATCCTTCTGGTGTAATCATTTGGGTTTTCATATCATATAAGTTGAGTGTAATTCTAAATCCTTAAGACTAAGTTTAAAATTACCATGTAAAATTTATCTCTATAATTTCTTTTAAATTGATTTTATCAAATAATAATTTCCTAATTTAATCTGAACATTTATTTTTTAATATATATACTTTATGGATATGAAAACATTAATAATAGTTCTTTGTAACTTTTCCTTCATTCAATTTAATTTTGGTCAATCAAACTCAAATGTAGTAGCAGTTTTTACCAGCGATTGGAAGGAAACTGATGATGAAAGCAAAGCATACTATTACAGGGTAATAACAAAGAAAGAGAATGGGTTGTATCACATTCAAGATATGTACTATAAGACAAACACAATTCAAATGAAAGGCTCTTGTATTTCATATATTGGGGAAGTTTTATTAGACGGTATGATTACCTGGTATTATGAAAATGGTGTAGTTAGTAAAACCGCGAATTACAGAAAAGGTAAATTAATAGGTGAATTAAAAGAATATTATGAAAATGGTTCGATTCGTAGCTTCGAAATCTTTAAGGAAAATAAACACTTTATTTGCCAACGTTGGGATGAGGATGGTAATACTTATCTGAGAAATGGAAACGGAAGTTATAGCATTCCTAATCTGTTTGAAAATAATAACGATTTAATTTTTGAAGTAAAGGATTCTATTGTAAATAACGCTTATGCTATAAGATTAGAGAAGAATGATACGTTATTTTTAACTGCTGAGAAGCAAGCTGAATATAAAGGGGGAATGGTTTCTTTCTATAAACAAATAGCCGGTAAAATCAGGTATCCTGCTGATGCAAGAAGGAATGGTGCTGAAGGAAAGGTATTTGTGCAGTTTGTTATTGATAAAAATGGAATAATTACTGAACCAGTAGTGATAAAAGGGATTGGGTTTGGTTGCGATGAAGAAGCCTTAAATGCAATAAAGAAGTGTAATGCATGGATTCCGGCAACTTATAAAGGAGAAAAAGTAAAATCAAGAATGATTATTCCTATTAATTTTAACTTAGCAAATAGATGATACTAGCGTTTAGAAAATATTTTAATACCAGATTCGGAGCAAACTTTAATTAAAAAAGACTAATCAAAATATTTAAAAAGGAAGACAAATGCTATACTTCTTGTAATTTATCTTATCTTTTTATTCTATTCTATTCTATTCTATTCTATTCTAGTGTATTTTACTTAACCTTTCTGTTGTACTAAACCGCCAACACACTCTTTTCAATGATATCACAACACTCGTGCAGTTGTTCTTCCGTTATCACCAACGGTGGAGCTAAACGAATGATATTGCCATGTGTTGGTTTTGCCAGTAATCCATTTTCAGCAAACTTCATACAAATATTCCAAGCAGTTTCACTTTGTGGTGTATCGTTAATTACAATAGCGTTTAATAATCCTTTACCACGCACTAACGTTATTTTATCCGTGCGTTTCATAAAGTCTTGCATGCGTGCTCTAAAAATTTTTCCTAAGCGTTCTGCATTCTCAGCTAGTTTTTCGTCTTTAACAACTTGTAAGGCTTCCATGCAAACGACAGCTGCTAACGGATTACCGCCAAAAGTAGAGCCGTGTTCGCCAGGTTTAATCACCAACATAATCGAATCGTTAGCCAATACAACAGAGATAGGCAACACACCACCCGATAATGCTTTTCCTAAAATCAACATATCAGGTTTTACACCTTCATGGTCGCTGGCTAACCATTTTCCTGTGCGCGCTATACCGGTTTGTATTTCGTCCATCATCATTAACACATTGTATTTTTTGCACAATGCTTCAGCTGCTTTTAAATAACCTTCTGCCGGCACATATACACCTGCTTCACCTTGAATGGGCTCAATCCACAAACCACATACATTCGGATTACTTAATGCTTTTTCTAAAGCATCTACATTGTCATAATCTACAATTTCAAAACCAGGCATAAAGGGTCCGAAACCTTTACGAGATGATGGATCGGTAGAAGCAGAAATGATCGTTGTTGTTCTGCCATGAAAATTTTTTTTCACACCCACAATGACTGCTTCATTGTCTGGAATGTTTTTATGCAGGTAACCCCACTTACGAGCAAGCTTAATAGCAGTTTCATTAGCTTCTGCGCCACTGTTCATGAATAAAGCCTTTTCGTAACCGAATGTTTCGCAAATGTATTTTTCTGCTAAGCCTAATTTATCATTATAAAACGCACGTGATGTTAACGTTAGTTGTTTCGCTTGTTCAACCAACGCCTGAATAATGCGCGGGTGACAATGACCTTGGTTAACGGCACTGTATGCCGATAGAAAATCGTAATAACGTTTGCCTTCTACATCCCACAAAAAAACGCCTTCGCCTTTGCTCAATACCACCGGTAAAGGATGGTAGTTGTGTGCTCCATACTTATCTTCCAATAAAATAGCATCGCGGCTGGCTGTTATGCTTTCTACCATAAAAATTTGTTCTTAGTTTAGTTAATGCAAACGTTGCAAATGTATCAATTTAAAATGGTAAGCCCAATTTTTTATGACGGCAACCTTGTATCTTGCGACAGCATTTGTCTGCTGAAATTGACTATTTGCATTTTTACAAATTACCTATGGATTTTATTTATTTAATTATCGGACTTGTCTTTGGTGCCGTAATTGTTTGGTTGATAATTAGAAATCAACATGCAGGAGCAACTCAGCAATTAAGCGCACAAATTTCGGCTGAAATGGAAAAAGCTAAACAATGGCAAATTACAGCAGAAGAACGCAGACGCGAACTGGAACAAGAACGAAACCGCGCCATTGAGTTAAACAAAAACTTAGCTGCTACCGAAGCGGATTACCGCAATCTCGAAGAGAAATTAAAAGAAAGAAAAAAAGAGTTAGAAGAATTGCAAAATCAATTCTCTGTTCAATTTAAAAATTTAGCGAACGATATTTTTGAAGAGAAAAGCAAAAAATTCACCGATCAGAATAAATCAAACATTCAGGATATCCTTAATCCGTTAAAGGAAAAAATTACTGAGTTCGAGAAGAAGGTAGAACAAACCAATATCGATAGTGTAAAGAATAACGCTGCTTTGCATCAGCAATTGGTAAACTTAAAGGAACTGAACCAACAGATAACAAAAGAAGCCAGCAATTTAACACGCGCATTAAAAGGCGATAGCAAAACACAAGGAAATTGGGGCGAAATGCAATTGGAAGCTATTTTAGAAACAGCAGGATTGCAAAAAGATATTCATTACTTCAAAGAAAAAAATTATAAAAATGAGGATGGTGAAAATCAACGTTTAGACTATATTATTAAACTGCCGGAGGATAAATATTTAGTGTTGGATTCTAAAGTTTCGCTAACTGCTTTTGCTCAATACATAAATGCCGAAGAAGAAATTGAACAAAAGAAATATCTGAAACTACACATCGAAAGTGTGCAATCGCATATCAAATTATTAAGCGAAAAAAATTATCAGAATCTTTACGACATCAATCAACCTGATTATGTAATGATGTTTATGGCCAACGAGCCTGCTTTTACTTTAGCTTTACGAGAAGATATTTCAATTTTTGAAAAAGCCTTGTCGCGTAACATTGTATTGGTTTCAACCTCTACTTTACTGGCCACATTAAGAACCATCAGCGCGATTTGGAAACAAGATTTACAAAACAAAAATGCGCTGGAAATTGCACGACAAGCAGGTTCGCTTTACGATAAATTTCATGCTTTAATTGAAGACCTAACCAAAGTGGGCAAGAGTTTGGAGAGCACACAGCAACAATACAAAGATTCGATGAACAAACTTTTTGAAGGCAAAGATAATCTTATCCGTAAGACAGAACGTTTACGCGAGTTAGGCGCTAAAACGACTAAACAACTCGATCAGCGTTTTTTAGATAGAGCAGATGATTAACGAAGAACTTTTTTGATAAAATTTGTTTTACTATCAATATGAAATTAACACCTGACATAAAATTTAAAAAGTTAATCGTAGTTGGCGATCGGGTATTAATCAAGCCAACACAAAACACGGAACGCACAGCCTCTGGTTTGTACCTTCCTCCGGGTGTGCAGGAAAAAGAAAAAATTCAAAGTGGATACATCATCAAAGTTGGGCCGGGTTATCCTTTGCCTATTCCAACTGATGAAGACGATGTATGGAAAGGAAAAGACGAACAAGTAAAATATTTACCCTTGCAAGCACAAGAAGGCGACTTGGCTATTTTTTTACAAAAAGGAGCGATAGAAGTAATGTATGAAGATGAAAAATATTTCATTGTTCCGCAGGCCTCTATCTTGCTATTAGAAAGAGAAGAAACATTGTAATGAAAGGTTTAAGTTTAGATGTTTTGCGTGCAGGTAAAAAATACCGCTTGATTAATTTCGGAGAGAAACACGATTTCATCATTGAAAATATTTTAGCCAATGGCGATTTCGAAGTAAAAGATTTACACACTTTAGAGCGATATCGTTTGCTCGATTTAGTGCGGTACGGAAAAGATGCAGACTTCGAAATCCGCGAGTTAGAACTCTTCGCCTGATTGGGCTAAATTGGTTAGACTTTGTGCATTTACTTTCGTTTCTTTGCGGATTAGAGCGGCAAAAAATCAATAATTATGCAAGATTTAAAGATAACACTCATTCAGTCGGACATCAATTGGGAGGATATAGGCGCGAACCTGGCCATGTTTGAGGAAAAAATCTGGCGAATTTCTGGTCCAACAGATGTTATCGTTTTACCTGAAATGTTTACCACCGGTTTCACTATGAATGCCGTTCGCATGGCCGAGATGATGAACATGCGTACGTTCAAATGGATGCGTCAAATGGCTGAACAAACAGGTGCATTAATTTTAGGAAGCTATATCTGCAACGTTCACGACCGCTATTACAATCGCTTATTATGGATGGAGCCTAACGGGCAATTTAAAACATACGATAAGCGACATTTATTTAGAATGGCCAACGAGCATAAAGTGTATGCAGCCGGAGAAAGTACACTGGTAGCAACTTGGAAAGGCTGGAGAATTTGTCCACAGATTTGTTATGACTTGCGTTTTCCGGTTTGGAGCCGCAACCGATATGATTACGAAACACAACGTTTGAATTACGATGTGTTGTTGTACGTAGCCAACTGGCCGCAAATACGTGCTAACGCTTGGGAAACTTTATTGCGCGCACGTGCAATAGAAAATTTAAGTTATGTAGTAGGCGTAAATAGAATTGGTAACGACCCTGATGGCATGGAGTACAGCGGCAACTCCGCTGTGATTGGCCCGAAAGGAGATACCATTTTTTCTGTTGACGGTGTAGAGCAAGTAAAAACCATTGAGCTCAGTGCCAATGCTTTGCTCGCTTTCCGCGATAAATTTCCTGCTTACTTGGATGGTGATGATTTCAGTATTGAGATGCAAGAATTCGAAGAATTTTGATTGAGCTCGAATTAAAATTAAAAAGGCTGGATAACCAGCCTTTTTAATTTTAGGTAAATTGATTCTTTTTTAATTTATACAGTAGCTATACATTTTAGTTCAATTGCTATTGGGGTTGGTAAAGCATTTATCTCCACCGTGGTCCGGCAAGGTAAATTGTCTTTAAAGTATTGCGCGTATATTTTGTTGTAAGTTGCGAAATCATCTTTCATGTTGGTGAGAAATACAGTTACATCTACCAGATTTTCCCATTTAGAACCTGATGCTTCCAATACCATTCTTACATTGTTAAATACACTGTGGCATTGTTCTTCAATATTATAACTAACAATTTTTCCTTTTTCATCTAGAGTAACACCAGGAATTTCTTTGCTTCCTTTTTTGCGTGGACCCACACCGGAAAGAAACAATAAATTTCCTACTCGCTTTGCATGCGGATACAAACCAACTGGATCAGGTGCTTCGGATGCGTGAATATTTTCTACCATAAAGGATGTTTTTATTTTACTGCAAATACTAAACTACCCCAATAACTTTGGTAATCAGCTTTTTCGTTTTGTATCGTTTCCATTTTTACAGAACTGATCATCCATACACCGCTTGCACCAATTCTAATGCTTAGCTTTCCATTTTTATCAGTATATAAATTCTGCAAAAAGGTTTTTCCATTATTTTTTTGCCATACTTTAATCAAAGCAAAACGATGTGGTTGCTTTTTAAAGGTGAAGGTAAAAGTAAGTTCATCTCCCACTCTCTTTGCATATGGATTCTCTTCAGGAACAATTTCCAGAGGCATGCCTGTATCCATTTTAAAAACATCAGTTAGCTTACTTCCGGATTGCAACAATAATTTTGTATTGCGTTGATAGAATTCTTTACCTTGAGTTTGTGTGAGTTTATTTTTTTCTCTGTATTCGATTATGTTTTCAATACCATCTTCTTTAAGGTAATCGAGAAATTTATCAGGAGCTAATTCTATAAAAGCATTATTACTTTGCATCTGTATCAAATGCGTGCCTTCTTCCAGTGGTGGTAATATAACAACAGGATGGCGCGTGGTATCGATGTTATTTTTTAAATCGATGGTTTTGTTAGAAGTGTGGAGCGATAACCTTTCAACGCGGTGTCTTTTTAAATTCCATTTTTCTCCGGTAAAATTTTCACCTACCTTAAAATTAAATCCTGTGGATTGACCGGGCTGAACAAAGTAAGCATCTGCCTCCAACCAAAACTCGTGAGACATCAAAAGGCTTACCAATAAAACTAGAATGATATATATAATTTTTTTCATTTTTTACTGTTCATTAAATCTTCAATTTCTTCTGCTTCAATCGGAATGTTTTTCATCAAATCCAATAAGCCATCTTTTTGTATCACCACATTGTTTTCTAATCGAATGCCAATGCCTTCTTCTTTAATGTAAATGCCTGGCTCTACTGTCCACACTTGTCCAACTTTCATTTTATGATACATACTTCCTACATCATGCACATCCAAACCTAATTGATGCCCGGTGCCGTGCATAAAATAACGCATGAATAAAGGTTTGTCTGGGTTTTGATTTTTTACATCCGTTTTATCCAATAACTTAAGTTTGATGAGTTCTGCTTCTGTAATCTTTTGTACTTCTTTGTGATAATCGTAATAATATTCACCGGCTTTAATCATTTTCATAGCTTCGCGCTGAATGTATAACACAGCGTTGTACACATCTTTTTGACGTTTTGTGAATTTACTATTAACAGGAATTACTCGCGTTAAATCAGCATTGTAATTGGCATACTCGGCACCAACATCTAACAATAAAATATCACCAGCTTTACAAACCTGACTATTATCTATATAATGTAAAACACAAGAGTTTGCTCCGGAAGCAATGATAGGTTCGTAAGCAAAACCTCTGGAACGATTGCGTAAAAATTCATGCGCCAATTCAGCCTCAATTTCAAATTCTGTAACGCCTGGCTTCACAAATTTCAATAACCTGCGAAAACCTTTTTCTGTGATGTTACATGCTTCTTGCATGGCTGCAATTTCATGCTTCGATTTTACCGAGCGCAATTGGTGCATGAGGGGTGCTAATCTTTCATAACGGTGTAGCGGATATTTCTCTTGACACCACTGCACAAATCTTATTTCACGGGTTGGTATTTCTATATCTGCACGGTAATGGTCGTTAGAGTTTAAGTACACATGCTCAACATCACCCATTAACATCATCGTATTAAATAATTTTGAAAACTCTGAAGTCCACAAAACAGTTTTAATGCCGGATGCTTGTCTTGCTTCTTCTTTGGTGTATTTATGTCCTTCCCAGGTGGCAATGGTTTCATTGGTTTCGCGCACAAATAAAACTTCTCTGTATTTTTTATCCGGAAAATCCGGACATAATACTAAAATGGTTTCTTCCTGATCGATTCCACTCAAGTAAAATAAATCGCTGTTTTGTCGGTAGCGTAAAGTTCCATCGCTGTTAGTTGGGTTGATGTCGTTAGCATTTACTACAACCAAAGAATTTTTTTTCAGTTCTTTTACCAGATTCTTTCTGTTCAATTCAAATAAAGAAGCATCTAAAGCAGTATATCGCATAGTGTTTATTAAAGTCGAAATATAGTAAAAATGAAAAAGCCCCATTCGGGGCTTTTATTAGAGGAGTATAAATCTTTTAAGAAGTAACATTGTCAACTTCAGTGGGGATGTAGTTAATCAAAACAAAAGTTACCAACAAACCAGAAAAGACACCTTCTAAGGCAACAATAAAGGCAGCCATATATGGATTTAAAAATCTACCCATGGGTTCGTTTTCTTTAATCCATTCCATTAATCCAGTATCAAATTTTAAAAAGAGAAAAAGAAAGAAAGCAAACACAGCTGAGCCAATGGCAGCAATGGAAACGCCTGTTGCTAAAGCTCTAAAATAATGAATGGATGCTTCGTGTGTAGCTCTGAATTTTTTAAGACCATAATAAACACCAATAGTTAGAATTAATAAGTTGAGCAAACGCAACTCAACTACATGTGCAAGACCGAATGCAAACATTACAAGAAAAAACAGGATTAAACCGGCAGCAATCCGCAAGCCGTAATTTTCCGGTATTCGATTAGGATTGGTTAAAATACTCATAGGATAGGGGTTTGTTGGAATGAATATATAGAATTTTAACGTGTTGTAAAACTTTTAATTAACTGTTGAAATCTTTAACTTTCCTTATCAACCAAACCCATCAAGTATGAAAATCTTAAAAATTGTGGGCATTGTGCTCGCAGTCATTGTGGTTCTTGTTTTTGCGGGCTTAGCGATGATGTCGCCCCAAGCTAAAATGGAAAGAAGCATTGTGGTAAACGCTCCTCCTGAAACTGTATTTGCACAATTGGCTTCATTCGAGAATTTTAATCAGTGGTCGCCATGGACAAAAATGGATCCGTCTGCCAAACAAACTGTTGAAGGACCTGCGACAGGTGTAGGCGCCAAAATGAGTTGGGATGGTCCTGAAACTGGGAAGGGTTCGCAGTGGACTGTGGAGTATGAAGAAAATGAAAGAGTAAAAAATGCCATGCAATTCGAAGGCATGGAAGGAGAAATTTATGCTCAGTTTATTCTTGAACCTGTTGCTGAAGGCACGAAAGTAATTTGGTCGTACGAAAGTGATGTAAGTAAAACAGGAATTGTAAATTCTTCTATGACAAAACTTTTTAATGCTTTTGCATTAGAAGGAATGTTAGGTAAACAGTATGAAGAAGGATTGGCTGCGCTAAAACAACGAGTAGAATCGATGCCACCCCCCACAGTGCCACCTACGCCTGCAGATTCTTTACAGTCGAAATAATTATTAACTTAATCATCGGGCCTCGGCCCGATTTTTTTATTCTTATGAAATGGTTTTTGAAATTAATGGGAGGATTGATTGTTGCTTTTGTTGTAATCGGATTTCTTTTTCCGGCTAGTTACCAAACTAAATTAGATTTAATGGTTGATAAAAGTGATACTAGCCTATATACAACCGTTAGTGATTTAAAAACATGGAAGAAATGGTCGTATTGGGAAGTAACCGATACAAACATGCGCATTACCTATGGAGAAAAATCACAAGGTCTAGGTGCAGCCTACACATGGGGCGACAAAGAAAGTGATATAGGCACACTAACAATTGTAACGGCAGAACCTTACAGGTTAATTGAATACGAGGCTAAATTCGATACCGACTTACCACCTGCAAAAGGATGGTACTCTTTTAAGAAAATGGGAGATAGAACTCTCGTAGAATCAGGATTTTATATGGAGCATGGTTATAATCCGTTGAATCGTTGGTTCGGAATTTTGTTTGGACAAGAAATGGATAAGGCCATTGAACACAATCTATATGCTTTACGTGATTTACGATAAGCAAATTCAAAGTAGTGCGCTTTTTTTACTTTATCCATCGGTTACAACGATTATTTACCTTTCATCACATCCTGTCGATACAAAGTCTTTTACGTCTTATTTTCGTTTTGATTAAAATCATTTTATGAAGAAGATTTTTATTTTTATTTACACGTTATGCAGCTTGGTTAATGTCTTAGCGCAGGATAATATCTCGTATCAAAAACCAAGTGCAGAATTGCAGCAATTGCTTGATGCACCTGCTACGCCAGCCATTGTGTTTTCGCCAGATAAAAAATGGATGGCGCAACTCGATCGTTCCGATTATCCAACTATCGAAGAATTATCCAGACCTGAAATGCGTTTGGGAGGTTTACGATTCGATCCGGCTAATTTTGGCCCTAGCCGCCAGCGTTATTTAATTGGTGTGTCGCTTAAAAATTTACAAGACAAAAAAGAGTACACCGTTCAAGGTTTGCCTTCACCTTTGTTAATGTCTAGTCCTTCTTTTTCGCCCGATAGCAAGAAGATGGCTTTCTTGCAAAACTATGCCGATAGAATTGAACTTTGGGTTGTAGATTTAACAACGTTTAAAGCGGAAAAACAATCTGAAAAAAAAATAAATTCTATTTTAACAGGTGGTTATTTGTGGTTTGGCGATTCGAAAAGATTGTTGTTAACGATTGTGCCTGAAAAGCAAATTAACAAACCAGAAAAATCACGTGTACCGAACGGTCCTGTAATCGAAGAAAATTTAGGGCGGAAAGCACCAAGCCGAACGTTTCAGGATTTATTGAAAAATCCGTATGACGAACAAATGTTTGAGTATTATACAACCACTCAGTTGGCTGTTAAAACAATTGGTGGTACCGAAAACATCATTACCTCAACAGCTATTTTTACGTCAGCTGTTACATCACCTGACGGTAATCATATATTGGTACGTGAGTTGCACAAACCATTTTCTTATTTGGTGCCTTTCAATCGGTTCCCCCAATATGTAAAAGTGTTACAAAGCGATGGTACTTTGGTAAAACAATTGGCAGACCTTCCGTTGCAGGATAACATTCCTAACGGATTTAATGCTGTACCCACCGGCCCTCGCAACCATAGCTGGCGAAGCGATGTGGCAGCAACTATCTTTTGGGTAGAAGCACAAGATGGTGGTGATCCTAAAAATAAAGCAGAAGTACGCGATATTGTTTATGAACAGAACGCTCCTTTCAATCAGCCTGCAAATATATTAATCGAATTACCTTTACGATATGCCGGAATTACCTGGGGAAATTCAACTGTTGCATGGGTCTACGAAAACTGGTGGACAGACAGGAAAATAAGAACCTATCAACTAAATCCTACAACCAAAGCAAGAGATGTAATCGAAGATCGATCTAGCGAAGATGCCTACAATGATCCGGGTAACGTCTTAACAGAGTTAAATACTTTTGGACGTTCTGTTATGATGGTTCGTAATAATACAGTTTGGCTTTCTGGTTTAGGTTCTTCACCAGAAGGCGACCGACCATTTTTGGATACTTACCATTTAACCACTAAAAAGAAAACAAGATTGTGGAGATCCGAAGCGCCATACTTTGAAAGCGTAGTAACAGTGCTGGATGCTAAGAAAAATACTTTCGTAACATCTCGAGAGTCCTTAACTGAAAATCCTAATTTTTATATACGAACAGCTGGTTCAAAAAGTGTAAGTCAGTTAACTAATTTCCCTCATCCATATCCTTTACTTAAGGATGTAAAGAAGCAAGTATTGCAATACAAGCGTGCTGATGGTGTTAATCTAACGGCTGATCTATATGTTCCGGCTAATTATAGAAAAGAAGATGGCCCATTACCAACTTTCTTATGGGCCTATCCGGAAGAATTTAAATCGAATGCTAATGCCGGGCAAGTAAAAGGCTCGCCTTATACCTTTCCTAGAATAGGATGGGGAAGTGCTATTTATTGGGTAGCAAAAGGCTATGCCATATTGGATAACGCATCCATTCCAATTGTTGGCGAAGGGGACAAAGAGCCAAATGATACTTATATCGAACAGCTAGTAGCCAGTGCGAAAGCAGCCATTGATTATGGGGCATCTTTAGGTGTGGTAGATCCTAAGCGTGTTGCAGCTGGTGGTCATTCGTACGGTGCATTCATGACAGGCAATTTGTTGGCACATTCTGATTTGTTTAAAGCCGGAATAGCTCGAAGTGGTGCATATAACCGAACGTTAACACCATTTGGATTTCAATCCGAGGAGAGAACATATTGGGAAGCTCCAAAAGTGTATTTTGATATGAGTCCTTTTTCATTTGCAGATAAGATAAAAGAACCAATCTTATTAATACATGGCGAAGCTGATAACAATCCCGGAACTTTTCCAATTCAGTCCGAAAGATTTTACAATGCTTTGAAAGGCCATGGTGCAACAGCACGTTATGTGGTTTTACCTTATGAAAGCCATGGATATCAGGCAAAAGAAAGTTTGTTGCACATGTTGTGGGAGATGGATCAGTGGCTGGAGAAATATGTGAAGAATGCTAAGTAATTTTTCTGAGTAAATATCATAAGCAGGTTGTCTATTGGCAACCTGTTTTTTTTTTGAACTTTTCACGATGGATTTATTTCCAATGCTTGACTTGCATAACGGACAAATTACCGTATATTAGCAGTCAAATGTCCATCTTATGAAAAGATATAAAAAAACATCTGGTTCAAAATCTAATGTAAATGATGCCGAAGTTGCTTACCTCAAAAAGCAAAGCGCGGATGTTAGTCCTGAGGTTTTATTATCCATTTCAGAAGGTCATTTAACTGAACCCTTGCAACGCGTATCAGCTTTTCGCAAAGGCTTTAAAAAGAAATCATTTGATAAACTAAAAGAATATTCAGGCTTAGATAATAATACATTGGCGGTAGCATTAGCAGTATCTGCTAAAACAATACAACGCGTACAAACCTTCGATGTCGTTCAATCCGAAAAGTTATATCAATTAGCCACAGTTTATGCATTGGGTTTATCCTATTTTGGTAAAGAAGGTTTTGCTCGTTGGATGGAGCGCCCCTTATTTACCTTAGGCAACAGAAAACCCATCGAACTCATCGATGTGTCAGAAGGTTTGGAGTTGGTTAAAGCCGAAATCATCCGCTTGCAACACGGTGTAGCCTTATGATTTGCTACAGAATTTCGCTTACAAAATATGCCGTTACTTCCGGTATGGGTGCCAAGTTAGTAGGAGGGAGATGGAATTTACCCGGCACACCAGCTTTATATGCTTGCCATACCATATCGGCTGCTTTATTAGAGCGATTAACCATCGACTCGGAATTGTTTGCATCAGACCGATATGTCCTTTACAGCATTATGGAATTTAAGTTTGATGACAGACACATTCATGTTTATCAGGAGAAACAGTTGCCTGAAGGATGGAATAGCATTCCATTTCAGCATACTTCGCAGGTCTTTGGTAATGTTATTCTTCAATCAGGTAAACTCGCTTTTGCTGTGCCATCAGTAGTTGATCCATCATCCTTAAATATCATTCTAAATCCAATATCTGAGTTATTCGAAAGAGTTGATTACAAAGTTTATCCTCTTACACTTGATAAAAGAATTGTAAGGTAGATTTTACTGTTCGTAAAGTAATTTTAAAGGCACAATACAACATTAAGAAATCTTAATTTTAATTTAAGTTAAAATTTAAGGTAAGGTTGTAGACTTACAGCATGAAAAACAAATTAATGCTTTTAGCCATAGTGTTAATAACTGCGAATCAGGTAAGAGCACAGGCGAAAATTGAGATTAGGGAATTTAAAGGCACATTACAAAATTTCGAAGTTGGTTATAGTTTTGCTTACGAGTACCTAACAGTAAAAGTTGAGAGTGAAGAATATCGATTTTACTTTCCACCGTTTCACGGGCAGTGGATTCAATCAAAATTTAAACCAGGCGATCTTGTAAAAGTAAAAGTTAGCTATAACTACACGCTGGCTGAAAATGTAAAGAAGTTAAAAGCTGAGAAAAGCAAATTTGTAACATTTTTAGACCGGCAAGAAATTGTTGACATCTGGGTCGATGGTCAATGGGTGTCCTTACCTGCTCGCAGCACTGAGAATTTGAATGAAAATATTTCGTATCATTTTGATAAAAAGATAAAGTCTTTTTATACAGTAAGTAATTTAATGAAGGCTATAATTTTCGAAGATAATAGTATAGCCTACACTTTTGTTTTTCATAAAGAAAGAGATCCTTCTTATCTCTATAAAATTGGCGATAGAATAAATTTTTTAGGCACTAAACCCGAACGAACAGACGGCTATGCCTATCCGTTTCCGGAAAAAAAAGTATATCAATTCTTTTCTTTAGTAAAAATTAAAGGAACGATAAAATCGTACCTCTACAAACAAAATGCTGTTTGCATCGGAGCTAAATTCTATGTTGATAATAATGAATTAACTGTGTGTTTTCCCAGTGAAAAAGCCGAGGAAGTAAAGAATTTTTTAGAAGGTAAAACACAGATTACGCTTTACACTTCGGCAGATAAACAAGATCTCAAAATTAATTTGTTTCCCGAACTGCATGTTTTGATTAAAGATAAAGATACTTTAAAGATAAACCAACTAGATTTCTTTGGTGAACCAGACAGAAACCATAAATTCAAATCTATTGAGTTCGAAGGAAAGATTTCGCGGATAACTAAATCGCAATCGGGTAAAGTAGCCAACCTTATAATAGATGAAAAGTATTACGTGGAGATAGACCCACGGTTAGATGCACAAATTGGAACCTCATTAAAAAAGGGAATCATATTGAAAATTAAAGGTAAAGAAAGACAAAAGAAAGAGGGCGAGGTTTACCAGTACAAATACAAAATAATTAGCCCTGAACAAATAGTTATTGAAGGAAAAACACATTTACTTAACAACTTACCCTGATGTTAAAGATATTATTAATCGAAGACGAACCCAGATTAAACGAACATTTAAAGAAAGGGCTGGCACAACAAGGCTACTCGGTAGATAGTGTTTTAAATGGTACTGATGGTTTAAGTTATGTAACGCAAAGCAATTACGATTTGATAATTTTAGATTTAATGTTACCCGGTCAAAATGGTTTTCAGGTTCTTGAAAATTTAAAAACGTTTGGGTTAGATATTCCGGTTATCATCATAAGTGCGTTAAGCCATTCAGAAAAGGTAATTGAAGGATTAGATAAAGGTGCGATAGATTACATAAAAAAACCTTTTGATTTTGGCGAGTTTTTAGCAAGAGTAAGAGCAGCTACCCGAAAGCCTGGAACCAAAAATGTTACCCTAATTAAATTCAATCAAATCGAAATGGATTTAATAAAAAGGAAAGTTTTTCTTGCTGAGAATGAAATTCAACTCACCAAGCGAGAATTTATGTTGTTAGAGTTTTTGCTTAGTAATGTAAACCGTGTTGTTTCGAAAACAGAAATTGCAGAGAAAGTTTGGGAAGTAAACTTCGATATGCACAGTAATGTTATTGAAGTTCATCTATCGCAATTGAGAAAAAAAATTGGTGAAGACGTAATTCAGACAAGAGTAGGCTTAGGATATTGCATAGAAGGAAATGTGATACGCAAATAATGAAACCCAAGTTTATCAGTTTGCAAACCAAAGTAGCAGCTTTTTTTCTGGCTGCTTTTCTGCTTGTGCTTATACCTGTAAACTATCTCATGTATAAAGAAGTAGAATTGGTAATTCAAGAAACCAATAAACGCGAATTAGTAAACGAAACCGAGCGACTTTACAATCTGTTTAAGTTAGAACCCATTGTTATACCTGTTCCATCAGAAAACTCTTTGCTTAAGATACAGATACGGCATGCAAACGAACTCGAAGAATTTTTTTCCTCACCGGGTTTTCCATATTTGTATGCCCAAGATTTGCAACTACCTATTTTTTATACCGACACATTTGAAGTAGCCACAATTGTAAAACCTATTCCATACAGCAGCAAGGAATTGGTGTTTTCTTTAGCTAGAAGCAACACAGTTTTCCTAAAAAAAACAAATCAGTTACGCATATATCTGTACGGTATATTTTTACTCACCTTAATTGCGACTTCAGCATTAGTTTATTTTGTTTCGAGGTGGTTGCTTAGGCCACTTAAACAAATGGCGGCACAAACTACTTCTATTACTAATTCTGCAACTATCAATTTTATTGAAACACCCACCAGCAATGACGAACTCTCTCAACTCGGTAATGCCATTAACCAAATGCTTGAGCGACTTAAACATTCGGCCAGCAATCAAATCAATTTTTTCGCCTCAGCTGCGCATGAGTTAAGAACACCTCTAGCATTAATGAAAGCCGAGATAACTAACCCTGCCAGCGAAAATCCTGAAATCAAACTTATACACATATTAGAAGAGGTATCTCGATTGGAGCGAATCATCCATGATTTTTTGATGATTAGTGAGTTAAAATCGGACAGCTTAATCATAAGAAAGAGGCCAACGCTCTTTGTTGAGCTTGTTTATGAAACATTAAAAAAGTTAAAACTACTTGCGCAACGGTATAATAGTGTTTTACTTTTTCATACCGATGAAAAATCCGTTTCTCAAATAATACAAGCCGATGCCGATAAAATGGAAACGGTACTCATCAACCTCATCGAAAATGCAATTAAACACGCACCACAAAAAAGTAAAATCGAATTGAAATTAACTTCGCAACATGATGAACTTCAATTTTCAATTGTTAATCCGGTAAATAAACCAATTGAAAACACGCAAGAACTCCTAAGAGAATTTAAAAAAACAGACGATCAAAGCGGAGGTATCGGTATGGGGCTATGGCTTTGCGAGTCCATTATCAGTAAACATGGCGATAAAATAGTGGTCGACTATAAAAACGGACAGTTCTCTACATACCTGTTTTTAAAAATATAAGGCCTTTCAATTCTTATAAAAGCCCTTATTTTAGCTACTTTTGCAGTCCGAAAAACCGAATTGGAAGGGAAGTCATGGAAAACATTCGCAATTTTTGCATTATCGCGCACATCGACCACGGCAAAAGCACATTGGCCGATCGATTATTAGAATTTACAGGAACACTTACCGATCGCCAAATGCAGGCGCAAGTGCTCGATAATATGGATTTAGAGCGCGAAAAAGGCATTACCATCAAAGCGCACGCCATCCAAATGAATTATAAACTTGATGGCAAAGAATATATCCTCAATTTAATTGATACGCCCGGTCACGTAGACTTTTCTTACGAAGTGTCTCGCTCAATTGCAGCCTGCGAAGGCGCTTTATTGATAGTTGATGCCAGCCAAGGAATTGAAGCACAAACTATTTCTAATTTATACCTCGCTTTAGAGCATGACCTGGAAATTATTCCGGTCATGAACAAAATAGATTTGCCTCATGCTATGCCCGAAGTTGTGGCCGACCAAATTATCGATTTGATTGGTTGCAAAAGAGAGGACATTGTGAGCGCATCGGCTAAAGAAGGTATTGGGATAAAAGAAATTTTAGATGCAGTTGTGCATCGCATTAAACCACCGAAAGGAGATCCGAAAGCACCACTTCAAGCCATGATTTTCGATTCTGTGTTCAATTCTTTCAGAGGAATCGAAGTGTATTTCCGTGTGTTCAATGGAACCATAAAAAAAGGAGATAAAGTAAAATTCATTTCTACAGGTAAAGAATATGGTGCAGATGAAATTGGCGTTTTGCGATTAGATAAAGCACCAAAGAATGAAATTGGAGCTGGCAATGTAGGATATCTGATTTCAGGAATTAAAGTAGCGAAAGAAGTTAAAGTAGGAGATACCATCACCCATGTAGGAAGTGCTGCCGAAGCATTACATGGTTTTGAAGATGTAAAACCGATGGTTTTTGCCGGAATATATCCGGTTGATACAACTGAGTTTGAAGAGTTGCGTGCTTCAATGGAGAAACTTCAGCTTAACGATGCCTCTTTAGTTTGGGAACCTGAAACTTCAGCCGCTCTCGGTTTTGGTTTCCGTTGTGGTTTCCTCGGCATGTTGCACATGGAAATTATCCAGGAAAGATTAGAACGCGAGTTCGATATGACGGTGATCACCACCGTGCCATCTGTGCAGTTTAAAGGTGTGCGAACCGATGGTTCCGTATTTGACATCAACGCACCGGCAGAAATGCCCGAACCCAATACAATCGATCACATTGAAGAACCATTTATTAAAGCCAATATCATTACCAAATCCGAATACATTGGTGGCATCATCAAACTGTGTATGGATAAGAGAGGCATAATTCAAAATCAAAATTATTTAACGGCCGATAGAGTTGAAATGATTTTCGAAATGCCTTTGTCTGAAATCGTTTTTGATTTCTTCGACAGGTTAAAAACCATTTCGCGTGGTTACGCTTCTTTAGATTATCATTTGATTGGCTTTCGCGAAAGCGACATGGTAAAATTAGACATTCAATTGAATGGTGACAAAGTAGATGCATTATCTGCCATCGTACACCGAAGCAAAGCAGCCGAATGGGGAAGAAGGTTATGTGAGAAATTGAAAGAATTATTACCTCGCCAAATGTTTGAGATTGCTGTGCAAGCAGCCATCGGTCAAAAAATTATTGCCCGCGAAACGGTAAAAGCCATGCGTAAAAACGTATTGGCAAAATGTTATGGTGGTGATATCTCGCGTAAGCGTAAGTTGTTGGAAAAACAGAAAGAAGGTAAGAAGCGCATGCGCCAAGTGGGTAATGTAGAAATACCACAAGAAGCCTTTATGGCCGTATTAAAATTAGAAGATTAGAAAATAAATTTACGTGGCTACAGAAACGACAACGTATACTTTGATTGACGGCAAAAAAATTGCTGCGCAAATTAAAACTGAAATAGCTGAAACGGTAAATAAAAGAAAAGCCGAAGGAAAGAAATTACCTCACTTAGCTATAATTTTAGTTGGCGATGATGGTGCCAGCCAAACCTATGTTGCCCACAAAGTAAAAGCTTGCAAAGAAGTAGGTTTTCATTACACGATGATGCGCTTTGCGGACACCATCAGTCAGGAAAAGTTGATGAAACATATAGACCACGTTAATAACGATGATGATGTAGATGGATTTATCGTGCAGCTTCCATTACCCGAACATATATCGGTAGAAAAGATTACAGAGAAAATAAGACCAGATAAAGATGTAGATGGTTTTACCAACCACAACTTTGGCAGCATCGTTTCTAAGAATCCATTAATTATGCCAGCTACACCCTTTGGTGTGATGGAATTATTAAGAAGATACAACATAGAAACAGAAGGTAAATATGTAGTAGTGGTTGGTGCAAGCCGATTAACGGGAGCACCACTAAGCATGATGTTAACCGAACAAGGACACGCTACAGTAACCATTTGCCACAAATACACACAAGACATAAAAAAATATACTACCAATGCCGACATATTGATTTCTGCAGTTGGTAAACCGGGTTTGATTACAGCCGACATGGTGAAAGAAGGAGCCGTAGTCATTGATATTGGAACAACACGTGTAGAAGGGCCGCAATTTAAAAATGGATTTGCCTTAAGAGGAGATGTAGATTTTAATGCTGTATCTGCGAAATCATCTTTTATAACGCCAGTTCCAGGAGGTGTAGGTCCGATGACAATCGCATCTCTGTTATTGAATACATTACGCGCAACAGAGAGTAGAAATCCGTAACCCTTTATATAACACCCACATGATTCAAAGAATTTATATTGACACTTCGATTGTGGGAGGATTCTTTGATAAGGAATTTAAGGATGTTACACAAAAGCTATTTACGCGGTTGGAGAAAAAGGAAGTTAAGTTTGTGATTTCTGATTTATTGGAATTGGAACTTGAGTATGCTCCTTATTTTGTTAAAGAATTATTGCCTCAATACAAAAAAAGCTATTTTGAAAGAGTAGAGATTACGCAAGAAGCAATTGATTTAGCAAACCATTATATAAAAGAAAAAGTAGTAGGAAAATCAAGCTTGGAAGATTGCAGGCATATCGCAATTGCCACTATTAACAGAGTTGATGTACTTGCCAGTTGGAATTTTAAGCATATCGTAAACTTGAGCAGAATAAAAGGATACAACGGAGTAAATTTAAAACTTGGATATCCTATTATAGAAATTAGAACACCAAACGAATTAATTCAGTATGAGAAGTAATAATAGCAAAAAAGAATTTGATTGTGTTGAACTAATGAGAGAGGTTAAGGCCAAAGTATCGAAAGAAACTAAAGGATTAAACTATTTAGATTTAAAGAAATTTATCTCATTTAAATTAAAAAAAAGGAAATTGAAATTAGCAGATTAAGTAATTGAACACAAAAATTTCCATATCCAACAAAGAGCTTCCATTAATGGAAGACTTCTACACTATACAAGGTGAAGGCTTCTATCAAGGTCATGCTGCTTATTTTATCAGACTCGGTGGTTGTGATGTGGGTTGCGTGTGGTGCGATGTTAAAGAATCGTGGGATACTGAACAACACCCGCTTGTGCACATAGAAATTATGGCTGCACGTGCAGCTGCCAGCGGCAGTAAGCTGGCTGTAGTAACGGGAGGAGAACCGGTGATGTACGACTTATCTGCTTTAACGAAAGCTTTAAAAGAGCACGGTTTAAAAACCAATATCGAAACTTCAGGTGCGTATCCTTTAACAGGTGATTGGGATTGGGTTTGTTTATCGCCAAAGAAATTTAAATCTCCGGTTTTTTCAATTTATGAAAAAGCAAATGAGTTGAAGGTAATCATATACAACAAAAGTGATTTTGCCTGGGCCGAAGAACATGCGGCCAGAGTGAAAAGTACTTGTCAGTTGTTTTTGCAACCCGAATGGTCTAAAGAAAAAGAAATGTTGCCGTTTATCATAGATTATGTAAAGAACAATCCAAAGTGGCAAGTTTCTTTACAAGTTCATAAATACATGAACATCCCTTAATCGATGAAAGATTTTTTATCCAAGGATTTTATCAATCAGTTAAATACATGGGGTGAGCAACGTACACCCTTTTTTTTTATCATCGATTTTGAAGGAGAAAAACCACGAGCCTGGGAATTAAATCAACTCCCATCCTTTATTCATTTTCATTTTCCTGCGTTATCAGGTAAGGAAGAAAAAGTAAAGCGTTTACCTTTTCCTGTTACATTAAAAAAAAGTCCTGAATCATTTTCTACTTTTTTACCCAAGTTCAATCACGTAAAAAAACATTTGGATTATGGCGATTCTTTTTTAACAAACTTATCTATACAAACCCCAATAGAAATTAATACTTCACTCACTGGGTTATATCAATCAGTTACAGCACCCTACAAACTGGTATGGGAAGATGAGTTCTTAGTATTTTCTCCGGAAAGTTTTGTACATATAGAAAACAATGTCATCAAAACCTTTCCCATGAAAGGAACCATTGATGCGAAAATAGAAAACGCAGCGCTAAAAATTTTAAGCGACAAAAAAGAATTAGCAGAACACGTAACCATTGTTGATTTATTGAGAAACGATTTAAGTCAAGTTGCAAAAGATGTAACAGTAAACCGATTTAGGTATATAGAAAAAATAAGAGCTAATGATAAAGAGTTGTTGCAGGTAAGTTCAGAAATAAGTGGAGAAATTCTTCCTACCTTACAAAACCAGTTTGGTAGTATCTTACATGTATTGTTGCCGGCTGGTTCGGTAAGCGGAGCGCCAAAAAATAAAACTTGCGAAGTGATACAACAAGCTGAGCAAATGAAACGTAACTATTATACAGGTGTAGCTGGATACTTTGATGGCACGACTTTAGATAGTTGTGTATTGATTCGATTTATTGAAAGAATAAAAAATCAATACTTTTACAGGAGCGGAGCCGGTATTACCACACAAAGCAAGAGTGAAGCGGAATATAATGAGTTAATAGATAAAATATATGTCCCTGTTGTTTGAAAGCATAAAAATAGAAGATGGCAAGTGGCATAATTTATTTTACCACGAGCAAAGAATGCGAAGAAGTTGGCGCATGCTCTGGGGTGAAGAATTTGATTTTGATTTGGAAGTATCTTTAAAACATTTACCCATTCCAACAACAGGTGTTCATAAATGCAAAGTAATCTACGATGAAAAAATAAGAGAGATTGAGTGGGCAGAATATAAAATCAAACCGATTCAAACGTTAAAATTAGTGGAGCACAACCGTATTGATTACAGTTGCAAGTTCGTTGACAGAACATTGCTTCATACCTTGTTTGAAAAAAGAGAAAAAGCAGATGATGTGCTCATTGTTAAACAAGATAAGTTAACAGATACAAGTTATGCCAACATCATTTTGTTAAAAAATAATAAGTGGTTTACGCCTTATCAACCTTTATTAAAAGGAACCATGCGGCAAAATTTATTAGATAGAGATCAAATTATAGAAGAAGAAATTTCAGTAGATGAAATAAAGAGTTTTGAAAAAGTAAAATTGATAAATGCCATGTTAGGAACAAGTGGACCAGAAATTGATATTCGTAATATTATTGATTAAAGATGTTTAAGTATTGGCTTTTGTACAGTATAGTTTTTTATTCTTTAAATTGTCTTGGACAAACAGGACTATCTACTCAAAATAAAAAAGCAATTGCATTATATACTGAAGCAGATAACTATCGGGTGAGAAGGCAGTTTAAAGAAGCTGAAAGTTTATTGTTAGATGCTATTAAAAAAGATGATCAATTTATTGAAGCTTATCTTCGTTTAGGATTAGTTTATAAAGCCCAAAAATTTTATAGTCAAGCGTTATCCACTTTTGAAAAGGGAAGTTCTTATACCAATGATCCCAAAAAGCTAAAAGCCTTTTGGTTTGAAATCGGAGAAAGTTATTTTTTGATGGGCGAGTATCAAAAAGCGCAAGAGCCACTAATTCAGTATCAGCAAAATGAGTTAGCAACTATCGCGAACAAGCAAAAAATTGAATCAGCTCAGCGGATGTTAAATAGTATTACATTTTACAACGAGCAAAAACAAAACCCAAGTGGACACAGAACAGAGCCATTAAGCGATACGGTTAATCAATTTCTACTTCAATATTTTCCTGTGTTAACAGCAGATGGTTCGCAATTGATATTTACCAGAAGGAAAGGCAATAAAGATACAGATGATGAGGATATCATGGTTTGTGATTGGGAAAACAATACTTGGTCATTACCAAAATCCATCTCACCAAACATTAACTCTAAATTGAATGAAGGTACTTGTACCATTACAGCAGATGGAAGACGAATAATTTTCACATCATGTGTTGGCAGACAAGGTTGGGGAAGCTGCGACTTATACGAGAGCGTTAAAATTGGAGACGATTGGTCACAACCCAAAAATTTAGGTCCTCGTGTTAATTCACCTGATTGGGAATCACAACCTGCATTATCAGCCGATGGCAGAGTTTTGTATTTTGTATCAGACAGGCGAGGAGGTTTCGGACGAAGAGACATTTGGTATAGCACAAAACTTTCTAATGGAGAATGGAGCAAAGCGAAAAATGCCGGTAAAGAAATCAATACAGTTTTCGATGAGATATCACCTTTTATCCATGTAAATGGCAATACTTTTTTCTTTGCAACTAATGGTTTAGATGGCTTAGGGGGTTATGATATTTTTAAAACAGAAAAAGACGAAAATGGAAACTGGCAAAAGCCTATCAACGTTGGAATGCCGATCAACAACCACGAAGATCAATACGCATTGTTTGTGGCATCTGATGGTGTAACAACTTATTACGCACATGAAGAAACAGATGCAAAAGGCAACAGCGTAAGCCTTTTATACAAAACAGTTTTGTCAGATGATGTTGTGCTTGCCTCCAAACCATTAATAGTAAAAGGATTGGTTCAAGATGCAGTTACCAAGAAACCTCTCAAAAGTTCGATTGAGCTAATAGCAATGAAGAAGGATAGCCTAATCAGTTTCAGTTACAGCGATTCGATTAAAGGAACTTATGTTTTAGTATTACCGGAAAGGAAAGAATTTGCATTAATTGCTCGATGCCCCGGATACATGTTAAAAAGCATTCATTTAAGTGAAAACGACATAGAGCATCTAGAATCCAAAGAATTCAATTTTGAATTAGTAAAAATTGAAAAAGGCAAAACTGCAGTATTAAATAATATTTTTTTCGATTTCAATAGTGCTGTTTTAAAACAAGAAAGTAAATCTGAGTTAGAAAAGGTGGTTGCATGGTTAAAAGAAAATCCTTCTATTAAAATTGAAATTGGAGGCCATACTGACAATATTGGTAGTACCGAATATAATTTGGAATTATCGAGAAAAAGAGCGGAGTCAGTTAAAATCTACTTAACTAATAGACAAATACCGGAATATCGTTTGGTATCCCAAGGTTTTGGGTCTTCGCAACCGATTGCGCCCAATAATACAGAATCAGGGCAAAAAACTAATAGGAGGATAGAATTCAGAATATTATAGGTCAAAATAAGCCTACCGTTTATAAAAAATACTCCAAAAAGTTGTATTTATATCTTTTACAGGTCAACCTTTTAGTTTATGTTTGGCGATTAAATATTAAACATAAATCTATGAGGAGAATTTTACTGTTTATTGCGGTATTCACTTTTTCTTTCGGGCTATATGCTCAGGAAAGAGTTGTATCGGGTAAAGTAACTTCCGCTGACGATGGAAGTACCTTACCGGGAGTGAACGTAGTGTTAAAGGGCACTACAACAGGTACAGTTACGGACACTGATGGAAATTACAAATTATCTGTTCCAGAATCAGGGGGAACACTTGTTTTTTCATTTGTAGGTCTTACCACAATTGAGGTGGGAATAGGCAGTAGATCTGTAGTCGATGTTCAAATGGCTTCGGATTTTACACAATTGAATGAAGTTGTCGTGACAGACAGTTATCAGTCAATCAAAAGAGCAGAACTATCTGGTGCTGTTGGATCGGTTGGGGGTAAGGTAATTGAAAACCTTCCAATACCAAGCTTAGACAGAGCATTACAGGGACGTATAGCCGGGGTTCAAATTAATTCAAGTAATGGTGTTCCTGGTGGTAATACACAGGTGCGCATCCGTGGTGTGGGATCAATTTCAGGTAGTAATGAGCCACTATATATTGTAGATGGTGTACAGATAACTGCAGGTGATCGCTCAAGAAGAATTATCTCTTCTAACGTACTAAACGGTATCAATTCAAATGACATCGAGAATATTGAAGTTTTAAAAGACGCAGCCGCTGCTTCAATTTACGGTGCTCAAGCAGCAAATGGTGTTGTTATTATTACAACGAAAAAAGGTAAAAGCGGAGCAGTTAAATTTAATGCCAACTATTATTATGGAACTTCTGATGTAATCAGAAAACAGCCATTAATCAATTCCAAACAATGGATGGATTTGTATCAGGAAGGTCAGGCAAATTTCTATCAGCCTTACAATTCTGTTTTTGGTGAAGGTTTTAACACAGAAATAGCAGATTTAGTTACTGAGGTAAACTATGGTAATTCAGATGCTGCTAATACCTACGATTGGCAAGATTTGGTTACACAAAGAGGTGTAATCAATAACTTCGATTTTTCTGCAAGTGGTGGTAATGAAAAGAATAGATTCTTTGTTTCAGCTTCAGTTAACAAACAAGAAGCTCAATTTATTGCAACAGACTTTACACGTTCAACTTTTAAGGTTAACTACGACAATCAACTTTCGAAAAAGTTAAGTTCATCCCTTTCTTTGAACATGAGTGTTGTAAAGCAGAATACGCAAGGTGTTGGTGGATTCAATACTAACAATGCCTTGGTTGGTGCAATTGGTCGTTTGCCTATGGCCAACCCTTACTTAACAAACGGGCAGATTAACCCAAATTTAACTTATGCAATTGGTCCTTTAGGTAACTTGTCTAATCCTCTTTGGTTAGCGCAAGTAAATCCTCAACAAGGTTCTACTAAACAATTATTAGCTAATTATTCAGTTAATTATGCTATTAACAATGATTTAACTTTCAAGTCTGCATACGCTATTGAATATACTGTAATTGATGAGTGGGCCTTCTTTGATTCTAGATCACCAGCGGGTTCAGCAGCGGCAGGACTTGCACAAATGTTTAATACAAGAGTTGTAAACTGGTCTACAGATCAGACAATTAATTACGTAAAAACATTTAACGATAAGCACAATATCAACGCAGTTGGTGGATTTTCATTCCGTGAGCAAAAATTAGACGGTTTTAACGCAACTGGGCAAGGTGTATCTAATAATGAATTCAAAAGAACTCTTGTTGGAACTACTCCAAATGTTGTAAATTCAGTTTATGGCATTTTTAAATTATCAGGTCTTTTTGCTCGTGCGGTTTATAGCTACGATGAAAAATATGTAGCTACAGTTACAGTAAGAAGAGACGGTTCTTCAAGATTCGGAGATGGCCGCAAATTCGGTATTTTCCCTTCTATTTCAGCAGCCTGGAATATCCATAGAGAAAACTTTATGAATAGCCTTGGATTCATAAACGAATTAAAGTTAAGAGCTTCTTTCGGTAGAACAGGTAACCAAGATATCGGTGCAGACTTCCCTATTTCATTGTATGGTGGTGGTGCTGCCTTCGCGTACAACGGTGGTGGCGGTTTAAGCTTTACGAACCTTGGTAACCCACAATTACAATGGGAGACAAACGAAACCATTAACTTCGGTTTAGACTTTAGCCTGTTAAAAGGAAGAATTACTGCAACAACTGATTACTTCATCCGTAACACTAAGAACTTATTGTTACCTCAAGTATTGCCTTCAAACTCTGGTTTTGCAACCATTATTGAAAATGTTGGTACTTTACAAAATAGAGGTTTAGAGTTAGGTATTTCAACTGTGAACATTGATGGTGCCTTCAAGTGGACAACTGACTTCAATGTAACCTTTATTAAAAATGAAGTTACAAAGTTATTAAGAGATGGGGAAGACCTTCCAAATAACGGATTATGGGTAGGAAGACCATTAGGTCAGGCATGGACAGCCCGTTATGCAGGTGTTAACCCAGCAGATGGTCGTGCTATGTGGTACGATGCTAACAACAACATCACCTACGATCCACAAGCAAACGATCGCGTTTTCTTAAGTAGAGGTTCAGGTAGCTTCTTATTGCCGGATTATTATGGTGGATTTACCAACACCTTCACTTACAAAGGATTTGAAGTGAGCGCTTTCTTCCAATTTAATATTGGTCAGCTTGCAGCTTCAAACTTCAAGGCCAACAGCTCTATGGATTATAGATTCGACACTGCTCAAGATGAGGAAATGCTTGAACGTTGGCAGAAGCCGGGCGACATCACAGATGTTCCAAGAATTATTCCTGGTGCTCAAGAAGTGGGTTCAGCTAACTCATTATTTGGTGGAGCAATTTCTGGCCACGATAGATTTACTGAAGATGCTTCTTACTTAAGATTAAAGCAATTATCAATTGCATATACATTACCTGCTTCGCTTGTTAGCAGACTTAAACTTTCATCTGCTAGAGTTTATTTACAAGGTGTAAACTTGTGGACTTTAACTGAGTTCACTGGCTTAGATCCTGAATTCGCGGCTAACACCAGTAACATTGGTGTATTGCCTCCCTCTCAAGGTATCATTGCAGGTGTTCAATTTGGATTTTAATGATGACGAACATGAGATTAAAAATATTTTTATCCCTGATTTTAACAGCAGCTATTGGATTTAGCTGCGAAGAATCATTAGAAGTGAAAACTCGCTCTCAACTAACCGAAGAGTTAGTATTGAAAGATGTGACGACTGCACAATCTTTCTTAAATGGCATTCTAGCAACCATGCGAAATGGAGCTTACTATGGCAATAATTTTGTTCTCTTCCCAGAGCTTTTGGCCGATAATTGTAAATTGGTTAATGCTGGTGACAGAAGCGGTCGTGGATTGAACCAATCAATTAATTTGAGCGGTGCACATATTAATATTTGGTTCCTTTATCAACCTATGAACAGAATTAATATTCTGTTGGATGCCATTAATAGTGGAGACATAGTAATCACCTCTCAAGCAGATGCCATTACAGTAAATAGAGTAAAAGCGCAGGCATTATTTATGCGTGCTTTGTTTTATTTTGATTTGGTGAGAACCTATGCGCATAACCCAAATTACATTATCAATAATTGGGACAAAGGCGTACCTTATATTACCGAACCTGTAAGAAGCAAGGATGAAATTGCTTTCCCAAACAGACCAACTATATTGTCAAATTATGAAGCCATTGAATCAGATTTATTGGCGGCAATTGATGCGTTTACTGCAACAGGTAGTCCAAATGGTGTAACAGTTAATCGCAACGTTCCTTCACGTGCTGCGGCTCAGGCTTTATTAGCTAGAGTATATTTGTATTGGGCTGGCCCTCTATATCCAGAAAAATATGCACTTGCGTCACAATATGCGACTGAAGCAATTAACTCAGCTTTCGCAGTTCCAGTTGCAAATGGTGCAGCTTTAAACACACAATGGACTGTCAATACAGTGAATGCAGAATCAATTTTCGAAGTTGCATTTAATGGTAACGCAGAAAATCTAGGAGGTGATAATGCCTTACAAGGTTGGTACACCAGACAAGTGAATGCTGCGGGACAGAGAGTTACAGGTTGGGGTGATGTAATCGCTTCTGATGAATTGTTGGCTGAGTACAACCAAACACTCGATGCTCGTTTTACTCTTTTAACTCAGAGAGCAGTAAGAGATTTTGAACCTGTAGCTTCGCGCGAAACAAGAAAATACAACGCAATAACTGGAGCAGTTTTTGGTCTTGATAATGTACCGGTTATTCTTATTCCTGAGATGTACTTAATCAGAGCAGAAGCCAACTTATTAGGAGCTGCACCTGACGAAAATGCGGCAAGAGCAGACCTTAACATTGTAAGAACTAGATGTGGTTTAACAGCCCTAGATGGTACAACTACGGGCGCAGCTTTAGTTACAGAATTATTCGCTGAAAGAAGAAGAGAATTGGCTTTTGAAGGTCACAGACTTTTCGATTTAACTAGAAGAGGCCTGGACGTTTTAAAACCCGGAGGTAATGTTATTGAATACGAGGATTTCCGTGTTTTAGCAAACATCCCTTTAGCGGAAATTCAAGGCAATGTTAATCTTGAACAAAATCCTGGTTATTAATTCAAACGATTTAACTATGAAAAAAATAATTTTAAATCTATTGTTTTTCGCTTTTGGCGTTGTATTAATGACGTCTTGCGTTGAAGAACAAGATGATCTCACCTACAACGGCCCTACGGTTGCTGAATTTAAGAATCGCTATCTAGAGCAGCAAATAAGGTTGGGTACAACTTTGTTTCAATCTGTTAACTACAATGTTGTTACCCTTGAGAATACTGCACTTAATAGGTTAACAGTAAGACAGCCAGCAGTGCAGCTTTCTGGTGTTATAACAACTGCTACTAACTCTCCAACAGTTAATGGTCAAGTTGCTTCAACCTTTACAGGTTCAATCACTGGTACAAATTTGACAGTTACAACTGCTCCTACTGGTGGTGCTTTGATTGTACCCGGAATGGTAATTGCAGGAACAGGTATTGCAGCAAATACATCTGTAATACGACAACTATCAGGAAGCACAGGTCTTGCAGGAACTTATGTTGTAAGTGCACCTCAGACAGTAGCCTCTACAACTGTGTCTATTCCTGGCACTGCTTTTACTACAGAGTTAGCAGTTGGAAGTATTCTTAAGTCATCTACTGGTATTATTTTGGGTGTTGTTGCAACGATTGTAAATGATAACCAATTAACCCTTGCAGCTAATTCAACAACTGCATTAACTCGTTCTTTTTACCGCGCATCATTTGCAAATGGAATTAATGCTCCAACTTTTAGAGATAGCATTTTAGTTCAATTAGTAGGTCCCCAAAGAACAAGTGATGTAACTGTTACTTATGAATTGGGAACTGCACCTGAAGGAACTATTGCAGCAGTTGAAGGAGATAACTTCGCTTTTGACAATGAAGTGGTAGGTGAAGTAACTATAAAGGCTGGAACAAGTGCAGGCTATATCTACATCAATATTCCGGAAAGCTTGAATTCTACAGCTGCTGATAGAGTAGTTTTAGTTATTAATTTAACTGATCAAGGTGATGTTGCTCCTTCGCAGAACTATAAAGCATTTACTTATACCATAACTAAGTAATCGTATGAAATTTAAACATATTCTTTTTTCAACTCTTCTGGTTTTCGGACTAAATTCTTGTGCCGAAGACAGTTTCACTTCGTTAACAGATACAATTTTCGATGGTGTTGCAGAAGATCCTGAGTTGTCAACTTTAGAAGCTGCAATTCAAAAATCTGGTGTTATTGCACAGCTTAGTGGTACGCAATACACATTGTTTGCTCCAACTGATCAGGCTTTTATTGATGCAGGAATCAATATCAATAACATTGATGCTGCTACTTTAGCAGAAATCATTAAATACCATATGATTCCTACAAGAGTAGATGCATCAAGACTTGATGTAGAATACGGCAAGTTTTTTGGTTTAATTACTCCTTCGTCAGATAATACATTAAATTTCATTGGTAACTTAACGTACCTAGGCGTGCAAACCTTAAATCTTAGCGTAAACGCTAATATTTATTATACACAAGCTATACAGGTGCTTGACAATTCTACCTCAGATTTAGCACTTGAAGGCTTCTATGTAAATGGCGCACGAGTGGTCGAAGCCGATGCTTTCGAAGGTGGTAATGGAGTAGTTCATAAAATTGATAAGGTTTTACTTCCTCCATCTGGTTCTGCAGCCGCTACTATTGAAAACGACCCCGACTTAAGCTTATTTAACAAACTCGTTAAAAAAGCATCTGTAAATGCTAACGGTATACCTAGTTACGCACTATCAGTGCTTGACGTACTACCAGCAAATGCGTTAGCAACAACCAGAGCAGGGACATTAACCGTTTTTGCTCCTACCAATCAGGCAATGATTGATGAAGGTTTAAATGAAGCTGCCATTGATGCCTTAACTGTTGCTCAATGCCTCGGTTTTGCACGACAGCATGTAGTAAACTTAAGATGGTTTTCTTCTGATTTAAGCAATCAGCTAATAAGAAATAGTCCTTTCTTAACCAGCTACAATTTGGTTACTCAACAAACGCCAACATTCAATTTAACCTATAACAATAATGCAGGAACAGTTAATTTTTCTACACTTAACGCTCCAACTATTGGCCTAGTAGAAGCAAACATTGTGACTACTAATGGCGTAATTCACAAAGTGAATAGGTTCATAGAATAAACTAATTATTGATCAAAAGAGGCCGTTTTACGGCCTCTTTTTTTATTGGGTATGAAAATGGAATGAGATGAGATATGTAGTTATTTTTTTTCTAGTTTGTGCAACATATACTTCGATAAATGCACAAGTAATAATTAAAGAGGAATTAATCGAGGTAGATAAATCTAAAATTTCCTTTATCAATGCAGATTTAGATAAGCTAGTGGAGCTTTATCAAAAACAAATTCAGCGAGCGAATAAATATGCCGAGTTAACAGGTACTCCTATTAGCAGAATGGATAGTAATGGCAACCTTGTTCAGCTTGTGGGAGTAGACGAGGCTGGTACACCTATGTTTATCTCTACTGATAATGCCGGTGCTGCGGTTACTACTGGGGCTAATGTTATCAGAGATGGTGATTTAAAATTAGAAGGTAGTGGGATTCAAATAGGTATTTGGGACGGTGGTGGTATCGGTCATACAGATTTTGAAACCAGAATCATTTCATCTCAAGGAACGCCAAGTGTCCATGCTAATCACGTTGCAGGTACAATACTATCTTCAGGAATCGGAAATGTTTCTGCAAAGGGAATGGCGCCCAAAGCAACTGCACATACCTTTGATTTCGGTAATGATTTTTCCGAAATGACTGGACTTGTTTCGGGCCTAGGCTCTGATCTTGTTCTTTCAAACCATTCTTATGGCTTAATAACAGGTTGGCGTTTCGAAAACGGTTGGACTTGGTTTGGAAATCAAAATATCAGTACGCAAGAAGATTACCGATTTGGTTTTTACTCAGCGGCAGCAGCTTCATGGGATCAACTTTCTTATTCATCGCCTAATTACTTAATTGTAAAGTCTGCCGGAAATGATCGTTCTGACACCGGAAACAATCCTGCATTTCCTGCCGATTGTAATGGCGGAACAGGTTATGATTGTATCAGTGATGTCTCAACAGCAAAAAATATTCTAACAGTAGGTGCAGTTGGTAAAATTAGTAATTATACAGGCCCCGAAAGTGTTGGAATGAGCACATTCAGCGGATGGGGGCCTACAGATGATGGTCGTATCAAACCTGATTTGGTAGCAGCAGGCGTAAATTTGTTTTCAACTTCTACCAACAATGCGTACACAACATTAAGTGGTACATCAATGGCTACACCCAACACCACAGGGTCCTTAGCCTTATTGCAAGAACTTTATAAAAAGCGTAATGGAACCTATTTAAGCGCTGCATCATTAAAAGCTTTAGCCATCCACACAGTTAAAGAAGCTGGCTCATCTCCTGGTCCTGATTATCGTTTTGGTTGGGGTTTATTAGATGTTAATGCTGCTGCTAATTTGATACAAGCAGAGAATGGAACATCAACAGATATCCGAGAATATACACTTAGTAATGGTGGCGAAATTGATTTTCAAATTTATCCAAAACCAAACACTAAAGTCAAAATCACTATTGTATGGGCTGATGTGCCTGGCACCCCAACAGCGCTAGCTTTAGACCCAGCAAACAATATGTTAGTCAATGACCTCGACTTACGCATTAAAGACGATGATGGCGAAACTGTTTTCCCTTGGATTTTAAGCATGGCAAACTTTGATGCGCCTGCCACAAGGGGAGATAATAATAAAGACAATGTTGAAAAAATTGAATTTGATAATCCTTTATTAAGACCATATACAGTAACCGTTAATCATAAAAATAATTTGGTAAACAATTCCCAAAAGTTTTCAATGATTATTGAGTATACACCATTTGTAGGAAATGGAAATGCCTATTATTGGGTAGGAGGAAGCGGCAATTGGGATGACCCTTCACATTGGTCATTACAAAGTGGTGGTTCAAGCGCAAACACTGTGCCTGGGAAAGATGATCGCGTTTTCTTCGATTCAAATTCCTTTCCTAATAACTCTTCTATAATTTCTCTTGCACAACCACAAGAAGTTTATGCCTTTAGTTGGTTATCCAACAAAAATGCAACCTTGGATGGAAATGGACATTCACTATCCGTTGGCACAAATTATTTCTTAATTAACGATAAGCTTTCTTTCAGCGAAGAAATTGAAATTAGATTAACGGGCGAAGACCCTGTTTCTAATACTATCGATCTCTCAAATGGATCGTATGAAAATTTAGAAATCAACATCCATTCTGATAATCCCTTTACAATTGTTAATGCTAATTCATTTAAGAAATTAAGCATTACCAATGCATCTGTTCAATTTCTGGATACTTCCATAACATTAAAAGAGTTAACATTAAATAACGCAAATGGAAAAGCAGTTAATTTAAGTGGCAGTGCACTAAGCTTAACCAATGTAGAGCAAGTTAACCTAAATGGAAATTCAATCCTTTGGAATATTTCAGGAGATGTTACACTTAATTATACGGGCGTAGAAGCTACATTAAACTTAGGTTCAAATTTAGTCCCTGTTAAAGTAAATGCTGAAAACGCAACAATTAACTTTAATAATGATTTTACATTAGAAGCCTTAGATGCAAGCCAAAGCACTTTGTATTTTAATACTAATAACTCAACGGTAAATAGTTTAAATCTTACCAATGGTACAATATTTAGTATTGGTACAGGCAAGAAGGTTAATTTGATAGAGGAGATCCAGATCCAATCAACAGCGGCTGAAAAGGTAATGTTTACCAGGCATGGAGTAGGAAATAACGGAGTTCTATATATCCCTGGTCGGATGTTTTTGTGTTTTGATCACCTCACCATTCAAAATGTAGATGTCCAAGGCTCAACCTTTGTTAATGCCGGCACCAATAGCTCGATTGCAGAATCAGCAGGTTGGCTAACCAAATCTTGTAACGATGTGGTGTACCCTGATTTCCAGGTTGAAAAAGTTTGTATTGGTTCCTTAGTTAAAATAAGCAATATTTCGTTAGGTAATCCAGATAGTTACCAGTGGGATTTCGGAGATAGTAATGTAGAAAATTTAACACCCTCCAACAATGCAAATCCTAGCATTATTTACAACAATACAGGTAACCGAGTAATTACTTTACGTGCTATAAAAAATGGGGAAACAAGTACTTACCAAAAAACAATCGAAGTTGTATCCAATCCTTTAGCCAATCCTTCAGTAAACTTAGTTGGTAATAACCTGATAAGTTCAATAACATCAACAGGTTATCAATGGTATAAAAACTTTGAACCGATTGAAAGTGCCACCCAGCGCTCATTCAACTATTTAGGAAATGCAGGTGCTTTTTCAGTAGCGATTAGCAATAACAATTGTAACATTATTTCCGAGCCTTATATTATTGCTAATGTTGAGTTGCAAAAAGAAGCAACTGCCTTATTCCCCAACCCGGCAACGGATCAGGTATGTATTCAATCAGAAAGTAAGATTACAAGAATATCGATTACAGATTATAGTGGTAGAAAAATTAGAGAGATTGCCAACCCAACAAGCAACTGTATTGGCGTTGGAGACCTACCAACCGGTTTGTATTTGGTAGAAATAGAAAATTCGAAAACACGAAAAGTAGAACGACTCGTAATTGAATAACAAAAAAGCCGGCCTATCAGCCGGCTTTTTTTATTTTGGTTTTTAAGCAACACTCTTTGGATTTTTAATGAAACAGATTTTCTGAAAGTTGCTCTAGGTTTGAAACTTTTAAAACAAACCTATGAGAAACATGAGGAAAATTGTACTAATGCTCATGCTCGTGGCAACGTATAGCATAACGTTGGCACAGGAGCGACAAGTATCGGGGCGGGTAACAGCAGCAGAAGACGGCAGCGCCATACCCGGAGTTAACGTTGTGGTAAAAGGCACCACCAATGGTACCATTACAGACAGCGATGGGAACTACAAAATCAGCGTACCACAAAGTGGCGGTGCATTGGTGTTTAGCTTTGTTGGTTTACAAACACAAGAAGTTTTAATTGGCGAACGCTCTGTTGTTGATGTTGCGTTGAGTTTGGATGCTACTCAGTTAGGCGAGGTTGTAGTTACTGGCGTATCTATCGGAACACCAACAAAGAAACTAGGATTTTCTATTGGTAAAGTTAGTACTGAACTTTTAGAAAGTGTGCCTGGGATTGACCCAGCAAATGCTTTGAGAGCTAAAGTACCGGGTGTTAGAATTGTTTCACCTTCTGGTTTGCCAGGAAGTGCACCTGCCATTCGAGTTAGAGGTACTAATTCTATACAAGGAAATCAAGCTCCGCTAATAGTTGTTGATGGTGTAGTTACAACTGGTACTTTAGCCGACATTGATATGCAGGCAGTTGAATCAATTGAAATTCTAAAAGGTGCCTCAGCCGCAGCACTATATGGTTCATTAGCTGGAAATGGAGTTGTTCAAATTATTACAAAAAGAGGAAAAGGAATGCGGGGAGGGACGAGAATAACATTTAGGAATGAAACTGGAATTAGCCAGCTTTTTAATAAAATAGATTTAGCTAATACACATAATTTTGCGACAATAAATGGATCATATCGAAATCCGACAAGTGGTGTTCCAAATAATCCAGATCCTAATGATGATATTTTGGATAATCCCTATAGTACACTTTATGATCAACAAGAAGAATTATTTGAAGAAAGAGGGTTTTCAACAAATTTTTTTTCTATAGAATCATCATCAGATAAAACTAATTTACTTTTTTCATTTGAAAATATTAATCAGAAAGGTATTGTTGAAGGCTTCCCTAATTACACAAGGAATAATTTTAGACTAAATGCTGACCATCGTATAAATGATAAGTTAAATATCCGAATATCATCTTTGTATAGTCGGTCTTTAGGCCCAAATGCAATTGAACAAGGACAAGGTAATAATCTTTTCTTTGGTGCATTTTTGGCTGAACCAGATGTTAATCTAAAACTTAAAGATGCAAACGGAGAATACAATCCGTTAATTAATTCAGCATCGAATGGACAAAATCCCTTTTATGTTATATCAAAATCCGAATTCAATGTTAATCGTGAGCGATTATTAGCAGATATAAATTTAGATTATTCAATTACCGATTGGTTAAAGTTGGATGCAAAACTATCTCAAGACATGACAAGATTTGATTTCAGACAATATCAAAAGTCACCTTTTCAAACTGCTAATGGAAATGTTACTAATGGAAACTTGTCCTATAATACTTCAAGAGATAGAGCTACTTACTCACAGTTCAGAGCATTATTTAGTAAAACTTTTGGCCAATTAAAATCGGGTTTGGTTCTGTCATATATTTATGAAGATTACTTATTAGATGGTTTTAATGCCGGAGGGTCTAATTTTAGAGTAATTGAAACACCAACTTTAGGTCTTTTAGATCCAACAACTTTATTTGCCGGTTCTTTTTATCGACCAACAAAAGGGGAAAATTTAGTTTCAAATTTAACACTGGATTATAAGGATCGCTACATTTTAGATGCTGTTCTAAGGCGTGATGGATTTTCACTTTTTGGTTCTAATGAAAGATACCAAATTTTTTATAGGGTTGCAGCAGCTTATCGACTTAGTGAAGATTTTAAACTTCCAGGTATAAATGAATTTAAGTTAAGAAGTTCAATAGGCACAGCGGGTCAGCGACCACCTTGGGAGGCCCAGTATGAAACATTTGATAATAACTTGCAAAAGAGTGTTTTTGGTAATAAAGACTTAAAGCCTGGCTTTAATACTGAAACAGAATATGGTATTGACATATCATTTTTAGATAGATTTAAGTTTGAAGCTACCTATGCTACTACAATCGCTAAAGATCAAATACTATTGGTTCCGCTTTCCGCTGCTGCTGGGTTTCAAAGTCAGTGGCAGAATGCTGGTACAATGAAGTCAAATACAATTGAGTTAGGCCTCTCAGCAACGCTAATTGAAAAAGGTAATTTTACTTGGGATATAAATCTTAACTGGGATCGTGTAAGACAAGAAGTTACAAAGTTAAACAGAGCGCCTTATACACGTGGACAAGATTTTGGTGCAGCTTTAAATTTCTTTCAAATCGAAGAAGGCATTCCTTTCGGAACTATGTATGGAAATGTATTGCTTACTTCTGTTGACCAATTAACAACCAATGAGAATGGAATTGTTTTAAATACTACAGGAAATTTAACTAGAGAAGATTTCACTGTTAATTCTGACGGTTATGTAGTACAAAAAGGAACAGAGTTTACGGCAAACGAAAGGGTATTCTATAAAGTAGATAACAACGGTAATAGAATAGTTGAGGCAATAGGTAATGGTACACCGGATTTTAATTTAGGTATCAGTTCAAATGCAAGTTGGAAAAATCTTTCACTTTATTTTATTATTGACTGGCAAAAGGGAGGAGATGTTTATAACTATACCAAACAGCTTTTATATTTCAATGAGCGGCATGGTGATTTAGATCAGTCAAGAAGACCAGAAGGTCAACGACATTTTACACCATATTATAGCCAGCAATTATATAATGCTGCTAACCCATCCAGTTTCTTTATTGAAGATGCTTCATTCGTTAAAATTCGAGAGTTATCACTATCCTATAGTTTAGGTAAATCAATTTTTGAAAAACTAGGTAAAGTAGGAAGCTATTTCCACGATGCAAGAATTTCATTGATAGGAAGAAATTTATTCACATTTACAAATTATACAGGATTTGACCCTGAGGTAGCAGTTAGAAATAATGCAGCTAGTCCTACTAATTTTAAATTGGATGAGTTTTCTTATCCAAATTTCAGAACATACTCATTAAGTATTCAAGTTAGATTTTGATAATTATGAAAACCTTAAGAATATTTTTAATACTTAGTTTTGTTTCTCTATTTCCACTTAGTTGTGTTGAATTAGAAGTAGAGAACTTAAATAGCCCAGATGTTAAAAGAGTTATTTCTACACCTGACGATTTAGAAGGTGTAGTAAGAGGTGCTTTTGTTCAGTACTACAATGGTTTATATTCAGTCAGTACATCCCCAAACATTCATTTGGATGGTTTAGCTGATTGCATGACAACTACAAATGCATTCAGTAGATTTTGGGATTTTACTAACGAGCCACGGGTAAGAATTAATAACACTTTAACTTATTCTGGATTACCTGTGATTCAAAGAGTTTGGAGACAAGCACATGCAGTAGTTTCATCAGCAAATGATGTTCTTGATGCTATTGAAAATCGAGGAATTGATCCCGGAGAGAAGAAAGCAATGCTTTTGGCGACAGCATATTTCATAAAGGGAATCGCTTTGGGTGACTTAGCAAATTTGTATGATAGAGCATTCGCACTTGAACCCGGTCAGCCAGTAAGTGAGGCAGGATTATCTAGTTATCAAGAAATATTGGATAAAGCTCTGTTTAACCTAGATAAAGCAATAGAAATTGCAGATGATAATGAATTCACTCTTCCTGATTTTTGGTTTGGTATGGAATATACTAATCTAGAATTTGCTGAAGTTGTTAATTCATTTGCAGCTAGGTATGTTATCAATAACGGAAGAACCCCTTCAGAATACAATAATGAAGTTTATCAGAAAGTATTAGAATATGCGCAAAATGGCATTTCGCAAGATTTAGTAATTGAAACTGATGGTAATGTGCTTTTCAATAATTATACATGGATTAGTGGCCTTTATTGGTATTTTAGAATAGACAATAGGTTGATTGCTCAAATGTCTAATGACCCAAATTATCCAACAAGATATCCGATTGCATCTGCTGGAACAGCTATTCCAGCTACAACATCTAATGATGCAAGGTTTACAACAGATTTTAGGTATGATAACAGGATGAATGCGTTTAACATCGCTCGTGGTCCGCAATTACAGAGTACATACTTCTTTGTTCGGTATGAACAGAACTATTTAAACACTAATGCTAATGGACCAGCTCCTCTTTTCTTAAAAGCAGAAAACGATATGATAAGAGCTGAAGCGAATTTAAGGCTAGGAAATTTAGCAGAAGCAATAAATATAGTTAATCAGAGTACACGTATTACTAGAGGTCAGCTACCAGAATTAACAGATAACTCTACCACAGAACAAATTGCAAAAGCAATTTACTATGAAATAGAGGTTGAATGTTTAAGAACAGGTTTCGGAATTCAGTATTATGCGATGAGAAGGCGTGGTGCCCTTCAAGAAGGAACTCCATTAATGTTTCCAATACCAGCTGATGAATTAGTAACAATAGGTGAACCAAATTATAGTTTTGGTGGAGTTAATTTTGCAGGACAAGTAGGAACAAGTGATGGAACTAATTCTTGGGATCAATAGTGATTTACGATTATGACAGGCAATAAAACAAGCTTAATAGAGTAAGCAATTTTTCAAAGTAATTGCTTTTTTTCAGTTTAAATCTAAAAGTCACAGCCTAGCGCTGTGACTTTTTCTTTTTATACACTATCAGATATAATTACTTGAAATGAAGTTCTAGCATAATGATATCTAATTTGCCGATAGGCAGTCAAGCCTGCCGATATGCAACGAACAACCAATAACGAACAATTATTTAAAACTCAGCATTTCCCGGAAAGCGTGGGTAGGCAATTACATCTCGGATGTTGGTCATGCCGGTTACAAATTGAATCAAGCGCTCAAAGCCTAAACCAAAACCGGAGTGTGGTGCAGAACCAAACTTGCGCAAATCTAAATACCACCAAACGGTTTCCATCGGTATGTTTAATTCTTGTACACGTTTCATGATGTTGTCGTAACGCTCTTCGCGCTGCGAGCCTCCAATGATTTCGCCAATACCCGGAAATAAAACATCCATAGCGGCAACTGTTTTACCATCTTCGTTTTGGCGCATGTAAAAGGATTTGATGGCTGCCGGATAGTTGTAAAGAATAACAGGTTTCTTAAAATGTTTTTCAACTAAAAAGCGTTCGTGTTCGCTTTGTAAATCGGTGCCCCAGTTTTCTACAGGATATTGAAATTTCTTTTTCTTGTTAGGTGTAGAGTTTTTGAGAATATCAATTGCCTCCGTATACGACAACCGTTGAAATTGATTTTCTGTTACAAATTTTAAACGTTCTATTAAACCTAACTCACTGCGTTGGTCTTGTGGTTTAGAGGCTTCTTCTTCCTTAGCGCGTTTGTCGAGGAAGTCGAGGTCGTCTTGGCAATTTTCTAATGCGTATTTGCAAAGGTATTGGATAAACTCTTCGGCTAAATCCATGTTATCTTGCAAATCGTAGAAAGCCATTTCGGGTTCAATCATCCAAAACTCGGCTAAGTGTCGCGTAGTGTTAGAATTTTCAGCACGGAAAGTTGGGCCGAAAGTATAAATTTCTCCAAGACCCATGGCAAGTGTTTCGCCTTCTAATTGTCCGGAAACAGTGAGGTTAGTAGAGCGACCAAAAAAATCTTCTTTAAAATCAATTTCTCCTTCGGGTGTTTTGGGCAAGTTGTGTATGTCTAACGTTGTTACGCGAAACATATCGCCTGCGCCTTCCGCATCAGAACCTGTAATGATTGGTGTGTGAACATAAAAAAATCCTTTTTGATTAAAGAACTGATGCACAGCAAAAGCCATAGCGTGGCGAATGCGGAAAACAGCACCGAACGTATTGGTACGTACACGGAGGTGTGCGATTTCACGTAAAAATTCGAGCGAATGTTTTTTAGGTTGAAGTGGAAATTTCTCAGCGTCTGAATCGCCTAAAATTTCTACCGTTGTTGCAACCAACTCTACTGCCTGGCCTTTTGCAGGAGAAGGTTGAAGATTGCCTGTGATAGCAAGACAAGCACCTGTTGTGATGCGTTTGAGTACACTTTCTTCTAATGAATTAAGTGCGATTACAGCTTGTAAATTGTGTATGGTAGAACCATCGTTTAAAGAAACAAATTGATTATTGCGAAAAGTGCGCACCCAACCCATTACGGTTAAGGTTTGTCCGGTGGGTGCAGTTTGAAGAATTTGTTTGATTTTGATGGTTTTCATAATGCTGAATAGTAGTGAAACACGAGTTTACGTGTTGAATAATTTCGCAAAAAACGCGATTTGTGCACAGAGATGCAAGAGGGATTAAAAAGGATTTAGGAGCTGTTATAATGCGGCAGGGATGGAGCGCGTGTTTGAGCCACGCGTCTGGCGTGGCGAGTAGCGACAGCCGGCCCTAGCCTAGCGATGCAGCTAGGCTAGGGCCGCCCAAATTTAATTATTTAATTGATTTCTTCATTTTCAACCCCCGTGCCGAACGATTTAATTGCCTTGGATTTTATTATGCACAAACAAG
>JAPZUF010000023.1 GCA_027533395.1 Cyclobacteriaceae bacterium
ACAGGCACAGGCGGTGTGATATCAGATGTAAACAGCGCCACGAGTGTATTCACGGGGACAGCGGGTCAGGTATACACGTTGAGATGGACGGTTAGCAACGGAGTATGCGCACCGGTATTTGATGAAGTAACGATACAGCTAGACCAGAGCCCGAGTGCAGCAGTAGCGGGAGCCGACCAACAGGTATGCGGCACCTCAACTAATTTAACGGCCACGGCTCCAGCGATAGGCACGGGAGTGTGGAGCTTCTCACCGGCTAACACAGGCACAGGCGGCAACATCAACAACCCCAGCCAGAATAACAGTTCCTTCACGGGGACAGCGGGTCAGGTATACACGTTGAGATGGACGGTTAGCAATGGGGTATGTGCACCGGTATTTGATGAAGTAATAATAAAGTTAGATGAAATACCATCAGTGGTAAGTGCTGGTATAGATCAAAATGTTTGTGGTGGATTTACAACTCTTCAAGCAACAATACCGAATGTTGGGGTAGGGCAATGGTCATTTACAACCAACCCAGATGGTCTTCCTTTAACTGTTTTTGGAGATAGAAATAGCACAACATCAACCTTTAGTGGAACACCGGGTGTATCTTATGTTTTGCGATGGACTGTTACAAATGGAGTTTGTTCTCCTGTATTTGATGAGGTAACTATTAATTTATTTGAGCCTTTATCTGTTGCCAATGCTGGGACTGACCAAAGCATATGTGGCAATTCAACAACTCTTTCAGCTACACCTCCAGTTTTCGGTACAGGTTCATGGAGTTTTTCACCATTACCGGGAAGTAATCCAAATGCATTGCCTTTATCTTCGTTTGGTGATTTGAACAACGCATCAAGTACCTTTACAGGTACTCCAGGATTTACGTATCGATTAAGATGGATACTTAGCAACGGAGTATGTCCTGTGAATGAAGACGAAGTACTAATTTCATTCCCAATCATTCCGAACGTATCTGCAACTAATCAAACTATATGCAGTGGATTTAATACAAATATTGCTATATCAAATCCTAATGCTGTTGTAGGAACAACGTTTAGTTGGACAGTTGTATCTAATCCTGGTGGAGTTTTAGGAACAAGTTCTGGATCCGGAAATGTGATTAACCAATTGCTTACCCATAATTCATCAGTACAACAGGTTGTAACGTATAGAATTACACCGACTGGTCCATCGGGATGCATCGGTAATTTCATAGATATACAAGTATTAGTTGATCCTATTCCATTTATTTCAAACTCTTCTACTAGTTTAACACAAACAATATGTAGTAACGAAATGCTGAATTTCATTCCTACATCCACACCTACTTCAATAATAAATTGGACTGCGACTTTTACTTCTGAAATTTCACCCGCATCAATAATAACATCAGGCACAGGTAACATAACGGATACACCTGTTAATACTAGTAATGTTAACGGAACAGTTACTTATGCATTGGTTCCAGTTGTAAATGGTTGTACAGGAAGCCCTAGAGATTATGTTGTTACTGTTAAGCCGTTACCAAGTGTTGCATCAGTCAATACGATTGTGTGCAGTGAAAATAATGCTATATTTAATTTAATAGGTTCACCACAAAATATATCTGGAACTACTTTTAGTTGGACAGCATCACTTGCATCAGGTACAGTTACTGGCTTTAGTGATGGCTCAGGTAATGTAATCAATCAAAATTTGATATCAGTTTCAACTGGTGGGTTTGTAAACTATACAGTTACACCAAATGCAAATGGCTGTAATGGGCCTTCTCAAGTTTTTGTTGCTCGAGTAAATGGCAAGGCTTTGATAGATGCCGGAACAGATTTCCAAGTTTGTGAACCTACATCATTTCCAATAACAGGGATTTTATCAGGAAGCTCGTCCTCTGGAAGTTGGCAGGTTGAACCAGGTTTTGGTTTTGGTTCAATTGTTGGAACAGGAATTTCTGCAACTTATAATGTTGCACCACAAGATATTGGAGGATTTGTAAGATTAAGGGTAACATCAAACGATCCTGATGGAGCTGCCGGACCTTGTACGGTTGCTTCAGATGTTATTGATATCGCTATCAATCGGGCACCACAAATTTTAGCAATGCCTGATTTTACCGTTTGTGAGCCAACATCAATCAATTTAACTAGTACAATTAGTGCTAGTGCATCTATTGCAAACTGGTCGATTGCTGCAATAGGTACAGGCACTATATCAGCTAGTAGTTTAACTTTAAATACTGTTACAGCTAGTTATTTCCCTACACCATCAGACATAACACAAACGCTCGTGTTTAGGGTGGTTACCAATGATCCAGATAACAGCGGTCCTTGCGTACCAGCAGAGGATTTTGTTAATGTAACAATTAATCGAACTGCGAAAGTTAACGCTGGTGCTGACTTTAGAATCTGTGAATATGATAATATCCAATTGAATGGTTCTTTTACAGATTCACCTTCAGCTATATGGTCTGGAGGGGCTTCGGTAGCTCAATATACCAACGTAAACAGTCCCACTTCTCAATATACTTTAAATGCAAGTGAGAGAAGTTCAAATAATTTATTTATTGACTTTAGATTAACAGCAGCCGATCCCGATGGTGCAGGGCCTTGTACAACTGTGTTTGATGAAGTACGCGTGCAAGTTGCAGACACCTTAAACTTTGTTCAAATTAATAATCTAAAATTAATTTATACTGAGATAGATGCTCCTGAACTTCTCGCAGGTGTACCACCAGGAGGTGTGTTTAGCGGAGATGGAATTTCAGGAAATACTTTTTTCCCAGGTATCGCTAATTTGGGTGATAATTTCGTGACCTATACTTACACAGATCCTATAACTGGTTGTATTAGTGCACCGATTAAAAAGACGATTGTTAATCCAGTAACTGTTGCTGATTTTAATTTTGCGACAACAACTTCTACTGATGGTAGTGGGGTAATTCAGTTTTGTGCTGGTATAGGCAACGTTAACATAGATGCTACTCCACCTGTTAGTAATGGAAATCCTGGTACACAGATTGTTACAAACTTACCAATTGGAGTATTGCAACAACGACCAGATTTAAGTTATTACATCGATACAGATAATCCAAACTTAATTTCAGGGGTATTTGAGGTAACTTATACTTATGTAAATGAATTAAATGCTGCTTCATTCAGAACTAAATTCATCAGAATTTTTGCTAAACCTGCAGTTGGAATTTTGAATGAAAATGCCTGTGTAGCAAACGCAGTAAATTTTGAAAATGTATCTGGTTTTCCTGAAGTTGGATTTGTTATTCCATTACCGATGGGTACAACCATTAGTGATTTTGAACAAGCAGATGATAACTCTATCATCACAGATCATTTCTGGGATTTTGGAAATAGTACATTTAGCACTAATGCCTCACCTTCGAGTGTGGTATATGCTTCACCTGGAGATTATACTGTTACTCATGAAGTTACGACTGATAAAGGTTGTTCTGCTACTGCCACAATGGTTGTGAAAGTTGGACAAATTCAAAATGTTGATTTTAACTGGTCAAGTATTTGTAATGGAGATATTACACAATTCAATACTGATAAGGTTGATCCTGGAACTAGCACAGTAATTTCTTATGGATGGAACATTGATGGGAATATTTTTGCTGGGCCACCTTCTAGCACGGTAGTAAATCCAAATGTTGGAGGTACAAATGAAGCTCCTTCTTTTGTGTTTAACTCCCCAGGTGAAAAAGACATTATATTAATTGTTGAAACTAATGATGGTTGTATAGAAACATTCAATAAAAAGATATTTATACTTGATTATACAACAGGTATCAATATATCATCGAATCCATATTTTGAAAACTTCGATCAAGGTGTGGGCACTTGGTTTAAAACCAATGATGAATTTGAATTTGATGTAGCCTCGTTAAATGCCAATAGCTTTAAGTTTGGTAATCCTGTGAGTGATAACTTAAGTGTTTTCTTAGGTTCTAATTCAGATGTATGGTACACCAATGGTTATAGCGATATTGAAAACTCAGTAGTTATTGGTCCTTGTGTTGATCTCTCGAATGTTCCTGCTCCAATGATATCACTTGATTATTGGGTTGATACAGATATTCGTGACGGAGCTGTTGTTCAGTACTCCATTAACGGTGGTCTTAATTGGGTTACACTTGGTAGTGATGATTTATTACAAGGAATCGATTGGTATAATGGTAGAGGCTTAATCGGTAATCCGGGTGGGGTTGGAAGTGGACAGAATATTGGTTCATATGGTTGGACAGGTAAATCGGGTAATTGGGTAAATGGTCGTTATAGCTTAGATGAGATCCCTGTTTCTTTGAGAGATAAAGTAGTATTTCGTGTAGCTTTTGGAAGTAACAATAGTAACCCAACAGGTACAAGAACTGAAAAAGGTTTTGCTTTCGATAACGTGTATATCGGTTCTAAAACCAGAACTGTATTGGTAGAACACTTTGCAAATTTGGGGAACTTCGCTTCATTAATAGATGGAGAAGAACTTGATTTGTTTTTTGATAACCAAGTTATATCTAAAATTAAACCTGACTTTTTTAAAGTTCAATACCATTTAAATAGCCCAGGTGAAGATTTTATCAATAAAAATAGCCCTGAAGTGCCAGCAGCTAGAAAACCTTACTATTCGGTAGATGGACCTCCTTGGTCTATCATGAATGGTTTAAGTGGATTATATCAAGTCGGACAGTTTAGAACTACTACTGTTGCAAATTTGAGAGGTGGAAACTTGCAAGAAGCTTGGATGGGAATAGAATCTTTGAAGTCACCAAAATTTGAAATAAATACACTTTTAGATCAAGGTTCTATTTCTGATTCGGATTTAGGTGTGCGTGTAGAAGTTACTTACAAAGATTCTGTTCAAACCAATTTTAGTGAACCTATTGTAGTTCACAGTTATTTGATTCAATCGGATGTAAACATAAATGTCTCAGGTGCTGCTAATGTTGTGAGAAATGTAGTGAATAAACCATTACTTGGTGTAACCGGATGGACCATCACTCAAAACTGGACTTTTGATGTTTCTCAATCAAATCCGGCCACTGGCGAAAATATTATTCCTTTGGATAAGCCTTTCGACCAAGGTGATTTATTATTGGTTTTAACTTTTGTTCAAAACAGAGATACCAAAGAAGTATATCAAGCCAGAATCGATACTGTTGACCAATCCATTACACAAAAAATACCTCCAGTAATTGTAGGTATAGAAGAAGAGGTTGTGAAAACAAAACTTTCTGAAATTAATATATATCCTAATCCGGCTTTTGGTTCTTTCAATATGTTAGGTGAAGGAACTTTGCCTAAAGCTTGTACTTGGCAAATTGTTTCGCAGCAAGGTGTAGTTGTAAAATCTGGTGATCTACCTAAAACCTGGAATGAGCCTGAAAGTGTGAGTACTGAAAATCTAGCTGACGGTATTTACTTTGTAGTATTCAGCACAGATAAGGGACCGGTTGTTTACAAGAAACTTGCTATTATTAATAGCAATAAGAAATAGTTCGTAAAAATTAATCTTGTTTAGCCAAACTAGCTACAATTCTCTTACACTTATTAAGAAGGTTGTAAATAGTTTGGCTTACTTCTTTCCAAGGTAAAATATTTGTGTCAAGATTTTCAATTGAAACAATCTCCTCTTTAATTTGATTTGCTCCCAATAAAACAAATGATGGCTTAATTTGATGTAACAAAGCTTTTACCTTCAACCAGTTTTTATCATCTGTTTCTTTTTCAATCTTGTTTAAAATATCGGGCACTGATTGAATAAAAGTTGAAATCATTTCTTGAATAAATTCTTGATTACCTCCCGAAACTTGATTAAGGTAATGTAAGTCGTAAGACTTCTCCTTCGATTCGATGTTATGGTTGGCTAGTGGTTGGTTGCTGTTTTTAATTTTAAGTTCATAAAACAATTTCTGATAGAGATCATCTGGTGTAAAGGGTTTAGGTAAAAAGGCATTCATACCTGCATTTAAACATTTATCAATATCTGCTTTTGTTGCATTGGCAGTTAACGCAACAATAGGTATTTGAGAAATTTTCTTATCCATTTGCCTAATGGTATGGGTGGTTTCATATCCATCCATTACCGGCATTTGAACATCCATTAAGATCACATCATATTGATTGGATTTTAATTTTTCGATGGCCACCAAACCATTCTCTGCCGTATCAGTTATGCTATTCCAATTTTTTAAAATACTTTTTGCGTACAGCCTGTTGATATCGTTATCTTCTACCAACAAAATCCTTAAGTTATTGCCAGGATGTTCTCCTTTTATAATTTTCTCTTTCTCTTTTTTATTAGATTTTGTTTCAGTTTTAATAGAGTAGGGGATTAAAACCGTAAAAACAGATCCTTGATGCTCAACACTATCAACTTGTATTTTTCCTTTTTGTAAGGCCACTAATTGTTTAACGATGGTTAATCCTAATCCGGTGCCACCATATCTTCTGGTAACACTTGCATCTGCCTGACTAAAACTTTCAAATATAGTTTCAAGCTTGTCTTTAGGAATACCAACACCTGTATCGATTACTTCAATTTTAACCCAACAAGTTTTTTCTTGAATGGCATATAGCTGACAGTTAATTTCAATATGACCAAAATTGGTAAACTTTACTGCGTTACCAACTAAATTAATTAAAATTTGATTGAGGCGCACCGGGTCACCTACTAAAATCAAATTTAGTTTAGAATCGATAGTATATCTTAAATCAATTTTCTTTTCTTTGGCCTGATATGAAAATGTATTGATGAGTGTAGGTAACAAATCATTCAAGTTGAAACCAATCTTCTCAAATTTTAATTTACCTGATTCTATAGCAGATAAATCTAAGATATCATTGATGATAACTTTTAAATTTTCTGCTGAGTATTTGATGGCAGTTAAATAATTATCTAAATCTTCAGCTTGCTGATTTTTAGTTAACAGGCTCGCTAAACCTGCAATACCATTAATGGGCGTTCTGATTTCGTGGCTGATGTTGGCTAAAAATTGTTCCTTTGCTTTTTGAAGCCTAAGCAATTCTTCAGCATCTTTTTTACGCTGGGTGATGTCTCTGCAATCTAAAATAAAGCCATTCAATTTTTGCTTGTGCTTTAAATTGATCGCATTAAATTCTAAAAACTTATAAGATTTATCTCGACATCGAAATTGGAATTCTATTTTTTTTGTTAATGCTTTCTTTTGTATTGATTTGAATTTGATTTTTAAATCTTGCTGCTGGTTTTTAGGTAGGTATTCGAAAAAGTTTTTGTCAATTAAAGATTTACTTCTATAACCTAATGTTTCTTTTACAGAATTATTATGATATAAGATTTTACCATTATAATCAACTATGAAGATGATATCAGAACCATCTTCTACAACGCTCTGATAAAACCCACCTTTTTTAATATACTGCTCGAGATTCCGCATATTTAAATTCCTGCTACTTCCTTATTTCTAAATTCCTGCTGCTTCCATTTCTTTTAAATATCGATAGATGGAGGATTTACCAATATCGAGTCGCTTGGCAACTTCCAACACATCATTATCATATTTATTTAAATAATGGCGAATAATGCGATACATGTATTCTTCCATTTTCATTTCCTGATTTAAAAAGTTTTCAATTCCTTTCGAAATATTGAATGATATGTCAGCGGGCTTAATTTCATTGTCTTCTGTCATCACAGCAGATAATTCAATTATTGATTTTAATTCGCGAATATTGCCTGCGTAGGTATGGCTCATTAATTTTTCTTGTGCTTCTGCTGTAATTTTAAATTTGGGTAGATTATTTTCTTTAGAGAATTGATCTAAAAAATGTTTCGCAATTACAATCACATCGCTGCCTCTTTCGCGTAATGGAGGCAAGTGTATGGGTAACCCCAACAAACGGTAATATAAATCTTCTCTGAATCTTCCTTCTTTAACTTCTAAAGCTAAGTCGCGATGGGTAGCAACGATAACTCTAACATCTAACTTGATCGTTTGATTGCCACCAACACGCACCACTTCTCTTTCTTGTAAAACGCGCAATAGTTTAGCTTGCAAATTCAAGTCCATTTCTCCGATTTCATCCAAAAAAATGGTACCACCGTCTGCTTCTTCAAACTTTCCTACACGTCTTGTAATTGCCCCGGTAAAAGCTCCTTTTTCATGACCAAATAATTCGCTTTCAATTAGCTCTTTGGGAATAGCTGCAATGTTGACTGCCACAAAGGCTTTACTTTTTCTTTTGCTATTGTAATGAATGGCTTTTGCCACTAACTCTTTACCTGTACCGGTTTCGCCTATAACGGAAACAGATATATTCGTTTTAACAGCTTTCTCCATTAAATCAAATACCTTTTTAATAGATACACTGCTACCGATAATGCTTTTCTCAAATTCGTATTTCTCGGCAATTTCTTTTTTGAGATAGGTAATTTCTTTCAGTTGAGATACCTTTTCACGCGCATTTTTAATGGTGTAAAGTAGTCGGTCCTTGGCATCAGTATCTTTAGGGATATAGTAATAAGCACCAGCTCGCATTAAGTCAACAGCAGTACTTATCTTTTCCTGAGCAGACACAATGATTACTTGAATATCTGGGTTAACGGCTAATATTTCTTGTAAGATTTGTTCACAGGGCATATCCGGTAACGAGTAATCTAATGTAATTACCGAAGGGTTTTTGTTTAGATTTTGAATGCAAGTTTTTCCGGTTGAATAGAATTCTACCTCAAAATCAGGGTTGAGCTCCAGTACATAGCGCAGAAACTTGGTGTAGGCCGGATCGTCTTCTACGACAAATATTTTTACAGGATCTTTTTCGTACATGCGCAAGCGAATTAAAATTCAATTAAGTCAGTTTTTTTTAGAGATAAAAGTTTAAAAAAACTGTTTTATTAAGCAACTTTAGTGCAATAACCGAGATATGATACCTGAGCTCAACAAACTTTCCGAAGCCCAAGCGGAATTAGTGCTTAAAGCACCTTTTCTAGTTTGTATTTTGATTGCCGGTGCGGATGGCACTATCGATAAAAAGGAAATTAAAGAAGCAATTAACATTGCTCAAAAAAAGCATAAAAAGGCTGTGAGCATGCAAGCTTTTTTCAAAGAACTGGCTACAGACTTTGAAGACAAACTAAAAATTTTGATTCAAAGTTATCCTTATGAATCTACACAGCGAAATCCCTTAATAGAAGAAGAGTTATCCTTCTTAAATCCTTGTTTTAAACTTTTACCAACTGAATTCGCTTCTGAATATTACAGTCTGTTAATCGACATTGCCCAAGGTATTGCATCTTCTTCCGGAGGCGGTATTATGGGTTTGGGCGAATCCATTGCACCCGAAGAAGCACGATACATGAAACTCCCAATGATTCAAAAACCAACTTAAGCATGCAGCGAACTTCTTTGCTGGGCAGTGCTGCCATACCTTTTCGTTTGGTATTTTTAATGTGGTTGATTTTTTTATTCGAAATTTCCTATGGTTTAAACGCAAACTTTCTAGGTATCTTACCCAGAAGTTTATTCGGATTTGTTGGTGTCTTATTCGCACCACTCATACATGGCGATTTCCTTCATTTACTCTCCAACACTGTTCCTTTACTTTTTTTAGGAACTATGCTTTTTTACTTTTATGGAAAAATAGGACAAACTGTTTTTTTGCGTGCCTACTTTTGGACGAACTTATGTGTTTGGATTTTCGCAAGACCAACTTATCATATCGGTGCCAGTGGTATAGTGTACGGTTTAGCTTTCTTTCTCATCTTTTTTGGTATTTTCAGAAGAGACTTTTTGTCGCTGCTGGTTTCGCTCGTAACCATCTTACTATATGGCAGCGTTTTTTATGGCATTCTACCGACTGATCCAAGTATTTCGTGGGAATCCCACTTTTCAGGCGCGATTGTTGGTATTTTTACAGCGGTAAATTTTAGAAACAAAAAAAGAGTTGGTTAATGGATGCACAAGTATTAAAGATTTTATCCGATTTAAAAGCCAAAAAATATGCTCCTGTTTACTTTTTGCAAGGAGAAGAATCATACTTCATCGATCTAATCGCCAACTACATTGAAGCGAACGTATTGTCTGATGCAGAAAAAGGATTTAACCAAGTGGTAGTGTATGGTAAAGATGCCTCGATGGCAACTATTGTTACCCACGCTAGAAGGTTTCCAATGATGGCCGAACGTCAAGTAGTAATTGTAAAAGAAGCACAAGATATTCCAGATATTAATAACGAAGGTGGTGCAAAACTTTTACTCAATTATTTGCAACAGCCTGTACCCAGCACTGTTTTAGTTTTTGCCCATAAGAATAAATCACTCGATAAAAGAAAAGAACTAGGGAAAAACATTGAAAAGCTTAGTGTGTCGATTACAACCAAGAAAATGTACGACAACCAGCTACCCGATTTTGTTGCATCGTATGCCAAACAAAAACAAGTAAACATCGATGACAGAGCCATCCAAGTTTTTTGCGAATACATTGGTAATGATTTACATAGACTCACAAACGAATTTGATAAACTTTTGATTGGAGAAATTCCTCCAACAGGTTTAACGGCCGAACATGTGATGATGCAAGTGGGCATAAGCAAAGAATATAACATCTTTGAATTGCAAAAGGCCATCCTCACCAGAAACACTTTGCAAGCTGCCCGTATCGTTAATTATTTTGAAAAGAATACAAAAAAAAATCCAGCTATACCGATAGTTGCATTTTTATTCTCATTCTTTAGTAAACTTCTGGCTGCAACAGCTGCCACTGATAAATCTGATAAAGGATTAGTATCTGCTTTAAAAATAAGTCCCTATGCTGCCAAAGACTATGTTAATGCTTTAAGAACTTTCTCTACAGATAAGATAATGCAAAGTATTTCGTTCATAAAAGAAGCAGATTTAAAATTGAAAGGAGTTGACACAGGTTCGGCAGACGAAGGTCAGATACTTCGCGAGTTAGTTTACAAACTTATTGGATAAAAAAGTTAGAAGACATGTTGTATAAGTTTAGCATAATTTTCTTCATCTCCATTAACATTGGATTTTCATATTGCGCGAACGCACAAGAAAGCAAGTCTAATGAATTACCCACACAATATTTTTACAAGGCAGTAGAACTGTACGATGCAGGAAATTACCAGGCTGCACAAATTGCCGCCAGAAACTATCTTTCTCTAGCTAGAACAGAGGCTGTTAAGAAAACACAAGCTGAGTTTATTGACGCAAGTTCTTCCCTTCGAATAGGGGAGTCAGTAGGTATAGAAAGGATGGAGCAATTCATCCGTAACCAAACCGGACCAGGACAAGCTTCCAACGCTTATTTTGAAATTGGAAATTACTGGTATATCAAGCAACAATATGCTAAAGCTTCCACAGTTTATCAAAAAATCACCTGGACTTACCTCGATAACAGACAACAAATGCAAGGCAGATTTCAATGGGGTTATGCCTTATTTACTGAAAAAAAATTAAAAGAAGCTAAAGAACAATTCAATCAGGTAAAAAGAGGTAATCACGAATTTGTTAGTCCTGCATGTTACTATGCTGGCTTTATTGCATTATCAGAAGGAAATTACGAAGATGCTATTGTCGATTTGCAATTGGCTGAAAAGAATAGTTCCTACCAGAGTATTGTACCCTTTTTGGTAGCAACAGCCTATTTTAAACAGAATGAATATGTCAAATTGATTGCGTATACAACCCCGTTATTTGCTATAGATGATTTAAAAAATAAAAGAGAAGTTGGTATTTTAACAGCTGAATCTCATTTTCAATTGAAAGAATATGCAAAAGCTGCAGAACTTTATTTAACCTATCTCGATGCTGATAAAACCAAAGACGAATCGATTTTATATCGGGCGGGTTTAAGTTTTATGTATGCAAAAAATTTCAAAGATGCTATCACTTATTTAGAAAGTGCCGCTACCGCAGATTCTGAAATAGCCAAGTTAGCCGCTTTTCAATTAGGTATAGCTTATTTAGAAACAGGTAGCAAAACACAAGCGCAAAATGCTTTTGCAAAAGCTAGAAAATCATCAAATAAAGCAGTAGGGGAACAAGCAAGTTTTTCTTTCGCAAAAGTTTGTTACGATATCGGACAAGCCGATAAAGCCATTTCAGAATTGGAAAGTTTTATTGTTCAGTATCCTCAATCTACAAAAAATACTGAAGCAAAAGAATTGCTCTCGCAAGCCTACGTAAATGGAAATAACTACAACAAAGCTATTGAATACATCGAAAGTTTGCCAGCTAAAAATTTAGTGATTCAACAAGCCTATCAAAAAGCAACCTATTTAAAAGGAGTTGAGTGGTTTAATAAAGATCAATTTGCTCAAGCTGAAGAAATGTTTAAACGTTCTTTGAGTTATCCTGTGAATAGTAAATATGTTAAACGAGCTTCTTGTTGGTTGGCTGATTTATTATCTGCGCAGCAAAAATCTGATGAAGCTATTGAATACTACCAAAAAGCATTAACAATAAAAGATGATGACTTAACCCTGCAAGCACAAGCATCATATGGTATTGGTTATGTTTATTTCAATCAAAAAAAGTATAACGCAGCAGTAAAACATTTTAAAGAATTAGTTGACGCTAACGATAAAACTTTTTTTGGTTTTGCAGATGGTATGCTACGTTTGGCAGATTGTTATTATGTAGAGAAACGATACGATGATGCTTTAGCTTATTACTCAAGATTTAAACTTATATCCTCAACAGACCGCGATTATGCCAGCCTACAAAGTGGGATGATATTGGGAATCCAAGGCAGATACGCTGAGGCTAGAACACAATTTAGATCATTGGTACAAGATTATCCAAATACTGTATATAAAGCTGAAGGTTTATATCAATGGGCGCAGTTTGAATTAGAACAAGGTAATTATCAACCAGCCGTTGATGCCTTAAGTCAGTTAATTGAAAAAGAAAATAATTCTCCCTTTGTGGCTTACGCTTTATCGAGGAGAGCTACTGCCTATTTTAACTTAAAGCAGTATGATAATTGTGCAGAAGATTACCAGAGAGTTATCAAAACATATCCTAATAAACCGGTAGCACAAGAAGTTTTACTGCCTTTACAAGAAGTATTAACGCAATTAGGTAAACAAGAAGAGTTCTCAAAATATTTGGCTTTAGTAAAACAATCAGCAAGTGATACGAAAGGTTTCGAACAACTTGAATTTGAAACTGCCAAAAAACTTTACTTCGATGAAAAGTATGACGCTGCAATTTCGGCATTGAATAACTTTAAACAAAGCTACGCAGATAGTAAGTACACGAACGAAGCGCATTACTATCAGGCAGAATCTCAATACCGAAAGAAAAATTGGAGTGAAGCTGTTAAGCTCTATGAAATCATCAAGTCGGATAAACAATTTCAATTTGCGAATCGTGTAGCCGCTCGAATTGCCGATTGTTACTTTAAACAAAGTAACTTTGTTGCAGCCATTCCAGCCTATCAATATGCGCTACAGTTTGCAGTTAATAAACGAGAGTTGTTTATCAATTACAATGGCTTGATGGAAAGTCATTTTAATACTAGCCAATATGATTCAGCTGCTGTTTATGCTCAATTTATTTTGGATAGAGCTAACGTAAATGTAGCTGCTGAAAACAAAGCATCTCTTTATTTAGGTAAAGTTGCATTAGCAAAAGGATTGTTTGATGCTGCACAAGATGAATTTTTGAACACATTGAATTCTGCACGTGATGAAAACGGAGCAGAAGCAAAATATTTATTAGCAACTATTTTTTATTTGAGAAAAGATTTTAAGCAATGCAACGAAACTTTGTTCAGTCTAAATAATGATTTTTCATCTTATGAAAGTTGGATTGGTAAATCATTTTTATTGTTGGCAGATAGTTACCTCGCACAAAATGAAATGTTTCAAGCTAAAGCAACTCTTCAATCTTTAATCGATAACTTCCCTAGTGAAAGTATTAAGCAAGAAGCAAGACAAAAATTGCAAGCATTGGAAGCCAAGAGAAATGAAGTCTTCAGTTCTGATTCTATCACCAATGATAACCAACAATAAAATGGGAGAATCAATCATAAAAAAAATATCCAAAAGAATGAATCTTGTTAAAATTAACATGAATTATGCTGGTGATCATAAGCGTTCAATACTTTTAATTCTCTTTTTCATTTTTACTTATTCTGCTACATTTTCTCAGCAAACAGGTGAATTGGAAAATGTGGAAATAGAAATTGTAAAAGAAAGAAAGTTACAAGTACCCAATGCCGAAAGAAAATTCAGTAAAGTAGCACCACAAGCATCAGATCCAATTTATCCGCCTATAACTTATTCATTCAGCCAAACTCAAATTAGTTTACCTGAATTAAATTTACCCATCAGGCCTTTAAAATTGAAAAAGGATGAGTTTAATCCAAGTCATAATGCTTATCTACGCTTAGGTATGGGTAATTTCCTCTCACCTTACGGTGAGCTATATTACACCAACAAAAAACAAGAAAAAGGTAAAATAGCAGCTAACGCGTGGTTCGATATTTTTGATCGAGGCCCGGTTCAGAAAGCTAAATCAGGAAATGGTAATTATGGATTACGTTTGAATGGAAGTCTGCATCAAAAAAGATTAACATTGTTAAGTGAAGTTGATTATCAACAATCGTTTTGGCATTTTTATGGAAATCCTAATGTTGCAGATATAAGTAAAAATGATTTACGTCAAAGTTTTAACCGATTCAATTTATCTGCCGGTTTTATCACAACCGAAAACAAGAAATCAACTTTTAGCGGACAGGCAAAATTTCAATTCATGAGTGATAGATTAGATGCTGACGAAACAATTTTAAATTTTCAAATCGCACATTTGTATCAACTCAAAGATAACAATACAATTGAGACTAAATTCGAGCAATTCATCATCAATAGAGAGTATGTAGCTATAGATGCAAAAGCTAGAAATCTAACATCACTCCAATCTATTTATACCTTCTCGCTTTTTCCTGAGCTAACCATATCAGCAGGTGCGGGAATAGCATTGGAAAATGATACAATAGATAACAAAGAATTTCATTTCTATCCAAAGGCAACAGCAACCTATCAACTTTCGAAGCAAGTGCGCATCAAAGGTTATCTTGATGGTAATATGAAGCCAATCACTTTAAATTCGTTATCATTAGAAAATCCTTGGTTAGCACCTAACATTAGCATTGCACATACAAACGAAGCTTTGGTTTTAGGTGCACAAATAGAATCAACAATAGCTAAGAAGGTAGATGCTCAAGCTGGCTTTAGTGTAGCATCTATTAAAAATTTGTATTTCTTTAATCAATTTCAATCGCAACAAGAAAAGTTTGTCGCGCAATTTGATAAAGGAGCAACAGAGCGCACTAACTTTTTTCTTCAATTACAGTATGCAGCCAGCACCAGAACTTGGTTTACTATTCGCTATGATGGTTTCTCCTACAATACAGATACACTGGCACGAGCTTGGCACCGACCTTCAACTGTTTTGCAAACCACAGCTTCTCATCTTATCGGAAATAAATTAAGAATAAGTGCAGATTTTAATTTTTTGGGAGGTTTGAGAGCACAAAATCCGCAAAACGAATCGATTGTTGCCTTACCTAATGTGGTTGATTTATCAACTAAAGTAGATTACTTTTTGAGAGAGAAGATGATAGTCACTTTTCAACTCGCCAACATCCTTAATCAAGACTATCAACAGTATCAATTTTACAATGTACGTGGATTTCAGTTACGGGCCGGGTTTACCTGGTCTTTCTGAAAAATCATGAAAACGTATGAAATGTGGTAAATTCCCTTAATTTTGTGTGTTGACCTAATTTTTTGATTAAAACTATTCCGATGGCAACCAGAAAGAAAGCAACGCCAGTAAAAAAAACAGTCAGAAAAGCCCAGCCTTCACCACCACCGGTTGAAGATGACAACTTTGGATTACCGGACATTGACTATCAGCCTTTAAATCGTGACGAAGCTACGCCAGAAACAGCAGAGCCAATTGTCAGCCACGAGGTCGAATCAAATTCAGAAACTGTTCAAGAGATACAACAAGTAGATAGCTATACTGCTCATGAGCCGATAGAAAGCACCAATCAGGAACAAGAAGAAGTTCCGGTTTATGAGGAACCGATAAAGCCAACATCATCTGTATTACCAAAAGTGATTGCCATTTTTTTGGTAGTTCTACTCGCACTTGCAGCAGGTTGGTATTTCGTTGTTTATAAACCCACTAAAGATAGAGAAGCAAAAGAATTAGCAGAGAAATCTAGAAAAGAAGAAGAAGCAAAAGAGCGCGAAAGCTTACTTGCCGAGCAGAAAAGATTAGAAGAAGAAAGAAGAAGGCAGGAGGAAGCAGCAGCTAATGTTAAACCAGAAAAAGGAGTCATTACAACACTAAGTGAAAGAACCAAACGTTACTATGTGGTAGCGGCTAGCTCCATTGACGCAGATTTAGTGATGGATTATGCCAAGAAATTAAGCGATAAGGGAGTGAATTGTAAAATTATTCCACCTTATGGAAAAGTTAAGTTTTCGCGTCTTACTATTGCAGAAGGCGAAACATTCGCTGATGCACAAAAACTGGCAGACAATTTAAAGGCTGAACATGGCGACAAACTTTGGGTTATTAAATACTAATTTAAAATGATGATACAACAGAAGCAATCTGATTAAATTCGGATTGCTTCTTTTATTTTACTTCCAATTGATTTTTTAAAAATGATGATACTTTTGCAATTAACAGCCGACCCCGCATCAACTACAACCTTAACACAAGAATCACTTTCCATCTTCGATTTAGCTCTTAAAGGAGGTTTGATGATGATTCCACTTGCTATTATGTGGATTGGGGCTATCTACTTATTTATTGAAAGATTATTAACCATCAACAAAGCCAACATAGAAGCAGAACCTTTTATGGCAAAAGTGAAAGAACTAGTTTTAAAAAACGATATAACCGGAGCCAAAATGCTTTGCGCGCAAAGTGGTACTCCCGTTGCTCGAATGATAGAAAAAGGAATTTCAAGAATTGGAAGTCCGCTTAAAAACATCGAAGCATCCATTGAAAATGTAGGCAAGCTTGAGATTTTTAAACTAGAGAAAAACCTTTCAACACTGGCCACAATTGCAGGAGCAGCTCCAATGATTGGATTCTTGGGAACTGTGATGGGCATGATCAGCTCTTTTATGGCGATAGCACAACAAGAAGGAGCAATCGGACCAAAAATTTTAGCGGATGGTATTTACGTGGCGATGATAACAACTGTTGCCGGGTTGATTGTGGGAATTATGGCTTATCTCGCTTATAACTTTTTAGTAACGAGAGTAGCTAAAATCATCCACAAGATGGAATACACAACTATCGATTTTATTGATTTATTGCAAGAACCTAAGTAACATGAATCTCTCATCGAAAAATAAAATATCACCTGAGTTTAGCATGGCTTCCATGACAGACTTGATTTTTTTGTTGTTGGTATTTTTCATGCTTACTTCTTCTTTTGTTACGCCTTCCGGTTTGCCGGTTAGTTTACCTAGCAGCCAGACAAGCAATATTGAAGTGCAAAAAGTATCGGTTACTATCACTAAAGATTTGCAGTATTTTGTAAACGAAAAATCTGTTTCGAAAGCAATGTTAGAAGCAGAGTTAAGAAGCAAATTAGGTGGCGCTAACGGCTCAGTTGTTTTACACATTGATAAAGCAGTGCCGTGGGAACATGGCGTTTATGTGGCAGGATTAGCAGCTAAACTCGAAGCTAAAGTAGTGGTAGCCACTGTACCAAAATAAATTTGTTATGTCGCGCGAAGAAAAGAAAAATAATAGAATAGCTGCCTTACTCACCTTTGTCATTAACGGTGGTGTACTTGCTTTATTATTATTAGTGGCTGCGTGGCGAGCACCTAATCCGCCCAACCCGGAATACGGAATTGAATTGAATTTTGGTTTAGATGCGCAAGGTTTTGGAGAAGAACAACCTGAAGAACCAGTAGGTGCACCAGAACAAAATACTACAGAAGAAAAAGCTGAAGCAAAAGAAGAAACGCTGCCAAAGGTAGAAGAGAAAGTAGACCACGTAGCAGAACCTGTAGTAACTAAAACAGAGAGCCCGGTTGTTGTAAAAGAAACTAAAAATGAAACAAAAGAAGTTACTAAGCCAATTACAGAAGTAAAGAAAGAAACAACTCCGGTTAAAGAAGATGTGAAAAAAGTTGAGGATAATGCAATCTTTAAACCATCCAATAAAAACGCTGAAAGTAAAGAAGGAAAACCTGGTAACAACGGAGATGATCCTGGAAAAGTAGGAGATAAAGGAGACAAGAATGGAACATTAAATCCCAACGCTTCTTATACTGGAAAACCCGGAGGAGGAGATGGAGGAGGATCAGCGCTAGATTTAGCAGGTTGGAAATGGGATAGTGCTCCTAAGCCTAAAATTGGAGATGATGAAGTAACAGGACAAATCGTTTTCGAGATTAAAGTAGATGAAAATGGAGAAATCATTTCTATAAGAAGAATTAGCAGTAGTGTAAGCTTAGCAGCAGAGAAAGCTTGTAGAGCAGAAATCGAAAAATTAACATTTACTAAGACAGGAGCGAACGTACCGCAAGAATCGGTAGGCAAAATTACTTTTACCATTCGCGCTCAATAAAAAAGTCGTAGCAACCACCACGACTTTTTATTTTTCCTAATATTTATTGTAGTTGTTTCTCTCTATTCACTATCAATTTTTTCGAACAACTAATAACCAAAATCGAACAAACAAAACTAAGGTTCAATCCAAGCCTTTCTTACCGCTAATTGTTCAGCAGTTGGATTCTCTGTAAACTTCATCATATGTCTCCTTACTCTTTCTGCTTTTTGACATAATGCACTTAACTCAACTTCTTTACCCTTTCTGATAACAGTGTAGGATATAGTTTTGCCTTCTCCAACTTTTGCTATTTGAGCTGGAATAAAAGTGCTCAATTCCGGACCAAGTTCAGGAACAAGGTCACCATTCATTTTTAAAATAATGTCTCCGGTTTCGAATTTTAATGCTTTTCCTTGCGCATTTAGGGCATCAGCATTTCCGATAGCCAAATAGGGTTTTCCATTATGCTCGCTCACAGTAATTGCTTCTTGTTCCAAACCAAGACTGTACTCTTCACTTCTTGATTCTTTAACGTAATCAACGCCAACTAAAGCAAATATTTCAGTAAGGGGCAGAGATTCTTTTCCTGCTACATACTTTTCAAAAAATGTCCCGATTTGTGGATATGTCATAGCTGTGATTTCAGCAAACAAGGCTTCGTCTTTAAATGATTTACTCTTTCCATACTTCTTACCTAAATCTGCAACAAGATTTTGCATCCCATATTTACCATCAGAAAGTTTTCGCAATTGAATATCCAAGCATAAGGAGATCAGCGTTCCTTTTTGATAAACATTATAATATTGATCAGCATATTTATCTAGCGCACCTAAACTTAGTTCTGTAAAAGGCAAATCATCTTTAAAACCATCAGCAGTTAATAATTTCTCTTGTAATATGCGGAGATATTGTTCTGGGTTAATCAAACCATACTTTACCTGAACGTTACCAGCGAAATATTCTGTTAAACCTTCATACAACCATAAATGTCTTGACATTTTGGGGTTGTTAAAACCAAACATACCGATCTCTTCTGAGTGAATGGTAAGCGGTGTAACAATATGAAAAAATTCGTGGGCTGCAAAATCTCTCAATTGTTGTCCCATTTCACTGATGCTGGCTTCTGGCATAAAGTACATAGAAGAGTAAGAATGTTCTAGAGCACCATACGATGTAATAGGTTGATCAGTAAAATAAAAAATGAAAGCATATTTATCCACAGGTAGCGTTCCGCCTAAATAAGCTTTTTGTGCCAACAATACTTCTCTTACATTGTCTGCAATTTCTTTGGCGGTTATCTTTTTATTAGGAGAATAAGAACCGATTAAAACTTCTGTATTACCAACCTTAATGATCGCAGTATCAGGTTTGCTATACATAAAAGGAGAATCGACCAATCGATCATAATTCTCAGCTCTGAATACATCTACTCTTTTGTTGGGTTCGGGCTTGGGTTCTTTGATTACTTTGTTGAGTGGTTCGTTGCTTTTATAAGCAATCAAGCCGGTGGAGCCGTAGAAAGTTTGATCGCGTATGAAACGGATTTCGTAAGTCTTTTCTTTATAATTCTCAAAGTATCCGAAGAAACCGCTATTATTGATAATGAAATTTTTATTCTCTTCGATGTTCGTTCCGGCCGGCCAAAAAATTTCCGGACCCTTCACCTTAGTATCGAATGTATCATCTACCCAATAGGTAATTTTTGCAACTTTTTTTGCTCCTTTGATGGTCCATGAGTTTGTATCTTTTTTAGAAACAGAAATTTTCTTTCCATTTTTATCGAAAGCTTCTACATCATTAATATATCGACCATAATCTTCAATAGCATACGTACCGGGAACCATTGCAGGGAATAAAAGTGTTACTTCATCGGTAGTAAAGGCAGGAGGCACTAACTCAACTTTTACACGGTCGTCTTTAACTTGCGTTAAATCAACGGTGTATTGATAAACATCACTTTGTGCCTGTAGCTGTAGGGCTAAACCAAACAACAATAAAAAAAGAGAAATACGCATAATCGATTGTTTTAATTTTGCTAATGTTAGTAACAAATATAAGTCCATAATTACATGAAAAAGAAAACACTTGTTTTAGGAGCTTCAACGAACCCCGACCGATATGCATACATGGCTGCACACTTATTAAAAGAACATGGACATCCTGTTGTGCCGATTGGAATTAAAAAAGGAGAAGTTGCAGGTGAAACAATTTTAATGCTTCAAGACAAACCAAATGTAAAGGATGTTGATACAGTAACCTTATATGTGGGGCCGGCCAATCAAAAGGAATGGTACGATTATATTTTATCTTTAAAACCCAAACGCATTTTGTTTAATCCGGGCACAGAAAATGATGAGTTAGAACAAATCGCAAAAAGCAATAACATCGAAACCGAACAAGCTTGTACCTTGGTTTTGTTGCGAACAAATCAGTATTAATTTTTATTTTGTGTTTCTCGTGTAAAACCTGCCTGTACATTTACATTTTTACTCTGTAGTTTTTCTACGATATCAGCGACTTTGTTTTTGTCTTCGAAGGAATTATTCTTCAATACAAATAATTGTAACTTATCAAATTCACCAATTACTTCAGGAACATCTATTAATTTATTTTCGCTTATATCTAGGTATTCTAATTGTTTTAATTGATTAAGAAAATCTGGCAATTCAGTAAAGTGATTGTGATTGATGCGCAATACCTTTAGATTTTTTAAGCTTCCTGTTGGGATGGAGAGATGAGTTAATCTATTGTTATGCAAGTAGAGCTCAGATAAATTATTGAGTTGCCCTAAAGATGCTGGCACAGCGAAAAGTTTATTATGGGATAGGTAAAGAACCTCCAATTGCTGAAGGTTAAGTATTTGCTCATCTATTTTTTGTATTTGATTAAAATACAAATCCAACAATCTTAAATTTTTAAGTTGATAGAAACTGATTGGCAATTCTGATAATTTGTTTTGATACAAACCCAATTCTTCTAGTGATTGTAAATTTCCTATGCCAATTGGTAATTGCGAAATATTATTATAATGTAATTGAAATTTTTTGAGTGAAGGAAGTTGAGTAACGCCATCACCAATTCTTTCAATTTTATTTTTCTGTAGATTGATTTCTATCAATTTATTAAAACGATTTCCTTTAATATCAAAGTAAGTGAGGTTGTTTTCTTTTGCAATAAGTGTGCTTAATTGTTGATTGCTGGTGATGTCCGGTAGTTTTTCTAGCCGACAATTTCTTATATCTAAGTGTTCTAAGTTTTGAACAGAAGAAAAAGAGGAGGGAACCCAATCTTTTTCATTGCTACGAATAACTAATTTCTTCACATTTTTAAGTTTACCCAACTTTAAACTTTTTGCGCCTGTGTTGTTATTTAATACATAAATCGTTTTCAGATTTTTTAATTTATTTAAACTCGATGGCAAGCGTTTTATTTTAGTTTCAACGAGTTCGATTGAATCAACTTGATTTAATTGATAAATTGATTTTGGTAATTTTTTGCCTTTGTAATTGTTGATGCAAATGAAAGAAGCAACTTTTGCCGCTTCATCATTATAGTCAACTGCTTTTTCGGATTTCGAAAAAATGGTTTTCGAACCGATGATTGAATTTCGTAATCGCTCATAAATTTCAAATAAACTATCCCGCTCAACAACCGGAGAAGCACCTGTGCTGCTGAATAGTTCCTTCTGTAGGGTATAGTATAATGCCGAGTCATTTTTAGACTTAAAAATCGGGTAAACGGTTTGGCTTTTTGAGTGCGTTATCGTTGCTACCATGAGTAAAAGAAGCATGTATTTTTTCATATCAACTAAAAATTTAGTTGAATATAAAAAATAAAACACATAAACCGCAAATTTTATTGGAATGCAGACTTAAAAAACGCTGAAATCGCAATAAAAAAGCTTATTTTTGATGTTTTATAGACAAGCCATGAGCGAAGGAAATTCTACACAAAACGGCAATTATTCAGCAAATAACATCCAGGTTTTAGAAGGTTTAGAAGCAGTAAGGAAACGCCCTGCCATGTACATTGGCGATGTGGGCATAAAAGGCCTCCATCACCTAATTTGGGAGGTTGTGGATAACTCTATTGACGAGGCTTTAGCGGGTTATTGCGACACGGTTAACGTAACCATTAACGAAAACAATTCTATTACAGTTGAAGACAACGGAAGGGGTATCCCAACCGACATGCACGAGAAAGAAAAACGCTCTGCATTAGAGGTGGTAATGACGGTACTTCATGCCGGAGGTAAGTTCGATAAAGATACTTATAAGGTTTCGGGAGGTTTACACGGTGTGGGTGTATCTTGCGTAAATGCACTGTCAGACCTTTTGCATGTAACAGTGCAACGCGATGGAAAAATCTTTGAACAAGAGTATGAGCGCGGAAAACCTAAATATCCCGTACGCGTAATTGGAGAATCTGATAAGCGAGGTACAAAGGTTACTTTCTTACCTGATAAAAGCATTTTCCTATTAACAGAATATAATTACGAAACAGTTGCTTCTCGCTTGCGCGAATTGGCTTTCTTAAATCCAGGAATAAACATTTACTTAACCGATTTAAGAGAGAAAGATGAAAAAGGCGAAGCTCGCAACGATTACTTCTTCTCCGAAGGAGGTTTAAAAGAGTTCGTTGAATACATTGATAGCACCAGAGAAAAATTAATTCCTGAACCTATTTATGTAGAAAACGACAAAGGTGAAATTCCGGTACAAGTTGCTTTAAGCTACAACACTTCTTACAGCGAAAACTTAGTATCGTATGTTAACAACATCAACACCCATGAAGGAGGAACACACGTTGCTGGTTTCAGACGTGCGCTTACCCGAACGTTAAAAACATATGCCGACAAATCAGGCTTATTAGAAAAAGTAAAATTAGAAATAAGTGGAGATGATTTCAGAGAAGGATTAACAGCTGTTATTTCTGTAAAAGTGGCCGAACCGCAGTTCGAAGGACAAACAAAAACCAAGCTTGGAAACTCTGATGCCATGGGAGCTGTAGACCAAGCCGTTGGTGAAGCATTAAATAACTTTTTAGAAGAACATCCGAAAGAAGCTAAACTTATCGTCAGCAAAGTAATTCTTGCAGCACAAGCTCGCCATGCTGCGCGTAAAGCGCGTGAAATGGTGCAACGTAAAAACGTGCTATCCGGCACTGGTTTACCTGGTAAATTAGCTGATTGTTCTGATTCCGATCCAACCATTTGCGAATTGTATTTAGTGGAGGGTGATTCAGCAGGTGGTTCTGCTAAACAAGGTCGCGATAGAAATTTTCAAGCCATACTTCCGTTGCGTGGTAAAATTCTAAACGTAGAAAAAGCGCAAGAGCATAGAATTTACGACAACGAAGAAATTAAAAACATCATCACAGCCCTAGGTGTAAGTTTCGGTACAGCTGATGATGAAAAAGCATTGAACATGGTGAAATTGCGTTACCATAAAGTCGTAATCATGACAGATGCCGATGTAGATGGAAGCCATATTCGTACTTTGATTTTAACTTTCTTCTTCCGTTACATGCGTGATTTATTGGAAAAAGGATACGTATATATTGCACAGCCACCATTGTATCTGGTGAAGAAAGGAAAAGAAGAAAGATATTGCTGGACAGAAGAAGAACGTGCGGCTATTGTGCAACAATTAGCAGGAGGAAAAGAAGATTCAGTAAACATTCAACGATATAAAGGTTTAGGAGAGATGAACCCTGAACAATTATGGTCGACAACGATGGATCCTGCTCGCAGAACATTAAAACAAGTAAGCATAGAATCAGCTGCAGAAGCCGATCATTTATTCTCTATGTTGATGGGCGATGAAGTGGCACCTCGAAGAGATTTCATAGAGAAAAATGCCAAATACGCTCGTGTAGATGTTTAATACCTTTTGCGTATGGCAGAGTTAGAAAGTTTAGAAACACACGAGCGCTTGCGCCAGCAAGTTGAGGCAAGCAATTACATCAGCCGCGATTTAAGTTGGTTACAATTTAACTATCGCGTACTAGATCAGGCCAAACATATCGACAGAAGTATTTTCGATCGATTAAAATTTTTGGCTATTACTGCATCTAACTTAGATGAATTTTGTACTATTCGCTTAGGAAGTTTATACAATTACCTCGACTATGGTAAAGAAAGAGTCGATTACAGTGGATTACGAGAAGAAACCTACCGCAAGTATTTACTAACAGAAGTACAACGTTTTGTAAAAGATACAAGCAATTATTATGTACAAAAATTAAAACCTTTATTCGCAAGCCAGGGTTTCATCATTCAACAATACGAAGATTTATCGGTTGAAGACACAAAGAAAGTAAACGATTATTTCCAATCGATTATTTTTCCGATGTTAACACCGATGGTATTTGATACCTACCACACGTTTCCTATTTTAATGAACAACAGGTTATTGTTTGGTGTGGTAACAAAAGCTGCAGGCGAAAGTCAGAATCCAGTCAAAATTTCATTCATTCAAGTGCCACACAATTTGCCTCGTTTTTTCGAATTAAATAATGGTGGAACTATACAATTTGTATCTATTGAAGATATCATTCGCCATAATGTGCATCACTTATTTCGAAATATTGATATACAAAGTGTGAACTTATTCAGAGTCAATAGAAATGGAGATTTTACTTTAGATGAAACTGATGAAATTGAATCTAATTTTCTAGATGAACTAAGAACGAAACTGCGCCAAAGGAGAACAGGAAGAGTGGTGAGGTTAGAAGTACAAGGTGAGCCAGATCCTTGGATGATGCGATTGTTAAAAATCCAATGGGATTTAGATGAATTTAATATCTCTCATATTCCACAGGAAAGTTTGATTGATTTTACAGGATTAAATCAAATTGTAGGTCATAAGGAATTTAAGACTAAGCGTTCGCAAACTCCCGCGCCTATTCGTCCACTTAACTTTCCGGAGAATGGCACACAAGATCTGTTTGAAGTACTAAAGCAGAGAGATATTCTATTGCATCATCCTTATAATTCGATGGAACCTGTTATCGAATTATTGGAGAAAGCGGCTGACGATCCTTTTACATTATCAATTAAAATTACTATTTATCGCGTAGCAAAAGATTCTCGCATTACTAATGCGCTATTGCGTGCTGCAGAAAATGGTAAACACGTCTCTGTTTTATTTGAGGTAAAGGCACGCTTCGATGAAGAAAATAATTTGCGCGAAGCATTACGACTGCAAAAAGCAGGATGCTTCGTAATCTATGGTGTGAATAGTTTAAAAACACACACTAAGTTAATGTTGATTGTAAGAAAAGATGAAGACGATAAAGTGTATCGGTATGTACATCTTTCTTCTGGAAACTACAACGAAGTAACGTCAAGGCTATATGTAGATGTAGGTTTGCTAACGACCAAAGAAGTTTATGCTCAGGATGTATCAGAGTTTTTTAATGTTATCACAGGTCATTCGCAACCTTTCGCTTATCGCAATTTAATTACTTCACCCCGCGACATGCGCATCCAGTTGTGCAACCTTGTTAAGAAAGAAGCTGAAAATGCCAAGCAAGGATTGCCCAGCGGCATCGTAATTAAATTTAATTCTTTGCAAGATAAAGAACTGATTGACGAATTATATGCCGCCTCACAAGCTGGGGTAAAAATCAAACTGATTGTTCGAGGTATGTGTTGCTTACGTCCAGGCAGAAAAGGCTTAAGTGAGAATATTGAAGTAAGATCGATAGTTGGAGAGTACTTAGAACATTCGCGCATTTATTACTTTCATAATGCGGGAGCACCTAAATTATACATAGGGAGTGCTGATGCCATGGTGCGTAGTTTTGATAGAAGAATTGAATCTTTGTTTATGTTAGAAGATGACTTCTTGGAAAAGCAAGCCATCAATAATTTATATTATAATTTAAAAGATAATGTAAACGCCTACGTGATGAATGAAGATGGCACGTATAAAGTGAAAGAGCTAAATGGCGAACAACCTTTTAATATCCACAAGGAATTTTTTAGAGTAACGCGAGAAAAGGTGGCTCAAGCTAAATTGTTTTAAACAGGCTATAACCTTAAAGAAAAAAGGACACGATTTAAATCGTGTCCCTTTTTTTTATCAATACTGAAAAAAAATTAAATAAACTCAATTTTCTGTTGTTGTGTATTGCGTTCATACAGGTGCAGCAACATACCATCCTTTAACCCAACATCCGGCACAAAAATATAACGGGCATGAGCCCACTCCATTACGTTAGCATAAATACCTGTTGCTGGTACTATAACATCCGCTCGGTCCGGATTCATTTGTAACTTATAAATACGTTCTTCAATTGTATGTCTTTCAATCATCTCTCTCGTTTCAATCATTTTTTTAAATGACATCAAGCGATGTGGTTTCAACTGTGCTAATTCGAATAATTTACTAATGTTTCCACCAGTTCCAACGGCTGTTACTTTCCCGTATTCTTTCTTAACATTTTCTCTTACCCAATGTTCCATGTCTTGCCAAATAATAGGAGAATCGTTGCCTTCCAATACACGCACCGAACCAATTTTAAAAGATCGTGTCTTTATTTTTTTTCCACCTGTATACAAATTCAATTCAGTGCTTCCGCCACCAACATCAATATGTAAATAGGTATTGTCTGATAAATAGCTATTAATCGCTTTATTTATAAACTCAGCTTCACGATTGCCATCAATAATTTCTATAGAAATTCCCAATTCATTTTCGATTTCTAAAGCCAAGGCTTGACCATTTTCTGATTCGCGCATAGCTGAGGTTGCACAGAACATGTAATCGGTAGCTTCATATAATTCAATTAGCAGTTTATAAGTCTTCATCAGCTTTTTAAATTTATCAATGCTTTTCTGACTTATTCTTCCTGTAGAAAATACATCGTGCCCTAAACGCAAAGGAAAACGAACGTATTCTAATTTTTTGAATATAACCTTAGGTCCATTGTCTAATACCGAAGAGATTTGGAAGCGAATGGCATTGGAACCTATATCTACTGCTGCTAACTTCAAGTGTGATTAATTTTAATTTTGTGTTAAGCTTACAACCTTTTCAAGATAACTTGTGTCTTATAATTCGCATGACAAACAAAATTATCAAACTTTCATGGATAATCACCAGCTTCATAGTATTAATTAGTTGTTATCCTGGTGAATCTCCAACTCAATTTCCCGTTGGCTTGGTAGAAGGCTACAAGCCAGTATACTTAAATAGCAATGAAGCTGATATTTTATGGCAAGAAGCTAAACAGATTAATAAGCCGGGCAAAATTTATGTGTTTCAAAATTATTTACTCGTTAATGAAAAATTAAAAGGAATACATGTATTTGATAATAGCGATCCGAGTAGTCCGCTTTCATTGGGATTTTTGAGAGTTGCAGGTTGCACAGACATGGCTATTCAAGGCGATGTTTTGTACGTTAATCATTTTTCCGATTTAGTTGCACTTAAAATTAATGCATTCGAATCCTTTACTGAGTTGTCAAGAGTTAAGCAGAAAGATTGGATAAGTCAGTTCCCGGAGGAAACTGGGGTTTATTTCGAATGTGCAGATCCATCAAAAGGCTTTGTAATTGGTTGGGAATTGGCAACCTTAAATAACCCTGCTTGTTACCGTTAAATCTACTTTTTATGAAAGAATTATTAAGAATTCTTGTTTTTGTTTTTGTTCTTCTATTTATTCTTTTTGGATGTGACGATAGTGACCCACAGCTTAATCAATCAACAGGAAAAGCTGGCTCTATGGCACGATTTGCAACAACACCTGGTTATGTATATACTGTTGATAACCAATCTCTGTATGTTTATCAACGAGAACCAAATGGAAGTTTGATTAAGATAAACGAAAGAAGATTGTTTACACGAGTAGAAACAATATTTTATAATGAAGAAAAACTATTTTTAGGATCTCAGACTGCGATTTTTATTTTTGATGTTAGGAATGGTGCAAATCCTGTTTTGTTATCAGAGTATAATCATTTACTCAGTTGTGATCCAGTTGTTGTCAAAGATACACTTGCTTTTGCTACTTTTCGACTAAGTGATTGTCGTCTTCAAGGAATTGATGTATTAGAAGTTATAAATATTAAGGATTTAAATAATCCGGTTTCGTTAGGTATGTATGCTTTGCCCACTCCTTATGGTCTTGCGGTGGATGGTAGTACACTTTATGTTTGTTTAGGAGAAAATGGCTTACGTATTTTTGATGTAAGCAATCCCAGAAATTTATTTATTAAAAGTAATCATGTAGGGTTTCATGCATTTGATGTAATTGTTAACAATAATGTTTTGATTGTTACCGGCAATCAAGGCATTCGTCAATATTCATATTTAAATGGTTCTTTAAATTTAATCAGTAGCTTATCATCTTCGCTATGAAATTTATTTTTTCTATTCTTTTCTTTTTTCTTGTAACTTCATTGTTAGCGCAAGAGAACTTTTTTACAGGCGAAGATCCCTTTGGTTTTCATAGAATGAGAGAAACCTTTTTCAACAGTGAAGATCCTTTCAACTTTAGCAGAAAAAAAAGAAAGCTAAATCAAGATACAATTGTGTTTAAGCAGCCTATTATTGCTGTTAATTTAGGTGTACTGCCACTAATGGGTTATTTCTCAACCTTACAATTTGGATTTGAACATAAAGTAAGTAAGAAAATTAATTTGCATTATGAATGGGGAAAAGTAATTCATGCAGAGAATGGAGAAAATTTTAGAAAACGTAGTGGTTATCGATTAAGGTTTGAACCGAGGTATTATTTTCGGAACAACGAAGACCAAGCAATTTATGCATCAGCAGAACTATTCTATAATAATTTGAGAGATACTAGATCCGAAATATTTGGTGTGAATTGTCCAAATGGACAATGCGATTACATACAGTACGCAAGGTTTACGGATTACTACGAAGATTACGGCATGTTAATCAAATTTGGAAGCTTATACGAAATCAGATATGTAAAAGGAATGTTTTTAGATTTTAATGTTGGTTTTGGTTTTCGTGATAGAACTACTTATTCAAAAAACAGACCACAAGGAGGAACAATAATTGTCTATGATTATAGCGAAGGTTTCGAGCCTAATTTTCAAGATTATTCTGGATTTCATATGAATGTTAGTTTTCGAATAGGTTATCGCTTTAAATAATATTTTGTTGCTAACGCATTATTCATTTTCTTTGCATTACTTATCCAGAAAGACAGAGGGAAAGGGCCCGATGAAGTCTTAGCATCCTGTTCACTTAAGGTGTAACGTTGTGCTAAATCCCACTCCACAAGGAGTACAGATAAGCGAAGCATCCTTTTGCGCTCTCTGGTGTAAGTCTATAGGAAAGCGCTCAATGAAACCACCGTTAGAACAACTTATTCAACAACGTATTCTTGTATTAGATGGCGCCATGGGCACCATGATACAGCGATACAACTTTACCGAAAACGATTTCAGAGGAGATCGTTTTGTTCATCATCCTTGCTTGTTAAAAGGAAATAATGACTTGCTTTGTTTAACACGCCCCGACATCATCGAAACGATTCATCGGCAATACCTCGAAGCTGGAAGCGATATCATAGAAACCAATACATTTAGCGGAACAACCATCGCACAAGCAGATTACCAATTAGAATCTATCGTTTACGAATTAAATGTAGAGGCTGCGCAGCTTGCTAAGAAAGCGGTAGATGATTTCACTAAGCAAAATCCGGATAAGCCAAGATATGTAGCAGGCGCTATCGGACCAACGAATAAAACTGCTTCCTTATCTCCGGATGTAAACAATCCGGGTTACAGAGCCATTACCTTCGATGAACTGGTAATGGCTTATAAACAACAAGCAAAAGGTTTAATGGACGGAGGAGCAGACGCCTTATTAGTAGAAACAGTTTTCGATACACTCAATGCAAAAGCTGCTTTGTTCGCCATTGAAACTTTGTACGAGGAAGAAGGTAAATCTTTGCCTATCATGGTATCGGGTACTATTACCGATGCAAGCGGAAGAACGCTTTCCGGACAAACAACGGAAGCCTTTATGATTTCGCTTTCGCATGTTCCTTTGCTAAGCATCGGTTTGAATTGCGCTTTAGGCGCTAAGCAATTACGACCCTACTTACAAGTAATGGACGAAAACACTGAATTTTTTGTGAGCGCTTACCCGAATGCTGGCTTGCCCAATGCTTTTGGTCATTACGACCAAACACCTGAACAAATGGCCGAAGAGATTGAAGAATACCTGAAAGATGGCATCGTTAATATTATTGGCGGATGCTGTGGCTCCACGCCCGATCACATCCGTGCCATTGCGCATGTAGCTCAACGTTATCAACCCCGTAAAAGAAAAACAGAACATGTTGCCTAAATTAAAACTCAGTGGCTTGGAGGCAGTAACCATTACGGAGGCATCGAAATTCGTAAACATTGGCGAACGTACCAACGTAACGGGTTCTGCACGTTTTTTAAAATTAATTAAAGAAGATAAATACGAAGAAGCATTAGAAGTTGCTCTAGATCAGGTTAGGGGAGGTGCACAGGTTATCGATGTAAACATGGACGAAGGCATGCTCGATGCCAAAGCGGCTATGGTGAAGTTTTTAAATTTAATGGCAGCCGAACCGGAGATTGCAAAAATTCCAGTGATGATCGATTCATCCAAATGGGAAGTAATTGAAGCAGGTCTAAAATGTTTACAAGGTAAAGGCATTGTTAATTCTATTAGCTTAAAATCAGGTGAAGAGGATTTTATTCGCCAGGCGAAACTGGTAAAACGCTATGGCGCAGCTGTTGTAGTGATGGCCTTTGATGAGCAAGGCCAAGCTGATACGTACGAAAGAAGAATTCGCATCTGCGAACGTGCTTATCATATATTGGTACGTGATGTTCGATTCAATCCGGCCGATATCATTTTCGATCCGAATATTTTTCCGATTGCCACAGGTATTGAAGAACACAGAAACTATGCTTTGGATTTCTTTAAAGCTACAGCGTGGATTAGAAAAAATCTTCTTCATGCGCATGTAAGCGGTGGGGTAAGCAATGTTTCTTTTTCTTTTAGAGGAAATCAAAAAGTGCGCGAAGCCATGCACGCAGCTTTTTTGTATCATGGTATTCAACATGGTATGGACATGGGTATAGTTAACCCAACCATGTTAGAAGTTTATGATGAAATAGAACCTGAACTATTAAATAGAGTCGAAGATGTTTTGTTGAACAGACGCGATGATGCCACCGAACGCTTATTGGAATATGCAGAATCTGTAAAAGGCTCTGTTAAAAAGAAAGAAACAGATGAAGCCTGGAGAAATGGAACAGTAGAAGAAAGATTAACTCACGCACTCGTAAAAGGAATAATTGATTTTATTGATCAAGATACAGAGGAAGCCAGACAAAAATACGGAAGACCGCTACATGTAATTGAAGGCCCGCTGATGGCTGGGATGAATGTAGTGGGTGATTTGTTTGGTGCCGGTAAAATGTTTTTACCACAAGTGGTAAAGAGTGCGCGCGTGATGAAAAAATCTGTGGCATACTTAACGCCATTCTTAGAAGAAGAAAGAAGAAATAACAATACACAACAAAATCATCAGGCAGCCAAAATACTATTAGCAACCGTTAAAGGAGATGTACACGATATTGGTAAAAACATAGTTGGCGTTGTGTTAGCCTGCAACAATTATGATGTAATCGATTTAGGTGTGATGGTTCCGGCTGAAAAAATTATTGAAGCCGCCAAAAGAGAGAAAGTAGATGTCATCGGGTTGAGTGGTTTGATAACTCCCAGCCTCGATGAAATGGTTCATGTAGCCAAAGAATTAGAACGCGAACAATTAAATATTCCGTTGTTGATTGGTGGTGCTACCACATCGCGATTGCATACGGCTGTAAAAATAGATCCAGCCTATAGCGGAGCGGTAGTACATGTATTAGATGCCAGTCGTTCTGTGCCGGTTGCGAGCGAATTAATCAGCAAGGAAACGCACAAGCAAATGACAACGCGTGTTAAAGGTGAATATGCAGTGTTGAGAAAAGAACATGAGAGCAAACAAACTGCTAAATCGTTTATCAGCATAGTAGAAGCGCGTAAAAACGCAGGTAGTGTAATGCAGCGTGTTCAACCTAAACAAGTTGGAAGATTTGAATTTTTAAATTTTCCGTTCGAAACTTTGCGTGCTTATATCGACTGGACTCCCTTTTTCCAAACGTGGATGTTAGCAGGAAGATACCCAGGTATTTTGCAAGATGCAGTTGTTGGTACAGAAGCGAAAAAGTTATTTGATGATGCCAATCGATTTTTGGATGATATCATCAAGCACAAAAAATTAACTGCAAATGGAGTTGTTTCTATTTTACCTGCGAAGAAAGTACAAGATGATGTAAAGGTTTATCAGGATCAAAATGAATCAACATTTCATTTTCTTCGCCAGCAAAATAAAAAAGTACAAGGTCAACCTAATTTTTGTTTAGCTGATTTTATTGCAGACGATAATGACTATTTAGGCATGTTTGCTGTTACTGCCGGTATGGGTTTAGAAGAATTGGTAGCACAGTACAAAACACAACACGATGACTACGCAGAGATCATGGTTAAAGCATTAGCTGATCGATTGGCCGAAGCATTTGCAGAGTGTTTACACGAAAAGGTTAGAAAAGAAATCTGGGGATACGCTACCGAGGAAAAGTTATCGAATGAAGAATTGATAGAAGAGAAGTACAAAGGAATTCGACCTGCACCAGGGTATCCTGCTTGTCCTGATCATACAGAAAAAGCATTGTTGTTTGAATTATTACAAGCAGAAAAAATAGGCATTCACTTAACCGAATCCTATGCCATGTATCCTGCTGCCGCTGTTAGTGGATTTTATTTCGCTTATCCGGAGTCGCGTTACTTTGGATTAGGGAAAATTGACAAAGATCAGGTAGAAGATTATGCCAAAAGAAAGGGTTGGACAATCGCAGAAACAGAAAAATGGTTGTCGCCAAATTTAGGGTACCAGCATTAATTGTTAGAAAGATGAAAGTAATCGATCATATCAAAGAAGCAAAAGGAAAAACATTATTCTCGATAGAAGTATTGCCACCTTTGAAAGGCGAGAACATCAGAACCTTGTTCGATCACATGGATCCTTTAATGGAATTCAAACCACCTTTTGTAGATGTTACTTATCACAGAGAAGAATTTGTGTATAAGAAAAGAGAGAATGGTTTACTGGAAAAACGCTCAACACGCAAAAGACCGGGAACAGTGGCTTTGTGTGCTGCTATACAAAACCACTATAAGGTTCATACTGTTCCTCATATTATATGTGGAGGGTTTACCAAAGATGAAACTGAAAATGCTTTAATTGATTTACATTTCTTAGGTATAGAAAATGCGTTAGTATTACAAGGCGATGGCATTAAGAATGAAGGACGATTTGTAGCTGAGCCAGATGGACATAAATTTGCCTCAGAACTTTTGCAACAAGTTGTAAATCTGAATCATGGAAAATACCTGGACGAAGATTTGCAAAACACAACACCCACTAATTTTTGTATTGGAGTAGCCGGTTATCCAGAAAAGCATTTTGCTGCACCAAACTTAAAAACAGATATGAAGTATCTGAAACTAAAAGTTGATTTAGGTGCAGAGTTTATCGTAACTCAAATGTTTTTTGATAATGCGAAATACTTTGAATTTGTTAAACAGTGCAGAGAAGTCGGAATTAACGTTCCCATCATTCCGGGTATTAAACCCATTACAACAAAAGCACAAACTTCGATTTTGCCAACAATTTTCCATATTGATTTACCTGATGCATTAACAGAAGAAGTAGAAAAGTGTAAAGATAACGCTCAGGTAAAAGAAGTAGGTATTAAATGGGCGGTAGCGCAAAGTAAAGAATTGATGAAGGCGGGTGTGCCATCTTTGCATTTCTATTCGATGGGTAAATCAGATCCGATTTACCGCATCGCGAAAGAATTATTTTGAGCGTTCTACTTCTCGTAAGTTTTCAATTTTCTTATTGCGCAAGAAGCCATTGATGTCTTCGAAATGTTCTTTTACACTTTTATTGCCAAACTCGAAAACTTTATTGGCTAAGCCATCCAAGAAATCGCGATCGTGCGAAACTAAAATGAGGGTACCATCAAATGCTTTCAATGCATCTTTAAGAATGTCTTTTGTTTTGATGTCGAGGTGGTTGGTAGGTTCATCCAGGATTAGAAAGTTTACAGGCTGGAGTAACAATTTAATCATGGCTAAGCGTGTTCTTTCTCCTCCCGAAAGTGATTTCACTTTCTTTTCAATAGCATCTCCGCTAAACATAAACGCACCTAAAATATCTTTGATCTTCGTGCGAATATCTCCTTCTGCAATTTGATCGATGGTTTGAAACACAGTTAAATCTCCATCTAACAAAGCAGCTTGGTTTTGTGCGAAGTATCCGATTAAAGCTCCATGCCCAAGTTGTACTTTACCTTGATGTTCCAACTCACCCATAATTGCTTTCACCAAAGTAGATTTACCTTCACCATTTTTTCCGATGAATGCAATTTTTTCTCCGCGTGCTATAGTTAGGTTTACATCTTGCAAAACAACATGTTCGCCATATGCTTTGGTAAAATCTGAAATGATTACTGGGTAATTGCCGGAGCGTGGAGCAGGAGGGAACTTTAAATTAAGTGCAGAAGTATCAACTTCATCCACTTCTACCAAAACCATTTTCTCCAACATTTTCACACGGCTTTGCACTTGTAAAGTTTTAGAATAAGTTCCTTTGAATCTTTCGATGAAAGCGGTGATATCAGCAATTTCTCTTTGTTGTTCTTCGAAATGTTTTTGTTGTTGTTCTCTGCGTTCTTTGCGCAATTGCAGGTAATGAGAATAGTTCGTTTTATAATCGTAAATTTTACCCATCGTAATTTCAATGGTACGATTGGTAAGGTTATCTACAAAAGCTTTATCGTGACTGATTACAATTACAGCTTTTGCATTATTCTTTAAAAAATCTTCTAACCATTGTACTGATTCAATATCCAAATGGTTAGTGGGTTCATCCAATAAAATCAAATCAGGTTTTTGTAAAAGGATTTTTGCCAATTCAATGCGCATGCGCCATCCACCACTGAACTCTTTTGTAGGTCGGGTGAAATCGCTTCGCATAAAGCCTAAGCCCATCAGTGTTTTTTCAACTTCTGCATCGTAATTGATTTCTTCGATAGAGTAATACTTTTCGCTTAATTCAGAAACTTCTTCAATGATTTTCGCATATTCATCCGATTCATAATCCGTTCTGGTTTCGAGTTGTTTATTCAACTCCTCCATGCGATTTTTCATATTGTGGATTTTTGAAAAAGCTTTGGATGCTTCATCGAAAACTGTGGCTTCATCTTCTGTTAACAGATGTTGAGGCAGATAAGCAATAATGGCATCTTTTGGCGCACTTACTTTTCCACGAGTAGGTTTGCCTGCACCGGCTAAAATTTTTAATAAGGTAGATTTACCCGCACCATTCTTACCCATTAAGGCGATGCGATCATTTTCATTGATATTAAAAGTAATGTTGCTGAAAAGTGCTGAACCGTTGAACTCAACGCTAACTGAATCTACTGAAATCATGCTTTAAAAATAAAGCGCAAAGATACCAATTCTGTTTCAAGTGAAAACACATTGGCAAAATGAGTTGCTGAGTTTTATTTATGTGGAGAACCTTTTATCTTTCAGAATTCAATTTTGAAAGTCGCATTACAAACCAAATATTGTGAATAAACGAACATTTCTGAAACAATCTTTGATGATGAGTTTCACAGCTCCAGTGGCTTTGTCTGGCATAGATTCTATTTGGCAAAAGACAGCTGAATGGGATAGCCAAAAGCTTGCAAAAGAAGAAGATTTCTGGAAGCAAATTCGCAAAGCTTATAAGATTAAACCAGATTATATCAATTTAGAGAATGGCTATTATTGTTTTATACCAGAGCCAACGTTAGAGGCTTATATTAAACACATCAGAGAAGTAAATTACCAAGGAGCGTTTTATATGCGCACTGTGCGCGAAAGCAACAAAGCACGCGTGGCTGCTAAGTTGGCGGAACTGGCTGGTTGTAGTGCAGATGAACTGGTAGTCACACGCAATACAACAGAATCTTTAGATACCATCATTGCTGGCTTTCCTTGGCAGGAAGGTGATGAAGCGGTAATGGCTGAGCAAGATTATTTTTCAATGCTTACTATGTTTCAACAAGTAAGTAAACGATTTAGCATAGTTTGTCACCGCGTAAACGTTCCGCTTCATCCGCAAGGCGATGATGAAATTGTTTCGATTTATGAAAAAGCCATTACACCCAAAACGAAATTGTTAATGGTGTGCCACATGGTTAACATCACGGGGCAAATTTTGCCCATCAAAAAAATATGCGACATGGCACATAGCAAAGGTGTGCAAGTACTAGTAGATGGGGCGCATGCCTTCGCTCATATACAATTTTCTATTCCTGAATTAAACTGTGATTATTACGGAGCGAGTTTACATAAATGGTTGAGTGTACCACTTGGAGCAGGTTTATTATATGTGAAAAAAGAACATATTCCAACCATATGGCCTTTGATGGCTCCGGGTGAAAAACAAACTACAGATATCACCAGGTTGAACCACACAGGAACCAATCCTGTAGCAGTTGACTTGGCGATAGAGAACGCAATTGAATTTCATAATAGGATAGGTGCCGATAGGAAAGAAGCACGACTGCGTTTCTTACAAGAATACTGGACAACCAGAGTAAGGAATGTTAAAAATATAATTGTGAATACGCCTGCACAAAGCGAGCGAGCTTGTGCCATCGCCAATGTTGGTATTAAAGATATGAAGCCTGCTGTGTTAGCTGAACGTTTATTAAAAGAATTTAAAATTTATACTGTGGCCATTGACAGTGCTGGCGTTCAAGGCGTAAGGGTAACGCCAAACGTATATACAACAACAGATGAGTTAGATGTTTTGGTGAAAGCCATCCAAACGTTAGCTAAGGCATCATGATTGTTAACGCTCAACTACAAGTAAAAAATTTATCTTATTCAATTGAAGGAAAGATAGTTTTGCATCCGTGTACATTTTCTATTCAGAAAGGAACGTGTATCGGATTGATGGGAGAGACAGGTTCAGGAAAATCTACCTTGTTAAAATTATTAGCGGGCTTATTGCAGCAAGAAAATGGAACGATTTATTTCAATGATGAACGTGTTTTAGGTTCGGCAGAAAAGCTAGTTCCGGGTCACGCTAAAATTGCTTATTTATCTCAGCATTTTGAATTACCAAAATCTTTACGTGTTGAGCAAGTATTAAGTTATGCCAATACCTTAGATGGAAACAAAGCTTTGAGATTGTTTTCACTGTGTAAGATTGACCATATTCTGGATAGAAGGACAGATCAATTGTCTGGAGGTGAAAAGCAACGGGTAGCTATATGTAAATTATTATTAACACAACCGGAAATGCTTTTATTGGATGAACCTTTTACAAATTTAGATGCCGGCATGAAGCAGCATGTAAAAGAAGTAATTGATGCTATTTCAAAAAAATTAGGCATTACCATTCTCATGATTTCGCACGATGCATCAGATATTTTGCCCAGAGTTGAAAAAGTAATGATTTTAAAAAAGGGAAAAATTATTCAACAAGGAACACCGGAAGAATTGTATTATCAACCTAAAAATGAATACGTAGCAGCGCTTACCGGTAATTATGTAAAAGTGAATGATGAAATCAGAAAAATATTTCGAATAAAGGACGCTAGTATTCTATTCATTAGACCTGAAAAATTCGAATTGCGTAAAGAGAAGAGCGTTAAATCTAAGTCAGCAATAATTGAAGAGAAAAAATTCTTTGGCAATTATTTTCTTTATGATGTTTTGGTATCAGATCAGCTGATTACCGTTCAAAGCAATGAAAAGTATGAAGTAGGTGAGAAGTGCTTTGTATTTTTAAAGTGAGTTAATGAAAATTTGTGATTTGTTGTTTGATAATCGCTAGTGTAATTTGTAACAATGAAAAAGTAAAAAGTATTTTTAACAACTAACTATTCAATAGTTAACGAAACCTTTTTCCCTAAACCTAATTCAATTAATCTAAATAATGTCGATAATTGAATATCGCTGTGACCATTTTCAATTCGTGAGATAAAACTCTTTTTTGTGCCTGTTTTATCAGCCAACTCATCCTGAGTCATGTTGGCTAGTCTTCGTTCTTCTTTAATGATTTCTCCAATAGCAAATGATTTCGCTTTAATTTCAAACTCAATTCTTTTTTTAGTACCAATTTTTCCATGTCGACTTTCAATCAGTTCGTCAAAGGTTGTTACTCTTTTTTTTGTTTTACTTTTTGTTACCATAACTTTTCTATTTAGTTTTTTCAAGAAAGTATTCTGTCATTATCCGAAAAGCTTTTTCTATTTCTTTGCCTGGTGTTTTTTGCGATTTCTTTTGAAATCCATTGAATACTACTATTAAATTACCTTCATCAAAACACGAAAAAATACGATATATGTTTCCATTGTATTCAACTCTTATTTCATAAAGTCCATCTGTACCCGAAATGTGTTCGAAGAACTTACTAGGAATTCTTTCAGAAACAGTTATTAAAAACAATACATATTCAATTTTATCTTTTACTTTATCAGGTTGGACATCATAGAAGTCAAGAAAATAATTCTTGTAAAGGATAACTTGACGAATTTTATCCATAGCCCAAAGTTAACTTAAAAGTTAACACGAGCAAATTATAATTTATAATTTTTTTATTTCGGTTTAGAAAAATGTAGTTGTTTGCTCGTTAATCAATTTTTGAAGTTCGAGGTCGGTTAATCGAAATTAGTTTTTCAAAAAACTAATTCAATTTTTGATTTTGTCTATTAAATCTAAAGTCTAAATCGAATAACCAACAACGAAAAACGAACAACAAATCACGTGTGCTAAGCTTCAACTTCTTTAATCACTATTTTCTCCATGACATCACCTTGGCGAATTTGATCGATAACTTCTAAGCCTTCATACACTTTACCGAATACAGTATGGTTACGATCTAAGTGTTTCGTTCTTTCTCTGTTGTGACAAATAAAAAATTGTGAGCCACCTGTATCGCGGCCAGCGTGTGCCATCGATAATACACCTTTGTCGTGGTATTGGTTGTCGCCATTCAATTCACATTTAATGGTGTAGCCTGGTCCGCCATTACCAATGCCATTAGGGCAACCACCTTGCACTACAAAATCAGGAATAACGCGGTGAAATGTTAAACCATCATAAAAGTTATGTTCAGCTAAGTCGATAAAGTTCTTAACAGTGTTAGGTGCATCAGCTTCAAAGAATTTTACTTTCATGATGCCTTTCTTGGTATGGATTTCTGCAATTTTCATGTGCTTGATTTTTAGTTTTTATTAGACCGTGATTTGAAATTTGGATTCCAAATTCCAAATTCCAAATTCTAAATTCCAAATTTCAAATTTTGAATTTCGAATATTGAATTAATTTATAAACTGCGGAGCAACTACTAATTCTTTGCTTCCTGCTGTGTATTGATAGAAGCCACTGCCTGATTTCACACCTTTGTGTCCTGCTTGTACCATGTTCACTAACAGCGGGCATGGCGCATATTTTGGATTACCGAAACCAGTGTAAAGAACTTGCAGAATCGATAAGCAAACATCTAAACCGATAAAATCTGTTAATTGTAATGGCCCCATCGGATGTGCCATTCCTAATTTCATGACAGTATCAATTTCTTCAACACCAGCAACGCCCTCGTATAAGGAGTAGATGGCTTCGTTAATCATCGGCATTAATATTCTGTTGGCTATAAAGCCTGGATAATCATTTACTTCAACCGGAACTTTTTGTAGTTGGGTAGATAACGCCATGATGTTTTTGGTTACTTCATCGCTTGTGTTGTAACCGCGTATAACTTCAACCAATTTCATCACTGGAACGGGATTCATAAAATGCATACCGATTACTTGTTGCGGACGCTTAGTTACAGATGCAATTTTTGTGATGGATATGGATGAAGTATTGGTAGCCAAAATACAGCCGGCATGAGAGAAGGCATCCATCTCTTTAAAGATTTTCAATTTTAAATCTACATTTTCGGTAGCGGCTTCAACAACTAAATCAGCCGATGCAACACCCTGTTGTAGATTAGTAAAAGTTTTGATGTTGGCTAAGGCTTGCTTTTTGTTTTCTTCCGTAATTTGTTGTTTGCTTACTTGTCTGTCGAGATTTTTCTCGATAGTCTGTAAAGCTCTTTTTAAGGCTTCATCCTGAATGTCGATTAAAGAAACGTTGTATCCGAATTGTGCAAAAACGTGCGCAATGCCATTGCCCATGGTGCCACTTCCGATGACCGAGATATTTTTCATGCTTTTACTTTTTGTTTGGACTCTTTACTTATGTATAGATAATTTTTAAATAGATTTGTTTATACTATTGATGGGTTATTGATTCGACAGCAAAAATAGAACAAAAAATGGTTCAGTCTTCTTCCAGAATAAACTTATCTACGCGATTTCATCTGTTCTATAAATATGGCACGGCAACTTTTATTGTTATGCTAATGATGGCTTTATTGTATTATTCTTTTGTGCATGAATCATTTTTCGGTATTGCATTTTATTTGAGCGCGCATGGCTATGTTTTTTATCTCTGGTTCAAAGCCAATGCATTGGTGTATCAGGTGCAATTCGATGAAGATTTTGTGTTTGTGAACAAAGGAAAAGTAGAAATTCAAATTCCTTTGGCTAATGTGAAAGACATTGAATTGAAATCTGTTTTAGGATTGTGGCGGATTGATTTAGTATATGCAGATGTACTAGGCAATCATTTTTATTGTAAGCCTTCCATGCTTTATCCTTTCAACTTTAAGCAAAAAGAAAAAGTAATTGATTTGTTTTGGACTTACGTTGAAAAAGCAAAGCTTAGAGGATTCATCATCTCCAATAATATGTTGATGAGTTAGAGAACTTATTTAATAAATACCTCCTTCGCTAAACCCATCGCATTAAACCTAATCTCCAACACTCTGGATTCTCCATTATTTACTTCGCAAGTTTTGCCTGGTGAAAGATGATAGAAATAGAATTTCTGATTGCGCTGGTACAATTCGTTTTCATCTGGTCTGCCGAGTAATTCAACGATCTGTACTTCTTTCAATCCTAATAATTTATCTTTTTGCAATGTTAAACTTTGCTCTAAACCGATACGCAGATTTTTGCAAGCTCCGCGGTCGTCTTTCCAAAGTTTTGTATTGAAGTTTTCTAAAGTAGGAAGAGATTTACCACAACCGGCAAAAACTATTAATAAGATGATTAGAAAAGTATGTTTCATTTTTTTGTAATCGAATAAAACCAAAGTGAAGAAATGAGGAAGAAGGTGAGTGCTACACCGTACAAAACTATATTTAACTGAAAGAGGTAAACGCAACTAGTCAGTAAAACAGGATAAAGCACAATGCGCAACCATTCTGCAAATACCGCCCATTTTTTATTTTCGAATAGCACGCCACAATTCACCACTGTGAACGTGATGAGCAATGCAATCCAGGCTTTATCGATTAACTCAAAGTTTTTTTCATTGAATAAGAAAAGTGCTGTTCCGATTAATGCTACCACAAACTGAAACAATACATAAAGATTAAGTTTTACAGGTGCAGGTGTTGAATATTTTTGATACGTTTCGGGCTGAACTTCCGGAACTGTTCTTTGTCCGCCTAAATAGGCTGGCAACCATCCTGGCTTTTTAAACAGGTAGATAAATTTATCTTTCCAATTCGGTATGCGTTTGATGTCGCTGGCCATATCTGCATAATGGCTAACGTTCGCAAAAACCGGATTCCAGCTTTGTAAAGGTTTAGTAATGCCATACACTGGTCTTTCTTTTTCCTCTTCAAATGTGCCGAACATTCTATCCCAAATGATGAGCGCTCCAGCGTGATTCTTATCAATGTATTGCGGATTTCTTCCGTGATGCACGCGATGATGAGATGGTGTGTTGAAGATGAACTCAATCCACTTCGGTAATTTTTGAATGGTTTCTGTGTGTATCCAAAACTGATACAAAGTGTTTAAGGAGGAAATCAATACAAAATCTAACGTATCGAAACCTATTAAAGCCAGTGGTAAATTGAATGCGAAAGTCCAAACAACTTGTAACGAACTTTGTCGCAAGGCAACCGATAGATTGTATTCTTCACTTTGATGATGAACAACATGCCCGCCCCAAAATAAATTGATTTCGTGGCTCATGCGATGTGCCCAATAATAGGCAAGGTCAACCAATAAAATCAAACTGATCCAATACAAAGTATTTTTCTCTAACACAAAAATAGCGGCATGTTCATATACCAATTGGTAGATGCCAACAGCCACTACTTTTAAAAATAAACCCGATAATTGAGAAGTAATGCCACAACTTAAATTGGCCACCGCATCCGGGAATTGATAGAGATTTTTATGCTTAAGCCTATCGACAAGCAATTCAATGCCGATTAGAATAAAAAAGACCGGAATAGATAAAACAATGGGATTTAAGTCCATATAATTTAATAACCAAGATTGGATTTAAATGTTAAAATACGGTAATAATTATCATTTTTGTGCCTCAATTAGTGTTATGGCTGTAAAGATTTTTAAAGCGGTTTGGTTCTTTTCTGTGATGGCAGTTTTAGTTGCATTACTTTATCAATATGCCTCTCATCCTGAGCAAGTTGTAGTAGGGCAGGGAACCATTAATTTTATCTCTTTAACACGCGATCAATTCTTTTATACTTCTATCGCAGTCATCATCATCATCAATGTTACTGTTTATATTGTTCGGGGCAGAGTAAGCAAAGCGGACGCATTCGTTGCCTGGTATCATGGTTTTATCGCTGTCGTTAATTTCTTTTTGATTATTGCGCTAAGTTTTATAGCACTTTTCAACAGCAGCGAGAAGTTTAATGCGGCTGATATCGGCAAAATTGTTTTCGGGAGTATGTTTTTGTTAGGAGCTTGGATTCTAGGTGGTTTGCTTTTTTTCGCTGTTAAACGACTTTCTAAATAGGTTTTTAGAAGAGTTGATTAAATACAGATAATCAGATAGTTATAGTATTTGAATTAAATAATTAATCTGCTAGATTCTTTTTCAGATTCATACAGAATTGTTTCTGACAATTTTTGTCAACAGTAACACTCAGTTTGCTCAACAGATAAACTTTCTACAGCGCAAGCCAATAATTAATTTAAATTCGCGCATCCATCTTTAGGGTAATTTTTTAAACTCACATTATGGCAAAGCAAGACAACCTCAATTACGATGAGTCGAGTATTAAATCGTTAGACTGGCGCGAACACATCCGCCTCAGGCCGGGTATGTATATCGGTAAGTTAGGCGATGGCTCAGCGAAAGACGATGGCATTTATGTGTTGGTAAAAGAAGTGGTAGATAACTCCATTGACGAACACATGATGGGGTATGGTAAAAACATCGACATTACCATTACCGATTCACGTGTTACCGTTCGCGATTATGGTCGTGGTATCCCGTTGGGTAAAGTGGTAGATGTAGTTTCTAAAATCAATACCGGAGCTAAATACGATTCCGGAGCTTTTCAAAAATCAGTTGGTTTAAATGGTGTTGGTACAAAAGCCGTAAATGCCTTGTCTAACTTTTTCAGGGTGCAGGCATTTCGCGATGGACAAAGCAAAGTTGCTGAATTTAAAAAAGGAGTTTTGGTGAGCGATCCCAAACCTTCTAAAACGGATGAGAAAAACGGAACCTTAGTTGAGTTTGAACCGGACAATACCATGTTCAAACATTATCATTTCATCCCCGAATATTTGGATGATTTGATGTGGAATTATGCTTTTCTGAATGCAGGATTAACCATCAATTATAATGGCAATAAATTCTTTTCGAAAGATGGTTTACTTGATTTGTTAAGACAAAAAACCAATCCTGAAGAAATACGCTATCCCATCATCCACTTTAAAGGAAATGATATTGAGATTGCACTCACCCATGGCAATCAATATGGAGAAGAATATTATTCATTTGTAAACGGACAAAATACAACACAAGGTGGAACGCATCTTGCTGCCTTCCGCGAAGGTGTGGTAAAGGCCGTGCGCGATTTCTACAAAAAAGATTTTGATGCTTCTGATATCCGTGCCTCTATTATTGGCGCGATAGCCGTTCGCGTGCAAGAACCGGTTTTCGAATCGCAAACTAAAACGAAGTTGGGTTCCCTTACTACTGCTCCCGAAGGTGGCGTAAGCATGAAGAGTTTTGTGGGCGATTTTGTTTCGAAAGAATTAGAAATCTATTTACATAAAAATCCGACAACCGCTGATGCTTTATTGAAACGCATCATGCAATCGGAACGCGAGCGAAAAGAAATTGCAGGTATTAAAAAACTGGCCAACGAAAGAGCCAAGAAAGCTAACTTACACAATAAAAAATTAAGAGATTGTCGCTACCACCTCGATGAAAAAAATGAGAAAGGACAAGATTCGATGATCTTCATTACCGAGGGTGATTCTGCGAGTGGTTCGATTACCAAGTCCAGGAACGTAGAACTGCAAGCGGTATTCAGCTTACGCGGTAAACCTTTAAACTGTTACGGTTTAACTAAAAAAGTGGTGTATGAAAATGAGGAGTTCAACTTATTACAACACGCCTTAAATATTGAAGATGGCCTCGAAGGTTTACGCTACGATAAAGTAATCATTGCAACAGATGCCGATGTGGATGGCATGCACATTCGTTTGTTGCTTATGACTTTCTTCTTACAATTCTTTCCGGATTTAGTAAAGGCAGGACATGTATTCATTTTAGAAACACCTTTATTCCGCGTTCGCAATAAAAAAGAAACCATTTATTGTTACAGCGAAGAAGAAAAACAACAAGCGATGAAACAATTAGGCGCGAAGCCGGAGATTACACGCTTCAAAGGTTTAGGTGAAATTTCACCCGATGAATTCGGAAAATTTATTGGAGAAAATATTCGCTTACAACCTGTGTTGTTACACAAAGACAGCCACCTGCAAAAAATTCTTGAGTTTTACATGGGTAAAAACACGCCCGACCGCCAAGACTTTATCATCGATAACCTCCGCATCGAACTCGATAAAGTTGAAACAGAACTGGAAGAAAAACAAGAAGCAGAAACAGTTTAATCTAAATCCTATCTTTTCTTACGCATTGTAGTATGAGCAAAAAGAAAACTGAAAAACCTTATAAACCACAAATAGAAGAAAACCTCAGCACAAGTTCAGAGCCACATTCAATTGCTATCGATGGCTTGTATCAGAATTGGTTTTTAGATTATGCTTCTTACGTTATTTTGGAACGTGCCGTTCCGCGCATAGAAGATGGTTTAAAACCGGTGCAACGCAGGATCATGCATTCCTTAAAAGAAATGGATGATGGTCGCTTCAATAAAGTGGCAAACGTGATTGGTAACACCATGCAATACCACCCACATGGTGATGCTGCTATTGGCGAAGCCATTGTTAACATCGGACAAAAAGATTTATTAATTGAAACACAAGGTAATTGGGGCGATGTAAGAACTGGTGATGGCGCAGCGGCCCCTCGTTATATAGAAGCAAGGTTATCGAAATTTGCACTGGATGTTGTTTATAATCCACAAACAACTGAGTGGCAATTATCGTACGATGGAAGAAAGAAAGAACCGGTAACCCTTCCCGTTAAATTTCCATTATTGTTAGCACAAGGTGTAGAAGGTATTGCTGTAGGTTTATCTACCAAAATATTACCACACAATTTCTGCGAACTCATCAAAGCATCTATCGATGTTTTAAAAGATAAGAAACCAAAAATTTATCCTGATTTCCCTACAGGAGGTATCGCAGATTTTTCTGAATATAACCAAGGTTTGCGCGGAGGTAAAATTAAAGTCCGTGCCAAAATTGAAATCGCTGATAAGAAAACATTAATCATTAGAGAGATTCCTTTTTCTACAACCACTACTTCTTTAATGGAGTCGATTGTGAAAGCCAGTGAGAAAGGACAAATAAAAGTAAAACAAGTCATTGATAACACAGCACAAGATGTAGAAATTCAAGTTCACCTGCAGGCCGGTCAATCGCCAGAAGTGGCACTCGAAGCTTTGTATGCGTTTACCGATTGCGAAATTTCTATTTCTCCTAATGCTTGTGTAATTGTTGCAGATAAACCTACTTTCCTTCCTGTTAACGAAATGCTGAAGTATAACACAGAACAAACTGTGCAATTGCTCAAGCAAGAGTTAGAGATAAAGAAAGCAGAATTGATGGAGAAAATTCTTTTCTCATCTTTAGAGAAAATCTTTATTGAAAAAAGAATTTACCGAAACATCGAAGACTGCGAAACGTTTGAAGAAGTAATCACGGTAATCGATAAAGGATTAAAACCTTATAAAAAACAATTCTACAGAGAAATCACGCGTGATGACATTCTTCGTTTAACAGAAATTAAAATCAAGCGCATTTCTAAATACGATAGTTTTAAAGCAGATGATTTGCTACGCGATTTAGAAAAGCAATTGAAAGAAACCCAACATCACTTAAAACATTTAGTTGAATATGCCATTGCATACTATCAGAATTTATTAGATAAATATGGAAAGGGCAGAGAGCGCAAAACAGAAATCAAG